>NZ_CH672427.1:1811668-1821414 GCF_000153205.1 Nitrococcus mobilis Nb-231
ATGGAACTTGAGATCAGATTTGGACCGATGTTGCCGATGAACACTCGGATGGTGTCTCCAACGTGCACCGTATCGCCGTATACTCCTAATGTCCGGTTGCCGCTGGCGGCATTCGGGCGACCATTAAAAACCACGAAGGTAGGCTCTTCGAGCACCCCATATTCTTTTGAATGACTGAGATGGCCCCTGTTTTTTAGAGCTGTGGCTACCTTATCGCCACCCAAAGGCGTGTAAAACTCGCTCTGCATCAAATAATACTCATGGTCCACATCGCGAAGCCCCTTGCGAGGTTCTACGACGACTAGCCCATACAGCCCGTGTTCGATGTGGATCGGTATCGGCGGGGCAGCGCAGTGGTAAAGGTAAATTCCCGGCTTGAGTAATTTGACTCGAATATGGCTCGTCGATCCCGGCAGGGTGTTGAGGTTGGCCGCCCCGCCCCCTGGACCGGTTACGGCGTGAAAATCCACATTGTGTGAAAATGTATTATTTTTTGGATTGTGCAGATAAAAGTCTATTTTATCTCCTGCCCGGGCTCGGATCATCGGTCCGGGTATTTTGCCGTTAAAGGTCCAAAATTCCAGGGTGGTTCCCTTGGCAATTTCTGCCACGACTTCCTGAATTTTGAAGTGGGCTTCAATCGTGAGAGTGCCGTGGCGATGTTTTACCGGCTTTGAATACGCTCCGTCCTTGTAGAGCGTGTAATTCGCAGAAGGCGGTAGATCGGAGGGGTGTCGGGAGATTTCCTTGATATATAATTGTTTGGTTCGATTTTTAGCGGGACTTTGTATCGATTGAATCGGTGTTGCCTTATTAGCCGGGGGCGGCTCTTTTGCTTTAGAAGCAATACCCGGGCACACAGCCAGCAGAAACAGCAGCCGCGGGCCGAGGATAACGAAGCGTCGGGCAAACGCTTTTATGAGTTGCAGCCAAGCCATGCCATCATTCTCCGAGCTTGCTCTAGGGTGCATATAGATCCTCGAGCGGATTGGGTATGAACCCATGGGGCGAGGTGAAATAGACCGCCACGCTCGCATCGGTTACCTCGGCAAGGCTCGACGGCCGCCACTGCGGCTTGCAGTCTCGATCGATGAGCCGCGCTCGGATGCCTTCGGCGAAGTCGTGCTGGCGGGTGAATTGTACCGACATGACGAGCTCGCGCATAAACGCCTCTTTTAGGGAGAGCAAACGGCCGCGACGGTACTGCTCGAAGATGACCCGGGCGGAGGTGGGTGAGCCTTCGAGCAGCGCTTTGACGCCGCCGGCGAGCCATTCGTTGGTGCCCCCATGGCGTTGCAGCTGCGTAACAAGGTCCTCGAGACAGTAATGGTCGGTGACACGGTCGATGAGGTTCCGGTGCTCGCGCACGTTGGATTGCGGACAGGCGCTGCGGCTCGCGTTGGCGAAGCCTCGCAGAAGCCGTGCGAGGTGGCCGCGGTTGCGCTCGGGCTCCGCGCTCCAATTTACCTCAGCGAGAGCGGCATCGAGTTCGGGGCGGCGCTTAGCGCTGATGAAGTAATCGGCGAGATCGACGTAGAGGGCATCGCCGGCGTTCATTGTGGCCCCGGTAAGCCCGAGAAACAGTCCCACCCGTCCCGGCATGCGGTTGAGAAACCAAGTGGCGCCAATATCGGGGTAAAGACCGATTGTGATCTCCGGCATGGCAATGTGCGAGGCCTCGGTGACCACCCGATGGCTGGCGCCGGCCATCAGACCCAATCCCCCCCCCATGATGATGCCGTGCCCCCAGCAGAGCACGGGTTTGGGGTAGGTGTGGATCAGATAGTCGAGCCGGTACTCCGTCTCGAAGAAGCGCTCCGCCACCGGATTCGGCCCGCCGGGGTGGGTGCGCATGGAATCGTACAGGCTGATCACATCCCCGCCGGCGCAAAATGCCTTCGTGCCGCCACCTTCGAGCACGACGCAAACGATCGCCGGATCTCTTTCCCAGGCGGTGAGCTGGGTCCGCAGCGCATCGATCATGGGTTGGCTGAGCGCATTGAGCGAGCCTTCGGCGTTTAGCCGGGCGAAGCCGAGCATGCGGCCGTTGTTGGCCCGATGTTCCTCAAACATCATGGGCTGATCGCTCATAGCGCTTCCTGCCGTTTGCCGTGAGCACGTGTTTGTCGGAGTGCCGAGCAAGGCCGCCGTAGATGGCCATACCAAGGCCTCCTCTGCTTAGGTAACTCGCTGGCGTGTAACTAAAAAACTCCCGCCTGTGAAGGGCCTTCTAATGGATGATAGCTCTATACTAGCGCCGTGCCGACAGAAACAGATCAACTTCCGACGCACCCATACCGTGGTAACTTCTCATTAATCCAGAGCACAGCGATGCTCAGTCGCTGAGTTCCACCGCACACAGGATGCGCCGAAAGGAGCGGGAGTGGGTTCAGGCGCGGGCTGCAGGCCACGGCGACGATAGCGCCGGCCTAGACGGGGATAAATCAGAGAACTATGAAAAAATAATGCTTAAATCACAGCTTAAACGGACCATCGTCCCATTCAAAACGCTGTTCTAAGGAAGGAACTCAATGCCACGCACAAACCAGATCCGCTGTTCAATAGCATCATACGGAACCTAGCATCAAGGTAGGTCACCGACGCGATGTGTACTCAAAGAAGGCCAGCTCTTTGGGGGGGCCGACGTTCGAAGTTATGTGCCGCAAATGAAACCTTGGAGATTGTAGCGGCTATCGTAACGATCGCTAGTAAGGCGGGAGCCGCCGGGTTTATGGTGCGTCAAAGCGGTTTTACCACGACAAGTATGACAATACCGATTAATCCCATCACCGGTAGCTCGTTGAACCAGCGGTACCAGACATGACTGTGGGTGTTGCGATCGTCACGGAACCGACGTAGCAATATGCCGCAATAGAGATGGTAGAAAATGATAAGCACGACCAGCAGGAGCTTTAAGTGAAGCCAGTCCTCACTGAGCCAGCCGGGTGAGAGATAGAGCAGCCAGCCGCCGAAAAGCACCGTCAACGTACCGCTCGGGGTCATGATGCCGCGGTAGAGCTTGCGCTCCATAACCTTAAAACGCTCCCGGCCGGCCGCTTCCGTGGCCATGGCGTGATAGACGAACAACCGCGGCAGATAGAACAGCCCCGCGAACCAAGTGATAACGAATATGATATGAAACGCCTTGATCCAAAGATAAAACATTTGTGCTGCGTTATCCCCGTATCCGATAGATGATGCGATGATCGCCGGTTGCCTGCCGTCCCACACGCTCCGTGCAGCATTTGCAGTTAAGCCTTACACGTAAAGCGAGCGGTATGCGTCGCTCAGTCCATCAACTCCGCTCCTGCTCCCGAGCTATGCGCAATCTCGCGTGGCGTGATAACGCCTAACAAATCCTCGACCCGGGTGCTGCCTTGGTTGTGGGTGACGAGCGCCTTTTCCGTGTTCTTGGCGCGCATCCCCCGTATGAGGGTTGGCCATGGAGTGCGGGCGGTGACGAGAAAGAAATTCGTGTCGATGACGGCTTTGGGGTCTTCATCGCGCAGTAGATACTGCAGTTCATCATGGGCGAGGCCGAGGATTTCCCCGTCCTGCGCAACCACGGTGTGGCGCGGCCCCTGACCGGGGCGGTGACTCGCCTGCCATTCGGGCAAATCGCTAATCTCCACAATCTGGTAATCGTTGGTCATGATGGTGCGCGCGCTTCTCGCCGAGGAGACCGCCGCTTGCAGTCCCTGCGGGACACGCGCTCCGCGGCGGACGAGCTTCAGCGTGTAGATGCTTTCTGGAGTCTGGCTGATTCGTACTACATAAGCTAATGCGACGGTGGTAATGATCGGCAACATGGCGCTGTAGTCGCGTGTCTGCTCGAATAGCATCGTGATGGCCGTGAGCACGGCACCGGTGCTACCGCTGACCATACCAGCCATGCCGGCCACGACGAAGACAACCGGGTCGATTCCAGCCTCAGGTATGATCAGGGCAAAGAAATTGCCAAAAGCCGCGCCTAGCGTGGCCCCGAGAAACAGCGACGGGGAGAACACGCCTCCGGAGCCACCCGAGCCCAGCGTCAGGCCGGTGGCGAGCAGTTTAGCCAGGAACAGCAAGGCAAGAAAGGCGGGGTCGCTGAGGGTGCGGCGCAGCGTATCCATCACTGTTGCGTATCCTACGCCGCCGATATAGTACTGGCCGCTGTAGCGCAAAAACAGGTAAAGCATAACGCCCACGGCGAACATGCCGCACATGTGGCGCACGTAATCATTACGGAAATGGTGGTCGAACCAATCCTCCATGTAATAGATGAACCGGATAAACGCAGAGGAGGCGAAACCGAGAAGGATGCCCAAAGGTATGCAAAGCAGCAGAGTGTAAAAACCGATTATGTGGTTTTCGAAAACGGCGAGGCTGGGTACGTCGAACGAAGGCAGCAGGCCGCTATAGAAATGGCTGATGTAAGTGGCAGTCACCGTGGCGATGGCCACTAAAGCGACGGTACGGGCGCTGATAGATACCAACAGCAGCTCGATTGCAAATGCCAAACCTCCGATCGGGGCATTGAAAGTAGCGGCGATACCAGCCGCGGCGCCGGCGCTGATCAGTACCACGCGCTGGTGGGCGGGAAGGCGGGTGAGTTGCCCGACAATTGAGCCGAATGCCGAACCGATCTGAACGATTGGCCCTTCGCGGCCGACCGAACCGCCGGTGCCGATGGTAACGGACGAGGCGATGGCCTTGGCGATGACGACTACGGGGCGGATTCGCCCTTGGCCATAGTAAATAGCGTGCAGGACTTCGGGCACGCCGTGACCGCGCGCCTCCGGTGCGACTGTGCGGGTGATCCAGGTGACGATCAGGCTGCCCAGCACCGGCACGAGTACGATGCCGATTCCCCACGGGCTGGGTTGGGTGTGGATATTTGCATCGTAGTTTAAATTAAACTCGCCATAAAAGAATAAGTTATGGAAAAATCCGATAATGGCTTTGAAGGCGATGGAACCAAGCCCGCCAACAACGCCGATGAGCACGGCTAGAAAAAACATGAGGCTGGCGGGTAACGGGCGCTCGTTCAGGTTGGTGCTCTGCTCCTTTTCGGCAAGGCTCATAGGGTTTTGTATAATTTCTTGCTTGCGGCCGCTCATAACCAATAAAGCCTTTGTTTTTAATGGCTTATTTTTAAAGACGAGCTGAACCCATTGATCCGTTCGCCTTGAGCCTCGGGAAGTCCTCCTGAGCTTGCCGAAAGGCTCAGAAGACCTTACTCGAGGGGAATTGTTTAACGCCTGTGGGATTGTCAGGTGACATTCTTTCGGAAACCAGCCCCGGCACGCAAGGCCTGTGTCAAGGTGGCATTGTGGGCGGGGCACATCGTATGATGCAAAAAGAGACGAGCCTTGTTACGAATGCTTGAGGTAATACTATGATTTCTGTGGGCGTAGTCGGAGCTACCGGGTATGCCGGGGGTGAGCTGTTGCGCCTGTTGCTGCGTCATCCGCGAGTTGAGATTGCCACGATTACCTCTCGCGGTCACGCCGGCGCGGCGCTAACTGATTGGTTCCCGAATTTGCGAGGAGAAACGGATTTGCGCTTCAGTGAACCGCAGGTAGAGAACCTCGCAGATTGCGACCTCGCCTTTTTTGCGACACCGAATGGCACAGCCATGCAGATGGTTCCCCAACTGCTTGCCGCCGGCACACGGGTAATTGATCTTGGGGCTGATTTCCGAATCAAAGATGTCAAGGTTTGGTCGCAGTGGTATGGCCTAGAGCACGCCTGCCCGGAGTTGGTGGAGGAGGCAGTCTACGGGTTGCCTGAAGTCAATCGACAAGCGATCCGTGCGGCCCGCTTGGTTGCCAATCCGGGTTGCTATCCTACCGCGGTACAGCTTGGCTTCCTGCCGCTTGTAGAGCAGGGTCTCGTGGATCTTGATCATCTGGTGGCGGATGCGAAATCGGGGGCAAGCGGTGCCGGGCGTCAACCCAAGCAAAATACGATGCTCACTGAAGTGGCTGAGAGCTTCCGGGCGTATGGTGCGAGCGGCCATCGGCATCTTCCGGAGATTCAACAGGGGCTAGCGCGAGCAGCCGGAAGGCCTGTCGAGTTGACGTTTGTCCCACATCTGATTCCTATTATCCGCGGCATTCATGCGACGCTCTACGGTCGACTCTTGGACTCCGAAGTGGACCTGCAGGCGCTTTATGAAAAGCGCTTTCGGGATGAGGCATTCGTGGATGTAATGCCGCCGGGCAGCCATCCAGAGACGCGAACGGTACGAGGCATAAATGTCTGTCGTATAGCGGTCCACCGCCCCGATCCTGGGAGGGTCGTAGTCCTGGTTGTGGAGGATAACCTTGTCAAAGGGGCAGCTGGCCAGGCAGTACAAAACATGAATCTGATGTTCGGCCTTAATGAACGCGTCGGCTTGGCCGATATCGCCGTTATTCCCTGATCGATGCTTGCTGACTTGTCGGTTGACTAAGCTTCCAGTAATCCGCGACAATAGCAATGCATATATGACGGTTGCTGTGGGAGGTGATTTCCATGACCGAGGTTGTAGAACAGGGAGCTGTTCCTCTTGTGTTTACCGACAGCGCCGTAGAGAAGGTGCGGGAGCTACTTCACAAAGAGGAGAAGGGCGACCTTAAACTCCGAGTATACATAACGGGCGGAGGCTGCTCGGGGTTCGAATACGGTTTCATGTTCGATGAAAACGACGAGGAAGGCGACACTGTTATCGAGAAAGACGGCGTAACGATGGTCGTTGATCCGATGAGTATTCAGTATCTTAGCGGGGCGGAGATCGATTTTGTCGAGAGTCTCGAGGGCGCTCAGTTCGTAATCCGCAATCCAAACGCCACCACGACCTGTGGCTGTGGGTCCTCCTTCAGCGTCTAATACCGTATTAGGGTCATATACACCTTCAGGCAAAGCCGCCGCAGGGAAGCGCACATCGATCGACGCCGAAGCGGCGGTTCGTCTCGAAGTATAGAGTAGTCAAGGGCTTCCAGCATATACCCCACCTAGCACTACCCCTCGACACGCTCCGGTGACGCTGGAGATATTACCGGCTCTTTCGTAGATGCGGCACCGAGCAAGCCAAGCAAATGCTATGGCTTCGACGAAATCCGGATCCACGCCGAACTCGGCTGTCGAGCGGAGGCGGTATTCCGGCAGATTGGCCGATAGCCGAGTCTGCAGATGGCGGTTGTGTGCGCCTCCTCCACAGACCAATACCTCGGCTGGGCCAGGGAGGTTCTCCCGGATCGCTCGGGCAACGCTCACAGCTGTAAGCTCCGCTAAGGTCGCCTGCACATCGCGCGGGTTGACGTCGATAAATATATTGCCGGCCCGAGTTGTCAGCCAAGCCAGATTGAAATACTCAGGGCCGGTGCTCTTCGGTGCGGAGCGTTGAAAAAACTCATCACTGGCCAGCGTTTCGAGCAGCGCATTATGCACAATGCCGCCCGCGGCCCATGCCCCGTCGGTATCGAAGCTGCTATTGCAATGGCGTCGGCACCAGGTATCCAGCAACGTATTCGCCGGACCACAGTCAAAGCCGGTAATGGCAGCCTCAGGGTCTCTAGGTAACAGCGTAATATTGGCAATTCCGCCTAGGTTGAGCACGATCGTATCCGTGCTGCGCCGGCGAAATATCTCAGCGTGCAAGCCGGCTGCGAGCGGAGCGCCTTGACCGCCGGCTGCCATGTCACGGCGACGGAAGTCGGCTACCACCGTAATCCTGGTCTTCTCCGCCAAGCGATTGGGGTCACCGATCTGAACACTCAATGATGGATAGCCGTCGGCGGCGTGCCATATGGTCTGGCCATGGCTGCCGATGGCTCGAATTTGTTCGCGGTGATAACCGCTGGTGGCTAAGAGCTCAAGGGTAGCGTCAGCAAAGGCATCGGCTACCGCGGCGTCCGCATGGGCGATGGATGCCAATGGGGTTTGGGGCCCGATGCCGCGCAGCAGAGTGTTCAACGACTGTGGCAGTGGGGGCGAGCATGCGGCCAGGACACGCGGTTGCTGTGGTGGGTCGAACGCCACCAACGCCGCGTCCACCGCGTCCATGCTGGTGCCGGATATAAGCCCGATATAGAGGTTGCTCATCGGATGGTCTGGTCATTTTCTTCGTTGCTGGCCAGCTGAGTTCGCGTGATCACGGTCAGCTGCGCTAGCCGAGAGAGGGCTTTGGCTTTAAAGTCGGCCAGATAACGACTATCGATGGGTTTGGCATCGGGTAGCGTGACCTTGAGTGCATCCCGCGGCACGCCATTGACGCGGAACTCGTAATGAAGATGGGGGCCGGTTGCCAGTCCGGATTGGCCCACATAACCGATAATCTGTCCTTGGGTGACCTGCACCCCGGCGCGAATGCCCTTACGGATGCGTTGCATGTGTCCATATAGTGTGCTGTAGCGGTGAGCGTGCTGCAGGATAACCGCGTTACCGTAACCACCCCGGCGACCGGCGAATGCAACCAACCCATCGCCGGCAGCCTGAATCGGAGTTCCGGTAGCCGCAGCAAAATCGGTGCCTTCGTGTGGCCGGCAGACATGGAGGATTGGGTGGCATCTTGATTTGTTGAAGCGGGAACTGATCCGGCGAAAATCCACAGGCGTACGCAAGAAGGCCTTGCGCATGCTTTTGCCCTCTGGTGTGTAGTAACCGCTTCGGCCGCTGGGGGCGGTATAACGTATGGCGCGGTAGCGCTTGCCCTGGTTGGCGAACTCGGCTGCGACGATCTCTCCATTACGGATTTTTTCACCGTTCCTGTAATACTGCCGGTAGACCAAGGTAAAAGAATCACCACTGCGAACATCGTGGGCGAAATCAATGTCCCAACCAAAGATCCCAGTCAATTTCATGATCAATTTGTCATCCAGTCCGGCCTTCACCGCGGCTTGGTAGAGTGAGTCGTGGATCACGGCCGTTGCATGAGCGATCCGACGTTCTAGCTGATGCTCAGTCAGAGTGGTTTGGAAACCGATATCGGCCGAGCTTCCCCGAGCTATCGTCAGTGTCTTGGTTTCGTCGAGCCTCCGGCGCAGTGCGAGCAAGGTGCCGTTGCCACTGACGCGCAACCAGATCTTGTCCCCTGGAAAGAGCTGCGCTAGGGTTCGCGCCGAGTCGTCGTCTGCGTGAGTTACGTCGAAGATGTCTTTTGAGCTCAATCCCTGGCGCTTGAGAAGCGTCGTGAGGCTATCACCCTGTTTAACATGGACCACCTCCCACTTCGCTTGGGTGCCCCCCCCGAGCGTATTGGGTTGCTTGGTGATGGTCTCGTCCGCAGTGGTGGAAGTATCGAATGCGGTCGGTAATAGGTTAGGCGTTGCCTCGGACGGGTGATCTGCTATAGGCGCGGCGAGGATGTGAGGCGATGCTGGGCTGCTCGCATCGATGGTTGTCCGTTGCAGCTTTGGAATGGGCAGATCTAGGATGCGAGTCGCGGCCGCCTCTTCCGGGATCTGCTCTGGGAGTTGTTGTAATGCGTTGTGATTTGGAATAGCCCCAGCCTCGTCTTTGGTCGCGAGCAGTAAAGCGAGCGCAGTAAAGGAGGATATCCCGAGAGCGATCCAGTGCCAGCGTTGGAGGCGGGCTGGACGCTGCCTCTTCTGCTTCGGCTTGAAATCCAGGCCGGAAATACGCGATTTGAAAGCCATGTTTTTTCTACCCGATTATAGTTAGGGAACATTAGTCATAATATTCAGTGTCGGTCAATTACCGTACTAAGGTACTAAAGGATGCGTTGCTCACCCAGCCAGAATAGGTTGGCGGCTGGTTGA
>NZ_CH672427.1:1821687-1838327 GCF_000153205.1 Nitrococcus mobilis Nb-231
GTCGAGGATGATCTCCCGCATCCGGGAACGGCCCATAGACGCCCATAATCACCAGATCGGCACCGAAATTCGTGGCGCTCAAGAGGATGGCCGCTCCCACCCGAGCATTATCGAGCGTGCCATGTTCGGCCTGCGCCGACACGCCGTGCCGCGTCAAATGAGCAACGATGTCGTTAACGGAGAGATCGCTCGGGCCGGGTGCCCCTCCCTTGGGGGTCAAGGCGAGCACGCGCACTTCTTGGGCCGCGCGCAGCAAAGGCAGCGCATCATGGAGCGCGCGCGTCGCCTCACGGCTGGCGTTCCATGCCACCAACACCTTCTTGCCGATGGGGTGTGCGCGCCAAGCGTGAGGTACGGCCAGCACCGGCCGACCTGACATAAGGGCCAGCTGCCCCGGAAAGTCGATCGCGAGCCCCATCTCGGAATTATCGGGGTCGGTCTGCCCGATCACTGCGATGTCGGCATAGCGGGCTGGCAGCGCCACCGCTTCTAGTACGGCGGCGCGGGTCAACGGCTCGACAGTCCGCCACTCGTTGCTTAACGCCTCGCGTGCGGTACGCTCCGCGAAACTCTGGCGTAACCGCTCGCCACGTTCGTGGGCGGCCCGCCGCTGGCAGCTGATTGAAATCCTGCGGGAAAAAATCGGACTAAAACTCGGGCAAGAGCACCGCCGAAGTCACGGCGAGCCCGATCAGATGCGCATCGGTACGCTGCGCCAGCTCAATGGCAAGATCGAGACGCTGCTCGTTCTGCGCGCCCTCATCGACAAAGACCAGAATATCCCGAAAACCCATGGATGGCTCTCCAATTCATGGCGGGCGAGTTGGCTGTTAGTGTAAGGCGAGGCCCTACACCAGCAAAGCTTTATGCCCGCTTGCGGGCATTCGCGAGCAGCATTGCGTAATTCTGTACATTAACGTTTACGTAAACGACAATTGATCAATGCACAACCAAATTCAACGCACAACCAGAGCCATACGAATTCGGTGAATGCCACCACCTACAGCATCGGCAAGCTGGCGGAATCCAAACGCCGCTGCCAGGCGATCCTCAAGCAAAAGCGAGCGTGCGCGCGCGGCGGACGGCGCCTACCGATACCTAAGCGATTCGCGAGGGGAGAACATCCGACAAGATCCGCTCCATATACCGGTACCGATGTTTACATTCGCCTTGCATACGAGAGGATGAATATCTGTCAGGAGATACCGCGATGGAGCTGCCCTGCCTAAACTTCGCGCTCGGCGAAGAACTCGACATGCTCCGCGGATCCGTGCGGGAGTTCGCCGCCAACGAGATTGCACCGCGTGCCGATGCAATCGATCGAACCAATACTTTCCCACGCGCATTGTGGCCCAAATTGGGAGAGATCGGCCTGCTCGGCATCACCGTGGAAGAAGAGTATGGCGGCAGTGCCATGGGCTATCTGGCGCAGATTATCGCCATGGAGGAGATCAGTCGTGCCTCCGCCTCCGTAGGACTTTCCTACGCCGCACACGCCAATCTCTGCGTCAACCAAATTCGCCGACACGGCACACCGGCGCAAAAGCACGCCTACCTGCCCAAGCTGCTCAGCGGCGAGCACGTGGGCGCGCTCGCGATGAGCGAACCGGGTGCCGGCTCCGATGTCGTTGCCATGCGGCTGCGCGCCGACAAACAAGGGGATCACTACCGCCTCAACGGCACCAAAATGTGGATCACCAACGGACCGGAGGCGGACACGTTGGTGGTCTATGCCAAAACCGACCCCGCGGCCGGCAGCAAAGGCATCACGGCCTTTATCGTCGAGCGCGGCTACCAGGGCTTCGACACAGCACAGAAGCTTGACAAGCTTGGCATGCGGGGCTCAGATACCTGCGAACTGGTATTCGCCGACTGCAGGGTGCCGGCGGAAAACGTGCTCGGCGAGGAGAATGCCGGCGTCGGGGTGCTGATGAGCGGGCTCGACTACGAGCGCGCCATTCTGGCCGCCGGGCCTCTGGGCATCATGCAAGCCTGTCTGGACACGGCGTTACCTTATACCCATGAGCGCCAGCAATTCGGCCAGCCGATCGGCGAATTTCAGCTCATCCAGGCGAAACTCGCCGACATGTACACCCACCTGCAGGCGTGCCGAGCCTATGTCTATGCCGTCGGTGCGGCTTGCGATCGCAATGATGCGACGCGCAAGGACGCCGCCGGGGCCATCCTCTATGCCGCGGAGCGTGCCACGCAAATGGCGCTGGAGGCGATTCAGATCCTGGGCGGCAACGGCTACATCAACGAATACCCCGTGGGACGCCTGTTGCGCGATGCCAAACTCTACGAAATCGGCGCCGGAACCTCGGAGATCCGGCGCATGTTAATCGGTCGCGAGTTATTCCGGGAAAGCGCATAACGGTTGCGAGGTTACAGATCCGCCGGTAAGAAGAAGGTCGCTTGAGCGCAATAGCGATGAGCGTCATTCGCAGCAAAATCCAGACGAATTCCGCAGAATTTCGCCGCAACCGCGCCGCGATGGCCGCGCTGGCCGAGGATCTGCGCGCCCAGGTCCAGCGGGTCAAGCGCGGTGGCAGTGAGAAGGCCCGTCGCCGCCATCTGGAGCGCGGCAAGTTGCTGCCGCGGGATCGCATACGTGTGTTGCTGGACCCAGGCTCGCCGTTCCTGGAGCTCTCCCAGCTTGCGGCCCACAGCGTCTACCCCGAGGACATACCCGCGGCCGGCATCATCACCGGAATCGGCCGAATCGCCGGCCGCGAATGCATGGTCATCGCCAATGACGCCACCGTCAAAGGCGGCACTTATTATCCGCTCACCGTCAAAAAGCACCTTCGAGCCCAGGAGATTGCCGCCGAAAACCGCCTACCCTGCATCTATTTGGTGGATTCCGGCGGCGCGCACCTACCCAGCCAAGATCAGGTATTCCCGGACCGCGAGCACTTCGGGCGCATCTTTTATAATCAGGCCAACCTGTCGGCTGCCGGCATCCCGCAGATCGCCGTGGTCATGGGGTCGTGCACCGCCGGCGGCGCCTACGTGCCGGCAATGGCCGACGAAAGCGTCATCGTGCGCAACCAGGGCACGATCTTTCTCGGCGGCCCTCCGTTGGTGCGGGCCGCCACCGGCGAGGAGGTTACCGCCGAGGAACTCGGTGGCGCCGAAGTGCACGCACGGACCTCCGGGGTCGCGGACCACTACGCGCTCAACGATGCCCATGCGCTCGGCATTGCCCGGCGCATCGTCAGCCATCTGAACGCCCGCAAGGACTGTGGGCTGGCCGTGCGCGCCCCGCGCCCGCCCCGCTACGATCCCAGCGAGCTGCACGGCGTGGTCTCCGCTGATCTCAAACACCCTTACGACGTGCGCGAGGTGATCGCCCGCATCGTCGATGGCAGTGAGCTCGATGAGTTCAAAGCGCTCTACGGCAGCACGCTGATTTGCGGCTTTGCCCATATTCACGGTTATCCGGTGGGGCTACTCGCCAACAACGGCGTGCTCTTCTCCGAATCCGCGCTCAAGGCGACCCACTTCGTTGAGCTCTGCAGCCAACGCAACATCCCGTTGGTGTTTCTGCAGAACATCACCGGTTTCATGGTCGGACGCAAGTACGAAGCCGGCGGCATCGCCAAGGACGGCGCCAAACTGGTCGCCGCGGTGGCCTGCACCCGGGTGCCGAAGTTTACGGTCATCATCGGCGGCAGCTTCGGCGCCGGTAACTACGGCATGTGCGGGCGCGCCTACGCGCCGCGCCTGCTGTGGATGTGGCCGAACGCCCGCATCTCGGTGATGGGGGGGGAGCAGGCCGCCAACGTGTTGGCGCAAGTCCACCGGGACGGCCAGGAGCGTCAGGGCAAAATCTGGTCGAGCGCCGAGGAGGAAGCCTTCAAACGGCCCATTCGCGCGCAATACGAAGCGCAGGGCCACCCCTATTATGCAACGGCTCGACTTTGGGACGACGGAGTGATCGATCCGGCGGATACGCGAATGGTGCTGGCGCTCGGGATCTCGGCGGCGCTCAATGCGCCGATCGAGCCGAGCCGTTTCGGTGTCTTGCGCATGTAGGAGCAGAGCGATCGAACGATCCGCCGGACTCGTCCCGTTGCACACTCTCGATGGTTGTAATGGCAAGCAAATGCAGACCAAGCGATTAATCACCATGATCGAAGGCGCTGTAGCCCGGCTCACACTCAACCGCCCGGAGGTCCACAATGCCTTCGACGACCGCCTCATCGAAGAGCTCACCGGCGCGCTTGAACGCTTTGAGCAAGACCAGCGGCTGCGCCTGGTGATCCTGAATGCAACCGGCACCTCATTCTCCGCCGGCGCGGATCTCAACTGGATGCGGCGTACAGCCGCCTATTCCTGGGAGGAGAACTTCGCCGACGCCCAACGGCTCGGGCGGCTCATGCAAATGTTAGATCAGCTGGCGCTGCCCACGCTGGTGCAGATCCATGGCGCCGCCTTGGGCGGCGGCGTGGGATTGGTGGCCGCTTGCGATATCGCCGTGGCCGCCGACAGCGCATTCTTCGCCTTAGCGGAGGTGAAGTTGGGTCTGATTCCGGCGGTGATCAGCCCCTATGTGATAAGGGCCATCGGCGCACGCGCGGCCCGACGTTATTTTCTTACCGGCGAGCGCATTACGGCCCAGCAGGCCCTGCGGCTGGGCTTGGTCCACGAGGTGGTTCCCGACAAGCAGCTGGATGATCGCCTCGCCGAGCTCGCACAGACCCTGCTCGGCAACGGGCCGCAGGCCGTGCGCGCCGCCAAGCGGCTGATCCGCACAGCCGGGCGCGATGCAATCGATGCGTCCTTGATTGATGAGACGGCGCGGCGGATCGCCGAACAGCGGGCCAGCGCCGAGGCAAAGGAAGGCGTCGCTGCCTTTTTGGAGAAACGCAAGCCCGACTGGCGTTACTAATTTGATTATAGAGGGCCTCGAAAAACCGCATTTCGCATCGTCATCCCGGCGCAGGCCAGGATCCATCTTACTGCTCTAAAAGGGAGAATGGATTCCGGCCTACGCCGGAATGACGGAATTCGAGAGTTATGCGAGGTTCTCTAATATATATTTGCCCTAAGTAAGCCCGGCGCAATGGCGCTTGCCCATGGCGATGCCGAAAGCCGGTCAATCTCCGCACGGCGTGCGAGGACATCGATGAGGCTGTTGTCAGGAATGCGAGCGTGTTCGAAAAAATCCTGATCGCCAACCGTGGCGAAATCGCTTGCCGAGTGGCCCGAACCTGCCGCCGGTTGAGCATCCGCGCGGCGGCTATCTACTCCGAGGCCGATAACGGAGCGCTCCATACCACTTTGTGCGACGAGGCCTGGCGGCTCGGAGCGGCACCAGCCCGCGAGAGCTACCTGCGCGGCGAGCGAATCCTGGAGATCGCCCGGGCCAGCGGCGCCGAGGCCATTCATCCGGGCTACGGCTTCCTCGCCGAGAACGCGGACTTCGCCCAAGCCTGCGCGGACGCCGGATTGGTGTTCATCGGCCCACCCGCCGCGGCCATTGCCGCCATGGGTTCGAAAAGCGCGGCCAAACGCCTGATGGGCGAAGCAGGTGTGCCGCTCGTGCCCGGCTATCACGGCGAAGCGCAGGATCCGGACACCCTCGCGCAGGCTGCGCGCGAGACCGGCTACCCGGTGCTGATCAAACCAACAGCCGGCGGCGGCGGCAAAGGCATGCACCGGGTTGATGAGGCCGACGCGTTCGCCGATGCGCTCGCCGCGGCCAAGCGAGAGGCCGCGGCGAGCTTCGGCGATGACCGGATGCTGATCGAGAAATACCTCCTCGAGCCTCGCCATATCGAAATCCAGGTGTTCGCCGACCGCCACGGTGGGGTGGTGCATCTTTTCGAGCGGGATTGCTCGGTGCAGCGGCGCTATCAGAAAGTGCTCGAAGAAGCCCCCGCCCCCGGTGTAAGCGAATCCCTGCGGCGAGAAATGGGCCAGGCGGCCGTGCAAGCCGCGCAGGCCATCGGCTATGTAGGGGCCGGCACGGTCGAGTTCATCGTCGAGCCCGGCGGCGCATTTTATTTCATGGAAATGAACACCCGATTGCAGGTCGAGCACCCGGTCACCGAACAAGTCACCGGGTTAGATCTGGTGGAATGGCAGCTGCGGGTGGCCGCCGGCGAACACCTGCCGTTGGTGCAGGCGGACTTGGCGCTGCGTGGTCACGCCTTCGAGGCCCGGGTTTATGCCGAAGAGCCGCGTAACGCGTTCTTGCCGGCGCCGGGACGACTACGCCATCTGCGCACGCCGCCGGCCGGGCCGCATGTGCGCATCGATACCGGTGTGCGGGCCGGTGATACGATCAGCGTCCATTACGATCCACTGATCGCCAAGCTGATCGTCTGGGATTTGAACCGCGCCGGCGCTCTGCGCCGCCTGCGTCATGCCTTGGCTCAATTTCAGGTAACCGGCGCGAGCACCAACCTCGAGTTTCTACAGCGCCTCGCCGGCCATCCGGCGTTCGCCGCCGGCGAACTCGACACCGGCTTCATCGTGCGTTTCCGCAACGATTTGTTGCCCCCGCTGCGCCGTGCTTCCGACCGGGTGCTTGCGCTGGCCTGCTTGGCCGTGCTGTTGCGTAACGACGAGACGGCGCGCCGGCAAGCGGCAGCCTCCAGCGACCCGTACTCCCCTTGGCATCGAACCGACGGCTGGGTGCTCAACGACGATAATCACCACACGCTGCATTTTCATGATGATCATGGCGATATTGCCATCACCGCCCATTACCGCCCCGATCACTACTTGTTGGATCTACCCGGCGGCACACTGCGCGCTCGCGGCACGCTCGAAGGCGGCGCCGACATCCGGACGGAGCTGGACGGGATGCAGATAACGGCCACGGTGGTCCAACGGGACACCGAGCTCACCGTACTCTGCGAGGGGTTCAGTCACCGACTGTTGTTGCACGACCCGCTCACAGTCGGTATGGAGGATGAAATTCGCGAAGGCAGCCTCAAGGCCCCCATGCCGGGCACGGTGGTGCAGCTTTTAGTGGCGCCAGGGGATAAGGTCACCGAGGGTCAGCCCTTGCTGGTGCTGGAGGCCATGAAAATGGAATACACGATTAAGGCGACCACAGACGGAATCATTGAGCTCATCGGCTTCAAGGAGGGCGATCAGGTGCAGGAGGGCGCTGAACTGCTCGCCATTGCGAGCAAGTAGGGACGTTTCGAGGCCCGCCCCCACGTTCCACGCAGCCTACGGGTGAGAGGTCAACTCATGGCGCTACCCCAACGCGTCAAGATAATCGAAGTCGGGCCGCGCGATGGCCTGCAAAACGAGCGCCACAATATCCCCATCAGCGTGCGGATCGCGCTGATCGAGCAGTTGGCGGATGCCGGCCTGCCGGTGGTGGAAGCCGGCGCGTTCGTCTCCCCTTTGTGGGTTCCTCAGATGAGCGCGTCCGGCGAGGTATTGAGCGGTATTCAGCGTAAAGCCGGGGTCAGCTATCCCGTGCTGGTTCCCAATCTGCGCGGCTTGGAGGCGGCACGCGCCGCCGGTGCCGAAGAGATCGCAGTATTCGGCGCGGCCTCGGAGCGCTTCTCGCAAAAAAACATCAACTGCTCCATCGATCAGAGCTTGACCCGGTTCGCCACGGTGGTGACGGCCGCACGGCAACAGGGCATTCGGGCCCGCGGCTATGTCTCCTGCGTGCTCGGCTGTCCCTACGAGGGCGAAGTCGCGCCGCAGACGGTGGTGCGGGTCGCGGCCGAGCTCTACGCTATGGGCTGCTATGAAATCTCGTTGGGCGATACCATCGGGGTCGGCACGCCGCTCAAGGCCCTGCGCATGCTGGAGGCGGTCGCACGGGAGGTGCCGCTAGCCTGCCTCGCGGCGCATTTCCACGACACCTATGGCCAAGCCCTGGCCAATCTGTTCGCCGTCCTACAACTCGGTCTGACCAATATCGACAGCGCTGTGGCCGGTCTGGGCGGCTGCCCCTATGCCCCGGGCGCGAGCGGCAATGTCGCCACCGAGGATGTCGTCTACCTGCTCAACGGGCTGGGTATAGCGACCGGCGTGGACCTGGAGCGCCTGGCCGCCACCGGGCGCTGGATCTGCCAACGCCTCGGCCGGCGCCCTGGCTCGAAAGTCGCACGGGCGCTGGCAGGACGCCGAAATCCCCCTGACTGCGATTAAGCAGACTCCCAAAACATCCCCGCCGAAGCATTTTCATAACGGATCGGTATTTTATCTCGACAAAGTCTCAGACGATCGGCGGCTCGCCCTGCCAACCCTGGTCTTCCTCGAGCTCGCGGTTGAAAGCGGCGACGTATTTCGCCACCCGCCGCACCGAGTCGAAGCGAGCCAGATGGAACAGCGCCTCCCCTTCGTGCACCAGCGGCAGGTTGTTGCGACCGACCACAATACCGTCGATGCTCGCCTCCACGGTAAGCTCCCGCTCTCCGAACGGGTCCGCGATGTAACCCAGCGCCCGCCCCTTATCGACATGCGCACCGAGCGCCACGGCGGTGCGGAAGATACCGTCCTGCTCGGCACGCACCCAGGTGCTGTAATTCGCCGCATAGTTCGACTCGGGCGCACTCCGGCTCGAGCGGCTGGAAGGAATCATGCCGAGGTGGCGCAGCACGCGTATGATACCTTTGACCCCCGCCTGGATCGCGGCTTCGTTGAAGCGCAGCGCCTCGCCGGCCTCGTAGGTGATCACCGCCTTGCCGGTGTCATTGCAGAGCTGGCGCAGGCTGCCCTCGATTAACGGCGCGTTGATCGTGACCGGAACGCCGAAGGCGCGGGCCATGGCCAGGCAGCTCGGCTCCTCCAGATTGGCGCGGATCTGCGGCAGGTTGTCCCGGTGGATCGCCGCCGTATGCAGATCGATCACATGGCTCGCGTGCACCAAGATCTCACGCACGAACAGGTGCGCCATACGCGCGGCGAGCGAACCGCGTTCGCTGCCGGGAAACGCACGATTGAGGTCGCGCCGATCCGGCAGGTAGCGGGAGCGGGCGGCAAAACCGAAGACATTGACGATTGGCACCGCCAGCAAACTGCCCTTCAGGCGTTTCAGGGCCGGCAGAGACAGCAGCCGGCGGATAATCTCCACACCGCTGATCTCATCGCCGTGAATGGCGGCACAGACGAGCAACGAAGGGCCTGCCACCCGGCCATGGATCACCTGCACCGGCAACGTGACCGGCGCGTGCGTGTAGAGCAACGCGGCCGGAATATCGATGGTAAGCCGCCGGCCAGCGTCGATCCGATGGCCTGCGATCTCAAGGGGTGGCCGAGCGCCCGTTCGCGAGTGATTCATGTCTGCGTAGACTCTAACGGGCGGCTTCTTAATTCCGCACCGGGCGATGCCGTTCTTTGAGCTGCACATAGTAACGGGCCGAATAGCGCAGCTGCTCCCGCTCCGCAGGACGCAATTGGCGCACCGCCCGCGCCGGCGAGCCGACATAAAGCCAACCCGAATGCAGCCTTTTCCCGGGTGGCACCAGAGCATTGGCGGCAATCATCACCTCGTCGTCGACCTCGGCCGCGTCCATAAGGATCGCCCCCATCCCGATCAGAACCCGGTTGCCCACCGTGCAAGCGTGCACGATGGCTCGGTGGCCGACCGTGACATCCTCGCCGAGACTCGTTGGATAACCCCCAGGGGTGTAAGGGCCGTCGTGGGTGACGTGAATCACCGTCCCATCCTGAATATTACTGCGTGCGCCGATGCGAATACGATTGATATCGCCGCGGATGACCGCCATGGGCCACACGGAAACGTCTTCCGCCAAAGCAACCTCACCGATCACCAGAGCGGTCGTGTCCACCCACGCTGTTGCAGCGAGCTGCGGTGATTGACCGTTGAAGGGGCGGAGCATGAGTCTCTGCTCGTTACGTGTTGTTGTTAGAGCTTAGCATCAATCGCTGCAGGGCATGGCCGCAGCGGAAAAACGCCAGAATTCTACCGATTGCGACGCGCCAAACCTAGCCCGCGTGTACCGGTGCCGCCGCGCGGGCAAAGTCACGGTGCCGGAAGAGCGGGTTCAGCAGGTTGGGCAAGACACGCCGTGAATACATCCTTGTAGGCTCGTAGGCCGCCGTCCAGGCGGACTACGGTCTTATCAAGACATGCCACACCCGTCTACCGATTGCTTTCGGTCGCCGCGACGATCGCGGCAAGCGTTGTCAGCCTCCTAAGTCAGGGTAACCAGCTCTTCGGCGCTGGTGGGATGGATGGCGACCGTATCATCGAAATCACGCTTAGTCGCGCCCATCCGAATCGCGACCGCAAAACCCTGCAGCATTTCGTCGACCCCGGAGCCGAACAGATGCGCACCGACGATGCGCTCTTGCTCACCCGTGCAAATGAGCTTCATCGCACTGTGCCGTTTATCTTCAGAGAGCGCCAGCTCGAGCGGCACGAATCGAGTCGTATAGATTTTGACGTCGCCGCCATAACGCTGCCGCGCCTGCTCTTCGGTCAGGCCGACTGCGCCAAAAGGGGGATGCGTAAACACCACCGAGGGAATCATCTCGTAGGGCAAATAACGCCCCGCTTGCCCGCCCCATAGCCGATCCGCAAGGCGCCGACCGGCAGCGATCGCCACCGGCGTAAGCGGGAACACCCTTGTCACGTCGCCGATCGCAAAGATATGCGACTGATTAGTAGCTTGCCACTGATCGACGGGGACGATGCCGTCCGTAGCCAGCTCCACATCCGCCGCCTCCAGCCCCAACCCGTTCGTGTTCGGATCGCGCCCCACCGCCCAGATCACCTGTTCGAAACCACCTGCGCTGCGACCATCTGCGGCATGCAAGCAAAGCCCGTCGGCCACCCGTTCAAGGCTTGCCGGGACAAAGCCGCTGACAAGCTCGATACCGTCGGCTTGCGCGGCCTCGACATAGGCCGTTCGGATCATGGGATCGAAGTGACGCAATGGATAATCCTTACGAAAGAACAGCGAGACCCGGCTGCCCAGCTGCCGGAGCACGCCGCTGAGCTCTACCGCGATGTAGCCGGCTCCGACCACGGCGACACGCTCGGGACGCCGTTGCAAGGCAAAAAAACCATCCGAATCGATACCGAGCTCCGCCCCGGGCAAAGCGGGGGTCGTGGGATGCCCACCCACCGCGATGATAAAGCGTTCGGCTGTCACACGCTCCCCGGCCAGCTCCAGGGTATGGGGATCGATGAAGCGAGCGTGACTTTCATAGAGCTCGACACCGGAGCGTTCCAAATTGCGCCGGTAAATCGCGTTCAGCCGCTCGATGTAAGCCTCCCGCCGCTCGACCAGTCCGGCCCAATCGTGCCCGGAGACTTGCAGGCGAAAGCCGTAGTCGGCGGCCCGCTCGATCACCTCGGCCGTATGGGCGGCATTCCACATAATCTTCTTCGGCACACAACCCACATTGACGCAGGTACCGCCGAGCCGCCCCTGCTCGACCACCGCGCAGCGCGCGCCGTAGTTTGCCGCCCGACGCGCCGCGGCGATGCCGCCGCTGCCGCCGCCTATACAGATCAGATCGAAGTGCCTCGCCATTTGCAGTTCCGCCTCCGCTGAGGAAAATGGGAAACAATCGAGTAAGATACCGAATCCACTCCCGAACGAGCAAAGCCGTGGCCATAAACAACCCTGTGCTGGATACTGAGGGCCTCCCCCGATTCACCGCCATCCGAGCCGAGCACATCGAGCCGGCCATCGATGAAATCCTCGCCGACAACCGCCGTCAGGTCGAGGCGATCCTCGCAAGTGCCGTCCCTCAGCCCACCTGGAAGAACCTGATCGAGCCGCTGGAGGCGATCAACGACCGCCTGCGCAAAGCCTGGTCACCGGTCGCACACATGAACGCCGTGGTCAACAATGAGGCTTTGCGGGCGGCCTATAATGCTTGCCTGCCCAAGCTTTCCGAGTACTACACCGAGCTCGCGCAAAACGCGCGGCTCTTTCGAGCGCTCGGCACTCTCCGCGACAGTGCCACGTTCAGCCGGCTCGACCGAGCGCAGCAACAGACCATCGACCACGCCTTGCGGGACTTTCGCCTTGCCGGGGTAGCGCTGCCGGCTCGGGAGAAAGCACGGTTCAAGGCGAACGCGCAACGCCTCGCCGAGCTAGCCGCGCGGTTCGAGGACAACCTGCTCGATGCCACCAACAACTGGCAGAAGCTGCTCACCGATCCGGCACGGCTCGCCGGCTTACCGGAAGCGGCCCGGTACACGGCTCGGCAAGCCGCCGCGCGCGCCGGCGAGCAAGGCTGGCGACTGGCGCTGGATTTTCCGACCTACCATGCCGTCATGACCTATGCCGAGGACCGCGCGCTGCGCCACGAGCTCTATGAGGCCTGGAACACGCGGGCCTCCGACGCCGGTCCCGATGCGCACCGCTGGGACAACCATCCCGTCATGGAGGAAATTCTCGCGCTGCGAGGCGAGCAGGCCCGCCTGCTGGGCCTGCGTAATTACGCCGAACTCTCCCTGCAGACCAAGATGGCGCCGAGCACCGATGCAGTCCTGGAGTTCCTGGAGGATCTGGCGAGACGCAGCCGCCCGCAAGCGCTCGCCGAACTTGCCGAGCTGCAACGCTGCGCCCGCGACGCTTATGGACTCGACTCGCTCGAGGCCTGGGATATTGGGTTTTACTCCGAGCAGCTGCGCCGGCGCCGGTTCCAGCTCTCGGCCGAAGACCTACGCCCGTATTTCCCGATCGACGGCGTATTGGCCGGCTTGTTCGCCATCGTCGAGCGCCTCTACGGGATCCGCATCGCCGCGCGCGGCGGGGTCGAAACCTGGCATCCCGACGTACGCTTCTATGAGATCCGTGATGCCGAGGGCCTACTGCGCGGGCAGTTCTACACGGATCTCTATGCCCGGGCGAACAAACGCGGCGGGGCCTGGATGGACGAATGTCGAGTGCGCTGGCGCAGGGCCGAGGGACTGCAAACCCCGGTCGCCTATCTGACCTGTAACTTCACGCCGCCGGCACAGGAGGCCCCGGCCCGGCTCAGCCATGAGGAGGTCCTGACCTTATTTCATGAATTCGGTCACGGCCTGCATCATATGCTGACCCGGGTGGACTGGCCCGGCGTCTCGGGCATCAACGGCGTGCCCTGGGATGCGGTCGAGCTGCCCAGCCAGTTCATGGAGAACTGGGCCTGGGAGCGTCCGGCGCTGGAGCTGTTCGCGCGCCACTACGAGAGCGGGGCAGCGCTGCCCGCCGAGTTCTTCCAACAGCTCAAGGCGGGACGCAATTTCCAATCGGCTATGCAGATGGTGCGCCAGCTTGAGCTCGCCTTATTTGATTTCCGTCTGCACCTGGAGCCGCAGCCACCCACCGCAGCCCGAATCTACCAGCTCCTCGATGAAGTCCGCGAGCGCGTGGCCGTGCTGAAACCCCCGACGTTCAACCGCTTCCCATGCAACTTCGCACACGTCTTCGCGGGCGGATACGCCGCCGGCTATTACAGTTACAAATGGGCGGAAGTGCTGTCCGCGGACGCCTACGCGCGCTTCGAAGAGGAAGGGCTTTTCAATCCGCAGACCGGCCGTGCCTTCCTCGAGAGCATTCTGGAGAAAGGCGGCTCCGAGGACGCCATGACGCTGTTCGAGGCCTTCCGCGGCCGCAAGCCGAGCATCGAGCCGCTGCTGCACCACAGCGGGCTTACGGCCTGAGCGCTTCGAGGTCGTAGGCTTCCCTGACCGAACAACCTTAATAGCCACCGTTTATATTCAATAGGTTGCTGATAACTTGAAACTCGCCTCCTGGAACGTCAACTCATTGAAGGTCCGGCTGCCGCAGGTTCTGGAGTGGCTGAAAACCGCGCAACCCGACCTCCTCGGCCTGCAAGAAACCAAGGTGCCGGACGAGCACTTCCCCAGTGAGGCGCTTCGCGCCGCGGGCTATGAGGTGGTCTACTCCGGGCAAAAAACCTATAACGGCGTCGCGGTGCTTTCGCGCTGGTCGATCACCGAGATGCTCACCGAGCTGCCGACCCTGGCGGATCCGCAGCGCCGCGTATTGGCGGTCACGGCGGCGGGGCTGCGCTTCATCAACCTGTACGTGCCGAACGGCCAGGCCGTAGGCAGCGACAAGTACGCCTACAAGCTCGACTGGCTCGCCCACCTGCGCGGCTGGCTCGCCGAGGAACTGGAGCGCTGGCCGCGCAGCATCGTGGTGGGAGATTTCAACATCGCCCCCCAAGATCAGGACGTCCACGACCCGCAGCAGTGGCACGAACAGGTGCTGTGCAGCACGCCCGAGCGGGAGGCGCTACAGGCGCTGCTCGCGCTCGGCTTCGCCGACAGCTTCCGGCAATTCCCGCAAGAGCCGGGGATCTTCTCTTGGTGGGACTACCGGATGAACAGCTTCCGGCGCAACCGCGGGCTGCGCATCGATCTCATCCTCAGCAGCGCGGCGCTCACCCGAACGCTTACCGCAAGCTACGTGGACCGGGGACCACGCGGCTGGCCGCGCCCCTCGGATCATGCGCCAGTCGTAGCCGAGCTGCATTTCGAATAGCCAGGCGCCCGTTGTTTGGCCGAGCGACCCTCCGGCAGACTCGGCTGAGATCCGCAACCGCTTCGCTGATAAACCCGTGTGGCGCACACGGCCCCCTCCGCGCGACCTCTGATGTATCAAACCTGATACACATGCATAAATTTAGATCAAGCAGTTGTTTTCCCTAAGTAACCTTTCGAAAAGACGGCTTCAGACCGATTTTTCACTGTAATACGCACTTGCCATTCGACCCAACCCTTTACCGATCCATAACGCCCAGTCATGGCTCTTTATTTTATTATAAATCAATAATTTATTTATAATTATCGAAACATGGCGCGGTCATTGCAACACTCCTAGGTGACCGTCGGGCCGCAGGCCTGATGGGGGTGCTCCAACAGGCCCGGACGTAAAGCAATAGTTGAGTAACAAGGAGTGAGGATTATGAAAAAGACGCTACTAGCGAGCTCCATCGGTTTGGCGCTCGTCACACTGTACGGCGCCAGCGCCTCGGCCAACCCGATCAACAAGTTCAACTTCGGCAACGATCAGACTAACACCGTGAACTCCACCGCCAACGCCAATGCCAACGGCGCCCTCGGCGGCAATGGGGGCAACGGTGCCTTCGGCGGCAACGCCAACTCTAATAATAATGACGGCGGCAACGGCAACGCGAACAGCAATGCCAACGGCAATGCCAATGCCAACGGCAATGCCAATGCCAACGGCAATGCCAATGCCGATCCTAACGCCAACAACGGCAACAACGGCAACGGCAACAACAGCAACAACAATGCCAATGCCAATGGCAACCCGAATGCCAATGCCAACGGCACCTCGAATGCCAACGGCACGGCGAATGCCAACGGCACAGCGAATTCGGATGGTCATGGCGGCAATGGCAGTGGCGTGGCCGGTACGGCCGGGCTCGGTGGGTCTGGCGGCGGCGGCGGAGCCGGCGGGGCCGGCGGTTCGGCGAGCGCTTGGAGCGAGTCCTTTAACGAAGTCACCGAGGTGATCTCCTATCAGCAGATGAACTCCACGGTGACCGGCGCGCCGATCAACCTCAACGCCGCCAGGGGCCTTGGCGGCAATGCCACCGCAACCCAGAACTCCAACGCCAACAGCACCGGCGGCAACGCCAACGGCGCCAACGCCGGCAACGGCGGCAACGGTGCCAACGGCGGCAACGCTAATGCCAACGGCACCGGTGGCAACGGCGGCAACGCCAACGCCAACGGCGGCAACGGCACCGGCGGCAACACCGGCAACGCTAACGCCAACGGTGGCAATGGCACCGGCGGCAACGCCAACGGCGGTAACGGCAACCCCGGCAACGCCAACGCCAACGGCGGCAACGGCAACGGCGGCCCCGCTAACGGCACCGGCGGCAACGCCAACGGCAACGGCGGCAATGGCAACGGCGGCAACGCCACGGCCAACGCCGGCAACGGCAATGCCGGCGGCGGCGGCGCTGGCTCCGGCGGTAACGGCACTGGCGGCAATGCCAACGGCGGCAATGGCGGCAATGGCGGCAACGCCAACGGCGCGGGTGGTGACACCGGCGGCGCGGGCGGCGGCGGCGGCGCTGGCGGTAACGGCAGCTCAGCGGGCGGCAGCGGCACCGCGGGCAACGGCGGCAACGGCACCGGCGGCAATGCCACAGCCACGGGCGGTAACGGGACCGGCGGCAACGGCACCGGCGGCAGCGCCGACGGCACCGGCGGCAGCTCCGACGGCACCGGCGGCAACGCCACCGCAGGCAACGCCAGCGGCACCGGCGGCAACGGCGGCAGCGCCGACGGCACCGGCGGCAACGGCGGCACCGCAGCCTCCGGTAAGGCCGATGGCACCGGCGGCAACGGCGGCACCTCCACCGGCGGCGATGCCAACGGCACCGGCGGCACCGCCACGGCGGGCAACGGCGGCAACGGCGCCAATGGCGGCGATGCCAACGGTGGCACCAGCACGGCAAGCGCCACTGCCACCGGTGGGACCAACACCGCCACGGGCGGCACTGGCATGGGCGGCAACGCGGCCATCAATACCGGCAACGTCACGCTGTCGGCTGGCACCGGCACCTTCGGCGGCATCAACAGCATGAACGTCTCCTCCGGGCTGTATAACGCGGCGGTCGGTGGAGTGTCCGTGGCTGCCCACTCCAACGTCAACATCGGCAACTAAACACCGTTGCCATGT
>NZ_CH672427.1:1838540-2252633 GCF_000153205.1 Nitrococcus mobilis Nb-231
CGGCGGATATCCCCCGCCGGCCCCTCCCCTTTAACCGATTCAGCCGGAGGACGCCATGAAGAACAAGCTCGCTATGCAATGGGGCAGGGCAGTGATGGCGGTGTGCGGATTGGCCGTTGCCAACAGCCAAAGCCTCGCCACCGAGCCCGCCACCGCCGCTCCAGGCAGCGATCCGTTCGCCGCCTTTGAGGTCGTGCCCTCGCAGGATCTCGCCACACAGCGCGGGCGCGCGGGCGATCTCACCATCGTCAGCAGTAATCAGGAGTTCAAATCCACCGTCGTCGGCAGCACGATCAATGCCGGGGCGATCAACTCGGGCAACGCCACGATAGGCGAAAATGCCTTCGCTGGGTTCGGCGGAATGGCCGTCAACGTCCTCAATACCGGCAACGGCAATGCCATCAACACCGGCGTGAATTACATCGTCAACCTGAACTGAGATACAACCCAGCATGGATAGGAAGCGGCGGATCTCTCAGGTAAAGCAACGACCCAGACGGGTAAGTGGGCGAGCGGCCCGACTTGTGGTCGGCCTGATAGTCGCCCTGCTGGCACCGGCTACCGCACAAGCCGCCAATATCCAAATCCCCGGCTTTGGCCATGGTTTCTTTATGAGCGCCAAAAGCCTCAAAGAGTCCAAGTGGGACACAACCATTCATCAGCAATACGACTACAGCTGCGGTTCGGCCGCGGTCGCCACGCTCCTAACCTACCACTACGCCATGCCCACGACGGAAGCCGTGGTTTTCCAAACCATGTTCCGGGCCGGCAACCAGCAAAAAATTCGTGCCCAAGGCTTTTCCATGCTGGATATGAAGCGCTTTCTCGACAGCAGAGGCCTGCACTCCGACGGCTTCCGCTTGACGCTGGACGGGCTCAAGAAAATCGGCGTGCCCGCCATTGCCCTGGTCAACACCAGGGGCTACCGGCATTTCATCGTCATCAAGGGCGTCAAGGCGACCGAAGTCGTGGTGGGTGATCCGGCCGCGGGCACGACGGTCGTGCCGCGCGCGTTGTTCGAACAGATATGGAACGGCGAGGTACTGGCCGCGCGCGGGCGAATCGTCACGGCGCGTGAACATTTCAACACCATCGAAGACTGGAGCGTGCGCCCGGTGGCGCCGCTCGCCCAGGGTATCCATCGCAATACCGGACTGGGCTGGTTCAACCTCAACCTGCCTGGGCGCAACGAGTTCGGGAGATAATGAAGGTGATGAGCGCAATCGTTCTTTCCAGGGTGGGGCGGAGCCGAGTACGCCGCCCCATGCAGGGGATGATGCTAGGCGCACTGCTGACGCTGCCGATCGCCACCCCCGCATTGGCCGGCGGGTGGAATGCAGCGGCGGAATCAGCTAATAGCCTCAACAACCCATTTGCAGCGTTCCCGGTCATTGACCACGATCAGATGGCGCAACTGCGGGGCGGATTCACATTCGCCGGCATGGAGTTCGAGGTCGGAGCCAACGTGCGCACCCTGATCGATAACGTCGTACGCTTGGAGACGATCTTTCAGCTCACCCAAGCCGGCTGGGTCAGCTCGAATAGGGATTTGGCGCAGGCAGCTAGCAACATGCAAAGCGCCCGCGGAGCACAGCTCTCCCAGGTGGCGCAGGATGCCGCCGGTCTGGTGAAGGACATCGCCACGGGCGCGGTCAATGGCAGCCAGACGGGCTCGGCTAACTCAACCGCCGTCGCGACGGCGGGCAATACTCAAGCCGCCGCAGCCAGTCGCGGCCAAGGAGGGGTCGTATCCATCGATCTCGCGGGGCAACTCGCCGGGCTTCGCAACTTGGCGACCCGGATCGGGGCGGAAGCGACCTCTATAGATAACCCGGCTGCGGCCAACGGTGCGCCCACTCAGCCCGGTGTTGCAACAGACCCTAGCGTTAGCCGCTTGGAGGCCGGCGCGCAAGTCGATCTCAGTGGTCTGGGGGACAAAATCCAAGCGGCGGTGCTCAACGACACCAAGGGGCTCACGACGGCCATTCAAGAGTTCACCCGCAATCGAATTAGCAATACCGTGATCAACCAGGCCAATGACCGTCGTATCGATATTCAGATGAATGTAGAAATCAACGTTAAGAATTTCAGCCAGTATAGCGCGGCGCTACGCAACACCCTCCTGAATAACCGTTTGTTGTCGAATCAAAATAACTTCTAAGAAATTAACGGCAGCACAATCTCAGAAGAGCGGCAAGGATATCGCTCTTTTTTTATATTTGCAGCCCCCCACTCAAAAGAGACCGAGCGCAAACGGTGCCCGGAAGCTGAGCACGACATCGGGGGCGTCCGCCGTAGCTCCCACCTCTAGATTAAAAGCGAGCTGAGAGCGCGGGGAGAGCGCGTAGCTGAAGCCGAGCAGAAATGAACCCACGATGAGCCGATCCGATTTAAAGGTCTGTCCGTTGATTTCGGTCCGGGTAGGGAAAATGTAGTCGTTTTTGTAGCCGAGTGTAAACGAGGTGTATTGATTCATGGCATAGGCCATGCCGAAACTCATGCGAAACGCATCCCCCGGATCCACCTCACCGATCCGGCGAGACAGATCATCCGCGCCGATGGTCTTGCCCACATTGGACTGCAGATTGAACAAGTAGCCGAAGTTGGCGAAGTAAACAGCAGGATCGGAAGGCAATAGGATTGTCAAGCTGGGCTCTACGCCGTGGAAGCCGGAGCCCGTGGCCAGCTCGGTCGGAAGCCCCTGCGCATTGCGGCTCACATCGAACGGCCCCGTGCCGGTGGTCGACTTGTAACGCAAATTCGCCACGAAAAAAGGCCAGCCGTTCAGACCTCCATTAATCTGATAGTGCAGATAGGCCTCCACGTCACCAAGGCCCGCGTTCTCTCGCGTTTGCTCCTCTTCCGCATTCGGATCATTGTTATCGAGCGAGACGAGGGTGAGTGTGCTCCTCTCCCGACGATAGATATAAGGCACTTTGACCCCGACTTCGAACCGATTGGTCACCCCCAAACGAAAAGTCAAAGCGCCTTCTGCCAGGTCGCGATCGGTATCTTCGGCATTGATGAGACCGATCAACAGGGTGTCGAGGACCGAGACGCCGTTGAAATTGAAACGGTTGACCTGAGCCGTTGAGAGTTGGAGCGAAGGTGTGACGATCAGTGTACCCTGGGGGGCCAGCACCCCCCCCAACTGGGGAATCGTTTGCACCCGCGGCACCACCGGCTTTTCCTTGCGTGGCGCCTGCCCGACCGGCTTTTTCTTGCGCGGCGCCTGCCCGACCGGACGTTGCGCCCCCTGGGGCTGTTTTTGCCCGGTATTCGCCTGCGCCAACTGCCAATTAAACCATTGCGGTTCGTGGCTGCTGTAACCGCTATCCTGCGCGGCACACACCCCCGAGAACACTGCGAACATAAGGCCTAGACAAGGCCAACCGATATTCTTTTTGGACATGAAATCAAGCCTCTACTGTCCGAAGTAGCGAATCATGTCGCTCCTACAGAGGTCCCGCTTGACCAGATCCCTCATTTATGAGCATACCCGCTACGTCTCCCTGGCACTCGGTGGCCGCCTCTCCGGTGAACCGCACTCCTGCGCTAGAACTTGTGCCGCTCTGGGAACTCCCTTTTGTATACGAAACACTTCAACTCGATCGAAGCTTTATTTTGCTGCCAAATGCACGCCTTCCCCCACCGCGGCGCACGCGTTACGCCAGCACCACTTTTACCCCCTGCTCGAAGGCAGACGCGTCATACGCTCGCTATTTGCCGTTGCCGATGGATACACTATGGGAACCGTTGAGAACCACTCCCCGTGCCAAATCACCGAAGTTATTTTCTGCCAGCGCTTGGGGCTTGGAACCACCATGGCCCGGTTCATCCCACAAGATGATACTTAGGTTGATCAGCGGTTGTGGCACACCCGCACCGCCTTTACCATGGATAGCGCGCAGCGCCTCCTCATCCAGCCGTTCGGATTGGAAGTGCGCCAGTGGAGTGCGTGCCGAAGCCTCACCGGTCTGCACCGAACGCTCCTCAGCATAACTCGGCGACACCAACCCGCCCGCAATAATAAGCGCAACCATGGCACTGTAACGGAGAATCCCCCACCGGCACCGATGGCGCGGCCGGATACGCATTCTCTGGGCTTGCGTGCTCACTGTGTTGTCCTCACCTCGACCGCCCGGCCGTTAAAGATAATATATAGAGAATAGTGCAACCTGCATGCCTAATTCTCATATATATGATCATACTGCTTTTATCGAAGGCGCAAGGAACACCGCCACATTCTGACTGTAACACCGACTAAACACCGTCTGGTGGGTTCTCAAAGCGAATTCGATACTTCTCTACCAGTCGGTATAGTGTAACGCGAGAGACATTGAGTTGACGCGCGGCTTGCGAAACATTGCCGTCCGCTTGACGCAGAGCACCCATTATGGCGGCGCGCTCGGCCGCATCCCGCGCTTGAGCCAACGTCATGATCCGGCGCACCGTTTGGCGCCGCTCCAACCCGAGATCGACGGGGGTAATCAAAGGTTTGTCGCACAAAACCACGGCGCGGCGTACCCGATTGATCAACTCACGCACATTGCCCGGCCAGCTATGTTGATTCATCGCTTCCAAGGCCCGGCGACCGAAGCCCTTCACCCCTGGGCTACGCTCGGCGGCGAAACGATTGAAGAAGAACCAGGCCAATAGCTCGATATCGTCTTGGCGCTCACGCAATGCTGGCATGTGCAAGCGCAATACATTCAGCCGAAAATAAAGATCTTCCCGGAAGCCCCTCTTCTCCGCCACCGCCTTTTCTAAATCTTTGTTCGTTGCCGCGATCACCCGCACATCCACATCGATCGGCTCTCTTCCACCGACCCGATCAATGGTCTGCTCCTGGAGAAAACGCAAGAGATTCACCTGCATATCGAACGGTAAATCACCGATTTCGTCCAAAAATAAGGTACCGCCATGCGCCGCCTCGATGCGCCCAATTTTGCGCCGCTGGGCGCCCGTAAACGCGCCGCGCTCATAGCCAAAGAGCTCCGACTGAATAAGACCACCGGGCAATGCACCACAGTTGACCACCACAAACGGCCCCTTGGCCCGACGGGAGCGTTCATGAATCGCCGCAGCGGCGAGTTCCTTTCCCGTGCCACTCTCACCCTGGATGAGCACCGGCGCGTCCACCGACGCCATCTTGCGAATGCTCTTGAAAAGCTCGCGCATGAGTGGGCTGACCCCGACCATCTCGTATTCGCCTTGCTGGCCTTCGCTGGGCAGGGTGGACGTCCTCAACGCAGCCATCCCGTAGGCATGTCCTAACGAAAGCGTCAGCCGGTCGAGATCCGCCGGTAGGGTGTGGTAATCGAAGAAAATCTGGTGAATTAGCCGCCGCAGGGATGAACGCTGCAAAGAGGGCCGCTCGAGCAGGGCCACCCAAGCCATCTGCTTGCCGCAGAGGAAGACGTCCTCACACGCAGACAATTTACTTTCTTTCTCTTCCAGCCACGCCAGGCCCACGTTGAAATCGGAGTGCTCGATCAATTGCCGAGCCTGATCTAGGTTCGTTGCCGCATGGATATCCCACTGCTCTTTCAGCATCCCCAGACCAGGAAGCGCATCGGTCCCATGCGCATTGAGGTAAAGCAGCTTACGTTTTTCCATCGTTCAAAGTCCCCCTCACAAGCGCGCCGTCCCTGCACGCTTTGTGATCATCGCGCTCTATACCCCTCTTCATGATTCTAGCATCAATACGGCCCTCCAAAAGCCGCCGCTGCATTACGCGACCCGCTGGCGGATTGGCTAATGCCACAAACGGCATGGGTTGCTATCCTTACTAAATTGAGAAATTGTCGATTGCCACATGGCAACGACAAGCGCTCCGGCATGCAATAAATAGCCGGTGGTACGCAAGCGCCGGCTTGTGTTGCCCACATCAGTTCATGTATAGAAACATGTATAGAAAGTCGGACTAAAGACAGCCGGAAGATCCGGACAGGGCACCTAAGCGGATAGCCATGTTGCTATTGGCAGTGCTGACCGGCCCGAGACGGGCATAACGTCTACCTTGGCGTTCGATCGGCAACCGGCGGTTGTCGCTTGCCAGCGTAATACCGGGTGGCAGTTCGGCGGGTAGCGCAAAGCACGGCGTGAGTAGGGTGCGCTACAAGCACGGGTGCTTTGCTCGTTATTGGAGGATCGGCCACAATGAAAATTGTTTCTACTCTTCGCTGACGCGTGAAACGAGATGAGCTACTGCGTCCGCATCGACAACACCGAGCTCGAGTTTACGGTCAATGCCGAGGAGTCGATACTCGATGCCGCCCTGCGGGAAGGGCTGGCATTCCCGTTCAACTGCCGCAGCGGCACCTGTGGGACGTGTGCAGCCAAGGTGATCGAGGGCGAGGTAGCTTACCCGGAAGGGCGGACCTCGGCGCTACCGGCCGCAGAAGCCCTCGGCAAGGCCCTGTTATGCCAGGCACAGCCGCTCACCGATCTGGTCATTGAGTTCCCGCGGCGACCGCCTGAACCCTTCATAGAGCCGCGTCAGTTGCCTTGCCGAGTTGCGCGCATCGAGGATCTGTGCCACGACGTGCGCCGACTCTACCTGCGCACGCCCGGCGTGGAGCGCCTGGAGCTGTTCGCAGGGCAATACATCGACATTCTGCTCCAAGGCGGCCGCCGGCGTAGCTTCTCATTGGCCAACCCGCCGCATGACAACGAACTGCTCGAGCTGCACATACGCCGTATACCCGAAGGGGAATTCACGAGCTACGTCTTCGACGAGATCGAACCGGAGACTCTACTACGCTTCGAAGGGCCGTTGGGTAATTTCTACCTGCGTGAGAATTCTCCGAATCCGATTCTGATGATGGGCGGCAGCACCGGTTTCGCTCCGCTCAAGGGTATGCTCGAACACGCTTTCCACGCCGGTATCGAGCGACCGATTCATTTGTATTGGGGTGCGCGCACTCGGGGCGACCTTTATCTCGACGAGTTACCCCAACGCTGGGCGCAGGAACACGAGAACTTCCAATATACACCGGTACTCTCTGAGCCCGAGGCGGATGTCGACTGGCCCGGCAAGACCGGCTGGGTCCATAGCGCACTGCTGGATGACTATCCGGATTTGGACGATTTCGACGTCTACATGAGCGGCCCGCCGGCGATGATCGAAGCGGCGTTGGACGAGTTTATCGCACACGGGCTGGACCCGGAGCATCTCTATTACGACTCGTTCGAATACGCTGCCGACTCACAGCCCGATGATAACACCGAGGCCTGAGGCGAACCGGCCCCGGTGCGGGACAGTGCCTGGCAAAAATCAGCTATCCATGCTATCGATTCGACCGTAAACCGCGGCGGCCAGCGACCTGCAGCACCGCCCCCTTAAACCGTATTATCCGAACTCGCTTGTGCCCGCTCTGGCGGCGTCGCCTGCCAAGGAACACTAAAAATCAGGAGAAGCAATGAGCGAACCGACCACCACCCGGACCAAGCTCTGGCTGGGGTTAACGCTCCTCGCCATACTGCTCGCGGGCTGCGCCAGCAATCCGGCACAACAGGACGTGTACGATCCACTCGAGTCGATGAACCGGAAAACCTTTCAGTTCAACGAGCAGGTCGACCGTTACGTGCTCCAGCCCCTCGCTCAAGGTTGGATGTTCATAACACCCAGCTCCGTGCGCGAGGCCATCGGCAATTTCTTCGTCAATATGACCTACCCTGGGGTCGTACTCAACGATATTTTACAGGGTAAGACCGTCGATGCCGGTCGGAACCTGCTGCGCTTTACGCTCAACTCCACGCTGGGCATCGCTGGTCTGTTCGACCCTGCCTCCGGTCTGGGGCTGCACCACCACCCCGAGGACTTCGGACAGACACTGGCCGTCTGGGGTAGCGGTCCGGGCCCCTACCTTATCCTCCCCGTGCTGGGCCCGTCGAACTTCCGTGATACGGCTGGGTTGCCGGCGGATCTGTATTCCAACGGCCTGACCTTCGCCCTGTCTTCGGTTGCTATACGCGCCGGGCTGTCGACCCTGCAAGCCGTCAATACCCGCGCGCAGCTGGACAAGGCCGTGCGCATCAGCCGCGAAGCCGCAGTGGATCACTACGCTTTCATCCGTTCGGCCTATCAGCAGCAGCGTCTCAATCAAATCTACGATGGCACCCCGCCGTTCGAGGAGCTCTACGACGAGGATCTATTCGAGGAGGATCTGCCTCCAGACGAGCCGTCTGCGCAGGAAGACACCGAGGGATCTAGCGAACCGCTGCCAGCAAACGGTCGATAAGCCGTCGCGCATGATCTGCGTAACCGGCGCCAAATATATTGAGATGGTTGAGGACATGATAGAGCTGATAGAGGTCACGGCGCAGCTCATAGCCGACAGTGAGCGGCCAAGCCGCCTGATAAGCCCGGTAGAAGCTCGCATCGAAGCCGCCGAACAGCTCGGTCATGGCAAGGTCGGTTTCGCGATCACCGAAATACACCGCAGGATCATAGAGTACCGGCACGCCGTTGCGATCAAACGCGGCGTTACCTCCCCACAAGTCACCGTGCAGCAATGAGGCGACCGGGTGATGACCGGCGCAGACCAGTGGTAGCTTCTCCAGCAAACGGAAACCCGCCTTGGTCAGCGGACCACCATAGCCGTTGCGCTCGGCGAGTTCGAGCTGAAAACCCAGTCGATGATCGCGATAAAAAGCGACCCAGTCATCGGTGGGCCGATTGATTTGCGGGGTCGAGCCGATGGTATTGTCCCGGTCCCAGCCGAAACGAGGCCGGGTCATCCGATGGATACCCGCCAGGCCCGCACCCAGACACTCAGCCCCCGGCGCTCCGCCGCGGCCGAGTTCGATATGCTCTAAAACCAAATAGGCGGTGACCCCGCTCGTACCACAACAAATCGGTTGCGGCACCCGCAGCACCCCGGGTTGCGCCAGCAGCCGCAGACCGGCTGCCTCCGCCTCGAACATCTCAAGACTTGCAGGGGCATCGTTGAGTTTGACGAAGTAGCGCGCCCCGCCTGCGCCGATACTCGCCGTGCGGTTGATACTGCCGCTTGCGATCGACCATGGCACGCGGGCACGCACGACCGAGCCGGTGGCCCGCTCGATCGCGGCGCTGATATCATCTTGCAGACTCATGAGAGGAAACGGGCCGGGCTCGGTTGGGCGGTGCGCTCGAGTCGCTCGCGCAGGGGACTGCGGCGCGGAAAATGCGCACGCAGAAACTCCATCTGATCCGCCAGGATACGCCGCCCCTGTAAGTAGACGTACTCGGCATGCGTGGGTGTAAAGGGAACGGCCAGCAACTGCATCCCGGCCCCCTCCGGACCGCGATTGCCTTTATGGCTATTACAATGCTTGCAGGCCGTAACGACATTGTTCCAAGCGTCTTCGCCGCCCCGACTGATCGGTCGCACATGATCCCTGGAAAGCTCGGATTGGCGCCGGCGCTCGCCGCAATACATGCACAGAAAGCCATCGCGTCGGAACAGCGTGGCATTGTTCAATGGGGGCGTGTATCCTGGTCGGCCTTTCATCGAAGCCTGAACCGAGCCGTCCGTGGCGATAATCGAGTTCACTTCGATGACGCTACGCTGACCGGTCGCCGCATTGTAGCCCCCATGAATACGGTACAGCAGGCGCCCGCAGCTGTAGGCCACCTGCTCGAGGTAGTAGAGGCGCACGGCACCCTGGTAGCTGATCCACTCCAGCGGCATACCCGAGATGTCGGTACGCAGGATGTCATGTTGAAGGCTAAGCACGGTGATGACCCTTTATCCGCACCCGGTCGGCTATTTACCCAAGCGCGGCCTACTCCACAATTTATTTCACAGATGCCCGGTACAGCGCAACTCCTACCACGCACGCCCGATGCACGACAGACGACGGCACCAGCGTTTACGACTATGTATAGGCCGTTTTCATCTTAAGCGGAATAACGCATCGAGTTGGGCGCCCAACGCTGATCCGCATATACTTGCCGACTCCACCGAGCAAGCGAGCGCACAGGGCGGTCGGCACTGTAAGTCGCTAACGGGTCGGACGTTCACTAAATATGTACGGACGGGCACCGGCAATCGTCGGTCCACTGCTGTACCGAGTGCACCCAAACAAACCGTAGCTGAATCGTTAAATGATAAAAAAACCAAACTGAATCATTGCATGCGGCGGCCGACTTGGCCGGCAACGCCGGCGTTCACCGCCCGGTCTCTCCGAGATTTGTCCCGGCCTCCCTACAATCCAGGCGCAGTCGATGGTACGCGTTTTCCTGGGCCGCTGACAAAGCGCGTGTGCGGCTCGCCATAGCGTCCATGGCCACACGCACGGGGACGGCGCCCGCGAGCGCCGACAAAATCGGGCCGCACTGACGCAAACAACCAGGTCGTCCGGTAACGATATACCCCTTGACGAATGAGAACAGGCGGGAGAGCACAATGACGTTAACTTTAGCCGTGCCCAAAGAGTCGGCTCCCGGCGAACGCCGCGTCGCACTTGTCCCGAGCGTGATCGAGCCGCTCGCCAAACTGGGCGTCAAGCTCCTGATGGAAAAAGGCGCCGGGGAGAATAGCGGTTTCGATGACACCGACTATCAAGGCGTCGAGCTCACCAACGCCGGCACGCTCTATAAGCAGGCGGATATTCTGCTCAAGGTCCAGCCGCCGAGCCTCGACGAAGCCGGCAAGCTCAAGAAGGGCAGCATTCTACTCGGCTTTCTTGCGCCACACACAGGGGATAGCCGGATCAGGAAACTGCTTGAGCGCAAAGTGAGTGCCTTTGCCATAGAATTAGTGCCGCGGATCACCCGCGCCCAGTCCATTGACGCGCTTTCCTCCCAGGCCAGCATCGCCGGTTATAAAGCCGCCTTGTTAGCGGCGAGCCTGTGTCCACGACTGTTCCCCATGCTCACTACGGCCGCCGGGACCATCCGACCAGCCAAAGCCCTGATCATCGGTGCCGGCGTGGCCGGGCTGCAGGCCATCGCCACCACCAAGCGCTTGGGCGCCATCACCGAGGCCTATGACGTGCGCGCGGCGACCAAAGAACAAGTGGAATCACTCGGCGGCAAATTCATCAACACCGGAGTGAAAGCGGAGGGGGAAGGCGGCTATGCGCGGGAGCTCACGGCGGCCGAACGACAACAACAGCAAGAAGTGCTGGCCGAGCGCATCGCCCAAGCCGATGCCGTAATCTCGACCGCAGCCATACCGGGCCGGCCGGCACCGAAGATCATCGATAAGGCGACTGTGCAGCGAATGAAGCGCGGCTCGGTAATCATCGATCTGGCCGCGGAAAGCGGGGGCAACTGCGAGTTGACCCAGGCCGGCAAGCACATCGATCACCACGGCGTCGTGATCTATGGACCGGAGAACATCACCAGCACCGCGGCCACCCACGCCAGCGAGATGTATGCGCGCAACCTCTACAACCTACTCGTGCTGATGATAAAGGACGGCGCGCAGCGGCTCGACTGGGACGATCAGGTCATCGCGGACAGTTGCCTAACCCATGCCGGCGAGATCCGCCACACACCGACTCGGGAACGTGTGGAAGGAGGCAAAAAATGATTGAAGGATTGATCGCGCTGTGGATATTCATGCTCGCTGCTTTTACCGGTTATGAAGTGATCAGCCGCGTGCCCGTCATCCTGCACACCCCATTGATGTCGGGCTCGAATTTCGTCCATGGAATCGTACTTGTGGGCGCCATGGTCGCGCTCGGCGAAGCCAGTGGCGCGACCGAGCAGCTGATCGGCTTCATCGCCGTAATTCTGGCGGCGGGCAACGCCGTCGGCGGTTATGTAGTGACCGAGCGCATGCTCGAAATGTTCAAGACCAAGGACGAACAAAACAAGAAAGGGGGACAAGAATGAACACCGTCGTCCAACTCTGCTACTTTGTAGCCGCCGTTTTGTTCATCCTCGGGTTGAAGGGCATGAGCTCGCCCCGAACCGCCCGCAAAGGCATCGTCTGGGCCGGTATCGGCATGGTGCTTGCGACAGTCGCGACCTTCTTCCACCCGGATTTGCATCACGCCGTCAACTATCTGCTCATCATTCTCGCCATCGCTGTCAGCGGTGGGCTCGCCTGGTGGTCCGGCAAGCGCGTGCCGATGACCGACATGCCCCAGATGGTGGCACTGTATAACGGTATGGGCGGCGGTGCCGCTGCCGCGATCGGAGCCGTAGAGCTGTTCAAGGCCGTGAGTCAGATCGGGGCTACGTCGGCGCAGCAACTCGCGGCCCAAAAGGATCTGGGCCTGGAGCAAGTCGAACAATTCGCCGCGGGTCACAGCCACGTAGGCAGCCTGCTCGGGGCCGACCACGCTGTGCTCGGTATCAGCGGCGCGCTCATCGGCGCGGTTGCATTCTCCGGCTCGCTAGTCGCCTGGGCCAAACTCGACGGACGGCTGCACCGCAACCAACTCCTGCCGGCGCAACAACTGGTAAACCTCGGTGTATTCGTCGCGACCGTGCTGTTCGCTATTCTCAGCTACTATACCGATGGTTCGGCGGTAATCATTGTCTTCTTCGTCCTTGCGCTGGTCTTCGGCGTATTCATGGCGATCCCGATCGGCGGGGCGGATATGCCCGTAGTCATCTCATTGTTCAATGCCCTGACGGGGCTGGCCGTCGGCTTCGAGGGCTATTTGCTCGGCAATCCGGCTATGATCATTGCCGGCACGGTCGTGGGCGCCGCCGGTAGCCTGCTCACCCAGCTGATGGCGAAAGCCATGAACCGGCCCTTGACCAATGTACTGTTCAGCGGTTTCGGCACCGCCACGGCCGACGCGGGCAGCGATCCGGAGGGCGAGATGAAGGCGATCCAGGCCGAGGACGCCGCCATCATGATGGGTTACGCCAATCAGGTCGTTATTGCACCCGGCTACGGTATGGCCGTCGCGCAGGCCCAACACAAGGTCTGGGAATTGGTGGAGCTGCTCCAGGAGCGAGATGTCAGTGTCAAGTTCGCCATTCATCCGGTAGCGGGGCGCATGCCCGGGCATATGAACGTCCTGCTCGCCGAGGCCGGCGTGCCCTATGATCTGATCTACGATATGGAAGAGATCAACGCCGAGTTCGACCGCACCGATGTGGTCGTGGTAATTGGCGCCAATGACGTGGTCAACCCGGCCGCCAAAAACGACCCTTCGAGCCCCATCTACGGCATGCCGATCTTGGACGTGGCTGCCGCGCACAACGTGATCGTCATCAAACGCGGCAAAGGCAAAGGTTTCTCCGGGGTGGAAAACCATCTGTTCTTTGCGGACAACTGCCGCATGCTCTTCAATGACGGTCAGAAGGCGGCCGGCGAGCTCATTCAGGTGCTAAAGAAGCTTTAGGTGCGCTGTCCGCCATGTCGGTCGATACCGAGCACAACGATATCGATGGCGAAGCCCGACGCCTCTGGGAGTTCGCGCTCGCGCTCTACGAGGTCGAGGCGGTGAAGCAGGCCTGTCTCAGTATCCAGGCCCGCTACGGGCTAAGCATCAGTCTTCTGCTGGGCGCCATATGGGCCGGCGCCAACGGTTATGGCCGGCTCGGTGCCACAGAGCTCGAGACCGCGATTCGGCGCGGCGTGGAATGGCACCGGGAGATCATCGAGCCGCTGCGCGCGCTGCGCCGTCGCCTGCGGCAACTCCCACCACAGGGTCTTGAGCGCCGCACAGAGCGGCTACGCCACCGGCTACTGGAGCAGGAATTGGAGGCGGAACGGATCGAGCAGCGGTTATTCCTGGAAGATTTCCCGCCCGGCCGCCCAGCCGCTCCGCTAGCGGAGCGCTGGCGTGACGCCGCCGCCAATGCCGCCCTGCTTACCCGCAAGAGTTGCCCGCAACCGGAGCCGCAGGCCCTGGAGGCACTGAGCCACATCCTGCAAACGACGTTTCCGGAAGTAGCGGCCGCCGGGCTCGCGCGCGAAGCCGAGGCAGTCTGGCGGATCGGCTAGCGCAATGAACCCTGCCGCAACAGTCGCCACAAGACACTCCAGCCGAATAGCAGCGGATAGCGGCGCTGGTACTCCGTAAGCTTCAGCGCCACTCCCGTATGCCGCTCGAGCTTCCAGGCGAGATAATCGACCCCATTCTCGAAAGTGAGCGCCGATTTCATCAACCGCAGCACGGTCAACACGCGCCCCTGTCCCCGCCGGATACGCCAACCCCAGTTCGGCGAGAAATACCCTCGCGCCGACATTCGATTGATATACCAATCGCCTTCATCGACCGCTACCACGCCTGGCATCCCGACTACCGCCGCCACTATGCGCCGGCGGTAGTCGGGCAGATCGTGGTATACCAATTCGGCGGCACGCTGCGGAGATTCCGGTCGCAGCTCGGCTGTGTAACTCAACGCTAAGGCACGCTGCCAACACTCGGCGCTATCAAACCGTTCGGGCAGGCAGGGTAAAGCGCGCTCGAGCAGCGTCACCACGGCGCTCGCCAAAGCACGCTCGATGCGCCCTCGGGTCGGCTCATCGCGGACATAAACCAAACGCACAGGCTGGGCGAAGCGCCCCCAAAGGTAGGAATGAAACCACTGCGCCGTGCCAAGCTCCAGATCTTGCAAAGAGAGTACGGCACATTTGGCGCGCAGCGTCGTACCATCGGTGTCGGCCGCTTCATGATAGAAGACATTCGGTGGCAGCAGGGCATTGAGCCAGCACAATAGGCGGCTCTCATACACCGCCGCGTAGCGGTCGACCACGACGTATAAATCCACCACGCCCGTCCTTGGTTGGCCACTGCGCAGGCACGAGCCATAGAAAATCACACCCGCCACGGCCGCACCGAAGCGAGCAATCATGCGCTCGCAGAGCCGGTGTAGAGCAGGCTCTACCGGCCGGGCGCTCTGCGCCGCCACCGCTGCGATCAAAGCGGCGGGGGGCTCGGAATTGATACGGCCGGGCCGCACGAGCGCGTATCGCATCGGCGATCACTCCACCGGCTGGGTCATTGGAATGACAAAAACGTCACTGGCCCACGCTGCGATAGATGCAGCGGGCCCTGTGATCGCTCGGCCCGGTAACGCTCCCCATCCAACACGAACCCACCGTCGAACTCGAGCGCCAAGGTGTGGATGTTGTGGCTGAAATAGCCATCCTGCTCGCGTGGTGGTGCTCCAGCGCCGCCTCTGAGCACGGCTGGAAGGGAACGCCACAAGCGCCCAGGCCGGTGTCGAATCGCGGTGTAGTGCAACGGCGCCGGCTCCACCCCCCAATAGGGTTTCGAGCCCAGCAGGAGACGCTCCAAGCCGCTGACGAGGATCAATAAGTAGTCTCCTAGCTGGCTGGCGCTGCCATCCAACCGTAGTCTCAGCCGTACAGGCTGGACCCGGCTCTGGGCGGGTCGCACCAATGCGAGCAACAACCGGGCCCAGGCAAGCCCGGGGCCAATCGTGCCGCCGGTACGCAAGGCCGCAATTCGGCGATGGAAATACTCCACCCCGGTGTGGATCGCGCCGGCACCGAAGAACATACCATAAAGTGGCGGCCGCTCGGGTGCCGACACCACCCGCAACACGGGACGTTCGGTGCGCAACGGCCCGTCGCGGGTACCAGCAAGCCACGCGCCGAGCGCTCGCAATGCTTGCTGGGGCGTCCCTCGGGCACCGACGTCGGCCGCCGTCATGTTAGTCGTACCGCCTGCAATCACTACGAGCGGCGGCGGTTTCCCCTGCCGCTCACCCGGTCCCAATAGATAGGTCAGTACTGCTTGCAACGTTCCATCGCCGCCGTTTATGGCCAGCAATTCCGCCCCACTGGCAAGCAGTTCTTGAATACCGAGCGCCGTTTCCGCCGGGCAGACCGCTTCTCGATATGCAGCGCCCGGAAGCCGCCTCGCCTCTTCCCGAACTTGCCGCAAGCAGCGCCGGTTGCGCCCGCTGTTCGGATTGCAAAGCACACCGACCCGCCGCGGCACCAAGGCATCGGATTCACTCGGTTGATTGCGCCTCATTGGATTATGCTAGCGCCCCTTAAGTAATGGATCGGTCCCGGTCACCACCACCACGATATCGATCAACGCCGCGCGGCGCTTTTGCCAAGCGCCGCCAGCGCCACCGCAAGCAACACGGCCCCCGGCCCCAGCGCGATCAGCGGCGGGCTGAGATCGAGCAACAAGCCCATATTAACGATGATCTGATCGGCGAGGTACACGCCCAGGCCCGCGATGGCACCCAACGCGATTCGGCTGCCAATACTGGCGCCGCGCGGCGCGCCAATGCTGAAGGGCACCGCAAGTAGAATCATCGCCGCGGCGGTCAGGGGCAATCCCAGCTTCTGCCAAAGCATCACAGCGTAGACGGCCGATGATTGGCCGGTACTGCGCAAATACTGCACGTAGCCATAGAGCTGCACCGGTGAGAGGCTCTCCGCCGGCTTCTCCAGCAACCCGATCTGGGCAGGGGTCAGAAAAGTCTGCCAAACCATGCTGGCGTGCCGAGTCGTTACCGGCGTGCCGGCCATGAAAGCTTTGACCAGCACTGTATTGAGCCGCCATGGCGCGCGATGATGAATCTCGGCATAATCGGCGTGAATATACCTTACGAGATGCCCCTCGGCATTGAAATGAAAAATCTCGATATCTGCTGGAATGCGCCCCAGGCGCAGGGCGCCGACCCGGAGTAGGCGATCACCACGCCGCGCCCACAACGCGGCGCCGCTTCCCGACTCGGCGTTGCTATCGCCGCTCAGCGCGGTGGCACGCATACCGAAAGCGTGCTGCTGGAGCGGCGAGGCAACCAATTGATCGATCGCCGCCAAGAGCAGAATCAACAAAACACCGGCTTTGAGCGCTGCCAATGCGATGCCTCCGGGTGAAACACCGACCGATCGCAGCGCGGTCAGCTCCCGATGACTCGCCAAGCCTCCCAGCGCAACGGTAGTGCCCAACAGTGCGATAAAGGGGCCAAGCTCGATCAGCCGCCGCGGCAGTATAAGACCGACGTAGGCAAACGCCTGGGCACTATGGTAGTTGCCCTGCCCGGTGTCATCCAGCTGTTCTATCAAGTCGATGAAACTGAACAGCGGTAACAGCACAGCCGCGGCCACCACGAAACCACCCGCCACGGCCCGCATGAGATAACGCTCTGCCGTCTTCATGGCCGCGGCCATCGCCACCATTGCAAATCATGGCTGATCAAGGCGACAAGCACGACGAACATCACCGCATTGATCCACCAAATACCGGGTACAGCCCCGACCACGCCATGCTCCACCCAGGTTTTTGCCAAGCCGCTGGCGCTGTAGATCAAAGCATAGACGAGCGCGGCCAACAGAATCTTGGAGAACCGGCCCCGGCGCGGCGCGGTGCGGCTAAGCGGCACCCCGAACAACGCGAGCAGCACCGTCGTCAAAGGGCGGGAGAGGCGCCACTGCAGTTCGGCAAGTTCCGCGGGATTACCCGAGCGCGCGAGCGCGGCCGTAGGCGCGGCCTTGCGCTTGTAGCCCACTACCGGTTGCGGTTGCTGCAGACGTAGCGAGAGTTCGCCGAAACGTAGAATCCGATCATGACTTCCAGCCTGATCAAGCAAGTAGGTAACCCCATCGTGCAGTATCAGTCGCGCCTCGTCGGCTTGCTCCGTCGGGAGCTGCCGCGCTTGTCGAGCCTTGGTCAGGTACGTCGCCTCCCCGGCACGCTGATAGATCAACACACCGTGCAACAGGCCGCGTTGGTCGTCCACTTCTTGCGCGAGGATCATGCGCCCGGTCTGCGATTCTACATAGAAATGGCCGGCGCGCAGCCGATCCAGCGGGATCTCCACATGCGCGTGCGCTTCAGCCTGATAGGCTTGCTGGTAGGCCCATGGTCGGCCGAACAACGACAACGCACCGACGGCGAGTGCAACCGGTAGCGCGAGCAGCAGGATCGCCCAATAAACCCGCGCCGAGCTGATGCCGACCGCGCCGAGGACAGTCATTTCCTGATCGTTGTAGAGACGACCCAGGCCGATCACTACCGAGGCATAAAGCGCCACCGGAATGAGCACCTCCAGTGCAATCAGGGTCCTGAGCGCAACCATCAACGCAACCGCCTGCATCCCGAGGGTCTCGCTGAGCGCATCCGCAAGGTAGCGTGCAACCGAGTAGCTCGCAAAAATGAGGCTCAGGACACCAACCACGGCCACCAGCGGGCGGCGCACTTCCGCGATCAAGTAACGTTCGATCAGCAACACGGGTTTTAAGTACCTTCGACCAACGGTGACGGCACAATCCGGCAGGAACGTACCCACTGGTACGAACCCCTTGCCCGCAACGGCCCCGAGTCGATACTCAAGCGAGCGAACCGGCCGCTATCGTTACGGGCGATTATCCCCTGCCGCCTCAGTACGCTCGCGCAGCACCGCCTCGGCAAGCTGCCGGTCAGCCGGTGTATCGACATCCACCGCGGCCTCCGGATAAGGGAGGATAATGGCGCCTATCCGTATTCCCAGTCGACGCGAGAGCTGCCGCAGAGCTTGCTCCAGAGTGAGCAGCCCCAAAGCGTAGCCCAGCACGGCCCGCCAACCGAGCAATCGTGCGACGACTCGCCAGGGCCGCTTGCGCTCCTGCTCCACCCTCCGCCAATAATCCGCTAACCGCCGACCACGGGGAGTTAGGAACGCATACAGGTTGCAGCCGCAATACGGCCCGCCTCGCAAGCGAATGGCGGTGCGCCGAGCGGCCGGGAACCGAGCCGCTACGATCCGCTGCTCGGCTACCGCAACCGCCAAATCCCAGTTGCCGGCCTGCGCCCGCTGCAGGAAATAGCGAATCATCGGGGCACTGAGCAGCGCGTGATCCGCCGTGGTGAGCAATGTGATCCGCTCTGGCGGTAAAGCCGCGAACGCCCCGAGTGCACTCGCACTGGGCGAGTCGGCGCAGGCGACCCAGTCGATGCGCGAGGCGGACAGCAGTTCTTGAAGCACCGGCGTGCTTGCAACGATCTCTTGTGCCGGCCCACAGAGAATAATTCGATCAACCAAAGTGCTATCCCACAGCGCCTGCAGCACCCGCCGCAGCATCGGCGTGCCAGCCACCGGCGCAAGCGCCTTGCAGCACGTGCCGGCCTCCTTAGCTACAGCATCCGGGGTCTTGCGATCGCCCGCCAATACAATGGCCGCTACGCGGTTCGCCGCCGAATCGACCACGGCGCCAGGCTGACTCGGGGTGGAGGTATTCATAATCAGGGAGCGCCGAGCCCGCCGCCCTAAAGCGCCTTCTGGTAGAGCCGGTAACGCTTGTAAGGCTCGGCACCGATATTCTCCAGTATGTTGCGCATGCTCGCGTTGTCCTCGAGAATCCACGACATCTCGACCGCTCGAATGCCCTTTGTCATCACCGGCTCCTGGATAGCGGCAATCAGCGTGAGCGCCAGCGCCGGCCCGAGCCGGCTGAACTGATACCGTTTAGCCACCCCCATGAGCGGAATCCGGCCGGTCAGCGGATAGCGCACTTTCAAACGCCAGAGCAGTTTCATCCAGCCGAAAGGCATTAGACGGCCACCTAAATCGCGAATTGCCTCGTTGATATTGGGCAATGCTACGATGAACGCCACCGGCACGTCGTCGACTTCAGCGATCTGGATGAGATCGTAGGCGACGAATAACCGTAAGTTGCGCCCCAGTTCACGGAACTCTGCCGTGGTAAAAGGTACAAATCCCCAGTTCTCGGACCAGGCATCGTTGAAAATGTCCCGCAAGGCCGCCATATCCGCAGCGAAGCGCTCCCGGCTGCTGGGGCGCACGCGAATTCGAGCTTGATAACGCGCCATCAGCCGGCGCATCGACGGGGTGAAGGACAGCTCGGCAGACGGCATCCAGTAGGCGAGAAGCTCCTTGACCGCGCTATAGCCTTGTTCTTCCAAGCGATGAGCATAATAGGGCCGGGCATGTCCCATCATGAACACCGGTGGACAATCGAATCCCTCCACCAGGAGGCCGCACTCGTCGTTTATGGACAGATTGAACGGCCCGCTCACCCGGCGGGCGCCGCGCTGGCGCAGCCAATCCTCTGCAGTCGCCGTCAAGGCCTCGAATGCAGCGGCGTCATCTATGGCCTCGAGCATCCCGAAATACCCCGTATGATCCCCATGGCGTTGCTGATGCAGATGATCCAATTGGGCCGTGATCCGCCCTATCGGTCGCAGCCCGCGCCAGGCAACCCACCCTTGCCAATCAAGATGCTCGAACAGTGGGTTGTGTCTTGATAGATGCTGGCGACGCTCCAGCTGCAACGGCTCAATCCAATGTGGATCGCTGTGGTAAAATTGTCGCGGCAAACCCAAAAATGTGGCAAAATCACCACGTCGCTGCAACGATCGAACGACAATCGGCGAATCCCGACGGCCGTGATGCTCGTGATAATTCGTTGCGGCGCGTTTTTCCATATGCGGTAATCTCTCCGGCGCTCCCGCCCGAATGACGTAAAGACAAACCGGGCTGAGGCAAAGTGCGGTTAAGATTATTTCGAACTACCACCGAGCGTGGAGGTCAATATTTTGGCGGGTGCAACGCCTCATCCTCTGTTATGTGCATCTTGTCTGTTATGAAAATCTTGCTTGTTTTTATAGGACTGTTGTTTCATATTCATGTAGACTCTGAACTTAACGTAGATTCTGAAGTTCAGTAGGCTGATCTCCACTGCACTTTAAAAGAAAAGGCGCCATGGAAGATCCTCATTCGACTCTGGGCAAGCAACGGCTAAGCGCGGCGCAGCGTAAGGGCGGGACGCAGCCTGCCTTTGCATGGGAAGTTGGACACTGGCAGATGGCGCGGTTACTGGAAAAGTCATGGCTTGTCCGCGTATCTCGTCACGATTCGACCCTGCATGCCAATACTAATATAACCAACAGTACGGGTATTGAAACGCGTAAACAACGACAGCGGCAGAGGCTTCGCCGGGCACTGGGTGCACTCTCTGCCGCACGCAACGCCCAGCTGGCAAGATTATCCTGCGCAGCGGGCATTTACCAGCGGACCCCATAGCGGTCGCATTATAGGCTCACACGGGCTCCCTCTGGCGAGCCCTGCATGGAGGCGGGCGGACGCGCCGGTTTACGGCTAACCGCCACTGCGACCGCAATGGTCGGAGAGCTAGGGACAAAGAAAGCGGAAGGTACCTGAATTGATTAGAACGGCCACGCCAACAATCAATAATCGCCCTCTGCGCTGCGCGGATTTCCCAACGCTCGCGCAAGCGTTGGATTATGCTGCGCAGGGCGTCACTGGGTATAATTTCTACGACGGTCGTGGGCGGTTGCGAGCGGCGCTTCCATACGCCGAGCTTCGGCAACGCGCGCAGGCCACGGCCAAACGTCTCCACGGGCTCGGTTTGAAACGGGGTGAGCGGGTCGCATTGATTGCCGAGACCTGTCCGGAGTTCATGGAATTCTTCTATGCCTGCCAATACGGGGGCTTCGTCCCGGTACCCTTGCCTATCACGATCAATCTCGGCAGCCGGGGGAGCTATATCGAGCGCCTGCGCCGCCTGCTCCATAGTTGCAGCGCCACGGCCGCCATGGCGCCTGCGGAATTCCTGTCGTTTCTGCAGGAAGCCGCCGACGGCCTCAAGCTGCGCTTCGTAGGCAGCCCAGCGGATTTCTATGCGCTCGAAGAACCGGCGGTGGAACTTGAATCCAGCGGGCCGGACGAGATCGCCTATTTACAATACACCTCTGGAAGCACCCGCTTCCCGCGCGGGGTGGTCATTACCCAACAAGCGGTCATGGCCAACTTGGCCGGCATCGTGGGCACCGGGCTTGCAGTTCGCCCCGGCGATCGCTGTGTCTCATGGCTGCCTTTTTACCACGATATGGGCTTGGTCGGGTTTGTCCTCGGGCCATTGGCCTCGCAGCTCTCCGTCGATTATCTGGGTACCCGCGACTTTGCCATGCGCCCACGGCAATGGCTGGCATTGATCAGCAACAACCGAGGCACGATCGCCTTTGCACCCCCGTTTGGCTACGACATCTGCGCTCGACGTATCCATCGCGCCGAGCTCGACCGCTATGATCTTAGCTGTTGGCGCGTAGCCGGCGTCGGCGCGGAGACGATTCACGCCGAGACATTAGAGCGCTTTGCCGATTTTCTGGCGCCGGCCGGTTTCAACCGCCACGCCTTCCTACCCTGCTACGGACTGGCGGAGAGTTCGCTGGCCGTCACCTTCGCGGCGCTCGATCAAGGCATGGTCGTGGATCAGGTCGACCGCCGAGCTTTGGAAGACCGCATGTCCGCTCGCGCGTTCGCGGCAACGGATGGCCGCGGCGAGCGCGTCAGGGCATTCGTCAACTGCGGCCGACCGTTGCCTGGCCACGAGGTGATTGTTCGCGACGCCGACTACAAGGCGCTGCCCCACCGTCAGGTCGGTATTGTCAGTGTCAGAGGGCCGAGCCTGATGTCCGGTTATTTCCAGGACGCGGCCAGTACCCATGATGCCCTCGGGCCGGACGGCTGGCTCGACACCGGCGATCTGGGCTACCTGACCGAAGCCGGGTTGTTCATCACGGGACGCTGCAAGGATCTGATCATCGTCAACGGTCGCAATATCTGGCCCCAGGATATGGAGCGCCTCGCCGAAGAGCAGCCGGAAGTCCGGCTCGGCGATGTCACCGCTTTCGTCGCATCTCACCCCAAGGGCGGCGAGATCGTGGTCATGCTGGTTCAGTGCCGACTGACTGAAAACGAGCGTCGTGCTGACCTGGTAAACCGGCTGCAGCGGATGATCTACAGCGAATTCGGTATAAAATGCCGCATCGAGCTGGTTCCGCCCAAAACCCTACCGAGGACTTCCTCCGGCAAGCTCTCGCGCTCGGAGGCGAGACGGCGTTTCATACAACGAGTCGGCTGGAATCAACGCAGCGAGATTATCGTGGAGGCGCCCAAAGCCGCGGTCTCCAGCTGAAGATTTCGATGGCGGGTGTAGTGGCACTAACCGGCGCGACGGGTTTTATCGGCGGCGCCTTGTGCCAACCACTCGCCCAAGCCGGATGGCGCATTCGTGCTCTAGTGCGACGGGCCCCCGACATTGCGTTGGCGAGTAGAATCGAATGGGTCCGTGGCGATCTCGATGATGTCGCTGCATTGCGCCGCCTGGTGGCCAATGCCGATGCTGTCATCCATTGCGCAGGTGCAGTTCGCGGGCGCTCCCTCGAGGACTTCGATCGGGTCAATGTCCACGGCTCCGAACGCCTACTGCATACGGCCCGCGCCGAATTACGCTGCACGCGCTTCCTTTTCATGTCGTCGTTGGCCGCTCGTGAACCGACTTTATCCTGGTACGCTGCCTCCAAACACCACGCCGAAGAGGTCTTGCGGCAGCAGAGCGGTGCGCTTGCGCTTACCATCTTCCGCCCCACTGCAGTCTACGGACCCGGTGATCGAGAACTCAGTCCCCTTTTTCGATTCCTGCGCCGCGGCTTACTGCCCGTTCCAGGCAACCAGCACGCACGGTTGACCCTGCTGCATGTGCACGACCTGGTCACAGCGATACTACGCTGGCTCGACTCCTCACCCCCTGCAGCGGGAACGTTCGAGCTCCATGATGGGCGAGCCGACGGCTATAGCTGGCAAACCATCGCTGCGATCGCCGCCCGGGTCCAGGGCCGCCCGGTGCGATTGCTGAATCTGCCGCGCACCGGCCTGACCTTGGCAGCCGCCGTCAATCTCCGCCTCGCACGCTGGCTCAGATATCAGCCGATGCTTACACCAGGGAAATTAAGGGAACTTCGGCATCCCGATTGGATATGCGACAATAGCGCGCTCGCCGCGGCGCTCGGCTGGCGACCCAGAATCGATTTCGAGCGCGCCATGCGGGAGGGGTTGAGCGGATAAGCCGCTACACCACCCGAAGCGTAGACACGCAGTCCACACGGGGCTGGCAAGCCATGATGGCAGACTATCAACAAATTCTAGATCGACTCTACACTCACCTGCGCCCTATGGCGCCGCAAGGCACGAGGTTGGGCGAGGACACGGACTTGATCAGTGAGTTCGGCCTGGATTCCGTCAATGTCATGGACCTGTTGCTGGAAGTCGAAGAGGATTTCGATATATCCGTGCCGTTGAACCTCCTCGCCGATATTCGCACGCCCAAGGATCTCGCACGCGCAATCGTTCGGTTGCTGGAGGCGGGATAATGGCATTGTTTGACAAGTTCAATAAGCTCGCCAACGACCGCGCGGAACTCTTTCCCACCGGCCTCAGCCCTTTCGAGACCCGGATCGAGGAAGTATATTCGCCTACCGAGGCACGCATCGGCGGGCGGCGGGTGCTGCTCGCTGGCACCAACAATTATCTCGGCCTGACCTTCGCGCCCGAATGCATCGAGGCGGCCCATAAAGCCGTGGAGCGAGAAGGGACGGGGACCACGGGCTCGCGGATGGCCAACGGCAGCTACGGCGGCCACTACGCTTTGGAAGCGGAACTCGGAGACTTTTATCGATGCAATTCGGTGATTGTTTTCTCTACCGGCTATCTCGCCAGCTTGGGCCTGATTGGCACTTTGGCCGGAGCGCAAGACATAATACTGCTCGATGCGGATTGCCATGCCAGCATCTACGATGCCTGCCGACTCAGCGGCGCTCAAATCATACGGTTTCGACACAATGACGTTGCCGATCTCGAACGGCGGCTGCAGCGACTAAGAGAGCGTACCGAGAACACACTCATCGTGGTGGAGGGGCTCTATAGTATGCTCGGCGACCGGGCACCGTTAGCCGAGATTGCCGCGGTCAAACGTCGCCACGGTGGTTATTTGGTGGTGGATGAAGCCCATTCTCTCGGAGTGCTCGGCGAGCACGGCCGCGGGCTATCCGAGGAAGCCGGGGTAGCCGCCGAGGTCGACTTCGTACTTGGCACATTCAGCAAAAGCCTGGGGGCCGTAGGCGGATTTCTCGCCAGTAATCACCCCGAGTCCGAGTTCTTACGCTACGCCAGCCGTCCGTACATCTTCACGGCATCGCCCTCGCCCTCCGTTGTTGCATCCACGCGCGCCGCGCTACAGCTGCTGCGTAATCGTCCGCAGTTGCGTGAGCGGCTGTGGGCCAATGCCACTCAGCTCTATCACCAACTGCGGGCACTCGGCTACCAGCTCGGCCCCGAGCCGAGCCCAGTCGTGGCCACCCTGCTCGGATCCCGACAGCAGGCGGTGGCATTCTGGCAGGGGCTGCTCGAGCGTAACATCTACGTCAATCTGGTGTTACCGCCGGCTGCACCCGGTGGTTATACCCTGGTTCGTTGTAGTGTCAGCGCGGCCCATACCCCCGCACAGATCGACACCATCTGCGAGGCTTTTGCCGATCTGCGAGCGATGCTTAAGCGCTCGGACACGCCGGACTCCCATCGCGGCTGAACGCTGCCGATCCAGGCAACTCGAGCCGGCGGCTACGTGACCATAAGCATAGCCGCCGACTTAACCCGCGGGGCTGCGTGTACGCGAATGACGGGGGCATTCGTGCGCCGGAGGAACCGTGCGGTGCCAAATCTGAGTTTTGCCAAACAACGGTAGGAGTACGTAGGCACGGACCCGTAACTGATCCGGTTCGGCAAGTGTCAGGTAACTATGGTAGGTCTTACCCTTGCGAGGATCATAGATCAAACCGTCGACCCAGCTTCGCGCGGCCGTTTGTTGGAAGCCCTCGAGCACTTGCAGCCCGCACAGGGGTTGCTCACGCTTGCCAGGATTTGGATTATGCCGATCACGCTTGAGCGCTCCGTTGCCGTGATAAGGCTTGGCGAGCCAAACGATGCGGCCGCAGAGCTCGGAGCCGCAGTCTGCGATGCGTACCGCCACGGTCGACTTGTCGTTGATCCATACGCCGAGCGCTCCTTGCTGGCCGGCCGGCCCAGCCTGGAGCGGCAGGCTAACGAGCAGCCAAAGCGACGCCACAACCCTCACAATGCGCACCGTGCAGTCACCTCGGAGCAAGGCCACGCAGCGTTTGGGCCAGGTCACGCCGAGCTCGCCCATACAAAGCAGCGCAACAGCGCGGCAGTCAATCGGCACAGGCGGCACCTCCACAAGAATGAGTCGCTACCCCCCAGGGATCCGATCCTCGGGCTGGCAATATCCGCGTATTATTATTGCTGGCAGGCTGGCAACTCAACCACTCCGCCTCACTCCCACTCCGCCTGTACCCTCACCCCGACCTCAAAACAGCCAGCACCGCCAGATCGAAAACGCAGTGCGGCGAAATCACCCCGGCGCAGGCGGCGGCTAGCGGCACTATGGCAAAGGCCCTATTGCTCGCTTCATCACCCCAAACGGTGACAGCAGCATGGCCAATTGCGACGCAATCGCCCAGGTTGCCGTACCCGCCCCTTTTCACCACTTGTTCGACTATCTTCTGCCGACTGCTGAGCCGCCCCCCTGCGTGGGTGGTCGTGTTCTGGTGCCCTTCGGCAAACGCCGTGTAGTTGGCCTGGTCACGGGACTGACCAACGAGACGCCGATCGAACGACGCCGTCTGCGTGCAATCGAGACAGTACTCGATACCCGACCTGTGCTTCCGGAAGAACTCCTGAAACTGCTGCTATGGGCCAGCCGTTATTACCACTATCCTATCGGCGAGTGCCTGGCCACGGCATTACCGAGCTTGTTGCGCCGTGGTCGGCCGGCCGAACCAGCGCTCGAACGGGTCTGGCGAATCGCACCGGCGGGCCAAACCATCGCGGCAAATGCGCTGCGCCGGCGCGCCCCTCGCCAGGCCAGACTGCTGGAGATCCTGCAGCAATCGGCGCGGCCCATTGGCTGCGCCGAGTTGACGGATTCGAACGGGGACTGGCGCGGCGCCCTCGAGCGCTTGGCCGCTCGGGGCTGGATCGCGGCGTCGGACCGACCGGTCTATGCCCTGCGGCGTAGCCACACCCGAACCGCCGCTCCGACACTTAATCTGGCACAGAGCAAGGCGGTTCGGGCGATCACCGCCGCCTTGAACAATTTTCAAGCGCTGTTGCTGGAAGGCGTGACCGGCAGCGGCAAGACGGAGGTGTACTTAGCCGCGATCGAAGCCGTTCTCGCCGCAGGTCGGCAGACGCTCCTACTCGTACCCGAGATCGGGCTCACACCGCAGCTCGTGGCACGGTTCACCAGCCGGCTCGATGCTCCCCTTGCCGTGTTGCACTCGGGGCTCTCCGATACAGAGCGACTGGAGGCCTGGCATGCTGCCGGCAACGGCGCCGCCCCGATCGTTATCGGCACCCGTTCGGCGGTGTTTGCGCCGCTTGCGCGTCCAGGGTTGATCGTCGTCGACGAAGAACACGACACCTCACTTAAACAGCAAGACGGTTTTCGCTATTCTGCGCGTGATTTGGCGGTGGTTCGCGCCCGACGCTTGAATATTCCAATCGTCCTAGGCTCGGCCACGCCCTCGCTCGAAACGCTATACAATGTGCGCCGCGGACGTTATCGACAGCTGCGCCTACCACAGCGAGCGGGAGGAGCCGCTACACCTGAGTTTCGAATCTTCGACGTACGGGGCAAACCGCTGCGCGAGGGGCTATCCCAACCCTTGCAGCAGCGGCTGCAAACGCATCTAGATGCCGGCCGACAGGCGCTGCTGCTACTCAACCGCCGCGGCTTCGCGCCGACGCTATTGTGCCACGAATGCGGCTGGATCGCGCTGTGCCACCGTTGCGATGCGCGGCTGATTTATCACCATCCAGGTAAGCGGGTTCGCTGTCATCACTGCAACTATGACCGCCCCGTGCCTGCCCATTGCCCGCACTGCGCCGGCCCCGATTTGCGTCCACTCGGCTTGGGCACCCAACGCGTCGAGGCCGCACTGCGCCTGGCTTTCCCTAGCGCCGGCCTGTTACGTATCGATCGCGACAGCACCCGGGGCAAAGGCGCCTTCGAGGCTCGGATGGCGGCGGCTCAACGCGGTGAAGCACAAATTCTGCTTGGAACTCAAATGCTCGCCAAGGGTCATCACCTGCCAGAAGTAACGCTGGTGGCAATCATCGATGCCGATCAAGGACTGTTCGGATCGGATTTCCGTGCGCCGGAGCGGTTCGCCCAGCTCCTAATTCAGGTAGCCGGCCGAGCTGGACGAGCAGCGCACCTCGGCGAAGTCGTCATACAAACGCACCACCCCGAACACCCGTTGCTGCAAATACTGATCCACAGAGGCTATAAAGACTTCGCCGAGGTAGCGCTCAAAGAGCGCGAACAAGCTCATTTACCGCCATTTTCCGCTATGGCTCTGCTCCGCGCCGAAGCACACGAGGCGGACACACCGCACGTGTTCCTGGCTCAGGCGAAGGCGAGTGCCCAGCCAGCGCCGGGGATAACCATGCTGGGCCCGGTACCCGCCCCTATGGAACGCCGTGCCGGGCGTTATCGTGCCCAACTGCTGTTGCAGACGGCGCATCGTGATGAGTTACAAGCCTTACTGCGCAACTGGGTGCCGCGCTTGGCCGAGCTTGAACAGGCGCGCCGCGTGCGCTGGTCGGTGGACGTCGATCCATTGGAGACGCTATGAAAAGAGGCCAACCGACTATGCGCCCTCCTTGCAAGTCTCATCACAGCCGGGATAATACGCGGCTGCGAAGCAGCCGTACGAATCTGGTAGAGTGCGGCGTGAGCGATGGGCAATGGTTTGTCGAGCGTACTGTGTTGACCAGCGGCTCAGCTAGGCTGTCACCTGGAACCGGTAGCAAGCACCGCTTTAGCTCACGAGCCACATCAGCTCGATCATCTGCCTACGGGAGTGGCAAACGCGTTGCCTACCTACTACAACGCCATTCGTCTCTAATACGCAGCAACGTCCGGTTTTTTCTGATATTCGCCAGATGGCAGATTCTAAGTAGTGACCTTACGATATTGGATGCCTCTATCCCGCAAAGCAGGTAACCATGGCCCGAGAAACTAGCAAACGCGCACGGCAGGCAAGTCGCCCCTCCGCCCTCGGGCGATCGTCGCTACCGAACTGGATTTGGGGACTTGCGGGGCTTAGTATCGGCCTGTTCGTCGCCTTGCTGGTCCAACTGCATCATTCGGCACCAAATAATACCGAAGCCGTTACCAGCCTGTTTCAGCCGCAGGAAAGCGATATCGACAGCTCTATCGGGCCGACTACCGGGCGCACATCCATACCGAACGAACCGATCCAACCCCGGTTCGAATTTTATAAATTGCTGCCCGATCAAGAGGTTGAGGTGCCCGCACCGGAGCCGAATTTAGCAATCCCCATGGCCAAGCCACCGACCGCTGCCGGTCACCGGAGCAACGCCGAACATCCACGGCCGCAAACCGCAACGGCGCTACCCAGAGAGAGCGGGCCGACGAACGCCAGCTATCTGCTGCAGGTGGGCTCATTTCGCAACCTCGATGACGCCGATCAGCTTAAGGCGCGGCTGGCCTTGTTGGGAGTCGAAGCCTCAATCCAGAATGCGGAGCTTGCCGGTGGCGGGACCTGGCATCGGGTCCGGATCGGACCGTTCAGCGATCGCGAGCACCTCAACGCCATCCGTAAGCGCCTACAGGCGGATAATATCCATGCCATCCTGCTCAAGCGCGGCGGCTGAGGTCGGCCGGTTTGTTAGCAACCCCCAATACCCGCCGGCCGGTAGTAAATATGAATACCGGAGCACCCGCGAGTAGATACCAATAAAAGGTGCAGAAGCGCCAAACCAGAATCGCCGCGGCCGTAGTACCGCCGTCCAAATAAGGTCGAAGCAGAGCGCCAAAAACCAGTTCCACTCCCCCGGCCCCACCGGGCAGAAACGACAAGTGACCGACCAAGAACATCAAGCCCTGAGCGAGAAATATGTAGGACCAATGTCCTGAATAGTCCATAAAATACAGCAGCATCGGTAACACCCCATAGCGGAGCATCCAGTGCCCGACACAAAGCACATAGACCAACAGCAAACGGCTCACGCCGATGCGCAGCAACAAAGCAACGCTGCTACGAAACTGGATCAACCAGCGGGCCAAACGATAGCGTAGCCGGCACAATCCCGGCACACGGCGGATTACCCGCCCCAGCCAAATCGCCACCGGACGGTAGTGACGCGGCAGCCACAGCAGTAGGACCACCCCGAGTGCGAGCACGCCGACCAATATGGCGGGTGCACTCAGTGACTGAGTAATACCCTGGCCGGTGAGAAACAGCAATAACGCGACCGGCATCGCCGTTGCGAAGAAAATCAAGTCCATGACTTGGTCGAACGCCACGATGGCAGCGGCCTCGCCCAACCGCAGACCCCGCCGGGAAAGCAAAAAGATGTAGGTGGCTGCTCCGCCGGTCGACGCCGGCGTCGCCACGGCGGCGAACTCGGCGCTGATCACGGTGCGCAGTGCTTCACGCGAGCGCAGCCGCACACCGAGCCCGCGCGCCAAGATTCGGATGCGCCCGGCATTGCACATCCAACCGGCCACGACCATTCCCAGCAGCAGGATCACCACGGCCGGGGATAAGGTCGCAAGTTGCCCAAAACTATCCCAACCACCATAGATGAGTGGCAACGAGAGACTCACCGCCAGGCTGACAAGGACGAGAACCCCCCACGAATAGCGCTTCACGTAAGTAATGCCCTCTCTCATAGTCGGATGGTCTCGCACGCAGGGCAAGGGTCGAACAGAACCGGAAGCTGCGCGATCGCCCTGCTCGGGTTACCGATTTGGACGGTACCCTTGAAGGTAGGCGGCTCGTGGCAGCAACGAACCGAGTGGCGCTGAAAACACCAACGCAGCTTAGCTATCGCCACGGGCACATTCACCGCCGGTGTGTGGCCGACAGTGTACGTCCGATACCGACATAATTAAGGTGTTAGATCACATACGAGCAAACCACCCACTCCGATGTCAAACACACCGGCGGATCGAGAATGCGTCACCGACACCCACCTCGTTCACAAGCTACGTTTATTACCGCTCACAAACATCGCTTGCTTGAGGCGATAGAGTGCCGATATGTCCTCTTCCCCATAGCCTTGATCCAGTAGGCGCTGGTAGTGCTTGAGCGTCATTTCCACCACCGGCAGCGCCACACCTAGCCCATCGAGCATACGTCGGCAAATGGACAAATCCTTGTAATGCAAGACGCACTTGAAACCGGGCTCGAATGAGCCACGCAACATTGTCGGACCACGGTGTTCAAGGAACCAGTTGCCGGCCGCGCCGCCACGCAGCAACTCAATGACGGTGGCCATATCGAGACCCAAGGCTTCACCGAAAGCCAATGCTTCGCAAACCGCCTGATTGATGCCGGCGCACATGACTTGGTTAACCGCCTTTGCGGCTTGGCCCTGACCGGACTCACCCACACGGACCACCCGCTTGGCGATTGCCTCGAGCACGGGCATGGCCTGATCGATCGCAGCGGCATCGCCGCCCGCCATTATCACCAGAGTGCCCGAATGCGCGCCTTCCGCGCCGCCCGAGACAGGTGCATCGATGAACCAAGCGCCGCTGTCTGCAACGCGTTTAACCGCCTCCACAACCGTATCTACGCCGATGGTCGAAGTATCCACGACGATTTTACCGGGGCTGAGCCCGTCCTGCATCGCAGCCAGAACCTCGAGCACATCGGCATCCGCCGAAACCGAAATAATGATGAGATCGCACTCATACGCCAACGTGGCCGGGTCGGTGCATGCAACAACACCCAGGTCTTCGGCAAGCACCGCGGCCGTCGAACGGGTTCGATTCCAAACGGCGCTCAGCAGCCGGGCCTGCGCCAACCGCCGCGCCATGCCGCGGCCTATAGCCCCGAGTCCGATGAGTCCTACTTTCATCACTTGCCTTCCTCGTCATACTCACCACTGACGTAGGGGCTGTTGAGGTAGGTATAGCCCTGCAGCCCCGCCTCCAGTTCGCGCAGACACTCGCGGCGTTCAGTCTCATCAAGCGGTGCAGCCACGACGCGTCGCCGGTAACTCTGCAGCAACTCACGCCCGTCGAAATGCACCTGGCGCAGCACGGCTTCAATGCTGTCCCCGTTATGGGCATCTGCCAACCGATAGCCCTCGGGGGTTAGGATGACGTTGACCGAGTCCGTATCACCAAAAAGATTATGAATGTCGCCCAGAATCTCCTGGTAGGCACCCACCAGAAACACGCCCAGCAGCAACGGCTCACCGGACCGGCAAACCGGCAGCGGCAGTGTGCGCTCGACACCGGCTCGATCCACGTACAGGCGTACCGTTCCATCGGAGTCACACGTCAGATCCTGCAATATGCAGCGCCTGACCAACGGCTCATCGAGCCGGTGCAGCGGCAGAATCGGGAAGAGTTGATCTATAGCCCAAATATCGGGCATGGATTGGAACAGCGAAAAATTGCCGAACAGCTTGTCGGCGAGCTTCTCGTTGAGCTCATCGAGCACACCGCGATGGGCGCGCACCTGGGGATCCAGGCGGCTGTGCACACGCCGGCAGGTAGCCTGATAGATACGCTCCGCATCGGCCCGTTGCGCCAGGCTCAGCAATCCATGTGTGTACATGCCCTGGGCCTCATCGAGCCAATGGCAGGCATCGTGATAGACCTCTAACGGCGAGCGCTGCTCGCCCTGCGCGAAGCCACGATAGAGGTCACGCAGAATCGGCGGAGCCTCCTCGGCGGGGGCTAACAAATCGGTTGTTTCCGGAATCCGGTCGACATCGACCACATCGGTAATCAGAACCGCATGATGAGCGGTCATGGCACGACCCGATTCGGTCACGATATCCGGATGGTCCAAACCGGCCGCACTGGCAAGCTCACCCAGGGTATGGACGATGTTGTGGGCGTATTCCTCCACTGTGTAATTCATGGAGCAGAAGCTGCGCGAGCGGGTGCCCTCGTAATCCACCCCTAACCCACCACCGACGTCCACGCAGCCAATCGGTGCCCCTAAGCGGTGGAGTTCCACATAATAGCGAGCCGCCTCGCGTATCCCGCGCTGGATATCGGCGATGTTGGGAATTTGCGATCCGAGATGAAAATGCAGCATCTGCAGCGAAGCGAGCCTATCCACCGCGCGCAGGCGTTCGACTACCGCCAATGCCTGTGCGGCGGATAAGCCGAATTTGGACTTCTCGCCCCCCGTATTCTGCCATTTCCCCTCGCCGATGGAGGCCAGCCGCACCCGTAGACCAAGGCGCGGCTCCACTCCTAAACGGCGTGACTCCGCAATGATCAGCTCGAGCTCAGAGCACTTCTCGACGACAATCCAGCAATCCAACCCCAGCTGACGGGAGCGCAACGCGAGGCGAATGTATTCTCGATCCTTATAGCCATTGCAGATAATGCGTCCCCCGGGGGGTGCGACCGCGATGGCTCCCATGAGCTCTGGTTTGCTTCCGCATTCGAGGCCGACATGATTATCTGCACCGGCCAGAATCTCCTGCACCACGCGGCGCTGCTGATTGACCTTGATCGGGTAGACGGCCGTATAGGACCCAGCGTAGCCGTGCGTGATCATCGCTTGGCGAAAGGCTCGGCACAAGCGCTCCACCCGATCATGGAGGATATTGATGAAGCGCACCAAAACTGGCCACGCAAGCCCCGCCCGGCGTATCTCGTGGGCGAGCTCATAGAGGTCGACCTCGGAGCCGCCCCGACGACCACCGGGGCGCACAATCAGCCGCCCGGCCTCCGTGATATCGAAGTAGCCGCTACCCCAATGGCCGATATTATAAAGCTCACGGGCCGAGTGAGCGCTCGTATAATCCATGTACAATGACTACCAGCACGATCCAAAACGACGCCCAGTTTACCATCCGCTCCCGCCCGCCGAACCCGGTAACGTCTCTGAGGGGTGACTCGACTAGCCCGCTCGAGCGGCCACCGGCTGTATCGGTCATGCGGCTGCGCGGCGCAACGCAGCGATCCCGCGCGGCGGGCCGAGAGCGTGCCCAATGAGCAACCAGCCGTCGGGGAACACAACCGCCATGGCACTTGACGAGAATTGGTTCACAGAAACAGTACTTGACGAGGGCCTCGCTTTCTCGCTTCGCATTAAGGAAAGGCTGCATGCTGAGCAATCCCCTTATCAGCGCATCGAGGTTTTTGAAACCCTCCACTGGGGCCGCTTGATGGCTATTGATGGCTGCGTGATGCTCACCGAGCGCGACAACTTCCTCTACCATGAGATGATGGTGCACCCCGCCATGTTCACGCACGCCGAGCCACATACCGTGCTGATCATCGGGGGCGGCGATTGCGGCACCTTGCAGGAAGTGCTGCGCCATCCAAATGTGGCGCGAGTTGTGCAAGTAGAGATCGACGAGCGAGTAACCCGTATTGCCGAGCGCTTCTTCCCTGAGCTCACGGCCATGAACGGCGACCCACGTTGCGATTTGCGGTTCGAAGACGGCGTGAAATTCGTTCGCAGGACAGCCACGGCCTGCTTTGATGTGGTCATCATCGATAGCACAGATCCGATCGGACCGGCGCAAGAGTTGTTCGGCAGCGGCTTTCTGCGTCAGATCCACCGTATACTGCGACCGGGTGGTGTGCTGGCACAACAGAGTGAATCGCCCCTATTGCATGAGAAAAATATCCTCAAGCCACTGCATCGCAGTTTAGCGGAGGCGGGCTTCGCACGCCGAGTGACCCTTTGCTTCCCGGTACCCAGTTACCCCAGCGGCTGGTGGAGCTGCACGCTCGCCGGCAAGGCGTGTGAGGTACGTGACTTCCGCCGCACTGCGGCAGCGGCACGGCCGTTTACGACCCGCTATTATAATGAGGATGTACATCGTGGCTCACTGGCAGTGCCGGAATTCTGTCGTGGCGCGTTCGATGGCTGAACCCGTTGCGGGGTCACCAGGGGTGGCCTTGCACCCCAGGTACCCTTGCGCAACTGTAGACCACACCGCTGCCAGCAGACAGAAACTGCTGGATAAGCGCACTTGTTCGCGACCGCTGGACGTCATGAGCAAACGGATGATCAACGCGATTGCATCTCAACCAGCCGGTCCACGCGCAGACGTTCCCGCTCATCGAACAACCGCCGGGCCACCAAGCGATTGGCCAGCAGCGTGCCGAAACCGCTCCCAACGGTGATCAGCAAAAAGATCAGAATTTGATACTTGACGGCTTCCGCCGGCGGGCTGCCGGCTAGGATTTGGCCGGTCATCATGCCCGGCAAACTAACCACGCCCGCCGCAGCCATGCCATTGATCAGAGGAATCATGCCACTGCGCATGCTCTCGCGGCTAACCGACCCCATCGCCTCCTGCCAACCCTGGCCAAGCATCAGGCGTGCCTCGATGACATCGCGCTGCTGCCATGCCCCCTCGATCAGCCGATCCTGGCTGAGAGCCACCCCATTCATTGTATTGCCAAGGAGCATGCCGAGCAGAGGAATGGCATACCTTGGCTCATACCAAGGCGTCGCCTGCACGAGGGCAATCAGCGCGAACACGGTCACGGAAAACGAGGAAATGAACATGGCCCCGGTGCTGATACCGAAACTCCACCACCCGGCCAAGCGGCGACGTTGCCGCGCCACCACCTCCCAGCCAGCGAGGATCAACATCACCATGGCCATCAACGAGACCCAATAGAGTGCAACGTGAGCGAATAAAGCCTCCAACACGAAGCCGACCAGCGCCAGCTGTATCACCATACGCGCGGCCGATATCAGCAGTGGCCGACTCACCTCCAGCCGCGCCCGGGCGGCGAGCACGGCCAGCAGCACGACCAAGGCCGCGGCGACGCTGAGATCCAACCAGCTCAGTTGCGCCAATGTCATGGAAATGCCTGTTGCAATGTGCTGGCTGTGATTCGATAGCCGCGCTGCGCAACCCGCACGGCTTGAGCAGCGTTGTGAGTAACCCAGAGTATGGCCGTACCATCTCGCTGGCGACGCTCGGCGAGCCAGTGCTCGACGCGCTCGATGGCCTCGGCATCCAAATTGGCGGTCGGCTCATCGAGCAGCATGACCACCGGCTCCAAGGCCGCCGCCCGCGCCAGCCCCAAGCGTTGGCGCTCGCCGGAGGAGAGCCGGCGCACGGCCCAACCCCGCACTTCCGGGCCGAAACCAAGCGCCTCGAGGTCCACATCCGGGCTACCGTTGAGATGCACACCAACCGTATCGGCCCACCAGTGGCTCTCGGCCGGAACCATCGTAACCCGACGGCGCCACTGAGCTGGGGTAAAGCACTGCCGATCCTTGCCACCCAGACGGACCGTGCCGGAATGCACATCCAAATCCGCAATCGCACGCAGCAACCGCGTCTTACCACTACCAGAGGCCCCGGCGAGGCTGACGCATTCGCCCACGGCAAGCGTGAAATTCACCTCACGAACGCTTCCGCAATCGAGATTTTCGACGACCAGGCACGCGCTCATTATCCCTCATCCGCCATCTCCTACCCGCCGAGCACGATGCCATTGCTGGCAAATCGAGGCGGGGACGAGCCCCGTAGCCGAATAAACGGTGCCACCAACCGCGGTGGCCGGCGTCGATCCCGCAGCGGCGCGCAAGTGCCTACCACCACCGCCACTCGACGCACCAGCTCGCAGAGACATGGTCAAGCGAGCGGGCTTTCAGAGGTTATAACCGCGCTCATCGTGCAAGGCGATATCCAGCCCTGCCGTCTCCTGCTCATCCGTAACGCGCAGCCCGATAACACCATCGATGCCCTTTAGGATAAGAAAGGTAAATATTCCATCATAAATGATCGTTACCGCCACCCCCAGGATCTGCTTACCCACCTGCACCACGATCGGAACTTCGGCCGGAAGGCCAACACCACCCAGTGACTTGGCTGCGAATACGCCCATAGCGAGCGCACCGACGATTCCGCCAACCCCGTGTACCCCAAAACAGTCTAAGGCATCATCGTAGCCGAATGCGGGCTTGGCGCGGGTAACCGCATAGAAGCAGGCGAGCGCAGCACTGCCCCCAATTACCAGAGCCCCCAAGGCGCCAACATACCCGGATGCGGGGGTAATCGCCACCAGACCGGCGACGGCACCCGAGGCAATCCCCAGCGCACTCGGCTTCCCATGGCCGGCCCATTCAGCGACCATCCAGACCAAAGCCGCCGCCGCCGTGGCGAGCTGAGTTACGAGCACAGCCCGGCCGGCGATGCCGTCGGCGGCCAGCGCGCTGCCAGCGTTGAAGCCGAACCAGCCGACCCACAGCATTCCAGCGCCAACCAGAGTGAAGACCATATTGTGCGGCATCATCGGTGTGGCCGGATAACCACGGCGCTTACCCAACACCAGTGCCGTAACCAGACCCGCCACCCCAGCGTTGACATGCACCACCGTACCGCCGGCGAAATCCAGCACTCCGAAAGCACCGAGCCAACCCCCGCCCCACACCCAATGAGCGACCGGGACATAGACCAATGTCAGCCAAAGGCCGACGAACCAAAGCATGGCGGAGAACTTCATTCGCTCGGCAAAGGCCCCGACGATAAGTGCCGGCGTGATGACCGCAAAGCTCAACTGGAACATAACGAATACGGTTTCCGGGATGCGATGACCACCGAGTGCGATCCCGTCGACCCCGGCCAGGAAAGCCTTCTCGAGCGAACCCACGACGGCCTGCAATCCCCCACCGTTGCCGAACGCAAGGCTGTAACCGTAAGCAGCCCACAGCACGCTGACCAGGCAAGTGATGGCAAAGCACTGCATCATGACCGACAAGGCATTCTTACTACGCACCATACCCGCGTAGAATAGAGAAAGACCCGGAATCGTCATAAGCAGCACCAACGCCGTGGCTGTCAACATCCAAGCAGTGTCGCCCGAATCCACCTCGCCGGCCGCAGTCGCTGCAAGCGGAGCACACCACGGCAAACACATGGCCAGCAGGAGGGCCATTCTAAGTAACCGTCCGTTCATGGATACATCCTCTGTGATTATTCTATTCTCGACTACAGCGCCGCTTTGCCGGTCTCATCGGTGCGGATACGCACACTCTGCTCGAGCGGCAAAACGAAAATCTTGCCGTCGCCCACCTTGCCCGTGTGCGCGGCTTGGCAGATTGCCTCGATCGCCTCCTCTACGCGATCATCATCCAGGGCCGCCTCGACCTTAATCTTAGGTAGGAGATCTGCCCTATACTCCGTGCCCCGATAGAGCTCGGTATGGCCCTTTTGACGCCCGAACCCCTTCACCTCGGATACGGTAAGGCCCCGCAGCCCGACCCCGGAGAGTGCTTCGCGAACGTCATCCAGCTTGAACGGCTTGATTATCGCGACTACGAATTTCATATGGGATATCCCTGCAATGTTTTGTTTGTGCCGGCGGCAACAGGCACACGCGGCATACAACTCCGCCGCGAAAACTAAGGCATCGTCTGCGCCAAAGTATTTTTTTATTAAAATAAACAAATAGATAAATAGTTATCCCGAACAGTTCTAGCATGCCGCTGGACACACCAAAGCACCATTTTGGTGCGGAGTGGCGCAAAATCTCCCGACATTGGATGGATTCGACCGTTAACATACAATCTGCTCAACCGTCTGCTAGTGAATGCTCACCAGCAAACGCCCACAACCGACCCGCCCGCTGATTCTGCTAGGCCTCCTCAATACATCAGCACGGCGTCGATGCCGAAGATCGTCGTACCGGTCGACACACCGAACTGGCTGGCGAAAAATCGCTCATCTGCGCTACTGCCCCCGAACTGCCAACGGACTTCTGGGCGAATGCTGAGATTCTCTATCGGCCGCAAGTTCACACCAGCGGTAATTTCATAGAGCGAATGATCACCGGAGCGAAACCATTCGCCCCGCACGCCTGCCTTGAGGGTGTCGGTGATCGTATAGAAAAGGTAATTATTGAAGGCGGAACGGTGGTTGGTGTCCGGCCCCAGCGGGTTGGCATTGACTTCGACAAGATCATATTGAAAGACGTAAGCCCAATTCTTGGCGGGGGTCGCATGCACCACGAGACTGTGGCTGTAGCCTTTACCTTGCGGAAAACCCAGATTACCGGCGGTAAGAACGTAGGTGGCGACCATAGAGGTGCCTAAGGTGACCTTGATGCCACCCAAAAAGCTGCTGCCCTTGGAGTGTCCGGTTGCGCTGAAACGATCGAATCCAGTGTCCCAACCGGCCGTCCAACCGCCATAAAGAGTGACGCCGTTCGACGCCCTATAGGCGCCCAACACGCCACTGTGGGTAAACGGCTCATTGAAATTGAACGTGAACGAGTGGCTGTAAAAAAAATTAGTCAGGGCGGGAACGGCTTCATAGCCTATGAGCGTATAGAAGTGGCCGAGTTTGACGGACCAATCACCGTAAGCGACCTCGACAAATGCCTGCGGCAGAGCCCACCCATAGATGCCCATGTCCCACTCGTTGTCCCAGTGGCGTTGGGGAGGCGGTTCGCCGAAGGCCTGCGTATTCTGGGCATCCGTGCCATAGAGGAGATCGACCCAGAAACCGAAGCTCAGCCCGCAACGACCGTCGGCAACGCGACCAGCGTAGAGCCATTGCTGGTGAAGGTTGATGTCACCGGGGTGCGTGTTGAATACGCCAGTGCTGTGGCCGTGATAGCCAAGCTGCGTCCAACCACCGATGGTGAATGGCGCATCATCGCCCATCAGCGAGGCAATGCTGAATGCTTTGGTCCCGGCTGCATCGGCCTCGCCACAGTTTGCACACTGACACTCCTTCGCCCAGAGAGCCGGAGCGGCGCCCAATAGCAGTCCAAACAATACTGTGCCAGCAAAATGGGCGAAAAGCCCATTCCCCAAAATGCTCATTATCACTGCCAGTTCCCGCTTGCCTCACCGCCACGGAAACTATGCAAAATTTATTCCTAAAATAAATTATTTTTAAAATTAGATAGATATATATGGTCCGGGCATCCAGCGCAGGCCCGACGGTATCATTCGGTGCACCAGGCACCAGCGTGGTGCACAGCGGAGTAGGCAAACCGACTCTGGCGGGTGTAGCACGGGCGACTTACAATGAGTCAAGCTCGCCATTAGGGAGGCAATCCAATGCTCGACCCCAAGCAACTCGATGAGCTTGCACGCCGTTTCACCGAGAGCCTGCCGCCGGGAATGCGCGAATTTCAGCAGGAAGTGGAGCGGAATATTCGGGCTACGATGCAGTCCGCATTCGCCCGCATGGATTTGATCACGCGCGATGAATTCGACGCACAGGCAAAGACCCTGGCGCGCACCCGGACCCGACTGCAAGAGCTCGAAAAACAGGTCGCGGCACTCGAAACGACCCTGAAAACCACTGCATCCAGCGAGCCGGCGACGGGCAAAGCCGCCAACAAGCCAGCCACGCGGCGCACGCGCGGCACGACGGGGAAAGATCCGCAAGCCAACAACGATTGACGACCCATTCGCGGTGAAAAAATGGACCACTCGCGTCGGCCAAGGAGGGTGCCGTGTCTGTTGCCATCGCCTACGGGCGCGCGGCCGTCGGGGTGCAGGCACCCTCGGTCGCCGTCGAAGTCCATCTGACCAATGGACTGCCCTCATTGTCCGTGGTTGGGCTACCGGAGACGGCCGTAAAGGAGGCGAAAGATCGCGTCCGCAGCGCCATACTCAACAGTGGTTTTGAGTTTCCCACACGCCGGATTACCGTCAATCTCGCCCCGGCCGACCTCCCCAAAGAGGGCGGTCGCTTTGATCTACCCATCGCCGTGGGTATTTTGGCCGCCTCCGGTCAGCTGCGCTGCAAGGAGCTGGAATGCTACGAATTTGCCGGCGAGCTCGCCCTTACCGGTAAACTGCGGCCCGTGAGTGCCATTTTGCCGATGGCACTGCATACCCGAGAGGCCGGGCGATGGCTGATCCTACCATTCGATAACGCGTCCGAGGCGGCGCTGGCCGCCGGAGATCGCGCGCTCGGGGCGCAGCACTTGCTCGACGTCTGTGCCCATCTCGCCGGAACAGTCCGGCTCAAGGCCGTCGAGGCACCCCAGAGTACACTGCACGCGGACGGCCCGGAACTTGCCGAGGTACGCGGCCAGCAGCAAGCCAAACGCTGCCTGGAAATCGCCGCTGCCGGCGGACACAGCTTGCTGCTGATCGGGCCGCCCGGAACCGGTAAGAGTATGCTCGCCCGGCGCCTGCCCGGACTGCTGCCGCCCATGTCCAAGCAAGAAAGCCTGGAGACGGCGGCGGTGTTATCGATAGCCGACGGCGGCTTCCGCCCCGAGCACTGGGCTCGGCGACCGTTTCGAGCCCCCCACCACAGCGCCTCCAATGTGGCACTGACCGGCGGCGGAACTCGACCTCGTCCAGGCGAGATCTCACTGGCCCATAACGGCGTGCTCTTCCTTGACGAGCTGCCCGAGTTCAGCCGCTCGGCATTGGAGGCGCTGCGCGCGCCCATCGAGACCGGGCGAGTGGTCATCTCCCGGGCCGCGGCCAAGGCCGAGTACCCAGCCAGCTTCCAGCTCGTGGCCGCCATGAACCCATGCCCATGCGGTCATCTGGGGGATGCGCTAACGGTCTGCCGCTGTACGGCGGATCAGATCGCCCGCTATCGGGGTCGGCTCAGCGGTCCACTACTCGATCGCATCGACATGTACGTTGCCGTTCCCCGGCTGACCCCGGTCGAAATGCGCGGCAACGTAACGGGTGAGCCCACGGCCATCGTTCGGGAGCGTGTCGCTCGCGCCCGCCGGCGGCAACATGAGCGCGACGGCAAAGCCGCCGCCCGACTCACCGCGAGCGAGGCGGAGTCCGCTTGCCCGCTCGGCGAACCGGAGGCACAGCTTCTGCAACAGGCCATGGAGCAACTGAAATTCTCGGCCCGTGCCTATCATCGTTGTCTGAAGCTCGCGCGTAGTATTGCGGACCTGGCCGGCGCTGATACCATCGGTTGCAATCATCTGGCCGAAGCGATCGCTTACCGGCACTGGACGCAGACATCTTACTAGCAGCATGACATAGCGCGTTGTAGGCAACCCCATATTCGAGACTATCCAGAGATATTGCTGCCCTCTTTACGGTCGACGGAGAGCAGCACCATGAGCACGGGGCATGCCATAATATGGTCCAGCTTGTGGCAACACCGACTCAGTGAAACCCTAAGCGCCTGTTTGCGCACCGCGCTTTGAGCGCCGCCCGCACCCTGCGCACACGACAGCAATGGCCGGGCGTTGAACGCTGAACAAGGTAGGCGGCATGAATCAAATTTATTGGGAGTCCGCCCTTGGGTAGCATGGGGTTGGTTGAAAGAGTCATTAAAATCATGCGGCAGCGCTCGAATACGCTCGGCCATTTCTCCGCTGGGCACCCGCTCCATGCATACCAAGTAAACGGCCAATGAAGGTTCTGGTGATCGGCGGCGGAGTCATCGGCACGACTACCGCGTGGTGTTTACGACAGGATGGCCATGAGGTCACGGTCCTGGACCGGGCAAGCACCCTGGCCGCCGAGGGAAGCTTCGCCAACGGCGGCATGCTCCATGCGAGCCACACCGAACCCTGGAACACCCCCGCCGCCATTCGCCAGCTGCTCCGCTGGGTGGGACGCGAGAATTCGCCGCTGCTCTTACGTTTGTCGCAGCTGCCCCATCTCATAGGCTGGGGCATGGGCTTCCTACGCTACAGCCAACCCCATTATCATCGACGCAACACGCGCATCAACACCCGGTTGGCCCGCTACAGCCAGCAGATGACACGACTGATTCGGAAGCAGACCGGGATCCGCTACGATGAGGCGCAGCGTGGCATCATCAAGATCTTCCGTTCCCGACGTGAGCTCGACAAGGCAGCCCTAACAGCAGCCCTCACGGCCGAACTCGGCGTCCGCCACAAGATTCTCGACGTACCCGAAACGCTGGCCCTAGAACCGGCACTGCTGGGAATATGCAAAGAGCTCGTCGGCGCAATCTATTATCCGGATGACGAGAGTGGCGATGCCTGCCTGTTCACTCGCCGCCTGGGCGAGCTGGCGCAGCGACAAGGGGTCTGTTTCGAGCTGCGCACACAGGTGCAGAGCATGGAGCTCAAAGGCGGCTCCATTCATCATCTTTTGACCAGTCGCGGGATACGCCAGGCGGACTGCTACGTGCTCGCCGCGGGTGCGGATGCACCACTGCTCGCCGAACCGCTCGGCATTCACCTACCCATCCGCCCGGTGAAAGGTTACTCTGCGAGTCTGCCGGTCAGTGGTTGTTCCGGAGTGCCGCGGGTGCCCATCATCGACGAGCGGCATAAGGTCGTTATGACCCAGCTTGGCGAGCGCCTGCGGATTGCGGGTACTGCCGAGTTCGCCGGCTACGACTACAGCATCCGTACACAGCGCGTGCGCATCATCATCGAGCAGGCCCTGAGTAACCTGCCACAGCTCGCCGCGAGCGTAGATCGCGACTCAGCCTCAAGCTGGGCCTGCCTGCGACCGCTCACCGTGGACGGCCCCCCCATCCTGGGCCGCACGCCGGTGCCCAACTTGTTGTTGAACGTAGGCTCCGGTCACCTCGGTTGGACCTTTGCGGCCGGGTGCGCCTATGCGCTTGCCGATATTCTAAACGGGCGCCGGCCCGCGCTCGATCTCGACGGGCTCACACTCGCCCGCTATGCACGCTGTAACTGAGCCACGCCGCTATTGGGCCACTTCAGTGTTGGCTGTAATAGGGTGGCGTATATTATCGTTATAGTCCCAGCTCAAGCCCCGCGTTCGCCGGGCTTGCCGCCTTAGCCGCCCGCTCCGTGCCCACTTAGCGTTCGATCATCTTCGGGCGCCGCTCGTGGATCACGGCCAGCACAAAGACGCCGGGATGGTAAGGCTGGATAGCGTAGAGGACAGGTTGCCCATCACCGGAGCACCAACCTATCTGTTGCCGCCCCCGACTGATGGCCAACAAGATCGCCCACACAACACCGGACCACGACGATGAGCGAGTTGAGCAAGATCTCCAGTGACCATCGGCACCGGCGCGCCGTCGTGTACGTGCGCCAGTCGAGCACCACGCAGGTGGAGCACAACCGCGTGAGCGCGGTCAATGTTATTGATGGCGATTCCGTCTGTGGCGATCAAGTTTGGTAATGGTTTGAGCAGGATTCCCCTCGGGGGAGTCTCCGGTTACCACAGCCAGGAGACCCCCGAAGTGGGCCACGCCGTTCTGCAAGATCCCGCATTTTTTCGTCTCCTTACCCGCATCGATGAGGAACTCGCCTTGGCAACCCGGTTTCGGGGTTGCCGGTTCTGCGCGGGAGCGCTGCGCTTCAGCGCGCCCTTGAGCACCCGCGCTACGGTCAGCTAATCCGAGGCTCGCCCGCTACCCGCAGGAGATGTCGATAGCCTGCCCGTCAGGTGCTTTGTAGTCTGCGCTCCTATCAACGATGCCGCGGCGATAAGATCGCGATGGGGGCGAGAGTGATGAACGAGGAGAATCTGCCGCAACGCGATCGCTGGGCGCGGCTGCGCTTTACGATCATCGGAGCACTGCTCGCGGCGCCGCCGCCGGCAGGCGAATTATACGCACTGCGCTCACCGCCCTGGCGGCGAGGACTTGGCGCCATCCGTACAACGGGCCTTGAGATCCACTTTCGGTAAAGCGATGCGCCCCTGCCTGGGCATGGTTTGCTTCCTTCGGTGTTATCCTGACTCCAAACCAAGATACGGAATCGGTTTAGCAAATAAATCCGCCCCTTTTTCTGTCCCTTTTTACTTTTTAATATGACTAAGCGATTCGAAGTCGTCTACCGCCTTACCCTGTCACAGGGCGAATCAGCAGAATCCAAGGCGCGAGGCATCGCTCTGGAGCAAACTGCAGAGCTGCCGCGAGAGCTCGTGCCCGATGACGTGATGGAGCGCATGGTCGGCCGTGTGGAGTCGGTTGCCCCGGCGGGGCGAGACCAGCACCTAGCATGCATCTCCTATTCTGTGGAAAGCATCGGCTCGGAGCTCACGCAGTGCCTAAACGTGCTTTTCGGCAACATTTCGCTCAAACGCGGCATTCGCATCGTGGACATTCATTGGCCGCATCGATTGCTGGAGGCCTTCGGTGGACCCGGCCATGGCATCGCTGGAGTGCGCCGGCTCACGGGGATCGAGAATCGTCCGTTATTGGCGAGTGCACTCAAACCGATGGGCCTACGCCCGACTCAGCTGGCGCGCCTGTGCCGGGATTTCGTCTTGGGCGGTCTTGATATCGTCAAAGATGACCACGGCCTGGCCGATCAGGCAAGCGCCCCTTTCGAGGAACGGGTCGAATACTGCCAAGCCGCGATCAGCGCCGCCAACCGCGAGGTCGACGGCCAGACATTGTACTTTCCCAACGTAACCGCCGCGCCATGGGAACTTGCGGAGCGCGCGCACCATGCTCAACAAGCCGGCTGCGTGGGTGTGCTGGTCAACCCCTGGCTGACCGGTCTAGATGCGATGCGCTGGATCCGCGACCGGTTCGGATTGGTGATCATGGCCCACCCGGCGCTTACCGGGGCTTATCTACACCCAAGTCACGGGATTGCGGCCGAAGTGCTGCTAGGCGATCTCTTTAGAATCGCGGGGGCCGATGCGGTGATCTATCCCAATGCAGGCGGCCGATTTGGCTTCAGCCGCGCGTTGTGTGAGAGAATCAATCGGCACCTACGACAACCGCTGGGTGAGCTGGCAGCCAGCTTTCCCACGCCGGGCGGGGGTATGAGCATCGACCGGGCCGCCGATTGGGCCAAACGCTATGGGCCGGATACGATCTTTCTCATCGGTGGCAGCCTCTATGGACAAAGCGATCTGGTCACGGCCTCCCGGAAGCTGAAACAGGCCATTGGCGGCTGAGTTGAACTCGATGGACAAATCCAAGATTGTTCGGGCGCAGGGTTACCGCTGGCAAGGCGTACCGCTGCGGGAGTACAAAACCGAAGGCAGCCATTTCCACGCCATTACCCGCCAGTCCTTGCTCGGCGAGGGCGAGGACGAGCAAGCGGTCAACTTCCTCACCCGTTATTTCGAGCTCCAGCCGGGGGGGTATTCGACCCTCGAACACCACCAACATCCGCACACGGTGGTGGTGCTACGCGGCAGCGGCGAGGTCATCTTAGGCGACCGGGTGGAGACAATCGACCGCCATGATTGCATCTACATCGCCCCTGGCACCTTCCATCAATTCCACGCCAGCGGCGGCGAGCCACTCGGCTTTCTCTGCATCGTCGATCGCCATCGCGATCGACCGGCACTACCCTCGCAGGAGGAACTCGAGCAGCTGCGCCGCGATGATCGAATACGCCGGCGCCTGCGTATTTGAAGCCAACCGGCGCATGACCGGCTCAGCTGTTCAAACGGCCCTCGGGCTTACCCTGGTAATACTCCGGCTCATTGCCCGGCTTCCACTTGATATTACAGCCGATGCTGGGGTATTGCGGCTCCGGTATCTCGGCTCCGGCGAGCAACGCATCCACCGCCCGCCGCATATCCTCGCCCGTGACAGGGTCCGGTTTGCGCGGGCTGCTGGAATCGAAGCGTCCCCTATAAACCAAGCGGCGCTCCCGATCGAAAAGGAAGAAATCCGGCGTGCAAGCCGCACGATAGCTCAAAGCGGCATCCTGAGTGTAATCGTATAGATACGGAAACGGGTAGCCGGCTTGCTCTTTCTCCTCCTTCATGCGCTCCGGGCTGTCATCCGGATACTCCTCGGCATCGTTCGAGCTGATCGCGACGATAGCCAGCCCCTTCGGCTGGTATTCACGAGCAAAGTCGGCCAGACCGTGCTGAATGTGCTTGACATAGGGGCAATGGTTACACAGAAACATGACCAGCAGCGCCTCGGCCTCTTCAAAATCCACGAGGGCGACCATGTTCTCATCGGTATCATTGAGCAGAAAATCGGGCGCTTGCGTGCCTAATGGCAGCATGGTGGATTCGGTTCTCGCCACGATATCACCTCCAATGGCTGACGGTATTCAAGAAACAACGCAGATTATAAGCCCATCACCGTAGCATAGCCGCGCCGATCACGAACCATCGGGCTCGTAGCCGATGCTTGCCATGAAATCCAGGATAACAGGCTGCATACGCCGCACTACCTTGTAGCCTTCCTCGATCGCCTCGGCTCCGCGCGCGTACTCTAGTAACCCGATCCGCGCGAGCCGGGGGCTGAGCAACAGATCCGGTGGATCACCTGCCATCCGGCTGCGGGTTATACGATCTTGCATGATATTGATCGCCGTAGTCATCACCTCGAACAACCCAGGCCCCGACGCCGACGAGCCGGCGCGAAACTGGCCCAGGAGGACAGCGGTGCGGTCACGCAGCTGCGCCGATACCCGATTGAACAAGCCGGGCTCACCGGGCTCAATGCTCTCATCATCCTCGGTTGCTGTTGCCGGATCGACCGGGTCTGGCACGGAGGAGGCTTGCTTGAGGATGGGCTGAAGATGTCGTCCGATCAGATCGCCGTTGAGATTGACTGCGATAATCGCATCGGCACCCATGGCATGGCAGAGCGAGACCGGGACGGGGTTGACCAAACCGCCATCGACGAGCCACTTACCATTCCGAGATGAGGGTGTAAACAGTCCGGGCAGAGCCATCGATGCCCGAACGGCCTCAACCACGGAGCCTTCCCGCAGCCAGTGCTCACGACCCGAATAGAGGTCAGTAGCCACCACACCCAAGGGCCGTCGTAACTGATCAAAGTGTAAATTACCGAAGCTTTCGACGAAGAGATCGATCAACCGCTTCCCTTCGAAAAACCCGCCCCCGCCGCCCACAGCCAAATCCAGCAGGCTGATGACCTCGCGACGGGTCAGCCGACGCACCCAGCGTTCGAATATTCTTAGATGGCCACATGCGTAAACGGCGCCAACAATAGCGCCACAGGAGGTCCCGGCGATCAGATCCGGCTTGAGGCCGAGCTCGCCAAGCCCACGCAGCACACCGATATGGGCCCAGCCCCGAGCCGAGCCACTGCCCAGGGCGATTCCGATGCGAGGACGGTCCGCTGGAGTGCGCATGAGTATAAGTTTGGCAAACTCACGCCGGCCCGGCCAGAGCCAGGTGGCGCGGCGAGCACAACGGACTCGAGAAGTACAAACGACTGCGAAATCGAGCATCCCCCCATACCCGCGCCTGGTCTATCATGTTCGCTGCCTCGGCTCATAAGCGCATGGGCTTAAATCCATGGGTTTCATCCGAACATTCCCATGGCGGCGATGGGCGCCTGCGTATCGCAGCGGCCTCATCGTGGCTGCGTCAAACACTCGGCTTAAGGTGCAGAAGCGCTTTGCCGAACTTGCTTGCTAGCCGAGGCCACCATGCCAATCCAGGCGACGGTGACAGGACGCGTTTATTTGCAGCGAACGGAGGAGATCGCCGGCAATGTGGTTCAAGAATCTGTGTATCTATGATCTGACCGAGGGTTTTGCGTTTACGGCCGAGGCGCTGGAGCAAAAGCTTGCACAGTTCGCCTCGCAGCCCATTGGCCGCGCCGATTTCACCGCTCAGGGATGGGTAGCGCCGCTTGGACGACAAGCCCGGCAGCTGGTGCACGCCGCCAACGGCACACTGCTGCTTTGTCTGCAGCAAGAAACGCGCGTTCTGCCGCCGGCCGTCATCCGCGACGTACTGGAAGAGCGTGTGGCCGAGCGCGAGGCACGGGAACTGCGACCGCTTGGCCGGCGCGAGAAAAGCCGCATGAAAGAAGAGATCACCTTGGAGCTTTTACCCCGGTCATTTACGTATACCAAGCGCATCTTTTCCTACATCGACCCACAAAATGGCTGGCTGGTGGTCGACACGGCCAACTGGCGCCAGGCCGAAGAACTCACGGAGCTGCTGCGCACCAGCCTCGGCTCACTGCCCATCCGACCGCTGCAGGCGGCGGTGAACCCACAGAGCGTGATGACGTGGTGGCTCGCGCATGAGCGCACTCCGGCAGATATCGAGCTCGGCGAGGAGACCGTGCTCGAAGACCCTCACAAAGCCGGCTCCGAAATCCGTGCCAAACGCCAGAACCTGGCTGCCGGGGAGATCAAGGGTCATATCAAGGCCGGCAAGCGCCCACGCCAACTGGCCGCCACTTGGGAGCAACGCCTTGCATGCATCCTGGATGCCGACCTTTCGGTAAAACGGCTCAAATTCCTCGACATCGTCCAGGAGGAGGCCGGTGACCGGGAGCCGGAGACCGCCGCAGAGCGTTTCGATGCCGATTTCGCCATCATGACCCTCGAACTCGGGCGATTCATTCCTCGGCTATTGGCACTGTTCGGGGAGGAAGGGCAGCAACCGCAAGCCGCCGGCCAACCGGGTTGAGCTCGGCGCTTTCTGTCGAGGCGCCGGGCGAGCACTCGAGGGACGCGGCCGGTCAGTTCGGCCGCTTGCGGCTTACTCCCAGACCCGCACGAACGGCCTGTTGCAGTACTCGCCGCCAATGCCGCGCCGGAATGGATTGACGGATTCGCAATGCCCGTCCCCGTTGGGCGCGCTCGAAGCGCTGCATTAACAGCGCCCATAAGAGCTCGGTATTATAGAGTGCGGCTGGCGGATCCAGCCGCACGGGCACCACGGTATCAAGCGGCACCTGCAAGTCGATGGCGATCGTCTCCAGCGCCGCGCGGATCGCAATAGCCTTGGGGCGGACGGGCTCGTTGACATTGTAGGGCGGCGCCCACTCCCGCGCCGGCGAAAGCCGATCTACGTGGCTCGCCACCACCAGCAAGGGCGGTGGGATACGCTGCAGGTTGGCCGCGAACCGCGCTCGCACCGCCGTCAGCGCAGCCCGATCCAGTGCGCGGTCGGCCCGATGCACCGCCACCACCCACAACAAACAATCACCGTCGCAGGCGCGGTCTACTATTTGCTCCAGGCCCGCCTCATCCTCCAGCCCCGGCGTATCGATGAGCACCGCCTCCGGCACTCCTTCGCGCTGCAACTCGTAACCGCGGCAGGCGGTGGTCAGCGATAGCACATCCACGCCGGCGGCTATCTCACCGAGCAGGGCATTCACCAAACTCGACTTGCCGGCCTGGGTCTGGCCTGCCACCACCAGCCGCAGCGGGCCGGGCGGCTCGGCCGCCGTCACGCCCGAACCGAATGGCTCACGCCCAGCCGCCCCGCACAACTGCCCGGCGTCCACCTGCAGCCGCCCCGAATACAACTCGATAGCGGCCCGCCCGACCTCCTCTACCCAGATCTGGGCGCCCTTGCGGCGCAGATACTCCCCGGCATCACCTAGGGCCGCCGCAAACAGCCGCTCGCGGGCCTCCGCAAGCAGCGCCCAGCCCGGATTCACCAGCCGCGTCAAGCGGTAGACGAGCGTAACGCCACGGAACACCTGGGCACCCCGCTGAGCAGCGGGCTTGAACTCCCATAGTCGCAGCAGTTGACCGGCACGAATCATGTGCGATCCCGGCACATGATCCAGCAGCACCTGGCGCAACCGCGCACTGACCCGTTCGGTGAGCAGCAGCGCTTCCGGCACGGTAAAGCGCCAGATGGGATGACGCTCCTCCGGGTAATAGTGCCGCGCCACCTGCTCGAGGACACGGCGGGCGGTAGCGAGCATCAAACGATGGTCGGCGACGATGTCCTTGTCCACCTGGGCCGCGAGCGCTTGCACCGCCTCCCAGGCGGCCAACTCGCGCGGCGACCAATCGGCATCCGGTTCCGACGGCGCTTCATCCAGCGCTTGCACCTGCTTCGAGAACTGGGCACGCGCGATCTGCCGCCGCAACCACTGAGCGTAACCGTAGCCGCTCAGTGCCAGCCCGGCCGCTGCACCCAACCACGCCAGCAGCCAGCCCTGTTCCCACAACCACAAGACACCGAATGGAATCAGCACCAACAACGGCAGCACGAGCGCCACCAAGGCCAGCCACACCGCCGATTGTCGGCTCATGACGCCGTACCCGAATCGTTACCCTCCGCCCAAGGCCCGCTGGCAGCGCGGCGATAAAACTTGGCGTAGGCGTCCTTTAACGCACCCCGGTATGTGCTGGCCACGCCAGCCGGATCCTGTCGGCCCAACCGGGCCTGCTCCAGGTAATAACAAGCCGCCCGGCCCAACGCGTAGGTGAGCGCCGCACTGGCCGCTCCGGCCGCCGCAGCCCCGACAAGTTGCCCATAGACTGGGATCAGTTTCATAAACTGCCGGGCGGTAAAACGAGCGCCGACGCCCAGCACCGTACCCGTGCCCAGCGAAGTCACGAATCCCTTGAGCGTGCGGCGGTCCCACTCGATGCCATAGAGCGCCGCGATGCTGTGCAGCATTTTGCCCTGCAGGGTGGGCACGGTGACAAAACCCATTAGCGGGACCAGGTCGCTCATACCAGCGGCCGTGGCATAACCGAGCAGGTGCGGATGGGCGCGCGCCAAGCGGGCATCGCGAACGGCCCGGCCAAGATCGCGGATAAGGGTGGCCCGCCCTTCCAAGCAAGCTTCATCTAGGGCGTCAAGCAACGCCTCCAAACCGTAATGCGGGTCGCTGAACTGATCCTCCGGCCGGGTCAAATCCACCGCGACCGTACGGAACATCCCCTTACCAGGCAGGCGACGGAACCGGCTTGCCTGCACCTCAAGCGCGCGGCGCAAATCGTCCAAACCCGGTGCGTCGGCCAACTCGTGGTACGGTGGATGGTCGCGGTCATCCGGATAACCATCGTGCAGCCGAGTCTGCACCAACACCACTGCCCAATCCGGATGATGGCGGCGCACCGCGTGCAGCACTTCCAAAATAGCCGCTTGCTGCGGATCCAACGCACGTGCCACCGCCACGACTACATGCGCCGAGCCTTTCACCAGAGCCAAATCTTCGGCGGGATCGTAGGCCACTTCACCCAGCCCGCGGGTATCCAGAAAACGTACCACCGGCACGTCTGGCGGAAACTCGTAGAGACGCGAGCGGCGCGTGCAAGGCTTGAAGGCGACCCCCACTTCCGCCTCCGCAGCGCCGGTAATCGCCCGTACGATAGAGGTCTTGCCGGACTGCACCTTCCCAAGCAGCCAGACCACCGGCGCCTGATCACGCGCCTTGGCGGCGATCGCCTCATCCAGCGCCGGGTCGGACTGCGGATTCAGGACGGCTGCGAAGACCTTGCGCCAAGCGATCTCCGGCATGAGGCGGGGGAAAGGCATGGCCCGGCTCCAATGAGGCGAGTGATAAGATCAGCTTACCGATTGCACCAACCCTTGTGCACCTGCCGAGATAACGCGCGAAAGCAGGCATCTTGCAGCGGCAACGTCAACCAAACGCCAGGAAAACCACCTCTCGAAAAACAGCGCATGCCGCTAGCGATCCGAGCGCCTACCTGCATAGAGGTTCGCCTATGGATAAAAGCATCCTTACTGTCCTCGTTGCCGGCCTTGTGCTGGTCGCTTGCGGTTACGGTCTCACCGAGCGGCCGCGGCGCGACGTAGCCGATCTGCCCGTCTGTGAACTCTTGATCGATGGCCATGCCATCACCGCACGCATCGGCGCCACCCCAAACGATCGGGGTCTTGGCTTTCAATACGCCACTCCGCAGCAGATCCGCCGCGAGCTCATTTATTTTCGCTATCGCTTTGCCCAAATCCCGCACTTCCACATGACAAACGTCGCCGCGCCCCTGCTCATCGCTTGGATCGGACCCGACCACCGGGTCATCGCCATCGAGCGCATGACGCCTGGGAGCTGCTGCTATGAGCCCCCGACCGAAATCATCGCGGCACTGGAGTTCGCGCCTGAACATCCGCTGGCGAATCGCATCCGGCCCGGCACCCGCGTGCACCCCATACAGCCTCCTACCGGCGATTTACGACACGGCGAGCACCATTCCCAGCGACGGTGAAAATCGGCTTGTTGCGGCCCCCCCTGAAACCGTGTGCAGCCCGTCAGGCGGGTGAGAAGGTAAGTGCCGCGCCGTTGATGCAGTAGCGCAGGCCGGTAGGCCTGGGACCATCTTCGAATACGTGGCCGAGATGTCCGCCGCAGCGGCTGCAGTGCACTTCAGTGCGGACCGCAAACAGTAATGAACGATCTTCCCGGGTTCCGATTGCGGCTTCGATCGGCGCCCAGAAGCTCGGCCACCCCGTGCGGCTATCGTATTTGGTCTCGGAGCGGAATACCGCTTGGTCACAACCCGCACAGTGGTAGGTACCCTGGCGCTTCTCCTTGAGCAAGGGGCTTGAGCCGCGCGGCTCCGTGGCCTCACGACGCAGGATCTCGAATTGTCGCTCGGTCAGCTGCTCCCGCCACTGCGCTGGCGTCCGCGTCACCGCAAACTCGTGCTCGTAGTCGTCTTCGGTTGCAGCCGAGGCGCGCGGTGTCGCAACCAAACGCCACAACATCGGCGCCGCTAGCGCGCAGCCACCGGCGATCAGTAATCGTCGTCTAAGCGGGTTCATGGTGTTCTCCCGATCGAGCCTCATGTCACGCTGGCTCGCCTTTTGCCAAGACGGCGCGCCAGCTCCTGCATATCGACGTTCTTATCGCCTTCATCTATAATCTCCAGCCCCAGCAAGGTTTCCAGCACATCCTCCAGCGTCAAAATCCCCTTCATGCTCCCATATTCGTCCACGACCAGCATGATGTGAACTCGCCGCGGGATAAATTCATCGAAGGTGCGCAAGAGCGAGGTGGAATCCAGGACGGCCGGTATCTCGCGCAAGTAGTCTCCCAATATCTTATCGATATTGCCGCGAGCCTGCGCCAACAACAGGTCGCTGCGCAATATAAATCCGATGACCTGATCACGGTCGCCGTCGTAGACGGGAATGCGGGAGAACCGGATACCGTCGTGCTTGTGAAAGAACTCCTCCACTCGAGTGATTTTCGGCAACGAAAACACGACCGTCTGTGGCGTCATGACATCCTTGGCGCGCAGCTCGCGCAGTAACAGGAGATTCTTGAGAATCTTCGATTCCTTTTCCTCGAGTTCGCCCTCCTGCGCGCTGATCTCGGCCATAGCCGAGAACTCCCCGCGACTGAATCCGACTAGGACAGAACCTCCGGTCAAACCACCGGCGAGTTTCTCCGACATCTTTACAAACGGATAGAATAGCCAGATGAGGAATCTCAGCCCATAGGCCGTAGCAGGGGCCAGCTGCCGCCAGTAGTGCGCCCCCAGGGTCTTGGGGATGATTTCGGAGAATACCAGGATTAAAAAGGTCAGCACCGCCGAGAACAGGCCCACGAAGGCACTACCGAAGACGACCGCCGCCTGCGCACCGGCACCCGCCGCCCCCATGGTATGGGCAATGGTATTAAGGGTCAGAATTGCAGCGAGCGGTCTATTAATATCTTCCTTGAGATCCCGCAGTAACGCGCCCGATGGCTTCTCTTCCTGCTCCAGAAGATGAATATGAGCGCTCGACACGCTCAACATGACCGCTTCGGCAATGGAGCAAAGAAAAGACATCATCAAGGCAACCGAGACGTAGACAATCAAAAGCACAATGTCCATCGGTTACCGTCGACGGCCGTGAACGGCGTCTTAAACTTCATTGTCGCGGCGTAAGACGCCACACCTTGCCGTCGTCCTCATCGGTCAGCACATAGACCGAACCGTCCGGCGCCTGTTCGACGTCACGGATGCGCGCACCGAGCAGGATGCGCTCTTCGCCGGTCACGCTCTGGCCATCGATCATCACGCGTACGATCCCGCGCGCCGATAATCCGCCGATCAGCGCGCTGCCGCGCCATTCAGGGAAGACATCGCCGGTATAGAAGACCATACCCGAGGGAGAGATCACCGGCGTCCAGTACTTGATCGCGTCGGCGAAGCGCGGCTGAGTCGGCGGGTCCGGTATGTCGACCCCATTGTAATGTCTTCCCCAACTCACCACCGGCCAACCGTAATTGCGGCCCGGCTGCGGCAGGTTGAGCTCATCGCCGCCGCGCGGCCCCATTTCGCCAATCCACAGCGCGCCCGTGTGCGGGTTGAGTGCGGCGCTCTCGATGTTGCGATGACCATAGGACCAAATCTCGCCCTTCGCATCTGCCCGATCGATGAACGGGTTGCCCGGCGGAACCGAGCCGTCGCGATTGATGCGCACAACCGTACCGAGATGGTTGGAGAGGTCCTGCGCCGGATCGAACCGGTAGCGCTCGCCTAGGGTAAGGAAAAGTTTGCCTTTGGGCGAGAAAACGATTCGCCCACCGAAATGGTTGGCGCCGGAGACCTTCGGCTCCTGACGAAAGATGACCTTGAAGCCCTCGATCCGGTCGTTTCCCAAACGACCGCGCCCCACCGCCGTGGAGGCACCCCCTTCGCCGGGCTCGGCAAAAGAGAGATAAACGAGGCGATTCGAGTTGAACTCTGGATCGAGCGCCACATCCAAAAGCCCGCCCTGGCCCTTGGCGAAGACCTCGGGCGTGCCCTCGACTGGCCCCGAAAGCGCACCGTCGGCTGCAAGAATCCGCAGATCCCCCGCGCGCTCCGTCACAAGCAGACGCCCGTCGGGCAGAAACGCCATACCCCATGGGTGATCGAGCCCATCCGCCATCTCCTCGATCACAATCACCCCCGCCTGCGTCTGCACCAATTGGTCTGATTGCGCCACCAGCGGGGCACCCGCCAGCACCATCGCGCCAGCGGCGAGAATAGCCTTGCGTCTCATATGGCATCCGCTCCCACTGCTTCCAATTCAAACCCTAGTCCACCCGGCCGAGCGGCGCAACGCAAGTCGCGTGGGGAGACAAATGCCGTCTCGATAGGTTTTCACTAAAAGCCTGTTCATAATCTCTCTTCTCTCTGATAATGAGGGGATGAGGAAGCAATATTCAAGCGATATCACGCGCGAGCAGTTTGAACAGATCAGGCCACTACTGGAGCGTGCGCGCAAGCGCACCAAACCGAGGACGGTGGATCTCTATGAGGTGTTCTGCGCGATCCTGTATCTACTCAAAAGCGGTTATCAGTGGCGAATGTTGCCAGGCGAGTTTCCGAAGTGGCGCACGGTTCATTCCTACTTTGCCAAGTGGAGCGAACCGCGAGGAGAGGATGGCAGCCTGCTGGAGCAGGCGTTAAAAAAATCAGGTTGGCGCGGTCTGTACCAAACAGGGGCGTAGCGCCACAACGAGCTTCTTGATCGTTAATGCATAGAGTGTGAAGAACACGGACAGCGCCGAACACAAGGGATATGACGCGGGCAAGAAGGTCTCGGGAATCAAGCGCCCTATTGCGGAGGATACCCAAGGGTTGCCGCATGCCATTGCGATCACCATGGCCGATGTGACCGACCGCAAAGGGGCCTTGGCGGCCATGGATCGCTGCGCATCGAATCTACAGTCGGTTCAGAGCGTATTGGTGGATGGGGGTTACACGGGGCGCCCTTTTGCGCAAGCCGTACAGAAGAAGCTCCAGGCGACGGTACAGGTGGTCAAACGCAACGAAGCGCACACCTTTGCCGTGCTGCCCCAGCGTTGGGTCGTGGAACGCTCCTTCGGCTGGCTGGAAAAATGCCGCCGCTTATGGAAGAACTGCGAGCGTACGCTCAATACCAGTCTGCAGTTCGTCCATCTGGCGTTCCTCGTTCTGCTCATTAGAAGATTGTGAACAGGCTCTTAGGGCGAGTCGGTGCACAGCAGTCGTTCCAAGTCGATTAAGGCTCGGTATCGTGGTGGCCGGTAGTTATGGCGATGGCGTAGCGAGCTGTAGAATCGGCGAACATCAATGGTCAGCGCCAGTATTCTTCGCTTTATCGACTGTGAGCATAGGCCCTCAAGCGGGTATAGAATCGACGGCACTTATCCTTCTGTTCATGGATCAAAGTATCGATGTTCTTGCTAAAGGAAAGGTTGAGCTAGGCGCTGATATTGAAGTCACGACCTAAAAATTAACTGCGTATAAAGAAGTTTTCATTAAGCCGAAATCAGTCGTTGCCTATCAACAAATCCCAGAAGGGCTATTTCTAGGTGCCGATATTGAAGGCGCCACAATTATTTTAAACGATGAGAAAAATAGACAGATTCATGGATACGATTTTTATATAAATGAAATTTTTCATGGTCGATATGACAGAAAGGATGTTCCTGAACAGATTAAATCTGTATACCCAATCGCTAAATTATCATTGACATCACAGAATAAATAAAATATACCCCTGCGCATACTGACGGAATGCCTGAGTTATTCTTAAACATAGGAAAGCACCAGTCTTCTGAAATATAGAAGGCCCGACAGATTTCGAAGTTGCGGCAAAAGATTATGAGTTTTTTTCAAGCCAGCTGGACCGCACGAGAATTCCGGAGGCTCATTGATGTAGTTACGCTGCTTCAGTGGACTCTGCGAGTTGCTGCGCGGTATCGCCTACTACCGCTCTTGTCGGTAGAGACAAGGGGCCTCCCAGGTTCCTGAGTTATCCCGGTGTGCACATGCCTTGCTCTTTGACTTCGGCGGGATCGCATAGCCTCGCCTTGCCTTGCCTTGCCTTGCTTGCAAGCCCCGGGCACGCAGGCGGTTCGCGGACAAAGGCTATGACTACAACGCCGTGGTCGAATACATAGAGGCTCAACACGCCGAAACCATCCTTTCGCCTCGGTACAACCGCAATGCGCCTCACCACTACGATCGCCATCGCTACAAGGCTCGCAATCTCGTGGAGTGCTGCTTGAACCGTCTCAAGCAGTTCCGTCGGGTGGCGAACGATACGAACAACTCTCTGCCCATTTCGCCGCCATGGTCACATGCGTCTACATTGTGCTCTGGCTCGCGTAACTGTTGATAGGCTCCAGACTTTACACGGGGGCTTCTAAGGGGTGAAGATCACACAGGGAGCATCCTCCGGGTGCGCCGCTTTTGGGCCGCAAAACCGATCGGGGCGAAGGTGGCCTGCGTCATCGATTCCACTTGAGTCAGTAGCGATGCCGTAACCTATAGGCGTATAGGCGGGGTCAGGTATAATTTAGCGTTTTCTTAGCGGCTATACGCCGCCACAGGAAGCTCCCCACGTAAGCGCAAGGCGGTGCCAAGCGACGGGGTTTGCCGGCACCGCCCCCAATCGCACCGGTAACACGGGAAAAGCTAAGACTACTGCAAGGCTACAACCGCATTTGCGCCCTCGGATAGGGAAGCGAGACGAGCAACGCCACATGGGGAAATTGCCGAGTACGACAGACCACAACGCGCCAGTGCTAGTGGATCAGGTCGCGCAAGTTATATGGAGCAGTGATGAAACCGATGAGCCCCTATTACGGGAGAGCTTGCGGTCCTGGGCTGCGGTGCAGGTTCCCAACCGACTGCGGACGGCCGGGCTCGTCGCCGCATCGTTGTTCGTGCTGCTTACGATCGCGGTCGCCTTCATTCCCTGGACACAAACCATCACGGCGCACGGCCAGCTCTCAGCCTATTCCCCTTTCGATCGACCGCAGGACATTCACGCCAAAATCACCGGCCGAATCAAGCAATGGCACGTCTTGGAGGGCGAAGAGGTCAGCCGCGGAGCCCTGATCGTCGAACTCGAAGATGTGGACCCCAAGTTCATGGCGCCCGAACTCTTAGAATTGCTGCGGCAATCCAAAGAGGCCCTCGCCCAAACCAGAGAGGCCGCAATAGATCGGGCGGAGCAATTGTCGCAACGCATCGAAGAGATGAAGAAACTCTCTCAAGCGGCAGTTCCCTCGGCAAAGGCCCGCGTCCTGGAAGCAGAGAACAAAATCCAAGCTGTCACCCAACAGATCGTCTCCGCCCGCATTGCCTACCAGACGGCTCAATTGAACGCCAAGCGCCATCTCCAGCTCGCCGAGAACGGCCTCGTGTCTCAGCGGGAACTCGAGGTTGCAGTTCAGACTCTGATCGCGACTCAGGCGAATCTCAAGGCGGCCCAAGCGGCCCGGGAACAGGCCAAACAGGCCAAACAGGCCCTCACCTTCGGGCGCGATCAAATCGGCGCCGACATGGCACAGCGTCTGCTGGACACAAAGGCCGCCCGCGCCGCCGCCCGGGCAGAAGCCGCGAGCGCGGCTGAAAAATTAGCTGGCATGAAACTGAGGCTATCTAATGCGGCTCAACGCAGACGCGCCGCCCGTGTGACAGCCCCCATCGACGGGACGGTCGTGCGCATGACCCATGTGGGAGCGGGGGAACTGGTCACCCCCGGGGAGAGGCTGGTCCGGATCAGTCCGCTGAGCCATAGCCGAGCCGTGGAGTTCCGAGCGAAAGGGTTGGACGCCCCCCTGCTCCGGCCGGGGCGCAAGGTGCGCCTGCTCTTTAAGGGAATGCCCGCCATCCCGATTCCAGGCTGGCCTGAGATCATGTCCGGGACTTTCGGCGGCGAGATTAAAGTCGTGGATCAGTTGGACGACGGCCGGGGACAATTCCGCTTTTGGGTAGTTCCTGACCCAAATGACCGACCGTGGCCGGATCAGCACCACGCGCGCCAAGGGATCCAGGTGATCGGATGGGTCATCCTGGATCGCGTCCCACTGTGGTACGAGCTGTGGCGGCGCTTCAATCTATTCCCCCCCGATTACCAACCCATGCTGCTCGAAACGGTCCTCCCCAAGGCCGGTCGAGGGGGAAAGTAGCGCCCGGAAGGGAGACACCGCATGATTAGACGCTCACAGGTTGCCTGTGTATTCATTATCTCCTTAGCGGCTGCGGGCCAGGCTCTCGGGGTTGATCTTATGATAGCGCCCTCGGATATACCCACCGCAGCGAAAACGCTCTCTCTGCGTGAGGTGTTTTCCCGAATCGATCACTCGCATCCGCTCCTTCAAGGCGCCGGTACCGAAAGGCTCATCGCCAAGGGCAAACTTCTGCGCGCGCTGGGCGCCTTTGAACCAACCTTGGTCAACGATATCGAAGTAGAGCGCTTCCTGTCAAAGAGCCGCGAAAGTACCCGCACCGCCGGCTTCAACGATACCTTTTTAGACGTGCGTCACCCCTCCGGCGTCCGGGCGATCGCCGGCATTCGACAATCGATCGGAGAGGCGACGATCCCGGATCTCGGTTTCAATGATGACCGGCAGCAGGTTCTGCTGGGCGCATTCATTCCCCTGCTCAGAGGATTCTTGATGAGTCCGGAAAACGCGGAATTGAAGCGCTCCCAGTTGGCGAAACCACGCGCCGAGGTGCAAATCGCCCAGACACGACAAGATCTCTTCTTCGGAGCGGCCACCCAATATTGGGATTGGGTGGCCGCCTGGAAGATAGTCCGGGTCCAGCAACGGATGCTGGCGGTGGCAAAGGATCGGCTGGAGGAGATCCGCCAGCGGGCCAAGGCCGGCGCCTCCGCGCCGCTGGACGTAACGGAGGCGGAACAGGAAGTGCAACGCCGCACAGAGAGCCTTATTGCCGCGCAACGCAAAGGCGAGCAGGAGAGCTTCAAACTCTCGCTATTCCTTTGGGAGGCAGATCAGCCCGCCGTACCGGCGGCGAAGCGTGTCCCTGGATTTCCCATGATCAGGCCATCCCCGTCTCAAACCACGGCGACCACCGACAAACAGAACGCCAAAACACACCGACCGGAGGTTCGGGCGGTCATGCTAGAAGCCAAACTCAACGATATTAATCTGAAGTTGGCAAAGAACAATTTGCTGCCGAAGCTCGACTTGGAAGCGGCGCCAGCCAGGAGCCCGGAAAAGTTCGTTCTGGGTCTAGGATATCGGTTCGGCGCGACATTGCAGGTCCCCTTTTTGCAACGCCGAGCACGCGGCGAACTCATGCAGGCCAACGCCAAGGCGGAACGTTTCGTGCTGATGTTGAAGTATCGCGAGGAGCAGGTAGCCATAGATATGGACAATGCGCTCTCGGCCTTAGCGAGAGCAAAGGAGCGAATCCAAGCCGCCACTCGATCCCTCCGGCTCGCGAGAGCCCTGCTCAAGGGCGAGCAGAAACGATTCGATTTAGGCGCGACGAACATTTTGTTCGTCAACTTGCGCGAGCGTAACGCAGTCGAGACCGAAACCCGGTTGATCCAGACGCGGGCGGATTATGAGAAAGCATGGGCATTCTACCGCTGGGCATCCGGCACTTGGGCGGTCGGCGCGAGCAATGTCGCCCAGAGTCCTTAACTAATTCACCTTTCCGTCTGCCGAGATAAAGAACCATGACTGCTCCGGATTTCGAGGGACAGCACGCAGAGCAACAGCACGACCTGTTGCGCCCGACTCTCACCCGCTTGCGGGCAATCCTGCTCCAGGAACGGCGCATCCTCATCTTCCTGATACTGTATGCGCTGGCAATCGGTTTTTTCTGGCTCATCATTCCCCTCACCGTCCAGGAACTGGTCAACACATTCGCATTCGCCATCCAACCGATCATGGTGGTGACCCTAGCCGCCATCATGGCGGCGGTGCTCCTGTTTGTCGGAGCGTTCCGGATCCTTCAATTCTATGCCGGCGAAATGCTCGAACGTCGGCTTTTCGTCAGAGTCGCCCTGGCGCTCGCATCATACCTTCTACGCTTCAGGCCGGACTCTTTCAGGCCGGAGCATGCCACCCGTTTCTTCGAAACGGTCCTCATGCAGCGCGCACTGTCCTCGCTGCTGGTCGATTTTATCAATGTCCTGGTCGGCGGCACCATTGGAATGGTGCTCCTAGTTTTCTACCATCCGGCTTTCCTCGTCTTCGATTTCTTCTTAATTGTAGCCGTGTTTGTCATTGCGTTCCTCGGCCGGGGTGGCCTCCGGGCAACTCTCGAGATGTCAGAAGCAAAATACGACGTATTTCACTGGTTTCAGGAGGTCACGAGCAATTTGCTCCATTTCAAGGCGACCCGCTGCGCGCCGCTCGTCCTTCGGAAGGCCGATATGCTGTCGGCATTCTACATTGACGCCAGGAAAGCTCGATTCAGAGTGTTGGTCCGGCAGTATGCGGGATCGTTGCTGCTGCAGGTGATGATTCACACCGGGCTGCTGACAATGGCCGGCTGGTTAGTCGCCATCGGCCAGTTGACGATAGGCCAACTCGTCGGAGCGGAAGTCATCATCGCAACCCTGATAGTCAGTCTCGAGTCCGTCGTCAAACGGACCTACGTTATATTCTATTTTTTCACAGCCCTGGTTGAGCTTGACCGACTCTTCTCACTTCCCAAAGATCGACAGCCAGTGGTGCGAATCGCATCCCAGCCCGTATCGTCCAGGCGCGGTCTCAAAGTGACCTGCCGCCGTGTCTCCCTCTCCCTCGACGGGGCTGCTTTGCTGCAGAACGCACACTTCGAGATCGGCGCCGGCGAAAAATGGGGCATCGTCTGCGAGAGCGAGACAGTATGTCATATGCTCTCCCGCGCCCTGGCGGGAATCGAGGTGCCGGCCGCTGGCGTCATTCGATATGATGAAGTCGATCTCCGCGATCTGGGTCCCGATACGGTGAACGCATCTCGAGGCCTCGTAGTCAACTGGCAGATTTCTCTGTTCGAAGGAACACTGGAAGACAACATCACCATGGGGCGAGAAGGCATCCTTGCGGAGGACATCTTGTGGGCCTTGCGACTCGTGAACTTGCTTGAAGACGTCGAACAATTGCCACATGGCCTTGGGACCCCGGTCGGATTGGGAGGCAAAAGCTTCACGCCTAGCCAGAAGCTGAGAATTCTCCTCGCCCGGGCCATCGTAACGCGTCCACCCCTCGTTATCCTGGGTGGCGCACTCGAGGAGATCTCCAGCAGGGTCCGCGAGGCGATTCTGCGGCACCTGTGCTCGCCGGATCAGCCGTGGTCAGTCCTGATTGTCACCACCCACCCCGAGATCAAGAAAATGTTGCAGTACTGCATCGAGGTGCGCTAGCAGGACCTGCTGTGGTGGGTACCGACCGCCCCCTTTAGCGCGCAGGCGCGGCGGCGAGGGATCCCCTCGCCGGCTCCAGCGTGAAATCGTTTTTGCTGCACAGTAGAAGATAGTGGCCGCATCAGGATATCGCCTTCGAGCAGTATCCAGGCGCTCAGAGCGCTGGGCAGGTAGGGGCCAAGGCAGCCGCGCAGTTGGGGATATCGAGGCCATGCCCATAGGCGAACACGGTCCAGATAAGGTATTCAGCGTGAAGGAGCCCGCCGCCCCACGAGTAAACCGATCCGAAGCCGAGAAACACCGGCAGGAATTAAAAGCGTATCCCCTCGAATTGCCGCACGAGGAGGAGAAAAGCAAGATGCGATCACGACTTCTAACAGCCGTGCTGATTCTGTTGTTTGTGCCGTCAGCCGTTTTCGCGACCTCGCCGATCGGGCTGTGGAAAACCATCGATGACGAATCCGGCGAAGCCAAATCCATCGTGGAAATCTACGAGCAGGACAGCACGCTCTATGGCCGCGTGATCGAGCTGCTGAATCCCCCGCCGGACAATCCCAATCCCGTTTGCGAGAAGTGCGAAGGCGATCGAAAAGACGAGCCTATCGAAGGCATGGTCATTCTCCACGGAATGAAGCCGGACGGCGACGCCTGGTCAGGCGGCGCGATCCTGGACCCAGAAAATGGCAAGACCTATCGCTGCAAGCTCTGGGTGGAGAACGGCAAGCTCAAGATCCGCGGCTACGTGACGTTCTTCTACCGTACGCAGGAGTGGTTGCCGGTGGAGCGGTAACGATCACCGCGGTGGGGTAAGCCCGTATCCGCACCGCCAAATCCCGTTTGTTCTGATGCTGCCCCGGCAATTCCCAGCCATGATAGTGGCCTCGAACCGACTCTGACTGGCTCCAAATCAGGTTCGGTTGGCTAGAGCAGCAAGTGGCCGAACGCACACCAACGCGGCGCACGCGGTAGGACGCGCCTGGTTACATGACGCGAACCGCCTTCCAGAAGTGGGATTTCCAGTAGCCACTGTCGAGCCGGCTCATCGTTACGCCGGAACTCGTGGAGGCGTGGATGAAACGCCCGCCCTCGATGTAGATGCCGACGTGGCGTTTGCCCCAGCCTGTGTGAAAGAACACCAGGTCACCGGGGTGCAGCCGGTTCACGCTGACCCGCGGGCCGGCGCGGGCCTGCCGCTCCGTGCTGCGGGGCAGATGGATGCCGAACCGCGAAAGGTAGGTCACATAGACAAAGCCGGAGCAGTCCGCACCCCGTTTGGAAGTACCGCCATACCGGTATTCGACTGCCCGCCATTCGGCAAGCTGGGTGTATAAGGCGCGGGCAATATCGCCGCCACCCGCCGGCATGCTCCCCGCCACCGCGGGCCGCTTCTCCGGGAGCTCTGCGCATCCCGCCAGGGCAAGTAGCAACGCGGCAGCGAACGCGAGCACGAACTCGAACCGGCACAATCGGTCTCCCGGGCCCTGTCGAGTCGGGTTCACGCCGTCGGTGTCGGTCCGTGGCTGACCGGACCGGGAATGCTCTGTGAAGCGCGGCGCGGGGTTGCCCATATCCCAAAGGATGAGCCGTGCCGGCGGGCTTCGCAACTGTGCGTGCCGCTACGCACCATTCCGTCTCAATGGCCCCTTGAACCGGGCCAAGCTGACGGTGCGGGAGTTCGAGAAAGGGAATCGCACCCATTATGCGTGGAGTTTGTGGAGATTGCAGGACCGAGCCTGTTGAAAGCGAGCCTGTTGAAAGCTCGCAACGGTAGGGGTGCCATCGGGCAACCTCCCTAGACATGATGTTTTGAGCTGCCCTCGTAGCGGAGCACGTGGTTGCGTGGGCCTCGATTCATGGCACCCGGCAATTTCAACAGATTGGCGGCCCGCCAGTGGGCGTGTGGCGGGAAGCCCGGCGATCGACCTCTGAACAAAAGGGCATCATCGAAGAAATTCGGCAATACACGGATGCACCAGTAAGAATATTTATTGTCAGGTTTTGTTTTAATACATTGTGCGCGATACCCACGTCACTATGTGCCACTCACTGCGAATCGAGTTCTCCGGTGCGCTCTATCATAGGATGGCGCGCAGCAATGCATGCGAGAAAGCCAGCCGCAACGCCGCAATCGAACAAGGTAAGTTTGAGGGCCATCGGGGAATACTTCGACTTGCGCTACGCCACGGCCAGCCGGATCGTCCGAGACGGAATATGGCAGAGCAAGATGTGACCCGAAAAATGGTTTCTCGCTTTAGCGGTTGTTATTGAATACCCGTAGACGGTAACCGCGGCGCACGCCGAGGGCATCGGACGGCCACGGTTGGGCCCACTGGAGTGGATCACGCGCACGCTGGCACCCTGATAGGGCTCGCTGTTGACCCGTTCCAGCGCGGCAGCCCGCTCGCCCTCGCCCAATTGCCGGGCTCCGAAACCGTCGCCGAGGCGCTGGCGCTTTTGTAATCGCAGATCGTGTTCCCTGGGCTTGCGAGCCCACGATAGCGGCAGCGCAATTCAGCCCAATCTACGGCCTCACCCCGTTGCCCCACAGCTCCACTAGCTCACCGTTGTCAAGCGTGGACATTACGCCATAATAGATCACAAAAACCTAGTCGGGCCGGCGACGGCAGCGTATCTCCACAGCTCCGCCGCGCCAGACCATAACGCCGGCGTGCAGATCGGCCTGCACGGCTCGCACGGACCCGATCCGCGCGACAGCGCAGCTAATGCCGCAGCAGATTGCCGAGTTCGAGGCCGATTCATGGTATTTCACCAGCCACACCCGCAAAAACCCTGGCGACAAGATCCACATCCAGGTGCTCTGCCACTGACCGCAGCCGCACGCCGATGAGCGGTGTCGCGATCGGGATCGACCTCGGCACCGGCGGCGCCCGGGCTGCACTTGTGGATCCCGATGCTTTGGTGCTGGCGACCGGGGCGGCGCCGATCGCGCCCACCCGGAACCGCGATCCCGGAGCCTGGTGGCACGCTGTTGCCCGAGCGCTTGCCGCGCTGCGCGGGCGGGCGAGCCTGGCCGCCGCGTGCGCGCTTGCGATCGACGGCACCTCGGGGACGGTGCTACCGGTTGATGCGGCGGGAAGACCGCTCGGCCCCGCCAGCCTCTACAACGATCCGGCCGATCCTGAGAACGTGGCATCTCTGGTGGACATCTTGCCGGCCACCAGTGCCGCGCACGGCGCCACCTCGCCGCTCGCCAAATTTCTGCACCTGCAGTATCTCCCTGGGCTCGCACGGATGCTGCACCAGGCGGACTGGATCGCCGGGCGGTTCACCGGCCAGTTCGATGCCACGGATGAGAACAACGCGCTCAAGACCGGCTATGACCCGGTTTCGCGACGCTGGCCCAACTTTCTTTCCCGGCTCAGCGCCGATCCGGCGCGGTTGCCTTCCGTGCACCCACCCGGAACGCCGCTCGGGACGATCCTACCCGATGTCGCCGATACGCTCGGCTTGCCGCGCCGAACCATTATTGCCGCCGGCACTACCGACGGCTGCGCCGCCTTCCTCGCCACCGGCGCGACCGAGATTGGTGAGGGGGTGACCTCGCTCGGCACCACGCTCACGCTGAAGCAGCTTTCCGATACGCCACTCTTTGCGCCGCAATTCGGCATCTACAGCCATCGGCTCGGCGATCGCTGGCTCGCGGGCGGCGCCTCGAACGTCGGCGGTGCTGTACTGGCGGCCCATTTCGAGCCGGCGGTGCTCGCGCGTCTCAGTGCGGCGATCGATCCAGCGGTCGAAAGCTCGCTCGATTATTACCCATTGCTGCGGCCAGGTGAGCGGTTTCCGATCGCCGATCCCGCGCTGGCACCGCGTGTAACCCCACGGCCGGATGATGACGCCGCGTTCCTGCATGGGCTGCTGGAAGGGATCGCGCGGGTGGAGGCGCTCGGCTACAACCGGCTGGCTGAACTCGGCGGCCCGCCGCTGGTCGCCGTGCGCAGCGTCGGCGGGGGCGCGCTTAATGCCACCTGGACGGTGATCCGAGCGCGGGTGCTGGGCGTTTCCATGCGACCCGCCGCCGCCGAGCAGGCGGCCGTGGGCGCCGCGCGCCTCGCGCTCGCTGCCCTCAGCTGAGGGGCGCCGTCAAAGCTTGCCAGCAAACGAGTGTATTTAGCGTCAGGTCTTGTTTCCCACACATTAAGCACGATCGCGGTGCGCTGTGCCATATGCTGGCGCGCAGCAATGTCTTTCAGGCAGCCAGCCGCAACTTGGTGTTGCAAATCAAGCACCTCTCGGTGCTCGTGAAGTCGTAGCAGTCCTTACCATCCGCCGCAACGCTATTACGCCGTCGCCTAGCGATCCGTGCTACCGATATAGGCTCAATCCCGCTCGGGATTGTCGTTCCGCGGCTTGTTCACGTGCTTTGCCACCGGTCACTTGGTCAGCACCCCGGCGCCAGGCGTACCGTCTTGCGGGGTGCGTTGGGATCATCCAGGTCAGGATAAAGCCACGCCTCCCTAGAACGAGCCAGGCGATGCGGGACAATAGCGACATGTCCGCCGCTTTGCATAAACGAACACTCGCTATCGCGCTACCAATGATCGTGTCCAACCTGTCAGTCCCGATGGTGGGCATGGTGGACACGGCGGTCGCCGGACATTTGCCGGATGTGGCCTATCTGGCCGCGGTCGCCGCGGGCACGACGATCTTCAACTTCCTGTTTCTGGGACTGAACTTCCTGCGTATGGGCACCACCGGGCTCACCGCCCAGGCGCACGGCCGGGGCAATTTCAGCGCGGCGCGCAGCGTGTTGGCGCAGGCGCTGCTACTGGCGCTGGGGCTGGCGACCGTGCTGCTGATCCTGCAATGGCCGCTGCGCGAACTGGCGGTGGTGCTGATGGCGCCTGGCGAGCAGGCTGCAGGCTACGTCCGCAACTATTTCACGGTGCGTATCTGGAGCGCACCGATGGTGCTGGCTAACTATGCCCTGATCGGCTGGTTTTTGGGCATGCAGACGGCGAAGGCCCCGCTGGCGATGATGCTCACCATCAACCTGGTCAACACCGGCCTGGATGTCGCGTTCGTTTATGGCCTGGGCATGCGTGTGGAAGGCATCGCGCTGGCCTCGGCGTGCGGCGAGACCGCTGGCCTGGTCGCGGGTTCGTGGCTGGCCTACCGCGTGCTGCGTGCCTATCCGGCAGCCTGGGAGGCGCGACGACTGCGTGACTTGCGCTCCTGGCTTGAGCTGATCACCGTCAACGGCAATATCCTGATTCGCACTCTGTGCCTGATGGTTTCGTTCGCGCTGTTCACGGCGCTGGGTGCGCGGCTGGGCGCGGTAGTGCTAGCGGCCAACGCTCTACTGCTGAATTTGCAAAACATGCTGTCCTATGGGCTGGATGGTTTTGCCCACGCCGCCGAGGCGATCGCGGGCCGCGCCTGGGGGCAGCGTGCGCTCGTGTCCTTCCGCGCCGCGGTCAACACCGTGCTGATCTGGTCGTTGGGCATCGCCGGTGGTTTTACCCTGCTCTACTGGCTGGCCGGGCGCGGACTGATCAACCTGCTGACCGATCTGCCCGACGTACGCGCCGCCGCCTACGCGTTTCTGCCGTGGATGGTGCTGTCGCCACTGGTGTCGGTCTGGTCGTTCGTCTACGACGGCGTGTTCATCGGCGCGACCTGGGCGCGCGAGATGCGTAACGCCATGCTCATCGCCACCTTTGGCGTGTTCGTGCCGCTGTCGATCTGGCTAATCAACCTATGGGGCAACCACGGATTATGGCTGGCGTTTCTAGCATTTTTGGGCGCGCGCGGTGTGGCTATGGCCGGCTGGTACCGGTGGCGCGTACAGCGGCCGGCGTCCGCATCCCCAGCAGGGAGCTCCACCGCCCGTGAAAACTTCAAAGCGGGAAATAAGGCGGGTGGATAAGCGAAGAGGCCGTGTCAGCTTGGGTCAGGTCGCCACGCGCGTCGGCGCCTCCGCCGCGACGCTACGGAGACGCCGAAGCGCGCCGCAAACTGCTCCTGTGTCATACCGAGGCGCCGGCGCAGCGCCATTACATCCACCGGTTCCGGCCGGTAGATGCGACCGTGCGTTTTGCTGCCCTTGGCATGGTCGATGGCCTCTTCCAGGCCGGTCTTGATGCTATCGAATCCGCTACCCATGTGAGATCACCTCTTGATCCAAGCCCGCACCTGCACCTGCACCTGCACCTGCACCTGCACCTGCACCTGCACCTGCACCTGCACCTGCACCTGCACCTGCACCTGCACCTGCACCTGCACCTGCACCTGCACCTGCTTGGACAGTTCGTTGCGCTCGGCCTTGCTCAGGTTGGCCTGCTCGTGCTTACCGAACAGGGTCAGCAGGTACAACGGCATCGCCTCGCTGCGGAAGTAGTAGATGACGCGGACCCCGCCACTCTTGCCTCGTCCGCCTCGGCGCCACCGGAGCTTACGCACCCCGCCGGTACCTTCCATCAGGTCACCCGCCCTCGGGTGCGCGGCGAGGTAGTCCATGACGTTCCGGCGCTTCTGATCGCTCAGCAGCTCTCCGCCCGGCGGATGAACTCCGGGACTTCGGCAATGGTTATCATAGACTTGGGGTCTAATCCAATGGATTAGTTCCACGCCAGACCGCATATTGTCAGATTCGGGTTCATGGGCACGACCGCTGACACCCGCCGCCACGCGAGAAATGCCGCAGCGAGTAGATAATCTGCTTTCCTCCCCAATGATGAGGAATCAGACCATGTATCCATATAGCAATGCCAAGCCGGCAGCACCGTGGAACAAGGGCAAAATCATTGGCCAGAAGCCGCCCCTGAAGGTGAGAGAGATCTGGGCGCTCCGCGTGCGCCTGCAACTGGCCCATCGGACTCGCGAGCTTGCGCTGTTCAACCTGGCCATCGACAGCAAACTCCGAGGCTGTGATCTGGTGCGACTCCGCGTCCGCGATGTGCAGCCCGGCACGCAGGTCGCTCGGCGGGCAATCGTGATGCAGTCGAAGACGCAACGGCCGGTGCAGTTCGAGCTGAGTGAGCAGACGCGCGAGGCCGCCAGCGCCGGGATCGCAGAAGCACACTTGAGCGCAGACCAATTCCTGTTCCCGAGTCGAATGACTCGCTCGCCTCACATCTCGACACGGCAGTATGCGAGACTCGTCGAGTCCTGGATGGCACAAATAGGGCTCGATCCGGCCGCATACGGCACACATTCGTTACGCCGCACCAAAGCGACCCTGATCTACCGCCGAACGCGGAACCTCCGAGCCGTTCAACTGTTGCTTGGCCACACGAAGCTGGAGAGCACAGTCCGGTATCTGGGAATCGAGGTTGATGACGCCCTCGAGATAGCTGAACAGACGGAAGTCTAGCCGTCGGAGCCGGTGAGGACCGTCCGTGCGATGGTCGCTCACCGACCCAATGCGGCCAAAGAAGAACTGGCGCTTTCACTCATGAGGAGAAGTTCACTCTGGCCACCGATCTGGTCGGAACCGCACACGAGCGGGCTTTCCCTCTCGGTATACCTATTGGCTAAACCAACCGGCCGAAAGCAGGTATAAAAACCCGCCGAAGCGGGTTTCCATTGGCTGCTTAGAGGAGAGTCTTACGACGCTTTACGAGTGATGCGACACTAGCCTGCACACGGTCGCGAGAGAGCGCGGTGTCGCCATTGGCGGGTTGGTGTTGTTTCGAGCCAAGTGCGATCCCGAATTCACGGCCGAAGATAAGCGTCCATTGACAAAATTGGTCCCTTTCATTACGCATGCGCTGGCCGCCGCGCCCGCCGGCGAGGTTCCGCTGGTGGACAGCGGATATGGGGGATTTATTATCGCCGATCTCAAAGGCAAGATACGCCGTCAGTCGGCGGAAGCGCGCCGGCTCCTGATTTTGAGCCACCCAACCGACGATCATGGCCGGAATCCGCAGCACTGAACTGGAATTGCCTGCCCCGGTCGTAGAGCTTTGTCGGCGCCTGGCTGCGGTTTTCAATGGGCGCGACGCCTGTGCTCCGCCCACCTATCATTACCGTAATTGCTTGGGCGGCTTCACCTTTCGAGCCTACGTTTTGAATCCGGATGGACTGCCGGAAACCACGCCGGAAGCTGTGCCGCTGGTCGGCATTCATATTCGTCATCAGGAGCCGCAAACGGTGCGTATTGTTCGTCGGCTGGGGGACATGCCAGGCTTGTCGCAACGTCAGATGCAGATCCGTCTGCTGCTGGCCACGGGCGTCCCCAATGCAATAATCGCCGGGCAGATGAACATGAGTTCGCACACGGTCGTCACCCACACCCGACGGCTCTACGAAAAGCTGGAAGTGCACAATCGCTTCGAGCTGGTCGCTAAATTAACGGCAGTGTGAGGCGCTGGTGCCGGTTGTGTCCGGTTGATTTCGGAGCCAAGACATTAGACAAAGTGCGAAAGATTCTGGACACTACCGCTTAAGGCGCGCGGCTTCGCTCAACTCGGTTTGTAGTTCTTCTTGCGACATATGTTTCACATCTGACCTGGTCGGGTAGAACCCAATTTTTTCAACGACCTTGTCGGACTACGGGTCAGTCGACAGGCGGCCATTTCACCGTTTCCCCCGGAATGATCTCGCCGTCCCAGCCAACCACTGGCACACCCCCGTCGCGCGAGTGTCGGCGAATTGCAGCGGCAAGGTTCGACGGACGATAGGGCGTATCCGGTGTGTTGTCGTGGACGACCGTCTTAGCCCATCGCTCTAGAGTCGAGACATGAATCCGCTCGTTTATGAACACCGATCCCTCGGGGGGAATATTGCGCCGGTCGAGACTGCGGAAGGTATCGCGAAACCAGTCGCCGATACCGGAGCCCTTCGGTATGCATTGGTTGACCAGTCGCTGGTATGGGAAGGCGACGCTGCCCTTGTACAAAGCAGTTCGGCTGTCGATGCCGTCGCCCCTGATATCGGGTTTGACGTGCTCGCGGATGTATTCCTCGTCGAACGCCAAGCCGGTGTTGGCGGCAACGCGCTTGATCATCCACTCCAGCGCGATGTCGGACAACCCCGCATCGGCATAGGAGCCGCCGATATTCGAGTGAACGCCGCAGAACCACACCTGCTCGACAGTTTGCCCCTCAACCGGTGCGTCATCCTCTTTGCGAACCCACAGCGTCGGCGCGAATGCACTGCGTTTCTCATCGATGGCAACGGCATGCAAAGCGACGTCGACTTTGCTGCTCAGCTGCACGTCGTGAAAGTAATACTTCTTCGCTAACCGCCGACCGAGGTCTCCGGGAATACCCAGTGATCCGACGGTGTCCCAGACACCGACGCAGCGGATACCCACATCCGGGCGACGATTAATGCCCAGCTCGTCGATCCTCTCGCGCTTTTGCGCCAAGCTCAGGTGTTCTTCGCGGTACACCTCGAGCACCCGCCCCAGGTTGCGGCCGAGCTCCAACGGTGAGAGCAGCCCGGCAAGGGCAATGAAACCCACTAAGCTCCGCGCCGTATACGCACCACGGGAGAACCCGAAAACGTAGATTTCGTCATCGGAGTCGACGTTGTTGGCCAGGAAACGGTATCCATTGACCAAATTGGCCGTCAGGCCCTTACCCGATGCGCCGCCAAGCAGGCGATCGACCGGACCGTCGGTTCCCACACCCTTCTCATAGAAACACGTCTGGCTGACCCCGCCCGCCTGATTGCACACGGCGCGCAGCAGCTTCACGACATTGGTCGGCTTCTCCCCAGAGTCCGGAGTGTTCCAAGTACCGTCGAAGCATACAAGAAATCGACGCAGAGCCATTATGCATACCTATGCGCTTAGCACCTAATATATGTATATTTTACGGCATTTCTAATATGAGCTTAGAGCAAAGGATGAGTGTAGAGGACCCGGATTAGCTCTGGTGCGAGTTCCCGACGACATTAAAGGAGTTCGAGCGACGCTTCCCGGATGAGGCGGCCTGCCGGAGTATCTTACCGAGCTCTTCGCTGGGGCGGCGTGCCCAGCTCGTCTACGATGCCAGAGCACGCGCCTCTCGGGGGTTAAGCTCATTTTTGGTGTATGAGGGGAAATAGAAGAGGTAGCGTATCCTGCTGACTGCTCACGACCAAGATCACAGTCAGCAGAGAGGGTGGATACGCCATGAGCGAGTCTACGGTGGGTGCTCCTTCACGACCAGAGACCGCGCTCACTGGTAAGAGGCTGCTCACAATCTTCTAATGAGCAGAACGAGGAACGTCAGATGGACGAACTGCAGACTGGTATTGAGCGTACGCTCGCAGTTCTTCCATAAGCGGCGGCATTTTTCCAGACAGCCGAAGGAGCGTTCCACGACCCAACGCTGGGGCAGCACGACAAAGGTGTGCGCTTCGTTGCGTTTGACCACCTGTACCGTCGCCTGAAGCTTCTTCTGTACGGCTTGCGCAAAAGGGCGCCCCGTGTAACCCCCATCCACCAATACGCTCTGAACCGACTGTAGATTCGATGCGCAGCGATCCATGGCCGCCAAGGCCCCTTTGCGGTCGGTCACATCGGCCGTGGTGATCCCGATGGCATGCGGCAACCCTTGGGTATCCACCGCAATAGGGCGCTTGATTCCCGAGACCTCCTTGCCCGCGTCATATCCCTTGTGTTCGGCGCTGTCCGTGTTCTTCACACTCTGTGCATTAACGATCAAAAAGCTCGTTGTGGCGCTACGCCCCTGTTTGGTACGGGCCGCGCCAACCTGATTTTTTTAACGCCTGCTCCAGCAGGCTGCCATCCTCTCCTCGCGGTTCGCTCCACTTGGCAAAGTAGAAATGAACCGTGCGTCACTTTGGAAACTCGCCTGGCAACATTCGCCACTGACAACCGCTTTTGAGTAGATACAGGATCGCGCAGAACACCTCGTAGAGATCCACCGTCCTCGATTTGGTGTGCTTGCGCGCACTCTCCAGTAAGGGTCTGATCTGTTCAAACTGCTCGCGCGTGATATCGCTTGAATATTGCTTCCTCATCCCCTCATTATCAGGAAAAGAGAGATTGTGAACAGGCTCTTAGGCTTACCCTGCAGAAAACGCAGCTTGTAGCCCCCGTGTGCGAGGTCGAGGTGTACGGGTGCGCCGTTAGCATCGTCGCTGCCTACGCGTACAGAGGTAACCTGGCGGCCTAGCGTGATGCGGCGCTGAGGGAGCTTGAACGCCGAAATCAGCTACTGCCGTCGCGGCCAGATGCAGCGCCTGGTTCGGCGGACTCGCTACTCAGCCGCGGCCCACGGACGCCATCGAGGCTCAGAGGGCCGTTCCCGTCGCCCCGGCGGATGACGCTGAACGATCCGTCCGTCTCCAGGACGACGGCTTCGGCTTCATTCAAGGACGCAAGCCCGGCCGACCGGATCGCCGCCCGCACCTCGTCTTCGGCTACCCGCCCCCGCCGGAGGGCTGCGGGTAGAAACTCGCCGCGGTAAAGCAGCATAAGCGGTTCCCCCGTGACCCATTGCCGCACCCAACGCGCCCGGACGCTGGTCCATGTGACGGCGAACTGAAGCCCGATAAGCAGAGCAAGGGCCAGTATCCCGTCGGCCAGGGAGACGTCCTTGCTCAGCAGCACAGTGGCCAGAGTCGAGCCGAGGGCGACCGTCACAACCAAGTCAAAGGCGTTCATCTTGGAGAGCGTCCGATTGCCCGAGATCCGCAGCAAAACCACGAGCGAGACGTAGGCCAGCACCCCAACGACCAACGTCCGGATGAGGCTCTCCGAGCCGCTATATAGCATGTCTTCCAAGTTATCCCTCCGCCGCCGAACGGTGATTAGGTGGAAGTCTTCGATATTAAACCATTGTGACTTCCTCGTAACTTCGCAGTGTTACCGTTGACGCCCCGTCTAATCTAGCTCTGCCTCCACCGCCTGAGCGATCAGATCCCGCGCGCCTCGGCGCAGCAGCGCATGGAGCGGCGCCGTGATCTCGGTCTCTGGTTGCGAAAGAGCGCGCAGCGTAGGCTCGCTCACGGCGTATCCATCCTCTGCTGACTGAACAATAAGAACAATAAGAACAATAAGAACAATAAGAACAATAAGGTAGAGTAGAGAACAGGCTCTCGCCTGCCCTCCCTCATCAAACCGTGCATGCGATTTTCCCGCACACGGCTTTCCGATGTTCTTCATGCCGAGGCATGCGCCGTTTTCCAGCCGGCTTCCATGGGAGGTTTGTATAGCCCGTAGCGCTCATACAGGTCTCGGCGCGGGAATTTGACCAGCCCCGCCATTCGATTCCTGACTTTGTAGCGCTTCCGCAAGTGGGTACGCAGCCGTTCTTCCGCGTGGTATCTGACCTTGCTCATCCTGTCGGAGGAGTTCCGGTAGTGGAAGTAGTTCGCCCAGCCTCTCAGGCTGCGGTTCACGTTCGCCACCACGTCCCCCAGCGGAATGCAGGTCAGCTCCCGTTTTGTCAGTTCCGTCAGTTGCACCGTAATCTTCTTCACGGCCTTGTCCGACGGACGGACGTTCGGATACGGTTTGCCCGACTTCGCCCCCCGACTCATCTGGATCGTGAGACCCAGGAAGTCGAAGCTCGCTTCGTTGGCGTCCACGATGTGGGTCTTAGCCTCGTTGAGGCTGAGGTCCAGCCGTTCCAGTACGTGGCGCACCACCTTCAGCGGTTCTTCCACACCCTTCTTGCACAGCACCACGAAATCGTCCGCATAGCGGACGAGGTGCGCACCTAGTTTCTCGCGCAGGCGATGCCGTTGCCACAGCCGGTCCAGGATATGCAGGTAGGCGTTGGCCAGCAGCGGCGTTTTGACACCCTGAACGCAAAAGGTAACTTTGGTCGGGGATCGTCACATTGCCATTGGAGGGTGGCGGTTGGGTGCTGGCCGAAGGCGTAGTTGGTTGCGCCGGGATCGAGTGGCGGATGGTGATAGTATCATCATCAACCAAGACCTCCTTAACCAGCAAGCGGACGATTCTCTGGCGGTCACTGATTTCCAAAGTCTCTGCCGATTCCCGCAGTCGCTGGAGGAAAGCGGTCAATGTTTCGGCCAAACGCAGGAACGACATGCGGTCGGCGGCCTGACTGAAGATTGCCTGCAGCTCGGATTTCAATCCCTGTTCGCGGGCCCGCAGTTCGGGCATGCGGCCTCGCAGTTCGTCCAAAGACACGAGGTCTTCCTGGTAGGCGGTCACCAGGCGGTCCATGCTTTTGCTCAGGCGCGTGAGGTCGCGTTCGACAGCGTCCTGGCGTTTCTTCGTCGGTTCACTCGCACGGGCCGCATCCAGGCGGCGGTCAAGCTCGGCGTTGATGAGCCCCGGATCGGCGATCAGCCGCATCACCTCCTGCCACACGATGTGGTCGAGCAGGTCCTGGCGGATCGGGCGACTGTCGCACACGGATCCGCCGAGATGACGCCAGCCATCCGAACCCAGGCAGCGGTAATAGTGGATTTTGCGTGCACTCGTGCGGGTCGACGCGCGGTAGAGCGCGTAGCCGCATTTGCGGCACGAGACCAAGCCCTGCACAAGGCTGGGCTCGATGGTCCGGCGCGGTGCGAAACGCTTGTTGTCGGCCAAGCGCTCGGCCGCCAAAGCGAAGGTTTCCTCGCTGACAAGGGCGGGGACCGGCACTTCGATCCATTCCTCGCGCGGCCGCTCATGTGCGCTGGTCTTCACCATGGACCGACCGACCCGACAGACGGAATGGCTTGGTCACCTTTTGCCTCGGCCCGACCTGTGTCTTGTTGAAGCAGGCGGTGCCCTTATAGGCGGGATTGCGCAACATCCCCCACACGACCGAACGCTCCCAACGGGTCACTCGCCGGCGAGTCGGAGGGCCCATCTCCCGCAACAGCCGGGCGATGGCGCCCATGCTCACACCGTCTACGGTGTATTTCTCACACACCAGCCGCACGACTGCCGCCTCGGCGGCATCCATCTCCTAACGCGCCAGCGTTTCGGGCATCTTGCGAATGTAGCGATAGCCGTAGGGCGCCCCGCCGAGCACGGAGATCTCGCCCGATTTGGCGCGCTGACGCTTGCCACGGCGGGAGCGTTCGAGAATCTGGGCGCGTTCGTACTCGGCGATCATCCCTTGGAATTGCAGCATGAGCTGATCTTCGGGCGTGGCGGAATGCGGCGCCTTGATGAAGATGGCTTCGACACCATGGCGGGCGAACTCTTCGGTCAGCAGAACCTGATAGGCATACTTTCTGCTCAGCCGATCCGGCGAGTGGATGAGCACTGCTTGGATTTGGCCCTCGGCCGCGAGGTCGCGCAGCCGCTCCAAGCCGGGCCGCAGCAGGCTGGCGCCGCTGAAACCTTCGTCCTCGATTATCCATTCATCGGGTACGGTGAACCCCTGCTCGCGGGCGAACTCGATCAATGCCGCGGTTTGGCTGGCGATCGTGTTCGCTCCCTTCTGTTGGTCGGAGGATACCCGGGCATAAATCGCGGCGATCTTCATCGCTCCCCTCCCTTACGCACGGTCCCACACCGGCGACACGGACCCGCTCCGGTACCAAAATCCCATAGACCTGTTCCAGTTTGACGGCGAGGAGACGGTCAAACGCATGCTCGAGACGGACGCTGCGATCACTGGCGCCGCGCCGGTCAGCCATTGCCGCCGGCTTCGTCGAGAAACGCGCGCAGCGCCCGACTGACCATGTCGCTGATCGTCGTCTCCTCGGCCGCAGCCCGCGTTCGAATCGCGTCGACCAAACTGGGCGGAAGCTTGAACGTCACGGCCGTCGTTGGCTCGGTCACTGGCACCGGCCGGCCGATTGCCTGGGCCGCCTCGATGTAGCGATAGGCCTGACGTCGGGACAGCGTGAATTGGCGCGACAACAACACGGCAGCCTCCGCCACCTTCAGCCCACGCGCGAGCAACCCATAGGCCGCATTGAGACGTTGCGCCTTCTGCGTATCGGTCGATCGCGACATATGACATACGTATATTACCTCCTGAGACGCAAATCAAGCACAGAACGGGAACGGTCGAGCGGGATTGTCCGATCGAAGCCGAAGTTACCCTTTGCGTTCAGGGCGTGCTAACGCCGCCTTGCGGCGTCCCTCGGCTGCTACCTTGGCCGCCACCTACCGCCTTACGGGTTCCGCTTTCATCTTCGCCGATGACCGGAGCTTTGAGCCATTGCTTGATCAGGGCGAGAATGCCCCCATCGACAATGCGCTCGGCCACTACGACCAACAACTTGGCGTGCGGGATGCTGTCAAAACATCTCGACAGGTCGGCATCGATGACTTGAGTGTGGCCGGCCCAAAGCGTATTGGCGATGTCGTCCACGGCATCGTGGGCCGATTTCCTGGGCCGGAATCCGTACGAGTTCGGACAGAAGCCGGCTTCGAAGATCGGTTCGATGACGAGTTTCACCGCCATCTGCACCACCCGGTCGCGGATCGTCGGTATCCCCAGCGGCCGTAGACTGCCGTCCGCCTTGGGGATCATCACGCGCCGTACCGGTTGGGCTCGGTAGTTCTTCGCTTGCAGATCACGGGCCAATTCCCGCAATAGCCTGTCTACCCCTTCTCCGTGCTCGATGGCCCCGAAGCCGATCCCGTCGATGCCGGGACTGCCTCCGTTGGACCGGACAAGTCGCCAGGCATGACTGAGGATGTCTTCCCGGCTGACTTTGTCGTAAAGCGCATAGAAACGGTAGGCCGGTTCTCGCTTGGCCTTGGCATAGAGCTTCCTCTGGAGCGTCCTGATCGTAGCCGGGGTGGCTAGCATTTCCGCAATCCCCTGATCCTCCGCCCTTCGGTTGCATGAACAAAGCAGGGTCCCTTCCCTCGGCGGGGGTTGTGTTGTCCCTTCGCCTCGAACGGTACTTCGAACCCCTCCGATTTCCATTTCGGGCCGAAGCGCTTTCGTTTCCTTATACGCATCGGTCGGTGGCCTCCCCACCCCCCGAAATGGATCTCCAGCACTGGACAGCAAATCTTCGAGAACATGCCGACCCTGCTACCCCCGGAGTCGATGGCCGCTACTTCCGTTGTTCCGGCGTCCATCCAGCGGCCTTCCCCTTCTGTCCACAGGGTCGGCTTCTCCAGTTCGTTTACGAGGCTACTCATGGGTTCACTTGCGTTACGGCCTGCTCTCTTGCTGTGCGGAAACTTACGACCCCGCGTTACCGCGACGCCGCTTCCTCATGCTACCGGGGCGTACGGACAACTCCCCGGACGGGACTTTAACCCGCTAGACTTACTGTTGTTACTGCGTACGGACAGACCACGATTCAGTCTGTTAATCTCCGTCGAGAAACCGTGGTCTGTCCCTTATTGTCCCTTATTATTCCGCGCTGCGCGACCTAGGGCTGATTCGGGAGACTGAGTGGCGCACGCTCACTCGTGCGGTGCTCGCCGATACCGCCCTCATGGGCCGGGTGCGCAAGCGCTACGCACCCCTTGGGCTCAGCGAGGATAAGCTCACCGAGGAGGCGGTGGCCGAACTGCACGCCGACTGGGCGGGCGCGGTGAGGCGAGAGGGTTTGTGCGCCGGGCCTTTGAGCGCATCCGCGATTTCCTGCGCGCACTCGGTAATGCGCTGCGCGGGCGCGGCTTCCACACCGCCGATAGCGTCTTCCGCGCAATCGAGCGTGGCGAGGTGGGCGCCCGGCAGCCGCGCGATGCGCAAGGGCGGTTTGTAAGCCCACAGGCGGCTGGTAGCGCCATTGACCCGGCTGATCCTCGGGTTCGATTCCAGACTTCCGAAATAGCCGATGTCCTTGAATCAGCGAGTCGAACTGGCAATCTGCAACGAAAGGCCACGCTTGGGGCTGTGTCCGATTGGCTTGTTGGCGTTGCCAAGGAAAAGGCTGGGTTGGATCTGGCTGGCTTTGTTCACATCATAGACACCTCGGCAGTTCGCCATATCCGCAAGGTCCACGGCGATGCGGCCCGAGAAGAACCTCGCGGTCAAGTGGCCGTCACGGATGAGGATCTGCTGCGCTTGCCGGAGTTGCTGTCTAGCCCGGATACAGTGATCTTCGGCACGAAGAATCGCCTTGGCCGCGATCAAGTGATCTATGTCAAGCGGCAAAAAGACGGTTCGACGTTATACCTTGAGGAGGTTAGAACAGGCCGGAAAAATCTGGCGGCGCAGTCGATGAGGAAGTATCCCGCCACGATGAATGCCGCCAGCATTTTGGAGACCCTCGATCCCAACGCCCGAAGCGATGGCGGGAATACCGTTACTATAGTGCCGGTGCCTGCGGATGCCAACCGCTTCTCCGTAATGGCGCGCCACGCCAACCCCGACATCCGCTACGCGCTGCGCGAGGATGTGACCGACCCGACCGCCCGTGGCGGCGCGCAGGCCCGTCAGCGCGCGGCGAGCCGCTGGTACGACGCCCAGCCGCTCGACCAGGCGATGCGCCTGCCCTTCCACGTCTTCGGCGGGATCAACGAGCGCAACGAATGGATTTGGGGGGCGAGGCTCCACGAGAAGTCCGCGCGCATCATCACCGAGGCGAAGTTCGATGCGGACGGGCGCTTTGCCTGGATCAACCCCACCCTTGAGCGGCGCTTACCCCAGTGGCAGAGCTCTTTTTGCGGCTGATGTTGCGCAACAATCGCAGCTGGACGCGGCCCGCGGGACGGGAGAAACTGGCCGAGGCGTTACGCTTTTACACACAAACCGCCGCAACGGCACAGCCGGGGGCCGATCTGCTTGGCGAGACGGCACCGGCGCCCGAGCGCATCCTAGAGCTTGCGAGGCAACGACAGCATGGCGACGAAGAAGAGCAGCAAGACCTCCTTGCGCAACCCGCTCGCCGCACTCGCGGCGACCCACGACCACATGGCCAAGAGCGAGCCGAACGCGCTGAACCGGATGGATCACAAGCGCGCGGCGAAGAAGGCGCGGGAGCTCGCGAGGGCGCAGCCCAAGCCGAAGGGCTAGATTCCGGCCCGCTCTGGTGGGCGGGCTCAGCAGCCGACTGGAGGGACAGCGGTGCATCTCTGGGCAAGCCCCCATCGTTCTGAGGCCGAAAACCTAAGCGCAGCGGCTGATATCCTGGCGTTCGGTTGCCGTATGGCCGGAACCCACTGGTAACCCGAGCATGGTGCATCAGGGGCGCGGTTTCCTGATGGGGCCTTACTCCGGCCTGCAGTGGGTTCCGCGACCGATATAGCGCCAGGACGGTTGACGGGCCAAGCTGTAACAGGCTGTGTTGACGAACGAGTCGGGTCACGAGGCGTTACGGTCAGCCGGTTTCGCCGCCGCGTAATGCAGCGGTGCGCGGGGCCGCCCGGATGCTGCCATCATCGGTATAGCTCTTGATCAGCCTTGAGGAAAGCATGTCGGCAAAGCGTTTGACGGCGGAGCATAAGGCTTTTTTGGTTCAAGCGTTGGCGCAGTTCGAAACACCCAAAGAAGCGGCCGCAGCGCTCAAGGGCGAATACGGCGCTGCGATTTCTCCACAGGGCGCTGAGGTTTACGATCCAACTAAGCGCGCCGGCAGGCAGCTGAGTCAGCGCTGGTGCGAGCTGTTCTACGAAACGCGGCGGCGTTTCCTGAAGCGCCTAGAGGACATACCGGAAGCGCACAAAGCTGTGCGTATCCGGCGGCTTGCCCATGCCTCACGGGTGTATAAGGCCCGCGGCAACTACCGCCATATGGCCGACATGCTCGAGCGGATCGCCAAGGAGGTCGGTGACGTATACTCAAATCGTCGCGAGCTCACCGGCAAGAGCGGCGGGCCGATGCGCATGGACTACAGCCATCTGACCGACGAACAGCCCAATGCCAGGATCGCCCAGCTCCTCGGGGTCACCGGGTTGACCGTGCTGGGTGAAAAGGAGGGACGGAGCGCTAGCCCAAGTTTAACGTCCCCAAAAATAACTTCGCGATACTCAGAGAGTTAAGATCGGCCGCGGCGGCGAGTGGCACTACATTACGTTCATTTTATAAATCAGCGGGCTCACACGATTGTTTTCTGCACGCCGCCCGGGGCGGGATCGGCCCCGAGGGCCTGATAGATTCGCGCCTGATCGGGCTCGGCGCGGGTGGCCTTGCGCACGTGCAGGGTGCGGCCATCGCCGCGGTTGAACGTGGCGGTGACCCGGCACTGGCCGGCGAGGGTATCGCGTAGCGTGCTCCAACGCTCGCAGATGCCGTGGGCGGCGAGGCAGTGGCGGATGAGCTGGACGAACTGATAGGCGAGCACGGTGATGAACAGGTGCCCCTCGGCACGCTCTTCCTTGTGATGGAAGATCGGGCGCAGGCCGAGCTCCGATTTCAGGCTTCGGAAGACCGCCTCAAGGTCGGTGAGCATGATGTAGGTGCGCCACATTGTCTTCTCGTCCCAGCCGGTCTCGTTGCTGCGCAGGCAATAGACGCCCGGCTCGGTGACCAGAGAGCCTTTCACGGGCAGGCGCTGCCAGTGGATCGCACGGGCGCGCTCGCCGCTGTCACCGGCGATCACTTCAATGTGGTAGTGCTGGCCGAGGCCGCGGCTTTTCTCCTTGAGCCGCCCGATGCGCTCCCAGAGCTTGTCGATGCGCTTGGTGGTGCCCCGCCGGCTGAGTCCGGTCGCAAGCTTGTCGAGCCCAGCCTCGAAGCGGTCCATCAGGCGCCCGGCGATCGCTTGCTCCTTGCGCACGCGGCCCTCGGAGCGACAATACAGGCGCACCTCCTGGCCATCGGCCGAGGGCACTTTGAGTAGCTCCACGGCCTGCCCGCCGGCGTTGTCGAGGGTGATGGCCTCTTTAAAATCGACCGCGCGGCGGCGCTCGCGGCTGACCACCAGATAGCGGTAGCCCTGCTCGGCCAGCCAGGCGAGGTTGGCCTCGGTGGCCACCCCGCGGTCCATGACCACAAGCGCGCCGGCGGGCGCCGCGAGGCCGGTGAGCATCCCCTGGAGGGTCTGCGCCTCGGCCGCATTGCCAGCGAAGACCCGCGAGCGGCGCACAAAGCCGCAGCATCGAGCACCAGCGCCAGGGTGAGCAGCGGGCAGTCGCTGCGCCGCTCCTTGGAGTGGCCGTGGCGCGCGGCCGGATTGACCGGTGCCTCGCCCTCGAAGTAAGTGTTGGTCAGATCGTAGAGCGTGATTGTCGGGGCGAGCGCGAACAGATCGCTCACCCGGGCGAACAGATGCCCTTCGAGGGCCGCGCGGTGGCGCAGCAGGATATCGGAGGTACGGTAGAGCTGCATCGGGCTCATCGCCTCGAAGTCCACCTCCAGCAGCTCGCCGAGGCCGCTGCGCCGGGCGAGCCACTGATACGTCGCCCGCTCCGAGCCCGGGGCGGCCATGCGGGCAACGATCAGCCCCAGCGCCGCCGCACGTTGCGGGCCGGTCAGCCCCAGCGCTTGGAGCTGCTCCTCCAAGCCCGCCTGGCGCAGCGCCCACAGGGCGAGCTGCTCGACGCCCACCGAGCGCGGGCGCACCAGTGAGAGCGAGTCCACGTCCACCGACTGCACGTCACCCCCACCGCCGGGTACACCGCCAGCATCGGCCGGTGCCGGCGTACCGCCCTGCTCGGCGAGCAGCCGCGCCGCAATACGCTCGGCCTGGCGCTCGACGGCGAGCGGGAGGCCCTTCCCCTCCTCGTCGAACAGCGCCGCCTGGCCGCTGAGCCGTTGCTCGATGCGCGCACACAACGCCGACCAGTGTGCCTGCGCCACTGGGAAGTGCCGCCCCAGGTTCAACAGGGTGCGCTGGCGGACCTTACCGGCGCGCTGCTCGGAGCGCACCAGACGATACGTGACATACGACTCGCCGGTGGCCGTGCTGCGGGTCTGGGTGCGGCGGATGAACATGCCCGCGAGGCTAGCGTGGGCGGGCGCTCCGCACAAGGGATAACAATAAATATTATGGCACCACATCCAGCGCGCCACCCTCGCCACTATACGAATCAATAACTTCTCTTCGCATACACGCCCAAATCAGCCCGAAATCAGGCAGAGAGCGTTAAAGATGGGCTAGCAGCCGCCACAATTGAGGAGTCGCGGATTAGGAGCCTCTTTGCGGTGAAGCATGACCGCCTAGCATGCAGCTAGCAGCAGCACGATCCTTGGCAGCGCTGATCGCGGAAGCCGGGCGGAACGTGGCGAACGGGATCGAGCGTCAAGCTGCATACTATCACCCGGCTATGGGCTAACTCTCGCCAATTTTCGCCACCGCTCGCCAGATGTTCGCCACGCCGAAAGCCAAGCGTAGCAACCGTTTTCGCCGGATTCGCCGCTTTCGCCAAGCCACGGCGCTCATATCGCATGTGGAGCTTACTGGTCAGGCAGGACGGAGCCGAACAACACCTGTTGATAATGTTGGTGTGGGTGGCGGCCACTCGGTTCGTTTGCGGTTACGCCTCTACATAGGCTCTACATGAAAAATTATACTGAGTAATACGTTGCAGTAAGCCACTGTTTTTATGGTGGGCCCGGTAGGACTCGAACCTACGACCAAGGGATTATGAGTCCCCTGCTCTAACCAACTGAGCTACAGGCCCGGTGAGGTGTGGTTTGTGGAAACTCCGCAGGGCGCAAGTATAACCCTTGCCAGGGAGCTTGACCTAGTAGCGCGTTGCGTAAGGGGCATACGGAACCCGGGAAGAGAGTGACTGGTCCTGCTTCCGCTGCGTGGGCGACAAGTCCCGAACTAGGACTTACCGCCACGCAACGCTTCGAGTGCTTGCGGCAATAACCACGTCCCGGCAAATGATTTCAGGTCTCGTCCAGGAAACTGCGCAGCGACTCCGAGCGGGTCGGATGGCGCAGCTTGCGCAGCGCCTTGGCCTCGATCTGGCGGATCCGCTCGCGGGTGACGTCGAACTGCTTACCGACCTCCTCTAAGGTGTGGTCAGTGTTCATATCGATGCCGAACCGCATCCGCAGCACCTTCGCCTCGCGCGGGGTCAACCCAGCCAACACCTCGCGCACCGACTCTTTCAGACCCTCGCGGGTTGCCGAGTCGACCGGCGACATTACGGCTGCATCTTCGATGAAATCCCCGAGATGGGAATCCTCATCGTCGCCGATGGGGGTTTCCATCGAGATGGGCTCCTTGGCGATCTTTAGGACCTTGCGTACCTTGTCCTCGGGCATCTCCATGCGCTCGGCCAGCTCATCAGGCTGCGGTTCGCGGCCCATCTCTTGGAGCATCTGCCGCGAGGTTCGGTTGAGCTTGTTGATGGTCTCGATCATATGGACCGGGATACGAATGGTCCGCGCCTGGTCGGCGATCGAACGGGTGATCGCCTGACGGATCCACCAGGTGGCGTAGGTAGAGAATTTGTAGCCACGCCGGTATTCGAATTTGTCCACCGCCTTCATCAGGCCGATATTGCCCTCCTGAATCAAATCCAGGAACTGCAGGCCGCGATTGGTGTACTTTTTAGCGATGGAGATGACCAAGCGCAGATTCGCCTCCACCATCTCCTTTTTCGCCCGCCGTGCCTTAGCCTCGCCGATGGACATACGGCGGTTGATCTCCTTGACCTCACTCACCGCCAACCCGGTAGCCTCCTGGATGGCTGCCAAACCGACCTGGGCTTCGAGCAGCATCTGCCTACGCTCGGCCACGGCCTCGGAATACGGCTTATCCGCCCGGATCAACTCGTCCACCCAGCTCGGATCGGTTTCCCGCCCCGGAAACAAAGTGATGAACTCCTTGCGCGGCATACCAGCCTGCTTGACGCAGATCCGGGTCACCTCTCGTTCGGCACGGCGGATGCGCTCGACGGCTTTACGCAAGTTCTCGGCCATGCCATCGATCACCTTTGGGGCAAGCTTCATGGAGAGGAAGAGATTACCCATCTCCTCGCGCAGCTCGCGGCACTGCTCCGAGCCACTGCCGCGCTCCTGCAAAGCGATCAGCAGCGCTTCGTGTAGCTCCCGAATGCGATTGAACAGCTGGACCGCCTGCTCCGGATTCGGGCCGCTGTCCGCAGCGGCATTGGAAGCGGACTCTTCATCCTCGTCGTCTCCGTCTATGCCCACCGAGACATCCACCGCATCTGCGCCGCCGTCCAGCTCGTCTTCCAAACCCCGGAAGCCGGCGAGGATCTCCTGTAAACGAAGCCGCCCGGCCTCCACGTGCCTGTGCAGGGAGCAAAGCGTGCGTGCCGACTCGGGATACGCTGACAGCGCGCGCAACACCTGATCGAGACCTTCCTCGATGCGTTTGGCAAGCTCGATCTCGCCCTCTCGGGTGAGCAGTTCCACCGTCCCCATTTCACGCATATACATGCGCACGGGATCGGTGGTTCGACCGAATTCCGCGTCCACAGAGGCGAGCGCCGCTGCAGCCTCCTCGGCTTCGTCCTCGTCCGTCGCGACAGCGGCATCACTCAGGAGCAGCGTATCGGAGTCAGGCGCCGTCTCATGGACGCTAATCCCCATGTCATTAATCATGCCGATAATGTCTTCGATCTGCTCCGGATCTACGATATCATCGGGTAGGTGGTCGTTGACCTCAGCATATGTGAGGTAGCCCTGTTCCTTACCGCGGGCGATGAGTTCTCTAATTTGGGACTGCTGATCCTGAATAGTCATAATGGGTCTATTGGCTGGCTTAATGAGATTGTACGGTGTCATAGGCTTATAAATACTATTAAGTGTTAAATATAACCTATTGAGTTCGCATGTCTACTCTGGTAGATATAACGGCTTTGTCTTAGGAGTGCCGCTTGAGGTGCACCCACTCTTGCCACTCTGCGGCGGTCAATTCGCCTCGCTGCAATCGTTCATTTAAGTATTGCAGACGCTTGCGGTGCAGCAATGCGCGCACCCGCGCTAAGGCGTCCCGAAACTCCGCTTCCATCCCAAAATCCGGAACCATAGGGTCCCACGTTGCAAGTTTCCACAGCGCCGTTGCATGCTCACTATCGTGATAACGCTCCAGCAACGCACCACTGCTGATATGCGGTTCCATGTGAATCAACTCAAGTAGTTGCACTAACAGCGGCAAACCTGGGATCGTTAAATCCCGCAGGCTGTCAACTTCATCGTCATCGACCAACTGCGCCAACGCCGGACGGTGCAAAAGCAACGCCAGCGCCAAGCGCACCGGCGTGCGCCGCACCGTCGGCATCCCGCCCAGCCGTCGCGCAGAACGCGGAACCGACTTCAATCCAGAGCGCTCACCCGTACCGACGCAAGCTTCGATATAATCGGGCTCCAGCTGCGCCAGCCCCGCCAACCGCTCGATCAGCATACGCCGGAACACGTCCACCGGTAGCCGTTGCAGCAGCGGTAACGCCTCGTCCACCAAGCGGGCCCGCCCATCGATGCTGGTCATATCCACGCCGACGGTTAGCCGCTCAAGTAGAAAATCCGATAACGGTTGCGCCTCGCGCAGTACAGCCGCTGTCGCCGCCTGCCCGTGCGAGCGCACGAAACTATCCGGATCCTCACCCTCGGGAAGGAAGAGGAAACGCGCCTGGCGCCCGCCCTGCAGCCCAGGCAATGTGTTCACCAGCGCCCGCCACGCAGCTTGACGACCCGCTGCGTCGCCATCGAAGCAAAATATCAAATCGCGAGTTAAGCGGAACAACCGCTCAACCTGAGTCGTGGACGTAGCCGTACCCAGCGTGGCCACTACGCGTGGCAGGCCATATTGCGCCAGGGCCACCACGTCCATATAACCTTCTACAATCAGAATATCGGTCGGTCGCCGGTCCGACTCAAGAACCTTGTCGAGGCCGTAAAGTTCTCGCCCCTTGTGAAAAATTGGGGAATCCGGAGAATTCAGATACTTAGGCTGCCCCTCCCCGAGCGAGCGCCCACCAAAGCCGATTATACGTCCCCGCTGATCGCGAATCGGAAACATAATCCGATCGCGGAACCGATCATAGGTTCGCTTGCCTTCTCTCTGAACAAGCAGCCCAACGGCCACCAAATCGTGATGCTCGGATATCGCCCGAGCGAGGTGGTTCCACCCAGGCGGAGCAAAACCGAGCTCAAAGCGCGCCGCGATTTCGGCATTGAGTCCGCGAGCTTCGAGATAGCCCAACGCCCGCCGACCCTGCGGGTGACGGTGCAACCAATGTCGATAGAGCTCCGCGGCCCGGCCAACCACCCGGTAGAGCTTCTCGTGCCGCTCAACCTTTTCCTCGCGCGCCGCCGCCGGGAGCTCCAAGCCGACCCGCCACGCAAGCCGGCTCACCGCCTCCCGAAAATCCATCCGCTCGTATTCCATCAGGAAGCGGATGGCGGTGCCATGCGCACCACAACCGAAACAATGATAAAATTGTTTAGTTTGGCTGACGGTAAAGGAAGGCGTTTTCTCGCCGTGAAAAGGACACAGGGCGTGATGGTTATTTCCCGTTCGTTTCAGCTGCAGACGCTCGCCGATGACATCGACGATGTCGGTTCGACTGAGCAGCTCATCGATGAAACGCTCGGGTATTTTTCCGGCCATGGCCCGGTTGTCGATTAACCTCCTCGGCGCGTAACAAGCCCGTCCCGGAACATGCACGAGCGTTGACCGGGTACATCATACGCTCGACAAACGCCCTTTCACACGGGCACTAACAACGCTCAATTCGGCTCGGCCTTGTACCTTGGGCTTGAGTAGCCCCATGACCTTGCCCATGTCTTTGATGGACCGGGCTTGCGTCTCGGTGATCGCCGCATCGATGAGCTGGTTGACTTCGGCATCCGAGAGCGGCAGCGGCATGAACTCGCTGATGCATTCAATCTCGGCCTGCTCCTTCTCGGCCAGATCCTGACGCCCGGCGTCGCGGTATTGCGCGTAGGACTCGCGTCGCTGCTTGAGCATTTTGCTAAGAACGGCCAGAACATCGCCATTCGAGAGTTCGCGTCGTTCATCCACTTCACGTTGCTTGATGGCCGCCATGACCATGCGTAACGTGCTGAGACGCACCTTGTCCGCGGCGCGCATCGCGGCCTTCACCGCTTCATTGAGTTGGTCTTTCAGCTCGCTCATTTGGGAGGGCACCAGGTGGTCCGCTGCACTCGATCAATAGAAGCGCTGCCGGCGTAGTTGCTCGCGCTGCAAACGTTTGAGATGCCGCTTGACGGCAGCCGCCTGCTTGCGTTTACGAACTTGTGTTGGCTTTTCGTAGTGCTCCCGACGGCGTATCTCGGAGAGAATCCCAGCCTTCTCGCAAGAGCGCTTGAATCGACGCAGAGCGACCTCGAAGGGCTCGTTTTCGCGCACCTTCACCTGTGGCATGTAGCTAAACACCTCCTCTTGGCTAGCTGTTGTACTATCCGTTTTGATTTAGACTCAAGAAAACCGAACTTGTGGGACAAACGCGTAATAGTAATCAACATGCCGGCTATTTGCAAAACCAAATAACAGCTGCATTCAAACACCCGAGGCCAATGGAGAACCCCACCCCAATGCGTGTACTGGGTATCGAGACCTCTTGCGATGAAACAGGCGTAGCGGTCTATGACGGCCAAGCTGGCCTGCTCGCTCATCGCGTCTACAGCCAGGCCGACTCGCATGCCCGCTATGGCGGAGTTGTACCGGAGATCGCCTCACGCGATCACATTCGCAAGCTGCTGCCGTTGCTCGACGAAACGCTACAGGCCTCGGCCACTGAACGCTTGGCGCTGGGCGGCGTCGCTTATACGCGCGGCCCCGGCCTGGCCGGAGCCCTCCTGGTTGGCGCGGCTCTCGCGCGCAGTCTCGCCTACGCATTAGGCATCCCGGCACTCGGCATCCACCACATGGAGGCCCATCTGCTGGCCCCCATGTTGGAGGAACCTCCACCGCGCTTTCCCTTCCTCGCGCTACTGGTCTCCGGGGGCCACACCATGCTCGTCCAAGTCGCCGGTGTCGGCCGCTACCGGCTGCTCGGTGAGTCCCTGGATGATGCGGCAGGCGAGGCCTTCGACAAAGTTGCCAAACTGCTGGGGCTCGATTATCCGGGCGGTCCTGCATTGGAGCAGCTGGCAAAACAGGGTGATCCGGATCGGTTCCGCTTCCCGCGTCCCATGACCAACCGCCCGGGGCTGGATTTCAGCTTCAGCGGCCTCAAAACATACACGCTCAACACCCTACGCGGCGCCGCTGAATTCGATGATCAAATACGCGCCGATACGGCACGGGCGTTCCAGGACGCGGTGATCGATACACTCTATCTAAAGTGTCGCCGAGCGCTTAGGCAAACAGGGGCGAAGCGTTTGGTGGTGGCGGGCGGAGTGAGCGCCAACCGCAAGCTACGCGAACGCTTGGCACAGCTCGCTCGAACGTCGGGGGCCCGAATTTACTACCCGCGCATCGAATTCTGTACCGACAACGCCGCCATGGTTGCCTATGCAGGCTGGCTGCGGCTCTCTGCCGGAGAACACGATTCGCTCGCCTTTGATGTCACAGCGCGTTGGCCACTGCCCGAGCTGCGCGAACCGCCGGCGCGCTGAGCCGGCACTCGAGCGGCGCCACCAATCCTAAAGCCCGATTTTCTTCTCCTTGCCGGCGACGAGATTAGCGATGTTGCTCCGGTGACGCCAATAGAGCACGAGCGTCATGATCGCCATGGTGCCGGCCAAGACCGCGCTATGTGTTGTCCACCATAGGAAACTGGGCGCGAGCAGAAACGCCATCAGCGCGGAGAACGATGACAAACGTGTGAGCATCGCCACGAGCAACCAGCTGCCGCCGGTCAGGGCCGCCGCCATCCAGGACCAACCCAGCAGCACCCCCAGGCCCGTCGCCACTCCTTTGCCGCCGCGAAAGCCAAAGAAAAGCGGGTAAAGATGGCCTGCAAAGGCCGCCAACCCCACCACAGCGATAGCAGCCATATCGTCGGTAACCGCCCGCGCAATGAGCACCGGGAGCGTGCCTTTGAGAAAATCGCCCACCAGGGTCAAAGCGGCGGGCAGACGCCCACCGATCCGCAGAACATTGGTCGCGCCCGGGTTGCCCGAGCCCTCGCCACGGGGATCCGGTAGCCTCAACGCCCGGCATACTACAACCGCCGTAGAAACGGAGCCAAGCAAATAGCCGAATACGGCAAACCCGATAGTCAGTGCGATCGATGACATGGCCGCTATTGCAATCGCTCCAACTGTGCGGGTCAAGTCGGCGTGATTGGAGATGCCCGCTCAGTATCGATATAGTTGCAAACAGTAACACGCGGCAATACGCGCGGGGGGTGTGATGGATTATATTTTCCTGCGCGAGCTTCGAGTCGAGACTGTGATCGGTGTCTATGACTGGGAGCGGCGCATCCGTCAAACGCTCATCTTCGACCTCGAGCTAGGCACCGACGTGCGGCGTGCGGCAACCTCCGGGAAGCTCGCCGACGCCTTGGATTATTCCACCGTTGCCAAGAGCATCAGTCAGTTCGTGGTGGCCGGTCAATTTTATTTGCTGGAAAGTCTCGCCGAAGGCGTTGCTACGCTCGTGTTGGAGCGTTTCCCGGTATCGTGGCTGCGCCTGAGTGTCGGCAAACTGCATGCACTGTCAAACGCTCGAATCGCCGGCGTCACCATCGAGCGGGGCAAACCGGGAGCGAAATGAAACGCGCCTACGTCAGTATCGGCAGCAACATCGATCGCGAAACTAATGTCCGTTCGGCCATCGCGCAATTGCGCCGTCGTTATGGCCGCCTTATTATCTCGCCGATCTACGAAAGCGAGGCTGTAGGCTTCGTGGGTGCTGCGTTCTACAACGGCGTAATCGGCTTGTGCACCAATGCCGATGCACTGACCCTGAACGCCGAGCTTCGGGCGATCGAACGTGCGCATGGACGGCGGCGGAATGCGGCCAAGTTCTGCTCGCGCAGCCTCGATCTGGATCTACTCACTTGGGGCGATGCCGTGATGCAGCACCCGGAGTTAATTCTGCCGCGCCCCGAAATACTTGAACAAGCCTACGTCTTGCGGCCACTGGCGGACATCGCAGGCGATGTCCGCCACCCCTTGGATGGTCAAACCTTGCATGCGCTCTGGCTGCAACTCAAACCCAGTGCTCAGGCCATGCGCGTTGTCGAGCTCGCGCTCGACTGAGAAAGATCATGCGCCGATCAACACATCGTGCGCCCTTGCCCAAACCGGACCCAAGCGCCGCTGAGCATAGCGCCCGCTTAGCCGAGCGAGTCCGTGCGGCCATTGGGCGAGCAGGTGGTCGACTGCCGTTCGACCGCTACATGGCGATCGCTCTCTATGAGCCCGGACTCGGGTATTACAGCGCGGGGCAGCGGCGCTTCGGCCCGGCCGGGGATTTCACCACGGCGCCGCTGATCTCGGAGCTGTTCGCTCGGACGCTGGCCCAACAAGTCGCGCAGATACTAACAGCGCTCGACGGTGGGGTGGTGCTGGAGCTTGGTGCCGGAACCGGCCATATGGCCGCGGATCTATTGAGCGAGCTGGAACGTCTCGAACACCTGCCCGAGCGTTACCTCATCCTGGAGGTCAGCGCCGCCTTGCGCCAGGAACAGGCGCAAACCATCGCCCGTACCGTACCCAAGCTGCGCTCGCGCGTGGAATGGCTCGATCGGTTACCGGAAACGCCGCTGCGGGGGGTTATCCTGGCCAACGAGGTAATCGATGCCTTACCCGTAAAACGGTTCCAGATAAATTCCAACGGCGTGCAGGAACAGGTGGTGACGCTCGGAGAAGATGCGACATTGACCTGGGCGCTCGCTCCGGCGGACCCCAAGCTCGACACGGCGGTGGCGAATATCGAAGCGGAGCTGGGCAGGCGGCTCCCCCCCGACTATGTCTCCGAGTGGTGCCCCCGACTCGCCCCGTGGATCGCGAGCCTTGCCGGAGTGATGGAGGCCGGAGCAGCGTTATTTGTCGATTACGGCTATCCAAGGGCCGAGTATTATCATCCGCAACGGCACATGGGAACGCTGCTCTGCCATTATCGTAACCGCGTCCATGATGATCCGCTGGTGCTGCCCGGTCTGCAGGATATTACCGCTTTCGTCGATTTTACGCTCGCGGCCCGGGCCGGCATCGAAGCCGGGCTGGAAGTGCTCGGGTTTACTACGCAGGCGCATTTTTTGATCGGTGCCGGCTTGCCTCACCTGCTGGAGGCCGAGACGGCACGCGCTCCCGAGCAGGCCGTACACCTTACCCAGCAGGCCAAGGCACTGCTCTTTCCAGGCCAAATGGGCGAGCGCTACAAAGTGCTGGCTCTAGGCCGTGGCATCCCCACGCCACTGAGCGGCTTCAGCTGGATCGATTTCAGCAACCGCTTGAGCTGTCGTTACAGCGTAACCACAAAGTAAATTGTATAGTTACCCATTTCGAAGATGTTAGGGGGCGGCACAGACAAGCTGGTGACCGACGAACGCAAACCAATCGTACTCGTGGTTGACGATCACCGTTTCTCACGAACGGTCCTCAGTCGCATCCTCAACGCCGCAGGGTATCGCGTCGAAGTAGCGAAAAGCGCCCCGGAAGCGTTGGAGCAGATACGCCACTGTGAACCGGATGCCTTCATCCTCGATACGGAAATGCCGGGGATGGACGGCATCGAGCTTTGCTGGCGACTACGCGAGCAGGCGCGTTTTCGGATCACTCCCATCCTGGTCTGCACTGCCAACGAAGACCGTCATCTACTACGCTCAGCTTTTACCGCGGGCTGCGACGACTTCCTGGTCAAGCCTCTGGAGCCGCTGCTGGTGGTCGCCCGATTAGGCGGTCTTATTAAAAAATTCGACTACTATAAGCAGCTTGAGCGCGTCCGTGCCGATTTGGCACGCTACGTCTCGCCGCGGATCCGCAAGGTCATCGAAAGCCGCGCCGAAGACCCGAGTGCCCTGCCACTACCACAGCAACGCGAGGTATGCGTTCTTTTCTCTGATATTCGCGGCTTCACGGCGCTTTCGCAGTGTATCGAACCCACCGAGCTGTTCCGGGCTGTCAGCCAACACCTCGGGACCCAAGTGGAATGCGTCTACGCCCATCACGGCTATGTTGACAAGTTCAGCGGCGATGGCGTGATGGCGATCTTCGACGGTGAGGAAATGACCCATGACGCCTGTCGCTGTGCCTTGGACATTATGGAGCGGGTCGGCGCTTTACCGCCACTGAGCGACAGCAACTCGGTACCGGTCGGCGTTGGTATCCATGCCGGCCCGGTAGTGATCGGCAATATCGGTAGCGGCGATCATCTCGATTACACGGCCGTCGGCGAGACGGTCAACGTGGCGGCACGGCTATGCGGCCACGCCGATCCCATGGACGTCATCGTCTCGCAAGCGGTGCATGAAGCGGTACGATCGAGCGCGGATTTCGCCTTCGGCAAAGGCGAATCCGTGCTCATCCGGAGTCTCACCGCACCCGTGACCTTATATCATCTGCGCCGCCATACCGCCCGCAGAAGCGATTCCGTAGCCAAACGAAACAACCATTAATATCCAAAATATCCAAGATGAGCTACTTACATGCCTTTTGGTTGGCGCTGGTGCAGGGTCTGACCGAGTTTTTGCCCATCTCGAGTTCCGCCCACCTGATCCTCATGCCGCACTTGTTCGATTGGCCGGATCAAGGCCTGTATTTCGATGTTGCCACGAATACCGGCACTTTGCTTGCCGTACTGCTCTACCTGCGCCAGGAAGTACGAGAGCTGCTGCTTGCTTGGCTAGGCTCGTTCCGCAACGGCGCAACGAACCGAGATGCCCGGCTCGCCTGGGCGGTCGTCTGGGCCACGGTACCCGTTGGAGCCGCCGGTCTACTCGCGGCCAGCCATGCTGAGCTGCTGCGAACTCCGCTGGTGATCGCAACAACCTCGATCGGTTTCGGACTGCTGCTCTGGATAGCGGATCGCAGCCGCGGCCGGCGTAGCGTCTACGAGATCCGCGCTGCCGATGTGGTGGTGATTGGCTGCGCGCAGGCACTCGCCTTAATCCCGGGAACCTCGCGCTCGGGCATCACCATGACGGCTGGGGTATTCCGAGGTTTATCACGGCAAAGCGCCGCCCGTTTCTCCTTTCTGCTGGCGATTCCGGTAAGCCTGCTTGCTGGCGGTCTTGATTTAGTGCACTTCATCACTCATCCGCAGGCACTGCCATGGGGAATTTTCGGTTTTGCCGTACTCGTGGCCTTCATCAGCGGCTACGCCTGCATCGCGCTGTTTCTACGCCTGATCGAGCGGATCGGCTTCACGCCCTTCGTGATCTACCGCGTAGCTCTGGGTGCCGTCTTGCTTCTACTTTATTTATAATAATAACTTAATGAATCGACCGCCCCATCCGAGCCCTGTGGCTCAGAGCCGCGGCCATCGTCGGCGCACATCTGCCACTGCCTCGATACGCCCGCGCTGCAAGGCCTGACCGATCTCCCGGCCCTGCAAGCCTTGCTCGAGCAACGGCTGTATCGGCACCGCCGCAGCCGCCCGATACGCCTCGGTAAGGTAACGCGCCGACGGATAGTCACGATGCTCGAAGCCAGCCCGCCCTCGTGCATCGGCCTCACACGCCGCCAGGAACGAAGGCAGCTGCTCCGGGCGGCGGAATGCATCCAACGCCTCTAATAAAGCCACAACCGTTGCCGGCCGCAGCTCCAGCGCACGGTGACACTTGAGGTGATAGCGGGCAACCCGCTTTGCCAGATCACGACAAGCACGCGGAACCCGAAGACGTGCGCAAACCGCCTCCACCAAGAGAACCCCCCGCTCCTCATGCCCCCTGTGCCGTGGGAGTTCCGTGGCGGGTGTGGTCCCTTTACCTAAATCGTGCATCAGCACCGCAAAACGCACCGCCAACCGATCCGAGAGCTGCACCGACAGGTCAAGGGCAAGCAGGACATGCACCCCGGTATCCACCTCGGGGTGAAAATCCGCCCGCTGCGGAACCCCGAACAAGCGGTCTAGCTCCGGCAATAGCCGCTGCAATGCCGTGCTCTCGCGTAACACTCGGACGAAGGCCGAAGGCGTCGGCTCCATCAGTGCGCGGGCGATCTCTTGCCATACCCGTTCCGGCACCAGGGCATCGACCTCCCCAGCCGCCACCATCTCCCGACACAGCTCCAGTGTCTCCTGCGCAATGGTGAACCCCAGATGCTCAAGCCGAGCGGCGAAGCGGGCAAGGCGCAGAATACGCACCGGATCCTCGCGGAAGGCAGGCGAGACATGGCGCAGAATACGCGCCTCGAGATCCCGCCGACCGCCGAACGGGTCGATGACTCGGCCGTGCTTATCTTGCGCTAAGGCATTGATCGTAAGATCACGCCGTTGCAGATCTTGCTCCAGCGTCACCGCAGGACTGGTATAAAAGGTAAAGCCATGATACCCGCGGCCCACCTTGCGCTCGGTTCGGGCAAGCGCATACTCTTCACCGGTCTCTGGATGAATAAACACCGGAAATTCTCGCCCTACCGGGCGGAAGCCACGAGCGATCAGCTCCGCCGGCTCGGCACCCACGACCACCCAGTCCCGCTCTGTGACCGTTAGTCCCAGCAGGCGATCGCGCACGGCACCACCGACCAAATAAGTTTCCATAAATTACAGTCTACCGAACCCCCTCATCTGAGCGCGCAGGTTGAGCTGTGGATCGCATCATCGTCCGTAAGCCTTGCCTCACTGCGCCGAGCCTGGCTGGTGAGCACGGTCATCAGGGATGCGACAACCACCTAATCCCTCCCTGCCGTTCGGCGAAAATCATCGTAACGTCGCTGGGCGCGCCGCCGGCCGATGTAGCCTGGCACTATGGCCTCTACGGCCGCCGCATGGATTCCGAGCCTGGCCAAGCCATCATCGCTACAAATATTATCGACCTTGCTCGAAAGGTAGTTGTCGTAGCTATACGGTTTACCTGGAACGCGCTCGAGGAGACGCGCCTGACGCTGCGACCAGGCTTCGTTGAGCCCGATGATGAGACGCCTTACACCAAGCAGCGTGGCGACATAATCCACCAACTCGCGCAGCGTGAAGACCTTGGGACCACAAAGCTCATAACACTGCCCGAAGGTCGCCTCATCCTCTAACGACTGCACGAAGGCTTTGGCCACATCGCCGACGTAAACGGGCTTAAGCCGCAGCCGCGGCGTGGGCAACAGCAACACCGGGAAGAATTGCAACAGCTGCGCAAAACGACTGAGGAAACTGTCTCCCGGACCGAAAATCACCGAAGGTCGAAACACGGTAACCGCCAAATTCTCGCTGTGGGCCGCTTTCACCACACATTCGCCGGCGGCCTTGGTTTGTTGATAGCGGCTGGCGGCATCCGGCGCGGCGCCCAGAGCGCTCATATGCAACAGGCGCCCAACACCGGCCGTCCGGCAAGCGGCTATGACATGCTCCGGGAGTTTTACGTGGGCATCTTCGAAACGATGTCCCGCGCCCCGGCCTTCGTTCAACACGCCGACCAGATTGATCACAGCCTGGCAACCCGCGAATTGCTCGGTCAACCTCTCTTGATCGTAGCCGGCCACCTCGATGAGCTGGAGATTCGGGATGGGTAGCAGCTGCCGGTTGCGCTCGCGATTGCGGGTCAAGACGCGTAACCTTACCCGAGTATTGGCGAGATGACCGGCAATGTGGCGCCCGACGAACCCGGTACCTCCGAGCACGCAAATGGTTTCGACTCGCATGTCTGCTTACTCCAGTGCTGTATCAGCCTCGCTACCAACGGCGCGGCGTGATCTTATTTTACGCTACATTAATAGCGCCACTTAGCGGTTGCCGCTTAGTGGACTCTATAAGAGGATCAGCCGACCGGGCTCAGCCTCCGTTGCGGTCGCGTCGGTTTTTCGGTGGTGCCCCTGTCGATCGCGATGGGCAAGAACGGCTGGCCCACCGGCACGAGGCAGTCTCCGGTGGGTGGAATTCGGACGGACGCTTCTCGGTTGAATACGTGCTAGCAGTCGACCGCTAACATCCCTGGCGCTCACCGGATAATTCACGCTGCTCGGGCAACGCCTCACTCATGCACAATCGGTTTTTCCGTAAACAGAAATTCCCTTAACTGCTGATCAAAAACCGGATCTTTACGTCGAATCCACTCGAGGACCATAGCAGCATGCTCTTTTTCTTCATCTCTATTGTGAGCTAATATTGCTTTTAATTCTATATCCTTACAAGCAGCAACCCGTTGGTTATACCAATCGGCCGCCTCCAATTCTTCCATTAAAGAAACAATAGCGCGATGCATATCACGCGTCTCATCAGAAAGCTCTTCAATTGGCTCATGGTAGCCTTCACTCGCCATAATTAACCCTCCTATTACAGGTTGTAAAAATTAAATACTCTATTTATTTGACAAAAAATAAAATTAATATTGCGGATATATTACAATCAATAAAACCCAACTAATTACTCATGTACCACATACCACGAAAATAAATAAACACTATACATAATCCAAAGATTACAAGCAATTCTAGTGCTCCTCACGCAGTTTCATCGATAGACCTTCCCCTCTATGCAGCGCTTTACGATCTTGCCAGAAAGCCAGCGGGCTGACCGAATCCTGTTAATCTCCGAAACTTCCAGACGATTCACGCAACAAGGTCAGCCACTGGCGGATAGCACAGATCCAATTATCAATAGACGAGATTAAACACGTTTGAACGTGGCCCAATACCAGCCATTCTACCCGCCTCCGAAACGCGCGTTGCGCAACTGTGTACGCGCCAATATTTGCCATAATAGCCTAGGATTTGCTGGATCGCTGGCGAAGGCAAGCAGTGCACAGTTATCTTTTCTATTTGGCCACAGGGGCTTGCGCCGGTTTGGCGTCGGGGCTGTTCGGCATCGGCGGCGGGCTGATCCTCGTTCCGGCCCTACTGTTCGTTTTCACCGCTCACGACATACCCGAGTCGATAGCAATGCATCTCGCGGTCGGCAGTTCGCTCGCAAGCATCGTAGCCACTTCCGCCTCCTCCGTCAGTGCCCACGCTTTCTTCGGCAGCGTGCTGTGGCGTGTCTTCAAGCCCATTGCGATTGGATTGCTCATCGGAGCACTGCTTGGGGCGCAAATCGCAGGCCTGCTCTCCGGGCTTATCCTCAAACGGATTTTTGCTGTATTCATGCTGATTACGGCGGCGCAGATGGCCTTTGCTCGCCAACCGCTCGCATCATCTCGACGCTTGCCCGGCAAATACGGGTTAGTGGGCGCCGGCCTGATAATCGGCTCCGTGTCGAGCTTGGTTGGCATCGGCGGTGGCAGCCTAATGGTTCCTTATTTGAGTTGGTGCGGAACGCAAATGCGCCAGGCGGTCGGCACCTCGGCTGCCGCCGGTTTTCCGATCGCCATAGCCGGCACCACGGGTTTCATCCTTGCCGGCTGGAGCGAGCCGATCCTACCGAGCGCCACCACCGGTTTCGTATACTGGCCGGCCGTTGGCGGCATTGTGGTGGCAAGCATACTAGTCGCTCCAATAGGAGCGAGGCTCGCTCATCTCCTGCCCGCCAAGGTACTCAAACGGATATTCGCGGTGTTTCTGCTAGTGGTTAGCGCGCAGTTCTTTATGGAAACGGGCTATTAGCTTAACGCCGCCCGAGCTGGCAGCAGAAACAGTCTATTATTGTCAACGTGCCGCGTCCGTTGAAACGGCCTGATTTAAACCAACAAGCCTCCAAAATTCCATTGACGATTCAAGGAAATAAACAAGATTCTGAGCTCGGCACCCAATTGCGGGTACTGTGTCAGCACGGCGCACCGCACATGCAGGCAGTTCTTGATCTTTTTTGGTTTTCATCAGACCCTACTATTTGAAGCACAGTGCGCGACAGATCGCACGACCTGGGCTCGGCCCACGTCACCTGCGTAAGCATCGCAAGGATGCAGGTTGCATTTATGATCAGCACCATTTCCTCCACCCCGATTCCGACCACCGCATACACAGCCACACCCACACGGGGGAATTCGGTGCAGCACACCGCCACCGAGCGCGACGCCGCGCAGACCGAAACGGCGGCGCGCATCCGAGAGCTGCGGGCGACCGACCGCCGCGTGCGGGCACACGAGGCGGCGCACTTGGCCGCCGCGGGCGCGCTGGCTCGAAGCGGCGCAAACTTTACAATGGTGCGCGGGCCCGACGGGCGCAGCTACGCCGTGGGCGGAGAGGTGTCGCTCGACGTCTCGCCCGGTCGCTCGCCCGAAGAGACTCTTGCCAAAGCGCAACAAATTCGCGCGGCCGCGCTCGCGCCCGCCGACCCCTCGACCCAGGATTTCGCCGTCGCCGCGCAAGCCGCTCAAATGGCGCAGCAGGCGCAGCAGGAAGCCACTGCAGGCGGCGCATCCGAGACCATCACGGAACGCGGTACGCACGAGAAGATCGCCAGTGCGCTCGCCGACTTCGAGACCCGCGAGCCGGCAGGCACACGGATCGATCTTTTCTCCTGAGCCTCGCGCGCCGATCGCTCAAGTAGCGTCAATGCCAGAGTGCTGGCAGCCTTACTGTAGACGTCGGTGTAGGCGGCTAGCAGGCAAAGTCCAAATCATCCGGCTTCTTCGCGGTATCCAGGTACCGCCTTGTTCCGCTACGATCACGCAGTCAAAGGAATGCCTGAGCGGCACAGAGACGATGGCAAGAAAGCAGCAGGCGGCAACCCAGAGCAAACCCCGACGCGCCTCGATCGGCGAAGGCTGACGGACCACGGACGAGATCGAGCGCCGGCGGCGGCGGGCGGAATCGGAGGGTTTGCGGGTCCGCGCCGATGCCGCACAGGGCGCTTTCTTCGGTGACTATATCGTGGGCTCGCGTGAGGGTCACAGCTACCGGGTGGAGTTCCGCTCTTCGGAGCAGCCGATCAACTCCTGCGACTGCGTGGATTACGAGGTCAACGGCCTCGGCACCTGCAAGCATATCGAGGCGGTCCGCCAACATCTGCGAGGCAAACGCATGTCGACGCAGCGGAGCGTCACCGAGGTTTACCTGGACCGCTGCGATCAGTACGGAGAAGGCCCGAGAATCCGGGTGCTATGGGCAGACCAACTGCGCACCGATGACCGCGTCAGCGAAGTAGTGCGGCCGTTTTTCGGCGCCAGCGATGTGCTGCTCGGTGAGCCGGCGGATGCGCTGCCCGCGCTCGACCGCGCAGCCCAAGAAGCGGGACTCGGTCTGGAACGGGTTCGACTCTCCGAACACATCACGCCATGGATCAAACGGCTGCAGCGCCAACGCCGCCGAGCGTCGGGCCGCAGACACCTACTCGCCGACGTCGCCGCAGGCAAGCAGAACCTCGACGTGCTGCGCTACCCACTCTACGCCTATCAGCAAGAGGGCATGCTGCATCTGGCCTTTAAGGGCCGCGCCATCCTAGCGGACGAGATGGGCCTCGGTAAGACCGTGCAGGCCATAGCCGCGTGCGAGCTGCTGCGCCGGCTGCGGGGGGGTGGAGCGCGTGCTGGTGATCAGCCCCGTGTCCCTAAAAACCGAGTGGGAAGAGCAGATCGCCCGGTTCACCACTTTGCCGGCCCAGGTGATCATCGGACGGCGCAGCGAGCGGCTGCGTCAATACCGCCAGGGCCGCCTTCTTCAATCTCGCCAACTATGAGCAGGTTCGCTACGACGGCGAGGACATACAGCGCCTGCTGACACCGGATATCATCATCCTGGACGAAGCGCAGCGGATCAAGAACTGGCAGACCAAGACCGCCGAGGCGGTCAAACGCTTGTCAAGCCCGTACGCTTTCGTTCTGACGGGAACGCCGCTGGAAAATCGCATCGACGAAATCTACTCCATCGCCCAAGTCGTGGACTCGCATCTGTTCGGGCCGCTGTTCCGCTTCAAACGCGACTTCCATGAGCTCGACGAGAAGGGCCGGCCGGTGGGCTACAAGAATCTCGACGCACTGCACCGGCGCTTGCGCTCGGTGTTGCTGCGCCGGCGCAAGGTGGATGTGGAGGACGAGCTGCCCGAGCGCACGATCAACACCTATTTCGTTCCCATGCATGAGGAACAACGCGCACGTTATGAGGAATACAGCGCCAAAGTCGCGCGTCTCATGCAGGCGGCACGTCGGCGCCCTTTCTCGCCCGACGAGTTCCAGCACCTCCAGCAACAACTCGCCTGCATGCGCATGCTCTGTGACACACCCTATATCCTAGACCAAGAGTGTCGGGTATCACCCAAACTGGAAGAGCTGGGCCGAATCCTCGACGAACAACTCGCCGAACCTGAAAGCAAGATTGTCGTTTTCTCCGAGTGGACACGCAGGCTCGAGCTGGTCCGCGAACATGTGGAGACGGCCGCATTCGGTTACGCTCTGCACACGGGGAAGGTGCCGCAGGAGCGGCGCCGCCAGGAGATCAACCGCTTCAAACAGGATCCAGCCTGCCGCCTTCTGCTCTCCAGCGATGCCGGCGCCACCGGCCTCAACCTTCAGGCCGCCAACGTGGTGATCAATCTCGATCTGCCCTGGAGCCCGGCCCGGCTCGAGCCGCGTATTGCCCGGGCTTGGCGCAAGCACCAGCGGCGCCACGTGAGCGTGATCAATCTGGTCTGCGAGGACAGCATCGAGCACCGCATCCTGCATCTGCTGGAGCAGAAACGCTCGCTCGCCGAAGGGGTGCTGGAGGGGACGGGTGAAACCGCAATGGCGCCGCCCTCCGGGCGCAGGATGCTCATCGGACGGCTGGAATCGCTCATGCAAACCCGACTCGCGGAGCAAGTGCCGGCCACGGAACAAGCGCCGCCCACGACTGTGGGCTTGGAGGACTTGTCGCGCGAGTTGGAGGCGCGCCACCCGCAGGGTTTGGAGGCCATGGCCGTATACGGTACCGAACGGGAATGCCAGACGGTACTGGCCGTCGTCCACGGCGACCCCGAAGCGCGCCGCAGCGAACTCGCCGCCGCGGTGGCCCGCATCAACGACCACCCGGAGGTCGAGGTCGTGGACCGCGCCACTATGGCCACGATCCAGCGCTTAGTCGAGGCGGGCGTCCTTTCCATGAACGCGCCCCAGCGGACCCTCCACGGTACACTGGCGGGCCCGACGCAGCCCGCCGGCAACTTGCGGCAGCGCCGGCTCGAGGCGGCTCGCCAGCGGTTCGCCGCCGCCGAGCGCAAGCTGGGCATGGCCCGCCATCTCGCCGAGGGCGGCTTCGAACACGAAGCCGCCAGCGCATTGGCCGAAGCTCTAGAGGAGGCGCTCGGCGCCCTCGGAGACAGCAGCCGCACAAAACTCCCCATCCCGACCCCTTGGCTTACGTCCGCTCGACGCTCGCCCCACTGGCCGGACTCGGCGACAACACGCTCGCCCTATTGGCTATCCTGTGAGAAGGGGACGCCGGCGCGCCGCTGGCTTCTGTCGCGACCGTCACCGAGGCCATCGAGTGGATCGGCGCGAGCCTTGAGCGCCAGGTACTGGAGTAGCTCGCCGATGGGGTAGGTAGGCCTGCCGCCGGTCAAAGGCCGCGAGCGCGCTAAGCATTCTTGCCGTAGACACCGTCTTGTATACCGCAGTCACGCCATTCCATACATTTGAAACGCTTTTTTAGCCGAACCAAAACCAGCCCGACCAATATTCATATGTGACCCCTGCCTCTCATCCATCAGCCGCTTTCACTTTCAAGCTGGCCGATCCAAGCAATTGATTAATATATAATTAACCGCGCTTTTTTTGTTACGCCCCAACAGGAAAAAAACCATCTTCGAACTATACTATCTAATGTAGGAGTCGTTGAAAGAACAGGGATCGTGCAAATTATTTTCAGATCGATTTATGCGAATAGGGAGGCGGCGGAAATGCACAGAGACGAGATGATGTACAGTAATCAGGTCCACGACGCGTGGCACAACATGAGCGGCAACTGGCATATCTTCAAGGGGAGGTTGCGGCAGCGCTGGGGGGAGTTCACCCACGAGGATCTGGATCATCTTGCCGGGGGGTTTTATGAAGAGCTCGCCGGAAAGCTCCAGAAGGTCTATGGCATCAGTAAGGAGGAGGCGGATCGGCAGATCAAAGAATGGTTAGAGAATGATCATGATCCGCATGTCTGGAGCACCAGCGGAACCGAGTATTCAGACATTTGACTCTGCAGACTCTGCGTAAGGAGCAACTCCAAATAGAGTGTGAGAGTGAGTGGCAAAACTTTTCTTGCCTTGACGGGTGGGGGGATACGCAAAAGCAAACCTCCCCCACCCGAGGCAAAGCCTCTTCCACGAGTTTTTCTGTAGCAATCCTACATACACTACTGCAGTGAAGCGTCTATCCACCGATAGGCACACTTTCCATTCAAGCTCATTGTCGTTGGAAGAGGTTGTTTCGGTACACACCAGGCGGGATCTGGCATAATTATTTGTTTGCTTGCCAATCAAGTGACGTTGGATCCCTGCGAGTATGACGCGAAAGATACTGGTTACAAGCGCTCTTCCCTATGCCAACGGCCCGATCCATCTAGGTCATTTGGTCGAATACATCCAAACGGACATCTGGGTTCGCTTCCAGAAGCTGCAGGGTAACGAGTGCTACTATGTCTGCGCCGACGACGCCCACGGTACGCCCATCATGCTCAAAGCCCGCGAGCAGGGCATCACGCCGGAGGAGCTCATCGAACGTTTCGGAACCGAGCATCAGGCGGACTTCGCAGCGTTTCTGATTGAATTCGACAACTACTACACCACCCACTCCGCAGAGAATCGCCACTTCGCCACCCTGATCTACGAACGCCTACGCGATGCCGGCCACATCGAGCGTCGCGAGATCACCCAAGCCTTTGACCCGCAAATGAACATGTTCCTACCGGACCGCTATATCAAGGGCACATGCCCGCGTTGTGCGGCATCGGACCAATACGGCGATAACTGCGAAGTCTGCGGTGCCAGCTACTCTCCTGGCGAACTCAAAGACCCTGTTTCCGTACTCTCCGGCGTGCGCCCGGTCGAGCGGACCTCGGAACATTTCTTCTTCCGGCTCCAAGACTTCGAGAGCATGTTACGCGAATGGGCCAATCCTGCGCACACTCAGGAGGAGGTAGCGAACAAGCTTAAAGAGTGGTTCGATGAAGGCCTGAAATCCTGGGACATCTCCCGCGATGCACCCTATTTCGGATTCGAAATCCCGGATGCACCCAATAAATATTTTTACGTATGGTTGGATGCGCCGATCGGCTACATGGCCAGCTTCAAAAACCTCTGTGACCGCACGGGCCTTGACTTCGATACCTTTTGGCTCCCGGGCTCGGAGGCCGAGCTGTACCATTTTATCGGCAAGGACATTGTTTACTTCCACGCCCTGTTCTGGCCGGCCATGCTCGAGGGCGCCGGATTCCGCAAACCGACCCGGCTTTTTGCCCACGGTTTCCTCACCGTCAACGGCCAGAAAATGTCCAAGTCTCGCGGCACCTTCATCACGGCCCGCACATACCTACACCACCTGAACCCCGAGTACTTGCGCTACTACTTCGCGGCCAAGCTCGGCAGCGGGGTGCACGACCTCGACTTGAATCTGGAGGACTTCGCGCAGCGGGTGAACGCGGATCTGGTCGGCAAGCTGGTCAACATCGCCAGCCGCTGCGCCGGCTTCATTGAAAAGCGCTTTGCGGGGCGGCTCTCAGCAACTCTGGCGGCACCGGCACTCTATCGCAAATTCACTGCTCAGGGGGCTCAGATCGCCGAGCTCTACGAGAAGCGCGAATATGGGCGGGTTGTGCGCCAGGTCATGGCGCTTTCCGACGAAGCCAATCAATACATCGATCAGCAAAAACCGTGGCTGCTTGCCAAACAAGCAGATCAGGCCGATCAAGTCCAAATGATCTGCACCATGGGCATCAATCTGTTCCGCCTGCTAACAGCCTATTTAAAGCCCATACTGCCGCGGATGGCGCAGCGCGCCGAAGCCTTCCTCAACCTGCCGGCGCAAAATTGGGACGATGCCAGCCGACCCTTACTCGACCACACCATTAATGCGTTTACGCCACTCATGACCCGGGTCGACAAGGCTGATATCGAACGCATGATCGAGCAGTCTCAGGAGACCTTAACTCAAGGGGGCATCTCTGCAATGACCGGGCCGAGCGCCGCTACATCGTTCACACTGGAACCGATCGCCGAGCCGATCGACTATGAGCAGTTCGCTCGGATCGACTTGAGGATTGCACGCATAACCGAAGCGCGGCTCGTCGACGGGGCCGAGCGGCTGCTGCGCCTTAGCTTGGATCTCGGCGGCGAGCGGCGTATGGTGTTCGCTGGTCTAAAAACCGCCTACGATCCCGCCGATCTCGAGGGACGCCTAACCGTGGTGGTGGCGAATCTCAAGCCCCGCAAGATGCGCTTCGGCGTCTCCGAAGGCATGCTCCTAGCCGCCGGACCCGGCGGTAAAGAGCTTTGGCTGCTGGAGCCTGATGCGGGAGCCCAACCCGGCATGAGGGTGCGATGATACGGTTCTTCGCTCCGCTCCGCTCCGGTCGACGCCGGCCGGATAACGCGTGAGTTTCGGCATGCTTACTGCGTCCGCCACAGCCCTCACCCGCCTCGCTGCGGCAGCCGGCTGGCTGTTCGGCTGGAGGACCCGCCGCCACGGCAAGCCGCGACCCGATGCCGAGCAAATCGACGCGATCCTGCCGCAAACTCAATGCGGGCGCTGCGGCTATTCCGCCTGCCGCCCTTATGCAGAGGCGATCGCCCGCGGGGAAGCGGACATCAATCAATGCCCGCCGGGTGGAGAGCTCACCGTGCACGCGCTCGCTGAGCTACTCGGGCGCAAGCCCAAGCCCCTCAATCCTAAGCACGGCACGCTCCCACAGGAGCCGACCGTTGCCTGGATCGACGAGACGGCATGCATCGGTTGTACGCGCTGCATTCAGGCCTGCCCCGTAGACGCTATATTGGGTACGGCCAAGCAGATGCATACTGTGATCCGCACCGAGTGCACAGGCTGCGCGCTCTGCATCGCGCCCTGCCCGGTGGACTGCATCCATCTGCGGGCGGTAACACAGGATATCGACGCCGCCCAAACTCGTCCCGATCAAAACCCGGCTGCGGCGAACATTTCTTGTAGCAAGCCCCAACTCCAGAGCTGGGAGCAACTCCGAGACAAGGCTGATCGCGCGCGCGAACGCTACGAGTACCGCCTGACCCGCCTCGCCAGGGAACGCGACGAGCGAGAGCAACGGCAACAATCCAAGAAAGCGATACCCGGGCGTGACCTCGGCAACATCGATAAAAAAGCGGTGATTCAGGCGGCCGTGGCTCGGGCGCGACGACGCCAAGCGGCCTTGGCCACCGCCCGCGGCACATCCTTGCCCCCCCGCCCGAAATAGAACGGCTCGCCCACGGATGAACCGTCAGAAACGCACTGCCATTTTCCATCGCCTAAAGACTGCAAACCCGGCCCCACGCACCGAGTTGTGCTTCAGAACACCATTTGAGCTACTCATCGCCGTCATACTCTCGGCCCAGGCCACCGACCGCAGCGTCAACAAAGCGACCGAGCGGCTGTTCGCTGTTGCCGATACGCCCGGCGCCATGTGGGCGCTGGGTGAGCCGCGCCTCAAGGAATACATCCAGACCATCGGGCTGTTCAACACCAAAGCTCGCAACATCATCGAATGCTGCCGCATCCTGCTGGAGCGGCATCAGGGCCTCGTGCCGAACAATCGCCATGACCTCGAAGCGCTGCCTGGAGTAGGGCGTAAAACCGCCAACGTAGTGCTCAATACCGCGTTTGGCCAGCCCACATTGGCCGTGGATACGCACATCCTGCGAGTCGCCAACCGCACCGGACTCGCCCGAGGCCATACCCCGCGGCAGGTGGAAGACAAACTGACACGGTGGATACCGAAGGAATACCTGCAGGATGCTCATCATTGGCTGATCCTCCATGGTCGCTATGTCTGCACCGCACGCAAACCGCGCTGCGCCGCGTGTGTGATCTATGATCTCTGCGAATTCGAGGATAAAGCGGCCTACGCAAGGAATTAAACGCCCCTCCTGCCACCCGATGGAATCATCCAGTAGATTTCGTTGTCCTATTAATTAGGGCGAGATCTTTTTCGAACCATCGGCTTTCAGGAAGGCAAGACTGGGGCTTGATAGCGGCAAAGCCTATCCAAGGATAGCGGACGTCGGAAGCGCCCACTTTATCGAGCAATGCGCCAAGGATGCGGTAGGCACGGCTCGACTCACGCGGTTAAGTGCATCTCAGCAAGCGATAGGCAATTACCGTCTCGGAAAAGACTCGCCCACCTCCTCTTTTTTCCGGCAACCAACGGTATCATTATGGAGTGGATGCAATGCACCGTGTTGCCATAACCTCTTTCGAGCAGAGTCACAGCGCGGCCCGAGCACAGGCGTTGCTTTCTAAATTAATGAGCGATCAACCAACACGCTGGCAGATGCGTTGCAATGTTTTTCAGCCAAGACCGCAGTGAGCTCCGCCGCTTCTACCTGGAGGCGTGGCACAAGGCCCGAGCCGGTTTACCGATGGCACCGCTGGAGCAGATGGTCGCCGCTGTGGTGGCCGAGCACCCCGAGTACCAGCCTCTGCTGGAGAACGAAGAGCGGGCCTTAGAGCGCGACTACCGGCCCGAACACGGCGAGACCAATCCATTTCTCCACATGGCCCTGCACATCGCTGTGCGGGAACAGGCTGCCGCCGATCGCCCGCGCGGCGTGTATCGCATCCACACCGCGCTGAGTGGGTATTTCGGTGGTCGAACCGAGACGGAACACCGTATGATGGAGTGCCTTGCCGAGACTCTATGGCATGCTCAACGCTATAATGTGTTGCCCGATGAGGCCGCCTATATGGCCTGCCTGGAAGCACTGGCACGGCGAATTCTCGGCAACCGCAATGACAAGCTTTAGCGGCCATCGAGGCATTCAATTATCGTATATATTAATGGTGACATCGGTGAGCCATTTGATCGTACGCGCTGGCGTGCGGAGACAAAACACGCACGATTTGTTTAAGGTCGCCGTAACCAAAGCAATTTAGATAGGCACCTTCCGATGGAAATTCAACCGAAGTTCACGATCGGGCAGCTGGTTCACCATACGCTATTCGATTATCGGGGCGTGATCGTCGACGTCGACCCCGTATTTCAAGGCACCGAAGAGTGGTACGAGATGATGGCAAGGAGCCGCCCACCAAAGGATAAACCTTGGTATCACGTACTCGTACATAATGCCAACCATGGCACATACGTCGCTGAGCGCCATCTGGAGCCGGACGAAAGTGCAGAGCAGATCAATCATCCGGCCTTGAACGAGATCTTCGACCGCTTCGTCGAGGGCCGTTATTATCGTTCCAGGGGCACCCACTGAGCCCACATCGTTACCCACAACTCGACTCTTGCATGGCACGTGTAGCTTCGAGCGCGAGCACAAAATCGCGACCGCGTTGCAGCCCGATCCATATTGTCTGTGGACCCGGAAAGCCATCACCTTTGCGGTTCAGGAATCCGCTGAAACCGGCCACCCTGCGCACCCTCTGATCGAGTGGGGGTGGTTATTCGGGCGGCGGTTTACGTTTGGCGACGATGTAGATGGCTTCCCACTCCTTCTCGGCAAAGACCACATCACACGGCATTTCCGAGCATTCGCGGCCCAGCAGGGTCAGATACAGCACCCGCCAAGCGATGATCATGTAGAGGGCCAGTGTCGGCTCCAGGCGCTCGAGCTTCTCGAGCTGCAATTCCTCAACCTTGCAGCCCGATTTCAGGATGCGAAAATAAATCTCCACTTGCCTGCGACAAAGCTAGCATTGCAGCAGTTCGCCGGCCTGCTCGGCCGTGTCCACCGGTAAACGGCTCAGTAACAGCCACTCGATGGGCTCAGCTCCGGCGGGCGGATCCAGCTCTTGCGCCAGCAACGCGCTCATTTCGACATCGGGTGGTTGGTGGTTGCTGCAAAACGGCGCCTTGAGCGTAACCCGTACCGAGCGCAGGCTCTGGGCGATGCGCCTTACGCTGTCCGCTCTTGAGTATATCGAACTCGATCCGATCGAGCTCGGGGGCCTCATCGAGGGCTTGGCGCAACGTTCTGTCGTCGCTGAGCTTGCGATCGTGCTGGCCACGAGTCAGTCACTCGGCCGCGGGCCTGTTCGCCTCTCGTTCGACGAAGATTTCGTAGACATGATGTCTAAATTCTCCCTATTACCCAAAGAAACAGACGGAATTGGAGTTGTCGGCGTACAAAACGGGCGTGCGCCCTTGAGCTCGCGACTTCTCGGGCACTTGCGTGCAGAATCTCCGCCGTAGCGTTTCCTCCACTTCATGCCGCAGAATAGCGTCATGCCGCGCCGACACCCGGCATCTGAGTTCTCATCGACGAGAGGATAAGAACATGCCCGATCGCGCGCACCGGGGGCGGTTGCCGCTGGATGAGCTGCGCGCCGGCGTGGCGGCCGGCACGCTTCATACCGTGATGCTCGCCATGGTCGACATGCAGGGGCGATTGCAGGGCAAGCGTCTCACCGCCGAGCACTTCCTCGACGAGGTGGTCGAGCGCAAAGCGGAGGGCTGTTGCTACCAGCTCGCGGTGGATGTAGAGATGAACACCGTACCCGGCTACCGACACGCCTCCTGGTCCACGGGCTACGGCGATTTCGTGTTCGCACCGGACCTCACCACCCTGCGGCGCATCCCTTGGCACGCGGGCACGGCGCTGGTGATGAGCGATTTGGAATGGGCGGACGGCGCGCCGGTGGTGGTCTCGCCCCGGCAGATTCTGCGCCGCCAGATCGAGCGCTTGGCCGAGCGCGGACTCATCGCCTTCGCCGGCACGGAGCTTGAGTTCATCGTCTTCCGCGAGAGCTACGAAGAGGCCTGGCGCAAAGGTTACCGTGAGCTCACCCCAGCCAATTTCTACAACGTGGATTACGCGCTGCTCGATACCGCACGCCTGGAGCCGCTGCTGGCACGCATCCGCAATGGGATGCAGGGAGCGGGGCTGCCGGTAGAGGACTCCAAGGGCGAGTGCAATCTCGGCCAACACGAGATCAATTTCCGCTACCGCCCGGCACTGGAGACGGCCGACGGCCACGCCATCTACAAAACCGGCGCCAAGGAGATCGCCGCGCAGGAGGGCTATGCACTCACCTTCATGGCCAAATTCAATGAGCGCGAAGGCAACTCCTGCCATATCCACCTCAGCGTGCGCTCGGCGGACGACACGCCGGTGATGGCCGAGGGCCATGCGCTGTCCGCGCTCGGCGCACACTTCGTCGCGGGTCTACTGGCTGGACTGCGCGAGCTGACACTGTTCTTCGCGCCCAACATCAACTCCTATAAACGCTATGTGGCCGGCAGCTTCGCCCCCACGGCCGTGGCCTGGGGGCGCGATAACCGCACCTGCGCCCTGCGTCTGGTCGGGCACGGGCCGTCGCTGCGCATCGAAAACCGAGTGCCCGGTGGGGACGTGAATCCCTACCTGGCGCTCGCGGCCATGATCGCCGCCGGCATCCACGGTATGGACCACAAACTTACGCTGGAATCCGCGTTCACCGGCAACGCCTATCAGGCCGACAAGCCGTGGGTACCGCACACCCTTGGCCAGGCCCGGGAGCTGTTCGCCGGCTGCGAGCTGGCCCTGGAGGCGTTCGGCGCCGAGGTGGTCGAGCATTACCTGCACATGGCGCAGGTGGAGTTGGAAGCCTTCGAGGCGGCGGTAACGGATTGGGAACGTTACCGGGGGTTCGAACGGCTCTAGCGCGAACCGCCGACGGGAATGACGGAGAACACTGTGACCGGAACCCTTCGCATCGTCAGTCCCGTAGACGGCTCGATCTATGCCGAGCGGGCGTTGGCCGAGCGCACCGAGGCCCTGGCAGCAGTGGGAGCTGCCGCTAAAGCACAACGGGGATGGCGGATGACCCCGCTCGCCGATCGCCAGCGGATCCTCTCCGCCGCGGTGGACCGATTCATCGCGCAGCGCGAGGCCATTGCCGCGGAGCTCGCCTGGCAGATGGGTCGGCCCGTGCGTCAGGGGGGCGGCGAGGTCGACGGCTTCGAAGAGCGCGCCCGCTACATGATCGAGGCGGCCCCGGCGGCGCTCGCGAATATTGATCCCGGCGCGAAGCCGGGCTTGCGGCGCTATATTCGTCGCGAGCCGGTGGGAGTCGTATTCACCCTAGTGCCCTGGAACTTTCCCTACCTGACGGCGGTGAACTCCGTCTGGCCGGCGCTCGTTGCCGGCAACGCCGTGATCCTCAAGCACGCCCAACAAACCGCGCTTTGCGCCGAACGCCTAACCAGAGCACTCGCCGAAGTCGGTCTGCCCAAGGGCGTGTTCCAGGCGCTACACTTGAGCCACGCCACCGCCACGGCGGTGATGCAGCACGAGGCCGTGCGGCTGGTGTGCTTCACCGGCTCGGTACGCGGCGGTCGGGCAGTACAGCGCGCCGCCGGCGCGGGCTTCGCCGGCACGGGGCTTGAGCTGGGCGGCAAGGATCCAGCCTATGTGCGCGCCGATGCGGACCTGACAACGGCTGTCACCGGCGTCGCCGAGGGCGCCTTTTTCAACGCCGGGCAATCGTGCTGTTCGCTGGAGCGAGTCTATGTACACGAGTCGGTCTATGACGGGTTCGTGGCCGGGTTGGTGGCCGAGGCGCAGCGGCTGGTGCTCGGCAATCCGCTGGATCCGGCTACCACACTGGGTCCCATGGTCCGTCCTGCGGCGGCGGCCTTCGTCCGCGCGCAGATCGCCGCGGCGGTGCACTCAGGCGCTCAGGCGTTGATCGACCCCAAGTCCTTTCCGGCCGATGATCCCGAGGGCGCCTATCTGGCACCCCAAGTGCTGGTCGATGTAGACCACGGTATGCGCGTGATGACCGAGGAGAGCTTCGGCCCGGTGGTCGGGGTGATGCGAGTGCGCTCGGACGCCGAGGCGGTGCGTCTGATGAACGACAGCGAGTTCGGCCTGAGCGCCTCCATCTGGACGCGCGATGTAACGGCGGCCGAACGGATCGGCGAACGGCTGGAGACCGGCACCGTATTCATGAACCGCTGCGATTATCTGGATCCCGCGCTCGCTTGGACGGGTGTCAAGCACAGCGGGCGCGGGTGCACACTCTCGGCGCTGGGCTACGAACCGCTTACGCGGCCCAAAAGCTTTCACTTGCAGGTGGAATGACGACGGTGCAGCGCACTTCGGCACCATGCGCACTGCGCGATACGTGCCGGATTCGGGAGGACAATATGGCCGTAAACGGTTTCGATCCTGCAACCATCACCGCTGATTGGGGTTTCCCCAACCGCGTGCTGGTCGGCCCAGGGCGGCTCGCCGAGCTACCGGGGCTGTGCCGGGAGCTCGGTATCGCCCGGCCGTTGCTGGTGACGGACGCCGATCTACGGGCACTGCCGATGATCGAGGATACCCTGAGTGCACTCCGGAACGCGGGTCTCGCCGCGGCGCTGTGCGCGGAGGTTCAAGGTAACCCGGTGGAAGCCAACGTCGACGCCGGTGTCGTGGCTTATCGGTCCGGCGGTCACGATGGCGTGGTGGCCTGCGGCGGCGGCAGCGCGCTCGACGTAGCCAAGGCCGTGGCGTTGATGGTGGGGCAACGCCGGGCCATCTGGGATTTCGAGGATGTGGACGAGAACTGGCGACGGGCGAATGCCGAAGCCATTGCTCCCGTAATCGCCATCCCGACCACTGCGGGCACCGGTTCCGAGGTGGGACGAGCGGCGGTGATCATTAATCCGGCCGACCACCGCAAAGTCATCGTCTTCCACCCCCGCATGCTGCCCCAAGCGGTCATCCTGGACCCCAAGGTAACCGTAGAATTGCCCGCACCGCTCACCGCCGCCACCGGCATGGACGCCTTTGTACACTGCTTCGAGGCATGGTGCGCATCGGGCTTTCACCCGCTGGCCGACGGCCTCGCGTTGCAGGGCATGCGGCTTATCGCCGACGCGCTGCCCCGCGCCTACCGCGACGGTGGCGATCTACAGGCGCGTACCCATATGCTCGCCGCCGCCAGCATGGGCGCGCTCGCCTTCCAGAAAGGGCTGGGCGCGGTGCACGCCATCGCCCATGCGGTGGGTGCGCTGTACGGCACGCATCACGGCCTGACCAATGCGGTGATCCTGCCGTACGTGATGCGCTTCAACCGGCATGCGATTACCGCCCGCCTGGAACCCGTGGCTCAAGCGCTCGACATTGGAAGCGGCTCGTTCGAGGCGGTGCTGGAGTGGGTGTTGCGCTTGCGCGAACGCCTAGGGATCACTCCTACGCTAGCGGGACTGGGTGTAGACGCCGACCGGGCGGAAGAAATCGGCCGGCTGGCCGAACTCGATCCATCCGCGGCAGGTAACCCGCTACCGGTCACAGCCGAAGACTTGCAGCGGGTGTTTATCGAAGCCGTACACGGGCGGATCTAACCCCCCGCACTCATGCACCCAAGCCTTGCCCACCCAGCAGAGCTCAGCGTTATACGCAAGCCCTTTCGAGAGTCAGGATAATGGACTTGCAGGAGGATTTGGGCTGCTGTCGGTATCTTGCGGGGCATTCCTTAGCCGGTACCATTCCCTGAGCTTCTCGTCAGCCTCCTTCTTGCTGATTCCATAGGCCTTTTGGATCTTCCCGGTCAGCTCTTCCTCATAGCCCTCAGTGAGGTGATCCAGATCCTGGTTGGTAAGCATTCCCCACTGCTGCCGGACTTTGCCCTTCAAGATATGCCAATTGCCACCGATCTGATCGCGAAACATTTTGGGTCTCCGTCATGCATCTGTGACTGGCTTTGCGAAGTATGAAACCTCAGGAAAGCACTGTACTTTTAGTATAGTAAATTTGCCGCTTTGCTCAGCACGAGGCATGGCTTAACCGGCCGTTGCCGTATCGCAAGGCTCGGGCCGAGCGATTCACTCCGAAGGGGCTAGCCGTAGTTCGTGGGCAGCACCTCCGAGAATTGGAAATCCAGCAACTGCATGGTCTCGCGGAACTTCTCGTGCAGCTCCTGCTCGCTCTCGCCACCGAGGAACAAATCGGCGATCTCATAGCTGTAACTGTCCTGGGCGCGGAGCTCGGAGAGTTGCATGCCCTCCTCCACGTAGACGTGTACGACCAGCTCGGGGTGATGACGCTTGATGGCCTCGATCTCCGCCGCCGAGGGCACCCGGTTAACCACTGCATTGCCGTAGACCCTAGGCATGAACTTCGCCGCCATGGGGAAGCGGCCCTCTGGGTGCGGAAAATCCGGACGGCGGACCAGCGCGATATCGATGGCCACCTCGTGGTGGGAAGCGCCCGTGGCCATCTGGAATATGGGGCAGTGCGATTTCGAGATCCGCGGATTGATCTCCAGCAACCAGATGTAGTCGGTCTGCGGATCCCAGAAGAACTCCATATTGAACGGGGTCTGGTTCAGACCGATATGCTTCAAAATTCGCTCGGCATAGGCCCGCATGCGGTTCTGGATGCCATCGGGTAGCTGCGAGGGGTATTGATAGCTGAGAAAGCTGACGTTGTTGGAACCCCGCAGGGAATCGATCACAGCGTAGGTCACCACATCGCCCTCGTGGACGTATCCCTCCAAGGTGCAGAGATGGCCGCCGATCAGGCCCTCGGCGAGCACGGTGGCCCCATTGCCGTGCGCCGGTAGCGCCGAGCGGTTCTCGCAGTGCTGCAGCATGTAGTCGAAAGGCTCGGCGAAGACGTGGATATTCTCGCGAATAGTGGCCATAGCCTCGCGGTACCGATCCTCATTGTCGATGCGAAAGCCCAGATACGAGGAGAAGGCCGTGGTGGGCTTGAGCCAGAAAGGGTAGTCCAGCTCCAGGTCACGCACCGGATCGTCGCTGTAGGGGTCGAGCCCCTGAAAAGGCGGCGTACACTCCGGCACCGCCTCTTGGTGGGCGATGCGGCTCCAATACTTGCTCTCGCAGTAGAGCACGCTCTCCAGCGTCGGCGAGGGCAGACCCCACTCCCGGCGCAGGATCGGCAGCATCGAAGTGGTGGGAAAATCCCAATGGCCAATGATCGCGTCCACGCTCGGCGCCTCGGTGAGCGTCCGGCGAGCCTCCGCCATGATCTCCGCCATCGGATAGGAAGGTGGGTTGACCATGGTCTCGTAGGAGACGAGGCCGTGGAATTCGTACTCGGCGGCGTTGTGTACGGTCTGGAGCTCGCGCAGGTTGAACTCGTCCAGGCCAATCACGAACACGTGCTTGGTCATAAAACGAACCTCTATCGTAGCGGCGCTCGACTAATAAAAGCATAAACACCGATTTTGCTCGGGTCGATCCAGTCTCCGACAGACGCTGAGTTCACTCGCCTCCCCTAAAGAAGCTTTGATTTAGTCCGCTCATGCTCCGGGCTATTCGTCAAACTTACGGATCAGCATGAGCAGACACAAAATTACAGAACATCACAATGTCGCCATCGAGCGGCCTGTGCAAGCAAAGGGTGCAATATGGCGACAGGGTCGCGTACCCAATTTGAAACGAAACTTGACCCTCACATTGGTGCTTTGACACCCTGAACGCAAAAGGTAACTTTGGTCGGGGATCGTCACATTGCCATTGGAGGGTGGCGGTTGGGTGCTGGCCGAAGGCGTAGTTGGTTGCGCCGGGATCGAGTGGCGGATGGTGATAGTATCATCATCAACCAAGACCTCCTTAACCAGCAAGCGGACGATTCTCTGGCGGTCACTGATTTCCAAAGTCTCTGCCGATTCCCGCAGTCGCTGGAGGAAAGCGGTCAATGTTTCGGCCAAACGCAGGAACGACATGCGGTCGGCGGCCTGACTGAAGATTGCCTGCAGCTCGGATTTCAATCCCTGTTCGCGGGCCCGCAGTTCGGGCATGCGGCCTCGCAGTTCGTCCAAAGACACGAGGTCTTCCTGGTAGGCGGTCACCAGGCGGTCCATGCTTTTGCTCAGGCGCGTGAGGTCGCGTTCGACAGCGTCCTGGCGTTTCTTCGTCGGTTCACTCGCACGGGCCGCATCCAGGCGGCGGTCAAGCTCGGCGTTGATGAGCCCCGGATCGGCGATCAGCCGCATCACCTCCTGCCACACGATGTGGTCGAGCAGGTCCTGGCGGATCGGGCGACTGTCGCACACGGATCCGCCGAGATGACGCCAGCCATCCGAACCCAGGCAGCGGTAATAGTGGATTTTGCGTGCACTCGTGCGGGTCGACGCGCGGTAGAGCGCGTAGCCGCATTTGCGGCACGAGACCAAGCCCTGCACAAGGCTGGGCTCGATGGTCCGGCGCGGTGCGAAACGCTTGTTGTCGGCCAAGCGCTCGGCCGCCAAAGCGAAGGTTTCCTCGCTGACAAGGGCGGGGACCGGCACTTCGATCCATTCCTCGCGCGGCCGCTCATGTGCGCTGGTCTTTTCACCATGGACCGACCGACCCGACAGACGGAATGGCTTGGTCACCTTTTGCCTCGGCCCGACCTGTGTCTTGTTGAAGCAGGCGGTGCCCTTATAGGCGGGATTGCGCAACATCCCCCACACGACCGAACGCTCCCAACGGGTCACTCGCCGGCGTGTCGGAGGGCCCATCTCCCGCAACAGCCGGGCGATGGCGCCGATGCTCAGACCGTCGACGGTGTATTTCTCAAACACCAGCCGCACGACTGCCGCCTCGGCGGCATCGATCTCGTAACGCGCCGGCGTTTCGGGCATCTTGCGAATGTAGCGATAGCCGTAGGGCGCCCCGCCAAGCACAGAGATCTCGCCCGATTTGGCGCGGTGACGCTTGCCACGGCGGGAGCGTTCGAGAATCTGGGCGCGTTCGTACTCGGCGATCATCCCTTGGAATTGCAGCATGAGCTGATCTTCGGGCGTGGCGGAATGCGGCGCCTTGATGAAGATGGCTTCGACACCATGCGGCGACTCTCGTCAGCAGAACCTGATAGGCATACTTTCTGCTCAGCCGATCCGGCGAGTGGATGAGCACTGCTTGGATTTGGCCCTCGGCCGCGAGGTCGCGCAGCCGCTCCAAGCCGGGCCGCAGCAGGCTGGCGCCGCTGAAACCTTCGTCCTCGATTATCCATTCATCGGGTACGGTGAACCCCTGCTCGCGGGCGAACTCGATCAATGCCGCGGTTTGGCTGGCGATCGTGTTCGCTCCCTTCTGTTGGTCGGAGGATACCCGGGCATAAATCGCGGCGATCTTCATCGCTCCCCTCCCTTACGCACGGTCCCACACCGGCGACACGGACCCGCTCCGGTACCAAAATCCCATAGACCTGTTCCAGTTTGACGGCGAGGAGACGGTCAAACGCATGCTCGAGACGGACGCTGCGATCACTGGCGCCGCGCCGGTCAGCCATTGCCGCCGGCTTCGTCGAGAAACGCGCGCAGCGCCCGACTCACCATGTCGCTGATCGTCGTCTCCTCGGCCGCAGCCCGCGTTCGAATCGCGTCGACCAAACTGGGCGGAAGCTTGAACGTCACGGCCGTCGTTGGCTCGGTCACTGGCACCGGCCGGCCGATTGCCTGGGCCGCCTCGATGTAGCGATAGGCCTGACGTCGGGACAGCGTGAATTGGCGCGACAACAACACGGCAGCCTCCGCCACCTTCAGCCCACGCGCGAGCAACCCATAGGCCGCATTGAGACGTTGCGCCTTCTGCGTATCGGTCGATCGCGACATATGACATACGTATATTACCTCCTGAGACGCAAATCAAGCACAGAACGGGAACGGTCGAGCGGGATTGTCCGATCGAAGCCGAAGTTACCCTTTGCGTTCAGGGCGTGCTGCCGCCTCCCCTTGCAAGCGTTGGTTAGGCGATTTTCTCAGCCACGTTCCTCCCAGCAGTAGGAGGTGGCAGAGGTTTGCCTTCCTGCTTCATAAGCTCAATCCATTCATCAACGATATTACAAAGCTCTGCGTAGACTTGCGCTTCATCGTCGCCATGACAACATGGGCCGATGACGCCTGGACACTGGCCAACGAAGCTTTCGTCTTCGTCGGACCATTCCACAATCTTGATATACCGAGCACTTTCTTTCATTGCTGTGACTCTTGAATCCTTCGTCTCACCTCACGTTCTCGATATGGTTTGGCATTTGCGCCAAGTTTTCCAAACAGAGTAACGCGCATACCTTTGGGATGCTCAAAGCTTCTATGACTTCCCTTGCCACCTCGATTGATGAAGCCCGCTCTCTTCAGATCCCGGATCAGTTCGCTTATCTTCCGAGGCATGTTTTAGCCTGAAGTTCCGCCAGTTGGCGCGCAAATCATTGAAATTATTGGCTCATGAACTTTGTAGCGATGTAATGACATATACAATAATTTCAGTAGGTTAGCGTCGCTTCGCGGAACTTCAAATTAATCTCTAAATGGCGGAGGTTGGCCCTGCTGGCGCGTTGCCCGCCCGTGGTGGACTCGTGCGGGGAAGATCGCACCGGTTTTATGAGCGCGATGGGGGCCGCCGGCGAGAAGCCGAGCTGCGCATGTAAGACATAGTGACGTCATACAAGATGATGCCAACGCATCAAAACCCCTTTGGTTTGGGCCGCGGATGCCCGAAAAACGCCGGCGCCAACTACACTCACCGTGTTATAGCAACAAGGCTACGCAGTGGTGCCATTGCCAACAGAATCGAACAGCCAAGAGGACGATTATGCAACGATCCCGGGGCGCGGCTTTGCCGCTCACGGTCATAGTGCTGTTCGCGGCCGACGTGCCGGCGGCGGCGCCTGATGCGGCGGCGATCACAAACCACGGCGACGAGCGCGGCGCCGCGCCCTGTACGAGTTGCCACGGTGGCGATGGCGGCGGGCAGACGGCAAGCGGGTTTCCACGGCTGGCCGGGCTCGATGCCAGCTATCTGTACAAACAGCTGAATGACTTCGCCTCCGGCGCTCGGGACAACGCCGTGATGCAGCCGATCGCCAAAGCGCTCAGCGAAGATGAACGCAAGGCGCTCGCCGATTACTACAGCCAGATGCCGGTGCCGGCGGCTGCGGCGAAGCCGCAAGGACCCATGCCGGCGCACGACAGCCGCAGCGCGGCGCTGGCCATCCGCGGTCTGTGGACGCAACAGCTACCGGGCTGCGTGCAGTGCCATGGCCCGCAGGGGCTTGGCGTAGGTGAGCATTTCCCGCCCTTGGCCGGCCAGCCGGCGGTGTATATCGCCAATCAACTCCGGGCCTGGAAGCAAGGAGCGCGCCGTAACGACCCGCTGAGGCTGATGCAGCATGTGGCCAAGACACTCGGTGACAGCGACATCCAGGCCGTCGCCAAATGGTTCGCCGCGCAACCGCTCGAAGCGACCGGAGACACGCCATGAAGATCGCGCCCCGCTTGCCGCATGCCCTCGCAGCCAGTGCCGGCCTATGCCTGCTCGCGGTCAGCCCGGCACAATCTTCCCCAGCATCGACACCCACCACCGGGGCCGGCAGCACCGCCGCAGCGGCGACCCCCAACAGACCGGCCCGAGCGAGGACACACGCCGATACAGCCTCGACCTTCACGCCCCCGGCTGAGAAGGACATTCCACAAGGTCCGATGGGTGAGATGATCCGCAAGGGCCTGGCAATCTTCGTGGACACGCCAACTCACGCCGGAGACTATGTCGGCGACGGGCTGTCCTGCAGCAACTGCCACCTGGATGCCGGCCGCCGCCCTAATGCGGCACCGCTGTGGGCGGCGTGGCTGCGCTACCCACGCTACCGCAGCAAGAACGAGCACGTGAATACCTTCGTCGAGCGCCTGCAAGGCTGCTTCAAATACAGCATGAACGGCAAGCCCCCGTCGGCCGACGCGGCGGTGCTCGTTGCCCTGCAAGCCTATGCGTATTGGCTCGCCACCGGCGCGCCGACCGGTGTGGACCTAGTCGGCGCGGGCTTTCCCAAGCAAGGCTTCAAACCACCCCAGCCGCCGGACTATGCGCGCGGCCAGCAGGTGTACCAGGAGCAGTGCGCGCTGTGCCACGGCGACACCGGGCAAGGCCAACGCGTGGCCGGGCGCCACGTATTCCCACCGCTGTGGGGAGCGGATTCGTTCAACTGGGGCGCCGGTATGCAGCAACTCGACAATGCCGCCGCCTTCATCAAGGCGAACATGCCCTTGAGCCGCGGCGGCACGCTAAGCGACCAGGCGGCCTGGGACGTGGCCTATTTCATGAACAGCCACGAGCGCCCGCAGGACCCACGCTTTACCGGCTCGGTCGCCGAAACGCGCAAGCGATATCACGCCACGCCGATGTCGCTGTACGGCGTCGAGATCAATGGCCACCTGCTCGGCTCGACACCGACAGCCCGCCGCGACAACAAGTGAGCGCAACTCATCATCGGCCGGCACGTCGCCGGATCCGCCGCGCCCGCACTCACAATGCGGCCCGGCGCAGACGCCGCGCGTTGGTGATCACCGACACCGAGCTCAGACTCATCGCGGCGGCGAGCGCCTGGGCCCGCTCGGCGAGCGCGGAGATCGTGATGTTCGCCTCGGCCATGGACGCGGCGTTGCCGGCGAGCACCGCCCGACCTTCAACCGTACCGCGTACGCCGCGGCCACCTGGGCGACGATGCGTGCAAGCAGCGTCTCACCCCCCACGTGGGTCGCGCGCATCACGAAGCCACCGTTACCGTTGACGGTCCCGCCGGTCACCGGGTCGCCAGCCGTCTTTTCCACCGGCACCGGCTCACCGGTGACCATGGATTCGTCCACACTCGAGCGCCCTTCGAGCACCTCACCGTCTACCGGCACTTTCTCGCCGGGGCGCACGCGCAGCCGATCATCCCGTTGCACCTGTGCCAGATCGATCTCCTCATCGGTGCCGTCAGAGCGGATACGCCGCGCCTTGGGCGGCACCAAATCCAGCAGTGCCTTGATGGCGCCCGAGGTGCGCTCACGGGCGCGCTGCTCGATCAGCTGCCCAACCAGCACGAGGGTGATGATGACGGCCGCCGCCTCGAAGTACAGCGGCACCCCACCGCCGTGCCCCAGGAAAGCCGCGAGCAACGCGGCAGGAAAAACGAGAGCGAACAAGCTGAACAGGAACGCCACACCAGTACCGAGCCCGATCAGTGTCCACATATTGAAGTTCGCGCCCTTGAGCGACTTCCAGGCACGCACAAAAAAACCGAGCCCCCATAGCAGACGACCGGAACGGTGAGCACGAGCTGCACTCAACCGTAGGCCGTGCCGAGCCAACGCTGGAAATGCACCCCCGGCAGCATATCGCTCATGGTGATCAACAGCAGCACGGCGGTGGGCGGCACGGCGACCCACAACCGTCGAGTGAAGGCCACGAATTCCGCGCTGGGACCTTCCGCGGCACTGGCGGTGCGCGGCTCGAGGGCCATACCGCACTTCGGGCAATCGCCCGGCTGGTCCTGCACGACCTCGGGATGCATCGGGCAGGTGTATTCGACCCGGCGCTGTGGCGTTTCGGGTTCGAGCGCCATGCCGCATTTGGGACAATCGCCTGGACCCTGCTGGCGCACTTCCGGGTCCGTGGGGCACGGTATACATCCCACCCGAGCCCGCGGTTTGCACAGCCTTCGGTCGCGCTCGACCTTCCAGGAAACGCTCGGGTTCGGCCAAGAATTTCTCACGGCAACGCGCCGCGCAAAAATAAAATGCCGTCCCATGATGCTCCGCCGTATGCTTCGTCGTGGCGGGATCGACATTCATGCCGCAGACTGCGGTCCTTAACCGACTTGCGCTCGCTTGCAACACCCGCTTGCATTTTTGCTCCTCACCCCAGGTCGTGGTGACAGCCGGTTTTGGCCTGCTATTCGCCTCTTGCCATACGCTGCTCTCATTTCGGCTCCGGTGCTGCGAGCGAGGCCAGAATCGGGCATTCGGCGGCCGGGCCTTCGCCCGAGCAACTGGCCGTGAACTCGGCCAATCCGCGCCGCATCCGCTCCAGATCACGGATCTTGGCTTCGACCTCGCGCAAGCGCGCTTCGGTAATACGCCTCGCCTCCGCCGCCCTCGCTCCGGCGCGGTGATGCAGCGAGAGCAACTCGCCGATGTCCTCCAGCGAGAACCCCAGCGCCTGCGCCCGGCGAATGAAGAGGAGACGCCGTTCGGCCACTTCCCCATACAGCCGGTAGTTGGCCGCGCTGCGCGCGATGGGCGCAATCAAACCCAGGCGTTCGTAATAACGCAGCGTCTCCGTAGCGACGCCGACCCGGTGGGCCAAAGCGCCGATTCTCACAGCGCGTGCTGTGTCCACGGTAACGCTTACAGCAGCCGATGTAGTAGTGGGCGACTCGTCCATGGTAGAATTAAACTTTACACATTACTGTAATGCCAAGAGATTTCCGGCGGCGATCCGAACGGCAACGCCCTTCGCCGCGGCGCAAGCACGCTCCGCGGGCGCAGGCTATTGCAGTACTGCCGATTGACGGCGGATGCAGAGGGCTTTCAGCGCGTCGGATCGCACCACCCGCCGATGCGGGCCGTCATGGCCTGGGCTTCAGCCGGCCCCCAACTGCCGGGTTCGTAGGCGTAGACCGGTGTTTCCGCCGCGAGCGCGGGATCCACGATCCGCCAAGCGGCCTGTACGCTGTCGCTGCGGGCAAACAACTCCTGGTCCCCCTTGAGCGCGTCGCCGATCAGGCGCTGGTAGGGCGGCTCGTCGGTCGAAGGATCGCTCGCCACATCCAGCTCGGTCTGCTGGCCGGCCATGATGTCACCGGGCTGCTTGGTGCGCGCGCCGATCGCGATCTCGATGCGCTCCGGTCCCAAGCGGAAACGCACGTGATTGGTGTTGGTAGTGACGGGCTCGTTGAAAATATCGTGCGGCAGACGGCGCAGGCGGACCAGGACCTCCTGGGCGCTTGCCGCGAGCTTCTTGCCGGTGCGAATGAAAAACGGCACGCCGGCCCAGCGCCAGTTATCGATATGCAACTGCAAGGCGGCGAACGTCTCTCGGGTGGAGCTGGGCTTCACACCCTTGATCTTGCGATAACCGGTATACTGACCGCGCACCACCTCCTGGGCCGAGAGCGGGCGTATGCCGCGCAGCAGCTTGGCCTTTTCGTCGCGCAGCGACTGCGCATCACTCGCCGCCGGCGGCTCCATGGCCAGAATGGCGAGCACCTGGAGCAGATGATTCTGCACGACATCACGAATCGCGCCGACCTCGTCGTAGAAGGCGCCACGATCCTCCACACCGAAGGACTCGGCCAGGTTGATCTGCACGCTCTCCACATAGGCGCGATTCCAGAACGGCTCAAGGAATGTGTTGGCGAAGCGGAAGTAGAGCAGATTCTGCACCGGCTCTTTGCCGAGAAAATGATCGATACGGAAAACTCGCTCCTCCGGGAAAAAGCGCAGCAGCGTCCGGTCAAGCGCTTGCGCCGAGGCAAGGTCGCGGCCGAACGGCTTCTCCACTACGACCCGCGCCGTCTTGGCCAGGCGCACCTTGTGCAAGGACTCGATCACACTGGGAAACAGGCTCGGTGGGATCGCCAGGTAGCAAAGCGGTCGCTTGCGGCCTTCGAGCCGACGCTGCAGCTCGGTAAAAACCTGATCGTCGCGGTAATCACCGTCGATGTAGTCAAGGCGCTCCAGCAGGCGCGCCAAGGCGTCCGGGTCGTCGTTCTGACCGTAGTCCTGGAGACTGGTCCGGACTCGCTCACGCAGCCGATCGGCATCCCAGCCGGATTTGGCGACACCGATCACCGGCACACCAAGCTCACCGGCCGCCTCGAGCCGGGCCAAGGCCGGAAAGATCTTCTTGTAGGCGAGATCACCGGTGGCGCCGAAGAGGATCAATGCGTCCGACTGCCCGCTGCGCGCTCCCATCTCAGCCCTCCCGCTTGGCGGCATGGCCGCCGAGTTCGCCAACTTTGGCCGAGCAGCGCCCATTGCCGAGCGAGGCCGCACGCCGGGTGGCGAAGCACCCAGGCAGCGTGCTCAGCCGCATGGCCAGTGTGGCACCCCGGGGGCGGTCCCTGCGAGCGGCTCCAATCAGCGTGAGTTGCATCAAGGGAATCTCGAATAACTCCCGAATTCCGTCACTCCGACCTACGCCGGAATCTATTCTCCCTTTTGAAACAGAAAGATGGACCCCGACCGCCGGATCGGTGGCTGGGGCAGGCTTCGCCGAGATGACGGAGCGGATAAAGTTTTTTGAGGTCTCCATCACTCATTCTCCGAACGGTTGTTTATGAGCGAATGCCTGCCGTGCTCAGCAGATCCCCGAGTGTAACCCGGAATACGCGCCGCCCTTGCTCTTCAAGCGCGTGGAAATCGCCGGCGGCCTGGGCTTGGAAGAGTTGCCCGAACGTATAGGGACGGCCGGGAATCTCCAAATCAGGCTGAACCTCGTCGATCACCTGTATGCAGACACCGTTGGCACGCCCGCCTTTGTGTAGCTGTCCGGTGGAGTGCAGATAACGCGGACCTAGACCCAGCGTGGTGGCCACCCGTAACCGATCACGCAGAGCCGTGCGCGCGCGCTGCAGCTGCGCGTAGGGCTCCGAGTCCGTGGCCACGTAGGCCTGAATTGCAAGGTAATCGCCGGGCCGTACCGCTGCGAGCGCTTGCTTGGCGCTCGCAGCGGGAATGGCGGGGAGGCCCTGCGCAAGCATCTTGCCCGCCGCCTTCTTCGCGGCTTCGACATCGGGTTGGTCGAACGGGTTGATGCGCAGCACTTGCCCCGCGATCGCGACCGCGAACTCCCAGCGAAAACACTCGGCGCCGATGCCGTAGGGGTCCATGTAGGGAAGACGGATAATCGGATATCCTTGCTCGGCCAGCACATCGAAACTGTCCGTCGCGCCGAGGCTCACGAAAAAGCGGTCTTCACCGTAGACTTCGGGCGGGCCGAGCGGCTCGTCCGCGACGGGCAGAATGCCCACACCGTGCTTGCCGGTGGACTCGGCGATCAGCTGTTCCAGCCAGCCACCAAAGCACGCGAGCTGCGCAGGCATGAGCAGCGTCAACTTGTCGCGGCCCTGCTGAGCGGCATAGCCAAGCGCCGCACCGAGCTGGACGCCCGGGTGCCGTTCGGCCGGTGTATCGGGCTTGCAAGCCGCGATCATCTGTCCCGCGCGGGTCAGCAGCTCCTCGACGTCCACCCCCAGCAGCGCCGCGGCCACCAGACCGAAGTGAGAGAGCGCGGAGTAGCGCCCCCCGATATCGGGATTGTTGCAGAAGATCTGACGGAACTTGCGCTCCCGGGCAAGCTTATCGAGCTCGGAGCCACGATCGGTGATCACCGCATACTGCGCCGGATCGGCCACCCGGGACCAAAAATAATCGAGGTGACAGCGGGTCTCGAGCGTACCGCCGGACTTCGATGCGAACAGGAACAGCGTCCGATCGAGCGGCAGCTCGTCGGCGGTTTGGTGCACGGTGCGCGGATGGCTGCTGTCGAGCACGCGCAACTCGAGCCCGCCGGCGCCGGCGAAAGCGTGCTGGAGCACCAGCGCAAACAGGCTCGATCCGCCCATCCCGCACCAGAGCACATGAGTCAGACCCGCAGCGCGCACGCCTTCGACAAAAGTTTGCAGACGCGGCACTTCGTCGAGCATCTCGCCCGGCGCATCGAGCCAGCCCAAGCGGTTGCTGATCTCACTCGGATCCGGCTGCCAGAGCGTGTGATCGCGGCGCCAGATACGCTCGACGGCCTGTTCCTCTGCCAGCGTCTCGATCTGCCGGCGCACACCGACTTCGAGCGCCCCTAGGTCGTCTTGCTCATAGCCGCTCGCCTCCCGCAGCTGCGCCAGCTTCTTTTCGATCCCCGCGAGCAGTTTGTGATAGGAATCGCTGAACTTCCGCTTGCCCTCCTCCTGTAACTCGTCTGCGAGCGCCGTGGTGTCGACACCGGCCTCGTTGATGGCCTCAAGCGTACGCTGCGCATCACCGCCGTCGGCATCGAGCAACTCGCCCACCGTGCCGCTCTTAGCAAAGGCAAATAGGGTTTCTTCGGGCAGGGTCGCAATCGTATCGGGGGCGGCCAATGCCGTAACGTAATAGCCTGGCGAGAGGCTCGGATCCTTAGTACCGGTGCTCGCCCAGAGCAGCCGCTGCGTGTGCGCACCCTGCTCGGCAAGCTGCTTCCAACGCGGCGAGTCATAAACTCGGCAATACGCCCGATAGGTCTGCCGGCCGATCGCGATCCCCAGCGTGTTCTCGAGCGGCTCGGGCAATCGGTCCACGCTGGCCTTGTCCCAGCGCGGGATGAAAAGCGAGGCAACGGAGGGGACGTGCGGGTCTTTGCGCTCGGCGAGCCGGCGCTCGATCCCGCGTAGGTAGGCTTCAGCCGCCTGAATATACTGTTCGGCCGAGAACAGCAAGGTGACGTTCACTGGAACTCCTCGGTAGATGAGCTCCTCGATCACCGGCACGCCGGCCGGCGTGCCCGGCACCTTGATCAGCAAATTGGGGCGGTTGGCCCGAGCCGCCAGCTCAAGGGCCTGCGCGATCGAAGCCTCGGTATCGTCGGCAAGATCGGGTGAGAGCTCGAGCGATACGAAACCGTCGCGCCCCCGGCTCTCGTCGTAGAGGGGGCGGAACAAATCAGCCGCCTCGGTCAGATCCTCGAGCGCCAGCTCGAAGAAAATCGCCTCAAGATTTGGATCGACCGCGTGGCGGTGCCGACCGATGCTCTCATCGTAGTCCGCGCTCCCGCCGATGACATGCTCGAAGATCGTGGGGTTGGAGGTGAGCCCGGTGAGGGCGAGCTCCTTGATATAGCGGGTCAGCGCTCCGCTTCTCAGCATACCCCGGCGGATGTTGTCGAGCCAGATGCGTTCGCCTTTTTCGTGCAGGATCTGCAGGGGATTCATCGCGTGCCTCCTTAGACATATCGAACGGGGTAGCAAACGCCTGGCCTTGGCCGACCAAGCCGACTTCGGTTTTCAGTTTAGCAACACCAGGCGCACGCAAGCGCCGTCCTGGATCCTCCCTCTGGTAACCAAGCCGCCAATGTCTGCAAGAAAACCAGCTCGCGCCTGTTGGGCTGCCCGATGGTTGCGGTGGAACCGTGTAGAATATATTGCTGGCTCGAATGGCGTTGTTAACGCTGGCATCAAACCGGCGTGAATGGAATAACCTGATCGCCTATGCACACGCCTGTGGCTCCTTCAGCGTCAACCTCCAGAAACCCACTTGCCGCCCTGGGCGGCGGCGCGGTCATCGGTGCGCTTGGTGGCTTAATCGGGCTGGGCGGAGCCGAATTCCGCTTGCCGTTGCTGATTGGCGCATTCCGCTTCGCCGCTTTGCAAGCGGTCATCGTGAACAAGGCCATGAGCCTGGTGGTCGTCACCGCAGCGCTTCCCTTCCGGGCGCGCGCAGTGCCGCTCGGCGCCGTGTTGGCGCATTGGTCGATTGTCGCCAATCTGCTGGCGGGAAGCCTGGTGGGGGCTTGGCTCGGCGCGGGTTGGGCCACTCGCGTGCACGCCACCACACTCTACCGGATCATCGCCGTGCTGTTGGTGTTCATCGCGACCGTACTGCTGCTCGGTCACGATGCAGCGGCGCCGGCACCGCTGCCCAATGGCCCTGTTCAATCCATTCTCGGCGTTGCGGCGGGTTTTGCCATCGGCGTGGTGGCCGCCTTGCTCGGCGTAGCCGGCGGTGAGCTGCTTATTCCGACCTTGGTTCTGCTGTTCGGGCTCGACATCAAACTGGCTGGCAGCCTGGCTCTGGTCATCAGCCTGCCTACGATGGTCGTCGGATTCACCCGCTACAGCCGGGATCGCAGCTTTGTGGTCTTGGCGGAGAACCGCACCTTAGTGCTTGTCATGGCAATTGGCTCGATCATTGGAGCCGGCATCGGCGGGCAGCTGCTTGGAATCATGCCGAGCGCGGTTCTCCTGCCGTTGCTCGCCGGTATTTTACTTCTTTCCGCAGCCAAGATCTGGCGACATGGGCAATCCTAAACGCCACTCTGGCTCCAGCGGGGCTCAGGCACGCCTTCTTCGGCAAACCGAGACCAAAGGACCAAACATAGTCAATAATAAATCTGACTGAGTACGAAACTCAGTGCAAATCGACAACGCTGTGCCGAGGCCCCACAACGCCTGGCTGCGCAGCACCCGAAAAAGCGTCGGATACCGTGGATTACCCACCCCTGGGAAACGTTCTCTGGTAACAACGGACGATGAAACTGCTGCTGGTTGAAGACTCCGAGCGGCTGCGCCATCAGCGGCGCGGCATCGGCGTTGCCTGTCCACAAAACCGACGGGAGGGGGGAGGAGTGCGCCGGCGAGGCTGTTGCTGATGCGGATTCGGGGGGCGTGACGCCGATCTGCACGCTGATGGGCGAGCCGGAGCGGCCTGCCGACAGCAAGTGCCGACGCCGATCAGGCGAGACTACCCGCTGCGAGCCACCGAAAAGGTGGTTTATACTGCCTATACGCTATACGCTATACGCCTGCAGGACATTCTTTGCCAAATCGACTCCAATGCGCTTGACTGTCATATGGGCTCCCCCTTCTTCACGATTGACTGTTTCACCTCTCAATCTGGCACATCACGATGCCGTGAGACGGGGGAGTCCATATAGCCTCCCTAACCCTCAAAAGACACGGTCCCTCAGGAGGCCCCCATGGCAGCGGAAGAGAAGTCGGGCGGCCAGCGCTCGATGGCATCTAGAAAGTCACTGCGTCTGACATTTCGCGTGTCCGACGGCTCGGTCGAGCTGCTCTCGGTCGAGCATCTTGCGATGATCACTCCGCCGCAGGCCGGGGAGGTTCCCCAAGCCGGCAAGCACAGCGGATTCTGGCTCGAACTGCAAGGGTCGAGGAGCAAGGTGCTGGCGCACCGTCTCATTGACCCGACGCAACTAAATTCCGTCGAAGTTCATTCTCCCGACGGAAAAATCGAACGAAAATTCAGTCCCGTCCGCGACGGTGTTTTCGAGGTTCTTCTCCCCGATATGGACGAGGCGAAGTCGGTCGTGCTGATGGGCGATCCCATCGCCGGCCGCGCCGAGAAGAAGAAGGCCGCGGGTGAAGCCGAAGGCAAGGCCGCCGAAGAGGCCGCGTCAAGCGAAATCGCAAGGTTCGAGCTCCCCCGCTCCGGGAAAGGAAGGTGAGCCATGGGCGCCAGCGACGGATATGTGGTTGGGACGACTAAGGTGGTCGACCACGGACCGGATAATCTCCGGTGGAACCTCGTGATCGTCGGGGACGGTTACCAAGCGAGCGAGCTCGCTAACTATCACACGCACGTTCAGAATTTCATCACCACTCTGCGGGGCACGCCGCCGTTTGACGAGCTTTACTGCGGCATCAACGTGCACCGCATCGACGTGGTTTCGACCGATAGCGGTGCGGACGATCCCGGCTGCGGCGGAAACCCCGCCGTCACTGTGAACACGTACTTCGACTCGACTTTCTGCTCGATGTTCGCCGGTTCGCCCCTCGAGCGACTGCTGACGATTGACTCCGGTCTCGCTCTTTCGGTCGCCACGGGGCAAGTTCCCTTGCGCCATCAGGTGCTGTGCATCGTCAATTCGACGAAGTACGGCGGATCCGGCGGATCCGTGGCGACGGCGTCGGTCAACGCGAGCGCAAGCCAGATCGCCATCCACGAGATGGGACACAGCGCCTTCGGCCTCGCGGACGAGTACGGCGGCAACGGGTCCGGCACTCCGGCGGGCGAGCCTTTGCAGCCCAACGTCACGCGTGACACCAACCGGGCGACGAACAAGTGGCGGACACTTATCGCAGCGACCACGCCGATGCCCTCGCAGTGCGACGGAACGTGTACGTCGTCCACTTGCGTGCCGCCGGCTTCCCCGCCCCCGGCCGGCGCGGTCGGAACCTACGAAGGCGCCATCTACTCCGACTGCAACACCTACCGGCCTCTGCCGTCCTGCTACATGCGGGATTACGGACCGTTTTGTCCGGTTTGCACGGGAGTGATTCGCACCACCCTACAACCCTTCCAGCCGGCTGAGGTCATCACGCTGGTCACTCCGAGCATCTCGTTTACCAACGTTCCGGCAGGCATGGGCGGCGTGGGCGTCACCACGTACCGCGCAATTCGCTGGGATGTCGTGACGTGCCGCAGTCTGACGTTCGAGATCACGGTCGGACCCACCGGCGGCTTCGGCACGCCGCAAGGAGCGTCGGTCACTGTCACCGCTGACTCCAATCTGCCGACTGCCGCGGCCCGGATTTGGCTCTCCTACACCTCGACCAATGCCGGCGACACCGCGAGCGGCAGCGTTACCGTGCGCTGCGTGCAGACGGGACAGTCGTGGACGATCAACATCAACGCCAACACCATCGCCCGTCCGCGCTCGGCCGTTTCGCTCGTCATCGACCGCTCGGGCAGCATGAACGACGACGCCGGCGACGGCATCACAAAAGTGCAGAAGCTGCGCGAGGCGGCCAATGTGTTCATCAACATCATGCTCCCGGGCGACGGCATAGGCTTGGTCCGATTCAACGACACCGCGCAACGCCTGATGGAGATCACCGACGTCGGCGCATCGCCCGGCGGTGCGGGCCGTACGGACGCGCTCAACCATATCGCCGGCAGTGACATCGACCCGTCCGGTGCTACATCCATCGGAGACGGCATCGTCAACGGCCGCAACATGCTCAACGACGCGCAGGCCGCGCCGATGCCCGATTACGACGTGACCGCCATGGTCGTGTTGACTGACGGCATGTGGAATCGTCCGCCGTCGCTCGCCGACGTCGCGGGCAGCATCAACGCCAATACTTACGCCGTCGGCCTCGGCATCCCCTCCAACATCAGCGTTCCTGCGCTTACTACGCTGTGCCAGGGCCACGCCGGCTATCTGCTCGTCACGGGCGCGCTCACCACGAGCCAGTCGATGCTGCTGTCGAAGTACTTCCTGCAGATTCTTGCGGGAGTGACCAACGCGCAGATCGCCGCGGACCCGTCCGGCGTGCTGGTGCGCGGCGCCGAGCATCGCATTCCGTTTTGGATCACCGAGGCGGACTACGGCATGGACGTCATCGTGCTGAGCCCTGCACCCTGCTTCATCGACTTTCAACTCGAAACGCCGGATGGCTCGATCATCACGCCGGCGTCCGGCCCGGGAGGAGCGAACTCGCAATTCGTTCCGAGCCAGTACGCTTCGTATTACCGCTGCGCCCTGCCGGTCTTGCCGGCAAACGCCAACGGCAGTCAGGAGGGTTTGTGGTACGCAGTGCTGCGGTTGGGTAGGCGCGCCGGCGGGAATTATTCATACGATGCTGGGTATTCCAGCAGCCAAGGCCCAAACATCCCGTATGAGATGGTAGCCCACACATATTCTTCGCTCACTTTTTCCGCGAACGTCACACAAACGAGCTATGAAGTCGGGGCGACAGCGGTGATCTCGGCAGCGCTGCTCGAGTACGACGCGGTTCCGTTCGGGCGCGCGTCGGTGTGGGCGGAGATTCGAAGGCCGGACGGCTCGTCCGACGCCGTCGCGCTTAGCCCGGCGCCGGGCGAGCGTTACGCGGCGAACTACAGCCTGGCGATTCCGGGCCTGTATGCGATTCACGTTCGCGCGAGAGGCGAAACCGTGTACGGCCGCTACTTCGAACGCGAGCAAACGCTGACAGCGGTCGCGGTACCGGGCGGCGACCACTGGAACCCGAACGACCCGCCCCACGACACAATCTGCGAGGTCCTCGACTGTCTGCGCCGGTCCGGCGCAATCAACGACGAGTTCCTGCACCGACTCAAGAAACTCGGCTTCGACCTTCAGCCCTTCTTGCGATGCCTTCAAAGCAAGTGCCGGGGGACCGACGACAAGGAGCGTCCAGCCGCTGGGCTGACCCGCGCTGACCTGAGCATAAGTCAGGCCATCCGCATCATCACCGAGGCCTTAACGCGCACCGATCGCGGCCCCGGCGTAGGATGAGTGAAGCATCAGAGGCGCGACCGCGCAGTCGCGCCTCTCGCCCGCTGGATTTCATCGCACGGCTGGCGGCCTTGGTGCCCAAGCCGCGGGTGAACCTCACCCGCTCCCACGGAGTATTTGCATCAAACAGTAAACACCGCGTGCTGGTGACCCGGCCCCAGGCCGTCGCGAAGCGGTCGGAGCGGTAACCCTGATCCAGCGCTTCGGCAGCGCGCTCAACCTCAACGTCCACTTCCACATGCTGTTCCTCGATGGGGTGTATGTCGAGCGTCCGGATGGCTCGCTGCGCTTCCGCTGGGTGAAGGCACCCACCAGCCCATCTTTAACCCATCTTTAACGCTCTCTGCCTGATTTCGGGCTGATTTGGGCGTGTATGCGAAGAGAAGTTATTGATTCGTATAGTGGCGAGGGTGGCGCGCTGGATGTAGTGCCATAATATTTGTTGTTATCCCTTGTGCGGAGCGCCCGCCCACGCTAGCCTCGCGGGCATGTTCATCCGCCGCACCCAGACCCGCAGCACGGCCACCGGCGAGTCGTATGTCACGTATCGTCTGGTGCGCTCCGAGCGGCGCGCCGGTAAGGTCCGCCAGCGCACCCTGTTGAACCTGGGGCGGCACTTCCCAGTGGCGCAGGCACACTGGTCGGCGTTGTGTGCGCGCATCGAGCAACGGCTCAGCGGCCAGGCGGCGCTGTTCGACGAGGAGGGGAAGGGCCTCCCGCTCGCCGTCGAGCGCCAGGCCGAGCGTATTGCGGCGCGGCTGCTCGCCGAGCAGGGCGGTACGCCGGCACCGGCCGATGCTGGCGGTGTACCCGGCGGTGGGGGTGACGTGCAGTCGGTGGACGTGGACTCGCTCTCACTGGTGCGCCCGCGCTCGGTGGGCGTCGAGCAGCTCGCCCTGTGGGCGCTGCGCCAGGCGGGCTTGGAGGAGCAGCTCCAAGCGCTGGGGCTGACCGGCCCGCAACGTGCGGCGGCGCTGGGGCTGATCGTTGCCCGCATGGCCGCCCCGGGCTCGGAGCGGGCGACGTATCAGTGGCTCGCCCGGCGCAGCGGCCTCGGCGAGCTGCTGGAGGTGGACTTCGAGGCGATGAGCCCGATGCAGCTCTACCGTACCTCCGATATCCTGCTGCGCCACCGCGCGGCCCTCGAAGGGCATCTGTTCGCCCGGGTGAGCGATCTGTTCGCGCTCGCCCCGACAATCACGCTCTACGATCTGACCAACACTTACTTCGAGGGCGAGGCACCGGTCAATCCGGCCGCGCGCCACGGCCACTCCAAGGAGCGGCGCAGCGACTGCCCGCTGCTCACCCTGGCGCTGGTGCTCGATGCCTGCGGCTTTGTGCGCCGCTCGCGGGTCTTCGCTGGCAATGCGGCCGAGGGGCAGACCCTCCAGGGGATGCTCACCGGCCTCGCGGCGCCCGCCGGCGCGCTTGTGGTCATGGACCGCGGGGTGGCCACCGAGGCCAACCTCGCCTGGCTGGCCGAGCAGGGCTACCGCTATCTGGTGGTCAGCCGCGAGCGCCGCCGCGCGGTCGATTTTAAAGAGGCCATCACCCTCGACAACGCCGGCGGGCAGGCCGTGGAGCTACTCAAAGTGCCCTCGGCCGATGGCCAGGGGGTGCGCCTGTATTGTCGCTCCGAGGGCCGCGTGCGCAAGGAGCAAGCGATCGCCGGACGCCTGATGGACCGCTTCGAGGCTGGGCTCGACAAGCTTGCGACCGGACTCAGCCGGCGGGGCACCACCAAGCGCATCGACAAGCTCTGGGAGCGCATCGGGCGGCTCAAGGAGAAAAGCCGCGGCCTCGGCCAGCACTACCACATTGAAGTGATCGCCGGTGACAGCGGCGAGCGCGCCCGTGCGATCCACTGGCAGCGCCTGCCCGTGAAAGGCTCTCTGGTCACCGAGCCGGGCGTCTATTGCCTGCGCAGCAACGAGACCGGCTGGGACGAGAAGACAATGTGGCGCACCTACATCATGCTCACCGACCTTGAGGCGGTCTTCCGAAGCCTGAAATCGGAGCTCGGCCTGCGCCCGATCTTCCATCACAAGGAAGAGCGCGCCGAGGGGCACCTGTTCATCACCGTGCTCGCCTATCAGTTCGTCCAGCTCATCCGCCACTGCCTCGCCGCCCACGGCATCTGCGAGCGTTGGAGCACGCTACGCGATACCCTCGCCGGCCAGTGCCGGGTCACCGCCACGTTCAACCGCGGCGATGGCCGCACCCTGCACGTGCGCAAGGCCACCCGCGCCGAGCCCGATCAGGCGCGAATCTATCAGGCCCTCGGGGCCGATCCCGCCCCGGGCGGCGTGCAGAAAACAATCGTGTGAGCCCGCTGATTTATAAAATGAACGTAATGTAGTGCCACTCGCCGCCGCGGCCGATCTTAACTCTCTGAGTATCGCGAAGTTATTTTTGGGGACGTTAAACTTGGGTTAACGCTCTCTGCCTGATTTCGGGCTGATTTGGGCGTGTATGCGAAGAGAAGTTATTGATTCGTATAATGGCGAGGGTGGCGCGCTGGATGTGGTGCCATAATATTTATTGTTATCCCTTGTGCGGAGCGCCCGCCCACGCTAGCCTCGCGGGCATGTTCATCCGCCGCACCCAGACCCGCAGCACGGCCACCGGCGAGTCGTATGTCACGTATCGTCTGGTGCGCTCCGAGCAGCGCGCCGGTAAGGTCCGCCAGCGCACCCTGTTGAACCTGGGGCGGCACTTCCCAGTGGCGCAGGCACACTGGTCGGCGTTGTGTGCGCGCATCGAGCAACGGCTCAGCGGCCAGGCGGCGCTGTTCGACGAGGAGGGGAAGGGCCTCCCGCTCGCCGTCGAGCGCCAGGCCGAGCGTATTGCGGCGCGGCTGCTCGCCGAGCAGGGCGGTACGCCGGCACCGGCCGATGCTGGCGGTGTACCCGGCGGTGGGGGTGACGTGCAGTCGGTGGACGTGGACTCGCTCTCACTGGTGCGCCCGCGCTCGGTGGGCGTCGAGCAGCTCGCCCTGTGGGCGCTGCGCCAGGCGGGCTTGGAGGAGCAGCTCCAAGCGCTGGGGCTGACCGGCCCGCAACGTGCGGCGGCGCTGGGGCTGATCGTTGCCCGCATGGCCGCCCCGGGCTCGGAGCGGGCGACGTATCAGTGGCTCGCCCGGCGCAGCGGCCTCGGCGAGCTGCTGGAGGTGGACTTCGAGGCGATGAGCCCGATGCAGCTCTACCGTACCTCCGATATCCTGCTGCGCCACCGCGCGGCCCTCGAAGGGCATCTGTTCGCCCGGGTGAGCGATCTGTTCGCGCTCGCCCCGACAATCACGCTCTACGATCTGACCAACACTTACTTCGAGGGCGAGGCACCGGTCATCCGGCGCGCGCACGGCACTCCAAGGAGCGGCGCAGCGACTGCCCGCTGCTCACCTGGCGCTGGTGCTCGATGCTGCGGCTTTGTGCGCCGCTCGCGGGTCTTCGCTGGCAATGCGGCCGAGGCGCAGACCCTCCAGGGGATGCTCACCGGCCTCGCGGCGCCCGCCGGCGCGCTTGTGGTCATGGACCGCGGGGTGGCCACCGAGGCCAACCTCGCCTGGCTGGCCGAGCAGGGCTACCGCTATCTGGTGGTCAGCCGCGAGCGCCGCCGCGCGGTCGATTTTAAAGAGGCCATCACCCTCGACAACGCCGGCGGGCAGGCCGTGGAGCTACTCAAAGTGCCCTTGGCCGATGGCCAGGGGGTGCGCCTGTATTGTCGCTCCGAGGGCCGCGTGCGCAAGGAGCAAGCGATCGCCGGACGCCTGATGGACCGCTTCGAGGCTGGGCTCGACAAGCTTGCGACCGGACTCAGCCGGCGGGGCACCACCAAGCGCATCGACAAGCTCTGGGAGCGCATCGGGCGGCTCAAGGAGAAAAGCCGCGGCCTCGGCCAGCACTACCACATTGAAGTGATCGCCGGTGACAGCGGCGAGCGCGCCCGTGCGATCCACTGGCAGCGCCTGCCCGTGAAAGGCTCTCTGGTCACCGAGCCGGGCGTCTATTGCCTGCGCAGCAACGAGACCGGCTGGGACGAGAAGACAATGTGGCGCACCTACATCATGCTCACCGACCTTGAGGCGGTCTTCCGAAGCCTGAAATCGGAGCTCGGCCTGCGCCCGATCTTCCATCACAAGGAAGAGCGCGCCGAGGGGCACCTGTTCATCACCGTGCTCGCCTATCAGTTCGTCCAGCTCATCCGCCACCGCCTCGCCGCCCACGGCATCTGCGAGCGTTGGAGCACGCTACGCGATACCCTCGCCGGCCGGTGCCGGGTCACCGCCACGTTCAACCGCGGCGATGGCCGCACCCTGCACGTGCGCAAGGCCACCCGCGCCGAGCCCGATCAGGCGCGAATCTATCAGGCCCTCGGGGCCGATCCCGCCCCGGGCGGCGTGCAGAAAACAATCGTGTGAGCCCGCTGATTTATAAAATGAACGTAATGTAGTGCCACTCGCCGCCGCGGCCGATCTTAACTCTCTGAGTATCGGGAAGTTATTTTTGGGGACGTTAAACTTGGGCCAGCGCCGAGCTTGCCCGACTGACCCAGAACCTGGCACGACGCATCGGCCGTTTCCTGGAGCGCCAGGACTTGTTGGAACGCGATGCGGAGAACAGCTATCTGGCTGGCGACGCGCTCGAAGCCGGCCCGATGGAACAGCTCCTGGGTTCGTCGATCACCTACCGCATCGCCGTCGGGCCGCAGCAGGGTCGCAAGGTGTTCACGCTACAGACGCTGCCGGCGTGTGAGGAGCCGTTCGATGCCGGGGTTGGCAAGGTGGCGGGGTTCTCACTGCACGCTGGTGTGGCGGCGCGGGCGGATCAACGCCAGAAGCTCGAGCGGTTGTGTAGGTATATCAGCCGTCCGGCTATCTCGGAAAAGCGCCTGTCGCTCGCGCCGAACGGCAACGTCCGGTACCAGCTGAAGACGCCGTACCGTGACGGCACAACGCACGTCATGTTCGAGCCACTGGACTTCATTGCGCGGGTGACACCGGGCAAGCGGGGCAAGGGAGGCCGGCATGCCACGACCGCGGATCCGGAGGAGCGGACAGCGGCCGAACGCCGCGCCGCGATGACCTGGGCGCAGCGCCTGAAGCGGGTGTTCGGGATCGATATTGACAAATCGGCAGGACAGCCGATTTGCACAGCCGTAGGCTACCGTGAAGCGGTCGGGCACAGGGATGTGCCCGATGAAACCTGCCCGACCTGCGGCGGAGCGATGAGGATCATCGCGTGCATCGAGGATCCGGAGATCATCGAGAAGATACTCGCTCACCTGGATGCGCACGTGACTGAGCCGGAAGCCACCAGGCGGCCGCCGTGCCGAGCGCCACCGCAGCGGGGGTTGTTCGACGAGACGGGGTGATTCCAGGATGACTTCGTTTGGGCTGTGCCATCAGCGGCGCGGCATCAGCGTTGCCTGTCCACAAAACCGACGGGAGGGGGAGGAATGCGCCGGCGAGGCTGTTGCTGGTGCGGATTCGGGAGGGCGTGACGCCGATCTGCACGCTGATGGGCGAGCCGGAGCGGCCTGCCGACAGCAAGTGCCGACGCCGATCAGGCGAGACTACCCGCTGAGAGCCACCGAAAAGGTGGTTTATACTGCCTATACGCGTTGACCGGCTCCACCAACTGACGTTCGTTGCATATGCTGTAAAGCACACTAAAACAACTGTGCCTGGATCAGCCGCTCTGGCGGAATGGACTCTCTAGCGTGTCGCAATAGATGCTACTTAAGAGCCAGTTCAGATTCTCCAAAGCCTCATCGAGCAAGGCTCTGATTGGGCGCAGCGGGTAATCAGCTGCTACAAACGACTCCGACCGTGCCGTTGTGAAAAAGGACTCCTGGAAAACATCTTCGCCGCGCACCGAGTAAAATCCTCAAAGAGTTATAATTTTCCGTAATGTATCTGGTTCAGTATTTACAGGCGACAAAATTAACAGCCTCTTTAAGTGTCGATAAAATTTACACCACCTTCATATAACAGAAGAAAATTACAATAAAAATATTATACCCTTATGTTTTACTAGCATTAATCCAGTCTGGCCTGATTAGTGCATGCCAACCACCAAAACCACTTATAGCAGGATATCGAGAAGGACCAGACACCTCTCATGCTGATTGCACGACAGCTTCGAAAAGCCAGTTGCCAAGTTTTGTGCTGTTTCAGTGCGCTGTGCACACTGGCATTGATGAGCCTGAATGCCAGTGCCGTGCAAATTCGCACTTTTGATGGCGCCGGCAATAATACAAATTATGCCTCGTTCGGGCAGGCGGGCACGCCATTGACTCGCCTGCTTGAGCCGGCCTACGCTGACTCGCAGTCCTCCCCTCGCGGCGGGGACCCCACCAGCCTGCCGAGTGCTCGGGCCATCAGCAATAGCGTTGCAAGCCAGCCCCTTTCAAAACCAAGCTCATCCGGTTTGACCAGCTGGATCTGGCAGTGGGGTCAGTTTCTTGACCATGATATTGATTTGACCGGTGCAGCAAGCCCCCATGAAAGCTTTAATATCCAGGTTCCCGCGGGCGACCCATACTTTGACCCCTTTGCCACCGGGACGCAGGAAATCGGGCTGGAGCGCTCTATTTATACCGTCGACAACCAGGGCGTGCGGCAGCAACTCAATCAGATTAGCGCCTATATTGACGGTTCGGGCGTGTATGGCTCTGACAGCATTCGAGCGGATTATCTGCGCACCCTGGATGGTAGCGGTAAAATGAAAACCGGCACCGCCGATAATGGCGAAATATTATTGCCCTACAATCTGGCCAACCTGGATAATGCCATGCAAGGCCCGGATGCCAGCGCCTTTTTTATCGCCGGTGATGTACGCGCCAATGAGCAGCTTGGCCTCACTGCAGTCCACACCCTGTTTGTGCGCGAACACAATCGCCTCGCCGACCAGCTGAGCGACAGACTGGCTCCATCGAACGCCGACCCGGCTGACCCGCTGCTGGCAATTCTGCGTGATCAAGCGATTGCGACAGCGGACAACGGTATCGACAACCAAGGCGATTTCATCTATTACGCCGCCCGTAAAGTGGTGGGCGCACAAATTCAAAAAATCACCTACAACGAATTTGTACCTGTCTTACTTGGCAACGATGCACTGGACGCCTATTCCGCTTATGACGAAAGTATCAACCCCGGCATCAGCAATGCCTTTTCCACCGCGGCTTATCGCGTCGGTCATACCATGCTGCCGTCGCAGTTGATGCGCAGCCATGATCTGGATGCAGCAAATGCCACAGCGACCCCATTAAAGGATGCCTTCTTCAATCCTGCGGACATTCAGACCAACGGCATCGATTCACTGCTACTCGGCCTGATGGTTCAGCCTGCAGAGGAAATTGACAGCTTTATTATTGATGATGTCAGGAATTTTCTGTTTGGCCCTCCCGGAGCCGGTGGTTTTGACCTGGCCGCTCTGAATATCCAAAGGGGGCGGGATCACGGTTTACCGGGATATAACCAGGCACGATTGGAACTGGGTTTGACCGCCCGGGAATCCTTTTTGGACATGACTGACGGCGATCAGTTGCTGGCAGAAGCTTTCAGCTCTCTGTACAGCTCGATCGATGAGGTTGACCTCTGGGCAGGTGGGCTGGCAGAAGCGCACTATAACGGCGGGCTGGTAGGTGAAACTTTTGCCTATATCATCAAAGATCAGTTCACCCGTACTCGGGATGGCGACCGCTTTTTCTTCATGAACCCGGATGAAATGACCGAGTTACTGTTGATTGATCCTCTGTTTATGCGCGATACCAGCCTGGGCAATATAATCGAGCGTAATATTGCTTATGTAGGCATGCCCGACAATATGTTCGTAACAGCTTATGTGGCCACACCCGGTTCATTACTACTGATCCTTGCCGGCTTGGGCGGCTTGCTGGTAACACGCATCAGGAGTTGAAGGCGTGAGGCGAGAACACAATGGCAATCAGCAGCGCTAAATAGAGCCCCGTGCCCGTGCTCTCCTCAATCAGCACATCATCTGCCGTCAACCCCTTCCACACGGCATAACCGGCAACCAGAGCAGCCAGTTACAGCACAGCAAAAGGGCTGCCATGAGTTTTCTGCACCTTGTCGGCCGGCTGCCTCATGGATTGAGGCGCCAGCGGATTTACCGGCAAAGTAGTCTGCAATTTCCGCCTGCTAAAATTCAGCAATAAGAGCGTCTTCAGAGGCTCTTCAATTCCACGGGCGCCCTGTCCGGCTTGGCGTAGGCCATACGCCGCGGGCGCTTCACGCTGTGGTAGGCATCGAGACCGCTGATGGCAACGCTACCGGCACCGGCGATGTCAATCGAACCATCCTCGGCAACCGTCTCATCGGGTAGCAGCAGATGCAGTATCTCGCCAATCACCAAATGGGTGCCATTGAGTCTGATAGGCAAATGTTCTCTGAGCTGCAGACCCATGGCAATGGCCGACTGCTCGACAAAGGGTGCGGTGAAACCCTTCATCCAGCGCTCTTGCAACCCGGTGGCAACAAATTCGGACACTTGTCGCGGGTAGCGCGCTGATGTCTGGTGCGCCTGATCAATGAAACTTTCATGCACATGATTAATGGTGTAATAGCCCACCTGCAGAATGTTATGCAAGGTATGGCGGTCACCCTGATCCGGCCGGATGATCAGGCCCAGCAAGGGCGGATTGGCGCCCACATGCACCACTGAGCTCATAATCGCCAGATTACTGTGGCCGTCGACATCCGCCGTGCCAATCAGGTTGGCAGCCTTGAAGCCGCTCAGGCAATTGATTAAATTTGCCCTGTATGCCCTGTAGCGGCGCTCCATGTCGGCGATGTCAACTCGATTCAAATACATTTTCGGCAATTCCTTGTTTTACCAGGGCAGTTTTGAGCCATTCCAGGACCAGAAACAGCCGCTTTCCTGCGGTGTCAGTTTATCCAGGGTATTGAGCATGTGGGCCGCCGGCACATTGGCCTGAAAGAGTTTGGACAACGGCGTATCAGTGGTACCCGGGTGCAGGGCCGCCACCACACAACGCGGCAGTACCCGCCGCCACTCAATACTGATGGTTTTCAGCGCCATATTGAGCGCGGCCTTGGAACAACGGTAACTGTGCCAGCCGCCGGAACGGTTTTCGGTGATCGAGCCCACCCGTGCAGAGACTGAAGCAAACACGGGCCGCTCGCTTGCCGCCAACGCCACAGCCGCGTGTTTAGCCAGTAGCAGGGTAGGCAGCGCATTGAGTTGCATACTGAACAGAAACAGCTCTGCATTAAATTTGGCAACCGCCTTTTCCGGACTCACTCCCGCCCCTTGCAGAAAGCCTACACAATTGATCAGGTAGTCCAACTCACCCGCATCTTGCAATAAGTCCGCAATGCAGCGCTCCTGCAGAACATCCAGCTCCCGCCACAGCAGCTTGTCATGGCGAATTAGCGGTCGTCTGGTATGCCAGGTAGCCACCACCTGCTCCAAACAATCGCGTTGGCAGAGTTTGAGCGCCAGCGCGCTGCCAATGCCACCACTGCCGCCCACCACCAGCGCTCTCATAGCAACTTTTGGGCAGCGGGATTCATGGCTGGCCCCTCGTCAGCGGGCACTGGCCGAAACCAGTCCGGGATCTTGCGCTTTCGCCAGCTGGCGAAATGAGCCTTGTCGCCGCAGTAGAAGTTGCGGCAGGCCGCTACCGCATCGCCGGGCACCTTGTAGCGGTCGGGCATTGCCTGGGCAAAACCGGTCAAACCGGCAGCTTCGAAGCGTATGCCCTGGATCTGCGTCAGTACCTCCATGGAGGCGTGATCCTGACGGCGATCGTAACGCCAGCAGAACTCACGGTTCAGGGCTTCGGCAAGTGCCACCAGCCACTCGAAGTTATCATAGGACGCACCAGCCCACAGCACGCAGGGGTGCTTGCTATGGGTAGATCGATAGGGCGTATCAAAGCCCTTCAGGTTCAACGCGGTGCAAAGAATCTGGGCGCTTTCCAGCACCATTTTTCCAACGTGCTGATCGCAGTGATAACGGGCACAGCGATCGATATCGGTATCCAGTACAAAAATATTCATAGCTCTGACATACGCCGGCAGCCTCTCCTCTCTCCGCCCCCCAATCCGGCTGACCGCATCACAAATCGTGTGTCTACATGTAGAGGTAGGAGCGAGGGCAGTCTGCGATGTCCCCATATTCGTTAAAAAAGCAAGCCATCGGCCTGGCCGGGTGGTTTCTGGTCAGCTTCATCACCGCCGCCATCGGCGCCGCGGCGTCCGTCCAGGCGAACTCGTTTTACACGCAATTAGCCCGTCCGGATTGGGCTCCTCCGCCTTGAGTCTTCGGGCCGGTCTGGGCAGTCCTCTATACGCTCATGGGTGTATCCGCGTGGCTCGTATGGTGCGCTGGCGCCTCGCGCGCGTCGCGCACCGCACTTGCTTTGTTCCTTGTACAGCTTGCGCCGAACGCGGTGTGGAGCTACCTGTTTTTTGTCTGGCAGCAGGGCGCTTGGGCGTTCGCGGATATTCTGCTCCTGTGCTTACTTGTCGTTGCAACGCTTGTATCGTTCTACCGCGTCAGCCGTGTGGCCGGGTCGCTGCTTATCCCCTACCTACTGTGGGTCAGCTTGGCGGCCGCTCTTAACTATTCGGTGTGGCAACTCAACCCGAAGCTATTGGGCCACTTGGCCTGATAACCTGAGCCGCAGGACGACTTCGCAAGGATGCGATCATGTTGCCTTCGCCGGTTGGCAGGGAAGCCAGTGCGGGTGGCGGCGCGCCGCCGTATGTGCGCCATTGCCCAGAGCGCACCCTCCTTTATTAACTCGTCGAGGAATACTATCCCGCGTTCAAGGCGCACCTGGCGGCGCAAGGGATGGACTTGCCCGGATATGTGGGGCAGGAGTTCGAGGAGTACCTCAAGTGCGGGCGTCTCGAGCACGGTTTTCTGCGGGTGCGCTGCGACAGTTGCCATGCCGAGCACCTAGCTGCTTTCAGCTGCAAGAAGCGCGGCTTTTGTCCCAGCTGCGGCGCCCGGCGCATGGCCGAGAGTGCCGCGCTGCTGGTCGACGAGGTGTTTCCCGAGCAGCCGGTGCGCCAATGGGTGCTGAGCGTCCCGTTTCCGTTGCGCATCCTGTTCGCCAGCCGCCCCGAGGTCATCGGCCATGTGCTCGGCATTGTCTACCGCTGCATCGCCACGCATCTGATCAAAAAGGCAGGGTTCTCGCGTAAGACGTCCCAGACCGGAGCGGTAACCCTGATCCAGCGCTTCGGCAGCGCACTCAACCTCAACGTCCACTTCCACATGCTGTTCCTCGATGGGGTGTATGTCGAGCGTTCGGACGGCTCGCTGCGCTTCCGCTGGGTGAAGGCACCCACCAGCGCCGAGCTTGCCCGACTGACCCAGAACCTGGCACGACGCATCGGCCGTTTCCTGGAGCGCCAGGACTTGTTGGAACGCGATGCGGAGAACAGCTATCTGGCCGGCGACGCGCTCGAAGCCGGCCCGATGGAACAGCTCCTGGGTTCGTCGATCACCTACCGCATCGCCGTCGGGCCGCAGCAGGGTCGCAAGGTGTTCACGCTACAGACGCTGCCGGCGTGTGAGGAGCCGTTCGATGCCGCCGTCGGCAAGGTGGCGGGGTTCTCACTGCACGCTGGTGTGGCGGCGCGGGCGGATCAACGCCAGAAGCTCGAGCGGTTGTGTAGGTATATCAGCCGTCCGGCTATCTCGGAAAAGCGCCTGTCGCTCACGCCGAACGGCAACGTCCGGTACCAGCTGAAGACGCCGTACCGTGACGGCACAACGCACGTCATGTTCGAGCCACTGGACTTCATTGCCCGGCTGGCAGCCTTGGTGCCGAAACCGCGGGTCAACCTGACGCGCTTCCACGGTGTGTTTGCGCCTAACAGCGAACACCGCACGCGGGTGACACCGGGCAAGCGGGGCAAGGGAGGCCGGCATGCCACGACCGCGGATCCGGAGGGGCGGACAGCGGCCGAACGCCGCGCCGCGATGACCTGGGCGCAGCGCCTGAAGCGGGTGTTCGGGATCGATATTGACAAATCGGCAGGACAGCCGATTTGCACAGCCGTAGGCTACCGTGAAGCGGTCGGGCACAGGGATGTGCCCGATGAAACCTGCCCGACCTGCGGCGGAGCGATGAGGATCATCGCGTGCATCGAGGATCCGGAGATCATCGAGAAGATACTCGCTCACCTGGATGCGCACGTGACTGAGCCGGAAGCCACCAGGCGGCCGCCGTGCCGAGCGCCACCGCAGCGGGGGTTGTTCGACGAGACGGGGTGATTCCAGGATGACTTCGTTTGGGCTGTGCCATCAGCGGCGCGGCATCGGCGTTGCCTGTCCACAAAACCGACGGGAGGGGGAGGAATGCGCCGGCGAGGCTGTTGCTGGTGCGGATTCGGGAGGGCGTGACGCCGATCTGCACGCTGATGGGCGAGCCGGAGCGGCCTGCCGACAGCAAGTGCCGACGCCGATCAGGCGAGACTACCCGCTGCGAGCCACCGAAAAGGTGGTTTATACTGCCTATACGCCGGTGGATCTCGCTGCGCACCGTGGTCCCTCGACACCTATGGCCTGTGCACTCTGCGCGGGAATCGCCGGCACCGAAGCGCTCAAAATATTGCTTAGACGCGGCCGTGTCATCATGGCGCCACACGGTTATCATTTCGATGCCTACCGCCAACGGCTGGCGCGTACTTGGCGCCCCCTCGGCAATCGCAACCCGACCCAGCAGACGGCGCTCGCGGTCGGACGAAAACGATTCGGCCAAGCCTTGCGGGCGGAACGCCCGGTGATGACCCCGTTCTCCGAGTCCCCCACGCCGACAGCACTGCGGATACTCGATCTCGCCCGCTGGGCGCCGAGCGGTGACAACACCCAGCCCTGGCGCTTCGAAATCATCGACGGTGATCATATCGTAGTGCATGGCCACGATACGCATGAAGACACCGTCTACGACCTACAAGGTCATGCGAGCCAGCTTTCGCTCGGCATGCTGCTGGAGACCCTATCAATCGCAGCTACGCAATTCGGTCGCCGAGCCGAAATCATGCGCCGACAGCATCTGCCCGACAGAACACCCACCTTCGACGTCCATCTACACATGGAACCACCCCAAGCCGCCGACGTGCTTGCGCCATTCATTTGCGCCCGTACCGTTCAGCGCCGCCCCATGCGCATGCGCCCCCTGCGGCCAGATGAGCGCAAGGCGCTGGAAACAAGTCTACCTAAACCTTACAAGGTGGTGTGGCTGGAAAGGCTCAGCAGCCGTCTGCGGGTAGCCTCGCTGCTGTCACAGAACAGCAAACTCAGGCTGACGATTCCGGAGGCCTACGACGTTCACCATCGAATCATCCGCTGGAACATCCGCTTCAGCGAGGACGGCATCCCGGACGCAGCCCTGGGAGTGGATATGCTCACCCGGCGCCTCATGCGCGTACTGATGAAGAGCTGGAAGCGGGTCGATTTCGCCAACCGCTATCTCGCCGGCACATGGATGCCACGGCTTCAGCTCGACTGGATTCCTGGGATCGCGTGCGCGGCCCATTGCCTGATCGTTGCCGACCGTAGGCCGGCGGGAATCGACGACTTCGTCCGTGCTGGCCGCGCTATCCAACGGTTCTGGCTCACCGCGACCCAGCTTGGCCTCCGCCACCACCACAGTGACCGGGACAGCGCCAGTCATGGCGCGTAGCGCCTTGACTGGCGCATACAAAAAAGAAAGGGAAGCGGATGCCCCCCTTTCTTGCTAAGAGTACCCGAATGGTCTCAGCTAGCTTTGCAGCGTCGGATGAACCCCAACCCTAATATTCCAACTCCTAACAGGGCCAAGACGCTTGGCTCGGGCACCACCTTCGAAGCATCAGCCTCACTGGAAGACCGGATGGCAAGCTGATAGTTGGTACCAGCCTCCAAAGCAACCGTCGTTGCGCTGAAAGCACCCGCATTGGCCATGCCCAAAGCAGCGCCCCTGAAGCTAGCCCCGTTAAACGGCGCGTTCCGGGAAACACCGTCATTCAGGCTGAAAGGATCTGTCTCCGCCATGAGACCAAATGCGGACCGACTGCCAACATCATCTCCTCCATTCGGTGCCCATGTGACCACATTAGTTCCGGCATCGAGGTCATCAATAGTAAAGATTAGGCTGTAGGCTGCAGAAGCGTTGGTCGGAAAGATTGCGTCCGCGTTGGTAAAGGCTTCCAGATAGGCCTCAGCGTCATAAGCGAAAATTAACGAACCACCCGAGCCCATTGCAAAATTGAAACTAACATTTAATCCATTATTAGCTTCGGCAGAACCAGTGTCGACCTTAGTGAGAGAAACATAGGCGCCGTGGCTCGCCTCAGCGCCCGCAACAGCTGGCCCTATGCCGGTTATGGGCGCGCCAGCCTGAAGCTGATCCGATGCGGCAAAGTGAGCTGAGGGATCTGGGGGTACGGCTGCACTGCTCTTAATAGGGAAGCTGCCAGCGGGGGCTATACCTGGTATGCACCCGCCTTGACACGCGATGCCCAGGCCAATCCCGACGGCCGGGATCGCGCCAACGTTAGCTGAGCTTCCCGCCGAACCGGCAACAGAGGCCAACGAGGCTGTGGTATCTGCGGTACTATTACCACTGAGGGCAGTAAAATCGGAGGCATCTAACACTCCAACCCCGTCGGAGATCGTCAAGTCAGTGAGTCTTAATACTGACGTGCCAAGGGCGCCGGCCTGGGCGGACCCAACGAACCCCACAGCGGTCAGCCCACCGACCGCTGCCGCGAGAACTGACTGTTTGAATTTGTTCATTGTCATCTCTCCACAATTGAATTAATAAATTAATAAGCAGATTTTATTCCATAAAAAATAAATAAATATAAATCAGCATATTATAAAAAAAATATAGCAATTACGTTACCTCTCCCACAGAATATGTAAACTATTTTGACAAATCTCCCAGGTGGACCAAATTTGCCTTCGCCGTTGCATAGGACGTCGAACTGAATCTAACGATGATCTCATCGCCCGCCTCTGCTGGCATAGTCCACGCTGCTCGCCGAGCCCGGTCACCTTACATCTATCGCCAGCTTGTAAGGTAGACTTGCATCGATCAAGCATTATGGAAGTTGATATTAAAGTGTCGGGTCCCGAATGATTTAATCAATGTCAGGAGCTATCCTCTGTGGGTAGCTCGAAGCGTTCTCGGTTATGTTGCCCGGGAGACTCGCTGATATGAACATCCGGCTTCATGCAAACGCCACCACGACACCCAAGATCCGGCGCTATATTCAGCGCTCCGAGAAGACCAACCGCGAGCTGGCCGAGGAGCTTGGCATTGCGCTGAGCACGGTGCGGATCTGGCGCGCCCGCCAAGACGTCCACGACCGTTCTCACACCCGGCATAATTTGCTAACCACGCTGAGCCCGGCGCAGGAGGCAATCGCCGTGGAGCTGCGCCGCACACTGCAGCTGCCGCTCGATGATCTGCTTGTGGTGGTGCGCGAGTTCCTCAATCCAGGCGTCTCCCGCTCGGGACTGGATCGCTGCCTGCGCCGCCATGGGGTCAGCCGGCTGGCGGATCTGCGCCCGGCTGAGCAGGCAAAGCGCCCGAGCAAGGCCTTTAAGGCCTATAGGCCGGGCTATGTCCATATCGACTACAAATACCTCCCGCAGATGCCCGATGAGACGGCGCGCCGGTATCTGTTTGTGGCCATCGATCGGGCAAGCCGCTGGGTTTACCTCGAACTCAAGGCGGATAAATCCGCCCGCTCGGCCAGCGCCTTTCTCAAGGCCGTGCGTGAAAAGGCGCCGTTTCGCATCCACCGACTACTCACTGACAACGACAAAGCCTTCACCGACCGTCTGCAGGGCAAACACCGCCAAGCCAGCGGTGAGCATCGCTTTGACCGACTCTGCGCCGAACTCGGTATCGAGCACCGCCTCGCCCCGGTGCGCCACCCGCAGACCAATGGCATGGTTGAGCGCTTCAACGGGCGCATCAGCGAGGTCTTGGCCACGCATCGCTTCGACTCACGCCAGGATCTAGAGGCAACCCTCAAACGCTACTGCTACTTGTACAATCATCACATCCCGCAGAAGGCGCTTGACCACCGAGCTCCCATCCAAGCCCTCAAGGATTGGCAGCACAAACACCCTGACCTGTTTCTACGTCAAGTTTATAATCATCCGGGACCCGACAATTAAGCGAGCGACATGTAAAGTTGCGCTGCGACAGTTGCCATGCCGAGCACCTAGCTGCTTTCAGCTGCAAGAAGCGCGGCTTTTGTCCCAGCTGCGGCGCCCGGCGCATGGCCGAGAGTGCCGCGCTGCTGGTCGACGAGGTGTTTCCCGAGCAGCCGGTGCGCCAATGGGTGCTGAGCGTCCCGTTTCCGTTGCGCATCCTGTTCGCCAGCCGCCCCGAGGTCATGGGCCATGTGCTCGGCATTGTCTACCGCTGCATCGCCACGCATCTGATCAAAAAGGCAGGGTTCTCGCGTAAGACGTCCCAGACCGGAGCGGTAACCCTGATCCAGCGCTTCGGCAGCGCGCTCAACCTCAACGTCCACTTCCACATGCTGTTCCTCGATGGGGTGTATGTCGAGCGTCCGGATGGCTCGCTGCGCTTCCGCTGGGTGAAGGCACCCACCAGCGCCGAGCTTGCCCGACTGACCCAGAATCTGCCACGACGCATCGGCCGTTTCCTGGAGCGCCAGGGTTTGTTGGAACGCGATGCGGAGAACAGCTATCTGGCCGGCGACGCGTTCGAAGCCGGCCCGATGGAACAGCTCCTGGGTTCGTCGATCACCTACCGCATCGCCGTCGGGCCGCAGCAGGGTCGCAAGGTGTTCACGCTACAGACGCTGCCGGCGTGTGAGGAGCCGTTCGATGTCGGGGTCGGCAAGGTGGCGGGGTTCTCACTGCACGCTGGTGTGGCGGCGCGGGCGGATCAACGCCAGAAGCTCGAGCGGTTGTGTAGGTATATTAGCCGTCCGGCTATCTCGGAAAAGCGCCTGTCGCTCACGCCGAACGGCAACGTCCGGTACCAGCTGAAGACGCCGTACCGTGACGGCACAACGCACGTCATGTTCGAGCCACATCGAAGAAAAGCGGGCTGTTCGCCCAGTCGCGGCCATGCGTATCGCTGCCGAAGATGACGATCCGGCCGAGGCGGCTGTCGAAGCAGGCGCCGGCGTGGGCCTGCCGCTTGAAGGTCGGATCATCATCGGGCCCCTGCTCGTGCAGGAGCAGCCAACGACCGGCCGGCATCTCGGCGAGGCGGGGGTTGCGGCGCGTCTCCTCGGCGGCCTGCGCAAGCTCGAACAGGACGAGGAACGCGAGTATGAGGTGGCGCATGGCGTTCGAGTACACCCGGCTCCCGGCCGCGTTCAGGCGAACTCTCCGATCACGCGCACAACCAGTATTAACGACCTTTTCTGCCCTTTGCGGCGGCAGGCGGTCTCCCCTCATCGGTATCGGCATCTGTGATAGGCGATCGCTCCGACTTGCCGATCGGCGGCACATCCACGGTCAGATCGTCGAAAGACCGCTACTTCGATGACTCGCACGACCGAGAACGGAGGATTACGTAGCTTATCTGTCGCACCATTGGAGTCGGCGCTTTAAGGTAGCCGGGGCTCGGCGGGAACGCTCAGCGATCCGGCTGACCCATTGGCGTGCCGGGACTGCGGCGTCCCGGGTCATCGCCCGGAATCGTTCCGAAGATCTTGTTGTTCCCCGGCTGGAACCGGGGCTGGCGCACGCAGCCATAGTGTTCGAGCTCCGGCAGCAGCATAAAGCCCGCATCGCATTTGCAGCTCTGCACATTGCCGTGCCAGACGGGTGTCCCGTGCGGACCGCAATCCTTCACGCCGCGGGCCACGCCTTCCGTCGGCTCGCTCTCCTCGGTATCGAATCCGGGCAGGGGCTCGACCTCGTCGAGTCCTATGCCCATTGCGTACAGGCGCTTTACCGCCCCCCGGTGCCCATGCACATGGGCGGTCTTATACCAGCGCGCCGCCTGGTTGAGGTCTTTGGCGACACCGCGGCCGGTCTCGTAGAGACTGGCAATGTTGAACATGGCCGTGGGGTGCTGCTGCGCAGCCGCTTTACGAAACCAGTACATGGCCTGCGCGTAGTCGCGCTTTACCCCGAGACCGTGGAGAAAAGCGTAGCCGTAGCTGTTCTGCCCCTGCTTCCAGCCGCCCTGCGCCGAGCGGCGCAGCCACACGATAGCGGCCCGAGGATCTTTCGCGACCCCGCGCCCCCGCAGATACGAGCGCCCGAGCGCGTCCATCGCTATGAGGTCGCCGCGTTGCGCCGCAAGGCGAATCCATCGGATCGCGCGAACCTCGTCCACCGCGCCGAAATCACCGGCGCGATAGCACCAGCCCACGCCGTAGGCGCCCGTTGCGTGACCTGCCTCGGCCGCCGCCCGGAATAATTCGCAGCCGCGGCGCTTGTCGGTGGCGACCCCGTTGCCGTAGTAATAGCGGATTGCGCGATCGTAAATGGCCTGCGCGTTTTCCGCGACCGCGCTCGGCGCGAGTGCGCTCAGCATCATCCAAACCGCCAGCCAGGCGGCGGCACGTCTCCCGTACCTAGTCGCCCGAGCGCGCGCAGCGCGCGACGACTTCGGGGTATTTGTCACGGTATTTATCCAGTTGCGCGTTGAGCTGGGCGATTTTCGCCGAGACGCCCGCGACCGCGAGCCGGGCACGGCGATGCGCGTCGACGAACTCAGTCAGGTTGGTGGCGAGCGGCTTGCCGCCGCTGCCGAGCCCCACGTACTCCGCGGCCCTGACGGTATCCGGCACATACCGTCTCTCCTCGCCGGCGATATAGGCGGCGACGTAGTCTTCGAACTTGCGCTTGGCCTCGTTGTAGCGAGCAAGCAGCGCGGCGTCCTTTTTGCGAAAGTCGGTGCAGAACTGCTTTTCGGCGTCCAGCACTAGAGGCCGCTTAGCCGCACAGGTCTCCATGTATTTAACACCGTCATCGCTTGCGCGTCGTTCGTTGAGCTTGCTCAGGCGCCACTTGGCGAACCTGTAGGAAGTGTGCTGGCTCAGCCTTTGCCACTCGCGTTGCAAAAACGCGTAGATGGCCTGATCACGTTGGTACTCGGGGTCGTTTTCGTGCTCCTCGATGGCATCCTGCAGGGCGTGAATGGTGCGGCAGCCGGGCATCTCGTCAGCCCCGAAGACAGGCGCGGCCCCGCCGAGTAGCGCCGCGCAAAACGCGGCCAGCAGAGGCTTCGGGACGGGGGTGCGGACATCTGCGCTCATAACCACCTCCGCAACCGGGTATGCGCGCTGCCACCCTGCCGCGCTTTGGCGAGGCCGGAAAACCCCTCTCTTGTATCGAATATAGTCAGGTTGAGCGGATTTATCGAAACGATGCCGACGCGGCACAGCCGAACTGTTATATCTGAAATTGCATATATCTGAATACACGCATATATTTCCAACCATCGCCGCCCGGCTTCCATGGCCTTCGCCGCCGGATCCCTTTGACTTTGAATCGTTTAGGTCAACGAGCGCATGGACGTACCGCTTGAAACAGACGACTCGACGACACCGCACTGCAGCCCGAAGCGCTCTTCCGCGCCCTGTCCGAGCGCACGCGGCTGCGGGCGGCCGTGCTGCTGGCACGCTCGGGCGAGCTCTGCGTCTGCGAGCTCATGATCGCCCTGCGCGTGCCCCAACCGAAAATGTCACGTCACTTGGCCGTGCTGCGCGAGACGGGGCTCGTGGACGCGCGCCGGGACCGGGTCTGGATCCATTACCGCCTCGCCGGCGCCTTCCCCGCCTGGGCGCGCGAGACAATTCACGCCGTCGCCGATGGGTGTTCTCACCAGCCCCCGTTCACGCAGGACGACGAGCGTCTGCAACGCATGCCCGACCGACCGACCGACCCGGCGGGCGTTGTTCAATCTGACCGGCTGGGAGCGACCCATGTCCAGACCGTTACACGCGCTCTTTGTCTGCACCCGCAACGCCTGCCGCTCCCAGATGGCCGAGCAAAGGGCAGGGTCAGACCCATGCAAGCAATTGACATGCATGGTGGTTCTGCGGTATCCGGGCGCGATTTCTGCCTTAGATGCTGCATTTTGAAGTTGAAAACGACGCTTCAGGGAGGAAGCCGATGCCCCGCGCCCCACCGCTACCATCCGCCAGGTTGCATCTGGCACATCACGCATCGCTGCCACCAAACAAAGGGCGTTTCTGCTCAAGTTCACGCGCGATCGCAGGCGCTGGCAACACGGGCTGTTCGAGGCCAGGAAGCGCTTCGGGTTGCAGGTTCTCAACTGCATCGCGACGTCCAATCCCGTCCACTCCCGGGTGCAAGTCGAGGGCAAGGCGAGATCGCGCCCAGCGTGCAGCTTATCGCAGGGCGTACAGATCAAGAGTTCAACCGGTGCGGCCGGAAGGGGCGTTTTGGGAAGACCGCTACCGTGCGACCGCCGTGGACAGCGCGGGTCATTGGGTCCGCTGTCTGGCCTACATCGACTTGAACATGGTCCGGGCCGGGGCAGTGCGTCATCCTGAAGCGTGGGACGCATGCGGGTCCCGGGAGATTCAACGGCCGCCCAAGCGCTATGCGGTGATTGATCGAGATGCACTTGCCGCTTTGCTTGGGCTCACCGACAGCGGCGAACTCGCCAGTGCCCAAACACGCGGGGTCGCTGATGCACTGCGAGTGCACTCGCGGAGTCGCGAACCCGTTTCGACCGAGCGCCTTGCGGCGGGTCGCCAGTCCTTTGTGGAAGAGATCCGGCTGCGGCTGGGGATCTCCGCTCGCTACCGCTCTGTCACCGCCGTTGACGGCGCCTTTTCACCCCGGGAGCCGGCCGGGGCTTATGCGGGCGATTTCGACCCCGAAACTACGCTTCTAAGCTCATGAAAGCGACTCTTTTAAGAATAAATAAATTATATTTCATATAGTTGCGTTTGTCCGACTCTGAGGCTCTGTCAGCCTGCCTACGATGGTCGTCGGATTCACCCGCTACAGCCGGGATCGCAACTTTGTGGTCTTGGCGGAGAACCGCACCTTCGTGCTTGTCATGGCAATTGGCTCGATCATTGGAGCCGGCATCGGCGGGCAGCTGCTTGGAATCATGCCGAGCGCGGTTCTCCTGCCGTTGCTCGCCGGTGTTTTACTTCTTTCCGCAGCCAAGATCTGGCGACATGGACGATCTTAAGCGCCATTCCGACGCCTCTTGCGAACTGAGCCGGGTGTGCCAACTGCATTATCCCGCCACCTTGCTGCGCAGCGTCCGAAAAAACGTCGGATACCGCGGATTAGTCACCCTTGGGAAACGTTCTCTGATGCCAATGGAAGATGAAACTGCTACTGGTTGAAGACTCCGAGCGGCTGCGCACCAGCCTCCAGCGTGGCCTGCGTGCGGCCGGATTTGCGGTGGGCGCCGCCGTCGACGGCACCGAAGCCCGCGGCTTCCTCGAGACCTATGATTACGAGCTGATCGTGCTCGATCTGATGCTGCCGCACGTGGATTGGCTAACGCTACTGCGCGGGCTAGCCAACCGGCCCGCACGGCCGCGGGTGCTGGTGCTCTCGGCGCGCGATCAGGTCGCCGACCGGGTCGAGACGCTCGATCGCGGCGCCGATGATTACTGGTCAAGCCGTTCGCATTCGATGAGCTGCTGGCACGCCTGCATGCCTTGGCGCGACGGCCCAAACAGGCGCAGCCACCATTGCTCGAGCTCGGGGCGTTGCGCATCGACCAACGTGCCCACCGTGCGCTCGCGCACGGTCAGGTCATACCGCTCACCCCACGCGAATTTGCCCTGCTCTCGCTACTGGCGCGCCATCGCGGCCGCGTGTTCACACGCAACGAAATACTCGAGCGCACCGCCGGCAGCGACTCGGAATCCTCCGAGCGCAGTGTCGAGGCGCTGGTATTCGGCTTGCGCCGCAAACTCGCCGCCGCCTCCCTAGACGGGCTGGTGCAAACCCGGCGCGGCATCGGCTACCTGATCCCGTGAAAACCGGCTCATTGTCCAACCGAGTCGTACTGCTGCTCGGCAGCACCATCGTGTTGGTGCTCAGTATCGCTGCCCTACTCATGGACCATCTGGTCGATGCAGAAATGGAACAGCGCTTCGACTCCAGGGCTGTTCAATGCTGAGAGAATGATGCAGATTGTCTTGTAACCTGCAGGATTACTAGTGATACTCATGCAGCTCAAGGCTTACCTATCAGCGATTCCCGATCATCGCCGGACTCAGGGCCGGATGTATGACCTAACCCACCTTCTGCTGTTCAGCATCCTGGCCGTGGTCTCGGGTGCGACCTCTTACCGAAAGATCCAACGATTCATGGATGCTCACCGTGAACGCCTGAACGCTCTGTGCCAACTGCACTGGAAGCGCGCGCCGGCCCATACCTCCATTCGCTACGCCCTCCAGGGCTTGGCTGCCAAAGCCGTCGAGCTTGCCTTCCGTCGCCATGCCTCTGATCTGGACGGCGAGGGAGCGCAGCACGCTATATCGCCATGGAGGGCAAGACCCTGCGCGGCCGCTTCGATCACTTCGAGGACCGCAAGGCCGCTCAGGTGCTCAGCGCACTGGCCACTAAGAGCCTGTTCATAGCCTTCGATGTGCCCGAGAACGGGAAGATGAGGAAGCAAAGCCTTGCCCAATGACACCTTCTGATTCCCCGGGGCCGCTCGATAGCGGAGGGCGATGAACGAATTCATGTGAGCCTCCCTATGCTGACCCTTACCCATAAGTTCGCTGACATCAGGGCGGGCGTTGACGGGCCGTGAGGATCCGAGTCAGCTCCCGGTACATCACCGTAAGGTCATCGAGTCGCTGCAGGCCACGCCAGATGGTCTGGATGCCGGGCTCGCCGTCGCCCTTACGCCCGAGAAAGCCGCCGAGCTGAGCAACCAAGCGCATAGCCTCGCGCAAGCTGGGCTCATCGCCGGACTGGGGGTCGGCCTTGGCGCCGGTGCGGATCAGCAGCGCCTTCCACTCATCGTCCTCGAAGTACACGCTGGCCGAGGCGTTGGCCTACTCGCGACCCTGCTTGGCCAGATGGAAGACCCGCCAGGCGACCACCAGATCGATCGCAAGGCAGCTCTCCAGGCGCTGCGCACTGCCAAGCTGGCGCTCTTCGCGGCCGCGCTCGAGGCGACGCTGCGGTGGTGGCACGAGTGGAGCGCGCGCTGCGACGTGCGTGGCGAGTACCACGAGCCGGTGGTGCGTTCTTTGATTACGCTGAAGGCACTGACCGACAGTGAAACCGGCGGCATGGTGGCCGCGCCGACCACTTCGCTGCCGGAGCAGCTCGGCGGCGAGCGGCGCCTGCCCGAGCGCGAGCTCGACTGGCTGAGCGGCTATGAAGGCAGCCGCCCGGTGCGAATCGGCAACGGCGCTCATACTCAGACCCTAATACTGCTACCTTAACGAATTCGTTGGCCGACGGATGGCTTGGCACGCCGCATGGCGGGGCCTGGTGAGCAAGGGATAGGGCTTAGGGCGTCGTTTGACTGCACGGGGTTGTGGCAGGCGTTTTTGCCGGCCTATTGGGGACAACGCCATCGCCTGCAGCAATGCGGTGGCAAAAGCTTGCAGTGCCTTTCCAGACAGTAGCAACAGCTGGGAGGCGGCGTTGTTGAGCAATTGTAGCGCCGATTTGAAGCTGAGTTGGCGCGGGATTTTCTCGAAGCACTGCGCGGCTCGGTTCAAGTTGGCGCGCACGAGATTGTAGGCCAACAAATGAGCCGCGATCTCTTTTCTGACCCGCTCTGGGCTCTTGCAGCGCAGCCGCTCCATGGCCATATCGGTTTTGATGCTGCGCAGATCCAACTCGATCGTCCAGCGTGAGCGGTAGTGCTCGGCCAGGGCGCGGCGGGGGTAGCGTTTGGGGTTCGATAGGGTGGTGACGTAGACGATGCCGTTGACTGCCAGCTCGCGAATGGTCAGCGTCGGCGGCAGCTTGAGGTAGTCTTGTGCGCTCATCCACACGGGCTTGCGGGGCGGCTTGGCCCATTTAATGAGATGATCCTTGGCGCCGAGTCGCTCGCCGCGGTGCCAATGCGGCTTTCGCTGGGCATGCTTTTGAAAGAGCCCCTGCACCCCGTGGTGGACCAGCAACGCCATGATCGCGTAGGTGCAGTAGTAGCGGTCGGCGAGTAGCAGGTCGCCCGGCTGCAGGGTGTGCAGGAGGGTGCTGAACAAAGAGCTCTCTCCGCTGCCCTTGCCCTGATAAGGGCCGAGGGCATAATCGAGCACAGCACCCGCGCCGAGCGAAATCAGGGCCACGATGCGCACGATGGGAAACCCGAGGCCGGGTTGTTGGTTGCCCTGTTGGGGGAACTCACGCTGATTATCGAGCGTATCGGGCATCAGTGCGGTAGTGCCATCGGCGAGCACCACGCGATGGCCACGCCAACCCCAGGCTGAAGGCGCGCGTTGGTGCAGCGTCTGTCCGCTCTCCCGGACCGCGTTCTCCAAGGGCGCACGGGGCAGGCGTTGGCGGGCTTTGCAATACGGCCCGGTGTTGATGGAATTGGCGCTTTGGCCGCTTTGCAGCCGCTCGGACAGCACCCGCGCCACCGCGTGTTTGCACGAACCGTCCTGACTGAGCACCTGGAAGAGGAAGGCTTTCAATACCACCAAGGGGGTGAATATCCGATCACGCCCGCCGCACGCGCGTTCGGCGAACTGGCTCAACACACGGGTGGATAAAACATCGAAAAACGGCAGTCCGCGCACTTGTAGGAAGGACCTCTTCAAGCGCTGGATTTGCCATGAGCGGGCGCAGCGAATAGAGTTTTTCATGGCTAGGCTCTCGGGATCGGATGGGAGGGTTTTCTCACAATCAATTCTATCCGAAATGCTCCGAGAGCCTAGCCTTTAATAATCACACAACTTCATGATCAATATACAATTGTGGTCGTTAAGGTAGCAGTATTATACTCAGACCCAGCTCGACATTTACGGCGAGATTATAGATGGTCTGTATACGGCCCGACGCCATGGCATTCAGCCGGATGACGACACCTGGCGCGTCCAGCTCGAGCTGCTCAAATACCTCGAAAAACATTGGTGGGACAAGGGCTCCGGGATCTGGGAGATGCGCGGGCCGCCACGCGATTTCACCCATTCCAAGGTAATGACTTGGGTGGCGTTTGACCGCGCCGTCAAGGCGATCGGACACTTCGGCTTGGAAGGCGATGCTGCGCACTGGCGCGCGCTACGTGAGACGGTCCACAGCGAAGTCTGCGACAATGGGTTTAGCGAACGGCGCAACGCGTTCGTACAGTATTACGGCGGTGAAACACTTGATGCCGCTGGTCGGCTTCCTGCCGCCTGACGACCCGCGCATCAAGGGCACAGTCGAGACGATTCAGAACAATCTGATGAACGACGGCTTCCTCATGCGCTATTCCCTGGCGGAAGGAGCGGACGGTGTACCCGGTGACTAAAGCGCCTTCCTCATCTGCTTGTTCTGGCTGGCCGATACTCTGGCGCTGATGGGGCGCCAAGACGAGGCGCGCGAGCTCTTCGAGCGCCTGCTTGTGATCCGCAACGACGTCGGCTTGCTAGCAGAAGAACATGATCCGCGGCGGCAGCGTCTGCTCGGCAATTTTCCACAGGTTTTTCCCCATGTCGGGCTCATCAATACCGCGCACAATCTGGGCCTGGAGCGGCAAGGGACGGCACTTCATCGCCTCCCCGGTCGATGAATGCAGCGGGCTTTTGCCTGGCTTGCCCGAAAGCCTAAGCCGGCCGGACGACGGCCTGCGGAGCAGCCAGCTGCCCTCACAACGTATCTCGGAATTTAATCACCCCCATCCAAGCCAGGGGAGTCGGCACAGGGCACCGTGAAGTGAAAACTCGTGCTCACGCCGGACTCCGCAGTTGCCCATAACCGGCCCCCGTGCGCCTCGACAATGGAGGCACTGATCGGCAATCCTAGCCCCATGCCCTCGGGTTTGGTGGTAAAGAAGGGATAGAAAAGCAGCTCATGAACGCCTTCAGCGAACCCCCAACCCGTGTCGCGCACGGTAATCGTCACACTATCATCGCCCGCCCGCTCGGCTTGTATCGTGAGCTCCCGATGAGCAACCCGAGGATCGTTCATCGCCTCAAGGCTGTTACGCATCAGACTCGCTAAAACCTGCTGGATTTGAATGGGGTCGACTCTCACCCTAGGCAACGATTCAGCCAGCTCGACCCGCAGACGAACTCTTTCCTGACAGACCTCGGCGGCCATACAGACCTCGGCGGCCATATAGTCGACCGCTCTGCGAATAAGCGCATGCAAATCCATTGATTCTCGCTGCAGCGGTGCCTTGCGCATGAGCGCGCGCAGACGCCGAATGATCTCGGCGGCCCGCTGCCCCTGCTCGGCGATCTGTTCGATTGCCGCGATAAGCGCGTCGGTACTGGCCGTGCCCGAGCGCAGCAGATTAACGCAAGCCTCGCTGTAATTGACGAGCGCGGTCAGCGGCTGATTGAGTTCGTGGGCGATCCCCGCGGCCACTTCCCCAGCAAAGTTAAGCCGCCCTCTTTTCGCGAGCGCTGCACGCAGGTGGCGTTGCTCTTCTTCGGCCAATTTCCGATCGGTGATGTCCATGAGCACATTGATCGCCCCAAGAAGCACCCCGGAATCGTCCCTGATCGGGTTAGCGTTAGCCAGCATAGTCAGACGTTTGCCGTCCGGGCGCTCAAAGATGATTTCCCGATCGTTGTATCCTACCCCCTCACGCAACGCCAACGCCATCCAGCATTGGTCAAGCGGCAGCGGTGAACCGTCTTCTGCGGAATACAGCCGAGAAGAGCCGCAGTATCGGTCTTCGGGATCATTGAGTTTGGGGGCACGCCCCCAGAGCTCGACCGCCCGCTGGTTGTAATACATAATCAGCCCATTCGAATCACATACATACGCCCCGGCCGGTAGCCTGTCGAGCAAATGATGGAACCCCACGCCTCGCTTGAACAGAGTAGTAACCGAACTCCCTGCATGCGGGCTTCGCCTCACAGACCCCCCTTGAACCACCGCCGACTTACTCCCCATCGATAACTCCACCGACTGCAGCAAGCCGGCTTACCAGATCCCTTACCCATAGAACATCCCAATACAAGGATTTTACATACTAATGATAACTTATCTCGGCTATAGATAAGCCTGATCTATGTCAATAGATTTATTGATCGATTGCCTGCCATGTGCCGATGGAAGCGGCCTCATGCAAAGCCCGCTGCTTTTGCTCTTGTAGCGAAGCTATACGACCCAGCAGCCTCGCGTCGGCCCAAGATTTGGATAGGGTAACCCCGAACGGCGCCCAGGTTCGCCCGAATACCCCAACTAGAACCGCTCGGTTATGGTATTTCAGGGATGCGGCACATGGACGTGCCGCACCCCGCACCAACCCATCTGAGCAAACGCTCACACCGCACCGATTCTTATTCGATTCGGCACAGGTGAATACACGATGAGAAGCGGTAGTGCGCCGCAGCCGATTCCGGCTATATCGTCACCGCGGGCGGCATGCTCGCCATCAGCCACCCGGGCCCCAGCCCGGCGCACGGCTATCCAGACGCCGCCGCCTCTGAGCATGGACAGTTGGTCAGGAAATCACTCATGAGAAGCATAAACACCCTTCCACGCAGCGTCCCGCCACGGGTGCTGCTCGATCACCAACTATGCATCGTGCGCGCCAATCGCAGCATGTGTCGATCATTCGGAGTATTGGGGGATAATTTGATCGGTAGCCGGACCGACGACTGGATCAACGTGGATCCGATGTTTCTGCACCGTTTGCGCAGCAAGATCAGAACCGGTACCATGTCGTGCCACGTCACCTTATGGCTGCGCTTGTCCGGATTACAAGTTTTGGTTGTTTCACAATCCTTAGAACCCCTGCATAGTCGGCGTGCTGGCTATATATTGATATCACTGGCTGGTATCGAGGTGACCGAACGCAGGCAAACGGCGTTACATTGCCTTCAATAAGTGTTTGCCCAAGTATTCAATGCTACATGGGCTTACCATGCCCGAGTTCGCGGTCAAACTCAGCGATGCGCATTAAATCGTAGAGTGAATTCGCACGGAGTTTTTCCATGATCTTCTTCCGATGGAGTTCTACGGTTGAAACGCTGACGCCGAGATCGGTGGCTATCGTCTTATTGTAGCGGCCATTGGCAACCTGCCGTAGGATTTCCCGCTCGCGCGGTTTGAGCAACGCCAAACGCGCTGTGAACGTCGCCTCCTCACGGCGTCGCTCCCTGCGCTCAGCATCGAGAATCAGCGCTTCGTCGATCAGGGGCATCAGTGTGGACGGAGCGAACGGCTTCTCGATGAAATCGAGGGCGCCCGCTTTCAACGCACGCGCCGCCATCGCCACATCGCCATGGCCGGTAATAACAATCACCGGCAACGTATAACCTCGTTCATGAAGACAATGCTGCAGATCAAGCCCACTCAGACCGGGCATTCGAACATCTACGATCAAACAGCCACTGGCCTCGGGCGGGCAAGCCTGCAGGAAAGCCCTTGCATCGGCGAAACCGCGGCTCTGCTGTCCCCTCGAGCGTAGCATCATCACCAATGATTTCCGAACTTCCGGACTGTCGTCCACTACATAGATTATGCTCGACTCAGGCATTTACTGCGCCGAGCAAGGTTTGTCGTTCAGGCCTATTTTTTTCGTTGCCGTGGAATACACTCGCGGCCACGAAGTCTCAACGCGAACGCACTTTTCCATGGCCAACTGCAAAGCGGCAAAAGCGCGCACGCAGCTGGCATCGCGCCGCTCGGAAGACCAATCGAGGCGGCGTGCGAAGCGCAACCAGGCTTGAAAATGCTTATGATTGGCCATCGTCTCTCCCGTTACTTTTTCAGCCGTTCGGTTTTTCCTCAACGCAACACCACAAGCTCGGAAATGCGTTGGCATTCGTGGTATTCCTAGTAAGGTACTGCTTTACAAGGTTTCTGTACGAATATCGATCTGACTTTCAAGCGATTCGCCATACTTTAAATATCAATCGATGCTCGGTAAATGCGGGAGAACCGCAAGCTTACTCCGGCTTCTACCCCGCTCCGGATCCTCCCTTAATGAGCCGTAGCGCGGGCCTTGTAGGGTTATGGTCGTTTCGGGACGCGAGGAGACACCCAGCTGGGCGAAGGAGTGCCGGTCATGTTAACAAGTGATAATCCGACAGTTTACGTTATCGATTCCGATGCCCTCATCGTTGCAACACTCCAAAAGCTATTCTCCTCAGTACATATCGAGGCCGAATACTTCAACTCCGCAGATGCGTGCCTCGCGCGAATAATGCGATGCAGCCGGGGCTGCATACTCGCCGATGCCTCGACACCCGAACTCTGCGTGGCCACCTTCCAGCATCGCCTGAGCGAGGACGACATCGAGCTCCCCGTGATTTTTCTATCTAAGGGCAGCGACGTCGCAACGGCCGTTGATGCCCTCAAACACGGCGCCGCCGATTTCCTAGAGAAACCATTCAATGACCAAATGCTACTCGATGCCGTGCACCGAGCAATAGAAATCGACCAAGTTGCAGCAGCGGACAGAGCCGCGCGACAGACTCTGCGAAACCGTTTCGACGCTCTTACGGCGCGGGAATGGGAGGTGCTCATACCAATGATCAAGGGGAGTTCGAACCGCATGATTGCGGGAGAATTAGGGCTCAGCAAGAAGACAGTTGAGGCCCATCGCGCGCGGATTATGCGCAAGACCGAGGCAACCAATCTAGCGGAACTGATCCGAATAGCGCTGCGCATCGATTTACTGGGCGAGCTTACCCAGCGCCCGTTCGGACGGCAGCGGAAAGACCACCCCCCCGTTGGCCTCTCTAGTTTTCTTCCCGAGAGTGAACGTTAGCACAGTGTGCCCCCTTTCAGCGGAGGAGACTACCGCGATTGTACTTGGGTAGCGTACTGGGCATCGATTCGACGCGCACCACCCTCCAGTGAATCGCCGTATCATTTGGCAGAATCGGTTGCCCGACCAAAATTCGGCAGTGCGACGGCAACAAGAAAGTAGGCATCGATATAGATCATGAGTACATTCAAACAGCTCTTCCAGCAGCCGGCAGCGGCGGGCATTCTCCTGATGGGCGCGGCCGCAGCGGCCATGATCGCTGCCAACGCCCCTCCTTTGGCACCACTTTACGAACGCCTGCTGTCCCTCCCGCTCGGCATCCAGGCCGCAGACGCCACACTGGTGAAGCCCCTGTTGCTGTGGATCAACGACGGTTTGATGGCGATTTTCTTCCTGCACGTGGCCTTGGAGATCAAGCGCGAGTGCCTCGAAGGCACCCTTTCCAGCCCCACGCGAGCGGTGTTACCGGGTATTGCCGCCCTCGGCGGCATGCTAGCACCGATCGCCATCTATACCGCGATCGCCTGGGATGACCCAATCGCCCTAGCTGGTTGGGCGATTCCGGCGGCAACGGACATCGCGTTCTCCCTCGGCGTTCTGGCGTTACTCGGCTCTCGCGTACCATCCAGCCTCAAAACGTTCCTGCTTGCGCTCGCGGTGATCGATGACATCGGCGCCGTAGTGATCATTGCGATCTTCTACACAGGCAACCTCGCATTGCCTGCCCTGCTGCTGGCCGTCGCCGCGGTTGCAGGGCTTGCCTTGCTTAACGTCCTGGGCGTGCGCCAAATCGCGCCCTACGTCCTGTTGGGCGCGTTTGCATGGCTCTGCGTGCTGCAATCGGGCGTACATGCCACCCTGGCGGGCGTGGCCGTGGGGCTGACTGTCCCGCACCGTGGCGGCCGCGTGGGGGAGAAATCACCGCTGCAACGCATGGAACATGAGCTGCAGCCGTGGGTCGCGTTCGGCATACTACCGATTTTCGCTTTCGCCAATGCCGGCATTTCGATCGACGCCATCGATTCGGCGGTGCTCACCAGTCCGGTCACATGGGGAATCGCCCTGGGGTTGTTCATTGGTAAGCAGGCCGGAGTATTCACCCTATCCTGGCTCGCCATTCAGATGGGCTGCGCGCAACTACCGGAGCGTGTGGGTTGGCGACATCTCTACGGCGTCTCGCTGTTGACCGGCATCGGTTTCACCATGAGCCTTTTCATCGCTTCGCTGGCTTTTGACCACGTCCAGGGCAACTCGGTAGTGGTAGCACACCGGGTTGGCATCATGCTGGGCTCATTGATATCGGCCGTGACCGGCTACACAGTGCTACGGCTCACGACACCCGTTACCGCCGTACAATGGCAACGGACCACTCAACCGATGATCCCGTCTCACACTTCACAGTAACCCGTCTCCGGACACGCGCGCGCTTTGTCGAGGGTGAACGACACCCATCGTCTCCCCGAAGCACCGGCCTAGTCCACCTTGACGGCATCCACCGGTTTGCGCGCGCGGATACCGAGCTCCCGCAATGCCGCCTCCTCCACCGGTGCCGGCGCCTGCGTGAGTAGGCAGCTGGCCGTCTGGGTTTTGGGGAACGCCATAACCTCGCGGATCGAACCCACGCCGGTCAACAGCATGATCATCCGGTCGAGCCCGAAAGCGATCCCCCCATGGGGCGGCGCCCCATATTCAAGGGCTTCGAGCAGGAAGCCGAATTTCTCCCGAGCCTCCTCCGCCCCGATACCGAGCAAATCGAACACCGCATATTGCATCTCCGGGCGATGGATACGCACGGACCCGCCACCAAGTTCGGTACCGTTTAGCACCAAGTCGTAGGCGCGGGAGAGCAGCCGTTGCGGGTCGTCGCGCAGCTGCTCGGGATCGCTCATGCGCGGTGCGGTGAAGGGGTGGTGCAGCGCATAGAACCGGCGATCGGTTTCGTCGTATTCGAACATGGGGAAGTCGATTACCCATAGCGGCCGCCAGCCCGGTTCCACCAGGCCAAGTTCGTGGCCGAGCTTGATGCGCAGCGCGGCAAGCGATTCGTTGACCACCTTGGCGCGGTCGGCGCCGAAAAATATCAAATCGCCGGCCTCGGCCGCCGTGCGCTCAAGGATGCCGGTCACGGCCGAGCCTGGGAGAAATTTCAGAATTGGTGACTGCAGCCCCTCGCGGCCACGCGCCGGATCGTTCACCTTGATGTAGGCCAAACCCTTGGCCCCGTAGCGAGTCACGAATCGAGTGTAATCATCGATGGCTTTACGACTGAGCTCGCCGCCACCCGGCACGCGCAGCGCCGCCACGCGCCCCTTGGGATCGTTGGCCGGCCCGGCAAAGACCTTGAACTCCACGGCCGCCATGAGGTCGGCCACCTCAACCAGTTCCAACGGTATGCGCAGATCCGGTCGGTCGATACCGAACCGCTGCAGCGCCTCGGCATAGCTCATGCGCGGAAAGGGCTCCGGCAATTCAACCGCGAGCACCTCGCGGAAAAGCTCGCGGATCATGCCCTCCATGAGGGCCATGATGGCCGACTCATCGAGGAAGGAGGTCTCGATGTCGAGCTGAGTGAACTCTGGCTGGCGATCGGCACGCAGATCCTCGTCGCGGAAGCAACGCACGATCTGGTAGTAGCGATCCAGCCCCGAGATCATCAGCAGCTGCTTGAACAACTGCGGTGACTGCGGCAGAGCGTAGAAAGATCCCTGATGCAATCGGCTCGGCACGAGAAAATCACGCGCCCCCTCCGGGGTCGCCCGCGTGAGCATGGGCGTTTCGACATCCACGAAGCCGTGTCGATCGAGATAGCGCCGCAACACGCCGGCGACGCGGGCACGCGTGCGCAGCTGCTGCTGCATCGCCTGACGGCGCAGATCGATGTAGCGATACTTGAGGCGCACATCCTCGCCAACATCCACTTCATCGAGCTGAAACGGTGGGGTTTTAGCCCGATTCAGGATTTCCAACTCCTGGCCGAACACCTCGACCAGGCCGGTATTCAGGCTGAGGTTCTCCGTTCCCTCAGGGCGCCGACGCACTTTGCCCCGCACTCGCAGCACATACTCGCTGCGCACCCGATCAGCCGCCTGAAAAGCGCCCGCCACGTCGGGATCGAAGACCACCTGCAGCAGGCCTTCCCGATCACGCAGATCGATGAAGATGACGCCGCCGTGATCCCGCCGTCGATGGACCCAGCCGCAGACCTCGACCTCCTCGCCGAGCAACGCCTCGGCCACCTCGCCGCAATAGTGAGTACGCATTGAATGAGCCGCTGATCCGTGTGCTGCCAATGAAAATCGCCCTGCCCCACAAGACGGCAACGCGCCGGGAATGGTAAGAGCTCCGCCGGGGTCGCGCAAGCCGCCACCCTGGTCGGGCCGGCAACGCATCAGGCTTCCGAGGAAGCCCTAGTCGAGCTTTCCGGCTTGCCGCCTGAATCCTTTTTACCCTTTACCGATTTTCCTTCAGCCGATTTGCCCTCGGCCGACTTGCCTTCCGAGGACTTTGTTTCCGAGGATTTGCTCTCGGCGGCAGCGTCGCCCGCCAGATTGCGCTTATTGTTGGTCTTGAAATCCGTCTCATACCAGCCACCGCCTTTAAGGCGGAACACCGGAGCGGAGATTAACTTGCGCAGCTCGGCTTGCCCGCACTCGGGGCAGTCCTGCAAAGGCGCTTCGCTGATCGCCTGCAAAGCCTCCATTTCATGGCCGCAGGCATTACACATATACTCGTAGATCGGCATCGTTGGTTACCTTGGCTGAATTCACCGGATCGCGATATAGGGTCCGACCAGGTCCACTACAAGTGGCTAAAGCTCGATAATACCCAACTTCAACGGCGCGCGATACGCACGCCGTCACAGCGAAAACCCGGCTTGATTCCTAACCCGGCGGACCGCCACACCATACCAAGCACCTTCTTGGATAGCGGGGCGCAAGTGTTTCCCTTCCGGCTGATCTTCGCAGCAATGACGTTTGCAGTACTCTTCGCGCTCATCCAAGTAGGGCTGCTGAGCATTGCGTTCGATAAGCTCGGACTCTCGTCGGACTCGGCGATGCTGCTGCTGATTAGCTCGTTACTCGGCAGCGGAATCAACCTGCCGCTGTTCAGCATGGCGGCCGGACCTGGCGCCGACCCGCAGTGGCAACGCCCGCCCACCTGGCTCACTCCGCTGCTGCGCAGCCGACCCGGCCAGATCGTGGTGGCGCTGAACGTCGGCGGCGGACTCATCCCCGTCGCCTTCTCGGTGTTCCTGTTGAACCATAACCCGTTGCCGCTCGGCCAGGCCATGCTTGCCACCGGCATCGTCGCCACGGTTTGCTACCTCGTCAGCCGGCCCATCCCGCGGCTGGGTATCGGCATGCCGATTTTTGTCGCTCCCATTACGGCCGCGCTGGTGGCCATCATCCTGTTGCCGCAACAAAGTGCACCGCTGGCCTACATCTGCGGTACCATCGGCGTCTTGATAGGAGCCGACCTGCTCCGCCTCAAAGACATACGCGCGCTCGGAGCCCCGCTTGCCTCGATAGGAGGAGCCGGCACTTTCGACGGAATTTTCATCACCGGGATCGTCGCGGTCTTACTCGCTTAAATCGCCGCGCGACGCACACTCGAGTGATTCTCCAGCCCCACGGCAGGCGATACCGCAACTTGGCAGCAAATAGAGCATTCCTCCAGCCATGAAGCACAGCAGCAACAACAACGATAAGCGCTCGATCCTGATCACCGGCTGTTCGAGCGGCATCGGTCTGGAAATCGCCAGGGGGTTGCGCAAGCGCGCTTGGCGGGTCTTTGCCACAGCTCGACGAATGCAGGACGTCGAACGATTGAGCCGGGAGGGACTGGAGAGTCTGCCGCTCGATGTCACCGATTCGAACTCGATTCAAAGTGCCGTCGCCGGCGTGCTCGAGCGTACCGGCGGCGGCTTGGACGCCCTGTTCAACAACGCCGGTTACGGCCAGCCGGGCGCCGTGGAAGACTTGAGCCGCGCGGTCCTACGCGCACAATTCGAGACCAATCTGTTCGGAGCCCACGAACTTGCCTGCGCCGTGCTCCCGATCATGCGCCGCCAGGGCTATGGCCGAATCATTCAGCACAGCTCGGTGCTAGGAGTGGTCGCGCTTCCCTACCGAGGGGCCTACAACGCCAGCAAGTTCGCGCTCGAGGGCCTAACCGATACGCTGCGTCAGGAACTGAAGGGCAGCGGCATACACGTCTGCCTATTGGAGACCGGGCCCGTGCGCAGCCGTTTCCGTGCCAATGCCTTGCTGATGTTCCAGCGCCACATCGACCGTGAGCGCAGTGCCCATCGCGAGACTTACCATGCCTTGGAACGACGGTTCGCGAGCTCCACCGATGATCCTTTCACGCGAGACCCGCAAGCGGTGCTGCGCAAACTCGTGCATGCCCTGGAGAGCCCACGGCCGAAACCGCGTTACTGCATCACCTTTCCCAGCCATCTCTTGAGCACGCTGCGCCGGGCGCTGCCGACACGGGCATTGGATACCTTTTTACTGTTCGGCACCGCGTGGGAGCGGCGCTGACCGAGTGGCAGCTTAGGCGATACGGATGACCCAGGCATTTACCCTGGCGGGCCAATCAGGCCTTATATCGGAAACCTGAGCGAAACATTCCCTCCCATACTCCCGGTGAATATTTAGTCCATTTGCTCATAACTCCATCTTCTCAAGAGTTGGAACCTCTGGGGGTAATCAGAACGGTTCAAGCTTTACGAGCACCACGTATATTGCGATACGCCTGCGTGACTCTATAGATTGCTCGTGACGCGGCCCGCAGCCCCTTGCCGGGCACTTTCTGCCATTCCCACCATTTGTTCACAGGTATTGTCAGGAGGTCCGGCCATTCGCGCTCGATCACGCGTTGGTGCACGGCGGACCGCACTTTTGCCTCAGCGGGAAGGCGCAGCATCACCTCCAGCACGCGCCTGTGCGCCATAGGCCAAAAAATCATGTCCGGCTTTGCCACCCCCCAACGCAGCACCCCAGCCCAGCACCCTAAGCGCTGCTCTACATACAGCAGGTCTTGTGGCTCAAGTGAATATGATCGGGATTCACTCCTGTAGTAATAGCCCCGCAGGGCTTCTCCGCCATGCCCTGTAAGTCGTGTTCGTCCGTTATAGGGAAAGGAAGAACCTGCAATGTTATAAGAAGCCCCCGCAGCAGATCTCCCCGCCCGTTTTAGCCATTCGTCTTTTCTTGCCTGCGGCGCTTCAACATTTTTTAGCGTTTGATGAGGGATTGACTGCTGCTTACAAAGACGCGGGGCCGTCACCACATCAAGACGGCCCGTTGCCGGATGGGCGTTGTGGGTGTGGCATTGCAGTTGGGCTACATGATCTCTTGCACATGCAAGGAGCATTCGGCTGTCGTACCCTGCCGTGAGGGGGAGCTGCAAGGGGTGTTTGCTGCTTACGGCATTAATATTGTGTCTTACAACAAGTCCTATAATTGTTGCTGCTTCGTCTATGGTTATTGTGCCGCGGGGGTTTTCTTTGGGCCAAAGCCTGTGCTGCGACCACGAATTAAGATCCAAGTAGTGATTCGGTAGTAACCGGCTTACGCCATTCTTAGGAGTTAGGCCGAAAGGATACCAGTTATCTGGTACCGGGATGTCCATGAGACCCACAAGCGTGGCATTGTCCGAAGCGGGGATTAGGTCAGGATTCGTCGCTACTCGCCCATGCCCGTAGACAAGCGAGAAATGCCCGAAGGCATCCGTGTAGAGCGTGCGTTTATCCAGGTGAAAAACCGCCCACGGACCACCCATTTCATATAGATCATCAGGCAGATCACCCTCTACAAAACGTCCTTCATAAGTTGGCTGCCCGATCAACCAGCCACACTCAATCTCCGTCAGATGTTCGGCCGTGCTGACTTCAATATGATCCGCATCCGCCCATGCCATTGCCATGGTAAATATCAACAACTACGGCGCAGAGTCAGTTTTGCACTACCGATGACATTCGCCACTTCGAAAAAGCCGTTCCACGGCTGCGAGGCCAAACACCTTCAGGGCAATGAAGCGCGCCAGAAAGTGCGAAAAACACGGTCGCGCCAAGGCTCAAGAACAGGTTGGCGAGATTTCACACAACACGTCAATGCCGATCTTTCGACTCATGTCTTGCACGAAACCACACCTTGAGAATCCGCGAGTATATTCCGCCCCTCAGTTAGACTCGCTGGTCTACCGAAATCGTTGCGTAGGCCTGCTCCGCTTGCTGACGGGTATACTCCTCAAGCCACCAGCGGTTGGTGTTTTTGAACTGCAACTCGCCGGTGTACTCATACCGCCCTGGCGGTAGACCGTGTTGCTCGCGAAGGCGGGCGACGATCTTCGCATAGTAGGCCGATGGATCGCGGCAAAAATCCTCGTACTGGATCACAAGCTTGTGGTGCTCCGAAACCGACTCCAGTGCGCTTTGGACGGAACGGTTAATCGCGTGAATCTGCCCCGCCACAGACTCGAGCGGGTCGAGGCCCTTGAGCCGCGGATACTCTTTGATCTTGAAGGAATACCAGGTGCGGATGTCACCATACTGGCGCTTTCGCGCCGCCAGCGCCGATTGTATGTTGAAGATGGGATCGCGCCTGATCCAGACGAACAGCACCTTATCGAATAACGACTCCAGCACGGGAATGTTCTGGTTCATGATCATCGCTTTCAGCGAGAAGGGTTTTTCGAAGATGTTGGCCAGCGCATTGAGTTCATCTCGCAGGCCCGCCAAGTCTGCGCGCGCCCGAAGTTCGTCGTCGGGAAGATAGTCCAAACCGCGAAACGGCAGGAAACGACGCCAGAAATACCAAAACTCGTTAGGCGCCAGGGCGCCCTTGGTCTTGCCGTTTTCGGAGGAGAAATCGATCACCGAGTTGAAATCCAGGATTTCGTTACGGAAATTGTAGCGGGGATCGGTCAGTAGCTGCTGGATTCTCGCGCCGATGAGCGGCGCGCCGTAGAACCTCGAGAGCAGATTGGTCGGATACGCAGTCAGGCTCGTTGTGGCGAGCCACTGGGTGAAAAGAGTCGTTCCGGAGCGCAGCGGCCCCATAACTAAAACTTTGGAGAACCGCTCCTGGGCGTCGACTACTAGCGCCTCGTTAGCCGACTTCAACAGAATGTTGATCTGTTGCAGGAGCTCTTCCAGAGATGCGTTACGTGAGAAACCGCGTGACCGCTTCGTCATTTCACCCATTGGCTACACCAGTGTATTCGCGTCTAGAAGCTCTGTGATCTTGCCCGGCGGGCAGCACATTAGGATGTCGATGATGGACAGGTTTGGGACAAAGCCCGTCCGCCCCTGGTCATATACGACATCCTCCATCTGGAGGAACAGCAGTTCACAACCTTTGGCGGCGAATGACGCCCGGCTGTATAGCTCGCGGCCACCAATACTGTTGACATAGGTCGTCGCCCCCAGCGCCTGGCAGATTTCTATGAGCTTGTCTTCAGCAGAAGCGGCTCTGTCGTACTTAATCTCGCTGGAAAGCATTATGTGCTTCCCAACTCCTAGATACTCGAAGACCTCTTCCAGCCCCGCTCGGCAGACGGAAGGTATGGCCCTGTCTGGGTAGAGAAGAACCCTTTCCACCATCGGATACACAGCATCGAAAAAAGGTGCGCCAGAATAAGAATACTGCAACATTCTCAATATCTTGGAGACGTCCTTGGAAAACTGCAGATCCTTTATGATTTTGTTCTGCGAGGCGCCGGGCACGGGAATGGTGAACCGACACGCTTGCCCGTTGCTCAGCAGAGAGTTCCGATTGATATACCCGCGCTTGATGAAGGTGACGTCGTCGTATAGCACGAACAGGTCGGAACAGTGCACTAGCTGGTAGTAGCCCAGATAAGGGAAGATGTAGGGCTGCATGATGGCGACTCTCACGAAGCCACCCGCTCTACGACGCTCACGATCTTTGCAATGTCCCTATCCGTCAAACCAACGTATATCGGTAGACAAATGATGCGCTTGGCGACGTCGTTCGAATGCCGGTTACGGGTCCCGATACCGAAGTAGTCCACCGAGTCCAGCGAGGGATAGAAATAGCGCCGGGTGTAGACCCCAACCTCCCTCAGCGCCGCCATGGTGGCCTCAACGTCAGTTTCCGAGCTCAGCAGCACGGGCGCATAGGCGTAGTTGTTGCTGGCGTTGGGATTACGGAGCTGCAGCTGGTAGCGCCCCCCCTGCAACGCCGATTCGTAGGCTTGCCAGATCGCCGCTCGCACCTGGAGGTTGGCCTCCATCTCGTCGAGTACGCAGAGTCCCATGGCGGCTTGGAACTCGTTCATCTTCGCGTTGATGCCCAGCCCCTCGATCGTCTCCGGCCCCGTGATGCCGAAGTTGATCAAGCGCTTGGCGTATTCCAGGTGCGCTTCGTCCTTGAAGACGATTGCCCCGCCCTCCAGGGTGTGAAACAGCTTCGTGGCGTGGAAGCTGAGCGTGGTTGCATCGCCGCGTGTCAACAGGCTTTTGCCTTGGTACGCCACGCCGAAGGCATGGGCGGCGTCGTAGATCACCTTGAGCCCGTCCCGCTGCGCAACCTCCTCAAGGGCTTCGACATCGCAGGCGTTACCGAAGACGTGTACCGGCACGATCGCACGGGTACACGATGTAACGGCAGGCCCAACCTGGGCAGGATCGAGGCACCAGGTATCCGGATCGATATCGGCGAAGACCGGTTCGATCCCTTCCCATTTCAGGGAACTCGCCGTGGCGATAAAGCTGAACGGCGTCGTGATGGCTTCCCGGCGCTCGCCAACCGCGCAGCCCGTTACTCCAAGGGCTCGGTATGCGATCTGCAACGCGAGCGTCCCGTTGCTGACTAACAGCAGGTTGCGCACGCCCAGGTAGTCCTCCAGGCGCCGGGTGAGTTCTTGCACCAGAGGGCCCTTGTTAGTCAGCCACTGGCGCTCGTAAATGCCGTCCAGGTACCGGTCGAGTTTTTCACGACTGGGCAGGTACGGCCTGGTGACGGGGATCATGAGCTACGCCTATCGCCTCGGTTCGCGCATGGCATCCAGGCACCATGGTTCGACATTAATTCTCCTTGATCGACTATCCTGTTTGATTGAAATGAAGCGTCTGCAGGCTGAGACCTGTAAGACCTAGAAACTCTAGAACTTTCTCAGAGGCCTGCGGATCGGACAGGTTCATTTCCAAAAGGTGACCAGGCTTGTCGGAAAAATAAGCGGTAGCCTCCTTCAAATGCGTTTGGTAGGCCGCCTTATAGGTCTCCGGATCGTAGAGCGCCCGTTCGTCAATTCCATATCTAAGACGCTGCGCATCCCTCAACCATCAGACATAACAGCAAGGGAAGACTTTAAGGTCGTCTGCAGTGGGCGCCCTTCCTTTACCGACGATCTTCGCGTGAAGGTGAATAAGCAGGTTGGTACCACTCGTCTGCCCTATTGCGCTTGGTTAGAATGAACTTTGCGTCTGGAAAGGCCTCGAATAGCGCGCGATAAGTGCCTGAATAGCTGAATGACACGTCCTGAAGGGCTTCGTATCGTCTGCAAAATTGGATTAGTCGGCGAAAGTCACCTCGCGCCCAATCGCACAACAGCATCTCACCCTTGTGTTGCGGGGCAACTTGAAACCCGGCGTTAGCTAAGAATGCCCCGAGAGATATCGTACTGGACTTGTCCGGTCCGATGCAGAATACCCGCCGGCTGACATTATTGCTAAAGTGGATCGCGGGAAGGTGCCTCAGTTCCAGGCCGATGTTCACTTGGGCGCTTTTGAATCGCATGCCCGCTCCCTCCGTGGCAGGCAGCAACCATAGCACGAGCAGCTCAACAGTTTACAACCGCAAGCCGTGAGTTGCTCCACCCCAGCAGGCTGGGTTTGAATCTGAATTCTAAGCACGCTCAGTAATGTACTGTCAGATCGTTGACGATTGCATCGATCGCTCTTGGCATGCATTGGTTGTCGGCTACGCAGTGATACGAGGCTTTATTGACGGAGAAGGCGCCCCTCATGGACATCCACCTGCGCAAGAACGCCACGACCAGCCCGACCTCTCGGATAGCTACCCAGCGCTCGAACGAGCCTATGCGGCCGCTTGCGCAGGAATTCACCGTCTTGCAGGACAACCACCCGCCGGTGGGCGCGCCGCTTGGCGCGGCATCGGCTGCGAGCACCGCCTGCCGAGCAGGCCCTCGCTGCCCAACGGCCTGGTCGAGCATTGCAACGAGCGTATCAGCGCGATCCTGACCATCCACCCCTTCGACAGCGCCACAGCTGGCTCTACAACCACCGTTTTACCCAGAAGCTTCCTCGGGCACAAGAGCCCGGTCAAGGCCATGAAAAACTGGTACGCTAAACGCCCGATTTGTTCAATCGAAAGCCACGCAGTCAGACGAGGGCCGACAGCTAGATAGTATGCTCCGCCAGAGAACTGCTACAGGTGTACTTTGGAGTTTCTCGCAGCAATTGAGTCAGCGCGGCATCGGTATTCTGGTCACGCTGCTTCTAGCCCATTTTCTTGTGCCCGCCGATTTTGGCCTCATGGCGATGCTGGCTGTTTTTATCACTATTGCGGGCAGTTTGATGGAATCGGGTTTCAAACAAGCCTTGATACGTAAGAAGGATGCCTTACAAAGGGATTTCAACACTGCATTTTACGCCAATATACTTTTAGGATTTCTGTCCTACGGATTGCTTTTTATTATCGCACCCGCTGTTGCGGTATTCTATGATGAGCCCCGACTGACTGATCTGATTCGGGTCGTTGGAATTTCTATTCCAATAACTGCTTTTCAAGTGGTCCAAATAGCTAATCTCAGCCGTAGTCTCAATTTCAAAACACAGCTAAAGGCTACGGTACCCGCAACCATCGCTTCAGGGCTTATAGCGATAAGCTTAGCCTATCTCGGCTTCGGCGTTTGGGCCTTGGTTGCACAAACCCTGATGGTTTCAACGCTGACGACGCTCATTCTGTGGGCCATGCAGTTATGGCAGCCAACTCTAGAGTTCAGCCGACAGTCACTATCTGATATGTTCGGGTTCGGTTATAAACTGTTCTTATCAGATCTGCTCAATATCGTCTTTAAGAATCTTTATATAGTAGTAATTGCAAAACTGTTTTTAGCGCCTATTGCAGGTTTTTATTTTTTTGCTGAAAAAATAAAAGACTTGATTATTAGCCAGCTTGTACTCTCCATTATGACAGTCACCTATCCAGCTTTATCGATTCTTCAGGATGAGGATATTCGCCTGAAGGCCGCCTTGCGCAAAGTAATTCAGGTGACTACCTTCTTACTTTTCCCAGCAATGCTTTTCCTGGCGGCCTTGGCGGAACCTTTATTTCACGTCTTTCTCCCTGATACATGGCTCCCCGCTGCAGTCTATTTGCAACTCATGTGTATAACTGCGTTGCTTTATCCTCTGCATTCCATCAATCTCAATATATTGAAAATTAAGGGACGCTCCGATCTTTTCCTTTACATTTCGATTATCAAGAAATTGATAATCCTTATAATCTTGCTTATCAGCCTACCCTATGGTGTCATAGGCATTCTTATCGGCCAGATCGCCGCATCGGTATTAGCCTACATCCCGAACAGTTATTACTCGGTAAAACTTATCAATTATTCCATTCGAGAGCAGCTTGCAGATGTCTTTCCGGGGCTTTTCCTTAGCGTTTTTATAGCAGGAGTGATTTATGGGGCCATCGAGCTCTCAGTTTTCGCCACGCTGCTACAATTAGTCATATTTAGTGGGATCGCGGTAACTGGCTATCTGCTTGGCGCCCACCTGCTTAGACTTAATGCGCTTCAGCTCGCCATGTCGCTCTATCGAGAAAGATTCGGGAGAATAAATACATGAACGAAAGCACAAAACCGCTGTTAAGTATTTGCTGCACCACTTATAACCATGAAAATTACATCGCACAAACGATTGATGGTTTTTTGATGCAACTGACCTCATTTCCCATTGAGATATTAATTCACGATGATGCGTCTACCGATCGAACGGCAGACATTATTCGTAGGTACGAAGTGGAACAGCCCGATACAATCAAGGTGATTTATCAATCGGAGAACCAATTCTCCAAGGGAAAGCGGCCGATGCTGCTCAATTTTAAACGGGCCCAAGGTGAATATATCGCTTTTTGTGAAGGCGATGACTATTGGACCGATCCGTACAAATTACAAAAGCAAGTCGAGTTCCTAGAAAAGAACCCGACAGTGGCGTTTTGCGGGCACGCGGTCAAGCAGATCGATGCGGATGGAACGACATTACAGGAAAGTCAATTTAACATCCTTGAAGACAAGCACCTTGCACAGGAGGAAATAGCTTTTGGGCATCTTGGCGTCCCGACGCTTTCTCTTCTTTTCAGAAATTATGGGAATTTTCCTTCCCACAGCCTAATTAATGGTGACCGTGTTCTACTCTCTTTTCTTTCGAACTTTGGCGGGGGTTATCTTTCCAAGGAGAACATGGGCGCGCGCCGCATTCATCCAGGTGGGATCTGGTCATTACGTCCGCTAAAAGAGCAAATTGATGCGAGGACGTTGACGCTTTCAAAGATACCACAATTAATCGATTCAGAGAGAAAATCGCTTGCTTATTTTCGGTTTTTTATCCACTCCATAAAAGAAGACTACTCATGGAAAAGAAAACTTAAAAATATCCCCCTCTCCTTTATTATGACACTTTTCTGGTTAAGGCCGACTTCGCTGAGATTTATCTTTGCACGGATCAAGAAAAAATTCTATGGAACCAGCCACTTGCAGCAATCCCCTTGCCAATGACGGCGAGGACAGGTTCTGAGTCTAAACCACATACTACTGACTTTATCCTAGGGTAAGCCTGTTCAAGGCTATAGATATTTATAGGTCAACATCCGCTTGAGACACAGCGCAATTGTCATTCCGATTCTTGCTCGATACCTCCACGCTGTTGCATCGCCTGAGATGTGGGGGCGAAAGCGCGTAGCAAGATGAAAATGCCTATGAGAGTGGAGCCGCGTACGGAAAGGGTTGTGCCACAGTTCGCTACTTACACTTGACTTACACTTGGAAGCAAACCACCTCGCGACAGCATCTCACCGGCCATAGACACGCCATCGCGCCTGCGGCCCGCGCGCTGGAATGGCGAGAGCGGCTTATTCTACCGCTTTCATTTTCCGCTGGCTCCTCTTTGTCAACCTGGACACCCAAGTTCCGCAGCTAAACTCGCAAGCGTTTGATTCGATTGAGGCGGCACTGTCGAAAATGACACTACACGCCGCTCTTAGGGTTTCGGTATCTCCAGCGCGGCGAACAAGTCCAGCTGCTCTTGGGTCGTTTTGCTGACTCCGCTGTAGGCGTGCTCTGCGATTATCGCGCGGTGGCGCTGGATTCGGCGAAGCAGTTCCAATGCCGTCTCCGGGCTCACGGTGCTGCCGTGTGCCTTCAGCCGCATGCGCATGATGCGGTAGAGCACCAGGGCCAGGAAGCAGATCAGCGCGTGAGCGCGGATGCGATCGGGCAGACGGTGGTAGACCGGCGCGATCTCCAGGTCGCTCTTTAGTACCCGAAAGCCTCGCTCGATGTCGGCGAGCGCCTTGTAGCGCGCCACGACCTCGGCGGCGGAGAAGTCCACTACGTTGGTCAGCACCACCAGCTTGCCGTCGAAGAGCTCGGCGCGGGCGATGGCCTCCTCGTCCACGCTGTAGCTGAAGCGATCGGCCTGGTAGTCCGCCTGGATGAACCGGGTGAGTTCGGCCTCGGCCACCGCCCGCTGGAAACGACTGTAGGCGCCACGATCACTGGCCCGTCGTCCGCGCGTGCTCTGTCCCGCGTCTTGAACATCGAGCTTGCGCACCAGCGCCTCGGCGAAAGCCTCAAGCTCTGCGATTCGCTCTCGGCGCCGGCTCGATTGCTCCGCCGCGCGCTGCGGATCGTGAGCAACGACGAGACGCTGCTCGGCGAACCGCCCCTCGGCCAGGCCTTGTGCGAAGTCCATACCCTCCAGCGTGCCACCGAGCTCGGCGTACCGCCGGGCCGGCACCGCGAGGATGAACTGGAGCTTGCGTGCACTGGCCTCGGCCAACGCGACCAACTCCGAGACGTTATCCAGGCTCAGCAAGCCGCGGTCAGCCACCAGAATGACCCGTTCCACGGGAAAACGCTCCAGCACCTGGCACAACATGCCTTGCAGCGTCTTGGTCTCGGCGATGTTGCCGGCGTGCACCGTGTGCATCAGCGGCAGTTCGTCGGCGGACTGCACCACGCCCAGCACGAACTGCCGGGCAATGGCACCCGTTTCCTTGTTCATGCCGAAGGCGCGCACATCCTCGGGCAACTGCCCTTCGCCGTGAATGCGCACGGTGGTGAGATCATAGAACACCACCGAGAGCTGCTGATCGAGCATCGCACGCAGCTGCTCGGCGGCGCGCGCCTCCACCGCCTCAGTGCGATCCATCAGCGCGTCCATCGTGCGCAACAACTGGTCATGGCTGATCGACTCCGGCATGCCGGGGATGCTCACCGTCTCCAGCCATTGCAGACAACCGAGCTTGGAGTCCGGCGCGCAGAGGCGGTTGAACACCATCGCTCTGACCAACGCCTCGGCATCGAAGCTGCGCCGCGAAGAGCGCAGCGCCCGCTTGATGGCCTGCCCGAAACCCAGTCCCTGCCAGAGCTCGTGTAGGGCGTAGACATCACCGAACGCACGGGCGCTGTCGTATTCGACCGGATGCGCGGTGTTCTCAGCCCGGCCCAGGGCCCGGTTGAGGCCGTTGATCAGAGGGTCAAGGTGCTTCGGCTCGAGCTTGTCCAGCCGGCCGAGGTTGGCCACAACGCGCTGGCGCACACCGCCACTGTCGGTGCGATAGGACTCGACGAGTTGAAGATAGGTGCGAGATCCCGAGCGGGTGAGGCGCGTATACATGTGGCTACGATAGCACCGACGCGATACGAAAGGTAAGCCTTTTATACCGCCTGCGTGACACTACATGTGTCCACGACATATACTGCTTCCGTCACGATAAGCGCCTGTTTCTTCAAGCCACTGAATGCCCGAAAACCTCAAAAACAGCTCGCGAACTGCGGAACTTGGGGGGCTCCTCTTTGTCAACCTGGACAGCACTGAGTGTGTATGGATTTAGTGACAGGTTGCCGTCTCTGGCGCTATGCCATAGCCTGATGTCCGCTGACGCTTCGTCCCTGGGTCAGCGACGGTCGGAGCTAACTGCCCGAACCGAGTACAGGCTGAATGCCCAAGTAAAATCGCATAATAATTTCCGTTCATATAGATACGGAGATATACTAATATAGTTTCTAGGAACATAGGGGGTGACGTCGCAAGAGATGCTATGCCATGCGACGGTTCACCGAAATTGACCAGATTGAGCTGCCTTGGTGGTTGCCAAAGGACCGTCGGGTGGTGTGCCTCGCCGAGGCACAGGTGAGCGATTATCAGCCGCCGTTACAACGCGTGCCAACGGGCTTAACCCCGGCGCAACGGCGCGGCGATTTGCCGCTATCGGCAGAAAGACTTTCATACGGTGCATCCTCGAGCGTCGGTTCGCGCTCTACGTCTCCCGGTAGAGTTGCTGTGGCCATCGTAGAAATCTCTGGTAGTCCCGCCCGAGTGCCGCGCCTGCCTGATCGCAAAGCGCGTTTAAGGTGCAGAGATCTTCGCCCGACACCGATCATGCCGCGTTCTGCCACATCGATTCACCCGCGGTCGAGCGGGCCTCTGGAGTGAGTCACTCCCACCTCTCGACAGTCAAGCGCAATTGGATTGCTTTCCGAGGATTCTATGGATGGAAAAAACACGGTCGTGGAGTTAGCCAAACCTCGGCTCGACCGCCGCAAGCCAGCTGCTGACACTCTTTGCGAAATCGATAAAAGCGTTGAGCTGGCTCTAACGAACAGGCGCGTGCACACTGCCCATCGCTTCGCTTGGGATGCCGTCGCACGGCGGGCAACACATGCCCGTCAGGAGCAGAAAACGCCATGAACGAGACAGGCGTACCTGTTCAAACCACCTCGCGGCGTTTCGTGGTCTATTGGCGTCAGGCAGATTGGGGCTTTTTCCACCGGCGCAATGAGGCGTTTACACGAACACTCGCGGCGCAAGGCTCGGTCGATGAAGTCGTTCATCTCGAGACGATCAGCCTCAAGGGATTGGTGGCGAGTGCTGCTCGCGCGCTCCTCCTGCGTAATCCGCGGCTGCGTTCGGTTTACCGCCTGCACGTGCGCAAGGCCCTAGCGTGCCGGCCAGTCCGCATCGATGAACGATTGCTGGTCAAATCAATGTTGATTGTGGCGCGCTCTGAACGAATCTGGCTCGAGCGCCTCAACCGCTGGCTCTTTCATCGGCAAGCGCGGCGCCTACGCGCTTCGAAGCAGACCGTTTTACTGGCCTATCCACCGGCTATTTATCTGCAGGAACTGAGAGCTGCGCTGCAGCCTGATCTCACGCTGGCGGACCTGGTGGATGACGTACCGGCCCAGGAATACGCCCCCCGCCGTCGGGCGGCGCTGGAAAAAGCGTTCGTGGAAATTCTGCCGCTGTGCGCTGCGGTCTTCGCCACTTCCGAAAGCCTAGCGCAACGCTACGGGACCCACGCACCGTCAGGCATCGAGTTTCTTCCTAATGGAGTCAAACCCTTGGACCCCCTTGTCTGCGACGAGCACGAACGAGTGCCCAGCCGGCTCCCACGGGTCGGTTACACCGGCACACTTAATCGCACCCTGGATCGCTCGCTGATCGAGTACCTGTTGAGCCATAACCCGAATGTGGAGTTCGTCCTCATCGGGCCGGTGGAGCCAACGGCAGGGGAGTTCATACAGCGGCTCACGGCACGCTTTCCCAATTGCCGCTATCTCGGCCGCAAACGACACGATGAGCTGCAGTCGCATATGGCGGACTGCGACGTCTTAGTAAACCTCAAGCGCGCCGATGCCGGCACGCGCGGCAATGACTCGATCAAATTGTATGAATACCTCGCCACCGGCAAGCCCGTGGTGAGTACACCCATTGCACCGGCTGACCGCCTGCGCGACGTGGTCTATGTAGCTAAGGATAAGACCCAATTTCACCGTTTGCTGCAATGTGCGCTGGCGGAAAAAGCCCCGGGAAAACGCCAGCAACGCCGTCGCATCGCCGCCGCTAACACCTGGGACCGGCGGGTCGCACGGATACTCGAACGCGTGGAACAACTCTATGGCGGTGATTCCGGCCAGCCACAAGAGGCAAAACGCGCATGAACCTGCATCGAAGCGGTGCCTACGCGGCCGGCTGGGCACTGATCCAGAAGCCCGGCTACCACGCGCGGATCAAGCTCGGCCCGGCCCATAAAGATTGCGCGTTTTGGGCGAGTATCTTCATCGGCGTCGCGGCACCGACTCAGCGTCAAGCGCTCTGGTGGCTGCTCGCCCGCCGAACACCAGCACATGGAGTGCTGCGGTCATGACAGAAGACTCGCCGATTTTCATCGTCGGCATGCCCCATTCCGGAACAACGCTGCTGCAGGCATCGCTCGCCGCGCACCCGCAGATTGCGATCGCTCCGCAAACGCGTTTCTTGAGCTATTGGGTGCCACATCATCCAACAGCCGAGCCGCAGGACGAGCGTGATTTCGAGCGTTTTTGGACCGAATTCGTGGACAGCTCTCAGTTCCAGAATTTGGGACTGGATGCGGACACCTTATACGATCGGCTGCTCGCCAGGGGCGTTCCTACGTTCAAAACGGTGTTCTCGACCCTACTGCGTGCACACGCCTGGCGCTGCGGCAAACCCCAGTGGGGCGAACAGACATCCAGCCACCGCTGCTATATCGGCCAATTGCTGGACTGGTATCCGAGCGCACGCATCATTTACATGCTGCGCGACCCGCGGGCGATAGTCGCATCGTTACTGGACGCGCCATGGACCAACGCGGCCCCGGAATTCCACGCCGCGCACTGGCGTGACAGCATCCAGGCACTGCTGCGTTGGGGGTGCGACGAGCGGCTCTACCGGGTCCACTACGAAGCGCTGTTGATCGATCCGGAAGCCGTGCTGCGCAAAGTCTGCGCTTTCCTCGGCGAACCGTTCGATCCCGCCGTGCTGGCTCGTTGCGAGGCAACCGTAACCACCCCGGCAAGCCATGCAAAGTGGGGGCGACGCCATTTGAGCAATGCCCTCGGCCCTCTTCGCACGGACTGTTTGACCAAATGGCAGTTGCGACTCACGCCGAATCAAGTCGCGATCGTGGAATACCTAACCCGGAAAGGCATGCTCCGCTACGGCTATGAATTGAGCTCGGAGGGACCCGGAGCTCTGCTCTGGTCCACGCTCATGCTCAAGCGCCTTTGGGCACGAGTGAAACTACAGAGCAATCGGCTACGAGGACAAACCGCACGTCCGATCGACCCGCCGTCATGGGTAAGCGACCAAGCGCAACCCGCCATGGGAGTAGACCGAAAAACCGACGAAGAGGCTGCGGACGCTCAGCAACGGCAGTCGCTAGGACCATGATCGGTCGGGCGGAGCAAATGCACAGCCAGCCGGCAAGTACGGTTCGGCATACACGTAAGGCGAGAAATCACGATGATGAACGAGGTCTTCGCATACCTGCTCATTTTCTTATTCGTGGCTCTACTGACCGATTTTCTCCGACGGCAGGCGCACAGTGTCGGTCTGATGGATTATCCTTCCAGCCGCAAACGCCATCAAAAGCCCGTGCCACCGGTGGGCGGGGAAGCGATTTTCATCGGCTGCCTGATCTCCGTTCTGGCGCTCGGCGTACCCATGACGCACGTTGCGGGCCTGTTCGCCATTGGCGCGATCATCGTGCTGACCGGGGCGCTGGACGATTACTATAATTTTTCTCCCCGATCGCGTCTGCTCGCTCAAACCGCAGCCGCGCTCGCCATGGCGCTGCTCGGCGGCGCCACCGTCGAACAGCTCGGCGCCATCGCGCCCGACGGGCAGGTTTTTCATCTACACGCCTTTGCCGTGCCCTTCACGGTGCTCGGTGTCGTAGGCGTGATTAACGCGCTCAACATGGTAGACGGCATGGATGGGCTCTCCGGCAGTCTGGCACTCGTGGCGTTGATCGCGCTCGCATTGATAGCACAGGTAGGCCAGGCACCCGTGATTCTAGCCATGGTGCTGGTCATGGCGAGCGGCATCGCCGCATTTTTGACGCTCAACTTACGCTCCCCCTGGCGCTGGCGTGCATCGGTTTTTCTCGGTGATGCGGGCAGTATGTTTCTCGGATTTGCACTATCCTGGTTCATTATCCGGTTATCCCAGGATCCCGTCTCGGCCATGTCGCCGGTCACTGGGCTTTGGCTTCTGACCATACCGCTATTCGATGTCCTCTTCGCCTTGGGACGGCGTATCCTCAGTGGGCATCACCCATTCCTCGCTGACCGGCAGCATCTACACCACTTCTTCCTGCGCGTGGGGTTTTCGGTCAGTCAGACACTCGGGCTGATTCTCGCATTCGCCATCGCCAGCGCCGCCATAGGTACCGCGGGGGAGTTCCTCGATATACCCGATCGCGCGATGCTGCTCGCTTTCTGTGGTCTGTTCGCTCTGTACTGCCTCACCATGACCCTCGCCTGGCGGGCCTACCCGCGGATCAGATACCGGCTCGCCCAACGCCGGCGTCATCGTGGTGCCAGCACTACCTTGCCGGTGCTGGCCAGGGCGCGCGCCACGGGTATTCGCGAACTGCCGCGCTGATGGCCTAGCCTATGAACAGGAAACGATCGAGCCACCTACTGGAACTTAGAACCGGACCGCAGTCGGCGGCCTATTCACCGGTCGAACCGCACTGGACGGAAACGGCCCAGCCGGGGCAGGAAACCGGGCTGCTCGAGTATCTCCGCGTGTTGGTACGCCACCGCCTACTGATTATCGGCGTGGTGACAATGGCTCTATTGGCGGCGCTGAGCTACGGCCTGCTTCAGACACCCCTGTATCAGGGGGTAATGACCCTGCACATGCGGGCCAATCCGCCGGTCTATGTCCACGCGCTGCAGGACCTGCAGACGCCGACTGATACCAAAATGTTCTATGTCACGCAAATGGACATCATCCGAAGTCGAGCGGTGGCCGAGCGAGTGGCCGAGCGGCTGACCCCAGAGCAGCGCAAGCAGCTACGCAGTCCGCCGGCTGTGACCAACTATTTGGCGAGCCTCGTGAACACGCTCTGGAATCAGGTACGCGACTGGCTGGGCCTCGACGAATCGGATCAAACTGCTCTTGCAGCGGATCCGCAACGGGCGAGCCGTGCCTTAGTCAAACAGATCCAGAATAACCTGAGCGTTATCCGGCGCAAGGATAGCGAGCTCGTGGAAATCCAGTATTATGCACCGACGCCGGAGCTCGCGGCCCGGATCGCCAATCTACTCGGCGAGTCCTACCGTGCCACGCAGATCGATCAACGTCTGACGGTCAGTAAAGAAGTCCACGCCTGGCTCTCTGAACAGCTGAACAAACTCGGCGCGAATCTCTCCCGAGCCGAACGCTCGCTGCAGCAGTACAAAGAGCAACAACAGCTACTCGACTCCAAGAATCTCGAGCAAATAAAGTCTACGCAGCTTTCCGGCCTCACGCAGAATTTGCTCGAAGCACGAGCTGAGCGCATGCGCGCTGAGGTGCTTTATCAGCAGGTTCAAGACGCCGACAGCGTGGCCGCCTTGAGCGCCGTGCTGAACAATCCGGGGATCCAACCACTCAAGATGCAGCAAGGCACCTTGCGCGCCAAGCTTGAGAATCTGAGAACCCATTACGGAGAGAACGCCCCCAAGATACAGGCCATCCGTGCGGAGCTCGAATCCACTTCGGCTCGGTTGCATCAGGAAATCGATCGCGCCGTAACATCCATTCGCGAGCAGTACGAAGAGGCCAAGCAACGCGAACGCCAGCTCGAAAAGGCGGAGCAAGAACTCGGTGAAGGCGTACGCAGCCGATCCGCCGAAGCATTGCAACTCGCCACTCTGGAGCGCGAGGTCGAGACCAACCGCGAGCTTTTCGAGGCGTTTCGCGACCGAATCAAGGAAATCAGCCTCGCAGACACCATGGGCGCCAGCGGCATCCAGATCCTGGACCGCTCGTTACCACCGAATGCGCCTTTCTCGCCGAACTTCTCCCGCCTGCTTGGCATCGCTGGAGTGCTCAGCCTGTTCTTGGGGATCGGACTTGCGTTCCTGTTGGAGAATCTGCGCCGCACCTTCCACACTTCCCAGGCCGCGGGACAGCGGCTTCAGCTCAGAGACCTGGGTGTTATGCCGAGAGTGCGCCTGCAGCGGCCGGCCACCCTATCGCGCCTGGCGGTGCTGGAGCCGGAATCAGCGTTCACCGAAGCGCTTGGCAGCATCCGCGCCCGCCTCCAGGTGAGTGATCCCAGCGGCACCGGACCCCAGTTGGTGATCGTCACCTCCGCGGTCCAAGGGGAGGGTAAGAGCACACTCAGCAACAATCTCGCCTCCAGCTACAGCCAGCTCGGGCCTACCTTGCTGGTGGATGCCGATCTGCGCCATCCCAGCCTCTCCAGCGGCTGGAAGCGTGCCGGGCTGACCGAGTTCGTGCTCGGCAAGGCGCCGTTGGGAGGCTGCATTTACCGCGACAACATCTCTCCGAACCTCTTCGTCATAGGCAAGGGCGACACCCTGGTCAATCCGCTGGAGTTCTTCGCGACCGCGGATCTGGCAGGCGCTTTTACCGAGCTACGCAGGCACTTCAACAAGATCATCGTGGATACCGCCCCGGTGCTCAGCGTAAGCGATGTCGAAACGTTGGGAATGTATACCGACGGCGCCATTCTCGCGGTCAAGGCGGGGAAAACACCCAGCGAGGCCGTGGCCGAGGCGTACCGACGGCTCCAGGAGGCCCACGTACGGGTGCTTGGGATCATTCTGACTCAAGCCAATATGGGGGAGGTGGCCCGCTATGGCGGTTACGTCTATGGACCTTATTGAGCCGAAGGGGGCCGCGCAAGTCTACATCGTAGTGCTGAACTGGAACGGCTGGGAAGATACGCTGGCTTGTCTGGAGAGCATCATGCGCAGCGACTACCCGGCCTTCCGCGTGATCGTCTGCGACAACGCCTCCACCGACGGCTCCCCCGAACGCATCAAAGCCTGGGCAGCCGGGAAGCTTGAACCCTTGCGCTCGCCGGCCGAAACCGAACGCCGATACTCGCCGATCGCCAAACCGATCGCGTGCCTCGAAATAACGCACGCCGAAGCGCAGACAATGGCTCGTTCGCTACCGGATGCCCCACTTACCCTCCTGCATACCGGAGGCAATCTCGGCTACGCCGGTGGCAACAATGCGGGGCTGCGTTATGCCCTGGCTCGAGGCGACGCCGATTACTGTTGGGTGTTGAACAATGACCTGGTGATCGCCTCCGATGCGTTATCCAGGTTGGTGGAGCGCATGAGCGAGCAACTCGAGGCCGGACTGTGCGGTTCGGTGCTGCTTGATTATCACGCTCCGGAACGCGTCCAGGCCCTGGGTGGCGCGACCTACAATCCCTGGCTTGGCACGCACCGCGCCATCGGCGCCGGAGCCTCGGCGGGGAGAAGAATCGATCGAGAGGCAGTGGAACGGCGGATGTCCTATGTCATCGGTGCCGCCCTATTCGTCTCGCGCCGCTGGCTCGATGAGATTGGCCTGCTCTGCGAGGATTATTTCCTCTATTTCGAAGAAATCGACTGGGCAGTCCGCGGCCGCGGGCGCGGGCGCTTTCAACTCGCCTTCGCGCCACGCAGCCGCGTCTACCACAAAGGGGGGGGCTCCACGGGGCGACCCAGCCAATCCCCGGCAGCAGACTATCTGGCACTTCATAATCGCCTTCGGTTCACCCGCAAGCACATCCCCTGGGCGCTGCCGACGGTATGGCTCGGCTTCCTGTTGGTACTTGCCAACCGGCTGCGGCGCGGTCAATTCGATCGAATCATACCGATTTTGGCCATCATGCTGGGCGGGGCGCCGAACACTCGGCAATTTACCTCTTCAAAGAAGTCGGTTGAACGATGGCATGAACGGCAAGTCTAGCTCGAAAACCATTCCGTATGCAGTGGGGCGACGGCATCCGCGCGCGGGTCTTGCCGCCCTCACAAGCATCGCTGTATTGATCATGCTGCCGATCCTAACAGCGCGGGCGGCCGATGCCATTTTGGCGCGGGAGGGTCATACGGCTTATCGCATCGCCCCGGCCACCGAGGGCACCCCGCTCACGGAGCACGCCGCCGCTGAGCTCGCGAGCTATCTCCGGCGCGTCACCGGCGCCCAGTTTGCCATTTCTTCGGCCGACTCCGGCGGGCCGGCAATCAAGCTCTCCACGGAGGCTTCCAGCGAGTTATCCCGCGAGGGCTTCCGGATTCGCTCCGCCGGTCGGGATATTCACATCACCGGCGGCAGCGCGCGCGGACTGCTCTATGGCGTCTACGCTTTTCTGGAGGACTACGTCGGCGTGCACTGGTACGGACCTGATTACACCCACATTCCGCAGCGCCCGAGCTTGACCGTTCCGGCCATCGCCCGAACCGAAGCGCCCGCATTCGCATATCGCGAGGTATTCGTACGAGAGGCGGATAAACCGGAATACAGTGCTCACAATCGGTTGAATGGGCGTTTCGGTCATCGCCTGGTGCGCGCCATGGGCCAGTATCCCGAGGCGTTCGTACCTCTGCGCATGTTACCCATTTTTAAGCTGATCCCCCGCAAGAAATATGCAAAATCGCACCCGGAATACTACGGCGGCGGCCAGTTGCGCTTCGCCGAGCCCGAGGTGCGGCGGATCGCGCTCGAGGCACTGCGCAAAAAGCTCGAGCGATGGTCTCATGCTGATGCGCAACCGTATTACCTGCTCATCGAGCCGGCGGATCGGAACACCTATTACCGGGGTGGCACGGATGGCGAGCTCATCGCTCGCCACGGCAGCCCGGGCGCCGCGTATGTGGATTTTGTGCGCCGCCTCGCCGAACAAGTGGCCAGCGATTACCCCAACGTCACGCTGCTGGCCTTGGCCTATCAGTGGAGTCGCAAACCGCCCCGGGACATGACGCTGCCTAACAACATGGGAGTGATGTTCTCGGACATCGAGCGCGACTTTGCCCAACCGCTGCAGGCAAGTAACAATCGTGCCGTCCGCACTGACCTCAAGGGATGGAATACGCTTACCGGGCAGATACTAGTATGGACCTACATCACCAATTTTGGCGGCTATTTGCAGCCCTATCCCGATTTGCGTGCGTTGACGCAAGATGTGCCTCGGCTCGCACGCGAGCCGGCAATAACCGGCTTGTTCGCCCAAGGCGCCTATAACACGACCGGCGGCGAATTCTCCGTGCTGCGCGCCTGGGTGCTGGCGCACTTGCTCTGGGATCCAGGCCAGGATCCAGAGCAGCTCATCCAATCCTTTCTAGAAGGCTATTACGGCGTAGCGGCGCCGCACATCGCTGCCTACATCCGTTTGCTGCACGATAGCGCGGCGCAGATTGGAGTCCGGCTAAGCGTCAAGATGCCGCCGACCGCTGCCTACCTCACGCCCCCTTTATTGCAGAAAGCAGATCGGCTCTTTGAACGTGCCGAACGCGCCGTGACCGACGATCCGACCCGCCTGCGTCACGTGCGCATCGCGCGCAGCGCCCTAGATTACGCCATCTTGGCTTCCCCTCAGGCCGAGGGCGATGGCTCGAGCTGGATCAACCGCACCGCCCGCCTCGAACGACTACAGGGTTACCTGAGGTTGTCCGGGATGCGAGCGTATCGCGAGGGCGGCGGGGCGTCTCCCAAACGGCTGCTGGAGGCATTGTCCATAGCGCGGAACGCGCCACAACCGCCGGCCGTGTGCCAAAACACACCGGCCGATGACTGTCGTTCGGTGCAGGAGCTTACGCTCGATCTCGCCGGCGGCGCACGGATGGTACCGGACCAAGCTGCCTCCGACGGCGCCGCCGTGACCATGAAAGGCGACAAACGGGTCTGGGGTATTCAGTTACCGCTCGACCGGCTGTTGCCGGACAGCGGTCGGTGGCGGGTATACATTGCGGCCCGTGTCGCCGCAGATGGCCATGCACGCGTATTGCTGCGGACCGGAATCTATCCGGGCAAGCGCCGCAGCGTCACCGTCGAAGACCTCGCTGGCGAGGGCTACCGGCTCATCGAACTGCCTGGCCTCTGGCAGCGCGGAGCGGGGCGTTACCTTTGGGTGGCTCCACCCGGCGCCAAGTCGGTGCAAGCCATTTACGTCGATCGCATCATTGCGGTCCGCGCGGACGACTCATGAATCGTCCGCTAGCACACCCGTATTCGCCGGGACCGCCCGGTATGAGCATGACCGCCACCACGGACTATAGATCGAGCATCGCGACTGCTCCGATAAGCACGCGCAGTTGGCTGCTCTGCGCCTGGGCCGTACTCTGCACGCTTACACTCTCAGCGGTCAAAATCCCCATCGGCTTCGATTTGCGCCTCGGCCAAATTGCGCTCGCCGGCACTTTTTTTGTGCTGATCCTGCACGATATGCACCGTGAACAATTGCACTGGGGTGCTTTGCTCTCGGTCACAGGCTGCGGCCTAATGCTGAGCGCGCTCAGCCTGTTCTCCAATTACCCACAGGTAAATGAGCTTACCTTCATCGTCAAGTACGTGCTGGTCTATCCGATGGCGTTCTATACCGGGATGAGGTTAGTATCACTGGTCCGAGCCGGGCGCATGGCGGAATTGCTGGAGCTGGTGCTGCTGTTTGCCGCGGTGCTCGCCGTCGTGCTGTTTTTCCATCCGATTCCCGCGCTGATTCACGAGCGCCCCGCTTATCTGTCCTATGGGCTCAAAGGCAGCTTCTGGGAGCAGGGGGAATTCGCCTTTTTCAGCGGGCTCTTCTTGCTCGCCGCCCTAGCCCTGCGCCTTGAGCACCGGCACTGGCCGCAGCGACGCTGGCCCATAGCCCTACTCTACTTTTTCGTCATCGGCTGCGCGCTTGCGAGCTATAACAAAACGATCTGGATCGCGCTGATAGGCGCTTGCCTGGCCGCCGCCCTCTTTTATCGGGGGCGCTCGCACATCAGCGGCGTAGCCCGGGGCTGGGCCCTGCGTCTGGCACTGATCGCCACTGTCGGCGCGGTTGCACTGGCCGCCTACAACGAATGGCTGCCCGCTGGCGAGAAATTGGTCACCGCCGCAATGCTCCAAAACAAATGGGATAACGAGCGGGGCGCCGCACTCCGAGTGGCCTGGGATTTGGTCATGCAGGCACCCTTGCTTGGCCACGGTTTCGGATTTGTCGAAGCCTATTTCGGTAATTATCCGTCCGAGATCATTGGCCTTGGCAGCGGTTCCGCTCAGCTGTTCAATGTGTACCTGGATATCTGGCTGTCGGCCGGTGTCCCTGGACTCATCTACGCCCTCGGCATGCTTATTGTCGTATTCAGTGGCCGAAGTCTGTTCTCGGTGCTGGTGGTGAGCTACCTGTTCGTGTTCGCCAACGCCAACCCGGTTGGCCAACACGAATATTACCATCTTTTTCTCGGCATGGCCTTTGCCGCGGGGCGCGACCCATCTCAGCCGGTGACTGCTTCTTAACTACAGCACAGCACATGGGCTTTATATCAACGCACTCTCGGCAAGGAATGTAAGCATGCAGGTGGCAGCAGCAGCAGCAACCAACGAATATCAATCTGAGAAAATCGCACCGCGCATCGTCATTTCGGTGGTCAGCCATGGCCAGGGGGATTTGATCCGTGGGCTACTCACTGACATCCATAAGCACTGGAATTCCGAGGGTCTGCATCTGGTGCTGACTCAGAATCTGCGCGAGGACACGCCCTTGGAGATGGAGCGTCTCGCGTTTCCCACACGAGTGATCCGAAACACCCACCCCAACAGCTTCTCGGCCAATCACAACGCCGCCTTCGAGGTCTTCGATAGCGACGTCTTCTGCGTGGTCAATCCGGATATACGTTGCCCCGAGGATCCCCTGCCGGCGCTGCTGGGGGCGCTGGCACAGCCTGATATCGGAGTAGCCGCACCTCTGGTAAAAACCCCCCAGAGTGTGGTGGAGGGCAGCGCACGGCGGCGAATCACACCGTGGCGCCTAGCCTTACGTATCAGCGGCCTAGCTCGGAGACTGGAGTACAAAATCGAGCGGGACCCGATCTATCCCGACTGGGTAGCGGGTATGTTCATGGCTTTGCATTCGGGAGATTTCCGACGGCTTGGCGGATTCGACGAGCGCTACCGATTGTACTGCGAGGATGCAGATCTGTGCATGAGGCTATGGGCCGCCGGTCGGCGCGTGATGCTCGTACCCAAGGCACTCGTCGTGCATGACGCCCAGCGGGACAGCCACCGCAAGTTGCGCTATCTGAGCTGGCATGTGGCAAGCCTACTCCGGTTTTTCGTCTGCCATCCTTTCTATCGGCGCATTCGTGCTGCTCCGACCGAACGCATGGAGGTTCCGTGCCGACACCTTTGACTAACTCACCCCCCGCTAGCGGATTTAGCCTAACGACATCGTGCGCTCCGACCGCTCGACTGCGGGTGGCCTTCGTAGCCGTATCCTACACGGCGCAACGCGACGGAGTGAGTATCTACGCGGAGAATCTGCTGCTGGAGATCCTGCGGCAGGCACCGCGGCAAGGCTTGGCGCTGCAGGTGGATATTTTCGTCTGTGGTCGGGCCGCTGGCGTGCTGGAAAACATTCTTCGGCAGGAAGACGCCATCACTCCCGAAATACGCATCGTTGCCACCGTCTATGACGGCCCACTCATCAAATATCTGGGGGTGCCATTGCGCCTGCGTTCGCACGGACCCTACGACTGCATATTCGTCCCTAACTTGCAGCCACTATGGTTGCCCGCACGCCGCACGCTCGGGGTACTCCACGATCTTACCTATCAAGTGGCAGGCGCCTATTTCCCGAGTTGGCGGGTGCGCTATATGGATCTGCTGACGCGGTTCTGGCTGTGGCGTGGGATGACCATCGGCTGCATCTCAAGGACGACTATGCATGATCTGGAAAGGTTCTATCCGACAAGTTGCAGCAGACCACACCCGTACTTGCCGAACGGTCTCCCGGCCAAGCTGGCGACTGCTCCACGACCGGGCCGTAAAGAAACGGAGCAAAAATTTACTGCGACACCGCTCGAGTTGATTTTCGTGGGCCGCCTGAACCACCTCAAAGGCTTCGACCGAGTCCGCTCTGTCTGTCTTCGGTTGAGCGAATACGGCGCGGCCTGGGGCATCGAGGTAACCCTCCATGTCGTAGGCAAGGACACGCCCGAGAGCCCACAACTGTTGGCTGAACTCCGGCTGCCACGGATCCGACTAATTCGGCACGGTTATCTGGACGATCGCGCGCTGAACGAACTTTATCGGCGTAGCGGCTTCTGCCTGTTGCTCTCCCGTAACGAGGGATTTGGCCTGCCATTGCTGGAGGCAATCAGGCAGTGCTGTGTACCGCTGCTCTCGGATATTGCCATCTTCCGAGAGGTAATGGGCCCAGAGTATTCCCTGTTCGCCGGGGACGCTGCAGGCATCGACGGCCTGGTGGAGTTCGTGCACCGCATACGCACCGATCAGATGTATCGGGGAGATGTCCTGAACCGGATGGACCGGGTACTCGCTGTTTGGGAAGGAGGTTATAGCCAGGCCGCCCGGAACATGCTTGCCTGGGCTACGGGAAATGCCGAATCGATAGGCGAAGGTGCGTGAGCGGATTCATTATCGATGCGCCCCAATTTCGCATCGCATCACATTTTGTTATCTGAACCGGCTTACGCTTGCAGAAACAGCCGCCCTGAAAAACCACATCGTTTTGTCAGGCACTTTTATCAGGTATATAAAATTCAATAAAACATCGAAACCGTCCAACCCCACCTAGATGGTGTTGGATCGCACAGCGAACCAAACGGCAATCATCGACAATGCCGCCAACATACGCGATAAGCGGATAGAATTAACTTTTATTATTTGGTTTGGTTGCTACTTAAATATGCCTCTAAACATAACGCAATTGATCGCATCATGTCGGGATGAGCCTGTCTCTCGCTTGCACCGTGGCGTCCTCTACGAGACGATTACACCACTCCGGCATGCTATTCCCACGAAGGCGATACTTCAGTAACCGCTGATTGCGTTATGTTTAGAAGCAAGTTGGTTAACTAAAATTCAACACCTAGAGAGAAGTTCACAAGGTGAAAAATGCCTAATATATTCCAGAAATTCGTTCGCACCAATCGAGACTTATCAATACAATTAAGAGAGCGGGTTGGTTTTTTCTATGAAGAAAACTTTTATGACCATCTTAGGGATGCCTTAAACAGCGTTCTGAAATCGAACGGACGACAGACTATTCTTGAGGTGGGCGGCGCCGACAGACCATTTTTAAAAAAAAATAAACGCTACGAATACCATGGCCTGGATATAGTAGACGGTTTGTCATTTAAAGATAAATACGATCGTTTTTATGTTCAGCCAGCAGAACAAAAATTTCCAAATAAATATAATCTTGTGTTCTCCGTATCCGTAATCGAGCACATTAAAGACAATAGGAAATGCTTTAAAACAGTGTATGACAGCTTGCTAAACAACGGAAAAACTATCCATTATTTTTCATGTAAAAACCATCCCTTTAGTTTAGTCACGCGGAGTGTTGGACATAAATTTCAAAATATACTTATAAAATATCTGCGCCCAGAATTTGCTGATCTGACAGGATATAAAACATATTACGACAAATGTTCCAAGCGGGATATAGAAAGACTTTTAACCGAGCTTGGATATAAAAATATAGAAATAAAATGTTTTTTTGGGGCAGCCGATTATTTTGGTTTTTTCCTACCATTTTTTGCTTTAATAACTATTTTTAATAAATTTTGTAGATTGCTCAATCTCTCTGCCTTTGCATCGGGTGTCATCGTATATGCAGAGAAAACTAGCCAAGATTGCTATCAGTCTGGCAACACCCCTGCGCCTGTGGCATAGGGCGCCGACCAGGGGAACCCTAAAATCCCGTTTATGCCGAGTCCTTCAACAGGATTCTCCTAAGCGAAGTGGAAGGGCTATGAACGAGCAAATCAATTAGTCAGCTTCCTTAGGGAAATTGCTTAATTTCTCTCTGGTTATTCTGGTGAAAACTAAAATTCGACCGAACCAATAACCTGGATACCGATCTGCACCGACAAGACGAATAGGTCAGTTTTTCTGAACAGGAGATCGCAAATTGAACCGCTGCACACCGCCAATCATCATCTTGGGCATGCACCGCTCGGGCACCAGCCTGGTTGCACGTATGCTCGAGGAGATCGGGTTGTTTCTAGGTTGGCGCAAAGATATCAATCACGAGGCTTGGTTTTTTCTCAGGCTCAATGATTGGCTGTTGCGCCAATGCGGCGGTGCTTGGGATCACCCTACGCCCATACACCATTTGCTCACTAACTCTCTCGGTCGCAGGATGGTAACCGATTATTTGCGCTTCATGCTCGGTGCGCCACGTGCCGCCACGTACCTGGGGCTGCAGCAATATTTCCGCTATCGATCCATACCGGCGATCGAGCGGCCCTGGGGATGGAAGGATCCGCGCAACACCTTCACATTGCCGCTCTGGCTGGACCTGTTCCCGGAGGCTCGGATAGTACACGTCTATCGACACGGTATCGATGTGGCAGCCAGTCTCACGCATCGCCAAGGCGAAAACCTAGCTCTATCGCAGCGCCGTTTCCGGAGCCGGCAGTGGCTTTACGCGTTCATTACCCCCCGCCAAGACGGGTTTACAGAGTCCTGGCGCTGTGCGGAACTCGACGAAGCATTGCGCCTCTGGTGCGAATACATCTACAAAGCGCGGGCTCATGCGGCGAATCTCGGCAATCGGGTCATGGAGATCCGCTACGAGACTCTGCTGGAGAACCCGCATCGCGAGCTTTCGAGCCTCGCGGCATTCTGCTCTTTGCCCGTCTCGAAGAAACTACTGGAACGGGTCGCGGGTCGTATCCATCCATCGCGCGCATTCGCCCACCGTCACGATCCGATGCTGCGGAAGCTGGCCGAGCGCTGGCGCGAGCAGTTGCAGCCATTTGGTTATTGATTTGGACAGCACAACGAGGTCGTGCATGAAGAGTCATTCCCATATAGATGCTGCGCTCGACGGATGCAGGCGAAAACCACACCCGATCAACACACGCTCGACACCGGAAACCGGCATCGAGCCGATGCTGGCTTTACCGGGAGGGGGGATCCGATGCCCCTAACCCGCCGCGCCCTGCCAGCGTTGTTGATCGCCGCGATAGTGGTGTCTTGCGGTGCTCGGGCCGCGCCGTTGACACCAACACCGCCGCGGCCCGAAGGCAAAACCCTCGGTGCCTACGTCTACGGTGGCGGCATCTATAACAGCAACCCCTTCCTGATTTCGAACGATACCGTAGCCCGAAACCGACTCGGAACCACCGATACCGGCGATTTTATCACCCGGGCCGGGGGCGGGCTGCAAATGACATGGCCGATCGGCTTGCAGATGCTACACTTCGACGGCTGGATCGAGCGTAACAAATACCAGAATTTCACCTCCCTCGATCACACCGCTTTCGATGCCAATCTCGGCTGGGACTGGGAAATCGGCCGATTGTGGAGCGGCACGGTCGAGACAGGCTATTCACGCGGCATCGCAAGCTTCCAGGAATTCCGAGCTCTGGACAAAAACGTCACGACTAGACAGGTGACGTCCGCCGACGCCGGCTTGCGGTTTCTACCCGATTGGGAGTGGGTACTCGGAGCGCACCGGCGCTCCACCTCCTTTGACAAACGCAGTGACCTCGACCGGGTGGAGAGCACCGGTTTTACCGAGGTGCACTACAATTCGGCGGTGAACACCCGCATGGGACTGCGCGCCGAAATCACCCGAGGCGACCTGAACCGGGACGAACGGCTCGCTGACGGCACCGTGCTCGGCAACGATTACATAGAGACTCAATACAGTGTCGTGCTCGGCGTCGAGGGCAGCGAGGAATTGTCCTATCTAACAGGCCGCTTCGGGTTTACCCAGCGCAAGTTCGATGATCGACCCGAACGCGACTTCTCTGGTCCGACGGCACATCTGTCCTACCTATGGAAAGTGACTGCAAACACCGGCCTCAGACTTTCCGCCTGGCGCGAGTTGCAGGCCCAGAACAATGAAATCGCCAACTACCTAATCTCCCAAGGCTACAGCTTGGAGCCGATCTGGCAAGCCACGGTCAAAATCCGGGTTCGCGGTCATTATTCCTTCCAAAACAGGGATTACCAAGGCAGAGAGACACCGGGCAACCTCAACGCCGGCCGAGAGGACGACCTACACACGATCGGACTTGGCATCGACTACCAGGCGCTGCCCAATCTTTACCTGTCCCTGGAAGCCAAGCACCAGTCTCGGGATTCCAATCGCGAAATAAGAAATTTCGACTATGAACAGATATCTGCCGGAGTCACTTATGAATTCTTTTGATCAATCCAACCCGTCTCAATGCAACCTTATGCCCGCCCTTCTGCGTCTAGGCCAAACAGCCATAGGGTTTGTCATGGTGGCCTTGTTCGGCTTTACGCTGCTTGCCTCGGGAATCGTGAGCGCACAACAAGCCGAACCGGAGTCCTACCGACTCGGCACCGGCGATCGAATCTCCGTGAATGTGGCCGGTAGCCCGGAATTCGATACCATCACGCGGATTCGTGAGGACGGTGCCATCGGCTATCCTTACCTTGGCACCGTTCAGGTGGGCGGCCTGACCCTGGAAGAGGCGGAAAACCGCATCGAACGGCAACTGCTGGCGGCCAAACTGTTGCGTAGCCCCCAGGTCACGGTGACAGTGGAGCAATACCTTAGTCGCCAGGTTACCGTGCTCGGCCAGGTCAAGAACCCCCAGCGTTACGGGCTTTCCGGGCCAAGCACTGTGCTGGATCTGATCGCCGAAGCCGGCGGCCGCCGCGAGGACGGTGCCGATTACGTAATACTCATCCGCCGCGAGAACGGCCAATCGAAACGCCACATCCTGACCATAGACGCACTGACGGCCGGCAATGCCGTAGGTACTCGGGTGCAGGCCGATGACGTGGTAATCGTACCGCGGATGAACGTGTTCTATATCGAGGGTGCGGTGCAAAAATCAGGGATGTATCGACTGGAGGAAAACATGACGGTGATGCAGGCCATCTCGGTCGGCGGTGGCCTAAGCCCACGCGGCAGCTATAGCCGCATCGAGATCAAACGACACGAGAACGATGGGCAAATTGCGACCTTGGGTGCGGAGCTCGATGATATCCTCAAGCCCGGGGACTTGCTGCACGTCAAGGAACGCATCTTCTGACGGTTTGCCGGGGGTATTGGGCTGTTCTCGATTTATCGCCCCGCCCAGGCGTTGCCAAGCAGGGCAGCGCTGCCCAATAATGGCAAGACCCACGGAGACAGCTCCTCTTGCCCCCGGCCGACAACATCAACACACCGAACAGCAGTGGCCGCTTTACCAATTCTCTTCGAGCCAGGCGGCGAGCTCCGAGAGATCCAAGTGCTCAGCGTAGTCCACTAGTTCAGGTAATCTAGCGCTTTCATCAAGCAAGATGGGCTTGTCCATCGGCAAGAGCGGAGCGAAGCGGAAATACCGCTCCCGTAAAAGTTGGCGGCACTGAAAATCAGTGATCGCCACACTGGCGTCATTCATGAGATCCAACAACCCGGCGCCGAGCCAGTGAGTACTACCCCAATCGTGCCGGCGGCCGGAAATGTACCTCCCCACGTTGCCATTGCCGAGGGAGAGCACACGGAGTTCCGGTAAGGTAAGCGCCGAGGCTTCGCAGCGGGCACGCACCGCATGCGCGATAGCCACCATGCTCGGGTTGTTGGCGTATACCCCTCCATCTATAAAGCCATCCACCGATGGGAAGTACATGGGGGCCGCGCTTGTGTAGAGGGCCACACGATAGACGAGCCGATCGGCGTCTTCCGAACCCGATAGATTGTGGAATAGCTTCGGTCGCCAGGTGCGCTCCCAGGGATCCACCGCCTCATTATCCAAATCGCAGGCCGGCACGAGAACTTGTTTGTGCAGATCTGCGAGCCGAGTCGCCTCTCCCAGGCTGCCCTTGAGCTCTCGACACAGCGCCCCGTTGTCATAGGCCGCTGTCGGCCGCTGACCCACCTCAGCACCGAATGGCCGGCGGCTATCATGGAAAATGGCCTGCCCCTTGCGCTCATAGAGCTGCCGTAGCTGGGTCGGAGAAAGACCACCGGCCAAACCCAAAGCAAGAATGCCGCCGCTCGATGTACCAGCCAAAAGATCGGCCACGCCGATCAAACTGGGAGCGACTTTGAGCAAACGCTCCAGAAGCACTGCCGTAACCACACCACGCACACCGCCACCGTCGAGCGCCAAGATGCGATATTCCCCCATAATCCAATCCTCTGCTGCCACAGTCTCAACCGTACGAGCGCCACACCTGAGAAAACGCTGCCGCCACAGCGGCGAGTCTGGCAAGCCCTGTGAAGCCGCGTTGCAGCCACCCAACATGCCGAACCGAGGGCTGTTCTACGATAGAATCGTCGAATTCATCGTATACACGATCCAGCGTGCGTTTGTACAAAATCCAATCGCGACTCGGCGCTCACCGCATGGCTCACTTCAGGATGCAATGACGGGCGGGTTGCGGGCTTGCTCTAGTAGACGGTAGGCAGTCCGACGAGAGGCAATTTGCAGGGAGCCGGCCACGTCGCAGTGTGGTGCGGTCCGCGGTAGCAGGAATTTCGGCACCCGCCAATACCCGGAGCAACAGCACACCGTGGAAATTCTGCAAGATATCGTAATCCTGCTCACCGCCTCGGTCATCGTGGTCGCTGTCTTCCGCCGCCTCGCCTTGCCCCCCGTTATCGGCTACTTGTTCGTCGGAGTGGCGCTCGGCCCTTCCGCCAGCGGCGTGGTCTCCGATGCTCTGAACATTCCTCTATTGGCGGAGTTCGGAGTGGTCTTCCTGCTCTTTACCATCGGCTTGGAGTTCTCGTTACCCCAGCTGCGGACTATGCGCTGGACAGTGCTCGGTCTGGGGGGCGCTCAGGTGCTGATAACCAGTGTGCTCGCAGCCGTGGCCGCTTGGTATCTGGGAGCCAGTTGGCCGGGGGCGGTCGTAATCGGCGGCGCCCTGGCACTGTCGTCGACCGCCATCGTGATCAAACAACTGACCGAACAGGCCGAGATTCACTCCCGCCACGGACGCAAGGCGCTCGGCGTGCTGCTGTTCCAAGATCTTGCCGTAGTACCGTTGTTGATCCTCATACCGATTCTCGCCAACACATCCGACGGCAGTATCCCATTGGCGCAAGCGTTGGCCCTGGCTTTGGTCAAGGGTGTGGGGGTATTTCTGCTGATCATCTGGCTAGGACGCAGAGCATTGCGGCCCTTGTTTCATGAAGTGGCGGCCGCTCGCTCAAATGAGCTTTTCACACTGGCGGTACTGTTGGTTGCCCTGCTCGCGGCATGGATGACGCAATTAGCCGGCCTATCCCTGGCATTAGGGGCCTTTCTCACTGGGATCATGTTGAGCGAGACCGAGTACCGTCACCAAATCGAAGCCGATATCCGTCCTTTTCGCGACGTGCTGCTGGGGCTGTTCTTCATTACCGTGGGGATGCTGCTCGACCCACGCGATCTGCTCGACAACTGGCATTGGGTGCTGCTGCTCGTTACGGCGTTGATGCTGTTCAAGGCTGTGCTGATCTATGTGCTGGTCCTGGTCAGCGGAGATGACAGCCGGGTTGCGGCGCGCACCGGCGCAATCCTCGCTGGCGGTGGGGAATTCGGCTTTGCCGTGCTCTCTCTGGCATTGGCGAGCCATCTGATCCAACCGGCTGTTAGCCAGATTGTGCTCGCCACGATCATCCTTAGCATGATCATCACCCCGTTGCTGGTTCGACACAACGGGCTGCTTGCGCAGCATATCGCCAACATCGGTCTTGCAACCCACGGTAGCGGGACCGTACAAGCGATTGCCCAGAGCGCTCATGAGTTGCGTAACCATGTCATCATTTGTGGCTATGGCCGCACGGGTCAGAACGTAGCCCGCTTTTTGGAACGCGAAGGTTTTGCCTATCTCGCGCTGGACCTCGATCCGGCTCGCATCCGTCAGGCCCGGATCGCCGGCGAACCGGTCAACTTCGGAGACGCGGCCCAGCACACCATCCTGGAAGCCGCCGGGCTCAAAAGAGCACGAATGGTCGTCATCAGCCTCGACAACCCTGCCGCGGCCCTTAAGGTAATGCAGCATACGCGCGAGCAACGACCGGATCTCCCGGTTTTGGTCCGCACTCGGGACGACACTTGGCTGGAGCATTTCGAGCAGTCCGGTGCCACGGCCATCGTGCCGGAGATTCTGGAGGCAAGCCTGATGCTCGCCTCGCATACGCTCGCCCTACTCGAGGTTCCTCTCTCCCGGGTCTTTCGCTATGTACGAGAGGTGCGCTCGGATCGCTATCGTCTGCTGCGCGGCTACTTCCATGGCGAAGAACGACTCGATCTGGAGCAAGGCGAGCGGTTCCACGAACAGCTGCACGCCATGGCCTTGCCTCACGGCGCCTATGCAATCGGTAAGCGAATCACGGACACCGGCCTGGAAGAGATCGACGTAACGATCACAGCAATCCGGCGCGGCGGCATTCGTGGGCCACAGCCGGAACCGGATACCCGCTTATTGGCTGGTGATGTACTGGTCCTCTACGGCGCTCCCGAGAACCTGGAAAAGGCCGAGGCTTTACTCCTCACCGGCATATGATCAAACGGAACCTAACCACTACCCACCCCTGCCAGGGCTGTTCAATGCTGAGAGAATAATGCAGATTGTCTTGTAACCTGCAGGATTAATAGTGATACCCATGCAGCTCAAGGCTTACCTATCAGCGATTCCCGATCATCGCCGGGCTCAGGGCCGGATGTATGACCTAACTCACCTTCTGCTGTTCAGCATCCTGGCCGTGGTCTTGGGCGCGACCTCTTACCGAAAGATCCAACGATTCATGGATACTCACCGTGAACGCCTGAACGCTCTGTGCCAACTGCACTGGAAGCGCGCGCCGGCCCATACCTCCATTCGCTACGCCCTCCAGGGCTTGGATGCCAAAGCCGGCGAGCTTGCCTTCCGTCGCCATGCCTCTGATCTGGACGGCGAGGGAGCGCAGCACGCTATATCGCCATGGACGGCAAGACCCTGCGCGCGGCAGTTTCGATCACTTCGAGGACCGCAAGGCCGCTCAGGTACTCAGCGCACTGGCCACTGAGTGCACCCTTGTGCTCGGCCACGTGTGGATCACCGATGAGGAGGGCGAGAAGCATCACGAGATTCAGGCCGCCCAACAGCTGATTGAAACGCTTGGATTATCGGGTCGTCTATTCACCCTGGATGCGCTCCACACCCAAAAAAAACCACCGAGCTCGTGATCGCCACGGGTAACCACCTGCTCGTCCAACTCAAACGCAACCAGCCCTTGCTCCACGATGCGATGTCGAATACACGCGTGGTCATCCCTTCGTGGATGAGCATCACACTCATGAGTTCGGCCGACGCAATCGGATCGAGAAGCGCGCCGTCCATGTCTGGCACCTGCATCCGGGCCTGGGCAGCAAACCCTGGTACGACCATTTCCGCGCGCTGATCCGCGTACAGCGTCATACCGAACGCTTCGATACCCGGCTGAGAGACTGGCGCGTCTCCAAAGAGTGCGCCTACTACCTCTGCGACCTCGTGTTGCCCACCGCGCGGTTCAGCGAAGCTATTCGCAACCATTGGTGTGTCGAAAACCGCGCACACTACGTACGCGATACCCGATTCCAGGAAGATGCCAGCCGCATTCGTCGCAACCCCTGCATCTTCGCACTGCTCCGCTCTTTCGCACTCAACCTCATGCGCTTCAATCGCGTGGAGAACACCAGCCAAGGCCTCTACGACAATGCGCTGTGCCTCGATCGGGTGCTGGCTTATGAGGGGCTGTAGCATTGAACAGCCCTGCCACCCCTGCCACGCAGAATCTGATCCAAGAAAACTTATCTTACCGATCCTCTCCGAAGTTTTCAGAATCGAAACCCCAATTAAAGTGGTGCTCGACATGAGATCTCATTACCCTTTACGATAAACTGCTGAGAGGAATAAATGGAATCTAACAATAGCTAAAGAGGGTTTAGAGTAAATATGAAAAAGATCATCACAGGCTCAATCATTGCTGCCTCCCTCACACTCGGCGGCTGTGCAACTTCCGTGCCATATGGAGCATTCTATACCAAGCTTGATCTCCCAGTTACAGCAACCAGTAACAACGGCCCAGCCATGAAAGTGGGTGTCGCCAGCTGTAAAAGCATCCTCGCCATCGTGGCAACGGGTGATTGCAGCATAGAGACGGCCAAGAAAAACGGTGGTATCACTGAAGTCCATCATGTCGACTGGAAAGCCGAAAACACTTTGGGCATCATCGGCAACTACCAAGTGGTAGTTTACGGTAACTGATTACTGATCGCTGTTAGTCTGATCGTTTTCTAAACTTACCCCGCGTGGCGAGGGGGCTGCCGTCATGGGTATTGGGTCAGGCAAATGCTTGGGCCCGAGAACAAAGCAGTGGGAAACGAGCCAGCGTGGGGCTCCCGAGATACAGCGAGCTCAACAATGGTTCGAAGGTTAGTATCATATAGATAGGCACCCCCTCCCGCGGGATTAGGATCTAGCCGCAAGTCAACCCTTCGCCCTCAGCGAGGTGTTGGCGTACCTCCAACGCCCGTCGACACCTGCCTCGACGAGTATGAGAGTTGTGTATTAAGCACACGCACCCCCTGATGCGCAAAATCAGTTCACCACAGCGCTACGCTTTAAATACAACTTTAATATACAACTATTAGGCACTGGGCACTAATTAAGAAAACTATAAAATGCTACTAATAGATGGCTATCCTAAATTAAGGATTGCTTACACTGGGAGGAATGCTACTCTTAAAGTCCGCTATGCTAAACAGTGCAGTTGCGATGACTGGACCGGGCGTTCAGGTGGACACTATAGTAAGTAGCATTGTGCATGTGTTAGTTGGCATGTGGCGCTTATTGGGAAACACGGTAGCCGAGTTCGACTTCATTCACCGGATTCGGGATAGGGCGGCATACCAATGTCGCGATTACGAAAAGCGAGTATGTTGCCCCCCACCCATCTTACCCACGTGCACCAGGTTGTATTTCGGCCTGTGGTAAAACAGGCTACTCCCAGCTTGGGGTTCAGGACAGACGACGGATGCTTCCTCCTCACCGGCGCTGGGCACGCACGCGCAGGTCGACCCGGCAACAACCGGAGAGACATACTTCGTTGGCCGAGGAACCCGCTCGGCAAAGCATACGGGCACCGCACACTTCATTTCCATCGGCACGGTAAGTGCACCTTCCCAATCGACCACCATTCGCAAGGAACGCACGGCATCCGGTACCGAACGGGACAAATCCGCAGAAAGGGGGCATTCGGTGTCGGTTTCAGCACGGCGCGCGTCCTATTTCAGTTGCAAAATTATTATTTATTGATTAGTAAACTAGGTTTTACTGCCATCGGGGATGCGGCATTAGGCGTGCTCATACCACCGCCGCCGCGGCATTATCGGCAGTATTGCAAGGCCCTGGGACGGGTCGATAACGTGACATAAAACAAAAGCAATAAGGATAAGTTCATGTGTCAGCAAAATATTATAGATACGACAAGTGTCGATTTACGACGAGGAGGCTAGCGACATGAGCGATTCAGAAAAATCTAGGCGACAGGGTAAGCCAACCCATGGCGACAATCCGTCGGTCACGAACCCGGCCGGCAATCCACTGGCGGGAAATCCCAACGCCGCAGCAGCGGGCACGCTACCGGCAGCACCCAGCAACGTTACTGTCGCAGAAACCGTACCGCCGGCGGAGATGGGGGCGGCGATTGCGGCGGACGCGGCAAAGAAGGCCAAATTCCCCGTTTCTCATCTACTGGTCCGCGGTTTTTTGTGTACGCCCTTTCTGGGCTATGGAGCCGCTGTGGTCTTCGCCATGGTCTCCGCCGGCATACCGCTCGGCGCGGCCGGACTGATTTTCCCGGTAGGCTACGTCACGCTGAGCTTCCTGGGCCTGGAGATGGCGACCGGCAGTTTCGCGGTAATGCCCATCGGCTTGTACGCCGGGACCGTTACGCTATGGCAACTCATCCGCAACTGGTTTTGGACGCTGGTGGGGAACCTGATCGGGGGCATCTTCTTCGCCTGGCTGCTCTGGTTCTCCTTGACCTATGGCGGGGCCGTCCCGCCGAATCCCATGCTCGTCCACATCGCCCACGTCGCCGAGCATAAAGTTGCGTATAGCCAGTTCGGTATCATCGGCTGGTGCGCCGCCATCGGCATGGGCGTGCTCTGTAATTGGCTGGTGAGCCTGGGATCGGTCATGTCCAAGTCCTCGCGCAGCACCTTGGGTCGGGCGGTGCTGATGTGGATACCGATCGGGACGTTCTTTGCGCTGGGCTTCGAGCACACCGTGGTGAACATGTGGCTCATCCCGACGGGCATGTTCTCGGGCGCCGACGTGAGCATCTACCAGTGGTGGGTGTGGAATCAGATCCCGGTCACCATCGGCAATATCCTCGGCGCGATGGTCTTCAACGGTACCCTGTGGTACTACACGCATGCACTGAATCCGTAAAACAGCAGAAGCTCAGCTGTTGGATTCTCGGCCTGTTTTTTTTCAGAGAGGGCCGCGAAAGGGACCGCAAAGCATTGATGCCTTACCGATGAACGCCCTTTATTGACCAGATTGCCAAGGGTAATGACAAGACGGCTCGGAAAAATGCTTTTTGACCCAGCCATCTTACCCGAAGCGATGCACAACCACATCTGACTAAAGGCATCAGGAGAGGCGAAATGACAGGGACGTCATTTCGCCTTCAGTAATAAAAGATCGATTTCGGGCCACACCCCACACCGAGCTGCAAAAATACCCACACACTATTGGTCTCTGATCAAGTCCTAAAAATAGCCGCACGAGCAGATATTTTACCTTAGGCTACGGCAACGTGGTGCGCGCCGCACACGAAAACGAGCGCTCCGTCCCGAGCATCTACCTTGATGGTATCGCCAGCGCCAAAACGACCCTCGAGAATGGCTTGCGCGAGCGGATTCTCCAGGCGTTGTTGGATGACCCGCTTGAGCGGACGGGCGCCGTAAACTGGATCGAAACCCGCCTGTGCTAGCATCTCCAAGGCCTCCTGCGTAAGCTCGATGCCCATATCCTGCTCGCGCAATCGGCGATCGACATAGGCGATCTGGATCTCGGCAATTCGCTGAATTTGCTCGCGATCCAGCGAGTGAAATACGACCACGTCGTCGATGCGATTGATGAACTCCGGTCGAAATTGCTGGCTAACGATCTCCATGACCGCCTGCCGCATCGCCTGGTAGTTCTCCTCACCCGCCATCTCCTGGATCACCTGAGAACCCAAATTCGAGGTCATGACGATGACCGCGTTGCGGAAGTCCGCCGTACGGCCGTGACTGTCGGTCAGCCGACCGTCGTCAAGTACCTGCAGGAGAACGTTGAAGACATCGGCATGGGCCTTCTCCACCTCATCGAGCAGAATCACGGCGTATGGCCGCCGCCGAATTGCTTCAGTCAGATAACCGCCCTGCTCATAGCCGACATAGCCGGGCGGTGCACCGATGAGTCGTGCGACCGCGTGCTTCTCCATGAACTCGGACATATCGATCCGAACCATGGCCTCCTCGGTATCGAATAGAAAGGTCGCCAACGCCTTGCACAGCTCGGTCTTACCGACGCCGGTCGGCCCGAGGAACAAGAACGAGCCGTTGGGTCGCTTGGGATCGGCCAACCCTGCCCGCGAGCGACGGATGGCATTGGCGACTGCAGCGACGGCCTCCTCCTGACCTATAACCCGCCCCTGCAGGGCCTGTTCCATGTGTAGAAGCCTCTCCCGCTCACCTTCCAGCATCTTGCTCACTGGGATACCGGTCCACTTGGACACCACCTCGGCAACCTCCTCCTCCGTGACCTTGTTGCGCAGCAGCTGCATATCCTGCATCTCGGCCTCGGAAGCCACCTCAAGCCGCCGCTCCAGCTCCGGGATGCGGCCGTATTGCAGCTCGGACATGCGTGTGAGATCGCCCGCACGGCGCGCCGTCTCCAGTTCCTTGCGCGCCTGCTCAAGAGATTCCTTGATGGCATGTGTCCCTTCGACCGCAGCCTTCTCCGAATCCCAGATCTGCTCGAGGTCCTGATACTGGCGCTCCACCTCTTCGATCTCCCGCTCCACCGTCTGCAGGCGTTTTTTGGAGGCCTCGTCGGCCTCCTTAGCCAACGCCTCGCGCTCGATCTTGAGCTGGATCAAACGTCGCTCGAGACGATCCATCGCCTCGGGCTTGGAGTCGATCTCGATACGGATGCGACTCGCCGCCTCGTCGATCAGATCGATGGCCTTGTCGGGTAACTTGCGCTCGGTGATGTAGCGCTGCGACATCGTCGCGGCCGCGACGATGGCCGGATCCGTGATCTCGACCCCGTGGTGGACCTCGTAGCGCTCCTTCAAACCGCGCAGGATGGCAATCGTATCTTCGATGGTGGGCTCTTCCACGGTGACCTTTTGGAAGCGCCGCTCGAGTGCAGCATCCTTTTCGATATACTGGCGATACTCATCGAGAGTGGTAGCGCCGATGCAGTGCAGCTCGCCCCGAGCCAGCGCTGGCTTGAGCATATTGCCCGCGTCCATCGAGCCTTCGGCCCGGCCCGCACCAACGATGTTGTGGATCTCGTCGATAAATAGAATGATTTGGCCCTCCTGTTTGGCCAAATCCCTCAGCACGGCCTTGAGCCGCTCCTCGAAATCACCACGAAACTTGGCGCCTGCCACCAACGCACCCATGTCGAGCACGAGCAGGCGCCTACCCTTTAGAGCCCCCGGTACCTCGGCGTTGACGATACGCTGGGCGAGCCCTTCCACGATCGCCGTCTTGCCGACCCCGGGTTCACCGATTAGGACCGGATTGTTCTTGGTCCGGCGTTGCAGAACCTGAATCGTACGGCGAATTTCCTCATCACGGCCGATTACCGGATCGAGCTTGCCCTGCTCAGCACGCTCGGTAAGATCGATGGTGTATCGCTCAAGCGCCTGCCGTTGCTCCTCGGCGTTGGGATCGCCAATCTGCTCGCCGCCGCGCAGTTCGTCGACCGCTTTCTCCAGCGCCGCCTTCGATGCACCGGCCCGAGTCAGGATCTCTCCCAACCGGGTACGGCCGTCCGTGACTGCAGCCTGCACCAGTAGCTCGCTCGATATATATTGATCCTTGCGCTGCTGGGCAAGCTTGTCGGTGAGATTGAGCAGGCGCGCCAGCTCTTGGGACATGTGTACCTCACCGCCGGTGCCCTGAACCGTAGGAATGCGATCCAACGCCTCACCAAGCTGCGAGCGCAGGTAGTTGACATTGACGCCGGAGCGTTGCAATAGCTGACGTGCAATCCCCCCTTCCTGATCCAGCAAAGCGGTCATCAGGTGTTCGGGCTCGATAAACTGATGATCGCGCCCGACCGCCAGTGATTGCGCATCGGCGATCGCCATTTGGAATTTGGTCGTCAATTTATCCATGCGCATAAGAAAAACCTCAAATTCAAATTTAGCTTTCTAAAGTCAAAGATGGGGCAAATAGCGGCTATTTCAACGGATTCACGGCAAAGATGCGCATCAATAAAACCATCTTCGCGAGGAGTGAGATCAAGGTGGCTTGCCGGGACCATCGGCCGCCTGGCAATACTCACGTAGGTTTAGTAAGCCAAAGTAAGCTGGCCATCCGACCTGTGCGCCCGTCCCGGCGGTAGGAATAAAAGCGCCGCGCATCGCTGACCGTGCAAAAACCGCCGCCGTAGACGCGCGCCACACCGCAGCACCGAAGTCGGTGGCGGGCAAGATGATAGAGATCAGCCAACCACCGCCCGTGCGGTATGGCGCGGAAGGCGGTGACGAGGTCAGAGTCGACAGCTACAAAGGCGTCGCGCACCTCAGCACCCACCTCGAAAGCCTGCGCTCCGATAGCCGGTCCCAACCAGGCCAACAGGCGCGCACCGGGTACGCCGAGCGCGGCGTGCGCCGCCTCGATTACCCCGGCCGCGAGGCCACGCCAACCTGCGTGGACCAGCGCCACCCGACGACCATCCCGGTCACAAAGGAAAACCGGCAGGCAATCGGCCGTCTGGATAGCGCAGACCACACCGGCACGCATTGTCCATACCGCATCCGCCGCGGTGCTATCGCGCCTTACCTGCTCAGCCGCAGCCACCCTGACGCCATGCAGCTGATGCAGCCAGCGCGGCTCTTCTGGCAGTGCGAGTCCGGAGCGTAGCCGCCGGCGATTCTCGGCCACATGCTTCGGGCAATCCCCCGTGCGAACCCCCAGATTGAACGACGCATACGGCGGCTGGCTCACACCACCGCAGCGCGTAGTCACCGCTGCCCGAACACCCGCCGGGGCGGGCCAATCGGGAATCAGCCAAGATACCGTTGCAGGCACGGCTAAGCTCCTCGCACTCGGCACGGCTTGAAGCCGGTGGAAGCATTGCCAGACGGATCCAATAGAATTTTAGTAAGACCGTAGGCCGCCTGGACGGCGGCCTACGAGCCCACAAGGATGTGTTGACGGCGTGCCTTATCAAGCCCAACCGGACCCGTCCCCACACATCGGCACTCACTTTTGGTAGCCACCATGCAGGGCGCTGCCGAGCGCATCTGGATTAAATTGCACCACCTCTATCGGCAGCCGCGCAAAACCTCCAACAGATAAGCGTAGTCGGCAGGCAACGGACTGTGCCAACCCACGGCTTGCTCCGTAGCCGGATGCACCAGCCGTAGCTCGAGCGCGTGCAACGCTTGGCGTCGAAAACCGCTCAACGCGGTTTTGAGCTCCTCGCTCGCACCCTTGGGCAGCCGGGTCCGACCGCCGTAGACCGGATCGCCCACGACCGGCTGGCGCAGCCAAGCCATATGCACCCGTATCTGATGTGTGCGGCCGGTCTCCAGACTACAGCGTAACAGTGTATGGGCCGCAAAGCGCTCCACTACCCGGAAATGCGTTACCGCCGCTCGGCCATCCTGGCGTACGGCCATACGCGTGCGATCCCGCCGGTGCCGGCCGATTGCGGCCGTCGCCCGGCCACCGCTCGTAACCACCGCCGAGACCAGCGCCAGGTAGTCTCGTTTCACGCTCCGAGCCTGTAGCTGCTCGACCAGTAGCTTATGCGCGGTCAAATTCCGAGCCACCACCATGAGGCCCGAAGTCCCTTTGTCCAAGCGGTGCACGATGCCAGCGCGCGGCAATCCCGCCAGCCGTGGGTCATAGTGGAGCAGGGCATTCTGCAGGGTGCCGCCCGCATGACCGGCGCCGGGATGCACGATGAGGCTGGGCGGCTTGTCGATCACCAGCAGGCTATCGTCCTCGTAGACGATGCGCAGCGCAATCGGCTCGGCCGCCACCGCACCTTCCTCCTCGAGCAGGACGCTCAAGCGCACCTGCTCACCGCCGCATACGAGGTCCTTGGCACGCAGCACAGTGGTATCTACCGTAATCGCACCAGATTTCAACCAGGCCTGTAGGCGGCTGCGGGAGTATTGTGGAAATATGGTGGCCAGCGCCCGATCGAACCGCTGCCCGGCTTGCGCAATGGGAATAATTGCGGTGTGCTCGATTCGCTCGCTCACGGTGCTGGGCGAACCTCACGCTTTCCCCTACAATAAAGTGCTTTACATGCGGTTATCACGCCAAATCCTACTTTTGATATGATCAAGCTGCTGTTGCCCGTCTTGGTTACCGTGCTCATTGGCTGCACCGGCAATCCCGCTGCGGACGAGCCTGAGCAAAGCCAGCAAGCCGCCACGCTGTATGATAAAGCACGTGAGTTGCTTGATGCCGGCGACTACATGGCGGCCGTAAAACGATTAGAGGATCTGCAAGCGCAATATCCGTTCGGGCCTTACTCGGAGCAAGCCCAGCTCAACATCATTTACGCATACTATAAGGCGAACGATACCGTATCCGCCGTAGCCGCAGCCGATCGCTTCATCCGATTCAATCCCCGCCACGCGAAAGTGGCCTATGCCTATTACATGAAGGGCGTAGCGCAACAGGAGCAAGGGCTAGGCTTTATCCAATCGCTGCTGCACATGGACCGCGCCAAACGCGACCCGGAGCCCCTACGGCAAGCCTTCTACAGCTTTCGCAGCCTACTCGAGGCCTATCCTGAGAGCCGCTACGCCGACGACGCTCGCCAGCGCATGGCACAGTTGCGCGACCTGCTTGCTCAACACGAGCTCCAAATCTGCCAATATTATATTCGCCGAGGCGCTTGGGTCGCGGCAATAAACCGCGCGCGCAGCGTTGTGCTGGACTATGCTGGAACGCCGGCGGTTGCCGAGGCGCTGCATCTGCTGCTGCAAGGCTACCAACACATCGAACTGCCGGCGCTCAAAGAGGACGTGCGCCGCGTGCTACGCTTGAACTACCCTCACCACCCAGCGCTCGCGGAAAGCGGCTAAACCGCCTGCTCATCCTCCTCTCCCGTACGAATACGGATCACGCGGTCGACATCGGCAACGAAGATCTTGCCATCGCCGATCCGGCCGGTTCGAGCCGCGCTGCTGATGGCCTCTACGCAGCGCTCGACCTGCTCATCGGTCACCACGACCTCGAGCCGCATCTTCGGCAGGAAGTCGACCACATACTCGGCACCGCGATACAGTTCAGTATGCCCTTTCTGGCGCCCGAACCCTTTCACCTCGGTCACCGTCATGCCGGTAATACCGATCTCGGAGAGGGCCTCGCGGACATCGTCGAGCTTGAACGGCTTTATGATGGCCTCAACTTTTTTCATAGTCTTTGCCTACCCTGCTGAGGAAGCTCTGAAATTCCGTTCATGCTGAGCCCTTCGACTATACTCAGGACAAACTTGTCGAAGCACGAACGGAATTTATAAAGCAATTCTAATATGTTAAATAATGCCCTCTGACAAGCTCTGGGCGAACGGATTAATTAATCAAGAGCTCCCTAATGGATTGCCTGCCTCGCCGAGCGCCTTCCATTGCGCAAAACTCGAAATATTTTAGCCCTCATGCATCAAGGCTTGCCTAATGTAGTACCTCGCCCGCAACTCCTCACATAGAGGCCGCGCCCCGAACCCCGCCTCTAACAACCGATGCGTTCGCTCCTTAGGTGGCACATGGTGGCCGGCAACAGCGCCGTGCCCGATCCATCGATTTCGCTAACGCCCTCGTGCGAAGCCGGAGGTAATCGGGTAGCGCCGATCACGACCGAACGCCTTGGTGGTGACCTTGACCCCAGGCGGTGCCTGGCGGCGCTTGTACTCGTTACGGTGGACAAGTCGCACCACCTCCTCAACCGTCGCGCGATCATAACCCTCGGCAACAATTTCCTCCACCGAGCGATCCTCCTCAACGTAGGCCGCCAGAATTGTATCGAGCACGATATACTCGGGCAGGCTGTCGGTATCCAGTTGATTCGGACGCAACTCGGCCGAGGGCGGGCGCGTTAGTATGCTTTGGGGAATGACCTCACCAAGCTCGTTGCGATAGCGAGCCAAAGAGTATACATCGGTCTTGAAGATATCTTTCAATGGCGCGAACCCCCCGACCATATCGCCATAGAGCGTTGCGTAGCCCACGGCCAGTTCACTCTTATTGCCGGTTGCCAGCACCAATTTCCCCTGCTTGTTAGAGAGCGCCATCAGCAGGGTGCCGCGAATTCGGGACTGGAGATTCTCCTCCGTAACATCCGCCGGTGCATCGGCAAATACCGGTTGGAGAGTTTCCGAGAAAGCCTTGAAAACGCCTTCGATGGCAATGACGCGGTGGCGGATCCTGAGGCTCCCTGCAAGCGCCGCGGCGTCGGTCCAGCTTATCTCAGATGTGTACTGCGTCGGCATCATGACCGTCTCGACGCGCTCGGCGCCGAGCGCATCCACGGCCACACAGGTGACTAGGGCGGAATCGATCCCGCCGGAAAGCCCGATGATTACTCCGGGAAAGCCGTTTTTTTCGACATAATCACGTACGCCCCAGACCAGTGCGTCATAGAGAACCGCCTCTTCCGATGGATCCTCTTCGATCGAACCCTCCAGCGCCTCCCAGCCACCCCCACGCTGGAGCAAGTCCACAGGAACGAGCCCGGGGCGAAAGCGCGGGGCGCGAACACGCAGATCGCCGTGGCGGCCAAAGGCACACGATGCGCCGTCGTAGACCACCTCGTCCTGACCGCCGGCCATGTTGCAATAGAGCATTGCCACACCGGATTCACCGATGCGTTCGCGGATCACCGCCTCGCGGGCGGCCCGCTTATATTGATCGAACGGGGAAGCATTAAGGTTGACGACGACCTCGGCGCCCATCTGCACCGCCCACGCCACGGGCTCGGGATGCCAGGCATCCTCGCAAATGGTCACACCGATACGGCAACCTGCGACCTCGACGACGCACGGCGCACTGCCAGGCTCAAAATAGCGCGTGTCATCGAACACACCATAGGTGGGCAGGTAATGCTTGGCATAGGTCGCCGCGATTCGCCCCTGCTCGATTACGAGTGCGGCGTTCATCAATCCGGTGGCGCTGCGCACCGGCGCCCCGACAATCAGGGTCACATCCCGCACCGCACGACACAATTGTGCGATCGCCGCACTGACTTCACCGAGAAAATCATTGCGCAACAATAAATCATCCGGTGGGTAGCCGGTCAGCGCCAGCTCCGGGAAGATCACCACCCGCGCCCGCAGCTCGTCCCGGGCACGGCACGCCGCGTCAATGACGGCCAGCGTGTTGCCCCGGACATCTCCGACCAACAGATTCAGCTGCGCCATAGCAATGCGAAGGCGATCGTTCATAGCATCAAATCGACGGCGCAGCGGCCAGCCCGCTTCACCCCACGAAAAACTCGTTCATCGTCGAGCCGATCTCGGCCGGTGAGCGCACTGTCGCCACGCCCGCTTTGACAAGCGCGGTAAACTTGTCCTTAGCCATACCTTTGCCGCCGCTGATGATGGCGCCGGCATGGCCCATGCGCTTGCCCGGCGGAGCCGTCACGCCGGCAACATAGGCCACGACGGGTTTACGCACGTTGGACTCGATGAACTCAGCCGCCTCCTCCTCGCTAGTGCCGCCGATCTCCCCCACCATCACGATGCCTTTGGTCTGGCGGTCCTGCTCGAAGCGCTGCAGCACGTCGACGAAGGACAGGCCTTGAATGGGGTCGCCACCGATGCCCACGCAGGTGCTTTGACCCAGGCCGATGTCGGTAATCTGCTTGACCGCCTCGTAGGTCAGGGTACCCGAGCGGGAGACGATGCCGATGGATCCGGCCTTGTGGATTTGACCCGGCATGATGCCGATCTTGCACTCGCCGGGGGTGATCACACCGGGGCAGTTGGGGCCGACCAATATGGCATCGTAGTAGGTGAGCGCCGCTTTGACCCGGAGCATGTCCTGCACCGGTATACCCTCGGTGATGCAGGCGATCACGCGGATACCGCCTTCGGCCGCTTCCAGGATCGCATCCGCCGCGTACACCGCCGGCACATAGATCATGGAGGCATCGGCGTGGACGCTCGCCACCGCCTCTCTGACAGTATTGAATACCGGCCGGTCCAGATGGCGTTCACCACCCCGGCCGGGTGTCACGCCGCCGACGATCTGCGTTCCATAGCTGATGCACTGCTCGGCGTGGAAGGTCCCCTGACGGCCGGTGAACCCCTGAACGATCACCTTGGTGCCCTTGTCGACCAGAATGCTCATGGTGTCGCGCCCCGTCCTGCCCGCTAAAAATGACTCACCGCGCTACTGCGGCAACTGCGCGCTGAGCGGCGGCGGTGAGGTTGCCGGCAGCGATGATGTCGAGCTCACTTTCGGCAAGCAGCTCCTTGCCTCGCTCGACATTGGTTCCTTCGAGACGCACGATGACCGGCACGCTGACCCCCACCTCCTTGACCGCGTTGATGATGCCCTCGGCAATCATGTCGCAGCGCACGATACCGCCGAAGATGTTGACGAGGATGGCCTTTACGTCAGGGCTCGAACAGATGAGCTTGAACGCCTCGGTCACCCGCTCTGTGCTAGTGCCTCCGCCCACGTCCAGGAAATTCGCCGGCTCGCCCCCACAAAGCTTGATAACGTCCATGGTGGCCATAGCGAGCCCGGCGCCGTTGACCATACAACCGATGTTGCCACCCAGAGTGATGTAGTTCAGCCCATGCTGCGCAGCCCGGATCTCAGTTTCGTCCTCTTGGGAGAGATCCCGCATGTCGGCGATTTCGGGCTGACGGCCGACCGCGACGGCGTTGTCATCGACATTGATCTTGGCATCCAATGCCAACAACTCATCCTGGGTGGTGAGGATTAACGGATTAATCTCGATCAGGCTGAGGTCGCGCTCGATGAAGCAGTGGTAGAGACTCAGCATGATCTTTACCCACTCTCCGACCCGTTTGCCCTCCAGTCCCAGCCCAAAAGCCAGTTGACGGCACTGATAGGCTTGCAAGCCGACGACGGGATTTACCCGTGCGGTAAGAATCCGCTCGGGGTGATGGGCGGCCACTTCCTCGATGTCCATGCCACCGGCGGCCGAAGCCATGAACAGAATGCGCTTGCTCACCCGGTCCACCAGCGCGCTCAGGTAGAGCTCGCGCGCGATATCCAGCCCCTCCTCGATCAGCACGGCATTGACCGGTAGGCCCTTGGTTGGGCTCTGAGCCGTGACCAAGCGGGTGCCGAGCATGGACTCGGTATACTGGGTCAGCTCATCGAGACTCCCCGCAAGCTTGACACCACCGGCCTTGCCGCGGCCGCCGGCGTGGACCTGCGCCTTTACGACCCAACGATCGCCGCCGATTTGCTCGGCGGCCTTGCGCGCCTCAGCAACGGAGCGTGCGACATAGCCGCGAGGGATCGGAATGCCGAACCGGGAGAAGAGGTGCTTCGCCTGGAATTCGTGGAGATTCATCTCTGTGCCTTTCGCCCAAGACAAGCCTCGCTATTCTCCCCCCAAAGCCCACGCAAAGCAAAACCGGCTCATAAAAGGACGCCTCGACTACACACCAAGGCCAGCTAACAACCGACAAGCAACGGGTGCAGAACCGGAAATCCGTCGCAGAAATGCAAGGCCAGTACCGATCATTATAAATGTGTGTATTAGAGAAGAATTCCGGTCTAGAGGTGCGCCGCCGCCATTCGGGGTCCATTTAACGCTTGCTGGATTCCGGCTAGCGCTGGAGCGACAAGCGAGCGATTAATCCTTACACCGGCACATTGAAAAACCGGGGCGAGCCGATGCAAAGTCAAGCATATGCAGCTCAGCAACCCCAATCCGTCGTAGCCGCCATGCTCCGGGAAATAAGCGATTGGCGCCCACTGCGTATCCTGTGCGGCTACCGTATAGCGGTCGCAGCCATTTTGCTGCTGGCTTTCGCGGCCGGCCACCGCAACGAGCTGTTCCCCCTCGTCTACCCCGCGCTGTTTCTCGAGATCTGCCTGGGCTATCTGATACTTGCTTTGCTCGCCTTCACAATGGCCTATGCGCAGCAACCAGCCTTTGCGCTGCAGCTGCACAGCCAGATTCTTCTGGATATCTTCGCGATCGCCGGGCTTATCCATGCCAGCGGCGGTTTGCAGGCGGGGCTCGGCATCCTGATGGTAATCGCGGTCGCCGGCGGCAGCCTGCTTGCCGGGGCGCGAATGAGTGGCTTCTATGCTGCGGTCGCCACCCTCATCCTGTTGTTCGAACAAGCGCTCGCCGAGCTCGCCGCGAACACGGGACACGGCAGTTACACTCAAGTGGCCGCACTCGGACTCGCCACCTTCGCAACGGCGTTTGCCGGATCGATGCTCGCTCGGCGGGCCCGGGAGAATGAGGCGCTGGCAGCGCAGCGCGGTTTGGACGTGGCCGATCTCGAGGTACTCAACGACCAAATCGTGCAGCGTTTAGAGATCGGCGTGATCGCCTTGGATTCCGGCGATCGTATTCGTTTACTCAACCGCGCCGCCCGGGAATTGGTAGGTGATGTGGATACCCGCCGCCGGCCACCCTTAGCCGAAGTTTCGCCGGGGCTCGCTGGCGCTTACCGGCGCTGGCGCGAGACTTGGGCTGGCGCGCTCGAACCCCTCACCGCACGGCGCGGCGGGCAGGAATTCGCGCCGCGCTTTCATCCGCTTGGATCGCAGGGACGGGCCGGCGTGCTGATTTTTCTCGAGAACCTCACGCAAATGCGCGCCCAAGTGCAGCAGGTCAAGCTCGCCTCCATCGGCCGCCTGGCCGCGAGCATCGCCCACGAGATTCGCAACCCGCTGGCCGCTATGATGAATGCCGCTCAGCTGCTCAGCGAGGCTCAAGACGCACGATCAGCTAACCGCCGCTTGGTGGAGATCATCTACCAACAAGGCAAGCGGCTGAACACTACGGTCGAGAACGTGCTGCAACTCTCCCGGCGGACCCCTCCCAGCCGCAACCGCATTCAACTGGCGCAATGGCTGCCAATGTTCGTCGCCGATTGGCGCGAGCAACAAGGGCCCGACCTGAACCGGGTGAGCTTCGAACTCGAAGGCGCCGCCGTGGCGGCATTGTTCGATGCCGATCATCTGCGCCAGGTTCTTGATAATCTAACGCGCAACGCCGTCGAGCAGGTCGAGCAAGCAGGTGGCACGCCGCGGGTTGTGCTGCGCATGGGCCGGGATCCGAGCGCCCACCCGTTCTTAGAAGTGGCTGATAATGGCCCGGGTGTACCCCTGGCGATTCGGGAGCACCTCTTCGAGCCGTTCGCCACCGGCTCGGCCAATGGTACCGGTTTGGGGCTTTATCTCGCTCGAGAACTCTGCGAGGCAAACCAAGCAAGGATCCATCTCAACGAAGAAGTGGCCGCCGGCGCCTGCTTTCGAATTACCTTCGCCGATCCGCTCAAGGAGGACGACTAACCGATGCCGCGACCCCTCGCATTGATCGTCGACGACGAACCAGACATCCGCGAACTAGCCCAGCTCACGCTGGAGCAGATGGACCTCGAGGTTCGCACGGCGCCGGATCTGCACACCTCCCGCGCGCTGCTCGCTGCCCAACCGTTCAGCCTGTGCCTAACCGACATGCGCTTGCCGGACGGCGATGGCCTGGATCTAGTACGGCTCATGCAAAAACACCATCCGGACACGCCGGTGGCGGTGATCACCGCACACGGCAGCATCGAGACCGCCACCGCGGCCTTGAAGGCCGGGGCATTCGATTTCGTAACCAAACCGGTCGACCTCCATGTACTGCGCCGGCTGGTCGAGCATGCGCTGCGCTTGAGCGAGTTTCCGGAGATCGACCGGCGCTCGCGCAATACCCTGCTCGGCGATTCCTCGGCGATGCAGCAGATTCGCGCGACGATCGTCAAACTCGCCCGCAGCCAAGCACCCGTCTACATCTGCGGCGAATCCGGCACCGGCAAGGAACTCATCGCCCGGCTCATCCACGACAAAGGTCCGCGCCGCGATCGAGCCTTCGTGCCGGTCAACTGCGGCGCGATCCCGACCGAGCTGATGGAGAGCGAGTTCTTCGGCCACAAAAAGGGCAGCTTCACCGGTGCCTCGGCGGATAAGCCGGGTTTGTTCCAGGCGGCGGACCGGGGCAGCCTGTTCCTGGACGAGGTGGCCGAGTTGCCCCAGCACATGCAGGTCAAGCTGCTACGCGCCATTCAGGAGAAAGCCGTGCGCCCGGTCGGCACTCTGCGGGAGGAGTCGACCGATGTGCGCATCCTCAGCGCCACCCACAAGGATCTCGGTCAGCTCGTTACGGATGGCGCCTTCCGGCGCGATCTCTACTATCGGATCAACGTGATCGAGGTCCGCGCGCCGAGCCTGCGCGAGCGCACCGAGGACATCCCGCTGCTGGTCGAGCATACCCTGCGCCGCATGGTCGGCGAGGCCAACCCTTTGCCGCGTCTCGACGACGCAGCCCTCGCCGCACTCAGCGCCTACCCCTTCCCAGGCAACGTCCGCGAGCTCGAGAACATCCTGGAGCGCGCCCTCACGCTCAGCGAAAACGATCTCATCGGCGCGGCCGACCTGCAGCTGCCACAGAAAAGCCGGGAGGTTCAAGCCCCCACCACGGTCGAGCCGGCTCAGGACTTCGAGCTCGAGAGTTACCTCGGCGAGGTGGAACGCGAGGTCATCGTCAAGGCGCTCGAAAAAAGCCGCTACAACAAGACCGCCGCCGCGCAACTGCTCGGCATCACCTTCCGCGCGCTGCGTTACCGGCTGAAGAAGCTGGGGCTGGAGTAGTCAGTCAAATACTGACGCGCATTTCGCATGCGTCATTCCGGCGCAGGCCGGGATCCACCTCCTGTCCCTAACGCGGTTGTCACTGACGCAGATTGTCACCTCGAAGGCGGCAGGTGACGCAGCCGGTCCATGACGAAGGCACGTCGAGCGCCGATAATTTAATTCTAGATCGAGGTATATTTTTTAACTTACTAATTTAATTGGCTATATAAATATCTTCCTCATTTGGCGAACTCTTTTTTTAAAAGTTGGCATGACATATGCATTTAATCAGTGCACTAGGGACTGCGCCGAATACTTCTGCAGGGGGAGGAGGCGGCGAACCCGCCGGGCACTGTAATCGCTGTCTACAGAGATTTATCTTGCAAACACCTTGCTAAATACGGAGTTGAATTATGCAAAAGGTCCAGCAGGGCTTCACACTGATCGAACTGATGATCGTGGTCGCGATCATCGGCATCCTGGCCGCCATCGCCATCCCGGCCTATCAGGACTACGTCGCCCGGTCGCAGATGACCGAGGCATTCAGTCTCGCGAGCGGCCAGAAGACCAACGTCGCCGAGATCTGGACGTCCGAAGGCTCGTTCAATAGCGCTGATAATGGGAAGTTTGGAATTCCGACCAACACCACTATCAATGGTAAGTATGTCAACAAAGTAGATGTCTTGAACGGCAAAATTACGGCAACCATGCAAACAGCTGGAGTGTCTTCTGGCATCAGTGGCAAAACACTGAGTCTGAGCCCGCAGACCCACAGCGGGTCGATCGAGTGGAAATGCTCCAGCAACGCAGCGCAAAAATACATACCCAAAAACTGCACCGGCACCTGATACTCAAATGTATTGAACAAGGGAAAGCGAACCCCTCTTCGAGAGGGGTTCGCTTTTTAAGAGCCACCGGATTCGAACAGGCACAAAAAGGCACATTATGCCGACAACCGATACCCTCGTCAGGGCCGCACTGTTCAGCGCGCTCCTAGCTCTGGCTTGGCTGGTCTATGCCCCCGGGCTCCACGGCCCCTTCCTGTTCGATGATTACGCCAACCTGCCGGCGCTGGGCGACTACGGAACGATCAATAACACCGAGCGCCTGATCAGCTACCTGACCAGCGGCATCGCCGGTCCCACTGGGCGGCCGCTCGCCCTGCTCAGCTTTTTGATCGACGACAACAAATGGCCGACCAGCCCTGAGGCCTTTAAATACACCAGCACCTTGCTGCATCTCCTCAACGGGGTGCTGCTGATCTGGCTTTCCACCCGGCTGGCCCAAGCACTGGGGCATACCCGCAAACACGCCGAATGGATCGGCCTGCTCGCCGGTGGCCTCTGGCTGCTGCATCCGTTCTGGGTATCCACCACCCTCTACATAGTTCAGCGCATGACGCTGCTCTGCGCCACCTTCGTGCTCGGCGGGCTACTGGCTTATGTACATGGGCGGCAGCGCCTGCTAGCGGGCACTCGGCAGCGGGCGTATCTATGGATGTCGGGCGGCATCGTTTTTGGGACGACGCTCGCTGTTCTGAGCAAGGAGAGCGGTGCCCTACTGCCACTTTTTGCCCTGCTGATCGAATGGCTGGTGTTCAGTCGAGCGGAAGAAAAGACCGTTAGGGAGACTCCGATTTATTTGTCACACCGGCGTAGACCGATGTCCAGCTTTTTGCTTTTTCTAGGTTCCGGCTTCGGCCGGAATGGTAAAAAAGCGATTAATCAAAGTTGCCATAGCATGTCGGACTCAACGTTCCGCTGGTGGCGGACCATCTTTCTCATAGCGCCCACAATCCTTCTGCTGGCTTATCTGGTCCATCAAACTCCCGGCGCGATCACCGGGGCCGCACACAGCCGCGATTTCACCTTGGCACAGCGCCTGCTGACCGAGCCGCGCATCGTCCTGACCTATATTAAGCATCTATTCCTGCCTGAGCCGTACACCGCCGGCCTGTTCCAGGACAGCATCACGGTATCGACCAACCTCGTGCGCCCCTGGACGACCTTCCCGGCGATGGCGGTCATCGCGGGACTGCTTTTTTTGGGTTGGAAAGTCCGCCGCCGATACCCAAGCCTGGCGCTCGCTATTTTCTTCTTCTTCGCGGGCCATCTCATCGAATCCACGGTCGTGGCTCTCGAACTTTATTTCGAGCACCGCAGCTACACACCCGCGCTGTTTATTTTCCTGCCGCTTTCGATCTGGATCGTCACCGCAGCGGCACCGGCACCAAAGCTCCGTATCGAGCTGGCCGTCATGTTATTGGTCGTGATCAGCAGCCTGACATGGCTGCGCGCGGATCTGTGGGGGAATGCGGCCCAGCAAGGCCTCATGTGGGCCCAAAAAAACCCGGACTCCCCGCGTGCCCAAACTTACGCGGCATTGATATTGGAACAGAAAGGGTCATACGAGACCGCCCAAGGGATTCTGAACAAGGCATCGGAAAAACATCCCGATTCGGTGATGATCGAGCTGAACCGATTATCGCTGGCTTGCAACATAAACCGGGTGAAGCAGGAAGAGGTGATGCAAGCGGCCGAAGCTTTGCGCACCGACAAGCGCACGGAGCGCCTCGCCTATCAGATTATCAATAAATTCATCCAAAAATTGGATCGCCAGCCCTGCACGGGCTTAGGCACAGCCCAGATCGAGCGGCTGATTCTTGCCGCACTAGCTAACCCGGCGCTTGCTCGCTCGGACGGAAGCCGCCAATCAATGCTCAATCTCTATGGGCTATTGGCGCTGAAAACCGGGCATCCCGAAACTGCAGCGCAGCGTTTCATTCAAGCGCTTCAGGTCAAGCCAAGGCCGGGTGCCGCACTGACCGAGGCCGCTCAAATGGGATCAGCCGGCCATCCATGCATGGGGCTCGCTATCCTGGCGGAATACCATGCTGCCTCCACCCATCAGAGCGCCAGGCTCGGCTTCAGCATGGTCTCCCTCCACCGCTGGTGGTTGCAGCGAAGCAAGTATTACTCCAGTGAGTTCGACCGAATTTCAAGGCTGCTACGCCAAGATGCATTAAAAAGCGGCGGCAGTTGTGCCCAGGCATCTTTGGCAACAACTCGTAGGGCGCAATAGCGAAGCGTATTGCGCCGCATGCTCTGACAAACCCAACAACACGGTTTCCAATACCGACGATCACGGAATTACGCGCCATGCCCGACTACCGCCGCGCCTGGAATCCCGGTGGCATCTATTTCTTCACCATCACACTGTTACAGTGGTGCGGCAACGATCAGCTGGTCCGACATATCGATCAGCTACGGGATGCCATTCACGGGCTCGACGGATATACCCCTTCACCATCCACGACTGGCTGGTGTTATCTGATCATATGCATTGCGTACTGGAGCTGCCGGTCGACGATACGGACTTCGCGCTGCGTTGGCGGCTGATAAAAGCGGGCTTTGCCAAGCAGGTGCCGGTACGGGAGTGGCGCTCGGAGGTCTGAACGCGACGCGGCGAACGGGGCATATGGCGGCGACGGTTCTGGGAACACTTGGTCCGCGATGCAGTGGACTTTTCCACACATATGGATTATTGCACTTCAATCCAGTCAAGCATGGGCTGGTAGCCCGGGTGGCGGACTGGCCGTATTCGACGTTTCATCGGTGCGTGACGGCGGGGATGTACCCGGTCGACTGGGCAGGGAGCGCGGTGATTGATGAGGCAGGCTTTGGAGAATGAGCTCGCGGAGAACATCCGGCGCATTACGGCCTTCGGCTTAATGCACCCACATTAGTTCCCTTCTGGCGGCCATTGCCGCGAGGTATGCACAATCGCCAGCATTAGAATTGTTTAGCCGTCGATCGCGCAGATGAGGATATAGTGCGGATGAGCGATCAACTCTCGTGTCCCCGCTATTCGCCCGAGACGGCCCATTTCGGAGTGATCTCCCAGACGCTCGGCGGCCACCCTAAGCTGGTCATCCAGCATGGCCGCCGCCCATGGATCGTCGGCCTCGATATGCTCATATATAGCGATGCGATCGGCCAGCGCCGGTGTAGTCCATACCAGCTTCACGCCTCGCTAGACCGGCGCCTCGAGACCGCACGCCGCTCGGCAAAATAGGCCTCGACCTCTTCACTCGGTGTAACCTGTCCCGCTGTTGCGGCGGCGATTCCCGCTTCGACTTTACGCCGAAATCAAGCATCATAGCCGGCCGCCGCTTCCTGCGCCCGCAAGTAATCGCGCATGAATGCGCGCAGCAGTTGCGCGCCGGTCCGGTCGTGGGCCTTTGCGGCCGTCGTAAAGGCGGACTTTAGCTCCTCTTCGACACAAAATGTAAAGGTGGTCTCGGCCATCTCCGATACCTCGTAGCTGTTGGGTAATCGTTATGCAATGTGACACACTACGAGTTGCTCATATAACCGGACATGGGCCTCAACTATCCCTTTACATGAATAAATAGCCTGTTCCCAAGCAAATATGAGCCCAGCGAGGGATTCTGTGCGATCTTTGGCAGAACGATAAATATTAAAGCGGTTTAATCGGAAGCCATGAACATGGCGATGCACAGCAAACCGGTGCCGGCTCACCGAGCCGCGACGTTAGGCATCGTTCTCCCCGCCAAGAACGAAGCGGCCGCGCTGCCCGAGCTGCTCGACCGGCTGCGCGCGATCTATCCGAAGACGGAGATCCTGCTGATCGACGACGGCTCGAACGACGCTACGGCACGACTCGCGCGCGCACACGGCGCCCGCATAATCACCCATCCTTACAGCATGGGCAATGGTGCCGCCATAAAAGCCGGCGCCCGGGCGGTCAACGGCGAGATCATCGTCTCCCTGGATGCCGACGGTCAGCACCGGCCCGAGGACATCGAGAAGCTGCTCGCCAAGCTCGACGAGGGCTATGACATGGTCGTCGGAGCGCGGGATAACGCCTCGCAGGCGAGCGTCGGACGCTCGCTCGCGAACCGGTTTTACAACGCCTTGGCGAGCCTGCTGGTGGGGCATCGCATCGCGGATCTCACCTCCGGCTTTCGGGCCGTACGGGCCGCCAAGTTTCGCGAGTTCTTGTACCTGCTGCCCAACGGCTTTTCTTATCCGACCACGATCACCATGGCCTTTTTCCGCGCCGGCTACAGCGTGGCCTATGTCCCCATCGAGACCGGCCAGCGCAACGGCCATGGCAGCCACATCCGACCGCTGCGGGACGGGGCGCGCTTTTTGCTGATCATCCTCAAGGTCGCCACGTTATACTCGCCGCTCAAGCTGTTCGCGCCCGCCAGCGTACTGTTCTTCCTGCTCGGACTGGGAAATTACGGCTACACGTACGCCGTCGAGGGCCGGTTTACGAACATGAGCGCGCTGCTGTTCAGCGCTTCGGTCATCGTGTTTCTGATCGGTCTGCTATCAGAGCAGATCACGGCTCTTATGTACAAAGACGGACGCTATTCGGATTCTCGGGAAAGCCATTGAGTTTCCTGAAGCAGCGGCACGCGAACCTTCTCGGATAAACCCTTCTCTTTTCGCTCATTCCGCCCATAACGCAGCGAGCGGAAGAGGCACGGCGTCGAACGGCTCGGCGGCCACCTCGGCCTCGTCAACGAAGCTCGCCAACAAAAGCCATTGGCCGCGTAGCGGAGCATTTTCGACATGCGATCGAGCTTCGCCGTGGCCGGTGAGAGGACCTCGCAGACCCAGCCCGGGCTCACTTCGAATCAGGCGGTCGCCGGCGGCGCTTAGCGGGGGGGGGCGGCGCGCCCCACGAACTCCGACCTGACCTTTCAGATCAAGGGAACCAGCACCACGAGCACCGTCCAGAGCCGATTGCCGTGGCGCTCTGGGGTCTTGGGTTGCTCGGCCTCAGCGCAGGAGCAAGACGCCGGCACCGTTGAGATCCATTGCAGCAAAGCTCCGTTGGCCTCGCCAGAAACGGCAAGGCCTGCTTCCATATCGCCCGGTACGGCTGTCATGGAACCTTCAAAACCGCTTCACGGAAAGCCCCAGTGCCTGGCGCTCAGCGCCGCACGTGCGCAATCGCCCCGCTCGTGAAGCCTGGCTACGCGCCGCCGGGTTGCTGCGGCATATTACGCTACAATCGGATTAACGCTACATCAATTATTCAAATTAAGGAAACTCTGATCAATCACGTTCTCATCATTCCGGCGAAAGCCGGACAAATCCGTAGGAACGGCTTTGAACAGCTTCAGCTGGCTCAGAGGGCGCAAACCAGGGAAGGTTTACGTAATTCAGTCAAATCAATAATCTGGACACCGGCCTTCTCTGGTGTGACGAATAAATCAGAGGCTCCTTAAAAAACGAGAGCGACAGGCCATCTTGCAACTATGGCGAGATGAGGCGAGCAAGCATTTGAGTTTAGGACATGCAAAGGATGAACATCCATTCTCGCCTCATCAGCGCAATTGCCGTAGCAATAACAGCGGGGGTACTAGTAAGCCACGGCGTTTGGGAGCTCAGCGTGGCGAGCAAGCCCACCTCCAGCATAGGCGCGCTACTTGAGCTGTTCGTCGCCGTGGTGCTGGCGGCCTGGTCATGGTACCAGCTGCGTCATACGCAGCATGCTCTTCCCACAACTCGCGTATCCCTTCTGACACTTCCGGCCCCACGTCTGGGTTTCGCCTGGATCAACGTCAAGGCGCACACGCAACTCGATGAAAATCCCTGCTACCATGCCATGATCCTCGACAGCATGGCCGACGCCGTTTTCATCATCGATCATGGTTTTCGGATCCTGGACTGCAACCGAGCCGCCGAGGCCCTGCTCGGTCGAGATAACGCCGAGCTCAAGGGAATCGCTCTGAACCAACTGCTGCGGGCACAGCAGGTCGATACCCTGCTCAAAGCGATCGATACCACAGTCACGCATACCGGGCGCTGGCAAGGCGAACTCTGCTTTGGCAACAGCCAAGGCATCTTGACGGAAGCCATTTTCGTGCCGCTAATGGATAGCAGCACCAAGCGACAGGGCACACTGCTTGGCGTGGTACGGGACATCCGCGAGCGCAAGGCGGCCGAAACCCACCTCGGCTATGCAGCCAATTACGATCCGTTGACCGCACTGCCGAATCGATCGCTCTTCCGCGATCGACTCGATCAAGTCTTAGCCGACGCCAGTTGGCAGCGGCGACAAATAGCACTGCATCTCATCGATCTGGACAATTTCAAACTGATCAATGAGGGGCTCGGTCACGCGCAGGGCGATCAAGTTCTGCAGAGAATCGCACAGCGGCTCGGCGCGGCGGTGCATCGGAGTGATACCCTGGCCAGGGTCGGGGGCGACAAGTTCGCCCTCATACAAACGAGCCTGCACCGCGTCGAGCAGTCCGCTTTCCGCGCCCAACACCTACTGGATGTAGTCGAACCAACCCTGACCATAGCGGGTGAACGCGAGCTCAACGTCACCGCCAGCATCGGCATAGCCCTATACCCCGAGAACGGGCTCGCTACCGAGGAACTCACTCACAATGCCGAGCTCGCTCTCTCCCGCGCCAAGCTGGAGGGGCGTAATGCTTATTGCTTCTTCGTCCGCGGCATGGAAGAGGAAATGCGGGTGCGCTGCGCGCTCGAGCACGATTTGGGGCAGGCCTTAACGCACGATGAATTTCTGTTCCACTACCAGCCTCAGGTGGAACTGACGACTGGACGCGTAATCGGCTGCGAGGCATTGATTCGCTGGCACCACCCAAAGTATGGCCTGCTCTATCCGAGCCGATTCATCTCCATGGCGGAAGAGAGCGGCGCCATCATCCCTCTCGGCGAGTGGAGCTTGCGAGAAGTTTGCCGGCAACTCAAAGTCTGGCAACGGGAAGGGCTGCCGATCGGGCACATCGCCGTGAACCTTTCCGCCGTGCAGTTCCGCTACCCGGAGTTCGCCTCCCTAGTCGATCAGGTCTTGCGAGATGCCTCAGTCGACCCCGCCTGCCTGGAGCTCGAGGTCACCGAGTCGCTCGCCATGGAGAACCCCGAGCTAGCGGCTAGCCTTGTCGCTCAGCTCAAGCGGCTGGGCGTGAAACTGGCAATCGACGATTTCGGCGCCGGTTATTCATCACTGGGCTACCTGAAACGCTTCCCCGTACAAATGCTCAAGATCGACCGCTCCCTCATCGACGAGCTTGCTACCAACGGCTGCGACGCCGCGATAACTATAGCCGTCATCGAACTGGGCCATAGCCTCGACATGCACGTGCTGGCCGAGGGCATCGAGACCCGGGAGCAACTTGATTTTCTGCGCCGCCATCACTGCGATTTCGGCCAGGGCACCTCCTTTGCGGCCGCGATGCCGGCCGGCGAATTCGCGGCCTGCGTAAGGCGGTTCGCCGTAGGCGATCCGCTCTGAGCGCTGCCACCCAAAAGCGGTCGCCTACCCGTTCGAGCAGGGAAAATTAAGCTACGATTCATCGATGCCTCGTAGGCTTGTAGCCGACGACCGGCGTGGAAAAAAGCTTATGTCGCATGATAATCAAGTCAAAGTGTGGGATCCGGTGGTGCGGGTTTTTTACTGGACCCTGGTGGTCGCCTTTTTTGCGGCCTATTTCATCACCGACGACGACTTTCTGTGGCTGCATTCCTGGGCCGGCTATCTGATCCTCGCGCTGGTCGCGCTGCGGATCATCTGGGGCTTCGTTGGCACCCGCCATGCCCGGTTTGCGAACTTCGTTACTGAGCCATCGGAGTCGTTACGCTACTTATCGGAGGAAATCACGGGCCGGGCCAGCCGTTACCTCGGTCATAACCCCGCCGGGGCGGCGATGGTCATTGCCATCCTCGTGTTTCTCTTACTGGCTACGCTGTCGGGAATCGTTTTATATGCCGCCGACGACGGCACCGGGCCGTTGGCAGGTTGGATCGCGAAATCCGAAACTCTCGCAGCCCCCCTGGAGGACATCCATGAGTTATTCGCCAATTTGACCTTGGCGCTGGTCATCGTGCATACCGGCGGGGTTCTATTGAGCAGCGTGACCCACCGTGAAAACCTGATGGCCTTGATGTTCCATGGCTACAAGCGGCGTGAGGATGCGCCAGGGAGTCCTAGCGCAGAGGTTCAAGGAGAAGATGTTCGCGGTGATGCGTAACCGTTTCACAGGGCTTGCGCTCCTATTATTGGGTTCGCTGACGCACGCCGAGGAGCTGGATCAGGACGACGCCCGGCGTCTGCTGGAGGCCGGAGCAATCCGGCCTCTGAGCGTTATTCTGCAGACTGCCCAGGCTACGCGCCCCGGCCGCGTACTCGAGGTGGAGCTGGAGCGCGAGTCCGGGCAAGTCATCTACGAGGTGGAGGTAATCGACCGGCGCGGCCGCATCTGGGAGCTGCACATCGACGCGGCCACCGGCCGGCTACTCCGCACGGAGCGCGAGAAGTGACATGCTGATCCTGGTCGTGGAAGATGATTACGTGCTGGCTGAAGGTTTGCGACGGGACCTGAAGCGGGCCGGATTCGCGGTCGATCTGACCGGCAGCGCCGTGGATGCCGCGCATCTTGGCCGCGAAGCGCTCTACGATCTGATCGTGCTCGATCTCGGCCTGCCGGACGGCGCCGGCTTGGAGATGCTGCGCGGCTGGCGCGCGGCGGGCAATCCGATTCCCGTGCTCATCCTGACTGCACGGGATGCTTGGTATGAGCGGGTAGACGGCTTCAAAGCCGGTGCCGATGACTACCTAGGCAAGCCTTTTCATACTGAGGAACTGCTCGCTCGAGTGGGTGCATTGCTACGGCGGGCACACCGACAACAGCCCAGCGGACCGCTGCAAAGCGCCGGACTCGTGCTGGACGAGGAGGAGCAAAAGGTAATCCTTCCCGATCAGCAGCCGGTCCGGCTTACGGCAACGGAGTTTCGCCTGCTGCGCTATTTCATGCTCAATCCGCAGCGCCTGCTGTCGAAAGCACGGCTGACTGAACATGTTTACGCCGAGGATGGCGACCCGGACAGTAATGTGCTCGAGGTCTATGTCAATCGTCTGCGCCGTAAGCTCGGTTCGGATTATATCGAGACCCGCCGTGGCCAAGGTTATCGGTTCCGTGACCCAACCGCGGCATAGAGCCCAGAGGTATGAGTATGAGCGCGCCGCTCAGCCTCGAACGCCGCCTCGCCCGCCTGTTGCTGCTCAGCGTGGCGAGTCTGCTGCTGGTAGCCGTGCTGGCGACGGGCATCGGGATCGCCCGAATAACCCGAGACTTCGTGGTGACTCGGCTCATGCACGACCGCGACAATCTGATCGCCTCTTTACAGAGTGCGCGCTGCGCGCCGAACACCCTGCCGGTCATTTATCAAAAAGTCTACTCCGGTCATTACTATCAAATTGAGCACCCTGGCAAGCCTACGCTGCGTTCACGCTCGCTCTGGGACGCACGGCTGGCTCTGCCAGGGTTACAAGCAGGGCAAAATTGGCGGGGCTTTCTAGCGGGTCCAGACGACCAATATCTGCTGGTCTTGGTGACTGGAGTACTACAAGGCGGCGCCACGGTCCAAGTTGCGGTAGGCGAGGACGTCTCAGCGTTACGCAACACCCTCTTTGTAATCTACGGCGGCACCCTGGCAGCCGGAATTCTGCTCGCCTTAGGGCTTTGGCTATTGCAACGGCGGCTGCTGCGCAGTCTGCTGAACCCCTTATTCGAAGCCCGCGCTGACCTGACGCGCCTAGAATGTGGCGAGCTCACGCAACTTCCACAGGCGGGAATACCCATAGAGATTTTGCCGTTGGTCAACCACATCAATCGCCTGCTGGAAATCATGGGTCGGCGCCTGGCGCGCTCCCGAAGTGCGATCGGCGATCTCGCCCATGCGCTCAAAACGCCGCTGGCGGCTCTGGCGCAGCTAGAAGGCGAGCCTGCTATACGCCGCGATCCGCAGACGGCCGAGCAGCTGCGGCAGCATGTACAGCGACTGGACATGCTCATCGATTCCCAACTACGTCGTGCCCGCTTCGGTGGTGGCGGGGCTCCGGGAGTGAGCGTGCCGTTGCGGGAACAAATTGACGATCTCATCGCCACACTCCACCGTATCTACCGGGACAAACCTATCCAATGCACCGTCTCGGTAGCGCAATCCACGCGCTTCCCCGGGGATCGCGAGGATTTACTCAAGCTGCTGGGCGTGATCCTGGACAATGCCTTTAAATGGGCACGGGGGTACATCGCCATCCGCGCTGAACCCGGCCCCCCGTTGCAGATCTGGATCGCCGATGACGGGCCAGGTATCGCCGCGGAGGACGTCACCCGACTGGCCCGCCGTGGCCAGCGGCTGGATGAGTCCGCCCCCGGCAATGGTCTGGGGCTGGCGATCGCCAACGACATCGTTGCGCAATACGGAGGCCGCCTCGACATTACCCCACAGGGGTGTCTTGGCGGCCTCACGGTCTGTATCACGCTCCCTCGCGAAGCTCAGAGTCTAGCCGATTAGTCTTTATGAGGATGGCGTTCATCATGAACTGAAACCTTGTTACCGGCGCGATTAACATCAAACTCGCTCTCCCGGCCATCAACACCAAGAAACTCGACCTCATAGAGACCCTGCTGGCCGTCATCCTCGCGCTCGATCCCAAGGACTTTACCGCCATGGCGACTTTCAACCTCGTCGATCAATGCCTTGAGATCCGGCGCCTGCTCGAACACCTGAGCCTGCGCCGCCGGCGTCATGACTTCGTCATGGGTCATCGCGGCGACCAACAGCGTCGCGCCAAACAGCGCCGCAGCGCCCATTAAGGTAGTCAGTATTGCATTGACTCGTTTCGATATCATTAGCGTAATCTCATCGATTGCTTAAACACGGCATCAAGATTAAATGGACGAGCTGAATTCAAACTTAATCGCAGCTTCTTGGCACGACTGAGTCACCCGAATACACACGATGACTACGCCATAGCGCTGCCAACCCAACTGACAGGCGCTAATATGATCTGATATTGACTTTGAGAACGTATCTGGGATCACTCTGCGCTGTTACGCTATGGAGACTCTGAACTATTCCCGGCCACGCCAGTATAATTGCGGCATTGCCACGGACCCAGGCGGAACCGATGAAACAAACCACCTTTGCTTCGATGAGTTTTGCGGCCAAGAAGCGGCGCACGCGCCGGGAGAAGTTTCTCGCCGAGAGGGAGCAGGTGGTGCCTTGGGCAAAACTGGTGGCGCTCATTGAGCCGCACTACCCCAAGGCGGGCCGGCGTGGCCGCCCGCCGATGCCGCTTGAGTCGATGCTGCGTATTTATTTCATGCAGCAGTGGTACGCGCTCTCCGACCCGGCCATGGAGGATGCGCTCTATGAGATCGAGTCGATGCGCCGCTTCGCCGGGCTTGAGCTCATCGACGACGCGCTGCCCGACGAGACCACGATTTTGAAGTTTCGCCGCCTGCTGGAGCGCCACGGCCTGACTGCCCAGATGATGAACGTAATCCACGACGTGCTCGCCGAGCGCGGGGCGCTGCTCAAGGGCGGCACTATGGTCGATGCCACGATTGTGCACGCTCCGGCCTCGACGAAGAACAAGGCGCGCCGGCGCGACCCGCAGATGCACCAGACGCGGAAGGGCAATCAGTGGTATTTCGGCATGAAGATCCACGTGGGGGCCGATGTCAACAGCGGCCTTGCTCACACGGTTTCGGTGACTGCAGCCAACGCCTCGGACATCAGCCAATTGCCGCGCCTGCTGCGCGAGGACGACCGCGCGGTCTTTGGTGATAAGGGCTACGTCGATAACACCCTTAAGCGCGCGGCGCGCCGGGCGGGTGTCTACTGGGGCGTGTCCTTGAAGGCAAGCTCCAAGCACAAACTCACCGGTGCGAACAAGCGCACCAACCGCAAGCGCTCCTCGGTCCGTGCCCGGGTGGAGCACATTTTCCGGGTGATCAAGCGCCAATTCGGTTACACCAAGGTGCGCTACAAGGGGCTTGCCAAGAACGCCGCCCAGGTGTTCACGCTGATCGGCCTGACGAATCTGTATCTGGTGAGGAGGCAACTGATGACGAGCTGACAGGCAAACTGCGCCTGCTTGCTCCGAAAAGGGGTTCAGCGGCGCCAAACGGCCCCGTAAATCAGCACTCGGCGGCGGGAAACCGAGCATTTTTACCCTTCCTCTCGTCAGAGACGAATGCGTTTGACTTCAGCTCGAATAGTTCAGACGTTCCCTATGGAGATGCCGAAATGAAAACGCGCAGCAACTCACGATAAATAAAGTAACGAGGCAACCGTTGCAGCCGACCACAGCAATGAACAGGATGAGGATCACGACCCGCGGGACCGGCGCGCTCGTAATGGCTTGCAGTCTCTGGGTGACGGCATGCACCACCTCCCCGACCGGACGCAGCCAGCTCAAGCTGTTCCCGGAGCAACAAGTGGAGTCGATGGGGACGCAAGCCTATAAGGAAATGAAACAGAAGCAGCCCATCGCCGACGACCCGAGAGTGACGAGCTATGTGCGCTGCGTGGCCGATGCGATTACGCGAGTCTTGCCGGGGGAACACGGCAAAACCCACTGGGAAGTCACGGTGTTTCGCAGCGATCAGATCAACGCCTTCGCATTGCCGGGCGGTAAGATCGGCGTCTACAGCGGCTTGCTCAAAGTGGCGCAGACACCGGGGCAGCTCGCCACGGTGATCGGCCACGAAGTGGGTCATGTATTGGCCGGGCACGCCAATGAAAGGCTATCGACCAATGCTGCCACCCAAACCGGCCTGGACTTGCTCTCGATCTTCGTCGGCTCGGGGGGCTTTATAGAGCAACAGGGCCTGGCGCTGCTCGGCCTGGGCGCTCAGGTGGGTATCATCCTGCCGTTTAGCCGCACGCAGGAAAGCGAGGCCGATGAAATCGGCGCAGAGCTGATGGCGCAGGCCGGGTTCGATCCGCGGCAAGGCGTCGAATTATGGCAGAATATGAGTAAAGCAGGCGGCGATCAGCCACCGCAGTTCCTCTCCACCCATCCATCGCCGTCGAATCGTATCGAGGATTTGCGTGACCACATGCCCCGGGCAATGCGACTCTACGAGCGCGCCCAGTTCGACGGCCGCAATCCGGAGTGCACCCGCCCCGCCACCAAGTAGCTCGAAGACCGATAGGCTGCGCTCATGCAGCCGAGGTGCACTTGCGCCACGACTACGCGCAAGTGAACTCGATTTCGCAAAATAGCTTTTGCATCTTCATTCCAGCGTAAGTCGAAATGACGGAATTAGGGAACCATTCGAGGTTCTCCGCTAGCCATAGCGAGAGCCCACATCCCGTCCGGGTTAAGCCAGCCCGGTGACGCTTTGGTAGCGGGCGACTAATCGAAAATCACCGTGCGATTTTCATAGCAAAGTACCTTGCGCTGGATGTGCGCCCAAACGGCCCGTGCCAGAACCAGCTTCTCCAGGTCACGCCCTTTGCGGATCAGCTCCTCTACCGGATCACGATGGGTGATGTGCACCACATCCTGCGCGATGATTGGGCCGGCATCGAGCTCGGCGGTGGCATAGTGGCTGGTCGCGCCGATGATCTTGACGCCCCGGGCGTGCGCGTTGTGGTAGGGGCGCGCACCTGGGAAAGCGGGCAGGAAAGAGTGGTGGATATTGATAATGCGATTAGGATAATTGGCGATGAGTTGCGGACCGAGGATCTGCATATAGCGGGCGAGCACGATCAGATCGACCCGTTGCGCTCGTAATAACTCAAGTAACCTCTGCTCCTGATGCGCTTTGTTCTCCGGGGTAACCGGCAAGACGTGATAGGGCAAACCGAACTGCTCCGCCACGTCTCCCAAGTCTTCGTGATTGCTGATGAGCACGGGGATCTCCACACGCCACTCCCCGGATTGCCAGCGTGAGAGCAGGTCATAGAGACAATGAGGCAGCCTCGAGACCATGATGGCGATACGTGGGACCTCATCTGAAAACGAGAGTGTCCAATGCATTCCGAACCGTTGCCCGATCGCCTCGTCGAATGCCTTGTCAATCGCCTCGACGGCCACACGAAAACGCGCGAGCTCCCACTCGACACGCATAAAGAATATGCCGCGCCGCTCGTCCACGTGCTGATCGAGATAAACGATATTGCCCTCGTTACGGGCGATAAATTCACTGATAGCCGCCACTAACCCCTGCTGATCCGCACAGTGCATGAGCAGAATCGCTGTACGCTCGGTCGCCATGCCCGTCATGATGCCCCCCCAGTGCGTGCCCGCGTATAGAAAACATTAGCGGTTTATATCGGAGCGGGCATCGAGCCCGACCAGCTTATCGAGGTGAGCCGCATCGAGTTGCCAAGTGCATCGCAATAGCGCTCTGCGGGCAAGCCATCGCGAGTGTTGCAATAAATTAACACTACCCCGCGGGCCTCCGTGCGCGGCATTATCCACATACCGGCTGACGAAACGCTCTAAGGCTCCTGCGACAGCCGTAGAGCCTCCTCGCGGCTATAGAAACGCCCCCCGTAGAGAAATCCGGCAATCAATCCAGGCTTGGCTTCCAGCACGTGGCCGGCCTCATCGCGACTGACCACCAGCTCGTCCGGCAGTCCTTCGAGGCAGTGCACCGCAGCCAAGCGTCCATCGGCTTGACATGAGGGATAAACAATATTCGTATCAGGATCCAGAAAAGCCGGGCGGAAGCCGTCCGAGCGGTTGCCCTCACTGACGGCTTTCGTTCCTTGATAGCGCCGGTTGTCCTGCAACAGACGAACAAGACTCAAGGGATAGATGCGGCCTGCGTCTGATCTCACACTCATGATGCCACTCCCGTTGCGTCCCATGCCGCCTCGAACAAGCCACCCATTGGGGCTGGGTCGCGGCCTCTTTTAATCGATTGCCGCCGATCCAACCACCGTGGTGGACCCAAAAGCGACACCTCCAGCTGATACCAAGCACCATATATGCCAATCTTGGCTAAATAATTATATATTTATATTTCAAATACTTACAAAAACACTTTCAGAGAAGGTCGAAAAAGTGTTCAAGAATCCGACACTGCGCGTCACTCGAACTGGTCGATTGGGCAAGTGCCGACTCAACATCACACGCCAGGGATGCGATCAATCAGGCCAGCCGCCGGTATTTAAGCCGGTGCGGATTAACGGCTTCATCCCCGAGCCGCTGCCTTCGATCGCGCGCGTAGTCGGCATAGTTGCCCTCGAACCACTCCACTTGGCTGTCGCCCTCGAAGGCAAGGATGTGGGTGGCGATGCGATCGAGGAACCAGCGATCGTGCGAGATCACCAGGGCGCAGCCGGGGAAGGCCAACAGCGCTTCCTCCAATGCACGCAGGGTTTCCACGTCCAAATCGTTGGTGGGCTCGTCAAGTAGCAGTACATTACCGCCGCGTTTGAGCAGCGCGGCCAGGTGCACCCGGTTACGCTCACCTCCCGAGAGCTCTCCAATGCGCTTTTGCTGATCCGCGCCCTTGAAGTTGAAGCGGGCGACGTAAGCACGCGAGGGGACCGTGTAGCGCTGGATCTCGATAAGATCCTGGCCTCCCGAGATCTCCTCCCATACGGTCTTACCGTCGTCCAGGTGGTCGCGGCTCTGATCAACATAGGCCAGATCGACCGTCTCGCCAAGCCGGACTTCACCGGCATCGGGACGCTCCTGCCCCGTCAGTATCCGGAACAACGTCGTCTTACCGGCGCCGTTGGCGCCGATGATGCCGACAATAGCCCCCGGGGGAACCTTAAAGCTCAGATCATCGATCAACAGGCGCTCGCCGTAGCCCTTGACGAGGTGGTTGGCCTCGATCACGAGGTCGCCCAACCGTGGACCCGGCGGGATATAGATCTCGTTGGTCTCGTTGCGCTGCTGAAACTCCCGTGACTGCAACTCATCGAACTGCCGCAGACGGGCCTTGCTTTTGGCCTGCCGGCCTTTGGGGTTGCTACGCACCCATTCCAGCTCATGCTGGATCGTCTTGCGGTGCGCCGCCTCCGCACGCGCCTCTTGCGCCAATCGCGCCTCCTTCTGCACCAACCAGGAAGAGTAATTGCCCTTCCAGGGGATACCGTAGCCGCGATCGAGCTCCAAAATCCAACCGGCCACGTTGTCCAGGAAATAACGGTCATGGGTCACGGCAACCACCGTACCCGGGTACTCGGCCAGATAGCGCTCGAGCCAGGCAACCGATTCGGCATCCAAATGGTTGGTCGGCTCATCGAGCAATAGCATGTCGGGACCGGCGAGCAGCAATTGGCAGAGTGCCACCCGGCGCCGCTCACCACCCGAGAGGTTAGCAATCTCGGCCTCCCATGGGGGCAACCGCAACGCATCGGCGGCCTGTTCAAGCTTGCGCTCCAGATCCCATGCGCCGGCGGCCTCGATCTGGTCCTGCAGATGGGCCTGCTCGGTCAGCAAAGCATCGAAATCGGCATCCGGCTCCGCGAACCGAGCACTGACCTCATTGAACCGGTCCAGCAGCGCTTTGATCTCGGCCACGCCGTCCTCGACGTTGCCGCGCACGTCCTTGCTCGCATCGAGCTCCGGTTCTTGAGGCAAGAAACCGATTTTGATTCCCGGTTGCGGCCGCGCTTCGCCTTCGAAATCACGCTCGACGCCAGCCATGATGCGCAACAGCGTGGACTTGCCGGCGCCGTTCAGCCCGAGCACACCGATTTTGGCGCCCGGAAAGAAGGATAACGAAATATCGCGCAGTATTTGCCGTTTTGGGGGGACGAGCTTGCCCACCCGATTCATGGTAAAGATGTACTGTGCCATGGTGCCTCGAAACGATGGGTACCCAAACCGACGATTCCGCCCGCACCGATGTGTCTTGGTGCGGCTATAGATCACCTACCGCCGGAGAGACGCCGCATTCTATCGAACTCAGCGTACGTTAACCATTGCCAGGTAGGAGTGAGCAGGTCATTAACCACGCCCCCGGGTGCGAGTCTTGCCCGCGCGGGCGTGCTTTTCGATGAACTGGATGATGGCCGCGGCAATGTCCTTACCAGTGGCCCGCTCAATGCCCTCTAAACCGGGAGATGAGTTCACCTCCAACACAACGGAACCATGGTTGGAGCGCATAATGTCCACACCCGCGACGTTGAGCCCCATGATTTTGGCCGCGCGGACCGCACTCGAGCGCTCCTCGGGGGTGATGCGAACGCTCGAGACTTGGCCGCCACGGTGGACGTTCGAGCGAAACTCGCCTTCCTTGGCTTGGCGCATCATAGACGCCACCACCTTATCGCCCACCACGAAGCAGCGGATATCGGAGCCGCCGGCCTCCTGGATGAACTCTTGAGTCAGAAAATAGGCATTGAGCCCATGAAAAGCATCGATCACGCTTTCGGCCGCCTTGTTGGTCTCCGCCAGCACCACCCCCATGCCCTGCGTGCCCTCGAGCAGTTTGATCACCAGCGGAGCACCGCCGACGAGGTTGATCAGATCCTCATTGTCATCCGGCGAGAAGGCGAAGCCGGTGACCGGCAGGCCAATACCCCGCCGTGCCAGCAGCTGCAGCGAGCGCAACTTATCGCGGGAGCGGCTGATGGCCACCGACTCGTTGAGGGGAAAGACGCCCATCATTTCGAATTGGCGCAGCACGGCGGCGCCGTAAAAGGTAATAGAGGCCCCGATGCGCGGAATGACCGCATCCACGGATTTTAGGATTTCGCCCCGATAATGGACCTCCGGGCGGTGCGCGCTGACTTTGACGTAACACCGCAAAGGATCGATCACCCGGACGCTATGCCCTCGCTCGCGTGCGGCCTCGACGATCCGGCAGGTGGAGTAGAGCTTGGTGCTGCGAGAGAGGACGATGATGTTCATGCTTTTTCTTTTGGCATCGATTTACCTCGGCTCGTACTCAACGGGACCGATGCCGTCGGCTGCCGGCGGCGAACTCGCCATCAGCAGCTCCGGCTAAGTAAGAAGCGCCCGGATCGACAAGCAAACGCCCCTTCATGGCCCGACGGCCAAGCAGCATACGAAAACCCATATTATCGCGATTGGTAAGGGTGAGTTTAATCGACCAGCGCCGGCCTGCGATAAGCACAGGGGTACGGATTACGAGCCGTCGCTCACGATGCCCGGTCGAGCTGGTCACGACCCGCTCGGCAACGACATCGGCTAAGCAGTGCACCGTGGTACCGGTGCATCGTTGGACCGGGTGGACCTCGAAGCTTACTCGGTCCGTTCCATTATCCCGGTAACGCCGCACATGAATGGCATGCAGCGCGGAGGTTGCCGCGCCGGTATCCACCTTGGCCTTGATGCGCGCTACACCGAGCGTGGGTAGCGCAACCCATTCGCGCCAACCGACCCAAAGCCGAGACCGCGAGCGGGCGCCGCTTACCCCAACCATAGGGCTTCATCTCCACACAGGCGGACAACGCGGTCCAGATTATGACAGACTCTGATTGTTTGATAAGTGGCTCAGCCAAACTGAATATACTGTATATAAGGTAGTGGCTATGATCCGGAATGACACGGCGCAGTCGGATCGGCCCGAGGCGCCGACAATCGGGCCGCCCACGAGCGACTCGTCCGAGGGTCCACGGTTTCTCTGCGATCGGATGCTGATACGGCTGTGCCGCTGGTTGCGCGCCGCCGGCTACGATACCAGCCTGGCCGGTGAGCGCACGAGTGACCACCGGCTGCTGACGACGGCCGTGGTCGAGCAACGTTATCTGCTCACCCGCGACCGCAAACTGCTCGAACATCGCGGCGCCGCCGGCCGAGTGATCCGACTGCAAGCCGTACGCCCCGCCGGTCAAGCCGCCGAGCTCGCGCAACGGCTTTCGCTTGACTGGCTGCACGCCCCCTTTAGCCGGTGCCTGCTCTGCAACGCGCCGTTGCACGTCGACTCGGGGCACGGTGCTCCCCCGGGTAGCCACGGCCCCTTTCGCCGGTGTCCGTCCTGCGCGCGCCGCTATTGGGACGGCGGGCACGTGCGGCGCATGCGCGCGCAGCTTACCACGTGGCGTCACGCGGCCAGCACTGGAATGCACCGCGCGGATGAATCATTTATCCTATAAAGCCTAACGGGGTTGCGCCGGCGATCCACCGAGCGGCACTCTGGTGCAGTAACCGCGCGGTCGTGGAACCTTAGCTCGCCCCGCTGAGTCCGAATCCTGGCGCTGCAGGCCCAATCACGGCGGGCGTGAGCTTTAGTATGCATGCCCCGGATGCCAAATCGCTTTTGCTCAATTATAGAGGGGGTCGCATGTTCTCCAGTGAGATGACCATTGCCGGACTTGATCCTGAACTGGCCGAGGCGATCGAGCGGGAGAAACATCGCCAGGAGGAGCACATCGAGCTCATCGCATCCGAGAACTACGCCAGCCCGCGGGTGCTCGAGGCCCAAGGCAGTGTTCTGACCAACAAATACGCGGAAGGCTACCCGGCCAAACGCTACTATGGCGGCTGCGAGTACGTGGATATTGCTGAGCAACTGGCCATCGACCGGGCTAAGCGACTGTTCGGCGCGGCCTACGCCAACGTGCAACCCCACTCGGGCTCCCAGGCCAATGCCGCCGTCTACCTGGCGCTGGCCAAGCCGGGTGACACCATCTTGGGCATGAGCCTCGATCACGGCGGCCACCTGACCCATGGCGCCAAGCCGAATTTCTCGGGCAAACTGTTCAACGCCGTGCAGTACGGCATCGATGCGCGAACCGGCGAGATCGACTACGCGCAAGTCGAGCGCCTTGCCCTCGAGCACCGGCCCAAGCTGGTAATCGCCGGTTTTTCAGCCTATTCACGAGTGATTGATTGGCAGCGTTTTCGCGAAATAGCCGACGAGATCGGCGCCTACCTGATCGTCGACATGGCTCACGTAGCGGGTCTCGTGGCCGCCGGCCTTTATCCCAACCCGGCTCAGATCGCCGATGTCACCACCACGACGACTCACAAAACCTTGCGTGGCCCACGCGGCGGCCTGATTCTGGCACGCGCTAACGATCGGGTCGAGAAGGCCTTACAATCCCTGGTCTTTCCAGGCACTCAGGGTGGACCGCTGATGCATGTCATCGCCGCCAAAGCGGTCGCGCTGAAGGAAGCGTTGGAACCGGCCTTCACCGATTATCAACAGCAGGTTCTGGCCAACTCCCGAGCGATGGCGGCCACCGTTATGGACCGGGGCTTTCAGGTGGTCAGCGGCGGCACCGATAATCACCTGTTCTTGATCAACCTCATCAAGCAGGGCTTGACCGGCAAGGAGGCCGACGCCGTTTTGGGTCGAGCGAATATCACGGTGAACAAAAATACCGTACCGAACGACCCGCAATCGCCATTTGTTACCAGCGGCTTGCGTATCGGCTCACCGGCCGTTACCACCCGCGGTTTTGGTGAGGCGGAAGTCCGGCAATTGGCGGGGTGGATATGCGACATCCTGGATGACATCCATAATGAGCAAATTATCGCCCGGGTCCGCAGTCAAGTACTGGAGATCTGCCGACGCTTCCCGGTCTACCAGGCAAGTGCTTGAGCCGGGAAGACCGGCCGAAGCCATCCCATCCAACCGGAACAGGAGCGGTCGTTACGGCTCACGCTCGACTGCTCGGTCCATCCGCAATGACCCGGCGAACCCGGATACCCGCGCACCGGCGTCTTGTTGTAACACCGCGCCGATCGGCGCGGTGGCGGGGTAGGCTAGCATGCGCTGCCCGTTCTGCCAGGCCCAGGAGACCCGCGTGATCGATTCCCGTCTCGCCGGTGAGGGCGATCAGGTACGTCGTCGCCGCGAGTGCCTGCAATGCGTCGAGCGTTTCACTACTTACGAAAGCGCCGAGTTGGTAATGCCCCAGGTCGTCAAACGCGATGGCTCGCGGGAGGTACTGGACCATCGAAAATTGCGCACCGGATTGCTGCGAGCGCTCGAGAAACGCCCGGTCGCCACCGAAGCCATCGAAGCGGCGATAAGCCGCATTCTCAAGCGAATCCGCCACAGCGGCGAGCGTGAAATACCGGCTCGACAGATCGGGGAATGGGTTATGGATGAGCTGCGTGAGCTCGATCAAGTCGCCTACGTGCGTTTCGCCTCCGTTTACCGCAGCTTCCAGGACGTGAGCGCCTTTCGCGAGGTGATCGATGGGCTGGAGCAGCTGCAGCCTAGGGAAAGTCGCTTGCCGCCGTCCGACGACGAGCCAAAGGATCAGTAGAGTGCGACGGCGCGATGAGGTGACCGATTTTACGGCCGCTGACCGGCAATACATGGCGCACGCCCTACGCTTGGCGAAGCGTGGGCTTTTTTCGACCGGACCCAACCCGCGGGTGGGCTGCGTAATCGTACGCAACGGGCAACTGGTCGGCGAGGGCTGGCACCGCCGGGCGGGCGAGCCGCATGCGGAAATTAATGCCTTGGCGGCTGCGGGCCAAGCGGCACGCGGCGCCATCCTGTATGTGACCCTGGAACCTTGCTGTCATCACGGCCGTACACCTCCGTGTACCACAGCACTGCTCAGCGCCGGGATCACGCGGGTCATTGCAGCCTGTAAAGATCCTAACCCACGGGTCGCCGGGCAAGGACTGGAGCAGCTAACGGCTGCGGGTATCACCACCCGCCACGGGCTAATGGCAGAACAGGCGCAAACCCTGAATCCCGGCTTTTTCAAGCGCATGCGCACCGGCCTACCCTACGTACGCTGCAAGCTCGCCATGAGCCTAGACGGACGCACGGCGATGGCCTCCGGTGAGAGTCGCTGGATCACGGCCGCCGCGGCACGAGGCGATGTCCATCGACTACGGGCCCGCAGCGACGGCCTACTCACCGGCCACGGTACCGTCCTGGCCGATGACCCCCAACTGACCGCTCGTGATGTGGACACTTCTTGGGATCTGGTCCAGCCTTGCCGACTCGTGCTCGACTCGCGTTTGCGTATCCCCAAACAGGCCCGCATGCTGCAGGAGCCCGGCAAGGTTGCCGTGCTATACGCTCATCACGACCGCCGGCGCGCCCAGGATCTCACTGCTGCCGGCGCCGAGTTATGGCCGATCGAACCGGATAGCGACGGCCGCGTAGAGCTCCGCCAGGCCTTGACCGCGATCGGCAATGCCGAAATCAACGAGCTACTGGTCGAGGCCGGCCCCACCTTGAGCGGAGCCCTATTGCAGGCTGACTTAATCGATGAGCTGGTGGTGTATATCGCCCCTCACCTCATGGGAGACGAGGCGCGGCCTTTGTTGCGGCTACCCGGGCTGGTTCGAATGGCGGAGCGAATCCCGATCACGATCACTGATATGCGGGCCCTTGGTCCGGACCTGCGCTTGACGGCTCGCTTGGAGAAAGGCTGAATGTTCACGGGAATCGTGCAGGCGGTGGGAACCGTACGGCAAGCGAGCCCATATGGGCAGGACCGGCGGCTCCTTATCGAGCCGGGGGATTTGGACAGCAATGGGCTGCAGCCAGGCGATAGCCTCGCAGTCGATGGCTGCTGCCTCACACTGGTTAGCAAAGCCGCCGATGGCTTCGTTGTCGACGTCTCCGCTGAGACCTTATCGCGCACCACCCTAGGGGATCTCACGGCGGGCAATCAAGTCAACCTCGAGCCAGCGCTCACCCTAAGCAGCGCGCTCGGCGGTCACTTAGTGAGTGGGCATGTGGATGGCGTTGCCGAACTGCTTTGGCGAAGTCCGGCCGGACGTTGTGAGCGCTGGTGCCTCCGGGGCCCGCAGCGGCTGGCCCGGTATATCGCGGAGAAAGGCTCGATCTGCCTGGCGGGCGTCAGCCTTACCGTCAATGCGGTGGCCGGAGCCGAATTCGAAGTGGCTCTCGTGCCGCATACCTTGCAGGTGACGACGCTCGGCACGCGCCGCCCGGGCGAGTGCATGAACTTGGAGATCGATCTTGTTGCCCGCTATCTGGAGCGGCTCATGCTGAGTGCTGCGGTACCCCCCGCCGACTATGAGAGATAGCACGGGGCCGCTCGCTCGCTACGCCCGGCCAAGACTCGAATGGAATGGTAACGCTAACCGGGAGGCGAAGGGGATATCCTAATGTTCAACAGTATCGACGAGATCCTCGAGGATCTACGTCAAGGCCGCATGACCATTATCATGGATGAGGAGGATCGCGAAGACGAGGGTGACTTGGTCATGATCGCATCCATGGTGCGCCCCGAAGATATCAACTTCATGGCCCGCTACGGCCGCGGCCTGATCTGCCTCACGCTTACCCGCGAACGCTGTGAACGGCTACGGCTACCGCTGATGGTCAACGAGACCGAATATCGGCAGGCCACCAATTTCACCCTCTCCATCGAAGCCGCGAGCGGTGTCACCACGGGAATTTCCGCAGCCGACCGAGCACGCACGATTCAAGCGGCGGTAGCTCCCATGGCCCGCCCCGAGGATCTGGTCCAACCCGGACACATATTTCCGTTGATGGCCCAGCCGGGGGGCGTGCTCACGCGGGCCGGCCACACCGAGGCGGGCTGCGATCTGGCTCGTCTCGCCGGCTTCGAGCCGGCCGCGGTCATCGTCGAGATCCTCAACGAGGACGGCACGATGGCGCGCCGTACCGATTTAATGCGCTTCGCCCAAGAGCATGGCCTCAAAATCGGCACGGTCGCAGATCTCATCGCCTATCGCATTCGTAACGAGCGGACGGTGGAGCGTGTGGCCGAGTGCGATCTACCGACCGAATACGGAACCTTCCATCTGTATGCCTATCAGGATGCTGTGGATGGCGCCTTACATTTCGCGTTGATTAACTCGACCATAGAGCCGGAGCAACCGACGCTGGTGCGCGTGCATATTCAAAACACCCTCGCGGATGTCTTCGCCGGCATAGGGCCTCACTGCGGCTGGCCGTTGCGCTCGGCACTCGAAAAAGTGAGCACAGACGAACCCGGTGTCATTGTCGTGTTGCGACGGGCCAATGATGCGGTAGATATTCTCCAACGCATGCGCCAGTATCAAACTGCCCCTACCGACGATGCCCAGAAGACGAAGACGGCTTCTCCACAGCACAGCGAGGACCTACGCACCTACGGGGTCGGAGCCCAGATATTGACTGATCTGGGCGTGCGGCGGATGCGCGTACTCAGCGCACCCAAACGCATGCATGGGCTATCGGGTTTCGGCATGGAGGTCGTCGAGTACGTGGAACCGCCCAGCGATGAGCATTGAACGAGCGGCTGCTCGGTTTATTCCAAGCGCCGATCGAAACCGGCGGCAGGCAAGTTCCGACCGCAGCAGCCCAGCCGCATACATGTTTTGCTGTTTGCAGCCATGGCGCTACGTTATAAAGTGCTCTGGCGACACCTTTAGGAATACGCGCTGCTATTCCTTCGCCGCGGCGGATTGCACTAGGGCCGTTCACTGGAAGCAGGGTGGAAACGCCCTCATCAGGCCCTAGGCAGACGCCTTCCTGCAAGATTTTCTTGATGAATACGAGAATATGCTCAAAACCATCGAGGGTGATTTCACCGCCTGCGAAGGTCGCTTCGCGATCGTTGCCAGCCGGTTCAACCGCTTCATTGTGGACAATCTGCTCGAGGGCGCACTCGATACTCTGCGACGCCATGGAGTAGCCGAGCATGCAATTACCGTCATTCGCGTCCCCGGCGCTTATGAGATGCCGTTGGTGGTCAATCGGGTGGCCCGTTCCGGCCAGTACGACGCGATCATTGCCTTGGCTTGTGTCATTCGTGGCGGCACGCCACACTTTGATTACGTCGCCGGTGCGTGCGCCCGGGGCATTGCCGAAGCTTCATTGGCGCATGATGTGCCGATCGGCTTCGGTGTGCTCACCACCGATACGATCGAACAGGCCATCGAACGCGCCGGTACTAAAGCCGGCAACAAAGGCACCGAGGCCACGCTCTCCGCTCTGGAGACGGCCAGCCTGCTGCGCCGACTGGATTAAAGCGAAAGCAAATGACTGCAAACGGCAAAACCCATGCACCGCGGCACCGGCGCAGCCGCGCTCGTCGCCGCGTGCTCCAGGCCCTGTATCAATGGCAGCTGACCGCTCAGGACAGCGCGGAGATCGAACGGCAGTTCCTCGAGGAACACAACATGGCGCATGTCGACCTCGAATACTTTGCGGAACTGCTCTACGAAATCCCCGCCCGGCTAGCCAGCCTCGATGCCCTCATCGAGCCGGCCCTGGACCGACCGCTAGCCGTTATCGACCCCGTTGAAAAAGCCATTCTCCGAATGGGGACCTATGAGCTCACCCAGCGTCTTGATATTCCCTACCGGGTGGTCGTCAACGAGGCTGTGGATCTGGCCAGACTGTTCGGTGCCGAGCAGAGTCACCGCTATATCAACGGCGTGCTGGATCGGGTCGGGCACCACACCCCCTTGCGGGCGGCCGAAATTGGCCGTCGACGAGCCGAAAAACATTAGTGCGAAGCGCGCCGCCGAGCGCTGAGTGTGCACGTGTATTCGTGCTCGGCGGTGGTCAAGCGAGGTGGCCATGGCGGACTGTTGGGTTCTACCCGAGGGCTAAAGCGATGGCGCTCTCCGAATTCGAACTCATCGAGCGCTATTTCACGGGAATTGGCGCCCGCCGCGACGATGTCATCCTCACCGTAGGTGACGACGCGGCGCTCGTGGCACCACACAGCGGGCGACGCCTAGCGCTCAGCACGGACACCTTGGTGGCGGGTGTTCATTTCCCGGTCGATGCCCCCGCGGAGGCCGTGGGCTACAAAGCGCTTGCCGTCAATCTCAGCGATCTGGCGGCGATGGCTGCCGAGCCGGCCTGGCTGTTGCTTGCCCTGACACTGCCACGGGCCGACCCGGACTGGCTCGAGCGCTTCGCCGGCGGACTGGCCGCGCTGGCGAATGGAGCCGGGATGGCCCTCGTCGGGGGTGATATCAGTCGCGGGCAGGCCATAACGGTTACGGTTCAGGTGGCCGGCTACGCCGATCGGCCGCTGCGCCGCGACGGCGCGCGCCCCGGCGATGGCCTATACGTATCCGGAACGCTCGGGGATGCGGCCCTTGGCCTACAATTCTGGCAAGGCGGTCAGCGTGAGGGCGTCGATGCTCACTTTCTGATCGAACGCCTACACCGCCCCACCCCACGAACCGCGCTGGCACGGGCTCTCGCCGATCTCGCCACGGCCGCCATCGATGTGTCCGATGGACTGTTGGCGGATGCGGCGCACCTGGCCGAGCGCAGCGCGGTCGCCGTGCTCATCGAGCCCCACCGGCTGCCGCTGTCCTCGGCTTTGCGCCGTTCAGCATCGGCAACGCACGCAACGACATTGGCTTTGACCGGCGGCGATGATTACGAACTTTGCCTGAGCCTGCCGCTGGATCGGGAAAAAGAAGCCCACGCCCGGGCCCGACAGGCGGGTGTGAGTCTGACCCGCATCGGTCGAATCGAGGACGGCCGCGGTATCCGACTGATCTCCGCCACGGGCGAGGCTTTAACCTATACGCACCACGGCTACAAGCATTTCCCGGTGCCCAGCCGCTGAGGGAATCTCGCCTCTGTAATCCGCAACCGATTCCTGAGCCATCGATTTGAGAGCCGCCCGCGGCGCCCGCACGCCTGCGGCCAATAAGTCAAACCCGCCAGCTAATGTCCCGGCCTTAGCCTACCTGCTTGAGGTAGTCCCAGTAGGTATACCAGGTCCGATTCTCCCAGACCTTCACCTGCGGGTTATCCGCATAGCGACGCTGCAAATCGTGGGTATGCCACCACAGCGCACGCGCCTGTGCCACAGTGGACTGATTGGGGCGAGAAGCTTTTATGGTCAACCATTGCTGCTGAATGGTGTGGATTTCATTATGAAGCTGGCGAACGCCCGACCCACCGGCCACCAGCCCGAGGAAAAAAAGTCCTGCCAATAAGCCCAAGATCGCTTTTCTCATTCACTCTCCCTGCTTGAAGGTAAGCGTTCTCCCCATTTGGCAATCCGATCTTACCTAAGATGAAGAAGTTCCCTTGCTCACCAAATTTTTTAATTGACTCCCTGAGCATAATAATGGCAGTCAGCCGTTCTCACCATGCTTTTGGGTACCCGGCTAGAGCAGACCGGTCTCAAGTTGGGCCGCCTCCGACATCATGTCCTGGGTCCACGGCGGCTCCAAGACGATCTCGATCTCAGCCTCCTCCACCGTCGGCACCCGACTCACCTTCGTTTTAACGTCATAGGCGAGGATATCCCCCATGCCGCAACTCGGCGCGGTCAGGGTCATACGGATATAGACGTGCCGGCGATCCTCGGCCAGCTTCTTGATGTCGCACTCATAAACCAGACCCAGCTCGACGACGTTAACGGGGATCTCAGGGTCATAGCAAAGCCGCAGCTGATCCCAAACCGTTTTTTCCACATCCTGGTCGGTCGCACACTCCGGTAGTGTGGGCGGTGGGTCGGGCTCCCGGCCGATGGCATCGGCGTTCGAGCCGTCGATCCGAAACAGACTGGCCCATAGATTGACCGTATAGCTGCCGCCCAGAGCCTGGGTGATCTCCCCCTCGGACCCCTTGTGGATGATTCCCGTCTCACCAGTGGGAACCAATGCGACCTCACAATCGCGGAGGAACGTAACCGCGGTATTGGTTTCCGATGCCATAAGCACCTCCTCATCCGTCGGCCATCAACCGAGCCCAAACGAATCACCAACCGGCCAAGCCGACGCTAAGCGATATAAACTGTCTTAAGTTGAATTTTAACAGCAGGCCGCCATCTAGTGTAGTGCGTCGCCCGCAGCCAAACGCGCGCCAACACATAAGTATATTTAATCCTTCTCATCGTTTGCTGTATTTTGTTTGGTTTGGCAGCGTTTTGGTAGCTACGACCGATGACCGACTCAACGAATCGGCTGCAGGAGGAACTCGAACACCGGGTCCTGCTGCTCGACAGTGCGACGGGCACGATGATCCAGCGCTATCGCCTGGCGGAAGAGGACTTCCGCGGCGATCGTTTTCGTGATCATGGCTGTAATCTGCAAGGCAACAACGATTTACTGGTCTGCACTCGACCGGATATCGTCGCTGAGATTCATCGATCGAACCTGCAAGCCGGCGCTGACATTATCGAGACCAACACCTTCAATGCCACCACGCCCTCGCAGGCGGATTATGCGACCGAGCATTTGGTCCCTGAGATCAACCTGACCGCCGCGCGCATCGCCCGCAAGTGCGCCGACGAGTTCTCGCGCGCGACCCCGCAGCAGCCGCGTTTCGTCGCCGGAGTGCTGGGGCCAACGAGCAAGACCGCCTCCCTCTCTCCGGACGTCAACAACCCAGGCTATCGCAACACCAGCTTCACCCAGCTGGTCGAGGCCTATACCGAGGCGGCGCAGGGGCTGATTAGCGGTGGCGTCGATCTGCTGCTGGTAGAGACTATTTTTGACACTTTGAACGCCAAAGCCTGCCTGTTCGCCCTAGATGGCTTATTCCAGCAGCTTGGTACCAAGGTGCCGGTTATGGTCTCGGGCACAATCACCGACGCGAGCGGCCGCACCCTCTCGGGTCAAACCACGGAAGCGTTCTGGAACTCGGTGCGCCATGCGCAACCCTTCGCCATCGGGCTCAACTGCGCGCTCGGCGCCGAGGATCTCCGCCCCTACATCAAGGAGCTCTCGCAGATCGCCGAGTGCTACGTCAGCACTCACCCCAACGCCGGGCTGCCCAACGAGATGGGTGAGTACGAACAAAGCCCGCACGCCATGGCGCAGTTGCTGCGTGAGTTCGTCGAAAGCGGCTACGTCAATATCGCCGGCGGCTGTTGCGGCACCACACCGGAGCATATCGCGGCCATCCGCGAGGCTATCGCTGGATTGCCGCCGCGACAGCGGCCCGAGCGGCCGCGCGCCCTGCGCCTATCCGGTTTGGAGCCGCTCACCCTCGGCACGGATTCCCTATTCGCGAACATCGGCGAACGAACTAACGTGACCGGCTCGGCTCGGTTCCGACGCCTGATCAAGGAAGATGACTTCGAAGCCGCCCTGGAGGTGGGGCGTGATCAAGTCGAGAGCGGGGCGCAAATCATCGACGTCAACATGGACGAAGGGTTGCTGGATTCCAAGGAGTGCATGGTGCGCTTTCTCAATCTGGCCGCCGGCGAGCCCGATATCGCTCGCGTCCCCTTCATGGTGGACTCCTCCAAATGGGAAGTAATCGAAGCTGGTCTGCAATGCATCCAGGGCAAGGCCATCGTCAACTCCATCAGTCTCAAAGAGGGGGAGGAGGATTTCATCGCCAAAGCCGGCCTCGTACGCCGCTACGGGGCGGCCGCCGTGATCATGGCCTTCGACGAACAGGGCCAGGCCGATACGCTCGAGCGGCGAGTAGCGATCGCCGAGCGTGCCTACCGGATCCTCACCGAAGAAGTGGGCTTCCCGCCCGAGGACATCATCCTCGATCTCAATATCTTCGCCATCGCCACCGGCCTCGAGGAACACAATAACTACGCTGTGGACTTCATCGACGCCACCAGAGAGGTCAAGACGAGGCTGCCACACGTCAAGGTCTCCGGCGGACTGTCCAACCTGTCCTTCTCGTTTCGCGGCAACGAGCCGGTACGCCGGGCCATGCACTCGGCCTTTCTCTATCATGCGATCCAGGCCGGCATGGATATGGCTATCGTCAACGCCGGCCAGCTCGAGGTCTATGACGACATACCCAAGGATCTCTTGGAGCGGGTCGAGGATGTGCTACTCAATCGACGCGACGATGCCACCGAGCGGCTGGTGGAGTACGCCGAGCAGTTCAAAGGTCAGGGCGCGAAGAGCAAGGAGGAAGATCTCGAGTGGCGCACCCGGTCGGTCGCTAAGCGCTTGGAGCACGCCCTGGTCAAGGGGATCGTGGAGTATATCGAAACGGATACCGAAGAGGCGCGAACGCAGCACGCACAACCCATCGAGGTAATCGAAGGGCCGCTGATGGACGGTATGAACGTGGTCGGCGATCTGTTCGGCTCCGGCAAAATGTTCCTACCGCAGGTGGTCAAAAGCGCCCGGGTGATGAAGAAAGCAGTCGCCTACCTACTTCCCTTCATCGAAGCGGAAAAGGCAAAGCACGGCAACAGCGAACCCAATGCCCGCATCGTGATGGCGACGGTCAAGGGTGATGTTCACGATATCGGCAAAAACATCGTCGGCGTTGTTCTGCAATGCAACAATTTCGAGGTCACCGACCTTGGCGTCATGGTGCCCAACGAAAAGACGCTGGCCATCGCCCTTGAACAAAAAGCGGATATTGTTGGCCTGTCAGGTCTTATCACACCGTCGCTGGACGAAATGGTGGGCATGGCCAAGGAGATGGAACGCCAAGGGCTGGACATTCCGCTGCTGATCGGTGGCGCGACCACCTCACGCGTGCACACGGCGGTCAAAATCGCGCCGCAGTATTCCGGCGATGTGATCTACGTCAAGGACGCCTCCCGGGCGGTCGGAGTTTGTTCGAAGCTCATGAGCACCACTCAGCGCGCGGCTTACGTGCAATCCATCAAGGAAGAGTACGAGGGTGTCCGTCAGCAGCGCGCCAAGCGGCAGCGCAAACAGAAATGGCTGCGCATCACCGAGGCACGCGCGAACCGCTACCCGATCGATTGGACGACCTACGAGCCGCCGCAGCCGCAGCAACCGGGTCTGCACGTGCTCGATGAGGTCGCGCTGGAGACACTCGAGCCCTACATCGACTGGACGCCGTTTTTCTCCGCCTGGCAACTCGCCGGGCGCTTTCCGAAGCTTCTCGACGATGCCCTCGTCGGCGAGGCGGCGCGTAAGCTCTATGCCGACGCGCGCGCCATGCTGACCCAAATCATCGAAGAGCAGTGGCTGCAAGCCCGTGGGGTCTGCGGGCTGTTTCCCGCCAATGCCGTGGGCGAGGATACTGAAGTCTATACCGATGAATCCCGCACTCAAGTCCGGCTCGTCACCCATCATCTGCGCCAACAGACCGAAAAACCGGCCGGACGACCCAATATGAGCCTGGCCGATTTTGTGGCACCCAAGGAGACAGGCCTCCCCGATTGGCTGGGAGCCTTCGCGGTCACCACCGGCATCGGCATCGAAGCGCACATTCGCCGCTTCGAAGCCGAGCACGATGATTACAACGCCATTTTGCTCAAAGCGCTGGCCGACCGCCTTGCGGAGGCTTGCGCCGAGATGCTCCACCACCGGGTTCGGACCGAATACTGGGGCTATACCACCGGGGAAGCGCTCGATAACGAGGCACTCATCCAAGAGCGATACCAGGGGATTCGGCCCGCACCGGGTTACCCGGCCTGCCCCGATCACACCGAGAAAGCGCTGGTCTGGGAACTGCTGGATGCCGAGCGCAACGCCGCCATAACGCTCACCGAGAGCTGGGCTATGGTACCCACCGCGGCTGTGAGCGGATGGTATTTTGCCCATCCGAATGCGCGCTATTTTGGCCTTGGACAGATCTACCGGGATCAGGTCGAAGACTACGCCAAGCGTAAAGGCATGAGCCTTAAGGAGGCTGAACGCTGGCTCACGCCCAATCTGGGCTATGATCCCGAGGAGCTGGCATGAACCGATTGCGCCGACCGGACCAATTGGAGCTAACCCGGAAGTTTCAGTGCGCCTTTCCACGGTGCACTGAAACTTCTGGGCTAGGCAAAAGTCGCTGACCTGGGTATAAAGGAAAATGTGAGTCACGCTGTGCCAAGCAGCGCAGCATCATGCGTGTGTCCACAGCCGAGGGGATTGACGCGTCCGCAGCCTCGGTAGATGGATTTAATACCCACCAGTGGAGGAAAGAACAATGGCCCGCCTCGCGATCAAAGACCTGCATGAGAACATCGAGCTCGATCAGAAGGCTATGAAGAACATTCGTGGAGGGGCCCGGGGGACGATGGGTGCCGGCGCTAGGGCGCGCACCTCAGTCCGGCCTCTGCGAACCTCGCTGCGGCGCCTTTTTCCAAACAAATAGCCCCGCCTAAGACACTCTATAACCAACGATCCGCCCGAACAACGGCGGTCGAGGTGACGTGGCGCGCTAGCTAACCCGCGCAAAAAAACGGCAGGGGCCATTGATAACGCTTGCGAACACCTCCAAATTTGATGGTGGCATGCAACGTGTAATTACTCATGCAAGATCCATCAGTCCCGTCGGAGGTGAGGCATGAGCCTGCTACTGGATGACCTGCCCAAGAATTCAGGGCTCGATCAGCTTGCTACCCACCACGCCCGCAACCGCAAAGAGGTAGCTTGCCGTCCCTTGGGACCGCTTTTCCAGCCCATGAATGCCGACCGGCTAATCAAAGATAACGTGGCTCACATCGGTAGCGCAGGAGTCAGCGAGGGCAATCATGATTGCGGCTTTCGCCCGGCTTTTCGCAACCTGGAGACCGGCTGCGCCGTGCTCGCCCGCTTCAAAAACGGCGCCCCCGCCCCCATGCACCTACTCGACGGGCTGCCTGATGAATGGGTACTAGAAAGAGACGCAGCAGACCGCGTCGTCAGCGTCAAACCCTCGGTGATCGCGGGCTTCCTGCGCCAGGGACGCTTTTACACCCGTGAGCAGGCCGCCGCGGCGGCGGCAGCAGAAGCCGACGACTGACGATAAAATATCGAATTATCAAAAAGTTAAAGTAGACTGAGTGTAAAAATAGGCTGTATCGCCATTACCGGCGGCATTCGGTGCCTTTTTCAGAAACTCGCCATCGAACAGATAGGCTCCGCCGAACTCCATACCGAGGTTCCCCGGTAGAACGTCCGCCCGCACCCGTGCTTCGATCTGATGCCCGACGAAAGAGCCGGAAGCGCCGCCTGGGTCACGCACCTCAGCCGTCGTCAGAGCATCGCGATCGCTTGCGAGCCAGACCGCCCGGTAGCCGACGAAGCCATTCAAATTTGGACTCGGCTTGATCTCGATCCTGGTGCCGGGCGAATTGATGTTGCTGCGCGCTAACGCCCCATAGATCCCCGTTGGTCCGAATTCCCAGCGCCGCGCCCCGAACAGGGTATCGAAGCGGTTGTTCTCGCCGTCGTTCGGATCGCCATCGCCGCTGGCAAAGTCATATTGCAATACCAAGCGTGGCGACCACGGCGCATCGAACGTGTGCGCGAGATGGGCATGGACAAAACCCGCACGATGATCCAGATCGGTCGTATCCGCCGACGATGTCGTCGATCTTGATTTGCCGACTTGGCCAGCGGCCTCGACCTCGAAATCCCAGGCCCCCTTCGCCGGAGCGCTAAAAAGCCGAACACCGGGCGTGAGCAGGCGGCGATTCGCCGTTGGCACATCCGAGCCATCATCCTCGTGCAGGCCAAAGACATAGGCCTCGCCGGTCGCCCCCCCGAACAGGTTTTCCTGCCTGAGATCAACGGCCCAGAAGCGGACCTTGAAGCTCTCGGTGTCGGTGACGATATCGTTGTCATCGAGACGATCTCGATCAGTCGGACGGCGGTGCACCGGCAGCGTGTAAAAGGTTTGCAGCTGCGTTCCGGCCGGTCCCTGCCAAAGCGCGTTAACCCCGGTAAACCCATTGATGGTGTTGCGAAACCGGTTGCGAGCGACCAGCCGACGACTGCCAAGATCGATGGTAAGCCGCCCCGCGGTAACGTCAAGCTGATCACCCGCTGCGAACATATTCAAACCTTTGGCGCCGATATAAGCACGCAGCAATGCAATGGCGTCGACATCGTCCGTGCCGAGCGGCGTGTCGGAATCGTCTAGCTGAGAGCGGGAATCCTCGAGCTCGGCGCCGATGTAGAACGGGTCAAAATTTGCCTGGACGCCAAAGAGCAATCGCCCGACCAGGATTTGAGTCGAGCCGCTCGAACCCGCGCGAAAATCACCGTCTAAGTGCTCGAACCGGGCCCGGTAGGTACCACCGACATCCAACCACGCCGGCGCCGACAAGGCCTCGTGCAAACGCCATGGTTTGGCATCGGCGTAAGCCGATCCGCCGGACAATAACGTGAGAATGAGGATGCCCCCGAGAGCGGGCAAGGCGCGAGGTAAACGCTGGCAAGGCATGTGAACTCTGTTATGCAAAAAAATGCATAACGGAGAATATCCGCGGATTTCAGAACATTCAACCGGTATTTTGCGGGAACGATCCACGCGGCTGTATACACACTCTGCCACACATCGCCGGGCAGAGGTGCTCCCGAACGCGCTCGTCTCTGCGCCGAAATAGCCCAATGCGCCGGCAGAGCGCGGTCCTGCGCTGAATCATGCGGATTCAACGGCGCCACAAATAGAGCCCGTAGATAGCAACGTTGATGAGCAACACCGCAGCACCCAAAACCAGCGCCAAAGTGCGCGTGAACGCCTCGGGATAAAGCAACGGCAGGATATAGTGTTCGACCCATCCGCCTTCGTAGCCGGCGCCCCCAGCCTGCCGGCGTAACGCGTTTTCCAGCGGTGTGAGTGGGCAGGCCCAACCGACCCACTCAATCAACAACCCGTATAACGCGGCCGGCAGGTGCGCCCAGGCGAGCCAAGGCTTCCAAAACACCAGCCCCCCCCCGAAAATCACGAACAGAACAAACAGGAAATGCACTAGGACAACGAGATCGGCCAACACATAATAAGACATGCTACGAACCCCGCGAGACCGGATGGCACGGTGAGCCAACCCATATGTATCGCGCCAATCTCGTCAGCACGAGTGGCATACTAGGCATCCCAACCGTTCCCGTTTAGCACATGATGGAAATTTTTGCGGATCCCACGGTCGGGCTTGGCCTGCTGACGCTGATCGTGCTCGAGCTCATCCTCGGCATCGACAACCTCATCTTCATCGCCATCCTCGCCGAAAAGCTACCACCTCATCAGCGCGACAGGGCACGCCTTATCGGTCTGAGTCTCGCGCTGATGCTGCGCCTTGGCCTGCTCGCCGGCATGTCCTACCTCGTGACGCTCACCGCTCCGCTGTTCAGCGTGTTCGAACACGGCTTCTCGGGTCGTGACCTCATTTTGGCGGCGGGCGGCGTGTTCCTGTTATTCAAGGCTACGATGGAGCTGCATGAGCGTCTCGAAGGCGGCGCGCAGCGCCGCGAAGGGCCTAAAGCGCACGCGGCTTTCGGCATCGTGATCACACAAATCGTCGTACTCGATGCGGTGTTTTCGCTGGACGCCGTCATTACGGCCGTCGGCATGGTCGAGCAATTATGGGTGATGATGGCCGCGGTCGTGATCGCCATAGCCGCGATGATGTTGGCGAGCAAACCACTGACGCACTTCGTCAATGAACGCCCGACCGTAATCGTGCTCTGCCTTGGTTTCTTGTTGATGATTGGCTTTAGCCTCATTGCCGAGGGCTTCGGCCTGCATATTCCGAAAGGCTATCTCTACGCGGCCATCGGTTTTTCGGTGTTGATCGAATTCTTCAATCAAGTAGCCCGCCGCAACCGCGCCAAGCAGGCCATGAAGCGCCCTCTGCGCGAGCGCACCGCCGATGCCGTGTTGCACCTACTCGGTGGGCACATCGAGGCTGAAACACCATTGCCCGTCATTGCAGCCGGCGCCGAAGCCGTATTCGCACCCACCGAACGGCAAATGATTCGCAGCGTACTGGAACTCTCGCAACGCGAGGTCGAATCCATCATGACGCAGCGCCGCGACATCGTCTGGCTGGATTTGGACCGCGCCAAAGAGGCGCTGCTCGAGTCGATCAAAACGGCGCCGCACACGCGCTTGCCCGTCGCGCGTGGCGCGTTGGATGCCTTTGAAGGTGTGGTGCAAAGCCGCGATCTGTTACGCAACCTGCTGGAACAGCGAGAGCTGGACATCGAGCGCGCGATCACCCAACCCCTGGTCGTCCAGGAGGGCGCGAGCGCGCTGTGCGTATTGGAGCAATTGCGCCACCATCCGGTACCTCTGGCGATCGTGGTCGACGAATACGGCAGCATCGAGGGGCTGATCACCGTCAATGACATTCTGGCCGCAATTGCCGGCGACTTCGTCGATACGGCGGATACCGATGCGCTGCCGCAACCGATAGGCGAGGACGTCTGGCTAGTCCCCGGCGCCTTTCCGATCAAAGAACTAGACCGTCTGCTGGATACGGCTCTGCCTTATGACGGTGAATACCGCACGCTTGCGGGTTTGTTGCTGGATCGTCTCGGCCGCATTCCGGCCGTGGGCGAGTCACTGCAATGGCAGGGCCACCGCTTCGAGATCCGCGAACTGGACGGACCGCGGATCGTGCGGGTATGGATTCAAAAGGCGGAAACACAGCCCGCCGAGAGAGTACCGTAGTGCAAACACGTTCGCGCGCTCCGCCTGCGCGCAGCCCGCCCATATCTGCTACTACTTGGAAATACGCAGCCCGGCGCCTCACAACTCTCAGAGCTCGGCGAATTTCGCCTGTAGCGCTCGGTCGCCGCACCTTGCGAGCGCATCCCGCAAGCGCGCTGCCAGTTTTACGTTGCCTTTATGGGGCACCAGCGTTTCCACCATGTCGTCAACCACGCGCGGACCGGATGCTTCGATGAGCGATGCAAGCCAATCGAAAGCGGGTTCACTGCGATGTATAGCCGCGGCGCGGAGCAGCGCGCGACGGAAAGCCGGCGGCAGCAGCACGTCGTTCCAAGCCTCCTGCAGCGCATCCAGCGCACCTTCCAAGCGCGATTCGCCAAGCGCCAGCGCGGCCAGTTCGCGGACCGTCTCGTCCGGATCCGACAAGTAGCGTGCGACGAATGCGAGCGACTCATCCGGCTCCACCCCGAGCAATCCCATAAAGCATTCACCAATGACGTGGCCCTCCGGATCACCGGCAAAGACTTTGGACCGCAGCAACAACTCGGCTTCGCGCGGATTGCCGCAGGCAATCGCACGCGCGGCGCCCGCGCGGGCCTCGGCTTCCGGGTCGTGGAGCAATGCTGTCAATTCCACCAATGCGTGCGCATAACCGGTGGCGACGAGGCCCATGGCGCAGCTACAGCGCACATCGACAGCCGTGTCGATCGCACCGCCCCATACCGGCCCCTGCTGCCGATACCGCAAACCAGCGAGAAAAAATGCCGCATCATCGCACTCGAGGTCCACGAGTGCGCGCGCGATGGCTTTTTTTGCGAGGCAATTGGGGTCGCGCTTGACAGGCTGCTCGAGAAAGCACGGATACGCAGCCATGAGATTCGGCACCGCCTCGTAGAGTAAATCGTTGGCGGCCAAACGCGCGGCCTTTGCCACGACCCGATAACGCCGCTCACCAAGCGCGTCTTGGATTCGAGCAAGCTTAATTGACGGGTCACGCTCCACCGCCAAAGCATCCAGGGCACTCAGCTTTTCATCGATTGATTTTCGTGTTGGCATCGTTGGCGGCGGGCCCGACTTTCCGACAATCGCCAGGCTTGCGTAAAGCGCGCTACCCACCCAGCGCTTAAGCAATGGCTTCACACTGTCTTACCGGGCCGGAACGACTTGGCGCTGAGACCGTGCTTTTTGAGCAGGGTCTGCAAATAAGAGCGATTCATTCCCGTGTGCTTGGCGAGCACGGTCACCTTGCCCCCGACCTCCCGTAACCGTTGCTCGAGAAAAATGCGTTCGGCCTGATCGCTGGCGATGCGTTTGATGTCGCTCAGCGAATCCGTCGCACCAGACGAATCGGGCTCCACCAAAATCCGCTCGGGTGAACGCGCCCGGGCGCCCTCCGGCAGATGCTTTAGATCCGCCGTTCCGTCGGCCAGACAGGAGATACGAAAAATGATGTTGCGCAGTTCTCGGATATTGCCTGGATAAGCATAGCTCAGCAGAAACTGGCGCAGGCGCGCCGCGAGTTGAACCGGGGGCCGTTGCAACTGCTCTGCGGCCTCATCGCAGAAATAGTCGATCAGTAACGGGATTTCGTCGCGGCGCTCGCGCAGCGCAGGAATGACCACGTGAATGACGCTCAGCCGGTAGTAGAGATCCTCCCTGAAACGCCCTTCCTGACTCATTTGGTAGAGATCTCGGTTGGTGGCCGCCACGATTCGGGCATCCACCGCAATCGACTCATCGGAGCCAACACGCTGGACCTCCTGGGACTGCAGGACACGCAACAGCTTGACTTGGCCCTGCAGCGGCAGTTCCCCGATCTCATCGAGGAAGATCGTGCCACCGTTGGCGCTCTCGAACTTACCTTTACGATCACTGGCCGCGCCGGTAAAAGCACCCCGCTTGTGCCCGAACAGCTCCGATTCGATCAAATTCTCCGGTATGGCGCCGCAGTTGACCGAGATGAATGCCCCGCTGCTGCGTGGGCCGTTTGCGTGAATCACCTTGGCGAGGAGTTCTTTGCCGGTTCCGCTCTCCCCTTCGATGAGCACGGGCAAATTGGTCGGTGCGGCTTTCTCGCCGATCTCCAGGGCCTCGAGGAGCTTCGGACTCTCACCGAATACCCCCTCGAAGATAAAGCTGCGATCGATCAGCGCCTGACGGCGTTGCGGCGCACCCGCCGGGTGCTCGGCAACCGGTGTGGCCGCCTCGGAGACTTGCCCGGCGCTGGCCTGGACAAACCGCTCCTTGCGGGAGAGCGTCATCACCTTGGTGCGCAACTCATTGCAGCGGCCCAGCAGCTTCTGGATTTCCGTGCGGTCAAGCTGTTGGGCCCAGCGCAACGTCGATCGCAGAATCTCGAGTTGCTCCAACAACTCGCCGTAGGCGCTTGTGGCAGGTTTCTTGAATGTAAATTGTTTCATCGGGCACCGGCGATCTGTTTCTGCACTAATTGATAGTACATGCCCTTCTTGTTTACCAGATCCTGATGCGGCCCCTCCTCCACGAGCCGCCCTTGGTAGAGCACCAAGATTTTGTCGGCTTCCATGACCGTGCTCAGCCGATGCGCGATAACCACCGCCGTGCGGCCTTTCAGGATTTCACGCATGCTCTTGAGAATGTTGCTCTCCGATTGGGTATCGAGCGCCGAGGTCGCCTCGTCAAACACCAGCAGGTTAGGGTCATGGTAGAGCGCACGCGCGATGCACAGGCGCTGAACTTGACCGCCGGAAAGCCCCATGCCGCGCTCGCCGACGACCTGCTGGTAGCCGAGCGGGAAATTGCTGATAAAGCCGTGCGCATCGGCAAGCTTGGCGACTTCAACGATCCGGCGTTGATCCGGATTCTCTTCCCCGATGGCGATGTTCTCGGCCAGCGTGCCCGAGAAGAGCAGATTGTTCTGCATCACGTAGCCGATATGGGCGCGGAAGTATTCCTTGTCGATCAGGCTCAAATCATAGCCATCGACGCTGATCCGGCCCTCCGTCGGCAGATAGAACCCCACCAGCAGCTTGGAGAGCGTGGTCTTACCGGATCCACTTTGGCCGACAACCGCAACCACCTCCCCAGGTTTGATCGCGAAACTGATATTCTCCAACACATAAGGGTTTTCCCTGCCGCCATAACGGAAATAGACACCCTCGAAACGGATATCGCCACGCAAATCCGGCAAAACGATCCGCGTGCTGACCTCTGCAGCTTTTTGTTCGGGTTCGAGATCCAGCACGTCCCCCAACCGTTCCATGGCAACGCCGGCCTCGTTGATCTGATCCCACAGCCCGACCAGCCCCATCAGGGGTGACATGACGCTGCCCATCAGCATATTGAATGCAATCAGCTGGCCAATGGTCAGTTCCTGGTTGAGCACCAGATTAGCACCCACCCAAAGAATAACGATGGTCGTTGTGGCGCTGAACAGTTGCCCCAACGTCCCGACGATGGTCTCGAAGCGCTGTGCCTGATAATTCACTTCGAGCGATTTGGCGTATTTTTTTTCCCACTTGAGACGCAGCGAGCGCTCGATGCCCATACCCTTAACCGTCTCCGCCGCGGCAAGCGTCTCCATCAAGGTCGACTCCGCATCGGTGGAAGCCGTAAAGCTCGAGCGGGCATAGTTTTTTATCTTCGGCGTAATCAAAACCGTCAACAGCACGATCGGGACGATCAGCATAATCAGCAGCAACGTCATCTTGACGTTGTAAAGAAACAGCACGATGAAATAGACGAACACCATCAGCAGATTAAGCAGGGTGGTGATGGTCGACTGCGTGAGAAAGGCCCGGATCGTCATGTTTTCTTGGAAGCGGGCGAAAATGTCCCCGGTCTTACGGGTGGAGAAAAACGAAATGGGTAACGACAGTGTGTGCTTGAAAAACTGCGACATCATGGCGAAATCGAGATTTCGGACCATGAAGCTCGCAAGAAAGCCGCGCAATAAATTAGTGAGCTGAGTAAAAAGATGCGCGATCACCAGGCCGATGATCAAAATATGCAGCAGCTGAAAGCTCTGATGCACAACCACCCGATCGAGGATATTCTGCACGATGATCGGTGGCGCAACCCCGAGCAGCTCGATGACCAACGTCGCCATAGCCAAATACCCAAGAATGCCCTTGTAGGGCCTGAGATAGCCTACAAAGCGTACCCACGGCGAGCGCCCGGTGGCGATCTGCACCATTTCCGTACCGGGCGTGAAGAGCAAACAGGTGCCGCTCCAACCTTTCTCGAACTCCTCCAGCGTCATCTTGTTGAAGCCGAGCGCCGGATCGGCGATCCAGACATGGCTTTTGGAAACGCCGTAGACGACGATGTAGTGGTAGCCTTCCCAGTGGGCAATAAAAGGCAAGTCGAAGCCCAGCAACGCTTGATAAGTGCATTTGACCGCCCGTGTAGTAAACCCGAGCGACTCGCCCACACGTGCCAAGCTATCCAACGTCGCACCCTCGGTCGTGACATTGGCCAGCTCACGCAGCTTGCCGAGCGTCATGGGGATGCCGTAATGCTTGCAGATCATCGCCAAGCAGGCCGCGCCGCAGTCCATCTCCTCGGCCTGCGCCACCAGCGGGAAGCGTTTTAGCACACGCTCGCCCAGCCCGGGCCGGCTCGTAAGGTCGAGCAGCACTCGTCGACCACGGCGCTCGGCGAGCTTCTTCTGCCGCAGCAGATCGCGTTCGAGGAAACGGATGCGCTCCTCGAGCAGTTCCCTGAGCTTCGGATTGCGCTCGAGAATGAAATGAACCGTTTGCTGCGTAATAACAATAAGCGTGGTGTCGCTATCGGCAATCGCGCTGGCCACTTGCTCTTGTTGGAGCAGGCAGGCCTTCTCTCCGAACACGTCGCCTTGACGTAGACTGGCCAGCGGATAATCCCGCCCTTCCTCCGTGCGCATCAACCGAACCCGGCCTTTGCGGATCACAAAGAGCCGTTGCTCATCGCGCGCGTCCTGCTCCACGATCACTTGACCGGGTCTGACCCGCTTGACCCCGATGCTGCGGATGAGCTCCTCAAGCTCGTTTTTGTCCACTTTGCGGCGCAGGTCGAACAACCGGGTGACAAACCCTCCGGCCGCTTGGATGGCGGCGTAATGGGCGATATAGGTTTCCGCCTGCTTGTTGTCCGCGAGAATCGCGCTAAAGGCCGCTCGCGGGATATGGATCAGTTCGGTTCGCGACGAGGCACGCACCGAGGATTCATGGCGGTAATCACGCAAGGCGGCGATCTCGGCGAAGACCTCGCCTTCCTTGCGAATCCCCATGCTGATTTCTTTGCCCCGATCCTCGGTGAAAACCCTGACCGCGCCGGATTTGATGATGTACAACCCAGTTTCTGGCTCGCCGGCGTTGCAAACCGTATCGCCGAAATCGTACACCTTGATCTCGGCCTGACTTCCCAGTACGGCCAGCTGCTCGCGGCTGAAGGCAGAGAGGATTTCGACTGTGGCGAGAAAATCGGTGAGCGCTACTGTATCCACTGGTTGCTCTCCCTCACGCCTTCGCTTCGGGGCCGTGCTCAGCCGCCGCGCCAAACTCATCGCTGCTTAGTAAAACCCATCCCCCTAAAAGCAGCCATCACGAGAAACTAAAGCACTTCCAGGCGATGCTCTTGAGCGCGGGCCTCAAGCCAGGCCCGGTAGACCAGACGGCGCACTTCTTTCTCGGTTTCAGTATCGAGAATGGCCGGATGCCTCGCCTCGACCTTGAAGATTTCATAGAACAGCTCATCGGGGGTTTGGAACGGCCCCAGTAATTCGCCTGCCGAAGCGTTGAAAACCTTGGCTTCGATCTCGTCCTGCAGCTCGCCGCGCAGTACCTTACCCACCAGCCCACCGTTGTGCTTGGTATCATCGTCGAGTGAGTGCTCGCGCGCGAGCTCCGCGAACATATCGGGCTCTTCCTCGGCGAGCGAGAGGATCTCCCTGGCCTTGTTCTCGGAGTCCACGACGATGTGGCTTATTTCGATGCCTTCGAATTTGGGTGAGTTGAGACTGAAATACTCCTGAATGGCCTCGTCCCGACGAACTTCCTCCAGCATTTTCTCCTTGTATAAGGTATCGCTTATATAGGCCTCAAAATCATCTAGGCTGACCCCCAACTGCTGTAGGAACTCCTGCGTATCCTTGGCCCGATGCAGACCTTCGACGCGGCGTATTTGATCGAAACGCTCCTGAATCTCCTCGAGCGTAATATTGATGCCCGCCCGTTTCGCGGCATGCACCGTGAGCTTTTCGCTGACCAGCTCTTCAATCAAATTATCGAAGGTCCCATTGAGTTTTAACCACTTCACCAGCCCATCCGCGCTGATTGTCTCTTCGTCGATTTTTGCAACTTGCATTATGGGTTACCTCAGTTTTCCGCGCCTGGTGCGCAACCGAATCACCAGGCTGTTACCTCGCGCAGCGGATCCAGCGCTAGATCGATCAGACGCCGCTTGCGCACAACGATCTCGGCCGTACCGCTCATGCCGTAGCGCAGCGGAATCTGCGTGTTACCTACGGAAAAGGAGTCCCGCTGCAACCCGATACGGCCTTTGTAAGTCGGCTGCTTGTTTTGCGCATTTGCGCTGGCCGTCGGAGAAATATACTCCAGGGTCCCTTCGATCAAGCCGTAGCGCTGGTACGGAAAGGCAGGAAACTTTAGCTTGGCCGGCATACCCTCCTGCAAAAAGGCTCGCTCCGTCTCCCCGATGGCCACCTGCAGCACCGGGCGCGCGCCGGCCGGTGCGATGCTCGCGATGGGCTGCGCCGCGACCACTTTGTCCCCCGGCTGGGTCAACGCCAATCTCGTAATCACACCGGCGACGGGTGCGCGCACCAACAGCAAATTCTCCTCATCAATGTCATCGAAGCTGACCCTTGCCGCCCCTTCGGCGGTTGCTCGCGCGATGCGCAGCTGCAATTGCCCCTCATTTTCCAGGGTGGCCAACTCGAGTTTCTTTTGCGCATACTGGGTACGCAGGCTCAAGAGCTTCTCTGCAGTCTGCTGGACCTCCGCCTGGCTGCTTTGGTACACCTTGCTCAAATCGACCTCGAACTGTGCCAGCTCGGCTCTGGCCAGATCATAGGTGGTTTGCTTGGCCGCATACTCGCGGCGCTTGGTGTCCACTTGCTGGCGTGAGAGACCACCACCGCCCGGCGAGCGGAATAGACGTTCATACTTTTCGGCTTCCGCACGCGCGTAGTCGAGCTCGTTTTTCGCCTCCCTCAGTTGCGCGCGCGCCTTACCGAGCCTGATGCGCTGCTCTTCACCGAGCTTGGCGATGGCTTGATTGACGCGCTTATCATGCAACCGCTGCGCTTGGTCGATTTGAACCCGCAATAGGTTGAGCTGCTGCTCTAAGACACGGATGCGATCCGGGAGCAAATCATGTTGCTGCTGGGCATCAGTCAGCTTCAACTTAGCCTGCAGGGCCTGGGTCGCGAGCTGGATGGCATCGACGGCTTCGACCCGGGCCAGCACGTCACCTTTGGCAACGGGCATCCCCTCTGCGAGATAAATATTGACCAACTCACCATCGACCGGCGAATAAATGCGCCGCTCTTCCCCGTCGGGCCCGAGTACACCGCCGGCTTGGACGATGACATCGGCATGGCCGATAAAAGACCAGGCGGCACCCGCCAGCAGCAGCGCGAAAAGCAATAAAATCAATACCCGGATCAGCCGCGACGGCTCGGAGGAGAGAATCGTGATTCCTTCGGCACTGTGATCCTCCAGAGCGTCTTGCAAACGCGGCTGGTAAAGTACAGGCCTTTTATCGCTCATGGTCAACCGCCTCCAATGGGCCCGGCAGCAGCGCCAGTTTGGCCTTCAACAACGAGGCATTCATTACGATGCGCATGTCCTCGAGCCACTGGCGCTGACGTTTGATCTCGGCGAATAAATTCTCATAGAGCTGCTGAGCCGGTGCTGGAGCGGCCTTCTGGAGCAGCGCATAGGTGCGCATCATGTGGCCCGCCTGCTCGAAGGCGCGCGAGAGCGCCCCGGCCTGGCGCCGGAAGGCAGCCGAGACGACATCCTCCAGGCGCAGCAAACCATCGATGCCGCCCTTGGCCTGATAGCGCGACCACTCCCTGCTGGCCTGTTGGAATTGGTGCTGCACATCAAGCAGCGCCTGTGCTCGATAAGTCTGGAAATCACCGTTGAGGGCGCGGTGCATATGCGCATCACCGATCGGATCCAAGCGATTATAGAAGGCGAGCAACCTGCCTCCGTAGTCTGCACTGTCTCGGGCCTGCTGCAACGCGCGGTAATCTTGCAAAACCTTTTTATAGCGCTGCAACCGTTGCTGCGCCACCTTACTCCACGGCTGACCGGCAAGCCCCTGCAACAGCTCGAAGGCGGGATCCCAATCACCCCCAGCCCAGGCGCGCTCCGCTTTTTCATACTCTGCGGCGATTTCGGGTGGCGGGAGCTTTACGGCGATCTGCGCCTGTGCCGCTTCACGAAACAGCGGCGTCGCGAATTGGCCATGCCGACTCAGCCGCAACGCCGCATCGAGGTCCTGGCTGCGAATCGCCGTCTGAATCGCCTGCCAACGCTCCAGATCCAGCCAAACGCGTTGCATACCGCCGATGCGCGGATATTGGCTCTGGAACGCCTTGAGTACGTCCGTCAATTCGCCCGCGCGATCGGCCGCCAAATCATTCCGAATGGTTTGCGTAAGCTGGGCAATCGCATGCAAATAGCTCGATTTCTCATTTTGCAGGCCCGCCAAGTGGCTTGCCACGCGTGCCCCTACGGGCCGGCATTCGGGCACATAGTCCATGAGCCGGGTCAGCCGATTCCGATGGCCACGGGAGTCGTTCTCCCACCACTCGACCAATTCGCTGATCAACGCCTCGTCGTGGAAGATGACGATTGGGGCTTGGGGGCCGCCGCGCTCGACTATGAATCGCTCCAAGCGGCCGGCCCATTCGAGCAGGGCCAGCATCTTCCGCGCATCGTCATTGAACCGGCTCAATTGAGCGGCGGATGCGAGGGCCTGCTCAGCCCCTTTGAAATCGCCGTCCTCCAGCCGTGCTATCCAGACAGGCACCACCTGGTTAGCTACAGACTCCGTACCGAGTAGACTGATCCGTTCGTTGTCGGGATGCGCCTCCAGATAGCGCTCGGCCATTGCGGCGCTGTCGGCATACCGCTGCTCGGCCATGAGTTCATGGATGGCTCGCTCAGGACTGCCTTTGAGATAAAAGCCCAACGCGAGCGCCACCGTCAGCAACCCGCCGGCCGGCAGAAGCCAGAGCCAGCGGCGTCTCGGACGATTCGGCTGCTCATCGGTAAAAGCCAGTTTGAGCTCGGCCAAGAAAATGCGCACTCGCCCGAACAACCCCTCGCGCCGCGGCTTGCCGACGCCTCGCTTGGCCTTGGCCTTGGCAAGGGCCGGGTTGTCCGCGCTGGCCTCGTCGGTATCGGCCGGAGCATCGACCTCCGGACAGAACGCATCGAGGAAAGAGTCCGCCGCCGTGACGAAAATGGTTCCCGGCTCTTGGCTGAACGCCTCGGCCACAACCGGCCCCAACTCCATGCGATAGCTGAAAAATTTCCCTCCGAAGGCAATGTTTGCGCGGTCTTCGAGCCGAGCACCGGTCACCAGGCGCCGTCCATCTAGGAAAGTACCGTTAGTGCTGCCCAAATCCTCGACATACAGGCCGTCTTGCTGCCGAAAGATCAGCGCATGACGGCGGGATATATAGCGGCTCTCCTCGGGAAAATGCGTCTTGTAGCCTGAAAACACACCCACATCCTTGCCGATCAGGAAGGGGAAGTGATCGATGACGATGGGCTCGAGTGGAGTGTTCTCGGACGTCGGTACGAGAACCAACGTCAACGGCGCAGCGCCGGGCTCGGGCCGTTGTGGCTCGGAAATTTCGATTCGAAAGCATATCTGCCCCGCAAAACACAGCTCGTCGCCATCCTGTAGAGTCACCGCACGCTTGTGCACGGCCCGGCGGTTGACGGTCGTGCCACCACGACTGCCGAGGTCTACCACATGCAGCGTATCCTGCTGGCGGAACAACTTCGCGTGGCTCGCTGACAAGCCCACGGCCGCCCCATCAGAAAGCGCGGCAAAAGGTGCCTCGTTGCGACCGACGGTAAAGAGATCGTCACGCACGACGATCTCTCCGAGCTCTGGATGAGACAGCGGCTTGAGCGTGAATTTCATAGCCGACCCGCCCCCAAACGGCGCACTCGGGGGCTGTTACTCCTGCAGCGTTTTGGAGACGATTTCCGACGGCCAACCGCCTCCCAACGCCTTGTACAACGTGATGGTGTCACTGAGAATCTGCTGGTGTAACGTAAGCGCCAACAGCTCGGCCGACAACAGCCTACGCTGCGATTCAAAGACCTGCAGCTGCGAGACCAGGCCGATCTTAAGCTGAGCCCTAACCTGTTCATTAACGGTTCTGAGATCCTTGAGCTGATCCTTGAGCGCTTGCATCTGCCTCTTACGAAAAGCCAAGCTCACCAACGCGTTTTCGACTTCCTCATAAGCCGTGATAACGGTCCTGCGGTACTGCTGCGCTGCGATTTTGGCGCGCGCCTCGTTGACATTGACGTTCGCCTTGAGCGAGGCATCGAAGATCGGCACGTTAATGGCCGGAGCAAGTCCAAACGTAAAGCCTTTGAGCAATGATGACAGCACGCTGCTTACGGCCCCACCATTGGCCGTCAGGCTAAAAGACGGTAAGCGAGCGAGCCGGGCCTGCCCGATCAGATCATAGGCCTGCAGCACACGATACTCGGCGGCAATGATATCAGGCCGGCGCGAGAGCATATCGGCTGGCAACCCAGCTGGGACATGGGGTACGCGCACACGCTCGAGCTGCCCCACGACCGGCACCTTGAATTCACCAGCCGGCGTACCCAGGAGCGTAGCCAGCTGGTTTTCCGCGACTTGGCGCTGGCGCTCGAACTCCAATAGCAGCTGCCGCATATCGCTGCCCTCGGCGCGCTGCTGCAGCACCGCGGTCCTTGCTACCAGCCCGTCCCGGTACTGTCTCTCATAGATCGCCAGAATCTGCTGGTTATTTACCAGGAACTTTTGCTGCTGGCCACGCTGCTCATCGAGTTGGCGGATCAAAAAATAAATACTGGCAACATCGGAGGCAAGCGTCAGGTAACCGGCGCGCCAATCCGCCTGCGAAGCACGCACGGCCGCCTGCTGAGCCTCGACCCCCTTACGCAGCTTACCCCAGATGTCGATCTCCCAGTTCAACGCGCCACGCGCACTGTACTGGTGGGTAGTGGTCGGATCGGCAAACTCTCCAGGGAGAATCTCAACACGAGAACGGGTCACGCTTGCCTGCGTCGTCGCATTTACGGTCGGCAGCCTCGTTGCCTGCGCCTGCCCTACGGCCGCGCGGGCTTCTGCGATGCGCCCCGCCAGGATCCTGAGGTCTATGCCCTGAGCAACGGCTTGCCGAATGAGGCTATTAAGATAAGGGTCCTGAAAACCACGCCACCAGTCGGGTTGAATGGCGTTGGCAGCAGCAATCCCGGTGGGATTCGCCGACCAGGTCGACTTGCTCGGCGCCTGCGGGGTCGTGTACTCGGGGCCGAAAAAGCTACTGCAGGCACTCAGCAGCCCAAGACTCATTCCGACAAAAAGAGTGCGGCAGGCATTCATCGACGGCCGTTCGGCGCATTCATTGCCGCTTTTCGAGCGCTGGACTCCCATGGTCTGGTGGCCCTCTTCAAAGCCTACCGCCCTAGGTATAGAAGGGCTGCTATGGATTCGTTTTCCTAAAGTCTGGTACATGCTGCTCAGCGGTCAATGCGGGCACGCGCACAAAATGGACCGCCGAATCCGCCGCCGCCCAATCAGGCCTTTTGATTCTGAACGATGACGGCATTTTGTTCGATTCGATTGTTGTCGCCGATAGCCAGCGCAGTCTGCTGGACAACGGCATGCTGCACCTGAGAGGCACCCGCGCCGAGCGCCAGAGTCTGCGCAAAGACGAACGGCAACGGGAATCGGCGGCTGAACTTCTGCAGCATGCGTTGCATCGAGTATTGACGAGCCAGAGCCCCAAACAGAGCGCTACTGCCCCCTACAACACGCAGCCGCGCTTGCCGATCCAGGGTTTTCTCGACATTGAGGTCTTGGATCGTGAGTGCTGACATGATGCTCTCTCCTGTAATTACCTAGTCAAAATAGGCGGGGGGTTGTCGCAGGAAACCCCCGCCTATTTAGGGCCGGACGCTCAGGCGCGCTGGCCTTGACCAATGATTCCGCTTACACCGAATGGCTTCAAATCGCCAAACCCCACCACCGTATTGTTGATGACGGCGACCTGAATCTGCGGAGTGATCGTTTGATTCAGAACAATAGGAGACGGGAAAGGCTTCAAATACCCACCACCCCAACCGCCATTCACTCCACCCTTTACTCGCCGGCTCGCCTGCCGGTCCAACGCTTTAGCCACGCTCAGGTCACGAATCATAATGTTCGCCATATCTTGCACTCCTTCCTAACTGTCGATTGCAGAGATTTTCATTCCGAGAGCACAATGCCCTCGTTGCCTAACGTAATGCAAATTGCATGCCGTAAATTGCAAAAGGTGAAAATTAAAAGTACCTATATGATTTTCAATAATTTAATTATAGGACGGAGATTACGATGAGCCACCAGGATGCGCCCCGGCCAATCAGAAAACGTTTTTTATTAGCAAACCTTTTCTATTGAAAGAGTTGTCCGGGTAAACAATCGAACATAACCCTGTGAGCCTCCCGGCCAGATCACCGCCCGAAGCTCACCCATACAACCGGTCGGATGGCCCTAGGATCGATACAGAATCTAGAATTAAGGTAGAGCAGCATCGCAAGACCCTGGTGGGCTCTAGCGGATGCAACAATCACAAGGGGCATGACGATGGCGCAAATCGTATCGGTACACTCCTACCGAGGCGGAACCGGCAAGAGCAACATCACAGCAAACCTCGCCTTCCTGCTGGCAAAGCGAGGACAGCGCATTGCCGTGCTGGATACGGACATCCAATCGCCCGGGGTTCACCTGATCTTCGGTATCGAGCCCGAGCGCATGGTCTACACTCTCTCCGATTTCGTATTCGGCAAATGCGAGCTGGCTGAAACGGTCTACGATATCGATCACAACTGCGGCTTGGCTGATTCAGCCGGCAAGCTCTATTTGTTACCCTCCAGCCTGGCGGTGGACGACATATCCCGCGTGGTTGGCGAAGGCTATGATGTCCACTGCTTTAGTAGAGAGTTCAAGCAGCTCATCGCCGAGTTACAACTCGATTTCCTGTTTCTGGACACGCATCCGGGACTCAACCGGGAAACCCTGCTCACCGCCGCCATCTCCGATCAATTGCTGATCCTCCTGCGGCCGGACAAACAGGATTACCATGGAACAGCGGTCCTACTGGAGGTGGCAAGCCGCTTGCAAGTGCCTAACATTTATCTGGTGGTCAACAAAGTAGCCGAACGCGTTGATTCGGAGACGATGCGCAACCAGATTCGTTCAGCCTATGGCTATGAGGTGATCGGTATTCTGCCTTTGGACGCAACGATGGCCATACTCGGCAGCCGGGAGCTGTTCGTCGGATGCCAGCCACAGCATCCGTTGACCAAAGAACTGATCGCCATCGCCGCACGTCTTATGACCGACGGAAATGCATGCTAACCATAGGAAGCCGCAAACGCTCGGGCCGAATCCGGTGGCCATCCCGCGGCCGGAACATGGCCGCAACGAATAGCCTCGATCGTCAAAAAACGATCGAATCGCAACTGGAAGCGGAGGACTACAGCACGCTGCACCGCCTGGCAACGGCCGGCGAACATCGCCTGGTCGTCTCGCTCGGTGGTGGCTCCACCGCGGGATTGTGCGGCAATATCGCCCTCATCCACCTGCTTGAAGAGCTGGAACTTAAGCAGCATATTAGCGAGCTTTGGGGAACCAGCGCCGGTGCAATCGTCGGAGGAAGCTGGACCACCGGCACCACCGCCGCCGAGATGCTCGCCACAATCCGTAATCTCGACTCTAAAGATACGGTCGATCTATGCCACGTGGCCATCCTGCGCTCCTTGCTGCTACGCCCGTTCGGGCGATTCCTACCCGATGGCCTCATCCAAGGCCGACGGCTTGCTTTGTTGATCGATGCAGGCCTGAAGGTCAAAGACTTTCAAAGCTGTACCATCCCGTTTCGCTGCATCGCCTGTAGCGACGACGGCCGCAATCGCCGCAAGGTCTTCCGCAAGGGACTGCTGTTACCCGCTATCCTCTCCAGTATGAGCCTGCCCGGCATTCTGGCCCCGCGGCCTGCCCTCGAAGGCGAGGAATGTGGTTACTACGACGGCGGATTAGTAGAGAAGACCCCATTGATCTCGCCGATCGCCGAGCACCTGCGCAGCGGGGACAAGCGCAAGCTCTTGCTGATCGCCACCCATTTCAGCGGCGATGAGCGCCGCAAACCCGCACACGGCTTCATCCACCGCTTCGTGCAGAGCATCTACGCACTCGAGGAGGCACTATGGGGGTATCAGCTCAAGGAAGCGCGGCAGCGCTACCGGGATAAGGTTACCCTCTTGCTCTTGAACCCTCATATCGTCGAACCAACGCTGTTTGACTTCAGCCACGTTACCGAGCACTACCTGCGGGCACGCGAGAATTTCAAGCACAAACTGCGCAACGGCTCGCTCGCCTTGACTTTCGGCGCCGACTAGCGTGTTGTCGTCTTATCCGCCTCGACGAGACGGCGCTGGGTACCGCCGTCAGAACCGAGAACGCGAATCAGCAGGTCATCGACCTCCTGTTTGACCTTGCCTCGATCAATACTGATCTCAAACAAGCCTTGCGAATTGAACAAACGCTGGGGACAATGAAACAAGAGCAGTTGCTCTCCCAAAGCGAGGCTATCACCGTGGCTCAGACACCACTCCCGGCCGGCCGGAATCTTCTGTCCATTGACATAAACGCCGTTGCGAGAGCCGCTATCCACAATGGAATAGCGATCTTCCTCACAAGCAACGTAGGCGTGCTCACGGCTTACGGTAGCCGAAGCCAAGATAAGATGATTCGTATCACGGCGCCCGATAGTGATGCGCGGGCGGTTTAGCTCAACTTTTTGACCGACGCCGCGGCCGTGGATCACTATCAGCTGCGCCGTATTTGCAGCCACGCCATCATCTCGCAGCAAAGCACACACATTGAACACCTGGGTCGAGGTGTCGTTCTCCTCCGTCATTTTTCACTTCCAAATGGTTGCGGCAGGTACACAAGAAAGTATACGGTACGCGCTTCACACCATTCCCACCCGATCGTCTCAGCCTGAGTTACGCACCACCGCACCAAGGTGGCGCAAGCGGCCCGCCCCATGCGGGGTGCGATCGGGAAACGCTGGACTTTATTCGGCGCAACATCGGTTAGCCGATCTCGTGCTGCATTTCCGCAAGCGAATGCGCCGGCGGGATGTCGGCGTTAATATTCTCGCCTAGCTGGCGCCTGATTTGGCTAGTCGAGAACAAGCCTCGCACCCGCTGAGCCTTGGTGGCCTCATCGACCTCCAAGACGAGCACATGCTGGCGTTCGAGCGCCCGCAATGTCTCGACGATATGGCCTACCAAGGCATTGCGAACGCTGATTATATTAAGAGCGACGATTTCCGGTTGCGGCGTCATTATGGCTTCCACGCGAATCGCAGCATGCGGGATTCGGGTTTCCTGAACCAGCTTAACGGGCCGCTCGCCCTGAATGTCTCTAGCGGTAATGACGCCGATGATCCGCTCGTGCTCGTCGATGACCAGCAGCAGGCGTACACCGACCCGCTTCATCCTCTCTAAAGCCGTATCGATCGAGACCTCCGGGGGGACGGTTATTGGCCTCACACGGCGGAAATCCGTCATGACCTCCACGGCCGGGCTATCCCAGTGCACGATTTCGGGAGGTTCGGCCGGGCGCTCAAAAGTTATTTCCGGCTGCAAGTGGATATGGGAGAGAACAGCAAACTCATGCTTCATCGCTGGCTCCTTTACCTACGTCCCGCTTACGGTACCGGCCTGGAGATATTCACCCCGGAAAGCCTTCTCTCGGACCGAGCGGTGAGCCGCCGAATCCAAGGACTGGAGCCGTGCGCCGTAAATGCGCGGCGAACAAGTTTGCACACTCGCGCTGTCTCGCCTCACCCAAACGCCCACGGCCATCGGTACCTTCCGCAATATACCTATTGGTGCGTCATAGCGCAGCACAGTCCCTGATAAGCAGTATAGATGATTGTCTTCCCGTCTCAGGTCGGGCGGCAGGTCATGGCGGCGGTCCTAACCACGAGGACCGCGCCTGCCTACCCCCAGGCCAGTTCTTCCGGTGGTTCGACCCCGCACCACCTGAAAATGCCAAGCCAGCGACTGAGAAAGCGACAAGATAGGATTAATGGTTCGGCTAAAATTATATGTATTTCCCAATTAAAAACTTTCCGACCCCATATACGATCAATCCTGATAAAATCATTACCATGCCTATGGGAGGCTTAAAAAAGAAAAGCGCCAATGCACCGGTCGATGCCATGAAAAGACCGGCAGACTCCCATTTGGGTCCCTCATGTTGACTTGCCGTAGGATTCCCCTTGGCAAGGACCGCCTTGCAATATGAACACACGGAGTTTTTATCCGAGACATATTTGGCACACTCACTACATTTAATTAAAGCCATTTCGTGAACCTGCCGCGTAGAAGGAAAGCTCAGTGAGAGATTAGCATAATGTCGCTACGGATTGGCCGAAACCGGGAGGGATTTCCGAGCAGGCGGTTAGCAATCCGACTACGCTATTGCCACCTCGGCGGGATAATCGGCGCACACCGGAGTCGATATGCAGTAGGAACCGCCCCGGCTAAAAGGGTAACAATCGCTCACCGAGTTGGCATGATGTGCCTATTTAGCGGTAGGCTCGCGCAACACGCTGAGATCGCGACAAGGGAGGCTACCCAATGCTTATCGACGTTGATGCCCTAGCCGATGAGGTGGCCGAGTTGTGCCGGCGCCTCGATGCCGCGGAATCCGGTCGGGAGGCTAGCGATTGCACCACCCTCACCGAGGACCGGCAACGACTCCGGGAGATCGGGGAGCTGGCCCATCAGCACGGCGGCACCGAGCTGATGGGCCAGCTAGTCTATGTAGCAAGCTGGAATTATCGCAACACCGTTGATACCACCGATGTGCATTGGCGGGGGATCGGCGGGGGGCAACAGTGACCCGCAGCGGCTCTCGACGCTGGTGGCTCGCGAGGACTTCGCTCGGCTTGCGACCGAGGTGATCCAGGTCGAGCTGAGACGGGGGCCTACAAGAAAATCCGTGCTGAAGCGCATGGATAGTGCAGTGCCTCGCCAGCAGTGAAGAGACCATTAAGGCCTGGATAATCGACTCGGTTCTCAAGGCAGCGCTATGAACCAACCCGATGACAGGCTCGCGCTCGTGCAGCGGTTTTTTGCTGGCACTGGCCGAAGCTACGATTTTATGGTCAACCTCGCCACTTTTGGTATCGATCGGCGCTGGAAGCACCGGCTCGTAGCGCTTATGCCGCATAATCCCGAACGTATCCTAGATCTCGCCTGCGGCACAGGTATATCAACGCGGACCATCGCCAAACGTTATCCACGCTGCCATGTGGTTGGAGTGGAATTGCGACAAGAGTACCTGGATATTGCCCGTGAGAAAACCGAACGGCTCGGGATAAACAACATCGAATGGGTGTTGAGCCGCGCGGAGGACTATTACTCAAAAATGCCCTTTGACTGCGTGAGCTCTTCCTATCTCGCCAAATACGCCGAACTGAAGCGCCTCACTCATAACAGCAGGTCGATGCTCAAAGACGGCGGCTTATTATTAATGCATGATTTCACCTTTCCACCCAAACCTTACCTCGTCATAATTTGGCGAATTTATTTTAAATTTTTACAGGTATTTGGCACGCCATTTTTCCCTGAATGGCGAGAAATATATTACGGGTTGCCGCAACTCATAGAGAAGTCTCGCTGGGTTTCCGAACTTAACGATCTGCTCAAGACGAACGGGTTTGATAGCATCTGCACAGAGCATCTAACGCTCTATGGCTCAGCAATCGTTACAGCCAGAAAGCTTCACCTTTAATTACAATGGTACAGCCAAATTCAAGTCGATGGGTCTAGAGCAGAAAAACAAGACATCATTGCCACTATTTTAGCAGGTGCTTCCGCCAACATTTTACCATAAATGTTACTGGGGAATTGCCCAACATAGGATTCTGCTGATTTCACACGCGCATCAATTTCATGCTTCATATAGCCGATAAAATCCATTCCTATGTATTGGCACCAATCGTGTAGGCTATGTTGTGACTCAGCGAGATGGCAGGGAATGGTCAGTCCGGTTTTATAGCAAAAGAAGTTCAGTACAGGAAATAGAGCTGGCGATCTTTCGGTGTGTTCCTGTGGGGCCCCCCATACGCTAACAAACTCAACGAGGTCATCGGCGATCTGATAAGCTTCTCCGGTTCGAGCACCAAAGGCATAAGCATGGGCACATCGTTCCTCGGGAGCGCCTGCGGCAATGGCACCCAACTGACAGGCGGCCCCAAAGAGTGCTCCCGTCTTAAGATAGATAATGCGCTCGTAAATAGTTTGTTCGTTTAGGTCAAGCGCTCTACCCGCTGCGGGCTTTGCCAGCAAAAGGGGCTCCTGGTAAGCGCCGTTGGCCACCGTGGCAATGGCACGCGTTACCGCGATCCCGTCTGCATTACTCAGCTCCACCATCGACTGTATTGCCGTTGCAAACATCATGTCGCCCAGCAACACGGCTCGTCGCGGCCCTTCAACTGTCCAGGTTGCGGGGCGCTTACGGCGGATCGTGTCATTATCTACGTAGTCATCGTGTATGAGCGAGGCCGCCTGAATGCACTCGATGGCCACTGCCCTCGGCAACGCATCCGCGATCTGGCCCCCCAAAGCGTGGTTCACCAAGCAGACCAGGCAGCCGCGGATACGCTTGCCATTGTTGATAATATACTGAACTGTTTTGATTTGCTGCGGTCCGAAAGCGGAAAAAAGCTTAGGTATTTGTCTTGTTAGCTCTTTGTCCAGCCGGGCTCGGATGTCCACCCAATAGTCAATGAAATCCATGCCCAGACTCCTTATTCTTTTAAGACAAAACCCGCCAAACTATCAAGCCAAGGCCAAGCAGTATAACGCCCAGGCTAATGCTTTTTAATATTTGCTCTAGAATCTGTATTCGCGCCATATGGTCTTCGAACTCGTCTTCACAGTGAGCGCGCTTTAACACCTTGTAGGAGCGTGATGCCTTGATTTCTACCAGGCTAAAAAAACCCATCGAAGCGGCGATCGGCAGAATGGTCCAAGAAATCTGATTGGTTTGCAAAACATAACCAGCAAGCACCGGCAGACTTCCCCAGGAGACGGCGAACCATCCGTCAGTATGAAATCGGCCATTGAACCACTCCAAATTATAGGCTAAGACAAAAAAACCCTCTGGAATAGCGATCGCCCAAAGTAGCGGTGCATAAAAGAGCATATAGTAAATACCGATAGCGTACGCAACACTGAGTGCTAATATTGCCAGCGCGCAGAGCTGTACTGCGGTGAAGACTTCGCCCCAGGGCTTGACTTCCTTGCTGCCAAAGGCATCGAGAGCGTGAGCTCCAATCCCTAGCGCGAGAAAATAAATTACTAGAATGGCAATAGCACGATCCCCATGTATGACAGGGGCCAGCATTGAGCCAATCATCGTGTAAGAAAGCACCATACCCGTATAGGGTAAAAACAGCAGCCCGACCAGGACACGAAATTTTAGCGGGCCGAAGGCAGGCACAAACCACTCGTTGATACGATTACCTTTATTTACTTGCCCCATTCTGGCCATTCTGGTTTACTCCGCTCGTGTTTCGACCGTTCGTCAAGCTCACGGCTCAGCACGAGCGGGCACAAAGTATGGAGCATCAATAGATTAGTCGTTCACCCTGAGCCTTTCGGCTACGCTCAGGAGAACCCTGCCGAAGGGCGATTATCGAATAAGTCAGACGATATGGACTCCCCTCCTCTCTCGACTCCGCGTACCGGCGCCACCCTGGGTCGCGTTCAATAAACGTTGAACTCTTCGCCGACCGCGCGCGACTGTCATAAAACGGTCATTCTAGTAAATTGTAATGCATAGGAGTCTCGCGGGATGCAGGCGAGTGATGGTCAAGATCTTGATAGTCGAGGACGAAGCGGCCATTCGCGAAATGATTGCGATGGCGCTGATCCGGAGCGATTACAGCGTGCACCAGGCCGACTCGGGAGAGGCGGGCCTTACCCTGCTTGATGAAATCGTACCGGATTTGGTGCTGCTGGATTGGATGCTACCGGGCATGAGCGGCATCGATTTTGCCCGGAGGGTGAAGCGGCATCCGACCTATCGTGATGTGCCGATCATCATGTTGACCGCCCGTGGCGAGGAGGAGGATAAAATCCGCGGCCTAGAGGTAGGCGCAGACGACTTTGTGACCAAACCCTTCTCGCCGCGCGAACTGCTCGCGCGGATCAAGGCGGTGCTGCGCCGGGCGGCGCCGCTGTCCGGCGATGAGCGGATCGAGGTGAAGGGCTTAACGCTCGATCCGGTGGCCCACCGCGTATGGATCGGTGAGGATACGCTCGAGATCGGCCCCACCGAGTTCCGCCTGCTGCGCTTCTTCATGACCCACCCGGAGCGCGTGTTCAGTCGCGGCCAGTTGCTGGACCACGTATGGGGCACCAATGTGTATGTCGAGGAGCGTACCGTGGACGTGCACATTCGGCGCCTGCGCAAAACGATCGCCGGTCGCGGCCACGATCGCCTAATCCAAACGGTGCGGGGCACGGGCTATCGCTTTTCGACGAAATCGTGAGGCACGGCCGAAATGCCCGAAGCACCAACCCGTCAATGTGTTAGGAGTTGTTCAAGGCCGACTAGATGCCGATGTCCGGGTCAAGCTCCTTATTCTGATGGCTCTGCACGGCTGAGCCATCACCGCAGCTGGGCCCATGCAAAAAAGTCTTCGTCACATCGATGAGACCGAGACTTTGAATGGTCCGCCGACCCAACAAGATTGGGTAATTCATATCATCGCGATCTTCCAGGCTGAACTGCTCTTCGTAAACCGTATCCCCTAGGCAGAGCTTCATAAGAACGACGGGGCGATGGTCTTGACCGCCGGCACCCTGGACCGTCAAATCGCGGTATAGCGGCCTTTCGAACGTTTTCGATACGATCTCGCCCTTGGCCTCGTCTTTGATCTCGACGGTGAAACGCACCCACTGCTCACCGTTTTTTTCAAACCCGTCAACGTGTTCAGCGTGCATGGATGAGGTAAGAGCGCCGCTGTCGAGCTTGGCCTTCGCTTCGGCACCCCAGGGCTCGATCGTCGCCATTTCCACCCAACCGAAAACACGCTGCTCATCGCCCTCAGCGAAGGCCACGCCGAACAATCCAGCCAGCAAAACGGTAATAATTATAATCTTTGTTGGCATGATACTTAGGCCTTCAAATTCCGGTGGATCCCTGCCAGCGGCCGCGGCAGCTGGCGCTTCCAGAAGAGACGATTAAGCGAGGTCTCTCTCGTAGCCGATGATTCCAACCTCGCCATCCTTATCGCCACACTTCGTCTCGTCGATTCAGACATCTGAACCGCGCACTCTTACTTCGGAGAAAATACCTCGTCGGCGTCTTCATGGCCCATTTTCTCAACAATTGGAGTCTCCGGGAAAATCGGGGCAGTTCAACTAAACCGTATTTCATTGTGGTGCGCACTGCGCCGCTCGCCTACCGGTGGTCCCCGAACCAATCCGACTCGAGCGCCGCTCAGAATTGATACACGATCTTGGCCCAAACGTAGTCGCCCTCGAGACGCCGCTTGACGCTCAACTCCGGCAACCAACGCAGCTCGGCGATCAAGTTGCCATTGCTGCCAGGGAGGAAGTAGTTCAGCACTGGACCAACGCCGGCGGTGTGCCCCTTAAAATCGCCGTTGACGGCGCCGGCACCGCTGTCACCGCTGATCTGCGTGAGATAGAAACCCTCTGTGCCAACACCGAGAAACCCCGGCCCCAGGGGCAGCAGTTGCTGAAGGCTTGCCTCCAAATGCCACTGGTTGCCACTCTGGTAGTCGGTCTCCGAATTCTCGGTATTAAACGATAGGCCTGTATGCAGTGCCGCATTAAAGCCGTTTTGATCATTATTGTAAGAAACCCCGACCGTCGGATCGAAGGTCCAGTAGTTAAGACCGGTATTGGCCAAACGGCCTTCTTTATAGCGGCCGGAGGGAGCGTAAATTGGCAGAAGAGCGTTGAACTGCCAGTAGTCCTTTTCCCAGGCAAGCATGGCCGGGAGCAGTATGATATCGCCAATACCCGACACGCTGTCGCTTCGGCTGATACTACGCCGCGGGGTATCGATCCGCCCCTTTACATCCATCCAGACGTATGGCAGAAACCCTCCGGCGCTGTAGCGGGCACCTAATACCGTCTGATCCAGCGTATAAAAACCGCCGAACAACAACGCATCCATACGCGCATTAAGCCCGGCCACTACTTCACCCGCCACCGGCAGGCGGCGGGAAGCCGATGCATCGGCCTCATAGTGCAGGTACGCCGTCTCGGCCACCCAACCGGGTTGGGTGGGTGCCAGATCGATCAGCGTTGCTATAGCCCCTGGCACGTAGTGTGTGCTGCCATTTTCGGTAGCAAGACTGGGGGTGGCCACAGCAAAGACACAAACGACTGGCAGTGTGCGAAGCAACAATTTTATTAGAGCCTTCCGCATGGCAGTCCTCATCTACACTACATGGCGGGGTTCCGCCTGGAGAGGGCGGATTTGCGCGGCTAGTGCATCGAAGGCTGCCCCGGCGCGCCGCCGCTGAACCTGCGCGGCATGTGCTGCGTGGCGCCAGGCTCGAAGGTACGCTCTTGCAACACGTCGATCTGGAAGGGGCAAACCTCACCGACACCCAACTGCCCGTGCCGAGTGCCTGCGGGTGCGGACCCGATCCACGCGCTTCGCCGGCGCCGATCTGACCGGCACCGTGTTCCGTGATGGGCTCCTTAACGAGGCCGACTTCGAGGGCGCGCACTGCTACCGCAGCCAATGGTTGCGCCGCCGTGTGGACGGCGCGGTGGATCTGCCGCACACTGCACCATAGGCGCTGTACGCGCCGGCCGCAACTTTTCGTACCCACACGCCAAGGAATGCTGTTCTCGGCGTATTCGACGGTCATATAGGCGCCCTGTTCGCGGCTGCGGCTGCGCCTTCGCCCTCGACGGCCGCCGCCTCGGCTCGACCTCCTTCGGCGGCACGCTGCGGCTGTGGGACTTGGCGAATGGCAAGCAATCCGCACCATTTTTCACTTCGCTGATCGGGCCTGGGCATCGTTAGACCCGTTGGCCAATCGCATCGTGCAAGTCTCCGGCGAGGCTTGGCGCTGGCTCGGCTGGCTGGGCCGCGATCCCGCCAGCAGGCGCCTCGAGCGCTACCCCGTTGCAACCCGCGCTCCCTTGCCATGGTCCACAGCCGGCGATCGTGACGGGTAAACCGAAAGGCGCTGACCCAGCCAAAGAAACCGGTACCCGCTGACGGCCCGGTATCGACCCCCGCCGCCAGTTCTGCAATCATGCTGTGTCTAAACATCGCCTTCGAAGTACTGATGGCCCGCATCGCAAACCTGATCGCCACAGGCCGCTATATTCCGGCGCACCGGGTCACCAATGAAGCGCTGCAGGCTCGCTTCGCCGCCCTGGGGCGAGCCGAGAGCATCGTTAAGCTCGCCGCGAGCTCCGGTATCCGCCAGCGCTGGTATGCCCCCGATGATTGGGCCACCTCCGATCTGATCCTGCCCGCCGCCCGCCAAGCCTTGGAGCGTGCCGGGCGCTCGCCCGAGGCAGTGGATCTGATCATCGTCGGCACAGACTCCCCGGACTACCTCACCCCGGCCACCGCCACCGTCGTTCAGGCCAAGCTCGGCGCGTTCCGCGCCGGCACCTTCGATATCGGCTGTGCCTGCGCCTCGTTCCCAACCGCATTGGCCGTCGCCGCCGGGCTGCTGGCGACCAATCCGGGGCTGCGAACCATACTGGTCACCGGCGCCTACCTTATGCATCGGCTGGCTGATCCGGAGGACCCATTGATCTTCCTCTACGGCGACGGCGCCGGTGCCGCCGTTGTGGAGCCCGGCGACGAACCCGGCTTTCTCGGCAGCGCCTTTCGAGCCGACGGCCGCTACGCCCAACACTGGGGCATTTATGCGGGTGGCACGGCCGAGCCCGCCTCGCAAGCCGCCGTGCGGGCCGGGCGAACGCGCGTCCGATTGCATGAACGCTACCCGCCCGAAATCAACCATGAAGGCTGGATCGCGCTTGTGCGCACGCTCGCCACGCAGTGCGGGTTTCGAATTCAGGATGTGGCGCAGGCCATCTTCACGCAGATCAATCAGCGCACAATTTGGGATGTGTGTGGCGCCTTGGGGCTACCGGTCACTCGGGCCCATACCATTATGGACAAATGGGGCTATACCGGCTCGGCCTGTCTGCCCATGGCGCTCGATGATGCCATAGAGCAAGGGCTCATCCGCCCAGGGGATTTGGTGATGATGGTCGGCTCCGGCGTAGGATACAACCTGGCTGGCGTGGCATTGCGGATAACCGAGCAATTGATGGCGCCACAACCGCCGCGCGCCGGCCAAACTCAAGGGCAGCAAAACCTGTAAGCCACAGCGACCTGCCGCTGCGGTGGCGCCGCATCCGCAGGATACCGCACGGCCGGTGAGCACAGCCGATCAACCCCACAGCGGCAAATGGTTCACACGGCAGAGTATTGCCCTTGGTAGGCCGGCGAAATATCCTCGATCGTAAGCATCAAGCTCCCGGATGACCTGAGTAACCCGGCTCGACGACGAGTACAGGGCGCACGCACGGAGGACCAGAAGTATGAACCAGGGCACCGATAAGGGACAGAAGACCCGTGCGATCGAGGCCGTGATTGCGCAAGCCCAGGCACACTGGCCGATCGATACGGCGCCGCAGGTCGGGAGCTTCGTGCGCCATTATTTTGCAGGGGTCGCGCCAGAGGATATGGCTATCCGCAGGGTCGACGATCTCGGTGGCATCGCGCGCTCTCACTGGGGACTTGGTTGCACGCGTGAGCCAGGCCAGCCGCTGATCCACGTGTACAACCCCGCCCCGGAACAGCATGGCTGGCAGTCCAGTCATACGATTCTCCAGATCGTCACCGACGACATGCCGTTTCTAGTCGACTCTGTGAGCATGGCGCTCAACGGCCTCGGGCTCACCATCCACCTCGTTATCCATCCGGTGCTGACGGTGCGGCGCGATCAACAGGGCCATCTACAGCAAGTCTGCGAGCCAGCCGAGCAGCAAGCCACCCGGCACGAGGCGTGGATGCACTTCGAGATCGACCGTCAGACCGAGCCGCAGTGCCTGCAAGAGATCCAGCGGGCCACCGCGGCGGTGCTGGAGGATGTGCGGGTGGCGGTCGAGGACTGGCAACCCATGCGCGAGCAGCTCGCGCGGGTGATCAGCGGACTGCCTCGAAACCGCCCGCCGGTGGCGGCGGATGCCCTGGAAGAAGTCTTGGAATTCCTATGCTGGATACGCGACGATCATTTCACGTTTCTCGGTTATCGTCGTTACGATCTATGCCGCAGCCGTACCGGTGATGAGCTGCGCGCGGTTGCGGACTCCGGGCTCGGTCTACTGCGCCAGACGAGCGCTCACCAACTCTCCAGCAGCTTTGCCGTACTGCCCGAAAACGTACGCAGCCGCGCCCGCGACCCCGAGCCGTTGATCCTGACCAAATCGAACAGCCGCTCTTCAGTGCACCGCCCCGGCTACCTGGATTACATCGGCATCAAACGTTACGATCACGAGGGTGAGGTGATCGGCGAACACCGCTTCCTCGGCCTGTTCACCTCATCGGCTTACAACCGCAGCCCACGCGCGATTCCGTTGTTACGGCGCAAAGTCGCGTGTGTTCTCGAGCGGGCCAAGCTGCGTGCCAATAGCCACGCCGGCAAAGCCCTGGCCAACATTCTCGAGACGCACCCGCGGGATGAACTCTTCCAGGCCTCCATCGATGAGCTATACGACATCGCCCTTGGCATTCTGCACCTGCAAGAGCGCCAGCGGGTGCGATTATTCGTGCGCTACGACGCCTACCAACGATTCGTCTCCTGCTTGGTATTCGCGCCGCGCGAGCGCTACAACACGGAGATTCGCCAACGCATGGAGGCGATTTTGCAGGAGGCCTTCGGCGGGTCTCAGAGCGAATTTTCGGTGCAGATCTCAGAGTCGATACTCGCGCGCATCCACTTCATCGTGCGCCTTAAAGAGTCCGGCCGGCCGGCCTACGACCACGCGGCGCTGGAGCAAGCGCTGGCCGATACCATGCGTTCTTGGCCTGGCCGGCTTGCCGAGGCACTGCGGGATCATTACGGCGAAGAGACCGGCAATCGCCTGTTCAATCGCTACGGCAAGGGTTTCAATGCGGCCTACCGGGAAGACACCGACCCACGGACGGCCGTCCATGATATCGAGCTTTTGGAGACGTTGCAGCAAGCCGGGGACCTCGCCATTCGTCTGTATCGGCCACCGCAGGCCAGGGAGGGCTTGCTGCGCTTCAAGCTCTTTCATGCCGAACGCCCGATCATTCTCTCCGATGTGCTCCCGGTGCTCGAAAACATGGGCGTGCGAGTCATCGATGAGCGCCCGTATACCATGGAGTGCAGTGGCGAGGGCGTCGCCTGCTGGATCGACGACTTCGGACTTTGCTATGCGGGCCCGGGTCAGCTGGAGGCCGAACGTATCCGCGAGACGTTCCAGGAGACCTTCGCCGCGGTCTGGCGCCGCCAGGCAGAAAACGACGGCTTCAATCGCCTGGTACTTACGGCGGAACTCGCCTGGCGGGATATCGTCATTCTGAGAGCTTATGCCAAATACCTGCACCAAGTCGGCACGGCATTCAGCCAAAACTACGTCGAGGATACGCTCGCCGGCAACCCTCAGATCACACCAGAGCTCATCACGCTTTTTAAGGCCAGCTTCGATCCCCGCTACCAGGGAGATGAACGCCCCGCAGCCATCGCCGAGCGGATCGAAGGTTTGCTCGAGGCAGTAGCAAGCCTCGATGAGGATCGTATTTTGCGACGCCTGTTGGCCGCCATCCAAGCCACTGTACGCACCAACTACTTTCGCACCGACAGCGCGGGCAACCCGCAAGATTTCCTCTCCCTCAAGCTCCGGCCACAGGCAATTCCCCACATGCCCAAACCGGTGCCGGCCTATGAGATCTATGTTTACTCGCCGCGCGTGGAGGGCGTTCATTTGCGTGGCGGCAAGGTGGCGCGCGGCGGCATTCGCTGGTCGGAGCGGCGCGAGGATTTCCGAACCGAAATCCTGGGCCTGATGAAAGCACAGATGGTGAAAAATGCCGTGATCGTCCCCGTCGGCGCCAAAGGCGGCTTCGTGTGCAAGAATCTGCCCGAGGACCGGCAGGCGCTGCCCGCAGAAGTCCAAGCTTGCTATCGAATCTTCATTCGGGGGTTGCTGGATGTCACGGACAACATCACCGAAGGTCGCGTGGTACCGCCACCGAATGTGGTACGCCATGATGATGACGACCCCTATCTGGTTGTGGCCGCGGACAAGGGAACGGCTCGATTCTCGGATTTTGCCAATGAAATCGCTGCCGAATACGATTTTTGGCTATGCGATGCCTTCGCCTCCGGTGGTTCCACAGGCTACGACCACAAGAAAATGGGCATCACCGCCCGTGGTGCCTGGGAGGCGGTCAAGCGGCATTTCCGGGAAATGGGCCGGGACGTGCACAGCGAGCCGTTCACCGCGATCGGCATCGGCGACATGTCAGGCGATGTCTTCGGCAATGGCCTGCTGCGTTCCCGACAAACACGGCTGATCGCGGCCTTCGATCATCGCCACATCTTTATCGATCCGAATCCCAACGCCGAGTCGAGCTACCGGGAGCGGCAACGTCTGTTCGGTTTAGAGCGCTCGAGCTGGGCCGACTACGATCAAACCCTAATCTCGGAGGGAGGCGGTGTCTGGTCGCGCCATGAGAAATCCATCACCTTATCACCGCAAGTGCAATCGGCCCTGGCAACCCGCGCCGAGCGGCTGACACCGAACGAGCTGATTAGCACCATCCTGCGCGCGCCAGCGGATCTGCTCTGGAACGGCGGTATCGGCACGTACGTAAAAGCATCGACAGAATCGCACGCCGAAGTCGGGGACAAAACCAACGATGCCGTGCGTATCGACGCCGACGAGCTGCGCTGCCAAATCATCGGGGAAGGCGGTAATCTAGGCCTATCCCAGCTCGGACGCGTGGAGTTCGCGCTCGCCGGTGGCCGCATCAACACCGATGCCATCGACAACTCAGGCGGAGTCGACTGCTCTGATCATGAAGTCAACATCAAGATTTTGCTTAACCGCGTGGCAGACGAGGGAGGGCTGACCCTCAAGCAGCGCAACGAGCTGCTTATGGATATGACCGAGACCGTCGCAGAGCTCGTACTGCATAATAATTACCGTCAAAGTGAGAGCCTGACTCTATACCAGGCGCGGGCGCCGGAGCTGCTCGATGAGCAACTGCGTTTCATGCGCGAACTCGAGCACCGCGGACATCTGGACCGTCGAGTCGAGCAACTGCCGGATGACGAGGGTATAGCCGAGCGCCAAAAAGCCGGCATTGGCCTGACGCGTCCGGAGTTGGCGGTGCTGCAAGCCTACGCCAAAATCGACGCCTATGAAACGATTCTGCGCGCCGAAGAGCCTCCCACGGAGCATTTGGCCAGCGAGCTGAGCGATTATTTTCCGCCGCCCTTGCGTGAGCGCTTTCCCGGCCCGGTGGCCAAACACCCGTTGGGCGCGGAAATCATTGCGACCCAAGTGGCGAACCACATCGTCAATCGTATGGGCAGCACCTTCCTATTCCGAATCCGCGCCCAAACAGGGGGTAGTGCTATAAACGCCGCGCTAGCCTATTTCGCGGGCCGCGACATCTATGACTTAAGAGAGCTGTGGCGGGCGATCGATCGCCTCGACAACCAAGTGCCTGCCGAGTTACAAACCCGCATGCTGCGACGGCTGAGCGATCTCCAAGAGCGCGCGACGCTGTGGCTGCTGCGCAATTTGCAGGCGCCGATCGATATAGGGGAAACCGTAGCTCGGATACGCCCGGCGATTATTCAGCTCGATGCCTGGCTCGACGAGCTGCTGCCGCAGAGCGATCGTGATCGCCTGCACACCGAAACCACCGAGTTGACCCAGGCCGGGGTTCCTCCAACCCTCGCCCGCCAGGTGGCTCACCTAGAACCGCTGTATTCAGCACTGGATCTGGTAAAGGTCTGCGCGGAGACGAAGGCTAGCCTCGAGCGTGCGACCTGCCTCTATTTCGGCATCGCGACCCATCTGGAGCTGAATTGGCTGCGCGACACCCTAGTGCAATTCGAGGCCGTCGATTCCTGGCAGGAACGCTATCGTGCGGGCTTGGAGGACGAATTCTACGTTCAGCTGCGGCTGTTGACCATGCGGGTGCTCACCAGCGCACCGAGCGAACAACCCCCGCAGGCCCAAATAGCCCACTGGGCTGAGGAATACCGGCCGATCGTGGCGCACTTGCGCGGCACTCTCGACGAGCTCGAGGGCGCCGCGCAACCGGACCTCGCCATGCTCGGCGTGGCCGTCCAAGAGTTGCGCACAACGGTCCAAGCCGGCGCGGCTCAGAGGCAGTGGCTAATCCACAATCAGCAACCTTCCGAAGCAAAGTGGGCTTGATCGAGTATGCTGGCAGAGCCGCAGCGGGTTCGACTTCATTGCCAAACCAGTGGTACAGGCTCGCCCGTATTGTTCCTCCACGGCTTGTTCGGCTCCGGCAGCAACTGGAAGCGCCACGCCCAAGAGCTTGCCGAGCGCTACCGCGTGCTGCTGCCCGATCTGCGCAACCACGGCCGCTCTCCGCACGTGCCGAGCATGGATTATCGCGTCATGGCCGAGGATGTGATCGGCCTGCTCGATGCCGAAGCGCTCGACAAAGTGGCGCTGGTGGGGCATTCCATGGGCGGTAAAGTCGCCATGGCGCTGGCCCTGACCCGGCCCGAGCGCGTCGCCGCCCTGGTGGTCGCGGATATCGCCCCCGTTGTCTACGGTCGGCATCTGCGCAGCTACGTCGATGCCATGCGCCGTCTGAGTCTGACTGACATCGGCTCCCGGGCCGAAGCCGACCAGGCCTTGGCAAGTGCCGTTACCGAACCCATGATCCGGCAATTTCTACTGACCAACTTAGAGCGCCGCGCCGAGCATTACCATTGGCGAATCCCATTGGACATACTGGCTGATCAGATGCCGTTGCTCGAGGGCTTTCCCGAGCTGACACCGAACTATTCGGGGCCCACTTTATTCATTCATGGTGGACGCTCGCAGTATGTGACGAAGGCTCGCCACGGGATCATCCGAAAACTGTTCCCGCAAACCGAGTTCGCGTGTATTCCCGAAACCGGGCATTGGCTGCATGTGGAGGCGCCGGAGCAAGTTGCCGAGCTGTTATGGGGCTTTCTTGCGCGCACCTCATTCGCCGCATGAAACCGGTTGTCGGCGTCCCGTCACGTCGACTGGCCCCTGTAGTCGATCCATCCTTATAATGCCTAACTTACACCTTTAAGAAGCCACGCTTGGAGAGAGCAGAGCACGATGCCCGATGACCTGCGCGACGCCGCTCTCGAGTACCACCGCCTGCCACAGGCCGGCAAAATAACCGTTACACCATCCAAACCGTTGGCCAACCAGCGCGACCTGGCGCTCGCCTACTCGCCAGGCGTGGCCGCGGCCTGTGAGGTGATCGTCGAAAACCCGGACGCTGCCGCCGAAGTCACGGCCCGTGGCAATCTGGTAGCGGTGATCACCAACGGCACGGCCGTACTCGGGCTGGGTGCCATCGGACCATTGGCGGCCAAGCCGGTGATGGAAGGCAAGGGCGTGCTCTTCAAGAAATTCGCCGGCATCGACGTCTTCGACATCGAGATCGACGAGCGCGATCCGGACAAGCTGGTGGATATTATCGCCAGCCTCGAACCCAGCTTCGGTGGCATCAATCTGGAGGATATCAAAGCGCCCGAATGCTTCTATATCGAGCGCAAGCTCGAGGAGCGCATGAACATCCCAGTTTTCCACGACGATCAACACGGTACGGCGATCATCACCGCCGCGGCGGTTCATAATGGCTTGGCCCTGTTAGGGAAACGCTTTTCGGAGGTAAAGCTGGTGACCTCAGGCGCCGGCGCCTCCGCAATTGCGTGCCTAGATTTACTGGTAAGCATGGGTTTGAAGCCCGAAAACGTGATCGCCACCGATAGCAAAGGCGTGATCTATAAAGACCGCACCGAGTACATGGACGCCCGCAAGGCCTGTTATGCGACCGATGCCAAAGCCCGCACACTGGCCGAGGCGATCGAAGGGGCGGATATCTTTCTCGGTCTCTCGGCGCCGGGGGTGCTGACGGAAGACATGGTCAAGCGCATGGTCAAAAGACCGCTTATCCTGGCGCTTGCCAACCCGACACCAGAGATCTTGCCGGAACTCGTCCACGCGGCTCGGCCGGAGGCGATCATCGCCACCGGTCGCTCGGATTACCCCAACCAAGTCAATAATGTCTTGTGCTTTCCGTTCATTTTTCGCGGCGCCCTCGATGTCCGCGCGACCGCCATCAACGAACAGATGAAAAAGGCCTGCGTAATGGCCATTGCCGAGCTCGCCCAAGCGGAATCCTCCGACATCGTGGTCGCAGCTTATGGCGGCAAACCGCTCAAGTTCGGCCCAGCCTACCTCATACCCAGGCCGTTCGATCCGCGGCTGATCACCCGCGTCGCTCCGGCCGTCGCAAAAGCCGCGATGGAAAGCGGCGTAGCACGGCTTCCCATCGACGACTTCGACACTTATCGACTGCGGCTCAATCAGTTCGTTTTCCAATCCGGTCTGGTCATGAAACCGATTTTCGAGCGCGCCCGGATCGACCCGAAGCGTCTGGTCTACGGTGACGGCGAAGAAGAGCGCACGCTGCGCGCGGTGCAAGTGGTGGTCGACGACGGGCTCGCCAAACCCGTATTGATAGGCCGGCGGCGTGTGGTACGCATGCGTATCAAACGCCTCGGATTACGGTTAAAGCTGGATCAGGATTTCGAGCTGGTCGACCCCGAGGACGATCCACGCTACCGGGAATATTGGACGCTATACCATGCCATCATGGAGCGCCATGGAGTCACACCCGATTACGCGCGGGCCATTGTCCGCACCCGCAACACCGTGATCGCCGCGTTGATGGTCAGACGCGGCGAGGCCGATGCCATGCTCGGCGGCATGATCGGGCGCTACCACCGGCAGATCGGCTACGTCGACCAAGTGCTGGGCAAGCGCCCCGGGGTGCGCGATCTCGCCGCCATGAGCGTCATCATCTCGCCAAAAGGCGCATTGTTTCTATGTGACACCTATGTCAATGAGGATCCTACCCCGCATCAGATCGCGGAGATGACGGTGCTCGCCGCCGATGAGATCCGCCGCTTCGGCCTCACTCCCAAGGTTGCGCTGCTTTCACATTCGAGCTTCGGTACTTCGCGTCTGGCCTCGGCAACGAAGATGCGCGAGGCACTGCCACTGATCGAAGATCGCGATCCGACTCTGGAGGTGGAAGGAGAAATGCACGGCGATGCCGCCATCAATGAACAAATCCGCCAGCGCATCTTCCCTAACTCCCGGCTCAAGGGACAAGCAAATCTGCTGATTCTGCCCACGCTGGATGCGGCCAATATCGCTTTCAACTTGCTCAAGACGATTACCGAATCGGTCTCGATCGGCCCCGTATTGCTCGGTGTCGCCAAGCCGGCTCACATCCTCACACCTTCCATTACCGTCCGTGGTCTGGTGAACATGAGCGCCCTGGCGGTCGTCGACGCCGCCATGCAGGAGGCAACCGCCAGCAAGGCTTGAGTACGCACCAACAAGTCTCAGTTGCCCGAAGTCAGCGCCGTGAGATGGCGCCCCACCCATTGCAATACCCCCGCGGCAAGTCATACAGTTGCCATCGTCTTTGCCCGTAAGAAAGAATGTCGATGACCGATCCACACCGCGCCACCGGCGTACTATTGACCAACCTTGGCACACCCGCGGCACCGACCCCGCAAGCGCTGCGTCGTTATTTGGCCGAATTCCTTTGGGATCACCGCGTCGTGGAGCTGCCACGACCGCTGTGGTGGCTGGTGTTAAACGGCGTGATTCTCTGGATCAGGCCGCGGCGTTCCGCGGCGGCCTACCAACGCATATGGACACAACAAGGCTCGCCCTTGCTCACCATCTCGCAACAACAGGCGGCCCGACTCGCCGAGCGGCTCAACGAACAGCACTCAAGCCAATTCAAAGTTGCCCTGGGGATGCGCTACGGGCAACCGTCCATCGAGTCGGCCTATGCGGAGCTGGAAACTGCCGGCTGTGAGCGCATACTGGTACTGCCGCTCTATCCGCAGTACTCGGCCGCCACCACGGCCTCGACTTATGACGCGCTCGGAGCGGTTCTGCGCAAACGCCGTGTCATGCCGCATCTGCGCTTGCTCAGGGACTACCACGATCACCCGGACTACATCAGCGCCCTGGCGGCCTCGATCCGGGAATACTGGCAGCAACACGGCCGCGGCGAGCGACTGCTCATCTCCTTCCACGGCATCCCAAAGCGTTATGCCGAACGTGGCGACCCCTACCCCATACAGTGCGAGCGCACGGCCCAAGCACTGGCCAAACATCTGGACCTCGCAAGCGAGGAATGGCAACTGGTGTTCCAGTCCCGGTTTGGCCCCCAGCCCTGGCTCGAGCCCTATACCGATCGTACCTTGGAACATCTAGCGCGCAATGGGGTCAAGCGCGTGGACCTCGTTTGTCCGGGATTCGCGGCCGACTGTCTGGAGACGTTGGAGGAGAACGACATGCTCAACCATGAACGATTCTTGGCCGCCGGCGGGAACGAATTCCACTATATTCCCTGTCTCAACGACCGCCCCGACCACATCGACGCGCTGGGCGAGATCATAAAAGAGAACCTCGCCGGCTGGTTGTAGTCAGCTTAAGACTTCCCTCCCTGTCAGGATAGATGTCGTCTCACCAGTTATCCTTCTAATAAAGATGGGGGGCGATAGGGGAAACGATGTCCAAGTATCCTGACGAGCGCATGGCGGCGGCACTGGAGAAACTGGCGGCCATTTCCACTCAGGAATATCTGGAGGCCCGTGCTGCACATGGCAGCTATCAAAAGTTTTAAGATGCTCTGACTCAGGTACCGGATACTGATCCAGACCCTGTGGAGCACTGAAACTCTGGAGAAATTGGGGGCAAACCGCGGCTTCTTGTGTGACGTCCATTTTTGCTTGCACCGCCCGGCAGGCTACCAGGAAAACGTGGCCCCTATTATTGATTAGACTGGGGCCTCAAATCATAGCCGAATCTATTTTCCGGTTAATGGAACCAGAGAAACGAGTGATCTGAATAACAAGCTTTCATGATTAATAACACCATAGCACTCATAGGTTTGCTGAAGAGATGATGCACTGTTCTTATCCTCTTGAATTAAACGAACCAGCAAGTGGAGGCTATCATTGCTTTTCAGATGTGAGAGGTGGTGTCGGTCTATACTTATTTTGTGCGAGGTATAAACCATTGGGTTACGCTTGAAGTCTAGCTTTTCTTTGATAACGTTCTCCAACAAGGCACACGAGATCAGAGCACAGGGAAACATTTCTGGAAAATTAGCCTTTCCTTCTATTTCGTCAAAATAATCAGATTGCTCAATTAACGAGCCTGCCAAGAAATTTTTCGCATTACTCGTATTCATAAACTTTCGCTTAATGAAAAATCCGGTATCACCTAGAAATTCTCTGTCGGATGCATTGATCAATCTTTTAAAATCAGGCAAATCTGGATTGGGCAAAAACAGAGGTTTCTGGGATTCCTTCTTATAACCTGCCATGCTGAGTTTTCCGCCAGATTTCAAGCTGACTCTGTTGCTTAAAATCGGGTTCAGGAGATCATTGGAAAACAAGCTCCTATTGATTTTAATATCAATAACTTGCTCAGGTTTTACCGGATTTGCAAATGAAAATTGATAGTTGCTGTACTGAAGGTTTTTTTGAGCAATCAAGATATCATCTTGATATGTTATTCTATGCTCACGAACCGCACCTTCAATAAAAGCTTCCAACTGGAAGCCTAGCACAATAGGTCCGCCAAATGGGTTGTGGTGGATTTGATGCCATTTTTTCTTATCATGGAAAAGATTGAAATCGTCGGTAGAGTTTCTGGCGATATCAATATGCAACAAACTAAAAATATGTGTTTTTTGTAGGTATGACATTTTACAACTCTTTGATTTTACTTGCCAAATCTTCCATGTTCAATTTATAGGATAATAGGGAACCTCGAAAAATCATACTTCGCATCGTCATCCCAGCGTAGGCTAGGATCCATCTTGCTGTTGCAAAAGGGAGAATGGATTACGCACGCCATCCTTGGCACGCGCCCTATCGGGCCAGCTAAAGCTGTTTACAAATCGTTCCTGACGATTTTTGTCCGGTCTACGACGCCGGAATAACGGAATTCGAAAGTTATTCGAGCTTCCCAATAGAATTTTATAATGCAAAATAATACTTTGTGCGCTGACGCGGCGGGTGAAGAGATTGCAAAGAGGTCGTTGCAGTGCGCACCGGGCTGCTGTCTGTCAGTTCTCATCTGGCGTCGTGGAAGATGACGCCGAGCGTGTAGCGCTCGCCACGGCGCACGGTGCTGACACCGTGCTTGAGTTTGACTCGGTAATCCCCGCGCTGGCCGGTCACCGGCCGGCTGTTGACGGCAATGATCGCCGCCTCACCCCGCTGCAACGGTACGACCCGTGGACGGGACTGCCGGCGCGGGCGCTGCTCTACGAGCACCAGTTCGCCACCGTCGTAGTCCGTGACCAACTCGCTCAGCATTACGATGACTTGCAGCGGAAACGCGAGTTCGCCGTAGAGATCCTGGTGCAGGCAGTTGTAGTCGCCCGCGCCATAGCGCAGCAGCAGCGGGGTCGGGCGGCGCTGACCAGCGGCGTGGCATTGGGCGCGGAATTCGGTGTGTGCCGCCGGAAACGTTTGCACTTCCCGCAAACGCTGCACCCAGGCATTAGCCAGGGGCACCAGATGGGGGTAAATCAATTCCCGCAGCGCCTGGACGACGGACGGCAGCGGCTCGGCGAAATACTGATACTCACCCCGGCCGAAGCCGTGACGGTCCATCACTACGCGGGAACGGAAACGCTCCGCACGAGCATAAAGGCCCCGCAAGGTCGTGCATTGGCGGGTGTCGAGCAGCCGGGGCAGCACGGCGACACCCTCGGCATCGAGATCGCGCACGGCTTGCGGCCAGTCGACCGCCGCAATGCTCCGCGTCAGAGCCATGCTCATACCGCGCACCAGAGGTAGGTGGCAGCATGGGCGCGATACGGTCGCCAGCGCTGCGACAGCGCCCGCAGAACGGTCGGAGAAGCCGCACCGGCCGCACGCAGCAACCCGAGGTCGGTCTCCGGCAGGATGTCGGGTTGCCGGCCCAGGCGGATCGCCAGATAGGCCCGGGTCCAGGGGCCAATGCCGGGCAGGCGCGAGAGCCCGGCGTCGATCGCCGCCCAGTCGGCATGCTCAAGCGCCAGCTCGCCGGTGGCCACCGCTTCGGCGAGGCGACGCAGGGTAGCGACGCGCCGGCCCGGCATGCCGATGGCGTCGAGATCGGCCGCGCACAGTGCCGCCGGGGAAAGCTCGCCACAACGCTCGGCGAGCCGGCGCATCAACGTGGCCGCGGCAGCGACACTAACCTGCTGGCCCACCACAGTACGCACGCACAGCTCGAACGGGCACCAACAGCCCAGCGGCCGCAGCCCCGGCATCCGGTCGACGCGCGGTCTCAAGAGCGGGCAAGCGCGGAGCTGTCGGTCCACGGCGCGGGTATCCTGGCCGGTGTCGAACAGGCGGATGACGCGCACCGTGATCTCGTCGCCGCAAACCGCGTCATCGGCTGTTATCCGCAGGCACTTGCCTCCCGCATGATAGGTTACCCGCACGGTCGCGCCGTTGTGGCGGCGCTCGTAGCCGTCGTCAACAATCCGCTCGGCGCCGGGGATCAGCCGGGCATCGAGATAACCCAACAGGGCCGCCCAGGGGAATGGATCGATAACCGTCGGCTCGGCAATCACGAGCATAGTTGAGCTAGACCGATTCGGCGCGGGCCACGCGCTCCCGCTCGATCAGCGCGCGCTTGCGCTCGATGCCCCAGCGATAACCACCCAGTCCGCCGTCGCCGCGGATGACGCGATGGCAAGGGATGGTCAGCGAGAGCCGGTTGGCGGCACAGGCGTTGGCGACGGCGCGAACGGCCCGGGGCCGGCCGACGGCCGCGGCCACCTGCTTGTAAGTGCGGAGTTCACCGTAGGGGATAGTCCGCAGGCAGCCCCAGACCTTCATCTGGAACGCCGTGCCTCGTACATCCATCGGCAAATCGAGTTCGGTCCGGACATCCTGCAGATAATCGCACAATGCCCGCATCCACTGTTTGAACGACCCCTTGGCCGCGGCTGGCATGACCGAGAGCGTCGCCGTCGGGAATTCGCAGCGCAAGCACTCGCGCATCTGTACCTCATTGTCACCGAGCTGGACGAAACACAGGCCGCGCTCGGTGGCAGCCATCATCAACAGCCCCAGCGGCGTCTCGGCCGTGGAGTAGGAGATTTCCACGCCCGCGCCGTCGGCGCGGTGCCGGCCTGGAGTGAGGTCAATTGGGGACGCGCCCCGCGCCAGCACAGCCGGCCATCGCCGTTTCTCGTTCATGAGACCACCCCACATAAGTCATTTGACAGAAGGCTCAGCGTGCCGCCAAAGAGGCAATCTGACAATCCGTTGTGGGATCGATATCACCAGGGGAAGCCGGCCTGGGAGAGGCCGGCAATCATAGGGAAGGGAAAATTCCGTCGCTTCAGGCCGAAGCAGACGCCATAGCGCCGGTATCCTCGGCGGCTTTGTGGGCGTCGCCGCCCTCCAACGCCAAGCCGTCCAGATACTTCTCGGCATCCAGCGCTGCCATGCAACCACTGCCGGCCGAGGTCACCGCCTGGCGGTAGACATGATCCATGACATCGCCGGCGGCGAACACGCCCGGCACGCTGGTGGCGGTGGCGTTGCCCTCCAGCCCGCTTTTGACCTTGATGTAGCCGCCCGCCATATCGAGCTGGCCCTGGAAGATGCCGGTGTTCGGTGTGTGGCCGATGGCGATGAACACGCCGGTGAGATCGACGTCCTCGGTTGCGCCGGTCTTGGTGCTTTTAATGCGCATGCCAGTCACGCCTGTGGCGTCGCCCAGCACCTCATCGAGCACGCTATCCCAGCGAATGGTGATCTTGCCCTCCTCGGCCTTGCGGAGCACCTGACCCTGCAGGATCTTCTCGCCGCGGAAGCGGTCCCGGCGGTGCACCAGGGTGACGTGCCGCGCGATGTTCGAGAGGTACAGCGCCTCTTCGAGCGCCGTGTTGCCGCCGCCGATCACCGCCACATCCTGCTTCCGGTAGAAGAACCCATCGCAGGTGGCGCAGGCCGACACACCCTTGCCCATAAACCGCTCCTCGGACTCGAGGCCGAGGTATTTGGCGCTGGCGCCGGTGGCGATGATCAGCGCCTCGCAGGTGTACTCGCCGCTGTCGCCTTTGAGCCGGAACGGACGGCTTTCGAGATCAGCCTCGTTGATGTGGTCGAAGATGATCTCGGTGTTGAAACGCTCGGCATGGGCTTTCATGCGCTCCATCAGCGCCGGCCCCTGCAGGCCTTCGACATCGCCCGGCCAGTTGTCCACGTCGGTGGTGGTGGTGAGCTGGCCGCCCATTTCCAGACCGGTCACCAGCACGGGATTCAGGTTGGCTCGGGCCGCATACACCGCCGCGGTGTAGCCGGCCGGACCGGAGCCGAGTATCAACAGCTTGGCGTGTTTAACCTCACTCATTCAAAATGCTCCCGGTAGCGGCTTTGAGATCGAAAAAAGACAAGCTTGCCGGCTGCGGCATGGCCACAGCCGGGCCGACTTGCAATCGAATGGCGGCCTTACAATTGTTTGGCATGCTCGGCCAGATAGCTGGCCACACCACCGGCATCCGGCTTCATGCCCGCTTGCCCCTTCTGCCATCCGGCCGGGCAGACCTCACCGTGCTGCTCGGTGAACTGCAAGGCATCGACTACGCGGAGCATCTCGTCCACCGAACGGCCCAGCGGCAAATTATTGATCACTTGGTGCTGCACGATCCCCTGCTGGTCGATGAGGAACGAAGCCCGTAGTGCAACCCCCTCCTGCGGATGCTCGATACCGTAGGCCCGAACGATCTCGTGGCGCTTATCGGCAACCAATGGGAAGCGCACCGCGCCGATGCCACCCTTGTCCACTGGCGTATTGCGCCAAGCGAAGTGCGTGTATTCCGAGTCGATCGAGACGCCGACTACGGTCACGCCGCGCTCCTCGAACTGCGCCATCCGATTGTCATGCGCAATGATCTCGGAGGGGCAGACGAAGGTAAAATCCAGCGGCCAGAAAAATAAAACCACGTACTTGCCGCGCAGCTCGGACAGGCGAAAGGCTTCGTTGATGCGGCCGTCCGGCATGACAGCCGCGGCAGTGAAATCGGGCGCTTCCTTTCCTACCAGTACGCTCATGGCTTTTACCTCCGGTTGAGCTGTCTCTGTGACTTCGACAAGTGTATGGGAATGAAAACAATCAGTAAAATTGACTGTTTTTATTTAATCAATAGACGACAACTATGGTTCGTCCGCTGCATGCACTCGATTAATCGATCCGTCCCGGCGCAATCAGTTTGCTCATTCAGGAAGATTGTTCCTTCGCCTGGATCGCCTCTCGGTTCGTGGGTCGCCTGAGCGAGACGCTATTTTGCCGTGCCGCGGGCAATGCCCTTGCGCCGGTCTCGGATCGACGCAGCAAATACGTAACCAGAACAATGGCCGGCACCCCCAACAACGCCGTGTAGAGAAAGAAAGCCGCGTAGCCTTGCGCGTCCACGACCATACCCGAAAAGCCGCTGACGAGTTTACCGGGCAGCGTCATCAGCGAGCTGAATAGCGCATATTGAGTTGCCGTGTACATGGTATTAGTCAGACTGGAGAGATAGGCGATGAAAACGGCACCGGCGAAACCGCCGCTCAAGTTATCCGCGCTGATGGTCAGCGTCAGCAGCCCCATACTCTTCCCTTGAACCGCCAGATAAGCAAAGAGCACATTGGTCGATGAGGCCAGGATGGCCGCCAGCAGCAGCGGGCGCATCAGCCCGTAGCGAACCACGACCGTACCGCCTACCATGGCACCGAGGAGGGTCATGCACAAACCGTATACGCCACTGATGTTGGCGATTTGCGGCTTGCTGAAACCCAAGTCGATATAGAGCGGGTTAGCCATGCTGGCCATCGCGATATCGCTGATACGAAAGCAGCCGATGAACGCCAAAATGGCAAGTGCGAGCCAGCCGTTGCGGGCGAAGAAGTCCACCAGCGGAGCGATCACGGCGCCGCCGAACCAAGCGGAAAAAGTATGCAGCCCGTAGCGGATACGTTCTGTGCGCATCACGACGGTGCCGACGGGCCGCTTAACCAGCCCAACAACCGCGCGGGGCGGGTGCTCAGGCTCCCGGCTCAACAGCACCGTCGCCATGCCCAGCAGCATCAGGCCGGCCATGACCTGATAGGCCATATGCCAAGAGCCAATCGATGCCAAGTAGAGCACGCCGGTATAGGAAACCACGTTGGCGATCCGATAGCCGATCTGATAGGTGGCCGCCATCGCCCCCTGATAGATTTCCTCCTCGGCCTCGATGCGAAAGGCGTCTACGGCGATGTCCTGGGTAGCGGAACAAAAGGCCACAATGAACCCGAACCCGGCCAAGACTCGGAGATCCGCAGCCGGATCGATGCAGCTGATGCCCAGTAAACCGGCGGCGATACCGATCTGTCCCGCAAGCATCCAACTGCGCCGTTTACCTAGCAATCGAGTCAATCCGGGCACCGAGAGATGGTCGATCACCGGCGCCCACAGCACTTTGATGGAGTACGTCACACCGAGCCAGCTAAAAAAGCCGATCTCGGTATGATCCACACCAGTTTCGCGGAGCCAAACCGTCAACGTGGCGAAGATCAACATGAAGGGCAGCCCTGCGGAGAAACCCAGGAATACCATCGTGATCACGGACCGGCGCAGATAAATGCCTAGCGCCGCTCGCCAATTACAAACCCCAGGGGTTACCGATGCCATCGAGTCAGTTCCGATTTGGCCGGAAAATCTAACCGCATCGTCTGTTATTCATCGGCTAGGGACAAGCAAGCCGATAAAGTGGCCTTTTGGCCGTCACTATTTGACGTTGCACGTCACTGAAATCCGACATTATCCGACCGATAGATGGTGCCAAAAATTGGCGTCGGGGTGCTGTGGGCGGCATCCCATCATCTTTTAAGTGATTGATAAATATCTATCATAGAGCGTATGGAGCGGCCGGATGACAAATCAGATCGCTAGGTCGTTCATTCGCTGGCCTATTTTCTGCATATCATAAAGCGGCGCAGGCCGGAATAGTGCTTAAAGGGGGTAACAATGGTCTCGCAAGCTATCAAGGCCCGGAACGATTACCTGCGGGGACGCCGCTTGGAGACGGGGGACGGCTGTCCGGTGGATTTGGTCTTCGCGGCCTATTTCTATCGGCGCGCAGCGCTCCGGGGGCTTGCCGAGGCCCAGCATGCGCTTGGCTTCTTGTACGCGACCGGACAAGGGGTGACATTGAACGAAACAATGGCTGTCCATTGGTTTGAGGCCGCCGCCCGGCAGAACCAAGTCTCCGCGCAACACAATTTGGGGGTGATGTACGCGGAGGGACGCGGCGTACCAAGGAACGAGGAAATCGCGGTTCGCTGGTTCTATCAAGCGGCGCTTGGGGGTAGCGCCGAAGCACGGGAGTGGTTGGCCAGGTGCGAACCCGGTCAGGCAATCGGGAATAACCCATAAGGATGCCTACAGGCCGGTTATATGTGCCAAGCCGCCGGACGGACGCACGCTCCTCGCTCGCTACAGTCGATCAACGGCGTGCAGCAACCCGCAACGAACGAGGCATTAAGCCCCGTTTGCATCCGTCCGGCGGTTTTCCTTTCGCGGCGCAGGCCTCGCATGCACTCTACGTATCTAGCACCGGCACGCTCGGCCATCTTATGGCATGCCACGAATTAACCCGGTTGCTGCGCAACAAAATTTATGGAGTCACCGTAGATGATTCAGGTCAAAAAAGCCCTCGTGGTTGATGACTCGCGCCTTGCCCGCATCGCGCTCAGCAAGCTTTTGCGACGACGCAATGTCGATGTAGATATGGTGGCTACCGGTACCGAAGCCCTCGATTATCTTCGCACGGCGCGGCCGGACGTGGTCTTCATGGACTACATGATGCCGGATATGGATGGCTTCGAAGCGACCCGGCGGATCCGCTCGCTGCCTGGCGAGACGGAGATCCCAGTTGTCATGTACACCGCCCAGGAAAACGCGGAGGACCGTGAACGTGCCGAGGCGCTCGGAATCGCGGGGTTCCTTACCAAACCCAGCGGCGAGGACAGCCTGGAAGAGATATTGGAAGCCCTGAGGCGACGCTCCAGTGAGCCAAGCCCGACAACAGTGGGCGCAACACCCGAACGCTCTACGAACGCGGCGCCGAGACAATCCGTGCCAGCGGCCACGAAGTCCACACCGGCGCCTGCCGAACGAGCCGAGCCGCAGAGGGAAATTGCTTGGCAGAATATCCAGACCGCCGCTCGCGAGGCCGCTGAAGCAAAAGCCATCGAGGCGACCCAACAACTCGTGCAACAACGAATCGACGCCCTCCGCGGGGAGCTCGAAGGAACGATCCGCCAAGCCACCGCCGCCGACCAAGGCGCCACCAAGGCTCTGGCTGAGAAGACGGCACGGCGTATCGCCGAGGAAAGCGCCCAGCAGGCTATCGAGCGCTTCGGCGAGGAGTTCAGGCCGGAGCAAGCTGCGGAGAAGATCAAAGCCGAGCTGCGCCGCGAACTTCGGGGCCATATGGCCGAACTGCTGGCCGCCGATGTTTTCCGCCAACAGTTCACCGAGATCATCCTCGAAACCGCACTGCCCCGCCTACGCGATGAGATAATCGAAGAGGCGCTGCCACGCATCCGAGATCGGATTCTGGAAGACACCCGGCGCTTGGCGCGCGAGGCGGCCACGAAAGCGGCGGGCGATGCAACGAGCGAACAAATCGCCGTATCGCTGACCGAGCATCGGATGCAGGCGGATGACCGTATTCGCGAGTTGGTGCATACGAGTGCCGCTCGTCTGCAACGATCCTTGCGCATTAGTGTAGGCGTCGGTCTGGTGCTGCTCGTTGTCGGGGTAGCCGGCAGCGTCTACTTGTCAACGCACGGAATTCCTTTCTGAGCCCCGGCGAGCCGAAGCCACCCGATCCGCCATACGAATCGGTTCAGGCAAACGGTAGCGCCCCGTGCAGGCCAGCGTCCACTCAACCGCACTGACATGGTCGGTGCGGTGACCCGGCGAGATGAACAACGGGCGTACCGCGCGGCGCGTGCGCACGACGGTGCCGATGCGCTGCTTTGCATCCATAAGTGGTGCTACGCAACCTTTCTCCATACCCGGTTCCCGATAGTCGCCGATCAGACGAGACTTACCAACACCGATCGTCGGCAACCCGGTTACGACTCCGAGGTGGGCAGCGATACCCAGACGACGGGGGTGGGCAATGCCTTGACCGTCGCACAAGACCAAATCAGGCAGAATCGATAGTTTCTCCAGGGCATGCAGCACCACGGGCAACTCACGAAAGGACAACAAACCCGGAATATACGGAAATGGGGTCGGCTCCAAGGCGATCCGGGTCTCTAACGGCACAAGCTCAGGAAAGCTCAGCACCACCACCGCGGCCCTCGCCATGCGACCATGATCGACGAAACCGGTATCCACGCCCGCCACACAACGAACCTGCTTCGGGCCAGACTGTAAATGAACCCGCGCCGCCAGTATGCGCTGCAGTGCAATGGCTTCCTTCGGGGTAACACTCCAATCATGGCCCGGATCAACGGGCATGAGCATGCGGCGGCGACAACCAACCTGGCATCGCCTCAGTCCTTGTCGTTGATATCCAGCTCATCGAGAGGATTTTTGGGACGGTATGGGTTAGCCCGATCCTCCATCCCATAGTCCTCACGCATGATATCGACCGAGCCGGACCAATCTTCGGGCGGCTCGATGGGCTCGGCGCTGAGCTCGAGCCAGGTCTCGAGCTCGAACTCCTCCACCGCACCGTCAAAGTACTGGATTTCGACCGTCTCCTCCTCATGATCGTAGGCCACCACCTCGAAGCTCTCACCTCTAGGTAACATATACCACTCGCCCACCATGGGCGGCCCAATCGTTGACATCACTCGATCTCCCAAAGTCCGCAAGGCGGCTGGTCAATCCCTTATTTTTTAATGGCTTTGAACCTCATATAGGAAGGTGATCGATCCACGTTCAACCTCGTGGACCGCCAGTGCCTCCGCCACTCAGTCATCCGCCGCGTAGCGAAGACTCAAATAGAATACCCGGCCGAGGGTATTGAAACCGAATGCGTTCTCGTATTGCTTGTCCGTGACATTCTCAATTCGGCCCTCTACGGACCACGCTTGGGCGAGCCGAATCTGGCCGCTGAGGTTGAACAATGTATAGCCACCAAGCGTTTCGTCACCGACGTCGGCCCGTTGACCGACCCTCAATAGCTCACCGCGGATCAGTCCGCCGTTGCCCAGCGCGCGCGCCAACACCAGGGAGAACTTGCTGTCGGGCCGGCGCAGCAGCCGCGCATGCGTGCTGATGTTGCGCGGTCGCTGCAGCGTGAGACTCGAGTGCAGGCTCCAGCGGCCGATACCATCCGTATACTGTAGCTCAAGCCCTGGGATCTTCGCTTCGTCAATGTTGATCGCCTGGGACATCTCACCCTCGAAAGCAATGAGATCGTCGATTCTGGTATAGAAGAGGTTAGCCTCCAGACGTCGTCGACCGCCCGGCTGATGGTAGCGCACAGCCAGCTCGGCCGAACGCGAGCGCTCCGGTTCGAGATCCGGGTTCCCCGCGAAAAAACCACCAAATCCGGGATGAAATAGCTCGTTGAGGTCCGGCGCTTTGAAAGCCGTACCGTAAGAGAGGATCACACGATAGCCAGCACCGAGACTATAGCCCCACGCAAACTGGCCCGTCACGTAGCCGCCGAACTCGCTTTGGTGATTATAGCGAACCCCCGCCTCCAAATCGCTGTTACCGAAAGCACCCAACCAGTTTGCGTAAACTCCCGTGTTGGTGGTGAAGTCATTGAAAACGACCACTGAGGTGGCCGGGTCGCTGTTCTTACCGATGTTGCGGCGCCAAGTCAGTCCCAAGGTCAAGGACTGCGTCTTGCTCAGATGCAGATTATTCTGCCAATCGAGGGTCGTGCGCTGAGTGCTGATCTTGCTCGGGAAAGCCGATTTCGTCTCGATATCGTCCTGATTGAAGCCGAGCGTCAGAGCGTAACCCCAAACCCGTGCCGGACTGTCGGTGAGGCGCGCGCTGAAGTTGCCATTAACGATACCCTGAACGCCTTGGTCGAACTCTACATCGCCATTGGCATACCAGCCAGACAAGCGCAAGGCCGCATTTCCCCACAGTGGCGCCGTGAAGCGGGCGTTGAGGCTGCGATTGATGAAGCCATCGTCATCGGGATCATAGCTAGGATTGCCGGGATTGGTGGCAGAAATACCGTCGGTACGGACAAAGGAGGTGTTCAGCGTCAGGCGCGTCGCCGCGCCGAACCCGAAACCCGCCTCGGCGCGTTGGGTATCCTGCGAGCCGGCCGTCACCGACGCCGTCACCCCCTCCGGCTGGCGCGTAAAAATCTGGATGACACCACCCACAGCGTCCGAGCCATAAAGCGTAGCGCGCGGACCGCGCACGATCTCAATGCGCTCGATTTGTGCCGGCGACATCTGCCGCCAGGCGAATAGACCGCTCGCCGGCGAGCTCGCCCTCACCCCATCGATGAGCACGAGCACATGGTTGGAATTGGTACCCCGCAGAAATACGCTGGTGTTACCGCCTAGACCCCCACTGCGTGCCACATCGACACCTGGCTGCAAGCGCAGCAAATCGTCGATGCTCTGAGGATTCGTCGCTTCGATGTCCGCACGGGTAATCACCGTTACCGGGGCAAGCGTCTCATCGACCGAGGTCGGTAATCGCTCGGCAGTGACGACAATGGGAGGGGTTTCGAGGGCGCTCGCCGCGACCGGCAGCCCCATCATTACGGCTACCGCAGCGAAATAGCTCGCCTGCTGTTGCATGCTATGGTCCTTCTCGCGCGCACCCGCACGGATTTGGAATCACGGCGGCCAAGAGCAGCGAGGAGGCAACACGGAGGTAAACGGAACGCCGTCACACCCGTAGCACCGCCCACCGCAGCACTGAACCGGCAAGAGCTCCAGGTCGGTCTCCGGGCTTGCAAGCAGGCATCATGCCTGACGCCGCGCCTTCCCATGCGTTAAGCACAGTGGCATAAAGCAGCGCCTTGACTCGCTTACCGTTGCGGGGGCAGCGCCGGACTTCCATACCCTCTATTGGATATCCCGAGCCCACTGATTACTCAGCGGCTCTCGTGCCAACGGTTGGCAGGGCACCGGCTTCCCGTTTCATCCCCGGCCAGCGGGCACGGGGAACCAGAAGCAGATAAGACAAAAAGAATTTCGACTACAAAGCGGTCACCTCTTCTGACCAAGAATTAAGAGAAAATGCATACTTCCGGCGGCACGGCGCATCACCTGCGAACGAAGAGGAGATCCCAAACGCCATGCCCTTTATCACGACCTCGACGTTCGAATCGTGTCGCGGGACGATCGCCGGGACCGGGGGCGAACTGCCCAGGCCCCGCCGTATTTATGAATCGCGCCGAGCGCTCCACGACCGCCAGCATGTGCTCTGCATAGTCTTGCCAATCAGTTGCCAGACGCAAGAAGCCACCGGCGATCAGTTTGCAAGCGGCAAGCGCCACCCAATCAGGCTGCACCAACCGTCGCTTGTGGTGACGTTGTTTGGGCCATGGATCGGGGAAGAACACCTGAATACCAGCCAATGTGGAATCGGCGATGTTATGCCGCATGATCTCCACGGCGTCGGCGCACACCAGTCGAACATTGTCGATGGCTTCCAGCTCGAGCCGACGCAGCAATTGTCCCATACCCGGGCGATAAACTTCGATGCCCAGATAACCCTGCTGCGGATACCGCGCGGCCAGCTCCGCCAACGCCTCACCGCTGCCAAAGCCAATATCCAGGATCATGGGAATCCGAGGACCGAACAGCGCCTGCGGATCAAGCCGCTCGTCACCGCATTCGAGGCCATAACGGGTGAACAGCCGCGCCAAGGTGCGAGCCTGGCCGCGCGTCAACCTACCCTCTCGGCGCACGAAACTGCGCACGCGGCGGTGTTGGGAAACGTGCTCCGCCTGTGTCTGTCCCATCGAGGCCGGGTCCTGCCGGTTAGAAAAACCGTCCTTCTAGTGGTGAGGAGGCCTCGGCAAAACGCTTCTTCTGGATGCGACCAGCCAGAAAAGCCTCGCGGCCCGCCGCCACCGCCTGGCGCATGGCCGAAGCCATCAGCACTGGATCCTTGGCACCCGCGATCGCGGTGTTCATGAGTACGCCGTCGCAACCAAGCTCCATGGCGATTGCCGCATCGGATGCGGTTCCCACGCCGGCATCCACCAGCACCGGGATACCGGCATTCTCGACGATGGTGAGGATATTGTAGCGGTTCTGGATACCGAGCCCCGAGCCGATCGGGGCGGCAAGCGGCATGACCGCCACACAACCGAGTTCTTCCAAGCGCCGGGCGGCGACCGGATCGTCGTTGGTGTAGACCATGACATGGAAACCATCGGCTACGAGCCGTTTGGCCGCCTCGAGCGTCGCCGGAATATCCGGATAGAGCGTACGGGCATCGCCCAGCACTTCGAGCTTGACGAGATCATGGCCGTCCAGCAGTTCACGTGCCAACTGGCAGGTACGCACGGCATCCTGTGCATTGAAGCAACCCGCGGTATTGGGCAGCAACGTGAACTCATCGGGCGGGATGACATCGAGCAGATTCGGCTCGTGCGGGTTCTGACCGATATTGCTGCGCCGGATCGCAACGGTAATGATTTCTGCCCCGCTCGCGCGGACGGCGCGCTGGGTCAGTTCCAAATCAGGGTACTTACCGGTGCCGACCACCAGTCGGGAACGGAACTCGCGCCCTGCCACGATGAGCTTATCTTGCCGCATAATGTCGTTGAGCTCTCTCAATCACAAAATGAATTCAGCTCCAGCCGGTGCCGCCAGCCACCACCATGGTATTACCCGCCGCCGATGGCTTGCACGATTTCGATCCGATCACCGCTGCGGATTCGATACTCGGTCAAGTGGCTGCGCGGTAAAACGGTTTCATTAATCTCAACGGCAAACCGCCGGCTCGCGAGCTCGAGCTCGGCGATGAGCTCGGCGGCGGTTAGCCCGGTACGAACTTCGCGCACCTCGCCGTTGACGGTGATGCGTATCATCTCAACTTGCCTGCTCCGGTTATTAAACTGCTACCAGGGTACTCCGATCTCAATTCTAACGCGCGAGAGCATCACACGTCGCCTCGCTGCCCAACGCGGCGCACCCAGCCCCGGCACCACGCCACCGCCCTTCGAGCGAACACCACTCGTGCCGGCTTCCCGACGGGAAAAGCCAACGCCTAAGGCAGCGCATATCCATTGCGGGCGACCCGCCGGTCGCACTTTGATGCCGATGGACGGCTGGCACTTGCGAGCCACAACAAGTTCAGTTACTAATAAGCATCTAAGAACCTGGGTGACGGGCCGGATGCGGCTGCTCCAGACTAAGCGGGCGTAGTTCAATGGTAGAACCTCAGCTTCCCAAGCTGATGACGTGGGTTCGATTCCCATCGCCCGCTCCAACCATCACTCGATCATGAACGTCCGCTAGACCAACGCCTCGTTGAAGAGGTTTTCGCGCGAGGCGCGCCACCCAAACGAAGTGGCGATTAAAAGCCGCTGTCGAGCCGCTTTCTTTCATGCCCGACACCCAACCATTTGGTGCGGGTGGGGGGTGCTTCTAACCTGCTTGCAATCCGCAGTCTGTGGCGGTGGATTCGCTGCTACGGTGAGACGGCAGCGAGCCATCGGATAACCGTTTGCCATTGCCTCAAAGCAAATCGTTGAGAGGCAATCAACCAGACTGCGCCCACCGCTTCCGACAAGATATGTTAGCGTAGACTTATGGACAACAAGAGCCCGTCGGCTCATAACAAAAACCGCTAGCCAAGGGGCAGGGGCGGTATGCTACAAGATAACTATGAAGCGGGGTGGACAATTTAGCGGAAACAAATACGCCTCAACAAGTTCTAATTACCGAAAGGGCTGGGCCCGCCCAACCGAGGGTCAGGGGCCGACTGCAGGGGGTAGTCGGTTGTAGAGCCAGGAGGTGGTTGTATGGCAACCCAAAACAGCGGCAGAGACAACCAGCATCAGCGGTTTATCCAGTCGCTGAATGCATTCACCCGCGAGCACCGAGCCAAGCATTGGCAGGGCACGTTCACCGAGTTCCTCGACCAGATCGTAGCTCGTCAGCCTGCTCTGGTGACACGCACGAGTCACCAGTATATCTGGGACATGCTGCGCTGGATGCAACGCAAGGAAACCAACGAACCCGAAGAATCCGAGAACAACGGGGTGCAGCTGTTCAGCCACGAGCTCTTTGGCATGGAAAACGCTCTACGCCGCATCACGGATTATTTCAAGGCGGCAAACGCCGGCTCCGAGGTAGGGCGACGGCTTTTGCTGCTGCTCGGTCCTCCTTCAGGTGGTAAATCCAGCCTGGTGATACTGCTCAAGCGAGGGCTTGAGGAATACAGCCACACGGATGAGGGTGCGCTGTATGCGCTGAAGGGATCGCCACTACACGAAAACCCCCTGAACCTGGTGCCCTACACTCTGCGCTCCGAGTTTCGCGAGACCTATGCCGTGGACATTCACGGCGAGCTCTCGCCATTCTGCCGCGCCATCCTCGAGCATGAATTCGACGGCAACTTTATGGACTACCCGGTAGAGCGGATCTTCCTCTCGGAATCCAATCGAGTGGGCGTAGGTACCTACGCCCCCCATGATCCCACGACCGCAGACATCGCCGATCTGATCGGCTCGGTGGATTTATCCAAGGTCTCAGAATACGGCGATGAGGGCGATCCCCGTGCCTGGTCCTGGTCCGGCGCAGTATATGCGGCAAGCCGCGGCCTGCTGGAGATGATCGAAATCCTGAAGGTCAAACGCGAGTTTCTCTACCTGCTGCTGACGTTGACCCAGGAAAAAAACGTCAAAGTTTCACGTTTTCCCCTAATCCATGTGGACGAGACGATACTGGCGCACACCAACTTGGCCGAGTTCCGTAAGTTCCTCCAGGAAAAGGAGAACGAAGCGCTGCTCGATCGGATGGTCATCGTACAAGTGCCCTATACTTTGCACTATCGGGATGAGGCCCGTATTTACCGCAAACTCATCGCCCAGGCCCCCACCTTCCGCGAGATCCACCTCGATCCACATGCGCTCGAGGTGGCTGCCGTATTCGCCGTGCTATCGCGGCTCAAGCCTTCGGAGCGTGAGGATCTGGATTTCTCTAAGAAGGTTCGACTGTATGCCGGCGAGGACGTCGAGGGCTATTCGTCGACCGAGGTCGATCGGATTCGGCATGAATTCGAGGACGAAGGCCTAGCTGGGGTGAGCCCGCGCTTTGTGGTCAATGCGTTGTCCAACGCCATCTCGCGCTCGGAGGTGCGCAGCCTTACCAGCATGGAATTGCTCGTCACGCTTAAAGATTCCATCGAGCACGATGCCCGCATCGACCCGAAACAGAAGCGCTCATGGGTGGACTTCCTCGTGACCGCCCGGAAAGACTTTTACAACCACTGGGTCAAGGAAGACGTGCACAAGGCATTGTTCGTCTCCTTCGAGGAGGAGAGCGAGAACCTGCTCGAGAAGTACCTCGATGAGGTGGAGGCCACCTTGGATAATCGAGAGGTGGTCGATCCGATCACGGCCGAGAGTCGACAGCCCGATGAGCGTTTTCTGCGCGCGGTGGAAGAAAAGATCAACATTTCCGATGCCGGCAAGCATACCTTCCGTCAGGAGGTGGTGCGCAAGGCCATGGTCGCCTACAAGCGCGGCGAGAAATTCACCCTAGACAGCCATGCCCGACTGAAAGAGGCTATGGAGAAGTATCTCTTCGAGGAGCGACGCGACGTCTTGCGTTTGGTTACCTCCGTAGCCCGACCCGATGAGGAAGCACGCGAGAAAATCGCCGCAGTGGAAGAGCGGTTAATCAATGACTATGGCTACGACCGCCACAGCGCCCGCGAAGCCCTCAACTATGTAACCACCCTGCTGTCCCAGGAATAAAGCCTGGGGGGAGAGAGTGATATGTCCCTGCACGAAAGCACGTCCAGGGACGGCGTTGGCCGCTGGTACGATCTCTTCTCGCGAGGAACGCGGGATTGGCTACGTCACAACGAAAAGATCCGCGAGGCGGTACGAGAACAACTCCCCGATCTGGTGGCCGGGTCGGATGTGCTGTCGCGGCCGGATAACCGCACGGTCAAAGTACCCGTACGGTTTATGGAGCATTATCGTTTTCGGCTGCGTAACCCCGATGTGCGCACCGGGGCGGGGCAGGGCAAAGCCAAGCCCGGCGATGTCCTGCGCCCAGCCCAGCCGGCACGACCCGGGCAAGGCAAAGAAGGCAGTGGCGAGGGCGAAGGCCAAATCACCTTCGCGCTGGAATTCCAGATCGATGACATCCTCGACTGGCTATGGGACGAGCTGGAGCTGCCGCACCTCAAGCCCCGGCTCGGCACCCGCATCGAGGAAGACGCCTACATCCGCGAGGGTTGGGATCGACGCGGGGCCCGCTCCCGACTGGACCGCCGTCGCACCATGAAGGAGGCGATCAAGCGCCGGAGTGCGCAAGGGCCGGAGGCCATTCCGATTGTCAATGATGACCTGCGCTTTCGCCAACTCGCCCGTCGTCGGCGCCCAACGACCAACGCCGTCGCCTTCTTCCTGCTCGATGTCTCCTCGAGCATGGACGAGCATTGCCGACGCCTGGCCAAGACCTTCTTTTTCTGGGCCTTGCAGGGCGTGCGCCGACAATTCTCCACCATAGAGATCGTATTCATCGCCCATACGGTGGAGGCCTGGGAGTTCGAGGAGGAGAATTTCTTCCGCATCCACGGCCAGGGGGGCACCAAAAGCTCTACAGCTGTCCACAAGGCCCAACAGATCCTGGAGGAACGCTACGATCCCGCGATGTACAACTGCTATCTCTTCTACGCGACCGACGGACACAACTTCAGTGAGGACCGTCGACGCGCCACCGAGGCATTGCTGCGGCTCGCCCCATTGATGAATTTTTTGGGCTACGCCGAAGTCTCCCATCAAAATCATCGGCGCTTGGATACGGAAGTGGCAGGGATCTGGCGCGGGCTTGGTGCCGAAGGGTGGCCGGTCGGCAGCTACTCGTTGACGCGCGAGGCGGACATCTGGCTGGCGATTAAGGCGTTCTTCACCGATCAGGCCGCCGAGGCCGAGGCTCAATGAAATGGCGGAAAAACTCGAGGATTTGATCCCGAAAGTCGAAACACTGGCTAACGATCTGGGGTTGGAATACTACCCTGTCGAGTTCGAGCTGGTGCCACCCAGCTTCATGATGGAAGTAGCCGTCTACGGCCTGCCAGTGCGAATGCCACACTGGTCGTTCGGTGTGCGCTGGATTTATCAGATGGTCCAACATCGCATGGGGCACTCGCGCATATTCGAGGTGGTCTTCCCGGGCAACCCCAACCGGGCCTATCTGGTCAACACCAATAGCCTCGAGGAGAATATTCTCGTTGTAGCCCACGTGCTTGGTCATGCCGATTTCTCGCACAACAATCTGACCTTTGTCCGCAGTCAGGAGCAGGTGGGTTACCGTATCGTCGAGCAGGCAGCCGCCCATGCCCGGCGTATTGCTGAAGTGATCGAGGAAATCGGTGAGCAACGCGTCGAACAGGTACTGGATGTCGCACTTGCGCTGGAACCGCACATCGACACCAACCTGCCCCTGAACCGGTCCAAATACCGCCCGCTCGATAAGCGTACGGAGCCCGAACCGGAGGGGTTCCGCGGCCGCTACCAGCAGTTACCGGGCGAGGCACAGCCGGAGCGCAAGACGCGCGGCGCTCCCGAACCATTGCATATCCCGCCGCATCCCGAGCGCGATCTGCTGTGGTTTATTGCCACCCATGCCCCGGAAATGGAGGATTGGGAGCGGGATATTTTCCTGGCGGTACGCAAGGAAGCCTATTACTTTCAGCCGGTGTTCAACTGCCAGATTATGAACGAAGGGTGGGCGAGCTATTGGCACTCACGGCTGCTGCGCGAGGCCGATTTCCTGTCCGGACAAATCTACGTCGACTCCATGAAGACCCACTCCGACGTCGTACGCCCCTATGCTGGCGAGCACCAAGTGGCGCTGCAAGTAAACCCCTACCATCTAGGCTATTCACTGTGGGAGCATCTGTTAGAAAATGGCGGCCTGGAGGCCGCTCGAGAAATTAGGCGGGAAGAAGATGATTTCGGATTCATCCGTAACTACTTTACGGCGGAGCTTGCCGATGAGATGGGTCTGTTCGTCTACAGCGCCAAAAAAAACGGCGAAATTCGTGTTACCAGCTCTAATATCCACGAACTTCACGAGGCGATCTTGCAACCTAAGTTCAATTTCGGAGCGCCACGCGTAGTAGTCGACGAACTCAAATCCGATGGTACCCTGATCCTGCGACACGAGCACGAGAACGACGGCCGAGGCCTTGATCTGGAACGGGCACGCCATGTCCTGGAATACATAGACCGAATCTGGCGCCGTCCCGTAAAGCTTTACACCATCGATGAGCGAGGCCGCCAAATCAATATCAAGCCGAGCTGGGAGATCGACTGACCGCACGCTTCGCCGCGTTTGCCGGAGCACATCTCCTACCCCTGCCGGCCAACCAATCCCGCCCTGATCGAATCAGCATACGCTACACCACCTGCACCACAACCCAGATCTTAGATCCACCGGTTGATACGGAAGGTTTGCTAGGCTGTAGGTATCGGAGTCTGCTTTGACGACCGATCAATCGAGCCGTTGCGCCCGAGGCTTCGAAGAAGCATTCGTATCGGCGCCAACCTGTATCAACCGGAGATGAAAGCGACTCCATGATGAGCAGGCACAACGATTACGCTACGCGCGAGACGCGGCGAAACCATTATTTGATGTTGACCGTGGAATGCGACGCGGGCGCTAACGGTGAGCGCGAACCTCATGCCTTCAGCATGGGTAAACGGCGGGTGATCGTAGACGAGATCATCGATCGCTGGCTCGCCACTGATCATCAGTATTTCAAGGTTCGCGCCGATGACAGTGGAACCTACATTCTTCGCTACGATGCGAATCGCGCCCTCTGGGAACTGACCCTAATACTGCTACCTTAACGAATTCGTTGGCCGACGGATGGCTTAGCACGCCGCATGGCGGGGCCTGGTGAGCAAGGGATAGGGCTTAGGGCGTCGTTTGACTGCACGGGGTTGTGGCAGGCGTTTTTGCCGGCCTATTGGGGACAACGCCATCGCCTGCAGCAATGCGGTGGCAAAAGCCTGCAGTGCCTTTCCAGACAGTAGCAACAGCTGGGAGGCGGCGTTGTTGAGCAATTGTAGCGCCGATTTGAAGCTGAGTTGGCGCGGGATTTTCTCGAAGCACTGCGCGGCTCGGTTCAAGTTGGCGCGCACGAGATTGTAGGCCAACAAATGAGCCGCGATCTCTTTTCTGACCCGCTCTGGGCTCTTGCAGCGCAGCCGCTCCATGGCCATATCGGTTTTGATGCTGCGCAGATCCAACTCGATCGTCCAGCGTGAGCGGTAGTGCTCGGCCAGGGCGCGGCGGGGGTAGCGTTTGGGGTTCGATAGGGTGGTGACGTAGACGATGCCGTTGACTGCCAGCTCGCGAATGGTCAGCGTCGGCGGCAGCTTGAGGTAGTCTTGTGCGCTCATCCACACGGGCTTGCGGGGCGGCTTGGCCCATTTAATGAGATGATCCTTGGCGCCGAGTCGCTCGCCGCGGTGCCAATGCGGCTTTCGCTGGGCATGCTTTTGAAAGAGCCCCTGCACCCCGTGGTGGACCAGCAACGCCATGATCGCGTAGGTGCAGTAGTAGCGGTCGGCGAGTAGCAGGTCGCCCGGCTGCAGGGTGTGCAGGAGGGTGCTGAACAAAGAGCTCTCTCCGCTGCCCTTGCCCTGATAAGGGCCGAGGGCATAATCGAGCACAGCACCCGCGCCGAGCGAAATCAGGGCCACGATGCGCACGATGGGAAACCCGAGGCCGGGTTGTTGGTTGCCCTGTTGGGGGAACTCACGCTGATTATCGAGCGTATCGGGCATCAGTGCGGTAGTGCCATCGGCGAGCACCACGCGATGGCCACGCCAACCCCAGGCTGAAGGCGCGCGTTGGTGCAGCGTCTGTCCGCTCTCCCGGACCGCGTTCTCCAAGGGCGCACGGGGCAGGCGTTGGCGGGCTTTGCAATACGGCCCGGTGTTGATGGAATTGGCGCTTTGGCCGCTTTGCAGCCGCTCGGACAGCACCCGCGCCACCGCGCGTTTGCACGAACCGTCCTGACTGAGCACCTGGAAGAGGAAGGCTTTCAATACCACCAAGGGGGTGAATATCCGATCACGCCCGCCGCACGCGCGTTCGGCGAACTGGCTCAACACACGGGTGGATAAAACATCGAAAAACGGCAGTCCGCGCACTTGTAGGAAGGACCTCTTCAAGCGCTGGATTTGCCATGAGCGGGCGCAGCGAATAGAGTTTTTCATGGCTAGGCTCTCGGGATCGGATGGGAGGGTTTTCTCACAATCAATTCTATCCGAAATGCTCCGAGAGCCTAGCCTTTAATAATCACACAACTTCATGATCAATATACAATTGTGGTCGTTAAGGTAGCAGTATTAGGAACTGACCCTCTTTGATAGCGGTCGAGCGCCGGAGGGACTGTGACCAGCCAGCGAAGATCTTCATAGACGGCTCTGCGACTAAACCTTGGTGGTCGCGCCAGTGCCCGGCAATGATAGCAAGCGTGCCGCTCGGCCCGAGGGGATTTTACGACCCGGGGCGTTCCAACACGACCTGATTGGCGGTATCGCTCACCAACCGATACGGTGTCGCGCTGCTGGCGAAGCGCCTGATAATGCGAGCCGCTTCACGGTGTATTTCGGTCGATGAGCCACTGATTACGATCCGCTCACCCTGGTACTCGACCCGGCAGCTCTGGCGTCGAGGCTCCCGCATGACCTATCTCCTATTCTTCCAATTGCTTACGCCTGGATTAGGAAGATTGCGCGCTAGGGTTGCCGGTCCATCGTCAAACAGGAAGGCGCTTACGAGGCGCAACGCGTTTTTGCAACGCAACAATTGTTGCGCTTGATCGGGCCTCATGCAAATATTTCGGGTACGGCGGCCGATGATTCGCCCCGAACGGCGTAAATGCGGCCGCTCGCCCGTCCTTGCGACTCACGGCCTTCATTCAACTTACGAACTCGCGCTATGATGCGCAGTCAACGGCGTGCTGGCAAGTAGCCATTGCGTGCCAATCGATCGTGCAGATCCCGCACGCTGAGCTTGGCAAAATCCTTTGCTACTTCGATGATATGCACCTCGCGCGGAATCCGTCCATTGAGCGCCTGACGGAGGAAGCCGAGCATGCGCTTTTCGGCACAAAGGATGAGACGTCGCGTTCCATTGGTACGCATCAGGCCATCGAGGTGCTTGATGATATCGCGGGCGAATCGAGCCTCCATCTCATCGTCAAATCGTTGTCGATGCTCATCGTAGCCGTGGGCTTGACCACCCACCTTACGGTTCTTGCCGCCGCGGGTATCAGCATAGATGCTTTGCTGATGGGCTTTATGAATGGGGTTCGCGAGGGAGTCATGCTCTATAAGATTGGGCCCAGATTCGAGCTCGGGCAATTCGACGGGTTCCAGTGTAAAGAAACGGGACCGAGCACCTTCTGCCACGACCACGCTGTACTCGCTCATAATTTTCCCCCTACAGTGTAGATGGAGCTTAATCAATAGAGCCGACACCGACCTCCTTGTAGAATGACAAGCAGCGGGAGTTCAATGTTGATAATAACCCCCCTCTTTAAATTATAGAGAAATCCCTCCTCGATCCGCACCGCAGCGGCGAGCGTATCCAGAGAATATACGGAGATCCAATGGGACGTATCGTCAAGTGGCTAATGATCGCCATAACCGGTGTCCTCACACTGCTGATTATCGTCATAACAGCGGTGATAGTGCTAGTCGACCCCAACGATTACCGAGACGAGATCGAACGCGCGGTCGCTACTCAGACAGGCCGGGAACTTGCCATGGAAGGCGACTTAAAGTTGATGTTTTTTCCTTGGATCGGCTTACAGGTCAATAAAGTTCAGCTCGCCGATGCGCCGGGCTTCGGCCCGGCACCATTCCTCCAGGCGGATCATGCCCAGCTGGCGCTGAAGCTGTTGCCGCTATTGCAAGGCAATCTGGTGCTCGACACGCTCATGCTGAATCAGCCGCGGGTTCATTTGATTCGTAACGAGCAGGGTCTTGGCAATTGGCAGACATTCGGCCGTCCACCCCAAGCGCCGAAGCGCCCGCCGGAGCAGCCCGCGGTGGATTTGGAACCGGGCGTGCAACCCCAAGCTCAACCCCTGCCGGCTATACTCCAGGCCGCCAGCCTGGCGGGCCTGCGGATTCGCGATGGCCGGGTAACCTGGGACGATCGACAATCCGGTCAACATGTGGTCATTACATCACTCAACACCACCGCGGAGGACATCCGGCTTGGCGCTCCGATCAGCATCGAGTCGGATTGGCAGGGCCAAATCAATGACGGCATGGATATCGGCGGTAAACTCACCGGCACCGTCATGGCGGACCCGCAGCTGCAGCACTTCGATGCCCGTGATCTCGACCTGGCGCTGAATGTTGCCGGGGTGGATATTCCCGGCGGTAAGCAACAGCTACGGTTGCGCGCCCAGGCGGCCGCCGATCTGGGGCAGGCCACCTACCGCCTTACCGAGTTGCGCCTGGATGCGGCAGGTGTACAGATAACCGGTCAGCTATCGGCCCAGCAGGCCAAGGATGCTGTTACGGCAACGGGTCAACTCCAGATTCCGGAATTCAGCCCCAGGGAAGTTCTGCAGCGGCTCGGCATGGCTGTGCCGAATACCGACGACCCCGATGTTCTCAAGCGGGCCTCGGCCCAGACCGAGTTTGGCTACCATGGTGGAGCGCTCACGATCGAACCGCTCACCGTACGCATGGATGATTCCGTACTCACTGGGCAAGCTAAACTACGCAACTTCACCGGGCCGGCCGCCGACTTCGATCTGAGCCTGAACGGCATCGATGTCGATCGCTATCGACCACCGTCGCGCGAGGGCAAACAGGCCGCCGCCACGCCGGCGGAGACGGCGGCTGCCGGGGCCGGTCAGCTGCCGCTTACGACGCTGCGCAGCCTGGATCTCAACGGCCGCCTGCGCATCGGCACACTCAAAGTGAACGGCGCGACGATCAGCGATGCCGACATGACGGTACATGCCAAAGACGGCCGGCTGCGGGTACACCCTCTGACCGCCGCCCTCTATGGCGGCACATACCGAGGCGATATGCAGCTCGACGCGACCGGCAAGACGCCTCGGATCGAGCTGAACGAACAGCTGAGCGGGATTCAGGCCGGACCGTTGCTGACCGATGTCGCCTCGTTCCAGAAGCTGCTCGGCACCACCGATTTCAACCTGCGGGCCACGACCCACGGCGCGGCACCTGAGGATTGGCTGCAAGCGCTCACCGGCTTGGCTCGTTTCACATTTCGGGATGGCACGGTCAAGGGCATCAATCTCGCCCAGGCCATCCGAGCGGCGTTGGCCCGCGCGCAGGGTAAACCCCCACCCCCGAGTGAAGGCCCGCTGCAAACTGATTTCAGTGAGCTTGGCGGAACTTTGAACCTCGCTGGCGGTGTCGTGCGTAATACCGATTTCAGCGCCAAAAGCCCGCTGCTACGTATACAGGGGCAAGGCGTGGCCAACCTGCTCAAACAAACCGTGGACTATCGCCTCACAACCAAGATCGTCGGCACGCTTAAAGGCCAAGGCGGCCAGGATCTGGAGCAGTTGCGCGGTATACCGATCCCACTGCGCTTTACGGGCAAGCTCAGCGAGCCTCGCCTCACTGTGGACTTGGCGGGCCTGTTTAAAGAACGCTTCGAGCAGAAACGAGAGGAACTCGAGGAAAAGGGTAAGAAAAAGCTGGAGCAAAAATTGGACCAGCAGCTGGAGCGGCTGTTCAATCGCTGATGGACGGGAACATAACCCCTTTGCCGGCCAGCGCGTCGGACCCGGATGGCTTCGCCCACGCGGTAATCGCCTGGCAGGCGCAGCATGGCCGCCGTGATCTGCCTTGGCAGAACCCGGCGACCTCCTATCGGGTATGGGTCTCGGAGATTATGCTACAGCAGACCCAGGTGGCTACCGTCGTGCCCTATTTCCAGCGGTTCATGGCACGCTTTCCCACGTTAGCAGCACTTGCTGGCGCGGAGCTCGACGACGTGCTGCAGCTATGGACCGGGCTGGGGTATTACGCGCGCGCGCGCCATCTGCATCAGGCGGCCCGGCGCATCGATATCGATCACGGCGGGCGCTTTCCCACAACGATCGATCGACTCCTGGAACTACCCGGCATCGGTCGCTCCACCGCCGGCGCTATCCTCTCGTTGGCGCTCGGACAGCGCCATCCGATTCTGGATGGCAACGTCAAGCGCGTACTCGCTCGCTACCACGCCGTTCCCGGGTGGCCGGGTCGAGCCAAGGTCCAGCACAGGCTATGGACGCTCGCGGAGCATCACACACCGCGGCAGCAAAATGCGGCCTACAATCAGGGCATGATGGATTTGGGGGCATCGTTGTGCATCCGGGTGCGGCCGCGCTGCGAGCTTTGCCCCCTAGCGGGGGGCTGCGCGGCCCGCCGCCTCGCTCGCCAGAACCAATTCCCCGAACCGCGCCCAGCGAAGGTCAAGCCCGTGCGTCAGACCCGGATGCTCCTGCTGCAGCAGGCTGGTCGGGTACTGCTGGTACGCCGCCCACCCGCCGGCGTCTGGGGTGGACTCTGGTGCCCACCGCAGTGTGATCTCGAAGCCGATTATGTTGCCTTGTGCCGACGACAATTCGGGTTACGGATCGGTCCGGCACGGGCATGGCCGATGCGGCGACACACATTCAGCCACTTCCACCTGGAGATCCATCCGGTATATGCCCCAGTGCAAGCCGAGGACCCCAGCATCATGGATAGACCGGGACACCTCTGGTATAACGAGCATTCGTCGAACCGCTGCGGGCTTGCGGCACCGGTGCGACAATTGCTGCAAGACCTGGAGGAAATACGAGCATGAGTCGAACGGTATACTGTATGAAGCTCGGCAAAGAGGCCGAGGGCCTCGAGCGCCAACCTTATCCTGGCGAGATCGGCAAGCGCATCTTCGATAACATCTCCAAGGAAGCTTGGCAGATGTGGATGAAGCATCAGACCATGCTGATCAACGAATATGGCCTTACGCCCGTGGATCCGAAAGCCCGCCAATTCCTCGTGCAAGAGATGGAGAAGTTCTTCTTCGGCGAAGGCTCGGAGCCACCGCCGGATTATAATCCCAAGTAATTCCGGCGGCACCTAAAAGCATGAAGTGCCGGCTCGAGTATCCGCTCCAAGCACCGCCCATCGGCGGCTGGCGCGCCGTCGCCGACGGGGTGTGTTGGCTGCGGTTACCGCTGCCCTTCGCCCTCGATCACGTCAATGCCTGGCTGCTCAAAGACCACCAGGCATGGACACTGGTCGACGCCGGCGTTGCGCTGCCACCGAGCCGAGCAGCCTGGGAGTTGCTCATCACCAACGTGCTCTCCGACCGGCCGCTGCACCGCATCGTGATCACCCACTTCCACCCCGATCACTACGGGTTGGCCAGCTGGTTCCAGCAACGCTTCGGGGCCAAGGTGTGCATTACTCGGCCCGAACAGGACGCGGCCGCTAGTCTGTACGCTTGCTCTGATGAGCAGGCAGGCAAGCGCATCGATGAGCTTTTCGCCGACCATGGCCTCGAGGCGGAGCGCCGAGCACGGTTAGTCGCCCGCGGCAACTTCTACCGACCCTTGCTGGCCGGCGTCGCCAGCGTAGACGAATATCTAACCGATGGCAGCGAACTGCAAATCGGTGACCGACGCTGGAAGGTTATTATCGGCCGGGGCCACTCGCCCGAGCAGGCTTGCCTGTATTGCGAGGACGAGGACTGGCTCATCTCGGGTGACCAAATCTTACCGGGAATTTCCAGCAACATCAGCGTTCGCCCCGAGCAGCCCGATGGCGACCCGCTCGCCGGCTATTTGGACTCGCTGGCAAGGCTGCGCCGCCTTCCCGCGGATGTCCTGGTGCTGCCCTCTCATGGCAACGCATTCAGAGGTCTGCACGAGCGGATTGCGGCGCTTGAACGGCATCACAAGGCGCGTTTGGATCGACTGCGCTCGGCATGCAGCGAGACGCCGCTCAGCGCCGCCGAGACGTTGCCGATCCTGTTTCGGCGCCAACTCGATAGCTATGCCCTGTTCTTCGCCATGGGCGAGGCCATCGCCCATCTGCACCGCCTATGGCACACCGGCGAACTCTCCCGCTCTCGCGATACGCAGGGCGTCTACCGTTTTGCCCCGGCCTAGCACGATGATCGCACTCGCCCTTGACGGCGCCTACACGAATCGGGTTGAATAAAGCGCCCCATGGCCAGGTAGCTCAGTCGGTAGAGCAGGGGACTGAAAATCCCCGTGTCGGCAGTTCGATTCTGTCCCTGGCCACCAATAAAACCAGATACTTATAGTAATTTCTCTCAAAATTTTGCCTTCCATGGAAGCAATTTGGAAGCACGCCAAACGATATATCTGTTTCGTAATCAGTAGGTCCGCCGTTCGAGTCGGCGCACCGGAACCAATAAAAAACAACGGCTTACGCAAAATTTGCGTGAGCCGTTTTTATTTGTGTAGTCGCCATGTAAACGGTGTTCGTTTAGCGACCAAAATTCGCGCGGGCAATTCCCGCCGGGTTAGCAGCTGGAGGACCGCCAGCTGGCCTTCGCGCACGATGCTGCCGAGCTTCATGTTCAAACCGAGAGGTGTGCTCTGTTCGTCATATGCTGGGGAGCTCGTGGCCGGGCAGAAATTTGGATCGCACGAGTGCGTCCTAATGGTCAAGAATTCAAATAAGAGGTTTCAGAGTGTCGCGACTGACGGATCTGATCGCACGGGCGAAGGCGAAAGATCGGGCTCTTGGAGACGAGCTGGAACGTGAATTTAAGGCGCTGGCGTCGCGGCGCGCGTTCGGTCTCAACTTCGAAAGGCACCGCCCCGAGAGCGTCGAGCTGCCGGGGCGGCCGATCCGCCGGGGCGACAAGGTGCGCATCCTGCCGCCGCGCGGGTCTACGGCCAAGGGCGATCAGCGCTTGTGGAAGGTGCCTGGCATCGACGAAATGAATGGCACGCGAACAGCGCACGTCTCGCTCATCGACGCTGGGGAGCCTGAGACGGCCAACGTCGCAACCGATGATCTGGTCGTCGTGGCAGAGTTCCGCGACTACATTTATCCGGGGCTGGTCAGCACTGGGAAGGTCGAGCGCGGCGGTGACAAGCCGTATCACACCGTGATCAACGGTGAGAACTTCCATGTTCTTGAGGCGCTGACCTACACGCATCGCGGGAAGATCGACGCGATCTATATCGATCCTCCCTATAACACCGGCGCTCGCGACTGGAAATACAACAACGATTACGTTGAAGGGGAGGATCTTTATCGTCACTCCAAATGGCTTGCCTTCATGGAGCGCCGCCTCAAGGTTGCGCGGGAATTGTTGCGTCAAGAATCCTCGGTTCTAATTGTCACAATTGATGAAAAAGAATTTCTTCGGCTTGGCTTGCTTCTTGAACAAATTTTCCCAGAAGCCGACATCCAGATGGTTTCGAGTGTTATAAATCCAAAAGGAACAGCCAGATCAAGTGAATTTGCGAGAATTGATGAGTATATATTTTTCGTCAAACTCGGGGACATCTCGATCTCACGTTGGCGTTGGGACATGCTAAATGCTCGGGATTATGGGGAGGACCAAGAAGTCCGCTGGAGAGGGCTCGCAAGAACAGGACGAAAAGGCCTCCGCAGCAATAATCCGGGCTCATGGTATCCGATTTATGTGTACAAGGACGGGTCTGGAATTCACTCGATCGGCGATACCGTCTTATTAGGGAGACTCTGAACTATTCCCGGCCACGCCAGTATAATTGCGGCATTGCCACCGACCCAGGCGGAACCGATGAAACAAACCACCTTTGCTTCGATGAGTTTTGCGGCCAAGAAGCGGCGCACGCGCCGGGAGAAGTTTCTCGCCGAGATGGAGCAGGTGGTGCCTTGGGCAAAACTGGTGGCGCTCATTGAGCTGCACTACCCCAAGGCGGGCCGGCGTGGCCGCCCGCCGATGCCGCTTGAGTCGATGCTGCGTATTTATTTCATGCAGCAGTGGTACGCGCTCTCCGACCCGGCGATGGAGGATGCGCTCTATGAGATCGAGTCGATGCGCCGCTTCGCCGGGCTTGAGCTCATCGACGACGCGCTGCCCGACGAGACCACGATTTTGAAGTTTCGCCGCCTGCTGGAGCGCCACGGCCTGACTGCCCAGATGATGAACGTAATCCACGACGTGCTCGCCGAGCGCGGGGCGCTGCTCAAGGGCGGCACTATGGTCGATGCCACGATTGTGCACGCTCCGGCCTCGACGAAGAACAAGGCGCGCCGGCGCGACCCGCAGATGCACCAGACGCGGAAGGGCAATCAGTGGTATTTCGGCATGAAGATCCACGTGGGGGCCGATGTCAACAGCGGCCTTGCTCACACGGTTTCGGTGACTGCAGCCAACGCCTCGGACATCAGCCAATTGCCGCGCCTGCTGCGCGAGGACGACCGCGCGGTCTTTGGTGATAAGGGCTACGTCGATAACACCCTTAAGCGCGCGGCGCGCCGGGCGGGTGTCTACTGGGGCGTGTCCTTGAAGGCAAGCTCCAAGCACAAACTCACCGGTGCGAACAAGCGCACCAACCGCAAGCGCTCCTCGGTCCGTGCCCGGGTGGAGCACATTTTCCGGGTGATCAAGCGCCAATTCGGTTACACCAAGGTGCGCTACAAGGGGCTTGCCAAGAACGCCGCCCAGGTGTTCACGCTGATCGGCCTGACGAATCTGTATCTGGTGAGGAGGCAACTGATGACGAGCTGACAGGCAAACTCCGCCTGCTTGCTCAGGAAAGGGGTTCAGCGGCGCCAAACGGCCCCGTAAATCAGCACTCGGCGGCGGGAAACCGAGCATTTTTACCCTTCCTCTCGTCAGAGACGAATGCGTTTGACTTCAGCTCGAATAGTTCAGACGTTCCTTAGGAGAAGAAAGTCCAAACGCTGCGCCGATCGAAACCGTTGCAATCTGGCCTCCATCAAATCGAACCCAACAATTCAGTTGGTCGGTAGTGCCAGCAACTCTTAGGTCGCTCATGGATAAGGGGGCGGTCCGTACTGGCCGAATCGATTTGTCAAAGAATTCTGTTCCGATTTATTACCTTTCGTTCAATCAGTTGGCAGCCATCGAAAACGGGACTCTAGAGGTTACAGGAAGAGCGGAAGACGGTTCGCTCATTGTCCGATACGCAGAGGGGGCACGTGCTGCGGCACCGCGCACCGTATGGAATATGACAGCTCACGATGCGGGTAGCCATGGAACGACCCTGCTGAGCACGATAATGCCTGATCGACGTTTCCCGTTTCCTAAGTCGCTTTATGCCGTTGAAGACGCTCTTAGGTTCTTCGTTAAAAAAAATCCGGATGCGATAATACTTGATTTCTTCGCCGGCTCTGGCACGACCGCCCACGCCGTGATGCGCCTCAATCGACAGGACGGCGGCGGGCGCCAGTGCATCTCCGTCACCAACAACGAGGTCGCCGCTGACGAGCAAGTTGCGCTCCGAAAGGTAGGCCATCGGCCGGGAGACCCAGAATGGGAAAAAATCGGCATCTGCGATTACATCACGAAGCCCCGGCTTAGGGCGGCGATCACAGGCAAGACGCCCGAGGGCGAAGACATCGACGGCGACTACAAGTTCACTGACGAATTCCCGATGGCTGAAGGGTTCGAGGAGAATGCAGAGTTCTTCACGCTAACCTACGAAACGCCGGTCGCGGTTCACCACAACCTCGCCTTCCAGCGCGTCGCGCCGCTCCTCTGGATGCGCGCTGGCGCCGAAGGGAGCCGCATCGATGGACCGCCGGAGCAGGGCTGGGCCGTCGCCGACACCTATGGCCTCCTGATCGATCTGGACCGCTCGGCTGAGTTCTGCGACGCCGTCGATGCGCGCGAGGGTCTCCGCATCGCTTATATCGTCACCGACGACGACGGGCGTTTCCAGTCCGTCGCGCGTAGGCTGCCCGACTCGGTCGAGCCGATCCGGCTCTATGAGTCCTACCTATCCAATTTCCGCTTTTCGATGGGCCGCTAAGCCATGAAGTTCACGCTCAAAGATTATCAGGACGATGCCGTCAAGGACGTGCTCACCAACCTTCGCAAGGCTGCGAAGCGCTGGCACGAGGATGGCGACCGGCATGCTTTCTCGCTCACCGCGACCACGGGCGCTGGCAAGACCGTCATGGCCGCGGCTGTGTTTGAGGCACTGTTCCACGGCGACGACAACTTCGACTTCGAGCCCGATCCCGGCGCCGTCGTGATCTGGTTCAGCGACGACCCCGCGCTGAACTCGCAGTCGCATTTCCGCCTGCGTGAGGCGTCAGATCGGCTCACGCTATCGAACCTGGTCATCGTCCAGAATAACTTCAGCCGAGAGAAGCTCGAGGCGGGGAAAGTCTATTTCCTTAACACCCAGAAGCTGAGCAAGTCGAGCCTTCTGGTGCGCGGCCATGACTCGGACGATCCGGGCGTCGAGACCGCCAGTGGCCAGATTGTCATGCCCGACATGCGTGCGTTTACGATTTGGGACACGATACAGAACACAATCGAGGACCCGGATTTGACCCTCTACCTCGTGCTCGACGAGGCGCACCGTGGCATGAAGGCTTCGAACGGGAACGGCGGCGGCGAGAAGCCCACCATCGTCAAGCGGCTGATCAACGGGTCCGGCTCGGTGCCCGGCATCCCGATCGTTCTCGGCATCTCGGCGACGGTCGAGCGCTTCAACGCCGCGATGGCCGACATGCAGGGCCGCGCCACCCTTCCGAACGTGGTGGTCGATTCTGGCAAGGTGCAGGCCTCGGGCCTGTTGAAGGACGCGCTCATTCTGGATGTGCCCAACGACGTCGGCCAGTTTGACACCGTGCTAGTTCGGCGCGGAACCGACAAGCTGAAGGAGATCACGGCCGCTTGGGAGGAGTACGCCAAGCAGCAGGACGACGCGGACACCGTGGTGCCGCTGATGGTCCTGCAGGTGCCGAACGCGCCAGACCAAGACGAAATCGGGCGTGCGCTCGATACGATCTACGAGCGCTGGCCCGAGCTTGGTGACGACGCCGTGGCCCACGTGTTCGGGGACCACACGACCCAGACCTTCGGCAGCCACTCGATCCCCTACATCTCGCCGGAGCGCGTGCAGGAATCGACCTGGGTGCGAGTGTTGATCGCGAAGGATGCAATCAGCACTGGCTGGGATTGTCCGCGGGCAGAGGTGATGGTGTCGTTCCGCCCCGCCAAGGACACAACCCATATCACACAGCTTCTCGGCCGGATGGTGCGCACTCCACTCGCAAGGCGGATTCCGGGTAACGAGCGGCTGAACGCCGTGGACTGTCTGCTGCCGTTCTTCGACGCGCAGTCCGTGAAGGACGTCGCGAAGGCGCTGACGTCTGGCGGTGACGGGGGCGAGGAGCTTCCCGGTCGGCGCGTGCTGATCAATCCCGAGGAGATGAAGCCGAACCCGGCGATTCCGGAGCACGTCTGGGACAAGCTGCTCTCGCTTCCCTCGCAGTCTCTCCCGAAGCGGCGAGCCAAGCCGGTCAAACGGCTCACGTCGCTAGCTCATGAGCTCGCGGCTGATGGGCTGCTGCCCGAAGCCGGCAAGAAAGCCCATGCCGAGATGCACAAGGTGCTGAACGGCGCGAGGGAACGTTACAAGTCGGAGATCGCGAAGGCGCGAAAGACCGTGCTCACTGTCGAAGGGAAGAGCCTCAAGACGAATCTCGAGACGCGAGAGATGTCATTCGACGACTTCGTCGAGACCGCGGACTTCGCCGTAATCGACGACGCATACCGACGGGCTGGACGAGCCATCAGCCCAGCTCTCGCGACGTCCTATAGCGAATCTCTCGCGAAGGCGGAGGGCGACGAGGATGACCTTGAAGCCGCTCTGATCGAGGCTCGCGTCACGGTCGCTGCTCTCGGGCTGGTACCGGAAGTGAAGGATTACCTGGAGGCCGAGGCCGAAAGCCTCGCGAACAAGTGGCTCACGAAATACCGTGTTGAGATCAAGAGCCTCTCCGACGAACGCCAGGAGGTCTACCGCCAGATACGAGAGATGAGCACGCATCCTCTCGATGTCGACCTGGCTAAACCAACATCTTGGATGCAGCCTACCACCGTCCGCGAAGCTGACGGGTCGCAGAAACCACTTCCGCGTTTCGAGCGGCACCTGCTGTGTGCAGCCGACGGTATGTTCCCCGAGGACTTCAACTCCTGGGAAGGAGATGTGGTGTCTGCTGAGCTGAAGCGTCCGGGCACGATCGCGTGGTATCGCAATCCTTCTCGTGCCAGTCAGGACTCTCTCGGCGCGACCTATGAGGAGGGTGGTGACGTTAAGATCATGCGCCCCGACTTCATCTTTTTCGCAGAGTTGCCGGACGGATCGATTGCCGCCGACATCGTAGACCCGCACGGAACCCAGTTCAGTGACTCGATCCCGAAGCTGAAAGGGCTCGCAAAGTACGCAGCGGCCTACGAAGAGATTTTCCGTCGGATCGACGCGGTCGCGAAGGTGGGCGATGCATTTCGCATTCTCGACCTGAAGGAAGCATCCGTTCGATCGGAAATAGATGCCGCAACGTCAATCAAAGCGCTTTATGACTGTGCTTGCGTTGGCGATTATGCCTTTGACCGGAGGTAATGTTCTTGAGTGATGGGTAGTCTTTTCCGACCCCGTCGAGTGGCTATTTGTTAATTCGTGGTTCGGCGGCTCAGCGCGCGTACAGTTATTGACAGGACTCCAAGGGCGCAACGCTCGCTGCCGCTCGCGCCGCGCAGCAGCCGGAGTTAACAGCCCCTTCCTCAACTCATAGCTGTAGGCTGCTACGTCGCCGTAGTGGAATTCCCAAGCGCCGCTCTGATTTCTTTCCTTGGATGGCCCCTCGATCCTAAAGGGTCCACTTGGATCCTCTAAAGTAAAGGGTTCCCCGCCGTCGCCGGGTGCCCCTTTTAAGCTATAGGGGTCTGGCTTGTCCTTTAGATGCCCGCCTTCCCCCCTATAGTGGATTCGAAGCTCCCAGACCCGTTTTCGGGTGCGAACGACTTGCGCGCCGCAGGCGAGCCCGATGATCCTATAGCCCACTGGTTCGCTATAGCGGTTTGGCTGATCGCCCCATTCCTTGTGCAGCTTGACCGGCTGTACCGCTCGCTTGGCCGTGGGCCCGTTCATTACCTCCACGAATGCAGCCCAATCGCCGCTATCGGCTGCCTGGCGGGCCGTTTCCAGCAGCGCTAGGTCGGGGTTTTCGTCAATGCCCTTTAGTTCGGCAAGTCGGCGCAGCTGTCGCCAGACGGTTACCGGGGGCCCGCCGATCTGCTGGAATTGGCGAATGCCCCAAAGCGAGGCCCATGCAGTCACCCGCTGAGACGATACCTTGGCATCGTGGCCGTGGAGGTCGGAGTCGATGCCGTGGCCATCGACGCTCTTGGCAACATATTTCGCAATGTAACCGGTCGCCGTACCCTTGCTGTAGTCAATCACCCGTATGTCAAAGCGTCGTTTCTCGGCTCCCGGCTGGTCGCCGTCTTCGGCCAAGCAATGCTCCCGAAAGATTGCTCGCACGGCTTCCACATGCTGGGGCGCCATGAATAGGAGCGTGTGCCAATGCGGCGTCCCGGCGTGATGCGGCTCGGCCACCCGAAAGCCATAAACCTCAATGCCCGAGCGCTTGAGCTTCGCACGGATACGACACCACAGGCGATTCAAGTAATCCTGCGCAGCCTTTGGCGTGAGATCGGGATCGTGGCGCTTGTTGCGCTCGCATGACTCGCTATGGCGCGGGTGGTACTTGCTCGGACAAGTGAGGGTATAGAACTCGGGCGCGTGGCCTAGCATGAAAGCGAGCTTTTGAAAGCCCGCCATCCGGGCCATCAGCTCATTGCGCCGGTTCTTTAGGCTGGCAGTGGAGAGTGCCACCAGCTCAGCCAGCGTGTATTTTTGGCCCAGGTCATTGATAAGCTCCGCCACTTGGAAGAGCTGCGCGTTTCGGGTGCGCTTTTGCTGATAGCGTTTGAAACTTTCGTCGCTGATGTATATGCCGGCGCGCTTATGGACCAGGCCCCACTGAATCGCCAAGCCTTCTAGCGCCTGAGCATGGACTTGACGCAGCTTTCGCCGCCACCATTGTTCGTCGCAGAGGCGCTTTACCGCACCTTCTAACCCGTGCTTTTCCGGGTCCGGTGGCGCGAGGCCGTAACGCTGCGCCGTATCCGCGAGCGCTTGGTAAGCGGTTCGCAAATCCACCAGCTGACCAACCACCTCCCGAGCCCGCTTTTCCCGGCGCTTGGCCCATTCGATCAACTCATCATCGCTTACATTGAGTGAGAACGGGATGGAATCGACCTGCTCCTCCAGTTCCAAAAGACATAGGTTGGCGGCCACCTTTCCTCGTTGCTCATGGATCGCGACGTATTCCTTGGCTGCGGCCTTGGCAAGCTTGCTAGCCCAAGTTTAACGTCCCCAAAAATAACTTCGCGATACTCAGAGAGTTAAGATCGGCCGCGGCGGCGAGTGGCACTACATTACGTTCATTTTATAAATCAGCGGGCTCACACGATTGTTTTCTGCACGCCGCCCGGGGCGGGATCGGCCCCGAGGGCCTGATAGATTCGCGCCTGATCGGGCTCGGCGCGGGTGGCCTTGCGCACGTGCAGGGTGCGGCCATCGCCGCGGTTGAACGTGGCGGTGACCCGGCACTGGCCGGCGAGGGTATCGCGTAGCGTGCTCCAACGCTCGCAGATGCCGTGGGCGGCGAGGCAGTGGCGGATGAGCTGGACGAACTGATAGGCGAGCACGGTGATGAACAGGTGCCCCTCGGCGCGCTCTTCCTTGTGATGGAAGATCGGGCGCAGGCCGAGCTCCGATTTCAGGCTTCGGAAGACCGCCTCAAGGTCGGTGAGCATGATGTAGGTGCGCCACATTGTCTTCTCGTCCCAGCCGGTCTCGTTGCTGCGCAGGCAATAGACGCCCGGCTCGGTGACCAGAGAGCCTTTCACGGGCAGGCGCTGCCAGTGGATCGCACGGGCGCGCTCGCCGCTGTCACCGGCGATCACTTCAATGTGGTAGTGCTGGCCGAGGCCGCGGCTTTTCTCCTTGAGCCGCCCGATGCGCTCCCAGAGCTTGTCGATGCGCTTGGTGGTGCCCCGCCGGCTGAGTCCGGTCGCAAGCTTGTCGAGCCCAGCCTCGAAGCGGTCCATCAGGCGTCCGGCGATCGCTTGCTCCTTGCGCACGCGGCCCTCGGAGCGACAATACAGGCGCACCCCCTGGCCATCGGCCGAGGGCACTTTGAGTAGCTCCACGGCCTGCCCGCCGGCGTTGTCGAGGGTGATGGCCTCTTTAAAATCGACCGCGCGGCGGCGCTCGCGGCTGACCACCAGATAGCGGTAGCCCTGCTCGGCCAGCCAGGCGAGGTTGGCCTCGGTGGCCACCCCGCGGTCCATGACCACAAGCGCGCCGGCGGGCGCCGCGAGGCCGGTGAGCATCCCCTGGAGGGTCTGCGCCTCGGCCGCATTGCCAGCGAAGACCCGCGAGCGGCGCACAAAGCCGCAGCATCGAGCACCAGCGCCAGGGTGAGCAGCGGGCAGTCGCTGCGCCGCTCCTTGGAGTGGCCGTGGCGCGCGGCCGGATTGACCGGTGCCTCGCCCTCGAAGTAAGTGTTGGTCAGATCGTAGAGCGTGATTGTCGGGGCGAGCGCGAACAGATCGCTCACCCGGGCGAACAGATGCCCTTCGAGGACCGCGCGGTGGCGCAGCAGGATATCGGAGGTACGGTAGAGCTGCATCGGGCTCATCGCCTCGAAGTCCACCTCCAGCAGCTCGCCGAGGCCGCTGCGCCGGGCGAGCCACTGATACGTCGCCCGCTCCGAGCCCGGGGCGGCCATGCGGGCAACGATCAGCCCCAGCGCCGCCGCACGTTGCGGGCCGGTCAGCCCCAGCGCTTGGAGCTGCTCCTCCAAGCCCGCCTGGCGCAGCGCCCACAGGGCGAGCTGCTCGACGCCCACCGAGCGCGGGCGCACCAGTGAGAGCGAGTCCACGTCCACCGACTGCACGTCACCCCCACCGCCGGGTACACCGCCAGCATCGGCCGGTGCCGGCGTACCGCCCTGCTCGGCGAGCAGCCGCGCCGCAATACGCTCGGCCTGGCGCTCGACGGCGAGCGGGAGGCCCTTCCCCTCCTCGTCGAACAGCGCCGCCTGGCCGCTGAGCCGTTGCTCGATGCGCGCACACAACGCCGACCAGTGTGCCTGCGCCACTGGGAAGTGCCGCCCCAGGTTCAACAGGGTGCGCTGGCGGACCTTACCGGCGCGCCGCTCGGAGCGCACCAGACGATACGTGACATACGACTCGCCGGTGGCCGTGCTGCGGGTCTGGGTGCGGCGGATGAACATGCCCGCGAGGCTAGCGTGGGCGGGCGCTCCGCACAAGGGATAACAACAAATATTATGGCACTACATCCAGCGCGCCACCCTCGCCACTATACGAATCAATAACTTCTCTTCGCATACACGCCCAAATCAGCCCGAAATCAGGCAGAGAGCGTTAAAGATGGGCTAGGAACACGGCGGAAGATTCGCTCGCGAAACCGCCGGTCCTCTCCGTCGCCGATGCCCCATGTCAACTGCTCGGCTGCAACGAAGCGCCTCGGACCTGCAGGGGCTGAAGCGGAAACGGCTTGCTCCATCATGCACCCACCTCCGCTTCGCTGGTGGTGCGCTGTCGGGGCGCGGCGTTTATCCACACAAGAAGGTCCGAGAGCGGATACCGCACGGCGCGCCCCCACTTTACGAACGGTGGGGGCGGATCGCCGTGAGGCCGCCCGCTGACGCGCCAGGCGCGCAGGGTGTTTTTCGAAAGCCCCAGAAGCTCGGCTGCTTCCACCTCCGTCAGAAAATGATCAGGTGACATATATCCGTGTCTCCTCATGGATTCCGATACCACGAGGACTATTAAGGCGCTGAAAAAACGAGAAAAAAAGGGGAGAGGTTATGGCAAAAAACAGGGGAGAGGTTTTCAACCCAGGCGTTTCGCGAGGGATGTCACCTGCAGAAACAACGACTTATAGCCTAAAAACGTAACTTCTCATTAACCCCTGGCACAGAAGTGTCAAAAAGGGGTTCCGGGGGCTGGACATACTTCGCCGATCGTGCGTGACTGCGAAGCATGAGCACGAGCGGTTCTCGCAAGCCTCCTCAGATCAGCGACTTTCCGCCTCAGGAGGTCACCCCGGCGGTCCTGCTGCTGCTGGAGATCTGCTATCAGCTGCATGAGGAGAGCCAGGCGCTGCGCGATGAGATCGCGCGCTTGAAAGGCGGCAACCCGAAGCCGCCGATTAAGCCCTCGAAGCTGGAGAGCGCGGAACAAGATGCCGAGAGGCACAAGGACAAACGCCGAGGTAAGCACAAACGCAGCAAGACCCAGCGCCTCGAGATCCACGATGAGATCGTGCTCGCGCCCGTGCCGGCGCCGCCTGCGGGCAGCCGGTTCAAGGGCTACGATGAGTTCACCGTCCAGGATCTGCACATCGGCGCGCACAACACCCGCTATCGGCTCGAACGCTGGGTGACGCCACAGGGCGAGATGCTGCGTGGGCAACTGCCGGCGGCGCTTGGCAGCGGGCATTTCGGGCCGACACTGCGCGCGTTCATCCTCTATCAGTACCACCACGCCCACGTCACCCAGCCGCTGCTGCGCGAGCAGCTCGGCGAATGGGGCATCGAGATTTCCGCCGGCTAGCTCAATTGGCTCATCACCGAGCCGCACGCGGCCTTTCACACCGAGAAGGAGGCGCTGCTGCGCGTCGCCCTGCAATGCAGCAAGTTCGTCCATGTCGACGACACCGGCGCCCGTCACCAGGGTCGCAACAGCTTCTGCACCCACATCGGCAATGAGCTGTTCGCCTTCTTCGCGAGCACGGCCTCCAAGAGCCGTATCAACTTCCTCGAGCTGCTGCGTGCCGGCGACGAACGTTACCTTATCAACGATAAGGCGCATGCTTACATGCGTGACCAAGGGCTGCCACAAGCCCCGTTGGCGAGGCTCGCGGCGCTCGAGCCGAGTGCGATCGAGGATTACGCCGCGTGGCAGGCCACGCTCAAGCGCCTTGGGATCAGCAACGAACGCCATGTGCGCATCGTCACCGAGGGCGCGCTGCTCGGCACGGTGATCGCCACCGGGATCAACCCCGAGCGGGTCATCGTCAGCGACGACGCCGGACAGTTCAATGTCCTGACTCACGCGCTGTGCTGGATCCATGTTGAGCGCGGCATCCAGAAACTGCTCGGCTTCAACGCCGATCAGCGCGCCGCACTCGCCTGGGCACGTAGCGAGCCCTGGACGATCTATCAGGCGCTCAAAGCCTATAAGGCCGAGTCGAACGCCGCGGCACGTGGTGCGATCGAGGCCCGGTTCGAGGCGCTGTGCACCACCAAGACCTGCTTCGAGAGTCTTAACCGCGCGCTCGAGCGCTTGCATAACAGTGGTGCCGAGTTGCTGCGCGCCCTCGATAGCCCCGAGCTCGCGCTGCACAACAATCTCGCCGAGCGCGACATCCGCGAGTACGTCAAAAGGCGTAAGATCAGCGGCTCGACCCGCAGCGCCGCCGGCCGGCGCTGCCGCGATACCCTCGCCAGTCTCAAAAAGACCTGCCGCAAGCATGGCCTCTCGTTCTGGGCCTATCTGCTCGACCGGCTCGCCGGCGCCAGCACAATCCCGTGGCTGCCGAGCGCGATCTTCGGCGCACACAGCGAGCCTGCTGCGATCAACTACGCACATCCCTCGGCCGGCCCCTGAAGCCGTGCGCTTGCCCAGCCGCGTTACGGTTATCGGTCCGCGCGCCTAGAGACCTTCGTCGAGCGGCCGCGCTTGCGCGGCGCCGTCGACCAAGCCGCGAACTGGCATCGAGTCGGTGGGACCCCAGGATCAGGGCAAGCTCGACGTCCATCAAATGCCGAGACTAAACACCTAAGAAAGCCGTCTGGGTCTATCCCCTACGGCGCGAGCTCCGGTGTATCATGTGCGCAATGGAGCTCAGTACCTAAGCGTCGGTACGCCCGGGGTTAATGAGAAGTTACCGGCACCTAAGCTAAGGCGTTGAACACTAAGCATGATCGGCGGCAGATGAGGGAGAGAGGTGACTGACGATAAGGACGCTGCCGAGCACCCACACAAGAGTGAATGCGTGACTATTAGTGCGATATAGGAGTTCATGTGGAAGAAAAAGAAAAAATCGAATCAAGGAGAGTGCAGCTTAAAGTTCTTCAAAGTAGAATCGCATTGCACGGTGCCCGCATGTGGCAACTTCCTCTTACATACTGGGGCGCTATCGCAATTGCTCTTACTGCAGCATCTAAAAATGGCGGAAAACTACCATTGACAATTGTTTTTTCTGTCATGGCTGTTATTGGGGTGATACTTGTTTGGGCTCTAAGAGGCGCTGAAAAAGGATATACAAGAGCTGCTATAAACATGAATGAGACGGAGGGATACCTCGAAATACCTCGGTACACGAGAATAAAATCATCATATAGGTACCCCTATTACATATTAATAGTATTTGGGGTGATTTCCTGTGTTATTGCGGCTTGGCATTTCCGTTAAGGTTAGTAATAACCGCCGGATCCCGCGTGTTTTAGTAGATGTCAGAAAACACCTCCTGGAGATGCCCGATAAGAGCGTGAGCCTACCCACTAGCGCGCCGGTATTTGCTTGTGGCCATCGATCGGCGATCCCCTGGGTTTGCCTCGCGCTCAAGGTGGACGAATCCAGCCCCTCGGCCAGTGGTCGTTTCGTATCCACCGACTGCTCCCTGACAACGACAAGGTCTTTCCAACTGATTGCAGGACTAACCCACCACATCAGCGGTGAGCATCGCTTCGACTCACACCAGAATCTAGAGGCGATCCCAAGCTTATTGCTACTTGTCTAAAAATCACACCCCGCAGGAGATGCTTGAGGACCAAGCATTCACCCAAGCCCTTAGGGATAGACAGCACAAACACCCTAAGCTGGGGTCACGTCAGGTGAGGTGGACCAGTGTGGCGCAATATAAAGAACTGAAAATCCCCGTGTCGGTGGTTCGATTCCGCCCCTGGCCACCATTAATTCTCTGTGTTTGGTCGTCTAGCGCCTCCCCTATACGATAGGGCCGCGTCCACCCCTTAATAGTAAAGAACGCCGGCCTTTCGCTGAGACCTCCCATTAAGCTATAGGGATCGGCAACCTCTGGGCGTAAATCTTTCATGCTATAGCGCATGCGAAGCTCCCAGGTCTGCTTTTGGGTGCGAACGATTTGCTCACCACAGGCGAGCCCCGCACCCTGTAGCCTACGGGCTCACTATAGCGGTTCGGCTGATCGCTCCACTCTTTGTGCAGCGAGACGGGCTGCCCCGTCCGTTTGGCCGTCGGCCCGTTTATCACCCTCCACGAGCGCGGCCTAGCCGCCGCTGTCGGCCGCTTCCCGAGCTTTCTCCACTAGCGCCAGACCTGGGTCCTGGTCGATGCCCTTTAGCTCCATGAGTCGGCTCAGCTGCCGCCACATCGTCACGGGTGAGCCGCCAATCTGCTGGAGCTGACGAATGCCCCACAGCGAGGCCCTGGCGGTCACCCGCTTGGACGATTCTTTGGTATCGCGGCCATAGAGGTCGGAGTCGATGCCGTGGTTATCGACGCCGGGATAGTCGGGGCGGCTCAGTAAGTAAATAGTGGCGCGGCTGGTGTTTGACTGAACGAAAGTGACGCTCACCCGCCTGCCGCATCCGACTTGCAATCCCCGTCAACATTCGTCAGCCTTGTATTCCCTAGCTCAAATCGTGCAGCGGTTGTGCGCGTGTCGCCCCCGATGCACCGACAACCTGCCGGCGGGCCACAGGCCCCCGCGGCGGATAGATGCCGCCCCCCATGGGCCCACGGCGGATCGCTCGGCTGACGACCGACTCGTGTTCGTCGGCAACCTTCGAGTAGGTCAGCCAGATTGCGCGGCGCTAAACCGATACGCCTTCATACGTCGCTCGAGCTGACGAAGGGGGTGGTGAGATGGTGTGCGTGACCGAGAAACACCGGCAAGGCTGCCGCGAGTGATCCAATTGCTGATCGCCGGTGTTCCACAGCATGAAGCACCGGCTAGGGTTCTGCGGCCGTAATAGCCGGCGAGCGGCTCCAACGCGGGCCGGAGAAAAAGCGAACAGATGAGTCAATCACAGGCCAGGCAAGGGCACGATTCGAGGGGTTTGCGGGCCTGCGCGCCTAGCCCTGGCTGTCTTCAGATGGAGTGGAAGGTCCTATGGCTACGCCACAACAAAAGAAGCAATGTTTCGGAGCGGACCCGGTCGCCTGCCGGGAAACCAATCATTACCGCGAAGAGTACATCGAAGCGTTTGTCAACAAATGGGATGCGCTCATCGATTGGGAGAGCCGAGCGCAAAGCGAAGGCGATTTCTTCATCAACGTCCTGCGCGAACGTGGCGCCAAGAGAATATTGGATGTCGCCACCGGCACAGGGTTCCATTCCGTCCGCCTGATCGAGGCCGGCTTTGAGGTCGTGAGCTGCGATGGCAGCGCCGAGATGCTGGCGAAGGCCTTTCAGAACGGGCGTCAATATGGGCATATCATGCGCACGGTCCAGGTTGATTGGCGCTGGCTCAATCGCGACATCCACGGCCATTACGATGCCATCATCTGCCTGGGTAATTCATTCACACACCTCTTCTCTGAAAACGACCGCCGCAAGGCGCTGGCGGAATTCCATGCCACGCTCAAGCACGACGGCTTTCTCATACTCGATCAACGTAACTACGACGCCATCCTCGATCACGGCTACACGACCAAGCACACTTACTATTATTGTGGCGATAACATTTCAGTGTATCCCGAGCATATCGATGACGGTTTAGCGCGCTTCAAGTACTCCTTCCCAGACCGCTCGACGTTCCATCTGAACATGTATCCCTTGCGAAAAAACTACACGCGCCGACTCATGCATGAGGTTGGCTTCCAGCACATCGAGACCTTCGGCGACTTCCAAGAAACCTACCGGGAAAACGACCCCGACTTTTTCATCCATGTTGCTGAAAAAGCCTATAGGGAGGAGCCTGATAGTGACTAGCCGCTATTCAGGCGCGGTCGAGACAGCGCGCGATTACTACAACAGCAACGACGCCGATACCTTCTACCATACCGTCTGGGGTGGTGAAGATATCCATGTCGGCCTTTATGAGGCGCCCAGCGAGCCAATTTTCGATGCGAGCCGGCGGACCGTGGAGCGTATGGCCGGTTGCATTCCCAAACTCGATGGAGATACGCGGGTGCTGGATATCGGTGCCGGCTATGGCGGCGCCGCCCGATTCCTGGCGCAGCGTTACGGCTGTCAGGTGGTTGCCCTCAATCTCAGCGAGAAAGAAAACGATCGGGCCCGGCAGATGAACCGGCAGCAAGGGCTCGATGAGCTGATCGAGGTGATCGACGGCAGCTTCGAAGACCTTCCATTCAATGATAGGCACTTCGACGTGGTATGGTCCCAGGACGCCATTCTACACAGCGGCAATCGGCGCAAGGTCTTGGAAGAAGTCGCAAGAGTGCTGGCCCCTGGCGGTCACTTTCTTTTCACCGATCCGATGCAAGCCGATGACTGTCCTGCGGGCGTGCTACAACCCATCCTGGAGCGCATCCACCTCGCAACGCTGGGCTCACCTGAGTTTTATCGCCGAACACTAACGGAACTCGATCTTGAGGAGGTATCCTTTGATATACACTCCGATATGCTCGCAGTGCACTACGGTCGCGTTCACGATGAGCTCACAAGCTGCGAGGAGAGGCTCGCGGAATACGTCAGCCGCGACTATATCGAACGGATGAAGCACGGCCTGCAACATTGGATCGAAGGTGGCCGCAACGGCCATCTGACGTGGGGTATTTTTCTCTTTCGTAAGCCGGGCGACGCGCCGCGCTAGCCCATTCGCACGCTGTGTACGAGCGAATGCCGAACCGGGTGCCCGCCTAAGCGCAGGCCGGCACCTAGGCAGCGCAAAACGGCATACTGCTCAGAATCGTGTGCGGCGATCAGGCGAAAAACACGGGTAGCCAGCCCAAAAAACGCGCGGCACCGCCCACCGGGATGGGCGATACCGCGCGCGATCTGCAGCCGTTGAGGCTGTGGCTTTACCAGCGTCGGGCTTGGCGGGGTCCCCCGCTGGGGCGCTCCTTGCGCTCCTGAGCCTCGTTGACGCGCAGATTACGACCACCGAAGTCCTTGCCATCGAGTGCCTCGATAGCAGAGGCGGCATCGGTGTCGGACATGGTGACGAAACCGAAACCACGCGGCCGGCCGGTGTCCCGGTCGGTCATCAGGCGGACGGAATCGACATTACCGTAGGCGGCGAACAGCTCGCGCAGCTCGTCTTCGGAGGCGGAGAAGGGCAGGTTGCCCACATAGATCGACTTCATAGAAATATCATTCACTCAATTTTCAATAGCGGTACCCGATCATCATTAAGCGATGCCGGTCTGATACGGACAGATTGCGAGGGCAACCGACCATGCCGCTGGCCAGCGCAACGCACCACGAGATCCACCCGTGGTCGTATCCCGTCGTCTCTTGAGCCCAGCAGGAAGGCGAGCTATACGCCCCCGGAACCGGCAGGGTTTACAGAAGAAGAGCGGAACTCGACCAGTAATAACACTAGCGCAGGCCGCAAGCTGACGCAATGAAATTTTTGATATTTATTGGTGCCATTTTCGAATCGCAGCGGCGCAGCATTAAGAACGGCCGCGCGCCGCTGGAGAGCCCGTTCCCACCCGGAGATAGTTGCGATAGGTTTGTAAATCTTGCGTGCGGATTCAGCGTAGCAGTGCGACGACAGCGTTCACAACTTACGATGCGACAACTCGAAAAGCGGTAGTAGCAACGCATGAAAATCACACTCAGCATCATAAAAGCCGACATCGGCGCCATCGGCGGCCACATGGCACCCTCCGCCCGGCTGGTGGAGACGGTGCGCCGACACGTACTGGAGACGAGCGGGGATCTCCTGCTCGACAGCTACCTAAGCTATACCGGCGACGACATCGCCATGCTGCTGACGCATAACCGAGGCACAGCCGATAAAGCGGTGCATCAGCTTGCCTGGGACGCGCTCATGGCGGGAACTGAAGTGGCACGGGCGCAAGGTCTCTACGGCGCCGGTCAGGACCTCGTGCAAGAGGCCTTTTCTGCCAACGTGCGTGGTATGGGGCCGGCCGTCGCGGAAATGGAGATCGACGAGCGCCCGAACGAGCCATTTCTCTTTTTCGCCGCCGACAAGACCGACCCCGGGGCCTACAACCTGCCTCTCTACTTGGCCTTCGCCGATCCTATGAACACGCCGGGCCTGATTCTCTCGCAAAAGCTTGCCCAGGGATTCCGGTTCGTGATCATGGATGTCACCCACACCGCGTGCGACCGTGTCATCGAACTCGTGGCCCCCGAGGAGCTCTATGACATTGCCGCCTTGCTGCGTGACCCGCAACGCTATGTGGTCGAATCCGTCTGGTCGCGCACCAGCGGCGAGCAAGCCGCGGTCGTATCCACCTCCCGCCTGCGTGATATCGCCGGCAAGCACACGGGCAAAGACGATCCTGTGCTACTGATCCGAACGCAGATGCACTTCCCGTCCACGGGCGAGCTGCTGGCCCCCTTTCAGGTGGGCCATTTTGTGGCGGGCGGGCTGCGCGGGTCACACAATATGCCTCTCATGCCATGCCCTCTGAACACGCCGGTGAGCTACTTTGATGGTCCACCCACCGTTACTTGTGCCGCTTTTGCCTGCCACGAGGGTCGACTCACCGAGCCGGTGGACGCGTTTGCACACCCCTTTTGGGACTCGGTACGTGAACGAACCGCTGCCAAGGCCATGGAGATACGACGCCAGGGCTTTTTCGGCAGTGCCATGCTGCCGATGGCGCAGCTTGAGTATACGGGCGTGGCAGAGCGCATCGAGCAGTTACGGGAGCGGTTTCAGAACCGGACCGAGTAGAAGCGGTGGACACCGAGGATAGTAGCCACCGGGCGCGGCACAGCGTGGGCTCGCGCCCCGGGCTTTTCGCCACGCGGTTGCGGCAGGGGATTTTCTTCGTCTGATCGATTTTGCGCGCGAATTGCGCCGTTTTGTTATCCTGTGACCGCCCAAGTGATTCCATCGGTACGAAACAAGAGGCTAATCGTCATGGCGGCAGCAGAGACGCAGAACGAATTTCAGATCGACACCGAACAGCTCTACCATGAGGAGGTCTTTACCGACCGCCGGGTGGGCAGCATTCTGCGGCTGACACCGGTGACTTCCGATGGTAGCCGGGACACCAGCCGAGCGGTTGTATTTTTAGGGCAGACCCAGGTTCTAACCCAGGCCGGCGCCCTACCGATCAACTTCGAGATCAAGGCCGATTCGCTTAAGCAGGCCTTAGAGCAGTTCGAACATGGCGCCGAGCAGGCAGTCGACGACACTCTCGAGCAAATCAAGCAGCTGCAGCGCGAGGCGGCCTCGTCCATCGTCGTACCGGGGGGATCGGGCGGCGCTGCCGGTCCAGGAGCCGCCGGCCCAGGGGCTCTCGGCAGCGGCCTTCTCGGCGGGGGCGGTGTCAAATCTCGGTAGCGACACCGACCGGCTCAACCAACCTAACGAGCCGGTACGAATAGATACTCAGTACCGAAGCGTTTACGGCGTTTTCCCTGCCAGGAGAGCCCTGGCAGTGGACGATGCTAGCCGGCCTCGCCGCTCGACGCCCCCGGTTGGCGCTCGGGGCGAGCCCGATCGAAAGCAGCGAGCTCCAGACAAGCATCGTTGATGCGCCGTATATTACGATAATTAGCTAAATCCACCTCGAAGCGGTTGGCGTTGAAGACCTGGGGCACTAAGTAAAGATCCGCCAGGGTCGTCTGGTCGCCATAGCAGTAACGCCCGGCCTGCGGATCAGTGGCGAGCATGGACTCCAGCGCCTCAAACCCTTTGTGTATCCAGTGATGATACCAAGCGCTTTGCTGCGGATTGCCGGCATCCAGCGCCGTGCTGAGGTAACGCAATACGCGCAGGTTGTTGAGCGGATGGATATCACAGGCGATCGCTTGCGCCAAAGCCCGGACGCGGGCACGGCCGATGGCCTCGGCCGGCAGCAGGGGTGGCTGTGGATACACCTCCTCCAGGTATTCGCAGATGGCTAGCGACTGGCGCAGCAAGCGACCGTCCTCCGTCTCCAGAGTCGGCACCAAGCACTGCGGGTTCAGGCTACGATAGTCAGGGTGAGACTGCTCGCCCTTGCGCAGATTCACCGGCGCTTGGCTGTAAACCACGCCCTTGAGATTCAAAGCGATTCGCACCCGATAGGCGGCCGTGGAGCGATAGTAGTCATAGAGCTTGATCATTGCGCTCGGTATTCCCGTAGGCGCTGGTCGATGGCCCCGAAGAGGCTATGGCCTGCCGCATCGAGCATCTCGATACGGACCCGGTCACCAAAGCGCAAATACGGTGTCCGCGCCGCCCCGTACGTGAGAACCTCGAGCATACGCCGCTCAGCCAAACAACAAGCGCCTTGGCTGCGATCGGTATTGGACACGGTCCCGGAACCAATTACGGTCCCGGCACTGAGGTGTCGGGTCCGCGCCGCATGGGCGATCAGCTGCGGGAAATCAAACGTCATGTCCACTCCGGCATTGGGCTGACCGAACGGCTGTTCATTGAGCCATACCCGCAGAGGCAGATGCACTTTGGCCCCATCCCAGGCCTCGCCCAGCTCGTCCGGGGTCAGCGCCATCGGCGAAAAAGCCGAGGCCGGCTTGCTTTGAAAGAATCCGAAGCCTTTGGCCAGCTCGCCCGGAATGAGATTACGCAGCGAGACATCGTTGACCAGCATCAACAGCTTGATGTGCGGACCGGCCACCGCGGCTGCGATACCCATCGGGACATCGTCGGTTATCACCGCCACCTCGGCCTCGAAATCGACGCCCCACTCCTCGCTGGCGGCAAGGATATCCTCACACGGGCCGTAGAACCCATCCGAACCGCCCTGATACATCAGCGGATCTGTCCAGAAACTCTCCGGCATCGCCGCGCCGCGGGCTTGGCGCACCAACTCCACGTGGTTCACATAGGCGCTGCCGTCCGCCCACTGGTAAGCGCGCGGCAACGGCGCAGCCAACGTGGACGGGTCCAACGGGAATGCATCGGCAAGCTCACCCGCATGCACTCGCCGCGAGACTTCCTGCAACTGCGGCTCGACGCGGACCCAATCATCCAGGGCTGCCTGCAGCGTGGCTGCGATATCCGGCACCTTGACGGCGCGCGATAGATCACCCGCCACCACAAGTAGCTCACCGTCCCGCCCGTGTCTCAGCGAAGCAAGTTTCATGTTCTCTCCTTTGTCACACGGCACATCACCGCCCGAATTGCGTTCGGCCCGGCCGGGTCCGACCGGCCAGCCGCGCTTGCCGAGCCATCCCCCAGGCCCTCACGCGCAATGCGCAGCGCCTCGTCAAGAATCGCCTGATCGCCGATGTGATTGGCCAGCAGCAGAATGAGCTTGGCGTTGGCAAGGCGGCTTTCCTCATCGGTGAGCCCTTGATGGAGCTCCAGCAGCGCCTGATAGAAATCATCCGGACGCGCCAGCTGCGGTTCGACATTCAGTCGGCTCGGCTTCATGCGATCTGCTCCGAGTGCCGCAGCGTTTGCCCCAAAGCCCGGCGCAGAGCACAGCGCACCGCTTTGAGCTCCAACCGCCGCCAACGGGCACACACGTGCTGATCCGGACGAATCAAATAGAAGGTGCCTGGAGAGCCCCCGTAGCGCCGCTGCACCAACCCGGCCACATCGACGATTTCGCGCCCGTCGGGCCCTTTGCCCGACAACCGCTTGCCCACGACCCGCACCGTGACCGGCACGGCGTCGCTGGCGAGCGCTTGGATGATTCCGGCAACGCGGGCCGATATCTGCCCGTGTGCTGCGGCGAAATAAACGCCTGTGAAGCGATTGCCGAGCTGGTGCAGCAACCAATCCTCGCCCGCGGCCGTTTGGATGGGGGCATCGGCACAGGGTGCGCCCGGACATAAGGCACTGCCGAAGGTCCCGGTATCGGGCGTATTCAATGGCGAGCCGCGCAGCATCGCCGGCACCGAGAGCCGACCGCTATTCACCAGTCGGCGGGCAAACGGATAGTGCTCGGCGAGCATCAGCGTGGCGTCGCGAAAGGCGCGGCTCGCCTCGCTTTTGGGGGTGATAAAATCGGTGCTGCGGGTGGAGTTGAGGATGTTCTCGTCCGCCGCCGGGATGCGTTCAGCATCATAGCTTTCCAGCAGTGCCGCCGGCGCCTTGCCCGCCATCACCAACGCCAGTTTCCAAACAAGATTATCCACGTCCTGGATGCCCCCGTTGGCTCCTCGGGCACCGAACGGCGAGACTTGATGGGCGGCATCGCCGACGAAGAAGATGCGCCCGGCGTGCTGAAAACGTTCCATGCGCCGGCACTGAAACGTATAGACACTCACCCAGTCGAGATCGAACCGGACGTGCTCGCCCAGCATGGCCTTGATGCGCGCAATCACCCGCTCGGGCCGCTGCTCCTCGTCCGGAACCGCGTCCCGACCGAGCTGGAAATCGATGCGCCAGACGTTATCGGCCTGGCGGTGCAGCAACGTCGATTGCCCGGCATGAAACGGCGGATTGAACCAAAACCAGCGCTCCGTGGGAAAGTCCGCCTGCATCACCACATCGGCGATCAGAAAACGGTCCTGAAAGACCTGGCCCCGGCAGGGCAAATCGAGCAAATGGCGGATCGGGCTGCGGGCGCCGTCGGCGACGATGAGGTAGTCACAGAGCATGCGGTAGGCACCATCGGGCGTATCCACCGTCAGGCCAACCCCGTCGGCACGCGGCTCAAGCGCCGTGACCGTGTTACGCCAGCGCAGATCCGTGCCGCCGAGTTCGGCCAGCCGCTCGATCAGGTATTCCTCCAGGTAATACTGCTGGAGATTTATGAACGCCGGGCGCTGGTAGCCGGCCTCGGGAGCCAAATTAAACGCGTAGATCTGGCGCTCGCCGAAGAACACTCGGCCGAGATTCCAGACAATGCCTTTGTTCACCAGCCGCTCGCCGCAGCCGAGGCGGTCGAAAATCTCCAGGGAACGCTTGGCGAAACAAATAGCCTTGGAGCCTTCGCACACGGTGTCCTCGGCGTCGAGCAACACATGAGGCAAGCCGTGGACCGCGCAGTCGAGCGCCGCGGTGAGGCCCACCGGCCCGGCACCGACGATCACTATCGGGTGATAAGCCGGCCGCCTGGCCTCCTGATCGGCCGCCCGTCGATAGGCGTACACCGGCCGCTTGTGCGCGCGTGCCATCGGCCAATCCTCGCTTAGCCGCTCTCGAGCGCCTGCCACATCGCCCGGTCGCGCTCGGCGGTCCAGATCTGCGGCTCCGGATGCTCGCCAGATTCGTCGTAGGCCCGACTCACATTGAAAGGCAGGCAATGGTCGAAGATCACCCAATGGCCGTATTTCGGCTGCAAAGCGCAATAAACCTCATCATAGACCGCCTTCAAGGTCTTGCCGGACTGCCGTGCCTTACGCACCCCTTCGAACAAATCGGTCAGAAAAGCCTGCGTGCCGGCGATGGCCTGCTCACAGCCCGAGCGCGAGGTGAGCGCCGCGCCACGCCCCGGCACGAGTTGCTCGGCTCCCAGTTCGCGCAGGCGCGCCAGCGTGTGCGGCCAGTCGCGCAGATAGGCATCGCCGGTATAGGGCGTAGCGCCGTACTCCACCAAATCGCCACTGAACAGCACCTTCTCGGCGGGCAGCCAGACCAGCGTATCGCCCTTGGTGTGGCCGCGCCCGAGGTGCATAATCTCGACCCGCCGTTTGCCCAACCACACGCTCAGGCCCCCATCGAAGACCAAGCTCGGCCAGGTAAGCCCCGGTATCGAATCGGCGTCTTGGAACAGGCGCGGGAAACGCCCCAGCTCCGAGTCGTAGTCCTGCTGACCGCGCTCGGCGATCAGCTCGTAAGTGCCCCGGCTGGCAATGATGTGCTCGGCGCTGTAAGCCGAAGCACCCAGCACCCGCACCGCATGATAGTGGGTCAGCACCAGATGGCGGATCGGCTTATCGGTAACCTCACGCACCCGCTCGATCAGCGCCTGCGCCATAGTCGGCGTGGCTTGGGCATCGACGACCATGACACTGTCATCGCCGACGATGACACCCGAGTTCGGATCACCTTCGGCTGTGTAAGCATAGACCCCATCGGCCAGCGCCACGAAGGTGATCGCCTTGGGCTCCAGATCGCCCTGAGATGCAAACTGCTTGGCCATCGTCTTGCTCGCCTCCACCGCCCACTTCGCAGCAAGCGCGCTTGCCAAAGTCTTACAAAACGACTTCTATACTATGCCTATAGTGTATCGGAAATTTTAGGAATTGACGGTGCTTCAGCCGCATTTTCAACCATAGATAAGCTTGTACGGGCAATAGTGGGCCAGCGTGTATACGATACAAAATCAAGCGTTAGTGATGATTGTTTTGTGGTTTATTGAAAAACTGAAACCAGCCCTGGGTCAGCATGCCGGAGCGGACTACGCGGGGATGGCGATGCGCAAGGCGGTTTTTTGAGGTTCCCGTAAGGGATATCCGGGAGGATAGGGACCATGGCCGCGGCTGACCGTGAGCTCCAATACATGAGCGGCTTTCACAACGATTTCCAGACCGAGGCGCTGCCGGGCGCGTTACCGATCGGGCGCAACTCGCCCCAGCGCGCGCCTTATGGACTGTATCCGGAACAGCTCAGCGGCACCGCTTTTACCGCACCGCGCGCGGCGAATCGGCGCAGCTGGCTCTATCGCACCCAGCCCTCGGTCGTGCAAGCGGAGTATCGGCGCAGCGGTACCGCCGGCCTGCAGCTACCGAACTGCGACGAGCCACCGGACCCCAATCCGATGCGTTGGGACCCGCTGCCGATCCCCCAGGCCCCAATCGATTTCATCGCCGGTCTGCTCACTTATTGCGTCAACGGCGACATCGCCACCCAGGCCGGCTGCGGCATTCATCTCTACGCTTGCAATCAAGACATGACGGATACTTTTTTCTACGACGCGGACGGCGAGTTGCTAATCGTACCGCAGCTCGGCGAATTGCTCGTTCATACCGAAATGGGGCGTCTTGCGCTCGCTCCCGGCGAGATCGCCGTCATCCCGCGCGGGGTGAAGTTTCAGGTGCGACTTGCGCCCGGCACGAAGACCGCGCGCGGCTATGTCTGCGAAAATTTCGGCACTTTGCTCCAACTCCCCGAGCGGGGACCGATCGGCGCCAACGGTCTGGCGAGCGCACGCGACTTTCTTACACCGATCGCCGCCTATGAGCAGCGCATGGGCGATTTCACACTGCTCGCCAAGTTTCAAGGCCATCTCTGGGCGTGCACCTTGGATCACTCGCCGCTCGACGTGGTGGCCTGGCATGGCAACTACGCCCCCTACAAGTATCCGCTCACGCGCTTCAACGTCATCAACACGGTCAGCTTCGATCACCCGGACCCCTCTATTTTCACGGTGCTGAGCTCACCAAGCGCTACACCAGGAACCGCCAACCTCGATTTCGTCATTTTCCCGCCCCGCTGGCTGGTCGCAGAAGATACCTTTCGCCCGCCGTATTTCCATCGCAATGTCATGAGCGAGTTCATGGGGCTAGTGCACGGTGCCTATGATGCCAAGGCCGAGGGCTTCCAGCCCGGCGGCGCCAGCCTGCACAACTGCCTTACACCGCACGGCCCGGATGCGAAGGCCTTCAAGACGGCCACGCAGACCCCACTGCAACCCGTCTATCTAAGCGATACGCTCGCCTTCATGTTCGAGAGCCGCTACCCCTACCGCGTCACGGCACAAGCGTTGAACGCCTCTTTCCGCCAACACGACTACGTGCAAGTGTGGCAAGATCTAGCCCCGCAGTTCGATCCGCCTCCGGGTTGATCGCCAACCTTGCGGCTGGTTGCGGAGCTACTAAACCCGACCCCAAGTAGCGCTAGAGGGAGGAGGTGGCTAGCCCAGCACGCGGGTCACCCGAGCATGTCGAAGATCCAAAGCATCGAACAGCTCATCGAGGAGTTCCGCTCGCAGCGTCCCATCCGCGCCGGCTCTCTGATCATCACCGCCTATGGCGATGCCATCGCGCCGCGCGGAGGCACGGTCTGGCTGGGCAGCCTGATTCAGCTGCTCGCGCCACTCGGACTCAATCAACGCCTGGTGCGCACCGCGGTGTTCCGCCTGACCAAGGAAGGCTGGCTCAGCTCCGAGCAAATCGGCCGACGCAGCTATTACAGCCTCACCCGCTCGGGCTGGCGCAGCTTCGAGAAGGCCTATCAGCGCGTCTATGCCGGGCCACAGCAGGATTGGAGCGGCGAATGGACCCTGCTGCTGACTTCGCTGATCGCCAACGGCACGCGCGAGACGCTGCGCAAGGAGCTGGGTCAGCTCGGCTTTGGCAGCATCGCCCCCGGGGTCATGGCCCACCCGATGCCGCCCCCGGGCGCGTTCACGGCCACGCTGCAGGACCTCGGGGTGCAAAACGAACTTGTTATCATGAAGGCGCGCAACGAGGGACTCCCCACCTCGCAGCCACTCAACCGTCTGGTACGGACCTGCTGGAACCTGGAGCAGCTTGCCGGCGACTACCAGCAATTCCTGGAGCGTTTCCGCCCCGTTTGGCGAGCGCTCAAAAGCGCCAAGCGGCTCGATCCGCAGCAATGCTTTCTGGTACGCACCTTGCTGATCCATCAGGTGCGGCGGCTGCTATTGCGTGACCCTCAGCTGCCCGATGAAGTGCTGCCGCAGGGTTGGAACGGCACCGCGGCGCGGCGGCTCTCCCGCAATCTCTATCGGCTGACTTATCGACTCGCCGAGGAGCATCTGGCGCGGGTCCTGCAAACGGCGGAGGGGCCGCTGCCGGAACCGGCGCAGTACTTCTACCAACGCTTCGGTGGCCTGACTTGAGCGGCGCGGCCGTACGACGGCTGAATACATGGCTTTTGGCAAAAACATCAGCAATTGTCACTGGCTAACCTGTAGGCACACGCATTGATTCCCAGCGCCCTCCCGCTTCAATTCCAGATGTGGACTCTTCGACGCGACGTATCCAAGCGGCTGGTCGAGCACGAATGGATAGATCACAGCCAAAGACGCCAGCGACGGAACCGACACTGCTTTGCCGATGTAACGTAATGCCGCCTCGATCAGCCACGCCACCATCTGCGCATCGCCAACCACGATCGACTCTAGCCGCACGAGGCGTTTACCTTTCTCGACGCGTTCGATCGCCCCCCAGCTAGTCTGCGACTGCAGCACCATGTTGGTCATCCGGTAGGTGCCTTCTCGCTCGCCGTAGGTCTCGCTCATTCGACGATGGACCTCCGCAGAAGCGCAGTCACCTTGTAGCGCCGAAAGGCGCCCCACGAGCTCTGACACTTTCCCGAAGAACGGATAGGTCGCAATGGCCATCCCCCAGGTCAGCGCAGAGACAGCCACTCTCGGGTCGGCTTTGAAAATCCCGGTACCCCGGTCTGCGAAATCGACGAGTTCAGGCCGTGGATCCAGCCATAGCCGATTCAACACGGTTCGTGTCTTCTTGCGCGCCGCCACACCCAGGCCAGCCGCGTCCAGCAAGTAATTCAGCTCATCGAGCGAACCGAGTTCAGCACGCACTCTGAGTGCAGCAGCCGCCCACTCGAGCGGTATGAACCGATCAAAGCCAATTTGCGGTGCTGACGGCGCCATGCGATTCAATTTACGTAACTCACTTTGACGAAGGGCACCAGCAGCTCCTCCACGGAGACTCCCCCGTGAACAACGACCTGCTCGTCCTTCGGCACAAACGCGCCTCGCGCGCCTGCGAATAGGGGCATGAAGTTCGCCGGCAGTCCCGCTACGTCCAAACGAAATGCTTCGGGATTGGCGGCTGCCGCATCCGCGACCAATGCCTCACTACGATAGGTTCTGACCCGCTCGCCGCGCAGTTCGGAGGCAACGCCCTGGTTTGGGCGACCGATCCCTACAGCTTCGACGTTGCCGTGGTCTGCGGTCAGGTAAACATGAAATCCATTGTCCAGCAGGAGCGCAAACAGGCGATCCACAAAGCCCGATTCGCACCAGCTTGCGATCTGTGCCGATATGCCTCTCTTACCAAGCACGGCGCCATGGATGATCTCGTCGACCGTGTCTATGACGAGTCCGACCACCTTCACGGCAGGATTCGTCAGCGCTGCCTCGAGCGCCGGCAGGTCGTCGGTACGCTTGATAGACTTGCGGTACAGGACCTCGTTCGCACGAAGACCATGGTCTTGCCAGAACCGAGCCCAAAGGGAAGGCTCGCGCGAAGTTGTTTCGATGCTGTCGGCGAACTCGCGCGGGCGCAGCCCGGAGAACAGCGCCTGCCGGGACACTGACGTCAAGGTTGGCAGCCACGCGAAGCAGGCATTCTCTTCGAACATCAATCGCTTCGACTGATTGATGACGCTCTCACGAATCTGGGTCCACTGGTCAACGGCCAGCCCGTCGAACACCAGAAGCGCAAGCCGTTCCTCGCCGCTATCCCTGCGCATAGCTAGAAAACGAGGTACATGGTGAACCATAACGGGCCCTTTGGCCGCCGGCAACGATGGTAGATCCGCGAAATGCTTCCCCACCCATTCACGGAGCCTACCGTCGGCAGAGACGACCAGGTCCAGCAGCGCTTCCTTGACGCTCTCGGCGCGGGCTGAATCCAATCGATGAGAGCGCGATATGACCTCGCCCAGGCGACGCGAGAAATGGGTCCAGTCGCGGTGCGGGGACTCGATCGCCGGCATCTCGGCGGCCAGATTCTTTATCCCTTCGATCACCAGATTTCGCATCGACGCCGGGTCCTGGACGACCCCCGTCCTGGCCCATTCCGGCAAAGCCGCCGACTCGCCCGCAACCGCCAGCGGGTGCAGCTTGCCATCCAGGAACATCGAGTCGACGATCACCCGCACGTCGTGATGATCGAAGGGTATGTCAATCTGGGGAACGTAGTCCGGCGACGCAGGCTCCCCTGTTCTTGTACCCGTCAGCCCCAGCTTGGCCAGGTAGCGGTACCAGGCGTCTTGCACCACACGCAGCGTGAGGCTCTTTTGCGAGAACAACTCGGAGATCGGCAGACTTTTGAAGGCGCTATGCTCACCGACGACCTGTCCCACGTGCAGCGCGAGCAGCGGCGGCAGTGCCGCCTCGCGGTAGTGCAGCCGAAGAAGTTCACGCCAAAGGTCCTCTGGACGCGTGATCAGATGTGGACTGAGCCGGAAAATATGCGTCAGCATGAACTCTTTGGTCGCGGCTTCGCCCAGCGCCTGATGGGCGTGCCGCGCCTGCGCCTCGAACAACGGCTCGAGCATCTCACCGCCCAGCTGCCGCACCACGCCGTAACTCAGCTTGGGGAACAACTCGGCGAGGCTCAGGCTCAGCCTCCGCGCTTGACGCAGATAGTCCCAGGGTAAGTCACTGACGTTCGTGCTTCGCAAATGCAAGACCAAGGCGGGGGATGGAGCCGGTTGGCCCTGATCCCACGCTGCTCGATAGCGTCCCTCGTACTCCGTACGGAAGGCAACACTGTCCTCGAAGGGCAGCACCTCGAAGCCGCGCTCGCGCAGCCCAGACAGCACCTGCTCGTCTAACAGCACATCGTCCGGATCGGCGATAATCCAGAGCCGGGCCAGATCGGCCGGAAACTCCTTCAGGATGCGGCCCACCCAAGCCGTCATGCTCAGGCGCCCTCCGGGTGACCCACGCGAAGCAACAACACCGCGTCGAGATCCGGCGTGCAGACTTCCGCATCCGCTAGCGACGCCATACGGGCCTCGTGTTCAGCTTCGAGCCTCCTGCGTCGGTGCTCTCTGACCGCGGGCAATCCGATGCGGCCTATCGCCTGATAGCGCGACTCGAAAGCATACCGCGTCCGCTCGCGTTCCTCGGCGAGCCAAGTACGGTGCTCTTCCAGCAGATCCGCAAAAAGCCGCTCCCCTTGCGCCTTGGCCGCAGCCAGCGATGCTTCGAAGCTGCTTGAAGCGTTCTCCACCTCGACGTCCGGCGCGAGCGACACCGACTCCGTCAACAGCAAATCCCAGATCCGCTTGGCGGTCGGCACAAAGGTGCGGCCGTCTTCGGTAACGAAGATGGGTAAGAATCGTCGCCGGCTGAAATTCTCGGAGACGTGGGACGCGCTCAGGCTGATTTCCCACAGTGACCACACCCCTCGCACCGTATCGGGCAAGCCTGTGACCGCGGCTACAGCCAACGGCTGTCCAGCGACGTGGCGCGGCAGCTCACTGATCACTGCGCGTGCGCGTGGGTCCTCGAGTGTGATCCACTCCATTTCTGGGTTCTGCTCCGCGGTGCGCGCGTCGAAGCAGACACAGGGTGACTCGCTGCCGTCGACCCACTTCACGCGCCATGCGTCGCCAACTCTCTCAGCTGCGCCACCGCGCGATGGCAATCCAGCGGTGATGGCACGCTCCAGCCAATATTGCGCCGGATGGTCGCGCCACTTACGGGCATCATCCACTTCAAGCGTATGCTCCTCCGCCAGCAGGTCAGCATCCTGGCGATTCGCCGCTACCCTCTGTCGTACCTGGTCGATGACCGCATCGCATTCCTTGTCGATTGAAGCCGGGTCTTGCAGTCCATGCACGAACAGCTCGTCGAAGATCGGTTCTACCTCTGCCGAGTCCATCACATCGGCCGCCTTATCGACGCCGAACTCTTGTGCAATGACGGAGAGCTTCTCCCCCAACACCTCGCGCACCCGGTGTTCGACCGTGTCTTCCAGCACGAAGTTTATGGCTCGTACGACATGCGGCTGGCCGATTCGGTCCACGCGGCCAATGCGCTGCTCTAGCCGCATCGGGTTCCACGGCATATCAAAGTTGACGATGACATGACAGAACTGCAGATTCAGGCCCTCGCCGCCTGCGTCCGTCGAGATAAGCACTCGTGCGTCTCGCGAGAAGACCTGCTGTGCACGCGTGCGCGCGTCCAAGTCCATTCCACCGTTGAGCAACGCTATAGAAAAGCCCCGGCTTTCCAGGAACTCCGCCAGCATGGCCTGTGTGGGCACAAACTCGGTGAAGATCAGCACCTTGAGCTGTGGGTCGTTCTCTTCCTGCTGGAGTTTGTAGATCAGCTCGAGCAGGGTCTCCGCCTTGGCATCTGTTCCTTGGTGTTCCGTCTCGATAGCAAGGTCGAGCAACAGCCCGACCTCTGCCTTCTCGCGCTCCCAGCCACTACCCTGGATCACCACGTCGAGCTGCGCTTGGCCGTCAAGTTCGGTCCACTCGTCCAACTCGGGCCTATCAACGAGCTGCGTCTGCGCCTGCGGGGTCTCCAGCAGAGCCCTGCGCTTCTCCAGGGTCGTGCGGATGGCAGCCGTACTAGACGTCACCAGCCGCTGCATCAGGATCATCAGAAATCCGATATGTCGCTGCTTGGCCGCCATTGCCTGGTTGTAACCATGACGCACGTAGTCGGTCACAGCCTCGTACAGTCTTTGCTGGGCGGCATGGCGCTCCTGCCACGCCACCGCCTGCAGGCGCGTCGTCCGTGGCTTGAACAGGGGCTGTCCCTCGGCATCAATGGCAGCACGCTTTTCCGTACGGATTACGAACGGCCGCACCCGGTCACGGTTGATGCTGCTCTCATCCGGAAAGGTTTCCCGGTCCAGCAACTGCATCAGCCGCATGAACTGGTCGGTCTTGCCCTGGTGAGGGGTAGCGGACAGCAACAGCAGATATGGCGACGCCTCGGCCAACGCAGCGCCCAGCTTGTAGCGGGCGACCTGATCAGTGCTACCGCCAAGCCGATGCGATTCGTCGATGATCACGAGATCCCAAGAGGCGGATATCAGGTCTTCGAAGCGTTCGCGGTTGTAGGTGGCCAGCTGCTCCACGCTCCACCCGCGCCGACCATCAATCGGCTTCACCGAGTCCAGCGAACAGATCACCTGATCATGCATACGCCAGAGGTTTTCGTCCCCCTGGGTACCGTTGTCACGCCACTGACGGAAGGCAGCCAGTTCAGATGGTTCGATGAAACGAAAGTGCTCACCGAAGTGAAGGCGCATCTCCGCCTGCCATTGGCGTACGAGTCCCTTCGGTGCCACCACCAGCACCCGCTGCGCCATGCCACGAAGCTTCAATTCGCGCAGAATCAGACCGGCCTCGATAGTCTTTCCCAGCCCGACCTCGTCTGCCAGCAGGTAGCGGATGCGGTCGCGGCTCATGGCACGATTCAGGGCATAGAGCTGATGCGGCAGCGGCACCACGCTCGACTGGATCGGTGCCAGTAGCAGGTTGTCCTCGATCGCGTCGAGTAGTTTTGCCGCTGCCGCCGTGTGCAGAATCTGCTCCACGGTCGGGCGCACACAGGAGAGGTCGCCAAGATCCTGGTCTCGGGCGCGCACCAGCGCATCCTTGGCCGGTAGCCAGACGCGGTAGGCAGTCTCACCCCAAACGTCTTGGCGATCGACTACCCGGCAGGGTGATCCCTGTCGGGCGTGCCAGCACCAGTCGCCGATGGCGAAGCCCTCGCTCATGCGCCCTCCTGCTTAAGCGACGCGCGCCCCAACTCAGGCAAGCGGCACCTCTGCTTGCTGCTCTTCGGCTTGTCGGGAATCGTCATCTCCAGCGCGCCATCTCCCCGGACACCTTCACCAGCAGCGCGAGGCCTTGGGGGGAGACTTGCGGGGTCACTTGGGGGATCACTTGCGGGGTCACATGAAGGGTAACTTGCGGGGTGGCTTGCCCGGCCGCCTGGGTGAATCGCTCCCCCAGGGCAACCGGAACCTCGAACAGGGTCTCGCCGACCGGCTGGAGCAATTGCTGCCGGATCAGATCCTCGGCGACTTTTGGTGTCATACAGCACCTTTTGCCGCAAGACAGCGCAGTCCATCGCGCAGCTTGGTGAAGCTGGGTGAGACATTTCGTTCTGGATCAAGCAAAGGGCCAATTTCTTGCGCCCACTCGTGCTTAATCTGACCCGGCAGTGGCCATCCGGCCTTCTTGACTGCAGCAGAGCCTCCGGAATACACTGCGTCGGCAAGCAGCTCCCAAGTGTTGCAAACGCTGTCCTGTACATATCTATTCAGTACATCGCGCTTGGCATTAGGATAGGCTTGTTCCAGGGCCTGTCTGTCCCCCAGATACCAGGCTTCCACTTCCTCGATGGCCAACCGGAAAAGTGTGTTCGGCAACGGATTGCATCCAGCAGCCAGCGCTTTCAACTCTGCAAGAAATAGCGTGCAATCCCGACAGTCGGAATCCAGTACCACTACGACAGCATCGATGCCGGGTGTCCTGCCATAGCCCTGCAACAGCCGTGGCAGTTGATCCAACAGAATGCGTTTTCCCGGATCGGCTTTTCCTCTCAGGTTTCTCGGGATGCGTCCTATTCCCTTGTACGCATGGGTACGCCAAGTGTGCGGATCACCCCGGTCGCCCAGTATTTTCGGCAGCACGGCTTCCAGCAGCTTTTCCCCAGAACTGTCCTCCACCAATATCTCGATATGCATGCTCATCTCGCATCGAGATAGTCGGCATACCACAGACCGCCCAGCGGCAGGCCTTCAGCCACCATGTTCTTGACGATTTCAATATCGGACGCACGCTGGATGCGTGAATAGCCATCATCTCCCTTGCTGAGGATCCAGACTTCCTCCGGTGCCAGAGCATCGACAAAATACGGTTGATGGGTGGTCACGAATATTTGTGGTGCTCCTTTTCTCCCGGTAGCATGCGCCCGGAACTCCTGAGCAAGGGATTCCAGTAGCTTGTGGTACAACCCATTTTCCGGCTCCTCAATGCAGATAAAGGGCGGCGGGTCAGGGTCTTCCAGCAACAGCAGGTAGCAAAACACCTTCAAGGTGCCATCCGACACCTGCTGGGCAAAGAACGGATCGGAAAAAGCCCCATCATTGAATCGCAGCAAGACCCGCTTATCGTCCGTCACCTTGGTGCCGATACTTTTGATGCCAGGAATCTTGCTGGCGATGCGGTTCAAAATGGACTGGAAGCGGGACTTGTGCTCACGCTCCATGAATTGCACCACGTTGCCGATGTTGTCGCCATGCATGTTCAGATGCCGCTGCGGGCCAGCACTGGGCAGGCTGCGCGCCGCATCTGGATAGAAATAGGAGAGATACCAAGCCTTGAGGAAATTGCGAAACTTGCTGATGCGCGGATGTTCTCTCAGTGTCCCCAAAGTGGCAATGCCCAACTCACGGGAGTCCGTTAGTTCCACCGAGCTGCTGGTGCGGTCTTCCTCCTCTGTACCTTCCACAGCGTCCTCACCCGCCCAGACTGTTCCCTTGCCATATTCCAACCGAAGAAATGGAAACGGCCGGCCATATCTTTGCCCTTTACGCCGCTGCCTCAGTGCCTCTGAAAGTACGAAAGGCCGGCCGCTGTTATCGAGATCAATGGCAAGTTCATAGGTGATGGGGCGCTCATTCGGCGCTTCACGGTAATAAATCTCAAAGCTTATCGGCTCATCGACATTTTTAGATCGCAGCCGCTCAAAACCACCGCGCTGCTTCATGTCGCAGGCGGCCTCCACGTCGGCCGACAGACAATCCGCTACAAAACCGAAGGCGTCGAACAAAGAACTCTTGCCCACGCCATTCTTGCCGATCACCACAGTGAATGGTGTGAGTGGCTCGCCGCTTTGCTGCCCGGATAGCTTGCCTAAAGTTACATCGCGCAGCGCGCGATAGTTTTGCACGCGAAAGCCTTCGATAGTGGCCATTTACGGCTCCTCCGTGCGCGTCAGCGCCTGGTCGTACCAGAGGAGCAGCTTCTCGTCTTCCTGTAGTGCCGCTTCAGGGATCTTCTGGGCTACCTTGATGATGGTCTGGTAGTCCTTATTACCCCAGGCCGCCTTGAACCCCGCACGCAGCGCTTCCAGCCTGAACTCCTTGAGTCGGCGACCCGTCGCGGCCCGGTAGCTTTCGAATTCCTTCAACAGCACCTTCTCGCGTTTCTTTTCGAGATCCTGCGCCTTATTCGGGTCGGGGACATACCAGCGATCCTTGGCCTTGGCGACCAAGCGCGGATCACTCTTTTCGAGACCGCGCAGGTCCTTGTGGTTGGTGGAGAGGTAGCTGTGAATCTGGCTTGGCACATCACCCGCGCCGTCGTATCGAATGAAGTTATCCTCGAGCAGCTGTGAGAGCTCAGGCTTGCTCTCATGTTTCTTCCAACCGGCGCCAAGTTGAGTGATGAACTCAGGATGCAGCCCCTGATACGTCGAAGGGCGTTTTCTCAGGAAATCCGTCAGCCAATCGATGGCGCTGCGCTCGTCGGACACGAACAGCTCCATCTGCGGTGCCTGTGCCATCTGAGCCCGCTTCTTGTCGTACTCGGCGACCTGTTCCGGCAGGAACACCATGCCGTCACGCTCGGGAAACCGGCTCCGCACCCCACTCAGGAATTCGTCGCTGGACAAGGGCACGGGCGCGTCATGGCGCACGAACCAGGCTACCAGCCGGTCGTAGATGCGCCGAGGGTCACGCTCGACGATGAGTTCCATCTCCCCGTTCCTGGTTTTGGTCACCGACAGGTTCCTGAGATGGGTTTGTACGAAGTCCCACGCGGATTCAGGCGTAGCGCCTCGCTGGGCAAGGCGCTGCTCCAGGCCGCCATTGGGTTTGTAGGCTGAGATCACCAGATCCTGCTTCACTGCGGTGGTGGAGGTCACTTGCCGGTAGCTGCCCTGCAGCTTGTCCAGCGCCGTCACTTCGGCGACCACGAAACCGGCCTGCTGCAAGGCTACCTGGATGGCGTTCCACACCGCCGCCTTGCTATTGGAGAACACCACCGTCATCCAACGCCCGGGCTTGAGTACGCGGTGGTACTCGGCGAAGCAGCGTTGCATCAGGTGCTGGTACTCGGGCAGTGCCTTCTTCTTAAAGCGGTCGATGATGGCTTCGGGTTGGGCATCGGTCGTCACTCCGTGCCACGACTCGACCAGGAAGTTCAGGTCAGCGTAGTAGATGTTCTCGCCAAACGGCGGGTCGGTGAAGACGTAATCGATAGAAGCATCAGGCAGTGGCAGTTGGGCGGCTGCTCCGGTGTTGATACCAGCGAATCCGAATTGGGATCGATACCCGTGGAAGGCTTTTTCTAGTCGGCTCAGCTTTCCATCGAGGATGTACCAGGGGCTACATTCCGAATGCTGCGACGCGATGTAATATACGCCACTCAGGTACTGATTGACCTGCGAGAAGTGTGTAGGCGTGTACCGTGCAAGTACCGACATACCCCAGATAGCTTGTTCAACAAAGAACAACAGGAAAGCCCGAGTCCGAGCACCAGGGTATGCGTTGGCCTTCTCCCACAGCTTGCCCATGGCCTGCGCGGCACGTGGCAGAAAAAAGTGGTGAATGTGTGTGACTCCCGCGTAGTCCATGCGAGCCCGCTCATGAGTCATGTGCATCGGCGGGATTTCGATGGTGGGCACTTGAAACGGGAGCGGCAATGACTCAATGCGCTGGATCACAGCCAAGTCATCGTGGGTCGGCTTCTTTTCGTAGCGCGTCTTGCCGTCGGTGTATGAGATCAGCGTCGCCGCCCGTTTGGGCACCTGTATCGTATTGCCTGTACTCGGATCGAGCTTTGCTGTGTATAGGCGGTCGAGCCGAGATTTGATCAGCTCGGCGCCGCAGTGTGGACAAGGAAACGACTCCTTGACTCGCTTGGACTTCTCATCAAGTGCCTCCTCGGTGAAGTTCACCTCACCTGCACACTCCGGGCAACTGTAGAGCTGGCTCCAAACGGTGTACCCGATACGCCCCTTGGTCTTGCCGTCGGTGTGCAGGGTTTCATACATCCAGCCGACATCCTGCTCGACCGACTTGAGCAGTTGCTTGCCTGCCTGCGCGAAGGCATCGACGTCGAACGGCAGGTTGTAGTTGGCTGCAATGAAGGTGGCCACCGGCGACAGGTCGTTGAGCACCACTCGCCGCGCACCCCATTGCGGCGCCGGCCGACCTTCCTTCTTCCGCGCCAGCTCGACCTCGTGTCGATACTTGGCTGGCGCCGTGCCGCACCACTGAGCGGCTACACCCGTCATGCCAGAGCCCGCAAACCCGTCGAGCACGATGTCGCCCGGCTTCGTGTAGTGCAGGATGGACGGCACGATGGCCAGATGCGGCACCTTGGTGTGGTAAGAGTGCGCCTTGTAGATCGGATCGGTCTTGCCCACCGACACGTCGATCGCCAATGGCTCGCGCCGATAAGATTCGGCCGGGTCATAAGGCTTCCCATACTGCTGAACGAAATCGGCCAACCAGGGATTCGGGCACGCGGTGTAGTACGGCGGATCGGACATGGCCAGAATGGCCTCGTCCGTCCCCTGCGGAAATCCTTCCTGCTTGCGGAATGCCGGGTCTTTGAGTTTTTCGGCCAGCAGTTTCAAGTAGTGCTTGCGACGCGCTTGGTCGCTTGGGAATGTCTGCCCAAGACATTCCACCGAGCCGGAGATCTGCTTGCCTGCTTCAAAAAGGGATGTCATCGTCAAATTCCCCGGCATTACCGACTGCTTGGTTGTTTGCGTTTTGTTGTTCGGGCTGCGTCTGCTGCCAATCTGTGGCAATAGCAGCCCAATCCACCTCACGCTGAGTCTGGCCAGACCACACGGCCCAGAAATCGGGGTCATCCGATTTCGGCCGATGGAGTTCCGGCAAGGCATTGATCTGCACGAGCACTGGCAGCTCGGAGGCCCAGCCCAACAAAATGGCGTTGCGCGACGGCAGGGAGGGCAGATCGCGCAGCAGGCCGCGCAAATTATCAGGTACGAGCTTGTGCACCAGCTCCTGATCGCGATCGTTGCTGATGCGATGGAGCAGATAGCTGTTGCATTGGGACAGCACCGTGGGCGACAGCTCGCTCGGACGCTGAGACGACAGCACCAGCCCTAGACCGAACTTGCGGCCCTCGCGGGCGATCTTCTCGAAGACCTGGCAGCAGATGGCGGCGGAATTCTGATTCTCCGTGTCGTCCTTATAGCGTTTGATGAAGGTATGCGCTTCTTCCATTACCAACACGGTGGGTAAAGTCTTGCCGCGGCTGAGCTTGCGGTAGCGCTGCAAGGCTTCCAGCGTCATGCGGGCAATGACCGCAGTGATGATATGGACGACCTCGGCTGGCACCAACGAAAGGTCGATGACAGTGACTGTGCCGTTGGAGGCTTGATTGTCTCCGATGTACTTGCTCAGCCAGCCGTATAGGGATACCTCTTTAGTACCACCAGTGATGGTCTTCATGCGACTATCCGAAAGAATTGTTCGGATTCGCATGAGCATGGTTTCGACGTACTCGGAAACGTTCAACAGTTCAGCATTGGCCTCGACGCTGCGCAGGAGTTGATCGCCGGTGAATGGGCGTGGCACGTCGGCATCGATAGGGAGAATATCCACATCGCTACCACCGAAGGCAGCATGAGCCGACTTCACTAGGCTTAGAAACTCATCGATCTCTGCTTTAGTGAAGTCATAAGTTGGATACTGACCACCACGTGCGCTTGCGAACGCCGTAATCTTATCTTTCACCGCCTTCAGCGCGGAAACTTCTTCCGCGCTGAACGAGGCGTCCTCTGCAAGCCCTTCTTGCCACTTCTTGATCTTCTCGAAGAAGTTCTTTGGATGAGGAAAGTTGGCCCAAGGCCTGCCGGCATTCCGTTCGATCTGAATTACACTCACCACGGTTCGCAGGAAACGCCGCATCTCATGGCTTGGCGTGGCTGAAGCATCTACCGCGCCATCGCGAACCGAGCGAAGCGCCTGAATCAACGTCGGACGCTGCGTCCTGGCACTCGCCTGAGTGAATGCGCTCCATTCGGCGCTATTCCAGAACCACAGGGGCACCTGGAGCTGCTCGATACCTTTGGCGGGCTCAACCGCGAACACCCGCACGTTGCTCATATCCCGGAAGGTGTTGGCGTATTCTCCATTGGGATCGAGCACGATGAAGCGGGCATTGGGGTCAGAGCCGCCGCGCGCCTTCTGCGCCTCATCCATTGACCAGCGGATCAGTCCCGCCACCGAGCAAGATTTGCCACTGCCCGTGTTGCCCAGCACAGCCAGATGGCGGCCGAAGAGACGGTCCGGGTCGATCCGCACCTCCGCGTTGGCGGCCAGCGGACTGATGCCGATCTTGACGCGGCGGTTCTTGCCGGACTCGACGATGGCGCGCAGTTGGCTCTGCGTCGGAAGCAGTACCGGATCGCCGACCGTGGGATACGCCTCTACGCCACGCCGAAACTCATAGCGCTCCTTGTCCCCATCCAGGCCTTCGTAGATCAGGCACCCCAAGGGATTGAGACTCATCTTGCGCAGTGGATAGGGTAAATCCACCAGGCCAAAGTCCTGCATACCCTTGCGCTTCGGGTACTGCGAGCGCTCGACGGTGATCCACTCCACCTGCGCCACGAGATGGCCCTGGTCGCTGGGCACCAGCGCATAGCCATTGATGCGAGGAAACGGACGCGGTGTTCCAGTATTCAGCGCGACGGCATCCGGTGCTTCGATGTCCAGCAGCACCTTGATCTCGTCCGGCGAGACGAAATCAATCTTGCCGATGCGCAAGGAATCGGCATAGGCTATCGGCGACACGCTCATGTTTTGGCCTCCGCGTCCGGGGAACCGTCACCCTGAGTATTGTCTTGGGGTGGGGATTCCGCGCCATAACGTTGCTTGAGCAACTCGCTCATGCGGAACGTGGCCCTGTCGATGGCAGCCTTGGGCAGGAAGTATTCGGTCAGTGTTGTCAGATCGGCCAACTGCGGCCCGACCAACAGGCTGACTTGGGACTTCCGCTCCTCCGCAAGCGGCAAGATTCGGCCAAGGTTGTCATCCCTCGAAATCACTACCAGATGCGCGGATGGAATGGTGAGCATGTCGCGGATCACGCGATTGATATGTTCGTCGCCAAAGCTGTAGCCGTAGGTAACCAGCGTGCTGTTGGGACGGCACACAACGGCGGCCAGATCGCGGAACAACTCCACATAGGGATAGGCCAGCGTTTCCCTATCCTTAGCGGCGTTGGGGTAAATCATCAGTTGAAGGGGGCTGGCTCTCGTCAAACCGGGTGCCTCCAAATAGGGAGCAACCTCGACTACGCCAAACGGCAGGCCGATACGACGGATTTCTTTGCCCGCTTGCACCCAGTCCACCGAACCATGCAGCTTGGTGAAGCGGGCGACGCCTTCCAGATAGCGCGGCTCGCCGCGAATGCCTGGCGGGTTATAGTGCATATCCAAATCGAGCCGGGACGAGCGGAAGATCGGCATTAAATTGCCGAGGAAGCGGTCTAGCAGATAAAGACCCGCCAGTTCGGCTCCTGCTTCAATCAACCGATCGTAGTTGGTCGTGAAGATGTTCAGCCGATCCCGGGTTCCGGTGCGGCTGGCAAAACTCATCAGGAACGTGACCAGGCCAGTGAAGGCCTTTTCTCGCTGCTGTTCCAAGGCGGTGGCAATGCCAGCTTCGCCTTTAAGAATGGATTTGGCAAAGTTCCGAAGTGTCGTCGACAGGTCTTCTCGCAGTGCATCAGCCTGCTTGCGGACACCGAAGATCTCCAGTCCCCGCAATAGCTCGTTGGCTATCCGAATATGGTCTTCGATATTGCTCTGATCACGTCCCGCTGCCTTTGCGGATGCGTGGGCGGCTGCATGTATCTTTTCTTTGAAACGTCCCTCGGAAACACTACCCGACATGCCGGATGCAAGTTTTCCGGCCGCTATCTCATGCACCGCGTAGGTCAACCCTGAACCGACCAAGAGCGAGAGATGCTCAGACTGAAACAGAGATGTCAGCCAGGGTTCGATGCGACTGCGCAGTTCCTTGAGACCGAATTCCTGCGCACTGACCCACTGTACATCGACCCCTTCGCAGAGCTTGAACTTTCCTTCTTCGACTCCCTCGAAGCGAACGGTCTGATGGTCGTCCCTGACCTTCAGCAGGTTGATCGTCTTCGGACCTGAGCCAGCTTGGATCGAGTCGCCTGTTTGTTGTTCATCCGTTGGCATGGTCACCTCCTGGGGTAGTCTTTAGCTGCAAGCTCACGTCATGAGTGATTGTTGAATTCACTCCACGACAAACCGCAGCTTGCTCGCATCCTTGCCTTTGCAGCGCTCATTCAGAAACGACTCAAATCGCTTGCGCAGGTCATCGGGCGTCGCGGGCGATCCGCCAGCGAGCAGCGCCTTCTTGATTTCATCGTCGGTGACGAGGATCTTCTCGAGGCCGGAGAGTGCCTCCTGCACGGCGGCGACGAACTCAGGCGTAACAGGGTCAGGCAACGCCTTCGAGACTAAAAAGCCCTTGATCAGGTCGTGTTGCACAGCTTTCAGTAGCTCGAAGTTGGCCTGGATGATCGGGTCGTCGAGGTTGTCGAGCAGCGCCTGCTGCCAACCCTGCTGTAGTCTGTCCAGTTCGTCGTCCAGAGTCTTGAGCACATTGGCTGCGGGTAGGAAATCACCCTGCTCGTTCGCTGGGCGGAAGCTGCAGTGCGGACAGACGGGGCTGGCGGCCAGCTCGGACTCGATCAAGGAGGCACAGCTCTTCAGCTTGTCGAGCTTGTCTTCGAACGCCGTAAGCTGGCCGGGGTGCATGAGAGAGATGCCAGCGAGTGCGCGCAGGGTCACAATGCGCGGATCTTTGCGCATCGCGGACTTGGTCTTGTCCTCCGCTACGCCGAGCCGCGCTTTGCTGTGTTGGGCCACGTAGGCGGTGATGTAGTCTTTCTTCAGTGCCGCCAGACGCTGGCGGTATTCGGCGGCGTGCTGCGCACTGCGGTCATCGGCGAGCTTGTCGAGGATCTCCTTGCGCGCCGCCTGCGCCTGCTGGACCCAAGTGTGGTCAGCGACGAGCACCATCTCGGCCTGTGAAAGATAGGCTGCTATGGCTCCCAACTCGGCCACCAAGTCACGGAGCTTCTCGACGGACGACAGGACCTCAAGGTTCTTCTTCTGAGCGTCGATGTCCTCTTGGGTGATGCGCAGGTTTTTGAGCTTGCCAACGGTGTTATAAGGCGAGAGCCCTTCGAGGAAACCCTTGAGCGCTTCGAGCCGCGTGCGCCAGTCACGCAGCTCTTCCTCACGCAGCAAGGGCTGGCCCCAGAAGCTGAGCCGGGTCTGCAGATCAGTCCCGACCGCCAGCACGCGGTTGACGAGCTTCGCTACAGCATCCAGAAGTTCCTTGACCGGCTCCTCCTTGCCTTGGGTCGCCATCTGGGCAAGGCCAGACGGCAGGCCCAGCAGCTCAAACAGCGAGCGCAGGACGGCGACATTGATCTCCTTTGGTGCCTCGACGTGCTTGAACTGTTTGAGCTCGTCCAGCCCCCGCTCGACCAGCAGCGAGATCTTGCCGGAATCGATCTTGTCGCCGGTGATGGCCAGGACGATATCGCCCGAGTACACCAGGCTGCCCAACACGGTGACGAGCAAGTCCGGTTCCAAACGGAATCGAACCGGGGCGAAATACTCGACGTCGGTCGGTCCACTTACCAGTTCACCGCGGTTGAGCACCTGGCCCTGGCCTTTTGCCTTCAGTCGGCTTAACACTTCCTGGGCATACTTCGATCGCGTAGGCTCGATGCGGTCGCCGTCCAGCATCTCCAGCGCATCCAGGATGGCGACCGCGTCCTTGGTGCGCGTACCGCCCGCCAGTGCCTTGAGCGCGTTGCCGATGAGCTGCTTGCGGTTCGATTCGGTGACCAGTACCGAAAAGGTCGGATACTCCGGAGCCAGGTCCGTGAAGTGGGTACCCAGCGCCAAGCCAGACGTCACATTGACGATGTCTCGGAAGTTGGCGCGCTCGTCTGAACCCAGTCGGAGCTTGTCGCGCATCGACACCCCCTTGGCCCATTCCTGCAGGGTCTTGGTCTTACCCTGATGGGTCACCTCGAAGGCGGTCATCTGCTTGTCCTGGAGCCACTTGCTCATGCCACGTAGGGCATCCTTGGCCTTGTCCAGGTAGACGGCCTTGGCCGCCCCGCTGGCTGTCGAGGCCAGCTCCTGGGCCGCGGCATAGAAGGCCAGATGGCGTTTGATGGCGTCGTCCAGCCCTTTCAGGCGGAAGAACACTTCGTCGGCCTTCGCTTCATCGCGAAAGCGTGGCGGCTCGAACGGCTGGATGAAGTAAATATAGAAGTCGCGCTCCGGCTGGGCGGTCGGTCGATCATTGGGCGCCCCGAGGAACAGGTAGCCGTTTCGCTCGACACCATGGTCTTGCCATTCAACCTGGTATTGCCAGATCTTGTAACCGGTTACATAGGCATGCTCATCGGTGCGTTCCATGAGCTGCATAAGCGCGCTGTAGTAGGCGCGGTCGAGTGCATCGTCAGACAGCGCTTCGGCGCGCTTTTCGACCTGGGCGTCGTAGTCGACGTCTTTCTTGAGATCGAGGTAGTACTGCTCGGTGTCGGGCGCCTTGGAGATGAACTGGCCATTGACCGTCTTGACGATCTCACGCAATGTCGTCTGCACTGCTGTAAGCAGGTCGTCGGAGGGCTCGCCGCCCAAGCCCTCGATGCCGGGCTGGTACAGGCAGAGCGTATCCCGCAGTTCCTCGGCGGTTGGACCGACCGGCACGTAGATATCGCCACCGGTGGTCAACCGGTGCACGGACAGCCCCTTAATCACGCGCATGGCCATCGCTTTGTATGGTGGGCGGGTGAAGGCTTTCTGAACGCGCTCGCCAAGCACTTCCGAGACCTTCAACACCGGGCCAATGTTTGGGTCCGAGCGCAGCACGGAGTTCGAGGTGACCGTATCCCAGAACCTGTCGAACCCGATCAGACCGGGGCGATCGGTCGGAACCTCGTCATCCAGAAGAGCCTGAATCTGGTCGCGCAGGGTGACCAATGCGCCGCGCTTCTCGGTGAAGATCAGCTGTTCGAAGGTGCCGATGTAGTCCGGGTGAACCGGAAACAGGCGGACGTACTCGTCCATCCGCTCATTCATGTTGCTGTAGAACTTGGCAAAGGGCGTAAGGTAGGTGCGGATTTTGTGCTGCTGGTCGGCTGACTTTTTGAGCAGACGCTCCGCCACCACAAAGCTCACATCTTGGCGGGCCAGCAGCACTTGCGTAAAGCGCTCGTTCACCCGACGCAGGCTGTCCGCCACATGCTGGAAGCGGCTGCTGTCAAAGATGGCTTCCTGCACTCCCGCCACGAACCGGAAGCGCAGGTGCTTCGTTACTTCACCCAGTTCGCGCAGGAACGATAAGTCCAGCACCAAGTCGTGGTCCTTTCGGGAGCGCAAAAACTCCAAGAATTCATCCACAACGAGGAGTACGCCTTGGTTGGGGTGGACCTCATCGAAGGTTGCCATCATCTCCTCGAAGGCGGCTTTGTTATTGACCACCCTGTCGCCCGGCGGGAACGCGTAGCTGACGCCCTGCTTCTCTAAGAAGACTTCGAGTTCTTGCGTAATGATGTCGCGCAACGACATCTGGCTGGAGATTTCGATGCGGTGCACCTTGAACTTGCCGGCTATGGAGCTTGCCGCCTCGGCGACTTTGGGGTGGCGGAGCATCGGCACATAGGCGGCGTCTTCGGCGATCAGTGACAGCGCGGACATCAAGTGCGATTTACCGGTGCCGTAGTTGCCGACCACGAGCACGCCTTTGTGATCCACCGATTCATCGAACGATATCTGCGCGATCATCTGCTTGGCGATTCGATCGGCCATGTCATCGGAGATCACGTAAGTGGCGACGAGCTTCTTCGCCTCATCGGGCCGGTTGGCGTCGAGCAGCTGAATGACCGACTCGATTGGCTCGAATTGAATGAGATCCCCGTAGCGCATGCGTTTTCCCTTTTACCCTGCCGTTTCAATTTCGAACGGGATCAGGCCGTCCAGTCCGTAGTCCTGATATTCCGGATGCCCGATCTCCGCGTAGCTCAGCCGGCCTTCGCGGAGCTGGCCGGGCCATGCCGCCACGACTCGACGCGTATGGGCGTGGCGCTTGAGTAAATCCAGCGGGTCGAGCCTGAGCGACTGATCGAACAGGAGCTCAATGTTGTCGAGCAGGAGCAGGTCGCCGCTCGCGTACTCATCGGCCAGTTCGCGCATCGCGACATTGGCATGGAGCGGCCGCTGTCGCTGTGGCAGCGCCGCGAGGCGTTTTCCCAGTTCGGCTCCGACATTCATTACCTTCGCAGCTCGCCTATTGGCCAGCTCGCCCAAGAGCTTGGTCTTGCCGCACCCATCGGGCCCGACAAGCAGGATCAACTTGCTGTGCAGTGCCGCGATTTCATCTACCAGGCGATCCAGTCTTGTGAGCATGAGGCAGCCCCTCACCCATTTTCACCACGAGGCTCGCCGTGAACACCGTTGCCCTGGGCTTCCGCCGTCTGCCGCTTGATCCACTGGTCGATTTCCCGGCGCTGGAATCGCCACGTTCCTCCGACTTTGAATGCCGGAATTTTCTTTGCCGCCGCCAAACGATAGACCGTGCGCTTACCCACTTTGAGGTAGGCCGCCACCTCCTCGAGAGTGAATATCTCACCAGAGTCGTCTTTCATCGCGTCCTCACCCGGCACCGGGGCAGTGGCTGGTTATGGTGGTAATATTGGCAACGATACGACAATCTTGAGCATTAAATCCCCATGGCCACCATCTTCATGTCGTACTCACATGCCGACGAGGCCCTGCCCGACGAATTGGAGAAGCATCCCTCGGGACTTCGCCGCCAGGGACTGATAACCACCTAGCACGACCGGCGCATCAGACCGGGCGAGGAAATCCATGGCCAGATCAGCGCTCAGCTGGATTCGGCGGAAATCGTCCTCCTCCTCGTCAGCGCGGACTTCCTGGCGTCGGATTACTGTTACGACATCGAGATGGCGCGGGCCATAACGCGCTATGACGAAGGTACTGCTCGCGTCATACCCGTCATCCTCAGACCCTGTGACTGGTATGGGACGCCTTTCGGGCGCCTAAAGGTGGTCCCAACCGATGGGAAGCCCGTCGTGAAGCACGCAACGCTCGACGACGGCTTCCTTGAGGTCGCGCAAGCGGTGCGCCAAACAGCCGAATCGCTTGGTAGCCCTGCGCCAGCTGCGATGCCCGCCATGGGTGCCGCAAGCACACCCGCCCAACCAGCCGAATTCATTTTGATTCAACACGCTAAGACAGCCAATTACTTGACCGTTCGCCCTGATCCTGCTGAAGGATTTCCCTCAGTTCTTCGGTCAGCTCAGGACAGGCCCGGCGAAGCGCGAGCGGAATAAATCGGAAGCGCTTTCCGGTTACCGGAGTAACTTTGCCAGCGCACGTCCAAACACCCACTTAATGACACACCACATTGACGCAACACTAATTGCTTGTATCATTTTTAGAGAAGAGTCATCCGCTGTAATCCCACGGATCGCGGGTCCATCGCTCATGACCGGGAAGACCCTGATGCACACCCAGCCCGCCCACACCGAAGTTGAGCTAACGCGCTCCGCGGAGGCGATCGCGGAGCTGGAGCAGGCGTTCCAAGCGAAAATCGACGCCGACATCAAAATCGAGCCTAAAGACTGGATGCCGCAAGCCTACCGCCAAAGCCTGGTGCGGCAGATCTCGCAGCACGCTCACTCGGAGATCGTCGGCATGCTGCCGGAGGGCAATTGGCTCACCCGTGCCCCGAGTCTGGGCCGCAAGCTCATTCTGCTCGCCAAGGTGCAGGACGAAGCGGGCCACGGGCTCTATCTCTACAGCGCCGCCGAAACCCTCGGGGCCTCTCGCGAGGCGCTCATCGAGGCGCTGCATGCCGGCAAGGCCAAGTACTCGAGCATCTTCAATTATCCCACGTTGACCTGGGCCGACGTCGGGGCCATCGGCTGGCTGGTGGACGGCGCGGCGCTCATCAACCAGATTCCGCTTTGCCGCTGCTCTTATGGACCCTACGCACGGGCCATGCGGCGCATCTGCAAAGAGGAAAGTTTTCACCAGCGCCAGGGCTACGAAATCATGCTCACGCTCTGCCGCGGCACCGCGGCGCAAAAGCGCATGGCCCAGGATGCGCTGAACCGCTGGTGGTGGCCCTCACTGATGATGCTTGGACCACCCGATGCCGAGTCTTCGCACACGCAGCAGTCCATGCGTTGGAAGATTAAGCGTCATACCAACGACGCGCTGCGGCAAAAATTCGTCGATCAGAGCGTGCCGCAAGCCGACTATCTGAGATTGGCGCCCCCCGATCCGAAGCTCAAATGGAACGAACAAACCGGTCATTACGAGTTCGGCGCAATCGACTGGAACGAATTCTGGCGCGTGCTCAAAGGGGACGGCCCCTGCAACCGCGAACGCATCGAGGCGCGGCGCCGAGCCTACGACGAAGGCCGCTGGATACGCGAGGCCGCGCTCGCCTTTGGTGCAAAACAGGCTCGACGGGCGCGCGGCGCCGACTAAAAGATAACGGTCATTCGAGGTATAGCACCGTGAAAGATTGGCCGCTCTGGGAAGTATTCATCCGCAGCCGCCACGGCCTGGCGCACAAGCACGTCGGCAGCCTGCATGCCTCGGATGCGGCGCTGGCACTCGCCAATGCCCGCGACGTCTATACTCGCCGCGGCGAGGGGGTGAGCATCTGGGTCGTGCGCTCCACGGACATCATCGCCAGCGCGCCCGGCGACAAAGCCATCCTATTCGATCCGAGCGAGGACAAGGTATATCGGCATCCGACTTTCTACGACGTCCCGGACGAGGTCGATAACCTGTAACACGCCGGACCGCGCCATGAACCAACGCCAAGCCCTCTACGAGTACCTGCTGCGCCTGGGCGACAACGCGCTGATCTTGGGGCAGCGGCTGACCGAGTGGATCGGCCATGCCCCGGCACTTGAGGAAGAACTGGGCAGCGCCAATATCGCGCTGGATCTGATCGGCCAAGCACGCGGTTGGCTTGCCTATGCCGGCGCAGTGGAAGGCACGGGCCGCGATGAAGATGCCCTCGCCCTGCAGCGCGACGTTCTGGATTTCCGCAATGCGCTGCTGGTGGAGCAGCCGAACGGCCACTACGGCGACACCATCGCCCGGCAGTATCTGTTCGACGCCTTTCACTACCCGCTGCTCGAAGCACTGAGTGGCTGCGCCGATCAGTACATCGCCGCCATCGCGGCCAAATCGTGCAAGGAGGCCGGCTATCATCGGCGGCGCAGCGCCGAATGGATGATCCGCCTCGGCGACGGCACCGCCGAGAGTCACGCTAAGCTCCAGCGCTCCGTCGACACGCTGTGGCCGTACACGGGCGAGCTGTTCGCAATGGATGAGATAGACCGCACCCTGCAGTCAGCCGGTGTAGCGGCGGATTTGGCTGGGGTGGGCCGGACCTGGGACGAAGATGTCGCACACACCCTAAAGACGGCTACCTTGCAACGCCCGGCAGCGGGCTGGATGCAATCCGGCGGCAAACAAGGCCGCCACTCCGAACAGCTCGGCTACATTCTGGCGGAAATGCAGTTTCTACCGAGGGCCTACCCCGATGCCCACTGGTGACGGTTCGCAACCTAGCCAGAAAGTCACTCCGGCCCGGGTGCATGCCTGGCTCGAGACGGTTACCGACCCGCAGATCCCGGTACTGAGCATTGCCGAGCTCGGCATTCTGCGGGAGGTGCAGTGCCGTGCCGGCGAAACGGTAGTGGTGATCACTCCGACCTACTCCGGCTGCCCGGCCATGCAAACCATCGAGCAGGCGATCGCCGCGCAACTGCGCCGCCACGGCGTAACGGCTTTTCATATCCGTACGCGCCTCGCGCCGCCCTGGAGCAGCGACTGGATCACCGCGACCGGCCGTCGCAAGCTGCTGGAATACGGCATCGCCCCGCCGGTGCGCGCCGGCGGCTGCGGGCCCGCCGGAGTCGACAATCAACCGTTCGTGGCCTGCCCCCAGTGCGGCTCCACGCAGACCGCACGGATCAGCGAATTCGGCTCCACCGCCTGCAAGGCACTCTACCGCTGCGAGGACTGCCTGGAGCCGTTCGACTATTTCAAGTGTATTTAAGAGCGACCAAGAATGGCACTTTCTTTACCGACTTGCGGAACGCGGAACCCCCATCACTTAAGTTAAATGCCATTCAGGACGACCGACAATAGCAGCGCGGAGTCCGAACGCATCGAGGCAGCGATAGCTATGGCCACCTTCCATGAGCTTACCATCGCCGAGCTCCGCCCCGTGACGCGTGAGGCCGTGGCCATCACCTTCGCCGTACCACCCGCGCTGCGCGAGACGTTTCGCTACCGCCAGGGCCAACATATCGCACTGCGCACTCGGATCGCCGGCGAGCAAATCATGCGCACCTACTCCATTTGTGCCGGCGTGCCGACCAACGCGCTGCGCATCGCTGTCAAGCGTCAGCCGCACGGCATGTTTTCCAACTTCGCCAACGACGAACTGGAGCCCGGCCAAACGCTGGAAGTCATGCCACCGCGAGGCCACTTTTATACCCCGCTGGATCCCAACCAGGCCAAGCACTATCTCGCCTTCGCCGCCGGCAGCGGCATTACCCCGGTACTCTCGATCATCGAAACCACCCTGGCCGTGGAACGTGCGAGCCGATTCACACTGGTTTACGGCAACCGCATCAGCGCCAGCATCCTCTTTCTCGAGGAGCTGGCGGATCTGAAGAATACCCACCTGGAGCGGTTCAACCTACTTCACGTGCTCAGCCGCGAACCGGCCGACAGCGGACTCTTGCATGGCCGCATCACCGAAGAGAAATGCGCGCAACTCTGCGAACGCTGCATCGACATCGCCGGCGTGGACGAGTGCTTCATCTGTGGGCCCGAACCCATGCGGCAGGCAGTTACCGAAGCATTGCACGCGCATGGTATCGAACGCCGGCGTATTCACGTCGAGCTGTTTACGGTCCCGGGCGAGCGCAAGCGCTCTTTGCCGCCGCGCCACGCCGCGACCCAGGCCGATCACGCCGTCAGTCGGGTCGCCATCATCGTCGAAGGCCGGCGGTTCGAATTCGATCTGGCGCGCAACACCGAGAGCCTTCTCGAAGCCGGGCTGCGGACCGGTGCCGATCTGCCGTTCTCCTGCAAGGGCGGGGTCTGCGCCACCTGTCGGGCCAAGCTCCTCGCGGGCAAGGTGGAAATGGCCGCCAACTACGCCCTGGAGGACGATGAACTTAAGGCGGGCTACGTGCTTACCTGCCAGAGTTATCCACTCAGCAAAAACATCGTGTTGGACTACGACGCCTGAAGGGAGCTGGCACACGTACTATCCTGGCGCTAAGGCCTACCTGTAAAATCACTACTTCGTCATCCCGGCGTAGGCCGGGAACCATTCTCCCCTTTGAAACAATAGCAAGATGGATTCCGGCCTACGCCGGAATGACGGAATTCGGGAACTATTAGAGATTCCCTAACCGCAAGCATCCGTGCACTGAGGATCGAAACACCATGGGCAAGGCCTCTCGCGGCAAACGCCGGAATATCACCCGCGACGACGATCAAGCGCTTCGCCTCGCCGCGGAAATCATCCTCGATCCACGCCTGATCGAGACCTTCCAAAGCATCAAACTGCACGAAAAGCTCGAATCTTTTCGCTCGGAAGACTTCGTCACCGAGGCGGTGCCTTTGCTCGAACACTCGCACAAGGCGCCGCAAGCGCAGGACGAGAAGACCGCGGAGTTCACCAGTGGGCCTCACCACCAGACGCCGGCATCGTGGGCGGCCGGCCTACACAAAGGACTTCGCAATCGGCCGTTTCGCGACCGTCTGAACGCCACGATCGAGGCGGGTCGGCAGGCCCTGCGCCGCGAATCCGACTTCGAGCACCACACCGATCGATTCGACCTCGATGACTCGACCCGAGCCCAGGCTGAACACGCTTATTCGGCCACGCGCGAGCGGCTGCTCGCTGAACCCGCCGCACCCGGCTGGCTCACGCTGGCGATGGCCTGCATTGCCCGGACCATTGCGACCAACGCCCACGAGCGCTTTGCCGGGGAGAGCTGGGACGAGCTGACCTCGTTTATGTACGAGCTCGAGCGCGACTTTCTGGGGGCTGCAGGCGAGGCGCTCGCCAACAAGCTGGTGGAGTTCGATCACATCTTCTATGAGGACCGCTTGCCCGAGATCGTCGGTTCACGGATGCCGTTCGGTCTCGCCGAGCTCGCCTGCAACATGGCCGATTCGAGTTTATTCAAGCCATCGAGCCAACCTTGAACCCTCGCCGCGCGCCCCGCTGTTGATCGGCTCCGGAAAAGCCTCATCGTGCGACTTGCCACCGCAGATAAAAAATCTTTTACCAGCGCATCCACCTCGCCCGGGTACTCGCGCAGATACTCCGAGAGCTCCTCGATATGGTGCAGGCACATCCGCCACCATGTGGCAGCGATCTTCCATATCGCCCACGAGGAGACCGGGGAGGTGATCGAAAACCTCGCCCACAAGACCCTGCGCCCGGGTGACGCTGCTCGCCGTGCCCACTGCGCTGATCGATCGCGACGAGCGAGTGCGGCCGTCAAAGCGAGCGCCGGAGTCACTCGCGCCCACCTTCGGGTTAGCCGGCAGGTCGAGCGCATCGAGATCAACTCTGCCGCTAGTGTAGTGCCCCGCGCTATAAGCGCTAAATAGGGCGGGGCACTACACTAGGCAAGGCCCGCGCGTTCGGCTGATTGCGTTGCATTTGATCATTACGGGTGCAGAGCCGCCACACCACTTACCTCAGTTCGACCGCAACCGGCCGACCCGGTGTTGACGGCCGCTTCATTTCCCGCCCATCCTATCCGCACGCTCGCCGCTTGCTTGTAAGTGGCCGATTGAGTTTGCCCTACTACCCCGAGCGGTCTTTCCGAGCTCGGCTAGAGCGTCTCAGGCTTGCTCGTCAAATTTTCAGCCGGCTTGCTCCATACGGCATTTTAAGGCCGCCTCAATTGCGAGGCTCCAATGCCGCGGCGAGATGCGCCACTTCTTGCACTCCTCCGGGTCGGCATCCTCGGGCGTATGCGGCTGTTGCAGCTCTTCCAGGGTTCTGTTCTCGTAACAGTCCACGGCAAAGCTCTTGGTCTGCCCGGTGAGCTCGTCTATTGGAATCATCGCGTCTTCTATTGGCTTCATGGCCGCCCCTTTATCGCTATGGATCAAACGCCAATAATAATAGTAGAGGAGCCGTTGTGGGAAACCGGTCCGAGCTGCTTATTTTGCAAAAAAATACAGCAGATCAAATACTTTTTATTTTCTTGCCGTTCCGAAAAATTTGAAATTCTGTAAAATCAATAGAATGGATATTGGTCCTGATCGTATCCGAAGCCTATTCGAGCTTCCCACCAGCCAGCCCTTCTTGCAGAATTCATGATGAGGCAAAACGTATGAGTACAGAGATGGGCACCGCAGCCGGAGTCGCCCGGTTCAACGATTTCGACGAGGACCCAGCCACCACGCGGGGCCTGATCTGGGGTCATCGGGCCGGTCTACTGCGCGATATGACCAAAATCACCAGAGTACCCACCGGCACCCTGGCGATTTATCCATCTGCGACCAACTACGTCGAAGTCAACCGCGAAGGCCGGGTCGTCGTCAACAAGGGCGGGTTCACCAGTGGGCACATCCCACTGCGGCAAATCACAACCGATGCCGAAAGCATTACGGAGTCGATCGACCAGCGCGCCTTGTTCATTCTCTCGTTCGACGATTTCAAGTGCGACGGCAGCATCCCTATGACCGGTGACCTGCGGATGCAGCGCAACGCCATCAAGGCGTATGCCGAGACTCTGGCCAAACCGAAGATCTTCGGCGGGGCGCTGAAGATCATCCTCTCCGTGGGGAACGTGTTCGCGGTCACGTTGACCGCCGATGTCAAGAACCTCAGCTTCGAGAGCGCCCCCGAGGGCGACAAAGCCTATTCGTTCACGCTCATCCTCACCCAGGACGAAACCGGTGGCCGCAATATCAGTTGGCCCAAAGCGGTCAAATGGCCGGGCGGCGCTGCGCCGGACATTAGCACCGCACCTAACGGCGATACCGTGCTGCGGTTTGTCACTCTCGACGGCGGAGTGGCCTGGCGCGGCTTTCTGGCCGGCAAGGACTTCGCATGATCCCGTATCGCACGATCATGGCCACCGGCCGGCCCGCGTATCGTGACTTCGTACTGGCCGATGCACCCTATGCCTACTACCGATTCGAGCCGGCCACGGGTACCCTCGCCGCAGACGAAACTGCCGCGCGGCGCGACGCTACCTGCCAAGGGGAGATACAATTCAGTGAACCGGGCCTGGTAGCGGGGTCTGTGGCGGCCCTTCGCTTCGGTGGCAAGGCCGCCTACCTGGACGTGCCCTTCGCACTTGATCCCACCGCATCGGCGGTGACCTTCGAGGCGTGGATTCTTACCCCGGCAACCCTACCCGAGAACGGCCGGCAGACCTTACTCGCCCAGCGCGACGGTTCGACAGCGGGGCGCCGCTGGCTCTACATCGATGCCGGCAATCACGACCAATTGGGGACCAACAGCCTGAACACAGCCCTCGGCGGTGCGCCAAGCGCCACCGGAGTGGTGACCGCGGCGGCGACACGCTACCACCTGGTATTAGAGATCACGCCGGAGAAATGGCGGCTCTATGGGAACGGCCAGGCCCAAAAAAGCGGGGAGGTGACGCCGGAAACCGCCACTGGAGCATTTGTGGTAGGGACGGACCCGTCGTTGACTCAGGAGCCGTTCCAAGGCGCCATCGATGAAATCGCCTTCTATACCCATGCCCTTGGCGGCGCGCGTGTAAAGGCTCATTATGATGCCAGCAACCAGGGGTAGTGCGAGCGCCGGCTCGACGACGCACGGCAACCCTCCGTCGCGCGCGGGCGGTAAAGCGCCGTTGCGTTGCCTTGACCGTGCAGCCATTCACGCCGTTACGTATTGACTACGCTTGATGGGCTTGAAGTTCAAAGACGATATCAATATAGGCCGTCGGCAGTTTCTGTACCGGTTGGCCGGAGTGGCTGGTGGCCTGCTGGTCGCCACCTTGGATCAATCGAGCGCATGCGCCGCTTCACGCCGCGGCAGCGGCGCGGATGAAGGTGCGCCTGAGGCGTCTTTCTCCCAAGCCGACAATGCCTTTTCCACATACGAATTGGCTGCTGACGGCAGCCCGCTGATCGGCCGGGCCCATCGAGTAAGCGTATGTGCCGACGAGACTTTGCTCGATATCGGCCGGCGTTTCGATCTGGGCTATTGGGATATCGTTCTGGCGAATCCGGGGATCGATATCTGGATGCCCGGTGTCGGCACGCGGGCGCTCATACCCAGGAAATTCATTCTCCCCCGCGCCCCCCGAGAGGGCATCGTCATAAATATCCCGGAGCTGAGGCTGTACTATTATCCGCCGGCCGCCAAGGGTAAAGCTCGGCAGGTCATTACCCATCCGGTCGGCCTCGGCCGGCAGGACTGGGCCACACCACTCGGCCGCGCCTCGGTCGTTGAAAAAATCCCGCAGCCGACCTGGTATCCGCCGGCCTCCATTCGTGCCGAGCATGCCGCTCGAGGAGAAAAGTTGCCTGGGATCGTGCCGCCGGGCCCGAACAACCCGCTCGGCGAGTACGTGCTACTCCTAAGTATTCCGGGCTATTTGATCCACGGCACCAATAAACCCTATGGCGTTGGAATGCGAGTATCTCACGGGTGCATACGGCTCTACCCGGAGGACATCGCCCGCTTTTTCGCTCGAGTGAGCCGGAAAACGCCGGTGCATATCGTCGACCAGCCCTACAAACTCGCTTGGCACCAAGGTGAACTTTGGCTCGAAGTGCAGCCATCGCCTGAGGCGGATGACTTCACCAGTATGAACCGGGAGCGACATCTGGCCATGCTCGCGCGACTACACCAGGAAGTGGAGCACACGGCTCACGCCGCCGGCTACACTGTCGCCCACCGCGAATTCGATTTGCAGTTGCGCCGCTTCTCGGGCGTGCCCGAGCCAGTGCCCCTCATATGAACCGGACCCGGCGCGAGGATACCCGGCCAGGCCGGCAGCCAATACAGCACGGGGTCGAGATGATCCCCAATCCACCACGCTATGGCTTGGCTCCCGCTCGCCTTACTTAGCGCGTTCAGCCTGGCTTCGGCGGACGCCTGCTCGAAAAAATTCCTGCCCAGCTACCGTGCCCGCGAAATGGTGCTGGTGCGATTTGCCTATTCCGCGCTGTTATTGGCGCCATTGCTTTATTTCAGCCCACTGCCGGCGGTACCACCGGCGTTTTGGGGTTGGCTTGCGCTGGCCTTGCCGCTGGAAATCCTCGCCATGCTGCTCTATATGCAGGCGATCCGTGACAGCCCGCTCTCGCTCACCCTGCCTTATCTCGCGTTTACCCCCGTATTCACAACCTTGGCGGGTTATCTGCTGCTGGGCGAGCGGATTTCGACACAGGGCTTGCTCGGTATCGTCCTGGTCGTCAGCGGTGCTTACCTCCTCAATCTAGAGGCCTCCGGCACACCCGGGAGAGATCACCTGAGCAAGCCTTTGCGCGCCATTGCGAACGAGCGCGGCTCCCGTATGATGCTCGCAGTGGCGATTATTTACGGATTAACCTCGGTGATCGGCAAGATCGAGCTGCAGTACGCCTCGCCTTGGAGCTTCGCGGCCATCTACTTCGTCTTGCTGGGCCTGTTGAGCCTGGTCTTGTTCGCTTGCTCGAGCCCTCGGCCGCGGGTACTGCACGTGCTCGGGCGCAAACCGGCGATTCACCTATTGATCGGTGGCCTGTTCACGGCCATGATCGTCACTCACTTCATGGCGCTCGAGCAGGTCGCGACGGCTTATATGATCTCGGCTAAGCGCACCAGCATCCTCTTCGGCATGCTCTACGGCGCACTGCTATTCGGTGAGCAAGGCTTGCTCAGACGCTTGACCGCCGGCGCCCTTATGGTGGTAGGGGTAACCCTTCTCGCTGTTTAGTAGCGAGAAGCATACTCTCGGGTTGGCCGGCGACAGCCCTACACGTTCGTTAATCGACGGCCACCATGACATGGGAGGCTTTGATGACGGCATAGCAGGTTTTCCCCAGCGCTAGGCCGAGCTTGTTGGCGGAATCCTTCGAGATGATGGAGACGACCTTATCACCGCCCGGCAACTCGATGACGACCTCCGTGTTGACGGCTCCGACGTTGACATCTACGACTTTACCCTTGAGGGCATTCCGAGCGCTGATGTTCATCTGCATGACAGTTTGTCCTTTTTAAGGTCTACTTTTGATAAACCTACTCGGCGACGACCACCCGATGCGGCTTGTTTATGCCCGCAGGCACCTCATAGCCGTAGGATTGAATTATCTGGCCTGCCCGCGGTCCACGGATGAACTCCAGGAAGGCTCGGGCCACCGGTATGTCCTGAATCAAGACGGCCTGCTGAACGATGGGCTCATAGAATGTGGAGGGCACCGGCCAATAGCTGCCCTGCACGGCCTGACCGGGCCGCTGGATCTGCGAAAGCGCCATGAAGCCGAGCGACACACTGCCACTCGCGATCAACTGGTGCGTCTGCCCGATGTTCTGCCCCATCACTAACCGATCGCCCCGCTGCAGGGTTTCCCAAAGGCCGAGTTTCCGCAATGTCTGCTGCGCGGCCAGGCCGTAGGGGGCGAGTTTTGGGTTAGCGAGAGCGATGTGCTCATAGCCACCTTCGCGCAACACATTGCCATTGCCGAGCATATAGTCCGGCTTTGTACTCCACAGCACGAGCTTGCCCTCGGCATAGGTGAAGCGACTGCCCGGCACGATGGCACCGTCTTGCTCCAGGCGCCTCGGGCGCTCCACATCGGCGGCGAAGAAGGCATCGAACGGCGCGCCGTGACGAATCTGGGCGTAGAACAGGCCCGTCGAACCAAAGCTGAGCTTGATCCGGTCACCGGTTTCCTGCTCGAATGCGGCGACGAGTTGCTTGGCGGGCGCCTGAAAGTTGGAGGCCACGGCGATTTTCGCCACGCCGGCCCAGGCCGCACCGTGGCCGAGTAAAATCACGCCGACCACCCAGGGGACCACACCCGCCCAGTTCCTCAACCGGTGGCCCCAAAAGCCTCTCATATTGTTCTCCCATGTTGTCAGGTTCGGGGGGATGTGCTGAAACACGGGCGCATTGCGCCCCACCGTTATGTGCCATTATTCATAGCGTCGTTATATTCTATATTGCATAGCGCCATGTCAAGCACCCGGCTAGGTGCAGCGAACGCAGTCACCCACGTTGATCGGCCTGAGACCCTTCGCGAGGTCGCGAATCATAGCGGCTGGCTGGTAACAAGTGCCGATCCGGCATCGCCTTGCCCTATGCAAGATATCGGCTCGGAAGTACGGGTGAAGGGAATGCAATTGCCCGTCCGCTACGGAGCTGCATCCGCGCCAAACGGACGCTTCCGTAGCTCGGGCCGAGGGCACACCGCTTAGCGATGCTTAAATTTCGGCGCGCGTTTAGCCACAAAGGCGGCCATGCCTTCCTTATGATCCTCGGTAGCGAAGGTGGACTGAAACAGCCGGCGTTCCAATTGCAGCCCTTCCCGCAGCCCGGTTTCGAAGGCCTCGTTGACGGCCTCCTTGATCATCATCGTTATGGGCAGCGAATGCGAGGCGATGGTGGCCGCCGTCTGTTGCGCCTCCGCCAATAGCTCGGCCGCCGGCACGACCCGGGAAACTAGCCCGGCACGCTCGGCCTCCGCGGCATCCATCAGCCGCCCGGTCAGGCACAACTCCATAGCCTTCGACTTGCCCACCGCCCGTGCCAATCGCTGCGTACCACCGGCACCGGGCATCGTGCCGATGGTGATCTCCGGCTGGCCGAACCGCGCGGTATCGGCGGCGATGATCAGATCACAGGCCATCGCCAGCTCGCAACCGCCGCCCAGCGCATAGCCGGCCACCGCGGCGATGATGGGCTTGCGCGCCCGCCGCGCGGCGCTCCAGCCTGCGGCGCTGGGGAAATCGCGGCGGAACACGTCAAAGAAGTTCTGCGCTTGCAGCTCCTTGATATCGGCGCCGGCGGCAAACGCCTTATCACTGCCGGTGATCACGAGACAGCCGATCCCATCGTCGCCATCGAACTCGGCGATGGCCGTCCCGAGTTCGTCCATGAGCTCGTCGGACAAGGCGTTCAGCGCCTCCGGCCGGTTCAGCGTAATGAGCGCCACCCGCTCGCGAGATTCGATCAAAATGCATCGATAGCTCATGCGCATACCTCTTCATCGCGGCCCGGTACGTGTGCTTAATCGGGCGGTCTGCTCCGGATCAGACCGCATGCCGCCGAGTCTGCACCACGCGGAAGCGGTTGGCGACGAAGGCGGCATCACAGAGACAGGCATTGGCTGCCGGGTTCGCGCCGGTAGCGTGGAAGTCACTGAAGGCGGCCGATTGATTGACGTAGACACCATCGGTGAGATTGCAGGACAGCGCCACCCCAGCCTCCAGCGCGGCGTGCTGCGTGCGCTCCAGCACGGCGGCCTCAGTGGCGTAGACCGACCAGGTAATCGCCCCATGTGCCAAAGCCGACCCGCGCGAGCGTTCGATGCTCTCGTCAGTGGACTCGGTGGCAACGACGAAGGCGATCGGGCCGAACCATTCCCGATCGTAGCGGTCGCTCGGTTCGGCGCCCACCTTGAGCAGCAGCGGCGTGTGTACGCGTGCATCCGCAAACCGTGGGTGCCCCCGCGGCTCGGAGGCCAACACCACCTCACCGAGCCGCGCCGCTTCCGCGATGCGCCGGGCGGTGTTCTCGGACTGAAGGGCGCCCAACAACTCGGCGGCCCGCTCACCGTCAGCGAGCAGCCGTGTGATGCCCTCGGCGATGGCCTGGGCGAACTCATCGGCGCCGAGCCAGCCCTGCTCCGTCTCGATCCCGTCGCGCGGTACGTAGATATTCTGCGGCGTGGTGCACATCTGCCCCGAGTAGAGGCTGAGCGAGAAAGCAAGATTATGCACCAGGCCTTGCAGATTGTCGGTGGAGTCGACAATCACCGAGTTCACGCCCGCCTTCTCCGTATAGAGCTGGGCTTGGCGGCAGTGCTCCTCCAGCCAGTTGCCAAAGGCCGTGCTCCCGGTGTAGTCAATCAAACGGATCTCGGGACGCCGCGCCAGCTCCTTGGTGACCGGCGCCTCGCGGCTGTCCGCCACGAGTGCAACGAGCCAGGGGTCGAAGCCGGCCTCCGCCAACACCTCCTGCGCCACCTCTACGGTGAGTGCCAACGGCAGCACGGTTGCCGGATGCGGCTTGACCATGACCGGATTGCCGGTCACCAGGCTTGCGAACAAGCCCGGATAACCGTTCCAGGTCGGAAAAGTCGAAACCCCGATCAGCAACGCCAGCCCGCGCGGAACCACATGAAAAGTCTTGTCCATGCGCAGCGGCTCGTGCTTGCCCTGGGGCTTAATCCAGCGGCTGTGCGGCGGGATCCGGCTCATCGCCTCGTAGGCGTAAGCGATGGCCTCCAACCCCCGATCCTGGGCATGGGTCGCGCCGGCTTGAAAGGCCATAACGAAACCCTGGCCGGTGGTGTGCATAACCGCCTGTGCCATCTCGAAGCTGCGCTTGTTCAGCCTCGCCAGGATCTCTAGGCACACGCCCGCACGAGCCTCGGCACCGGCGTCACGCCAGGCGGGTAAAGACGCCTGCATGGCCGGCAGGAGCTGATCGAGCTCGGTCTTGGGATAGCGCACGCCGAGGCCAAAACCATACGGTGAGACCTCGTCGCCGACATCGGCCACGCTACCCGGCTGCTGCAGCACGAAACGCTGGTGCAGCCGGCCCTCGAAGGCCGCCTGGCCGGCAGCGGCGGCGGCCTCGCCATAGATTTTGCCGCTCGGAACCTCGGGGTACGGGCTCCAATAATCGCGGCAGCGCGTGATTTCGATGGCCTGCTCCAGAGTGGCGCGATGCTTAGTGAAAAACTCCTGGCTCATGGCGCCTCCTCGACTGGCCGCCCGCTCGGGCGGGAGTTCAACTCCTGTTTGCAATATTGATACGTATTTGTCTTGTGTCAATTCGTTTTTGTATCTCATCGGCACACTGCCCACTCATGGCCAACCCGCCGTGCGCTGCGGCGGCCGTCAGCCGCAACAGGCCCCATCGCAGGCTTATGGCATGAGCCGCCGATACGCTTCTATACTCGCAGGAGGGCACGTCGGTGTGGCCGCAATAGCGCAATGCCGTCGAACCCCGCCGCGACAGCGTCGAAGTGCAAACGCCGTTTAGGAACGCTGCTGCCATGAGCTATCAGACCATCGAATTGACAACCGCCGCCGGTGTGGTCACGCTGACCTTGAACCGACCGCAGCGGCTGAACAGCTGCAACGCTGCAATGCATGCCGAGCTCCGCGACGCTCTCCGCGGCATCGAGAGTGACGCGGCCGTGCGCTGCCTGCTCATCACCGGCCGCGGACGCGCGTTCTGTGCGGGCCAGGACCTCGACGCGCGCGATATCGCCCCGGGCGAGCATGCCCCCGACCTCGGCGCATCCCTCGAGCAGCATTACAATCCACTGATCCGTACCCTCCGCTCACTGCAGATGCCAGTGGTCTGCGCCGTCAACGGCGTTGCCGCCGGCGCCGGCGCCAATCTGGCACTGGCCTGCGATATCGTGCTCGCTGGACGCTCGGCCAGCTTCATCCAGGCGTTCTGCAAGCTTGGTTTGGTGCCCGACAGCGGCGGCACTTGGCATCTTCCTCGCCTGATCGGCCACGCCCGGGCCATGGGCTTGGCATTGTTGGGAGAACGCCTGCCAGCGGAGCAGGCCGAGCAATGGGGCATGATCTGGAAATGCGTGGACGATGCGCAGCTGATGCAGGAAGCCCAAAGCCTCGCCCAGCATCTCGCCGCGCAACCCACGCGCGGCCTCGCCCTGACCAAGCAGGCCCTCAACGCCACTTGGCACAACAGCCTGGCAACACAGCTCGACCTCGAGCGCGACTTACAGCGCCAGGCCGGACGCACGGATGACTACCGCGAGGGCGTGGCTGCCTTTATGGCCAAACGCGAACCGCGCTTCCTAGGGCACTGAAATGGCGGCATTGCCACCTACCGCCACCATCGGCGTGGTCGGTGCCGGCACCATGGGCGCGGGCATCGCTCAGGTCGCAGCCGCAGCTGGACACCCGGTTTTGCTCTTCGATATCCGAACCGAGGCCCTACCGGCGGGACTCGAACGCATCCGCGGTGGACTCGAGCGGCTCATCGACCGCGGCAAACTGACCCGCAAGGCCCTGACCACGCTGATGGAACGAATTCGGCCCATCGAACAGTTGGCGGAGTTGGCCCCGGCCGCGCTGATCATCGAGGCCATCGTCGAGGAGTTGCCGAGCAAGCGCCGGCTCTTCGAGCAGTTGGAGGGGATCTGTAGCGAACAGGCTATTTTGGCGAGTAACACCTCGGCACTGTCCATCACCGCTCTTGCCGCAACCCTGCGGTGTCCCGAGCGCGTGGTCGGAATGCACTTCTTCAACCCAGCGCCCATTCTCAAGCTGGTCGAAGTGGTGAGCGGACTTGCCACGGCCGATGGGGTGGCTGAAACCGTTCAGGCGACTGCAGCGAGCTGGGGCAAGCAATCGGTTCGGGCCCGCTCGACGCCGGGATTTATCGTCAACCGGATTGCCCGACCCTACTATGCCGAGGCACTGCGGCTGCTGGAGACGGGCGGCGCCGATGTCGCCACCATTGACGCTGCGCTGCGGGAGGCCGGCGGCTTCCGCATGGGGCCGTTCGAGCTGATGGACCTGATCGGTCAGGATATCAACTTCGCCGTCTCCCGCACGCTGTTCGAAGCCTATTTCCAGGATCCGCGCTACCGCCCCTCGCTGATCCAGCAGGAATTGCTCGACGGGGGACGCCTCGGGCGCAAGAGCGGTCACGGCTTCTATGATTATCAACCCGGCGCCGAACGCCCGGCGCCGCACGCGGCGCCGCCTGGCCCTCGGCCCACGCGAATCGTCGTGCGTGGCGAACTCGGCCCGGCGGAGCCACTGGCCGCGGCTTTGGCGGAGGTAGCCAGCGCGGTGCAGCGCACCACCGGAGCCGGACTCATCGCCCTGCCGGAAACGACGCTTGCGCTCACCGACGGGCGCAGCGCCACGCAGCGGGCTGCCGAAGAGGGCGTGCCAGAGCTGGTGTTGTTCGACCTCGCGCTGGATTTCGCCCAGACCGCTCGTGTGGTCATCGCTGCCGCTGATCAGGCCGGGCCGACGGCGCTCGCGGCCGCCGCCGGGGTCTTTCAAGCGCTTGGCAAAACCGTCTCGGTGATCGATGACAGCCCCGGCCTCATCGTCTTGCGCACCGTATGCATGCTCGCCAATACTGCGGCCGAAACGGTCGGCCAAGGTGTTTGTACCGCCGCCGCCTGCGACGCCGCCATGCGCGGCGGAGTTAATTATCCGCGCGGCCCATTGACTTGGGCCGAAACCATCGGGCTTGCGCGAGTGGTCACTGCACTCGATCATCTCAGCGAGTGCTATGGCGCGGATCGCTACCGGCCGGCGCCACTGCTGCGACGCAAGTGCTATGGAGGCAACCGATTCCATGACTGATCCTCCGCTACAGGCCTTGCCCGCCCAGGAAGTCGCTGAAGCCTGTGCCAGGACCCTGTGGGGAGGCGATCTCGCATCGCGCGTGCTCGGCATGGTGCTCGAGGAGATACGGCCCGGCTACGCCCGGCTGTCCATGCCAGTGCGCGCGGATATGGTCAACGGCCATCGCAACTGCCATGGCGGACTCATCTTCGCCTTGGCCGATTCCACCTTCGCCTTCGCTTGCAACTCGACCAACCACGTCACGGTGGCCGCCGCCGCGAGCATCGATTTCCTTGCCCCCGCCAAGCTCGGCGATGTGCTCATCGCCTGCGGCGAAGCGCAATCCGCCGTAGGTCGAACGGGAGTCTACGATATCCGGGTAGAAAACCAGGCCGGGCAGCTGATCGCCTTGTTCCGTGGCCGATCGCACCAGCTCAAGGAGCAATTGATACCGGGGTTGGAGGTGGCGCGATGAACGAGGCCTATATCGTCGATGCGCTGCGCACGCCGTTCGGCCGTTACGGCGGCGCGCTCGCCACGGTGCGCACCGATGATCTCGCCAGCCTCCCTATCCGAGCGCTCATGCAGCGCAATCCTACGGTCGACTGGGATGCGCTGGACGATGTGATCTACGGCTGCGCCAATCAGGCCGGCGAGGACAACCGCAACGTCGCGCGTATGGCGGCCCTGTTGGCCGGTCTGCCGGTGGCGGTACCCGGTACCACCGTCAACCGCCTCTGCGGCTCCGGCATGGACGCACTCGGCCTCGCCGCACGCGCCATTCGCTGCGGCGAGGCCGAACTGCTGATCGCCGGTGGCGTGGAGTCCATGTCCCGGGCGCCGTTCGTCATCGCCAAGGCGGAAAGCGCCTTCTCACGCCAGGCGCAGATCCATGACACGACGCTTGGCTGGCGCTTCGTCAACCCGCTGCTGCAGGCGCGCTACGGCATCGACTCCATGCCCGAGACGGCGGAGAATGTCGCCGAAGCGTTCCGAATCAGCCGCTCGGACCAGGATGCCTTTGCCCTGCGCAGCCAGCAGCGTGCGAAAGCCGCCTTGGACTCGGGTCGCCTGACCGAGGAAATCACGGCGGTTTGCGCCCCTCGACCCAAGGGCCCGCCCGTGCGCGTGGGCACCGATGAGCAGCCGCGACCCGATACCACCCTGGAGGCGCTTGCCAAACTGCCGGCACCGTTTCGGGCGGCGCGGGGCACGGTTACCGCCGGCAACGCCTCGGCTCTCAACGACGGCGCGGGCGCACTGCTGCTCGCCTCCGAGGCGGCGCTCGAGCGCTACCGCCTCACGCCGCGGGCGCGAGTGCTTGGCATGGCGGTGGCGGGAGTGGCGCCGCGCCTCATGGGCATGGGACCGGTGCCGGCCAGCCACAAGCTGCTGGCGCGCTGCGGCCTGCCGCTTGCGGACATCGAGCTCATCGAGCTCAACGAGGCATTCGCCGCCCAGGCGCTGGCGGTGCTGCGCGAGCTCGGCCTACCGGATGACGCCGAGCATGTTAATCCCAACGGTGGGGCGATCGCCTTGGGCCATCCGCTGGGCGCAAGCGGCGCACGCCTGGTAGCGAGCGCCGCCTACCAATTACAGCGCAGCGGCGCCCGCCACGCCCTATGCACGATGTGCATCGGCGTCGGCCAAGGGATCGCGATCCTCATCGAACGGGTGTGAAGACAGCCAGTTCGATCGGTTTCGATTGGGATCAGAGTTGGGAATCCGGGAATCTCGAATAGCTCCCGAATTTCGTCATCCCGGCGCAGGCCGGAACCCATCTTGATTGTCGCAAAAGGGGAACTGGATTCCGGTCTGCGCCGGAATAACGGTATGAAATAGGGTGTTCTAGGGGCTCGACTTATGGGCAATGAAGCACTGCAAACTACCTAGCTCAGGAGGTGGAGACGAGCTCGTGCCAGCCGACCCCGCGTGCCCAGCTCGCGCGCGCCAGCGCGGCGATCTCGCCGAGAATGGCCGCCGGTACGGCCGCCGGATCACCGAGCTCGCGAGAATTGTAGTGGAAGACGTAAAGCCGGGCCGCAAATTGCTTGAACGGCAAGGATGATTCGCCGGGGAATTCACCGTGGCCAGCGGTGGAGGTGACAATGCCCTGCCCCCAGTCCTGACCACTGTCATTATTGGGATTGTAGAAGTAAGCCCGCACTTCGCCGTCTTGATCCACGGTCACCCGCTGGATCGATACGGCATGCCAGCCGATGAATTGGCCGTTTTTATCGGTTGCCGCGATGCCCGCCGGCTGGGCATAGATAAGCTGGCGCGCGCCATTGTAGGCGGGATGGTAACTGATGTAGAACAGCCGCATGAAGCCTTCGAAGTCGATGACATCACCGCTCGAATACTGAATCACCGTGGCAAAACCGCGCTGGACCCACCAGCCATGGAACTCCGGATTGATCCATTTGTGCCCATCCTCGCCGCGCCCGGCGATGCGCCGCCCCATTTCCCAATAGATCCGGTCGAGGTGCGGCACGAGCACCAGCGAGGCCGGATCGAGCTCGGTATGCAACTCCGCCACGCCCCCGCTCTGCAATTCGCTGGAGCGCAGCAGCTGCCCCTCGAAATGCATATCGACTTCGTTATCTCGCGCCGCCCAAGTAATCAGCTCGAGCAGAAATCCCGGATCGCATTGTGACCAGAGACTTATGGCCCGGGCCGACTGACAAGTGGGATTGTCGCCTTGGCCGACGCCAAGCGGTTGACCCAGCACGCTCACGGTGCCGGCCAACAGCACGGCATTGGCCGATAACGTGGGGCTCTCATCAACCAAGCGCTGCAGCGCTGCCGCAACCTCCGCCTCGATTTGCAGGCGCGTCAAACGCCACAGCCCCGGGGCGAGCGGCGGGAAAAAGAGCACCCCACGGTTGAGCATGCAGGCCAAGCCGTAAATGGATTGTGCGAGCAATGGATGGGCGAGGCTGGCGATGAGCCGACGCACGAGCTCACCATAGACATCCAAGCTGTCCCGCCCCACGGAGTCGAGACCCAGAACCCGGGCGATCCCGTCGCCACTACCCTTTGCACAGACATGCTCGAGCAGTACCGCGTGCTGGGGGCTGACCAAACCAGTCTCGTGCATGGAGCGAGCGAAGGCCTGCGCTTCCTCCGCCAAAGCCCTAGCATCCAGCTCAGCCAGTGCCTCCCGATAGCGCTCGAGCGACGCCGCGGATCGGCTCAATGCCGAAGGGCCGTGAACGGCATTGGTGAGCTGCCGGGCCTGCTCATAGATGGCGTCGCTACCACCCCCGGCCAACGTCTGGGCGGCGGCATCGATCATCTCCCGGACGCGGTGCACCAGTATGGGGCGTTGCTGGAGGATCCGTATGGCCTCGCTGACCGTACTCTCAAGAATCCCCTGCGCGCCAAGGCGCTCGGCAATGAACCGGAACAACCGATGGACACCTTCCAGCAGCGGCGTGCGCTCGGCGCGAGCCGCTTCGCTGGACGACGGAAACAGCAGGTCCAGATTCCGGGCGATAGCGTCTTCGAGAAACGTGCGTGCCCCCTCGGGCGTAATTTTGTCGCTGGCTGCCTGCCCGGTCGCGATAGCGAGCAGCCGCAGTTCGCTCAGGCATTCGATCGCCACGGAAAGCGCCGGACCGCGCACCGAAGCCGACACTAGAGCCGGCTGCAGCGAGGCCGGGTGAGCCCAATCACCGCCGTAGAACACGCCAGCGCGGTCGAAACGGGCCGCCTGCCCATAGAGCCATTGCACCCCCTGCGGCTCTTTGAGCAACCGCAGGGTGAGATCGCAGATATGACCCTGATAGTTCAGCTTAGCAAATGGCTTGACGGCCTCGAGCTGATCGAGCGCCTCGGCAAGCTGCGCCGCTAAGCGCTCAGCCTTATCGCACCCCGTTTCGCTCATCTCGATACGCCCGGCCGGCTAACGATAAAAATCATACTCTTCCTGCTTGAGTAACAGCTCCCGCATTCGATCGGAATCGTCACCAAAGAAATAGACCGTGCCGTAATGGTTGCCGAAGGCGACTCGCTCGGCAACTTTCGGATTGGCCGGCATGAACAGGTCATGTTTTTCGTAATAAGGATCGTTTTCGACCGCGTCGGGCATGTCGATATCACTGATCACGCGCTGCTTCGGGTATACCAAGAAGCAGCCGGCAAACCCTTTGGCGTCCACGACTTCCCTGGGGAAAAAGGCCTGGATCTCCGCCTCGGTCGCCTTGGGGTCGCTGACCAGCACTTGGGCCTGATAGGCGTTGAAGCCATAGGCCCGCTCGATCAGCTCGAAAGCATTGCCGCCCGGCACCCGGTAGGCCACCTCGCCGAAATGCAGATTACCGTCATGGGTGATGAAGAACTCCGGGTGAATCAGGCCGTGCTCGATCTCGAAGGCCTGAATGAGGTGCTCGACGGCTTTGCGGATCTGGGGTCGCCATTCTTCGAGCGCCGGCGAGGCCGGAATGAACACCGAATAGCCGAGGTGGACATATTCGGAGATGTTTAGGAAGCGAATTTTGCCCTCGTGAATGAAGACCTCGCAAGCGAACTCCTTACCGTCCAGATGGCTCTCTAGAAGACACGGAAACTCATCGTCGCTAATGGCGTCGATGTCCTCATTGGTCTTGATCACCCGGTGGCCATAAGTGCCGGCTTTGTCGAACGGCTTCATGTGGATGGGATCGTTGGGATCGCCGTCGAGCTTGAGCAGGGCCTTGTTGACGCGCATAAGAAAACGCCGGACGTCGTCGCGATCATGCGCCTCCTCGAAGACCCCGACTCGGATGCCGGCCAATTGCGCCCGACGCTTCATCAACGATTTGTCGCGAAACAACAGCGATTGCGGAAACAGCCGCGGCTTGTTTTGCAGCCGAGCATTGATCGCCCCGGCCCACTCGACCGTCTCCTCGAACAACGGCACCGCGACCTCTACCCCCTCTTCGGCGAGCCGCTCATAGAGCTCGATGGAACGGTCGTTGAGTCGTTCGAACTCCCAGGGAATATAGGGTATCGCATTGTCTTTGGCATACTCCTCAGCCCAACTCGGGGCGACCACAACGTATTTGCGGTTGAAACGATCGATCGCTTCGATCGCCCGCAAACTCCAACCAAGGACTGCGACATAACTTGTATTGGGGGCAATTTCAGCCATAAACAGACCTCCTTATCAGCGAGATTTGCACCGAATTTCGCGCCTACTTTCACCCTAGTGTAATATCCCACCCTATTTAGCGCTTATAGCGTGCCAAATAGGGTGGGACACTACACTAGTTCAGACTCGAGGGTCGCACAACCGAGCGGCTCGACAATCACGCCGTCAGCGGCCGACTTGAAAAAATGTGACCCGTGTCACATTAAACTCATCGGGCGGTTCAGTTTAAACTGACTACGCGGCGCCGAGGTCTCCTATGCGACTCAAACGATCGCTCACCTTTCTTACTCTAATCACAGTAATCGCCCTCATTACCGGCGTAGTGATTTACCATTTGACGGTTTATTCTGCCGAGCTCACCGAGACCACGGAAATCACCCAGCGTGAGCTGCGCTTGCTGGATCGTTTGCTCGATGCCCGTCTGCAAGCCATGCAGACCGCCGCCCGGGTGGCACTCAACCCACGTATCGGCAAGCCCAACCTGGACGGTCTGCGCCAGGCCACCGGAGCAAAGGCCGTACTGCGCTTGAACAGCGCGGATCAAATCATCGCCGCCTCCGGACCAGATGAGTGGTTCGCCAACCCACCGGCGGAGCTCGCCCGCGCGCTCTACCCCGATGCCGCGGCGCGTCTGGTGGTGGACCAAGTCACGCCCAACGGGGCTGAGGTGTATTTGGTCACCGCGCGTTCCATGGAAGGCCAACGGCTCGTGATCTGGCTCAAGGCCGCAGCGCTCAACCCGATACTGGCCATTCTGGATCAAGGGCCCGTGTTGCTGGTCGATCCAGGAGGGGATGTCGCTGCCACGACCCGCGCCGAGCTGCAGGGGCGTAAACTATCGGCTCTGGCCGGCAATTCACCCTGGCGACTGTGGCTGCACGGCGATGAATGGCTTGTGACGGCACACGATTCCATAACTTTCCCGGGCTGGCGGCTGGTTAGCCTCATCGACCGCGGTGCGCTGCTCTCACGGCTGCTGAAGCCTTTTCTATCGCCCATCGGGGCCGTCTATGTCGTGCTCATCGCAATCCTCGCCATCGCGTTACGCGCACTCTATCAGCGGGCCGACCGGGAAGTGCACCACCGCGCCGAAGTCGAGGAACGACTCAGGAGCAGCGAGGCGATGTACCGAGAACTCGCCAGCAGCGACAATTTAACGGGGCTTTATAACAGTCGAAAATGCCGTGCCGATCTAAATTACGAGTTGGAACGCCACCGACGTTATGGTCATCCGTTGTCCATCGTCGTGCTGGACGTGGACAAGTTCAAACATATCAACGATTCTCTCGGACACGCCGAAGGCGACCGCGTGCTGCAACTGATCGGCAACGTGCTGCAGGAGTCGCGGCGCAAGGCTGATTCAGCCTACCGCATTGGCGGTGAAGAATTCCTCATGCTGCTGCCCGATACCGAGCCAAAGGATGCCTGGATCGTGGCGACGCGCATCCGCGATCGCCTGCGGCAGAAGGCTTTCGAGACGCTTGACGGCACGCGGCTGCTCATTACTCTTAGCGGCGGCATCGCCGGCTACCGCGGTGATGAAACCGAGCGCGAATTTTTCACTCGAGCGGATCAAGCCATGTACGAGGCCAAAAGGAGCGGCCTGGGTGAACTTCGCTTGGCCAGCGAGCAGTGGCCCGATAAAGGCATCGTGGATAAGGACACTACGCTCGGCAATTGAAGAGCCTGTTCCCACAACGCAGCGCAATCAGCTTGTATGGGCCCATACCCGCAGCTGCCCATGCAGCCGCCCTATTCCACCAGCATGACGCACTCCGGCAATTCCACCTCCATGATGACTGGCAGATGGTCGGAGAGCGGGTAATTCAATGCCTCGGCACTGCGCACCTGCAAAGTAGGCGAAACTAAGATGTGATCGATGTTGCGATGCGGCCGCCAACTCGGATAAGTATGCAGGTTATGGATCGGCTCACACAGATCGGTATGCTTGTCTAAATAATCGAATTCCACGCTGCGCGAGAGGCAGTTCAAGTCCCCCATGACGATCACGTGCCGGCACGCGTTAACCAACTCAGCCACATAGGCGAGTTGGCGCAGGCGCGTGCGCTGCCCGAGCGCCAAATGCAGCAAAACGACGTCCAGTCCTTCCGCAGGTCCGCCGAAGCGCAGATGTAAGGCGCCGCGGCCAGGAATCATGCCCGGTAATCGATGATTGCGGACCTCCAATGGCCGAAAACGACTAAGTACGCCATTGCTATGCCGGGCCAGTCGGCCGATGCGGCGATTGGTCTGGAAGTGCCAAAATGGAAAACCGCCCCGTTGCGCCAAATACGCGGCTTGGTTGATGAAACCGCTGCGCAGGCTCCCGGCGTCGATCTCCTGCAGACCGACGATATCGAAGTCGGCGATCAGCCCACCGATGCGGTCTAAATTGCTGAGCCGATTGTTGTCGGGTAGCAGATGACGCCAGCTGCGGGTAATGTAATGATGATAAAATCGGGTCTCGATGCCGGTTTGTATATTGTAGGTCATCAAGCGCAGGCATCGTTCACCGCTTGCCTGACGTCCGTCGTTACCATCGACTATTAAGCTTTCTTTATCGAACATCGTGCTGCTATTCACGTTGGCTTGCACGGGCCGTCATCCGTCTCAACGGGTGGCGCATCCATACGTGACCGAAACCCACGGTAATGAATGACTCAGCGCTTGAGTAAGGACCGCTCCTTATCGATTAAAAAATCCACGACATCGAGCATGCCCTGCTGCCCCCCCGTCTCACCCGGATCTACCAAATACTTACCGGCTACGGCCAGAGACGGCGTTGCACGCACCTTATAGGCCCGCACCATACGCTCGGCGCGGCGCAGATCCACATCGACGGCGAAAGAATCAAAGGCATCCAACACCGCTTGGCGGTCGACCCCATGCTGAGCAAAGAACTCCGCGAGCGCCTGTTCGTCGGCAAAGCGCCGGCCATCGACGTGAATGGCCTCAAACAGCGGCTCATGGATCTGGTCGACCACATTCAGAGCCTTCTCAGCGTAATAGGCCTTAGCCAACAAGGCCCAGCTCGACCGACCGAAAGTCACCGGCACCCGCACCAGCTCGACGCCTTTGCCCGCCTGCTCCAGCCAGCTATGCAGCTTGGGTGCAAATTCGAAACAATGCGAGCAACCGTACGAGAAGAACTCGACGAGCTCGATCCGATCTTCGGTCGCCGTCGGTTGCGGTGGCTCGACCCTATGATACTGCTTACCGGCCTGGTAGTCCTGCGCAAATGCGCAGCCCGCCGTCAAAGCCAACGTCAACATCGCAAGAGCGAACGCCCGCATACCCGCTTCTCCTTCAAAAAGGTAGCTTTCTTTCAAGCCCTCACGGTGCTCGTATCCTTGGCCCCGCTCAGCGCTGTAGCCCCAAAAGGTCTAACAAGGCCATCGCGCTGCGGTTGCTAGCCACCACGATTAAGACCCATGCTCGAGGAGGGGGCGAGCGGTCACGCCACAAAAAAAGTGCGGCGGGCGCACCGTGCGTCAGTTTGCCGGCTGATTACCGAGGTGCAACCCGGAAAGGAAAGACGCCAGCGCCTCGATCTCTTTATCGGTAAGCTCGGCGGCCACCCCTTGCATGACCTTGCCCCGCGGATAATCGCTGCGCTTACCGGCTCGGTAATCCTGCAGCTGCTGAACCAGGTAAGCCGCTTTCTGGCCGCTGATTCTTGGATACCTGGCGGGAGGATTGCCCATACCGGCCGGCCCGTGGCAACCAGTGCAAGCCGGCACGCCCTTGGCCGAGAGGCCGCCACGGAACAGCTGTTCGCCCTGCTCGACAAGCGCCTTGTCGGCCACGCCTATCCGCAGAGTCTGCCCGGCAAAATAGGCCGCCAAATCCTGCATGTCCGGATCGCTCAAGTTGGCCGCTTGCGGCTGCATGATCGGATTTTTGCGCTGGCCGCTTTTGAAAAAACGCAGCTGCTCGTAGAGGTAGCTCGCATGCTGCCCGGCAAGGCTAGGGAACTGTCCGGAAGGGCTGTTGCCATCGCTACCGTGGCAACCCGCGCAGACAGCGGCCTTTTGTTGGCCCGCCTGTGGGTTCCCCCCTTCGAAGGCCATTACCCCTGCGCTTAGCGGAATAAGAGCCAAAAACGCGATCCAATGCTTCATCAGCATGCAGCGCTCTCCTGATTCGGGACGCGCTTGCCTTTTCAAAGATACGGCTCAATCAACAGTTCAGCCGGAGGCAAGGTCGTTGCAATTTATATCAGTGGCCGCCGAAGCGGTCAATTTCTCTGCCATGGACGACACCGGCGTTATCCTCCAAAATCCACCCTGGACGACACCAGCCAACCGGCTCCTGAATGCGCCTGCCGCGCAGCGAGCAAACCGGATGAACCCAATTTACCGCAAGGCCCGATTCCTGCTCAGCGCACCGGATCTGCGCCACCTCCCCCCGGATACCGGCCGCGAGGTTGCCTTTGCGGGGCGCTCCAATGCCGGGAAATCGAGTGCCATTAATACCCTCACCGGGCAAAAGGCGCTGGCCCGCACCAGCAAAACACCCGGTCGAACACAGCAAATTAACGTTTTCCCGGTTAGCGACCAGCGTTATCTGATCGACTTGCCGGGCTATGGCTTCGCTAAACTGCCGCAGGCGATCCGCGCCCACTGGCAGCGGACATTGCCAGAGTATCTGCAGCGGCGGCGATCCCTGCGCGGGTTGATGCTGATCATGGACGTTCGCCACCCATTAACCGCCCTCGATCAACAACTGCTCGCCTGGTGTGGCGCGGTGGGTTTGCCGGTGCACGTGCTACTGACCAAGGCCGACAAGCTCAAACAGGGGCCGGCGGCACAGGCCCTGCGGCACACCGCGGAGTGCCTAGCACGGGACCACCCCGATACCAGCGTGCAGCTATTCTCCGCGCTGCGAGCGCGGGGCATTGAAACCGCCCACGGCAAGCTCGACGAGTGGTTGCAACTCGAAACCGCAGCCCACAGCTCAGCCGCAGCTAAGCAACCGCGGTCTTGACGCGGAACGAGGCACCGCCGGGGAAGTGAGCAAGAAAAGGCCCCAGGGACCATGGGGGGTGGTCTCCCGGGGCAAAGCACCTAGCCTTGGGGGCAAGGCCAGGTTATTGGCCCGCTGCAAAGAGGAGGGATTAGCGGGCCGCGCCGGGCACTGGCGCTATATCTAATGACAGAGAAAATTTAGAAAAGTTCATTCGCCGACGACAAAGAATTCATTCAACTCATTCGTGCGGCATCGCTGCTCAGGATAGAGTCCGCCCGTTACCGGCGACGCTCAGTGGGCTTCTTCCCAGTTATCCCCCCACCCGGCTTCGACAGTCAACGGCACGCTGAGCTCCGCCGCGCCGACCATGAACGCACGGATGCGCTCGGCCACGGCCTGCACATCCGGCGTCGGCACCTCGAATACCAGCTCATCGTGCACCTGAAGTACCATGAACACGTCCTCGCGTTCACTTTGCAGCCACTGATCCACACGGACCATCGCCCGCTTGATGATATCGGCTGCGCTGCCTTGCATGGGGGCGTTGATGGCGGTGCGCTCTGCGGCCTGCCGGCGCTGCGCATTGCTCGCATTGATCTCCGGGAGATAGAGACGCCGGCCGAAGACGGTCTCCACATACTGGCGCTCGCGCGCTTCGCGCCGAATGCGCTCCATGAAAGCCTTGACGCCCGGATAGCGTTCGAAGTAACGCTCGACATAGTGCTGCGCCGCATCGCGCTCGATGCCGAGCTGCCGCGCTAGACCATAGGCGGACATGCCGTAGATCAGGCCGAAATTGATGGCCTTGGCCGCGCGCCGTTGCTCAGCAGTAACCTGCTCCAACGCGGTAGCGAAAACCTCCGCGGCAGTGGCCCGATGAATGTCCTCGCCCGCGGCGAAGGCGCGGTGCAGCCTTTCATCGCCCGAGAAATGGGCCATGATCCGCAGCTCCACCTGCGAGTAGTCCACCGCCAGCAGCCGGTAGCCTTGCCGCGCGATGAAACCCCGTCGGATGCGCCGCCCTTCCGGTGAGCGCACCGGAATATTCTGCAGGTTGGGGTCGGAGGAAGACAGCCGCCCGGTGGCGGCCACCGCCTGCCGATAGGAGGTGTGTACCCGTCCGGTGCGGGGATGGATCAACAACGGCAATTTGTCGGTGTAGGTGGATTTCAGCTTCGCGAGCGCTCGGTGCTCGAGGATCATACGCGGCAACGGGTACGTGGCGGCGAGCTCCTGGAGCACGGACTCGGCCGTGGACGGGGCGCCTTTGGGTGTTTTGGCCAACACCGGCAAGCCCTGCCGATCATAGAGTACGGCCTGGATCTGCTTGGGCGAGCCGAGATTGAATTCGCAGCCCGCTGCACGGTATACCGAGGCCTCGATCTCGGCCAGGCGCTGCGCGAGCTCCGCGCTCTGCGCGGCGAGAAGCTCGCGGCTTACCAGCACGCCGGTACGTTCCATGCGCGAGAGCACAGGAAGCAAGGGCATTTCGATGGCATGGAAGACTCGCTCGGGTCCGGGTAACTGCCGCAGCTTCGGATAAAGCACCCGGTGCAAGCGCAGGGCAATGTCGGCGTCTTCCGCCGCATACTCGGTGGCACGCTCGATTGCCACCTGGTCGAAGGTAAGCTGCTTGGCGCCCTTGCCGGCCACGTCCTCGAATTTGATGGTCCGGTGGCCCAGATATTTGAGCGCGAGCGAGTCCATGTCGTGTCGGGTCGCGGTGGAGTCGAGTATATAGGACTCGAGCATGGTGTCGAAGCGTACCCCGCGCAGCGCAATATCGTAATGCGCTAACACGCTCATGTCGTATTTCAGATTCTGTCCCAGCTTGGCGCGGCGCGGATCCTCCAGCAATGGCCTGAGTTGCTCCAGGACGTGCCCGCGCTCAAGCTGTGGCGAGACTCCTTGGCCGATATGTGCCACCGGCACATAGGCAGCACGCGCTGGCTCCACCGCGAAGGAGAGGCCGACGATCTCGGCATCCATATAGTTCAGGCTGGTCGTCTCCAGATCGAAAGCGAATACTTCGGCGCCCGCCAGACGTTGCAGCCATTGCTGCAGCCCAGCCTCCTCGAGCACGGTCTCGTAGTGGACCGCGGCCTGCTCCGGGTCGCCGGCGCCGGGGTGTTCGTCGCCGAGCTGGGTGAGCCAGCTGCTGAACGCATGCTGCCGGTAGAGTCGCGCCAACGCATCCACGTCCGGCGCCCGAGGCCGCATGGCCTTTGGGTCCAGGTCCAGGTCCAAATCGCAGCGAATCGTTGCCAGCTCCCGCGACAGGGCGAGTTGCTCGAGATGCTCACGCAGACTCTCCCCGACTTTGCCCTTGATTTCATCGACACACTCCAATAAGGCATCCAGCGAGCCGTACTGGCCAAGCCACTTGGCTGCGGTCTTGGGCCCCACCCTCGGCACGCCCGGAATGTTATCGACGGCGTCCCCCACCAGGGCTAGATAGTCGACCATCCGCTCGGGCGGCACGCCGAATTTGTCCTGCACCGCGGCCGCATCGAGCCACGTCCCGGACATGGTGTTGAGCAGCACCACATTGTCGTTGACGATCTGGGCCATATCCTTATCGCCCGTTGCGATTATAGTGCGCAGCCCGGCCACGCTGGCGCGTACCGCGAGCGTGCCGATGACATCGTCGGCCTCCACTCCCTCGATCTCGATCCGCGATAAACCCAAGGCGCAGACGATCCGCTTGAGCGGCTCGAGCTGTACGCGCAGCTCATCCGGCATGGGTGCCCGGTTAGCCTTATAGGCCTCGAAAAGCTCGTCGCGGAAGGTTTTACCCTTGGCGTCGAACACCACGCCGAAGTAAGCCGTGTCGTACTCGGCGAGCAACTTGCGTAGCATGCTCACTACGCCGTAGACCGCTCCGGTCGGCTCGCCGGCGGGGGTCGTCAACGGCGGCAAGGCGTAATAAGCGCGGTACAGATAGGACGAGCCGTCCACCAAGATTAACAGGGGGTATTGTTCGCTCATTGCGACACAACCGGTCCTCAAAGGTTGCACCCATTGAGACCCCGGTCCAAGCCTGCGGGGAGGAAGATCATAACACCAACCTAAGCGGCCGTGCGCGGTATCCGAAGACCCTTGATAGCGGGCTGGGGCGCTATTTATGGTACAAAGACTGGGACGGCGTTACATTGAATAGTGTGCGCTCGCCGGGCGGGGCAGGGGTAGACTCGGAGCGATGGCCACGATGAAACAGCACGATAAGTTCAAAGAACATGAGCGTCTCCCGATCAACGATTCCATAATGACGCGGGAGTCTTGGAAGATCTTCCAGATCATGGCCGAGTTCGTCGAAGGCTTCGAACGGTTGGCGCAAATCAAACCCTCGGTCAGCATGTTCGGCTCGGCGCGCACGCCGACCAACCACCCCTGGTACAAGCTCGCCGAGGAAATCGCCTATGCGCTATCACAGGCAGGGTTTTCCGTGGTCAGCGGCGGTGGCCCAGGCGTTATGGAGGCCGCCAATCGCGGCGCCTTCGCGGGCAAATCGCCCAGTATTGGGCTGAACATCCAGCTGCCCCAGGAACAAACCGGCAACGCTTATCAGGATATAGCGCTACACTTCCGGCATTTCTTCTCGCGCAAGGTCATGTTCGTTAAATACGCCTCGGCCTACGTCGTGCTGCCGGGCGGCTTCGGAACGCTGGACGAGCTGGCGGAGATTCTCACTTTGGTTCAGACCGGCAAGACCCGGCGCATCCCCATCATCCTTGTCCACACGCCGTTCTGGGACGGGCTGATCGATTGGTTCCGCGACACGCTGGTCGCCCAAGGTGCGATCGATCCGGAGGATTTGACCTTGTTTAAGGTGCTCGACGAGCCGAGCGCGGTCGTGGATGCCATCTTTGATTTCTACGAAAACCGTGGCCTCGAGCCCTCCGATGCAGAACAGGAAATCCTGTTGGATCTGTAGGTAGCCAACCCATGTACCAGGCTCGTGTTTTCATCGTCGCCGCTGCGCTCGCTCTGCTCGGCAGTGGCGGCACCGTTACGGCCGCCGACAGCTCTGGAGCTACGGTGAGGCAGAGCTCGCCGCCGCAGGCGCCCCACATCGTTCCCCCGCCACCGCCGCAGGAGCTGACCAAAGGCGAGGCGATCGAGCCAGGGGTTACCATCATCCATCGCGACGGGGCGGAGTTCCACGAATACAGCGCCGGCGGCCGCGTGTACGCCGTCAAGGTCATCCCCCGGGGGGGCATTCCCTATTGGTTTTATGACATCGACGGCGATGGTCGGGTCGGGGAAATACTAGAGGATCCCTTGCAGGAAATCCCCCAGACCGTGCAGTGGCAGATTCTGAGTTGGTAAAGTTCAGAAGAGCAGGATGACCCACCCCACTCGAGGTCTCTCAGCCGCGTGGTCTCAAGGGCACGGCTTGAGATTGGCGTAAGCCGCCACCAACCATTTGCTACCACTGTGCGCGAAGTTCACTTGCACGCGCGTGTTTGGGCCGCTGCCCTCGCAGCTGAGCACGATACCTTCACCGAAGGTTGCATGGCGGACGCGCTGCCCCAGACTGAACGCGGCGGTGTCGGCGGTTACCATCGGCTCGACGGCATGCACCTTGGTCTGCGGTCGGGTAACGCTGAATCGGGCGCGCACTTCCTGCACCAGTTCCGTTGGGAGCTCCAGGAGAAACCGTGAAGCCGTTCCATAATGATCCTGGCCGTGCAGGCGACGCCGTTCGGCGAAGCTCAGCAAAAGCCGTTGCCGGGCTCGGGTGATCCCGACATAACACAACCGTCGCTCCTCCTCGAGTCGCCCCGGCTCATCCAAAGCCATCCTATGCGGGAATAGCCCCTCCTCGAGGCCCACTAAAAACACCACCGGAAATTCCAAGCCTTTGGCGGAATGCAGAGTCATGAGCTGAACACCGTCGTCTTGCTCGCCGGCTTGAACCTCGCCAGCCTCCAGCGCCGCATGCGCAAGAAACGCCGTCAAGCTATCCGCCTCGTCATCGGTCGGCTCACGAGCTTGCTCGAAGGTGCGCGCGGCGCTAATCAGCTCATCGAGGTTCTCCAGTCGGTCCAAGCCCCGCTCGCTGCGGTCCTTCGCATAGTGCTCGTGCAAGCCGCACTGCGCCAATACAACTTCAATTCGCGCCGCGAGCGCCGGCTCGGCGAGCGGCCCACTCAGACGGTCGATTAGTTCGATAAAGGCCGTGGTAGCCCGCGCCGCCCGGCCGGAGAGCGCGCCGGCGCGCAACAGCTCGCCGGCGGCCTGCCAAAGACTTGTTTGCCGTTGGCGGGCCTGGCTGCGCAGCGCATCGAGGGTTTTGACGCCGATACCACGCGGTGGCGTATTGATCACCCGCTCGAAAGAGGCATCATCGTTGCGATTCACGAGCAGCCGCAGATAAGCCAGGGCATCTTTGATCTCGGCCCGTTCGAAAAAGCGCAGCCCTCCATAGACCCGATAGGGAATCTCGCGACCGAACAAAGTCTCTTCGAAGGCGCGCGATTGGGCATTCGAGCGGTATAGGATCGCGCAATCACTGCGGGCGTAACCCTCGGATTCGATCAAGCTACGGATACGCTCGACGACGAAGCGTGCCTCATCCTGCTCACTGAAGGCGGCGTAAACTGCGATGGGCTCGCCCGCAGCCCCCTCGGTCCACAGATGCTTGCCCAACCGGCGGCTGTTGCGGGCAATCAGCGCGTTGGCGGCCGCCAAGATGGTGCGCGTGGATCGGTAATTTTGCTCCAGGCGCAGCACCCGCGTGCTCGGCTCGTCGCGCTGCAGCCGCTGCATGTTCTCCACCTGTGCCCCACGCCAGCCATAAATGGACTGATCGTCGTCGCCGACGATGAAGACATCGCTTTCAGAACCGGCAAGCAGGCGCAGCCATTCATACTGAATTCGGTTGGTATCCTGAAATTCGTCGACCAGAATGTGCCGAAAGCGGCGGCGATAGTGTTCGAGCAACGCCGGCTGGTGGCGCAACAATTCATAGCAGCGCAGCAGCAGCTCGGCAAAATCCACCAACCCGCCACCGGCGCGGCACGCTTCTTCGTAGGCTCGGTAGAGCTGCCGCATCTGCTCGCTATACGCATCATGCGGCTCAAGCGCCTCGGGTCGGCGACCTTCGTCCTTGCGGGCATTGATAAACCCCTGGATCTGGCGAGGCGGCCAGCGACTCTCATCGATCTCGAGGTTGCGCAGGGTGCGGCGGATGAGGCGACGCTGATCCTCGGCATCCAGAATCTGGAAGTGCTGCGGCAACCCAGCCTCCCGCCAGTGCAAGCGCAGCAGCCGATGGGCCAAGCCGTGGAAGGTGCCGATCCACATACCCCCGGCGGCAATACCTACCAGCCCAGCAATCCGTCCACGCATCTCCGCGGCCGCCTTGTTGGTAAAAGTCACCGCCAGGATGGAGTAGGCGGAAGCCTCCTCCGCTTGCAGCAGCCAGGCCGCCCGGTGCGTGAGCACCCGGGTCTTGCCGCTGCCGGCTCCGGCCAAAACCAGTGTTCGGCCGCACGGCGCGGTCACCGCCTCGCGCTGGGCCGCGTTTAGGGAGTCGATGAGATTGGAGCTATCCACGATCGCTGATTCCATGCCGCTCGCCGCGCCCATCTTGCCACAGGGCGGCACGAAGCTGCGACCGCATCGCCCGCTCGGCCATCCGCCGAACACATTCGGCCGGTTCTGTTGCCGTGTCTTGTGCGGTATGGAGCGCCGCACCGATCAGGCCGCGCTGTGGTTCGCCTGTTTCGGCTCACGCAAGGCGCGCACCACGCTCAAATTCCGGATGAGGTCGGCTAAAGCATGCAGAGCCGGCTCGCGGGCCGCCCCTTTGCGCCAGTAAAGCGCCATTTCTCGCTGCGGTACGGGTTGCTGGAAAGGCCGCAATTCGATCGCCGCATGATTGGGAACGGCGGCGTTGGCCGCAGCGGCCAACGCCGGCAACAAGGTCACACCGGCGCCTAAGGCCACCATCTGGCGCAGGGTCTCCAGGCTGGTCGCATGAAACTCCGCAATATCGCTTGCCCCCGCCAAATCGCAAACATCCAAGGCTTGGTCGCGTAGGCAATGGCCTTCCTCCAATAAGAGGATGTGTTCCCCCTCCAAGTCGCCGAGTTCGATGTGTTGGCCCCGCGCGAGCCAATGCTCCGCGGGCAGCGCCAAATAGAAGGGTTCATGAAAGAGAGAGGTAAAATGCAGCCTCGGGTCGTTGACCGGAACGGCCATCAGGGCGGCATCGAGCTCACCTCGGTGCAGCCGAGTCACCAGCGCCCGGGTTTGTTCCTCATAGAGCAGCGGCTTAAGGCGTGGACACACATCCCGCAGGACCGGAATCAGGTGCGGCAGTAGATAGGGACCGACCGTGGGGATCAAGCCAAGCCGCAGATCCCCGGCCATCGGGTCGCCGGCGGCGCGGGCGGCATCAACGATATCCGCCACCTCGTTGAGCACGCGATGGGCACGCTCGGCGATCATTTTACCGGCCTGGGTCAGCATGACCTGCTTGCTGTTGCGCTCGATGAGTTGAACGCCAAGTTGTTGCTCCAGCTTTTTGAGCTGGGTACTCAACGTCGGTTGCGATACGTAGCAAGCCGCGGCAGCACGGCCGAAGTGGCGATGATTCGCCACGGCAACCAGATAGCGAAGGTCTCGGAGATTGATCTGTACCATCACCAGCCAACTCTAGCAGCTACACGTCAGCTCCCTGCTGATTGCATTACTCGCTCACATCCTGTTTAAAAGCGTACCCAGCGCCTGGAGACGCATTTAAAGATGCATTCTCTTGTTCGCGCACTGCGCAATCGGCTATTTTGACATTTATAAGAGTGTAATCGCGACTGGATATTGACGCGCCGTGCGATAAGGCCGCAAAAAATCCTTAAAGAGCAATCCACGCCAAGCATAGGCAATATAACCGCTCTCCTCGTTTGAGCGAACCAGCGCTTCACGCCCGCCCGCGCCACTGGTCAGCCGTCGATCTGCTTCTCGAGGTGGCTTTGACCTGAATTTCAGCGGCTCGAAGACGACCCACGTGGTGCGCTCACCAGAACGATGCGCATCAAAGCGGCCGCGGCGGTGTGCGCGGGGGACTGAGCGAGGCGAGTGAGCTCAGCGCTCGTCGACGCCTTCGCCCGCCGTGCAGTTATCGCAAAAACCAGGTTTGCAACCAGATCGGAGGCCTGAGAAAAACGATGCATGCAAATTATTGAAATAAAAACAGCTCGCTACCGACATTTTTGACACCTGGTATCGGAAACCCACTATAGTGTGGTTCTATGTCTGTGGCTCAGGAGTACTAGGCCATGGCAAAAAAGCATTTCCTGATACCCGCATGGATAGTCGCCAGGTTGCCTGCACTGCGCCGGGTGGGCTGGATCCTCGAAGCACTCATTGTCAAATCATTGGTCCGGCTAATGCAATTGATGTCACCGGAACGGGCCACCCGGTTTGCCGAAGTGATATTCAGGAATCTAAAACCACTGCTGCCCTTCGCAGGCAAAATACAGCGCAACCTGGCCGTTGCTTTTCCGGAAAAAGATGAGCGCGAGATTGAACGGCTGACTCGTGGTGTATGCGGCAATCTCGGTATCGCGGCGGCCGAACTGGTGATTGCCAAGCGCGTTTTGGCCGAACATGCTGAACGATTCGAATTCGTAATACCGAACGACCTCGACCTCGCTAGCTACCGGGACCATCCGCTCGTTTTGATTACAGGGCACATCGGCGCATGGCAATACGGAGGTTTTCTGTCGGCTGCATTCGGTCAGCGCATGACCACCGTCTACGCACCGGATGTAAACCCGTATCTACACGGCTTTCTTCTCAAGCTCCGCAAGGCTCTGCCTTGCAATTTCATTTCGCGTGATGGTTGCATGCGCGGCCTCGCAAAAGAGTTGAAGCAGGGAAACGTCGTCGGACTTACCTCCGACACGCGCCTCGACAGCGGCGATCCGCTGCGCTTTTTTGGCATACCGATGCCGGCGAATACAACCGCTGCGAGACTTGCATTACGCCACAATTGCGGATTCTTTCCGGTTCGTGCCGAAAGATTGCCCGGTACGAAATTTCGCATAACGTTGTGTCCAGAAATCCGGCCAAGCGATCCGGATGCGCCGGTTGCAGACCAGGCGCGGCAGATGACCCAGCAAGTACTCGATCTTTTCGAATCGTGGATTCGGGAGGACCCCGAGCAATGGATGTGCTTTGGGCGACGCTGGCCGCGCGCAGTGTATGCCAATTCCTCTGGCATGAGCAGCGATACGGGGCGACCCCGCGGTTGATAACTTTCCAGGCCGTTCAATACCATAGCCCTTCATAGGCCAACACCCTGTCGAGATTGAGTATGTTGTCGCATAGCCCCTGGCTAAAAAAATCAGATTCGCGCGGCTCGTACCCGAGGGACGCAGCGCCACAACGAGCTTCTTGATCGTTGATGCACAGAGTGTGAAGAACACGGACAGCGCCGAACACAAGGGATATGACGCGGGCAAGAAGGTCTCGGGAATCAAGCGCCCTATTGCGGTGGATACCCAAGGGTTGCCGCATGCCATTGCGATCACCACAGTGGATGTGACCGACCGCAAAGGGGCCTTGGCGGCCATGGATCGCTGCGCATCGAATCTGCAGTCGGTTCAGAGTGGATGGGGGCTACACGGGGCGCCCTTTTGCGCAAGCCGTACAGAAGAAGCTTCAGGCGGCGGTACAGGTGGTCAAACGCAACGAAGCGCACACCTTTACCGTGCTGCCCCAGCGTTGGGTCGTGGAACGCTCCTTCGGCTGGCTGGAAAAATGCCGTCGCTTATGGAAGAACTGCGAGCGTACGCTCAATACCAAGTCTGCAGTTCGTCCATCTGGCGTTCTTGGCACTGTTGCTCCGGAGATTGTAAACAGGCTCTAAGAGGGAACTCGCCAGCGCGACGCGGGCCCTGCCAGCAGAGGGCCTGCAAAATGCAGCTCAGGCGTTGGCGCACGCATTGGGAAGTGCGGGCGAGCAGCGCGTCGACTATTGGAAAAACCGTGTGCGGCCGTACTTGCGCTCGATCTGGCCGAAATCGCGCGACCTAGCGACTCCGACAGTCTCGGAAAATCTTGCCAGGCTGTGCATCGCCGCACAGGAAGCATTTCCAGAGGCATTGGAGGAGCTTCGGCACTGGCTGCAGCCGTTGCAAGACCCTGATTATCCAGTGCAGCGACTGCACCAAGCCGGACTATGCCGAGAGTTCCCTGCCGACGCGCTCACCTTCTTGAATCTGATAATCGGCGAGGGCACGCAATGGATACCGGACGATTTGGCGAATTGCCTGAAATTGATCCGAGATAAAAAGCCTCAATTAGAGGCTGGTCCACGTTTCCAAAAGCTTCTGGAGTATGTGCGCCGCGCTGGGCAGGACTTGACGTAGTGCAGGTTCTATATACCACGCCCTTGCCCGCTACTCCACGGTGACCGACTTGGCGAGATTGCGCGGCTGATCCACGTCCGTGCCCTTGAATACCGCCACGTGATAGGCCAGCAGCTGCAGCGGTATGGTGTAGACAATCGGCGCGGTGATCTCATCGCTCTGCGGTACCGTTTGCACCACGTAGCCGTCTTCGGTGGCGATGGCCGTGGCCGCGTCAGCAAAGACGTACAAGCGCCCGCCGCGGGCTCGGACCTCCTGGAGGTTGGACTTCAGTTTCTCGATCAGCTCGTCGTTGGGGGCGACGGTCACCACTGGCATCTCGGCGTCCACCAGCGCCAACGGCCCGTGCTTGAGCTCGCCGGCGGGATAGGCCTCGGCATGGATGTAGGAAATTTCCTTGAGCTTGAGCGCGCCCTCCATGGCGATGGGGTATTGAACGCCGCGGCCGAGGAAAAGGCTATGGCGTTTGTCGACGAACTCTTCAGCCAGTGCTTCGATCGATGGTTCCAGGGCCAGTGCCGCTTCGAGCTGCCGGGGCAGATTGTGCAGAGCGCGGACGAAAGCGGCTTCACAATCGGCCGAGAGTTTATGGCGCCGACCGAGCGCGATGATCAGCAGCAACAAAGCAGTGAGCTGTGTGGTGAAAGCTTTGGTGGAGGCGACTCCGATCTCGGGCCCCGCCCGCGTCATCAAAATCAGGTCGGATTCGCGCACGAGGGAACTCTGTGGCACGTTGCAGATGGCGAGCGTCGCCAAATAGCCCCGCTCCCGAGCGTCGCGCAGGGCCGCGAGCGTATCCGCCGTCTCACCCGATTGCGAGATGGTAACGAGCAGAGTCGCCGGCGCGAGCACGTGCGAACGGTAGCGGAACTCACTTGCCACCTCCACATCGCAGGGCACGCCAGCATGACTCTCACACCAATAACGGGCAACCAAGCCGGCATGATAGCTGGTCCCGCAGGCAACAATCTGAACACGTTCGACTCGGTCGAGAATGGCACCCACCTCGGAACCGAAGGCTTCCTCCAATACGCGGCTCTGCGAGAGGCGCCCTTCCAAGGTTTCACTCACCGCACGCGGCTGCTCGTGGATTTCTTTGAGCATGAAGTGTCGATAGTGACCGCGGTCAACAGCTTGCGCGCTGAGCTCGGAGGTCTGTACGGGTCGGTTGACCGTTACGCCGTTGCGGTCGCGGATTACCACCCGCTCGCAGGAGAGCTCGGCAATGTCGCCGTCCTCGAGCAAAATGAATCGCTGCGTCACCGGCAACAGGGCGGAAATATCGGAGGCGATGAAATGCTCGCCGATTCCGACTCCTATAATCAAGGGGCTGCCCTTGCGGGCCGCGATCAACCGACCGGGCGCGCGGGAACTGATGACCCCCAAGGCATAGGCGCCCTCCAGGCGTTGCACCGTGCGGGCAACGGCTTGGCCGAGATCGCCGGTCGCGGCCAGCTGCGCATGAATTTCGTTGACGATGACCTCGGTGTCGGTCTGCGAGTGGAATGCATAGTCTTGTGCGCGCAGCTCGCGGCGCAAGGCTTCATGGTTCTCGATAATGCCGTTGTGCACCACCGCGACCTCATCGCATGCGATATGCGGGTGCGCATTGAATTCGGTGGGTGCGCCGTGGGTAGCCCAGCGCGTGTGTGCAATGCCCGTGTGGCCGTACACGGGTTGGGCGGCCTGAGCCGCCGTCAAAGCGGCCACCTTGCCGATCGTGCGATGGCGTTGCAAGCGTTGGCCCGCATCCAGCACCGCCAGGCCGGCGGAATCATAGCCGCGGTATTCGAGCCGCCTGAGCCCTTCGAGCAGAATGGCCACGGCGTCGCGCTCGGCTACCACCCCCACTATTCCACACATGGCGTTGGCTCCCCCGCTTTATAAACTGCGACGCTAGTGTAGTGCCCTCGGCCGCATTAGGCCTCCGACTTAGGTTTCTTTTGGGGCCGCCGCCAGCCGGTTATCGTTCTCTGTGCTGTCCCTGACACTGTAAGCGTGCCCGCCGGTGTATCGCGTCGAATCGTCGAGCCGGCGCCGATGGTCGCGCCCTGACCAACCCGTACCGGCGCAACCAATTGGGTACCGGAACCGATAAACGCATTGTCTTCGACTACGGTGCGGTGTTTATTGGCGCCGTCGTAATTGCAGGTGATGGTGCCGGCCCCCACGTTGACGCCCGCACCGAGCTCGGAATCACCGACATAGGAGAGATGGTTGACCTTGGAACCCTGGCCGATGGCGCTGTTCTTGGTTTCGACGAAATTACCCACCTTGGCGTCGGCTGCCAGCCGGGTACCCGGGCGCAAGCGAGCAAAGGGACCCACCTGGCAGGCGCCCTCGATTATCGCGCCGTTTATGTCACAGTGCCCGGCGATGTGGGCATCGACGCCGATTCGGCTATCCCGAATCAAGCAATTTGGTCCGATGTAGACGCCGGCAGCGATTTCCACATCGCCTGCGAAGATGCAGTTGACATCGATCGTCACATCGGTGCCGCAAACGAGCCGGCCACGTAGATCGAATCGCGCCGGATCCATGAGGCTGACCCCCGAGCTCATGAGCCGCTGCGCCTCACGTTGCTGATAAACTCGTTCCAACCAAGCGAGCTGAGCACGGTCATTGACCCCCTGCACCTCGCTTGGATCGTCGACTGTCAGAGCCTGTACGTCGACACCATCTCGGCGGGCCAAGGCGACGACATCGGTCAGATAATACTCTCCCTGGGCATTGTCGCAGTGCAGTGCATTCAACCAACCACGCGCACGACCCGCCGGCAAACAGAGGATGCCGGTGTTCACCTCTTGAATGGCACGCTGCGCCGCGCTGGCATCGCGTTCCTCGACAATCGCCGCGACACCGCCGGATGATGTGCGCACGATCCGGCCATAGCCACTGGGATCGGCCAACTGCACCGTGAGTAAGCCGAGGCCCGCGCCGGCCGCCTGCCTGAGCTTCTGCAGGGTCTGCACGCGCACCAACGGCACGTCGCCGCAGAGCACGAGCACTTGCTGATCATCGGCAATCGTCGGCATGGCTCGTTGCAGCGCATGCCCCGTTCCGCGCGGCGGCGCCTGCTCTACCCAGTGGATATCCGGGTCGGGCAACGCCGCACGTACCTGCTCCCCACCATGACCATGAACCACGTATAGGGCGGCGGGTTGTAGCGCCCGCGCGGCGTCGAGCACATAACCGAGCATCGGCCGGCCGGCGATGGGATGGAGTACTTTGGGTAAACTCGAGCGCATCCGGGTTCCCTGCCCGGCGGCAAGCACGACCACGCTGAGCATTGCTTGGCGACCCTCCCTTCGCCCTCGGCAGTAGGGCTCCAGCTTAGCGGATTTGCAGCGCTAGGGGCAGCCCCGCGTGTCGATCCCGGATCGGAGTCCCCGCTAACACCGCGCTACGAGCCGCGTCGACGCCGTAGCCGCTCAAGGGTGCGCAGCTGTGCCACGGCCTGCGCGAGCTCGGCTTGGGCACGCGCATAGTCGATCTCCGATTGTCGATCTTGGATAGCCTGTTCGGCATGCTCTTTGGCGGCAAGGGCCGCCGCCTCGTCGACATCGATGGCCCGCAGTGCGGTATCGGAAAGTACGGTCACGACATGTGGCTGCACTTCAAGAATCCCGCCCGAAACGTAAAAGACTTCCTCGTCGCCCTCGGCGGGCTGCACTCGAACCTCGCCCGGCCGGAGCGCCGTGATCAGGGGGGAATGGCGCGGTGTGATCCCCACCTCTCCCATGGAGGCCGGGGCGAACACCATCAACGCCGGGCCGGAGAAAATCGCCGATTCACTGCTAACGATGTCCACATGGATGGTCATAGCCATGTCTATACCCCTTGTAGAGCGCTAGCATGGAGCTGGCGCTCTTTTCTCCGGCATCCCAAAGTACGACGGCCCTTGCCGCGGCTCCCCAAGATCCAACTTATCGAAGTTGTGCCGAATCGGCACGGCCACTAGAGCGTTTTGGCCTTCTGCGCCGCCTCTTCAATGGAGCCCACCATGTAGAACGCTTGCTCCGGCAGATCGTCCATTCCGCCTTCGACGATGGCCTTGAAACCGGCGATGGTGTCTTTGAGGCTCACATACTTGCCGGGTGCTCCGGTAAAGATCTCAGCCACGAAAAACGGCTGCGAAAGGAAGCGCTGAATCTTGCGCGCCCGCGCGACTATCAGTTTGTCCTCATCCGAAAGCTCGTCCATGCCGAGAATGGCGATGATGTCCTTCAACTCCTTATAGCGCTGCAATGTACCCTGCACTTGGCGCGCCACCTGATAATGCTCCTGACCTACGACCAGTGGGTCGAGCTGACGGCTGGTGGAGTCGAGCGGGTCGACGGCCGGATAGATGCCGAGCTCGGCAATTTGGCGCGAGAGCACCACGGTTGCATCCAGGTGCCCGAAAGTGGTCGCCGGAGACGGGTCGGTCAGGTCGTCGGCCGGTACGTACACCGCCTGAATCGAGGTGATGGAGCCGGTTTTAGTCGAGGTAATACGCTCCTGCAGCTTGCCCATCTCTTCGGCCAGAGTGGGCTGGTAACCTACGGCGGAAGGCATCCGGCCGAGCAGCGCCGAGACCTCGACGCCAGCGAGCGTGTAGCGGTAGATGTTGTCGATGAACAACAACACGTCACGGCCTTCGTCACGAAAATACTCGGCCATGGTAAGACCACTGAGCGCCACCCGCAGGCGGTTACCCGGCGGCTCGTTCATCTGCCCGTATACCATCGCCACTTTGGATTCCGGTAGATCGTCGAGCTTGATGACACCGGATTCCGCCATTTCATGGTAAAAATCATTGCCTTCACGGGTCCGCTCACCAACGCCGGCAAACACCGACAAGCCGCCATGTTCCTTGGCGATGTTGTTAATCAGCTCCAACATATTGACGGTCTTGCCCACGCCGGCGCCGCCGAACAGCCCCACCTTACCGCCCTTGGCGAACGGGCAGATCAAGTCGATCACCTTGATGCCCGTCTCCAGCAGCTCGGTGCTTGCGGCAAGCTCGTCAAACGCCGGCGCCTGACGATGAATCGACATCGTCTCCTTAGCGCCGACTGGTCCGCGTTCATCGACCGGACGCCCGAGCACATCCATAATGCGACCGAGCGTCTTCACCCCCACCGGCACCGAAATCGGTGCACCGGTGTTCGACACCTTAACGCCTCGACGCAAGCCGTCGGTGCTGCCCATTGCGATCGTGCGCACCACGCCGCCGCCGATCTGATGTTGCACCTCGAGCGTCAACTCTTGCCCATCGATCAAAAGCGCGTCGTAGACCTTCGGCACGGCCTCGTAGGGAAACTCCACGTCCACCACGGCACCGATGATCTGGACCACGTTTCCTGCATTCATATCCGTTTCCTTTTCCTCAAGCCGGAGCTACCGCGCTTTTGTTTGCGCCGGAGTGAGCCGCCGTCCACATCCGACCCGGTTGCCCACGCTAACCGACCGTTAAACGGCGGCTGCACCCGCCACGATTTCGGATAGCTCTTTGGTAATTGCCGCTTGTCTTGCCTTGTTGTAGACGAGCTGCAGCTCTTCGATGAGATTGCCGGCGTTATCGGACGCCGCTTTCATCGCAACCATGCGGGCGGCCTGCTCGCAGGCAATATTCTCGACCACGCCCTGATAGACCAGAGCCTCGATATAGCGCACCAGTACGTGCTGCAGCACTTCTTGCGAACCGGGCTCGTAGAGGTAGTCCCAATAGTGTTTGAGCTCCACCTCCTCGGAGGGCACCAGCGGCAGTAACTGCTCGATCTCGGGGCGCTGCGTCATCGAGTTGATGAAGCGGTTGTACACGAGATAGAGACGGTCGACGCGTCCCTCGCTGTAGGCATCGAGTGCCACCTTCACCGCCCCGATGACATCACTGACCCCCGGAGCATCACCCAAGTGCGTGGTTTGCGCGATGACGTGCGCCCGTATGCGCCGGAGAAACATGGTCGCCTTGTTGCCAATGACGCCGAATTCCATCTCCACGTTCTGTTTACGCCACTGCTGCATCTCGCGGAGTAGCTGACGGAACTCGTTCGCGTTCAATCCACCGCATAGCCCGCGATCAGTGGAGATAACGATAAACGCTACCCTCCGCACCTCGCGCTCGAGCATGAACGGGTGCTTATACTCCGGATGAGCATTGGCGATATGCCCGATGACGTTGCGCAGCTTATCGGCGTACGGGCGGGCCGCGCTCATGCGCTCTTGGGCACGCCGCATCTTGCTCGCCGCCACCATCTCCATGGCACGCGTGATCTTCTGCGTATTTTGGATGCTGCGAATCTGCGTTCGTATCTCTTTACCGGCGGCCATGACTCACCCGCTTAATCTCACTATCGAAATCGGCGCTTGTCGCCTCGCTCAGCGAAGGCGAGGCCGTCTTTTTGCCCAGATCCGAATCAATCGAAGGCTACCAAGAATAGCGCTGTTTGAAATTTTCCAGCGCCGCCTTGAGCTTGGCTTCGATTTGCTCGTTGAATTGCGGGTTTTCATTGATCTCGCGCATCAACTCGGTCTGCTCGGAGTCCATATAGGCCTGCAACGCCGCTTCAAAATCACCGACCTTGCTCAGATCCACATCCTCGAGATAACCGCGGTCTACGGCAAACAACGAAACCGCCATGGCCGCCACGCTCATTGGCGAATACTGCTTCTGCTTCATAAGCTCGGTCACCCGTTGGCCATGCTCGAGCTGCCGACGGGTGGTTTCATCGAGGTCCGAGGCGAACTGCGCGAAGGCGGCCAACTCTCGGTACTGTGCCAACGCCAAGCGTACGCCGCCACCGAGCTTTTTGATGATGCCGGTCTGCGCCGCCCCGCCCACACGAGAGACTGAGAGACCGGCGTTGATGGCCGGCCGGATACCGGCATTGAACAGATCGGATTCGAGAAAGATCTGCCCATCCGTAATAGAAATCACATTGGTCGGCACGAAAGCCGAGACATCGCCGGCTTGCGTCTCGATGATCGGCAGCGCGGTGAGCGATCCGGTACGTCCCTTGACCTTTCCTTTGGTGAGCTTCTCCACCTCGTCGGCGTTGATGCGCGCGGCACGCTCGAGCAGTCGCGAGTGCAGATAAAACACGTCGCCCGGATACGCCTCCCGCCCAGGCGGGCGCCGTAACAGCAGCGACACCTGTCGGTAGGCCCAGGCTTGCTTGGTCAAATCATCAAAGATGATCAGCGCATCCTCGCCTCGATCTCGGAAATACTCGCCCATGCTGCAACCGGCATAGGGCGCGATGTATTGCATCGCAGCGGATTCCGAGGCCGTCGCCGCAACCACGATGGTGTGGTCCAGTGCGTCGTGTTCCTCAAGCTTGCGCACCACCGCCGCAATGGACGAGGCTTTTTGGCCCACGGCGACGTAAATGCATTTGATGCCGGTATTTTTTTGGTTGATGATCGCGTCCACCGCCACCGCGGTCTTGCCGGTCTGGCGATCGCCGATGATCAATTCACGCTGCCCACGACCGATCGGTACCATGGCATCAATCGCTTTGAGACCGGTCTGCACCGGTTGGCTCACCGATTGGCGGGAAATCACGCCGGGTGCGACCTTCTCGATCGGCGAGGTGCCGTCGTGCTCGATTTCCCCTTTGCCGTCGATGGGCTGCCCAAGCGCATTCACTACCCGCCCCAGCAGACCCGATCCAACCGGGACTTCGATGATACGGCCGGTGCACTTGACGACATCGCCTTCTTTGATGTGCTCATAGTCGCCCAGAATAACCGCACCAACGGAGTCACGCTCGAGGTTCAGCGCCAGCCCGTAGGTTGCGCCCGGGAACTCGATCATCTCCCCCTGCATGACTTGACTCAGCCCATGCAGCCGAGCGATGCCATCGGTGAGCGTGAGCACGGCGCCTTCGCTGCGTGCCTCTACGCCGATATCGAAACGCTCGATCTTCTTCTTGATAAGATCGCTGATTTCTGTCGCACTAAGTGGTTGCATGGCCGGACCTCTGTTGTTATGGCCTATGACTCGCGCCGGACTCATCAACGCCAAGGGTTGTGCTAGCTTAACTCCTGGGCAAGCTGCTGCAGCCTGCCACGCAGCGAGGCGTCGATGACAAGGTCACCGGCACGGACGATCACACCACCGATGATCGATTTATCGATTCGGATCGTGAGATCCACCTCCCGGTCAAGGCGCTTTGTCATTGCTTGCGCGATGGCGTCGGCGTGCGTCGGCGAAAGCTTGAACGCCGAGACGACTTCGACGCGGGCTTTGCCCTCCTCGTCACGCCGTTGCTCTTCAAAAAGCTCGGCAATCTCCGGCACCAGAGTAAGGCGCCCGTGGTAGACCAGCACTTTGAGGAAATTGTGGGTCGTCTTGGCGAATGTCTTACCACCGATGTTCGAGATCAGCTCGATGAGCTTGGTCCGTTCGACCCGCGGATTAGCGATGATCTCCGCCATCGCAGGATCCGACACCACGGCCCGGAACAACCGCAGCATCTCGGACCACCGCTCCACTGCCCCTTCCTCTTGTGCCTGGCGGAAGGCCGCAATTGCATAAGGACGTGCCGTGCTTCTATCTGTCATATTTCCCGCTCTAGAGCTGCGCTGCCAACTTCTCGAGGGCTTCGCTGTTCGTCTTAGCGTCGATCTTGCGCTTCAACACTTGCTCGGCACCCTCGATCGCCAATGCCACGACTTCACGCCGCAACCCTTCTCGAGCAAGATTGATCTGCTGATCAACCTCGGAGCGAGCCGCCGACACGATGCGCTCTCCCTCGATACGCGCGTCATCCTTCGCCCCTTCGACAATTTCATCGGCACGCCGCTGGGCATTCGCGATAATCTCGTTGGCCTGCTCCTTTGCCTCAAGCAGCACTTCACGAGCGTGCTTCTCGGCCAGTTCCTGCTCGCGCTGCCCGCGTTCGGCCGCCGCGAGTCCGTCGGCGACCCGCTTGCGCCGCTCCTCCAGCATGTTCGTGATTGGATCCCAAAGGAAGCGGTAAACCAAGTACGAAAACAATGCAAAGCTGGCCAACTGGCCAAACAAGGTCAGATTCACCTCGGGAACTCCTATCCGTACGGGCGAATACGCCCCCTACTGCCGCAGCAGAGAGGAGATGGAACGGCGGTTGACTCTAACCCCCTAGACCGCTGATGGCCTCCAGCGCACCACCAATGAAAGGATTGGCAAACGTGAAATACATAGCAAAAGCCAGAACAATAAACGGGAATGATTCCATCAGGCCCGCCGTAATAAACATCTGGATCAGAAGCCGCGGCTGCATCTCCGGCTGGCGGGCAATGCCCTCCATATACTTCGAGCAGATCAACCCCCAACCAAGTGCCGAACCGAGGCCGGCCAAACCCAGAATAATCCCCACACCGAGGGAGGTGGCTGAGTAGATCAGGGCGATGGTATTGGCGTCAGCGGTCATTATTATCTCCTAACTGATTTTCCTGATTTCGTAATTCGAGTTTTGAGCCGGGCTCCCGCGCGGGCTAGTGCTCCTCATGACCCATATGGGCCAGCGCCAGATACATGACGGTCAACACCATGAAGATAAAGGCTTGCAGCACCACGACGAGGAGGTGAAAGAGCAACCATATGGTACCGGGCACGGGCTGCACCCAAAACGGTAGCAATGCGACCAGCAAGAACCCCAGTTCGCCGGCGAACAAATTACCGAAGAGTCGCAGCCCGAGGCTCAGCGGCTTGGCAATCTCCTCGATCAGTTTCATGACGAAATTGATCGGAAATAGCCAGATCCCGAACGGATGCGTCAAAAACTCCATCATATACTGATAAAAGCCCTTGATCCGGATGTTGTAGTAGAGCATGAGCACGAACACGAGGAGTGCCATACCGAGCGGGGCCTGCGGATCGGCCGTGGGCACAGCGCGAAAGTGATCAGCCCCGAACAACCCGACCAACCAAGGGATCAGATCAACCGGGATCATGTCCATCAGATTCATCAGTAGAACCCACAGGAACGCCGTCATCGCAAGCGTGCCGATCATCGTATGCCCCCTGCCGAGCACACTTCGGACCAGGTCATCAACGAACTCGAGTACCGCCTCCAATATATTTTGCATCCCGGAAGGGCGCTCGAGACTCAAATCGCGGCCGACTCGATAGCCGGCATAAATAATAGCGCCGCCCAATAGCCAGCTAATAAATAGCGTATCGAGATGAATGGCCCAAAATCCCTCGCCAATACTGAGATTGACCAGGTGATGCTGAATATATTCAACGGGATTGCTCGAATCCGGCAGTAATCCGCTCACGTCCGCGTTTCCTTGTCATCCACGGAGGACGCGGGCGTGCGCCCGATCCCCCCGATCAAAAAAGCAACTTGCGCCCCGGCAAAACCGACGATTAATGGCAGTGGCGGCAGCCCTAACACGCCCATCCCCACCGCGAAGAGGGTGAGCACGAGCAAAAACCGCTGCACGGCACCGAAGTACAGCATCCAAACGCCCTGCTTCGGTTCGCGCTGTGCCGTCGCGCCAGCGGCTCTGAGGCTGCGACCCAAGAGCGCACTATTCGCCAAGGCGAGCCCTCCGCCGTACAAGGCAGAAAGGGCGGCCTCCAGTCCATTCAGGAGGAACCCCCCCGCGATCCCAACGACCAGGCAGGCCTGGATGCAGAAAAGCGGATAAAGACTACCGCCCTGGATGTTCATGGTCTATGTCCGCGCATTAACACTCCTGTTTCAGGCGCCTCCGCCCAAAGCTCAGGAGGATGCTCCACGCACATGCGTTGTCGCGCCGCGCGTATTCGTGACTGTTATTGGGTGCCGTCCCGTAGGCAGGCGACGAATGGTGCAGCAGTATAAAGTTCGGCCCGCATCCCAATCAAGTCTGCTGGGCAAATCACGTGAACGCGAGCCGCTATTATTTGATGCGCTCGAGAATACCGTCGAGTTCCTCGACGCTATTGTACCGAATGATCATCCGGCCCTTGCCGGCTTTGCCGTGTTGGATGCACACCTCCGCACCCAGCCGGGCTGATAAGTCATCCTGCAGCCGCCGAACGTTGGGATCGCTCGCCGCGGCAATTGGGGGCGATGCTCGGTACTCGAGCAACCGGCGCACAAGCGCTTCGGTCTCCCGCACGGACAGTTCCTTGGCGATGACCCGATGCGCGGCCTCGACCTGGCGTGACGGCTCAAGCGCAAGCAGCGCACGTGCGTGCCCCATTTCCAGTCGGCGCGCGTCGATCAGACTTTTGACCTCTTCGGCCAACTCGAGTAAACGGAGCAAGTTGGATACCGCTGCCCGCGAGCGACCAACGGCGTTTGCCACCTCCTGATGGGTCATCCCGAACTCGCTGGTCAACCGTTGCAATGCACCGGCCTCTTCAAGCGGATTGAGATCCTCGCGCTGAATATTCTCGATCAAAGCGACGGCGACGACCGCTTCGTCCGGGAGGTCACGCACGAGCGCCGGTACGCCGTCTATGCCGGCCAGTTGGGCGGCGCGCCAACGTCGCTCACCGGCGATGATCTCATAGCGCCCATCGTGCGCCGGGCGCACCACAATGGGCTGCACTACGCCCTGAGCACGGATGCTGTCGGCAAGCTCCTGCAGAGCAGCGGGATCAAAGCTGCTGCGTGGCTGATAACGACCGCGCTGGAGCAGGTCCAAGGGTATTTGGCGCAGCTCGCCGTGCTCAGCCACGGGCTGTATATTGCTCTGCTCCTCCGGTACGTTCTTGAGTAGGGCATCCAATCCACGGCCCAATCCGCGGCGCTTGTTGGTCATGGCTCCGGTGTTTCTCCTTATCAACTCGACGCATTCACCTGCGCTGCGGCCTCCCGCCGCAACATCTCACTTGCCAACGCCATGTAGGCAATCGCGCCCCTCGATGTTCGATCGTACTGCAGGGCCGGCATGCCATGGCTGGGTGCCTCGGCAAGCCGAACGTTGCGTGGAATCAGGGTTCGGTACACCTTGTCGGCGAAATGTTGGATCAGCTGCGCTCCCACTTGGTTCGCCAAGTTATTGCGCGGATCGAACATGGTCCGCAGCAAACCCTCGATTTCCAACTCCCGATTCACGCTGCCTTGTATCTGGCGTATGGTATCGAGCAGCGCGCTGAGCCCCTCCAGAGCATAATATTCACACTGTATGGGAATGAGCACCCGGTGGGCGGCCACCAGAGCATTGACCGTCAGGATGTTCAATGAAGGCGGACAATCGATGAGGACGTAGGCGTATTCATCAAGCAGGGGCTGAAGCAGTTCACGCAGGCGCCGCTCGCGCCCAGCACTGTCCATGAGTGCCACCTCGGCAACCGTAAGATCGCCGTTGGCCGGCAGAAGATCATAACCGGGCGGCGCCAGTCGGTGCAGCGCTTCCGCCACGGATCGCTCGCGCATAAGAATGTCGTAGTTGGTGACCTCAAGGTCATCCTTATCTAACCCGCTGCCGATGGTGGCGTTACCTTGGGGATCCATATCCACCAACAGCACGCGACGTCGATTGGCAGCCAAAGAAGCGGCTAGATTGACGCATGTTGTGGTCTTACCCACACCACCTTTCTGATTGGCGACCGCGATGATCCTGGCCATTAGTCCATTGACTCTACGTTACACGCTCCAGTTCGCGGTGGCGGGTGGCTCGAGGACGATTAGGCAACGCTCGGCAGCCAAATTGGGTACCTTGAGCCGATGACACCGCCATGCAACTTCGTCACCGGCAAGACGCCGCAGCTCAGCACCCGGTTCACGCCCCTTCATCGCCAACACTCGACCCGCGGGTGCCAACAACGGCCATGCGATTCGCAACAAGGCCGGCAGGTCAGCAAAGGCGCGGGCAATAACCGTATCGAATGGCAGCGCCGGCCGGAAACGCTCGGCCCGCGCCTGGACCACCGTTACGTTGGTAAGTGCAAGCTCGAACACCACCTGACGCAAAAACCGGATCTTTTTACCATTACTGTCGAGCAGCACCACACTGTGCTCCGGGCTCGCAAGCGCCAAGGGTATTCCGGGCAGCCCGGCACCAGAGCCCACGTCCAGCACACGATCGCCTCTAACATACGGATGCACGGTAAGACTGTCCAGCACGTGGCGGACGACCATATCGAGCGGTGCACGAATTGCGGTGAGATTAAAGGTGCGGTTCCAGCGTTGTAATAGCTCAATATAGCGCAAATGCCGCTCTACCAGGTCCGCCCCGGCCTGCGGCAATATTTGCACGATCCCCCGTTCCAGGCACTGACGGACAGGCCTATTCTCGGGCAAGACGTCGGCAGGCGGGCTCACACGAGCTTTTTTACGTCGACCGTTTTGCTCTCGGTCTGATCGATGCGCCGGGTGATCAGCCATTGCTGCAGGATAGACAGGGAATTATTTACCGTATAGTAGAGTACAAGCCCGCCCGGAAAGAAAAGGAAGAAACCGGTAAACACCACTGGCATGAACAACATGATCTTTTGCTGAATCGGGTCCATGGGTGCTGGATTGAGACGCTGCTGAGCCAACATGGTCAAGCCCATGATGATTGGCAGGACATAGTAGGGATCCGGCGCCGATAGATCGCGCAACCACAATATGAACGGCGCCTGGCGTAGCTCCACACTCTCCAACAACACCCAATATAGCGCAATGAATACCGGGATCTGGATCAGGATGGGCAGGCACCCCCCCAACGGGTTCACCTTTTCCCGTTTGTAAAGCGTCATCAGCTCCTGGTTCATACGCTGGCGATCATCGCCAAATTGCTCCTTGAGCTGCTGCATACGCGGCTGCAACTTGCGCATGCGCGCCATGGAACGATAGCTCGTCTCCGAGAGCTTAAAGAAGACCGCCTTGATCAATACGGTCAGAAAAACAATCGCCCAACCCCAGTTGCCCACTACGGCGTGAAACCAGGATAAGACTACGAACATAGGTTTGGCGATGATAGTAAAGATACCGTAATCCACCGTCAGCTCGAGACCGGAGGCCACGCTCGCCATGCGCTCTTGATCCTTGGGACCAAGATAGAGCTGAGTCTGGAACGTCCCGCTTTGCCCCGGCTGGATTGTCTGCCACGGTGAACTCATTCCCAAGCTGAACAGATCCCCACCGACAATACGACTGTAGAATCGCTCCGTCATCCCCCGAGGCGGCACCATGGCAGCCAGAAAATAATGTTGCACCATCGCGACCCATCCGTTTTGAACGGTTCGATCAAGCGCCTGCTCCTGCATCTCATCAAAGGAGATTTTCTGGTATTTGTCGTCCGGACTATAGATTGCCCCACCGATGTAGGCCACCTGCCCGGCAAGCCCGCCCGTCTTGTTTTCCTCCCCCCTGAGTAGTTGCGTGTACTGGTAGGCGGACCAAGGTGCAGCGCTCGCGTTCTGCACTTCTTGCTCTATATCGATGGTGTATTTTCCGCGCTGAAAAATATAGCGGCGTGTAACGGTGATGCCGTTCGGACCATGCCAGACCAGCGGAACCACCAGTTGCTGCTCGCCTGAGGCAAGTTGATACGCTTTCTGTCTTGATTGGAATCGAGCTTGAGTACCCGGTGCCGAACCTTCCTTTGCCCTGAGCCCCGCTTGAACCACAAACAGCGGTTTCCCCTGATCGCGTAACAGAGTAAAAGGCGCCGGGTCATCGGTCGAAGTCGCGTGCTTGAGCAACTTGGCCGAACCGATACCGCCACCGACGGTGTTGATCTCGATAGCGAACAGGTCTGTTACAACCGAAATGCGCATCCCCTGCGCCGCTAACCCAGCCTGCTGGCGCAATTCGGTAGGCAATTCCTCTGCCGGACCATCGGCCTGGGGTGCCTGGACGGCTTGTTCCGTGCTTTGCGGGGTCGGCGGACGCGGCCCATAATCCTGCTGCCAGGCATCCCAGAGCAGGAACAAGACGGCACCGAGTGCAAGAAAAAGGAAGAGCCTTTGATTCTCCATCAAGGATTATCCATGGGAGCGGGAAGGCGGAACGGGATCAAGACCACCGGTGTGCCACGGATGACAACGTAATACCCGACGCGTACCCAGGTAACCACCAAGAGCCGCTCCATGCATCCGAATCGCCTCGATGGCGTATTGCGAACAACTCGGATAATACCGGCAACTGGGCCCGATCAGTGGGCTGATCAGCCATTGATAGCACCGTAGCAAGCCAATTAGGAGCGTTCGCATCGCTGGTTCACCCGTTGCCACAGCCGACCCAAGGATGTGTTCAATGTGGCTCCTTGCGCCACACGAGCAGGGAGCTTGG
>NZ_CH672427.1:2252733-2321922 GCF_000153205.1 Nitrococcus mobilis Nb-231
CCAAGCTCCGACCTGATGAAGGCGAAACGCTTCTCGAATCCGCCGTTTGATGCGGTTTCTGACCACTGCCAAAGGCGCCGTTTTCTTGGATACGGTAACACCGAGCCGAGCGCGGTCGTGGTCATTGCGAATCACCAAAACAGTGAAATAACAATCCGCCACCCGCCTGGCGCCGGCGAACACCCGCGCGTACTCGGCCGGCCGCGTCAAGCGCACACTGCGCGGATAACCTTGCCGTTGCACCCGTCGTTCAGCCTTCAAGGTATCAAACGAGCTCGTCCCTTAGCGCGACGCCGCGCCAGCACCTGCCGGCCAGCCTTGGTCGCCATGCGAGCCCGGAAACCGTGGGTGCGCTTGCGTCGTATCACACTCGGCTGAAACGTCCTCTTCATGGCGATATTTCGTCCTGCGGCGACCTATTAGGGATTAAAGCTCAGGCCAGTAAAATCGAGCCGGAAACTCTACTGTGCAATAGGATCACTGTCAATTTAACGCCGTGGACAAGTGGCCGTGGATTACCACCGCGCGAGGGTATAGACTCCTCCGTCTAACAATCCCGTCAGCATCTCCATCGTTACCGAAGAGGTATCGTCCGTGGCCAATTCGCTGTGGAAGGGATGTCTGCGCCGCCTGGAACGGGAGGTCCCGGACCAACAGCTCAATACCTGGATACGGCCGCTGCAAGCACAGGAGGATGGCAAACTGCTGCGCCTGCTCGCCCCCAATCGCTTCGTGCTCGACTGGGTGCGCGATCATTTCGCTGACCGGATCCAGGAACTACTGGTTGGGCAATGCCCGGATTGCCCACCCAAGCTGAAGCTTGAGATCGGAACCAACCTGGCACCGACGCGCGCAACGACAGTCCATCCGTCTTCTAGCCTGCTCAACCCGAACTTCACCTTCGATACCTTCGTCGAGGGAAAATCCAATCAACTGGCACGTGCAGCCAGCAGTCAGTTGGTTGAAAATCCAGGCGGGGCCTACAACCCGCTGTTCATCTATGGGGGAGTTGGGCTCGGTAAGACCCACCTGATGCATGCCATCGGCAATGCCTTATTGCAGCGCTTACCGGATGCCGAGGTGCTCTATCTGCACTCCGAGCGGTTCGTCGGCGACATGGTCAAGGCACTGCAACATAATGCGATCAATGAATTCAAACGCTACTACCGCGGCGTCAACGCCCTGCTTATCGACGATATCCAGTTTTTTGCCGGCAAGGAGCGTTCTCAGGAAGAATTCTTCCATACGTTCAACGCATTGTTGGAAGGCCAGCAGCAGGTCGTTATGTCCTGTGACCGCTACCCGAAGGAGGTGCAGGGGCTGGAGGAACGTTTGAAGTCACGCTTCGGTTGGGGTTTGACGGTCGCTATTGAACCCCCCGAGTTTGAAACGCGCGCTGCCATTCTAATGACCAAGGCCAATCTCGAAGGCATCGAGTTGCCTCACGAGGTAGCTTTTTTTATCGCCAAGCGCATCCGTTCGAACGTTCGCGAGCTTGAAGGGGCCTTACGTAGAGTCATCGCGAACTCTTATTTCACGGGCGAACGGATTACGGTCGAGTTCACCAAAGGGGCGCTACGCGACCTCCTTGCCCTTCACGATAAACTTGTAACCATAGAAAACATTCAGCGAACTGTTGCCGAGTATTACAAAATTCGGTTGACGGATTTGCTATCCAAACGGCGCAGCCGCTCCATTACACGTCCGCGGCAAATCGCGATGGCGCTTGCCAAAAGCTTGACAAGTCACAGCCTACCCGAGATCGGCAATGCCTTTGGCGGACGTGACCACACCACCGTGCTGCACGCCTGTCGCAAGGTTGCGGAGCTTATGAAGGCGGATACGCGGTTGGCCGAGGACTATAACAACCTGTTGAGAACACTCTCAACATGATGTGGATAACCTGTGCATTACTAAGGAGGTCTCGGAGAATCAAAAGTTATCCACAGGTTATCCGCTGCGAAAACACAGGAATCTAACGGCTTTTCCCGTCTTTTTTTTAAGCTAAGTCCCTGGAATAGGTATTAAAATCCGAGTTATCCAGACCGCGCATCGATGCCTTTAACTATAGAAAGAAAATATATTCATATTAATTAATGATTAGTTGGATACCGCCATGGAGTTCGACGTCGAGAGAACCGCCTTGCTCAAAGCACTACAGTCTATTATCGGAGTTGTAGAACGGCGCCAAACCCTACCGATACTGGCCAACATCCTGCTCGATGCACGAGAGCAGAGGCTTGCGATTACCGCGACGGACCTAGAGGTCGAGATTCAAGCCCACGCACAAGCTGAGCTCTCGCAAGCGGGAGAAACAACGCTGCCGGCACGAAAGCTCATGGATATTGTCCGCAACCTACCGGAGCATGCCGACATCCACGTCAGCACGAGCCACGACCGCATCGCATTGCAGCTCCCACACAGCCGGTTTACGCTTGCGACGCTTCCGACCAAAGACTTCCCTACGGTTGAGGAAATCGGTCAAACACAAGATCTAGAGTTAACGCAATCGCATCTGCGCTGGCTCATCGATCGCACCGGTTTTGCTATGGCATTACAGGATGTTCGCTATTATCTCAACGGACTTTTGTTAGAGCTCGAACCGTACTGTTTGCGTGCCGTTGCTACTGATGGGCATCGACTGGCACTCGCCGAGGTGGTAACCGAGCTTCCACTGACCGAAACGAAACAAGTCATTGTGCCGCGCAAAGGCATACAAGAGTTGTTACGGCTTTTGACTGACAGTGATGAGCCGCTGCGACTCGAACTCGGTGACAATCATATTCGTGTCACCTGGCCGGAAGTTCGCTTTACCACAAAGCTGCTTGACGGGCAGTTTCCAAGTTATCAGCGGGTAATCCCTAAGCAAAACGGTGGGTGCTTGCAAGTCGAGCGCCACACTCTGCGACAAGCCCTGATCCGAGCCGCCATTCTCTCCAATGAGCATTTGCACGGCGTGCGTTTTATTCTGGGAGGCACATCCTTGCGCATTTGCTCCAATAACCCGGCTCAAGAAGAAGCCGAAGAGGAACTCACCGCGGCTTACGACGGAGAAGCCTTTGAGATCGGTTTCAACGCAAGCTATCTACTGGATGCACTGGCCGCGATCGAGGAATCGACGGTAGAGATCTTCTTAACCAACGCCAATAGCAGCGCCTTACTGCGCGGGGCTGGCAATGAACGTTGCCGATATGTAGTGATGCCGTTACGTCTGTAAGATTGTGCGCGTGAGCGCCAATAATCCGCCCAGTGGGCAACCCGCCGGATCAGGACAATTGCAGCCGCCATTGGGATACGCCAAGTACCGATGACCCTTGCTCGAATCGAGGTGGAGGCTTTCCGAAATCTGCGGGGCGTTGTGTTGACTCCGGATCCACGAGTCAATTTCATTTGGGGTAACAACGCCTCCGGGAAAACCAGCCTGCTTGAAGCAATCCACTGGCTGGCACGCGGGCGCAGTTTCTTGTCTGTCCACTCTGACCAACTGATTCGGCAGGGTTGCCGTGCTTTTACGTTAGGGGCAAGTATTCAGGTACCCCCACGCACGACATGGTTGGGGATGGAACGCACCCCTGGGCGAACGCGGGTCCGGTGCAACGGGCAAGACATCTGGAATTTGTCCGAGATCGCTTGGCTGTTACCCACCCATGTCATTAACACGGAGAGTCAACGGCTTTTCGTTGGCGCACCCCAAGAGCGACGAAGTCTTCTCGACTGGGGAGTGTTCCACGTGGAACACTCCTATCAAGGTCGTTGGCGGCGCTACCAGCGTGCTTTGCGACAGCGCAATGCAGCGTTGCGCACTGGTGATTCGCAGCTAGCACGGGCATGGGAAGCCGATCTCGTAACCGCGGCTGAAGCAGTCGACAGCAGCCGACGCTGCTATCTGAACGCGCTTTGGCCACATTGGCACGCTTTTATTGAAGAATGGCTTCCGGAGCTTGAGCTTCATTGGGACTTTCAGTCAGGCTGGCCGCGGCGCGATGATTTACGGGGCGTCTTGGCGCAGGCCAGGGGCCGCGAACTTGAACGCGGGCATACCCTCTACGGTCCTCATCGGGGTGATTTACGTTTCATTGCGGGCGATGTCGGGGCCGCTCAGCGCCTCTCGCGAGGTCAACAGAAACTCGCGGCTATTGCGCTGCGACTTGCCCAGGCCGAACTTACTTTAAAAAATGGCCAACAGCGCCCGGTTATTCTTGTTGACGATTTGGCGGCCGAGCTTGATGCCGGGCACCGGGAGCGCGTTTTGGCGAAATTGCTTCGCATGGATGCGCAGCTTCTGCTGACGGCGTTAAGTCAGAACGAGTTGGTGTTGCCTGGCGACGGTAGGTTCCGCGTGTTCCACGTGGAACAAGGTTGTTACTGCGAAATGGTATAATACGGACATCTTTCAGAAAGGATCCTTTTATGAGCGCACAGTCGGAATACGGTTCCGCGCAAATCAAAATCTTGCGCGGTTTGGATGCCGTGCGCAAACGCCCTGGCATGTATATCGGTGACACCGATGACGGTACCGGATTGCACCATATGGTCTTCGAGGTGGCCGACAACGCCGTAGACGAAGCACTTGCCGGGCATTGCACCGAGATTGAGGTTATGATCCATGCGGATAACTCAGTGACGGTTACCGATAATGGCCGCGGCATTCCGGTAGATATTCATCCGGAAGAAGGGCGCTCCGCGGCCGAGGTCATCATGACCATGCTGCATGCCGGTGGTAAGTTCGACAATAGATCCTATAAGGTCTCAGGTGGGCTGCACGGCGTTGGGGTCTCTGTCGTTAATGCCTTATCGGAGCGGTTGCGGCTCGTTATCAAGAAAAGTGGCCATATCCACCTTCAGGAGTACCGCGACGGCGAGCCGCTTGCTCCGCTCAAGCAACTCGGTGAGACGAACGATACGGGGACTCAGGTTACGTTTCATCCGAGCTCGAATATTTTCACTAATATCGAGTTCAACTACGACATCTTGGCCAAGCGCTTCCGCGAGCTCTCTTTTCTTAATCCTGGGGTGCGTATTTCACTGAAGGACGAGCGCACGGATAAAGAAGATGTGTTCGAGTACGCCGGCGGTATTCGAGCATTCGTACAACATCTGAATAAGAATAAAACGCCGCTGCATCGCGACGCTTTCTACCTCAACTTCTGGAAGGGCCCGGTCGGTATCGAGATCGCGATGCAGTGGAACGACTCCTATCAGGAGAACATCTTCTGTTTCACCAATAATATCCCCCAACGCGACGGGGGCACGCATATGGCTGGCTTCCGCGCGGCCCTGACACGCACCATAAACCAATACATGGAGTCCGAAGGGTATAGCAAAAAGGCGAAATTGGTGCCAACCGGGGATGATGTTCGCGAGGGCCTTACCGCCGTTGTCTCAGTGAAGGTGCCTGATCCCAAGTTCTCATCCCAGACCAAGGACAAGCTGGTCTCCTCGGAAGTCAAGGGGGTGGTGGAGTCGGTGCTGGCTGAGCACCTTAACGAATGGCTCTACGAGCATCCGGGCAGTGCCAAAGCGATTGTTGAGAAGGTCATCGAGGCGGCGCGAGCACGCGACGCCGCCCGGCGGGCACGGGAAATGACTCGACGTAAAGGGGTGTTGGATGTGGCCGGTTTGCCTGGCAAGCTGGCCGATTGTCAGGAGCGCGACCCGGCGCGCTCGGAGCTTTATCTCGTTGAGGGCGATTCGGCGGGCGGTTCGGCCAAGCAAGGGCGGGATCGACGCTATCAAGCGATCCTGCCCCTTAAAGGCAAAATCCTCAACGTCGAAAAGGCGCGGTTTGACAAGATGCTTTCTTCCGCTGAAGTGGGCACGTTGATCACGGCGCTCGGTTGCGGTATCGGCAAGGAAGAGTTCGATCCTGACAAGCTGCGCTATCATCGGATCATCATTATGACCGATGCCGACGTCGACGGCTCCCATATCCGCACGCTGCTGCTTACGTTCTTCTATCGCCAGATGGTCGAATTAGTGGAGCGAGGGCATATTTATATCGCGCAACCCCCCCTGTATAAAGTCAAACGGGGTAAGCAGGAGGATTATGTCAAGGACGAAAAGGAGCTCATCGAACACCTGCTTTGCCTCGCATTGACTGACGCGAGCTTACAGCCGAATGCCGGCGTGGCGCGGATAACCGGTGAAGAGCTGGAAGGATTGATCCGCCAATATCTAGCGACGATGGATATGATCGATCATCTCGCTCGGCGTACGGATCCGAATATCCTCCGGGCCATGGTAGATTTACCGGCCCTCGATGAGGACGCATTGCGTGATGGTCGGCGGATCGATAGCTGGTTCCAGCGATTGGAGGAGGGGGTCAACCGCAACCAGCCCACCGGTACGGAATACCGCGTTCGTGTCAATCTGAGTCAGAACGGCAGTTTTCACGATGCGCTGGTAACCAAGCGCATGCATGGGATTTTGTACCCTTATACGTTTTCGATGCAGTTTTTCCTGTCGCAGGAGTACGAGACCATTCGGCGTTTGAGCGAGGCACTCGCCGATCGACTCGGTGCGGATGCGCTTGTGTCCCGCGGGCAACGCAGCAAGGCGGTAAGTGAGTTTCACGAAGTTGTGAACTGGCTTTTGGATGAGGCGAAACGAGGACTTAGCGTGCAGCGCTACAAAGGGCTCGGCGAAATGAATCCGGCGCAGTTATGGGAGACCACCATGGATCCGGCAGCGCGTCGACTGCTGCAGGTGCGCATCGAAGATGTAGTGGCTTCCGACGACATTTTTACAACCCTTATGGGCGATCAGGTTGAGCCGCGTCGGGAGTTTATCGAGAACAACGCATTATCGGCCAGCAATTTGGATATCTAACGTCTAATCGGTCGTTCGCCCTGGAAGGGCGACGCGCACGGCGTGTGCCGATAGGCTAGCAAGTCGTTTCAGCGCGGGTTGCTGTGTTGTGATAGGGTTGGCATTTGCCCCTCGATCCATGTTTCGACCTGGGTGATTAATTGCTCCGGTCGCAGACCTTGGGTATCAATGGGTTGGCCGATGCGCACCCGGATACAACCCGCGCGTTTCCGCCAACCGTATTTGGGCCAGAATTCGCCAGCGTTGTGCGCAACGGGTACGACCTTGGCTCCGGTGGCACAGGCCAACACGGCACCGCCCACGCGATAACGGCCCTTATCGCCGGCGGCGATGCGTGTGCCTTCAGGGAAGACGACCACCCAGCTACCCGAGGCCAATCTAGCTCGGCCTTGTCTGATGACTTGCCGTATGGCCGAGCGACCGGCGCCCCGATTGATCGCAATGGGGCGAAGCAGGGTAAGCGACCAGCCGAAAACCGGTAGCCACATGAGCTCACGTTTGAGAACCCAGGTTTGGGGTTTGAACCAGCTTTGCAGGGCAAGCGTTTCCCAGGTCGATTGATGCTTGGACATGACTATGCCGGCTTCGGCAGGAATGTTCTCTAGGCCCTCTACTTCCCAGCGAACCCCATTGGTGATCCGCAGCCACCAGATGGCCCATAGGCTCCAGCGGCTAATGATCCAGAAGCGGGTGCGGTAAGGAAGTGGGAAACTGAGCAGGCTGGGAATCCCCCAGAGACCCACTGACAATCCCAGGCCAATATGAAAGATAATCCCACGGATCAAGCTGCCCTGCACAAAGCGCGTGTGTTGATCAGTCATGGCCTTATAGGGTCTCCTTGAGCAGGCACTCGGCGAGCGCGGCGAGATTCGGGTAAACCTCGGATACCTTGACCATCTTGTTTGTCAACGTGCGCTCACCATTGCCGGTGCGCACCAACATGGCGCGCGCTCCGACCCGATAGGCCGCTTCGAGGTCGCGGGCACTGTCTCCCACGACCGGTTGGTCGCGAAGCGATATTCCGAAGTATCGCTCGATACTCCGCAATAGCCCGTCGAGCGGCTTGCGACAGAGGCATCCATCCGCTGGGCCGTGCGGGCAAATAAAAATGGCGGCAAGTCGACCACCGGCCGCGCGAACGGCGCAATCCATGCGTGAGTGGATTGCGCTTAGGTCATGCAACGACAGCAAACCGCGGGCGAGGCCGGATTGATTGGTGCAGATTACCACCTCAAAACCGGCCGCCGATAACTGGGCGATCGCGGTCAGGCTGCCAGGGAGGGGGCGCCATTCTGTAGGGCTTTTGATATAATTTTCTGAGTCCCAATTGATTACCCCATCCCGATCGAGGACGATCACTCGCCGCGCCATGGGTTCACTCTCCGGTGGGTAACCAACCCACATCCGCAACGCTGAGGAAGAGTTGTGAGACGCAGGCGAGCAAGGCAAGCCGATTGATTCGTACGCTCGGCTCATCGGCCATGACCAAAACCGTATCGAAGAAACGGTCGATCGGCTCGCGTAGTATGGCGAGGTGCCGAAGCGCCGCGGTGTACTCTCCGGCGTTTACCTGGCTCTCGATTTCGCCAGCGAGCGCATTGACAGCCTCATAGAGCCGTCGTTCCTCCGGGTGCTCGAGGTGCTCCGGGTCCACCGGCGAGAACGGCTGGTCATCAGCACCAGCATGGCGCAGAATATTATGGATGCGCTTGTTCGACGCCGCCAGGCTGGTGGCTTCCGGCAATTGTATGAATTCGGCACAGGCCATGACGCGGCGGTGGAAATCCCACGGATCGACAATCAGGTGCTTCTGTTGAGTTAGAGTGCGTACCGCCTCGAACAACTCTCCCGGGTAGTTGCGCTCAAGGTAGAGGCCGCGCAGGCGATCCAGGCAAAACTGCAGCACGGGCTGTATTTGTCGCGCCGCATCAACCTCGGCGGGCATCAGCTCGGCAGCCAAGCGAAAGAGCGCCTCGAGGTCGATCGAGCGTTGCCCTTCGATGCAGGTTCGTAACAGGCCGAGTGCTGCACGACGCAGCGCAAACGGGTCTTTTGCCCCAGTGGGCGTCTTGCCCAGTGCGAATATGCCGATCAGTGTGTCCGCGCGTTCTGCTACCGCCAGCAATTGCCCCAGTGGGCTTGCGGCGATGGGATCCCCTGCGAATCGCGGCCGGTAGCCCTCGTCAAGGGCGAGCGCGATCGCCTCCTCCTCGCCATCGTGCGCGGCGTAATAGCGACCCATGACGCCTTGTAGCTCCGGGAACTCACCGACCATCTCGGTGAGCAAGTCGGTTTTGGAAAGCCACGCCACCCGCTCGATTTGGTCACCCGTGACGCCGAAATCGGCGGCAAAATGCCGCCCAAGTGCGCCGATGCGGGCCGACTTGTCATATAAAGAGCCCAGTTGCTTTTGAAACAAAACATGTTTGAGTTGTGGGATGCGCTCAGCCAGCGGGCGCCGGCGATCTTGGTCCCAGAAAAAAGCCGCATCGGCCAACCGCGGCCGAATAACTCGCTCATTGCCGGCAATGACTTGTGCCGGATCCTGGCTTTTTAGGTTGGCTACTGTAATGAAGCGTGCCAACAACCCTGTGTCGGCCTTGCTCCGCAAGGGGAAGTATTTCTGGTGGCCTTGCATGCTGGAGATGAGCGCTTCTGGGGGCACTCTGAGAAAAGTCTCGTCGAAGGTGCCAGCCAATGCGACCGGCCACTCCACCAAAGCCGTAACTTCATCGAGCAGGGCATCGTCCCATAGCGCTTGTGCGCCGAGCGCCTCGGCGCAGTGCGTGACCTGGGCCAGGATTCGCTCGCGCCGCGCCTCGAAATCGGCGATGACGCAGCCTTCCTCGTGTAACCGATCGCTGTATTCGAGCGGTTCCCGTAGCGCGATCGGCTGTGGGTGGTGGATGCGATGGCCACGGCTGAAATTGCCGCTGACTGTGTCCAAGAGCGTGGCCGGGATGACCTCCTCACCGAGCATCAATATCAGCCAGTGTACAGGTCGAACGAACTCGGCCGGGCTATCACCCCAGCGCATGCGCTTTGCTATGGGTAAACGCGCGAGTGCTTGGACGATTATCTCCGGAAGGAGTTCGGCCGCCGTGCGGCCGGGTTCGGTGCCGCGATAGCCGAGCCATACGCCTTTTGTGGTCTCTAACCGGCAGAGCTGCTCGATTTCGACGCCGCAGGAACGGGCGAAGCCGAGCGCGGCCTGGGTCGGTTGACCGGCCGCATCGTAGGCTACCGACCAAGCCGGGCCTTTACGTTCGATTTGGCGGGTCGGTTGCTGCAGTGCGACGCCGCGCACCAGCACCGCCAAGCGGCGTGGGGTCGCGAAGCAGCGATGATCGGCGTGGGACAGTTCCGCCTGATCCAGTCCGGCGATGACTTGGCTTGCGAATGACTCCATCAGACGGCGCAACCCCTTCGGCGGTAACTCCTCAGTACCCAGTTCCACCAGCAAATCACGATGCGCTTGGTTCATGCTTTTAGCCTTCCTTGGTTACCTCGAGCAGGGGGAAGCCCAGTGCCTCGCGGGATGCGAAGTAGGCTTCGGCCACGGCGCGTGCACGGGCCCGCAGGCGCAGGATGTAGTCCTGGCGCTCGGTTACGGAGACCGCGTGGCGCGCTTCCAGCAAATTGAAAGTGTGTGAGGCTTTCAGCGCCATTTCGTAGGCCGGCAGCGGCAGCCCGAGCCCCACTAGCCGCTTGCTCTCGTGCTCGCAGACATCGAACCAGCTGAACAGGGCATCGACGCCAGCCTGCTCGAAATTGTATTGCGACATTTCCCGTTCGTTTTGCAGGAATACGTCGCCGTATGACACCGAGCCTGTGGGACCTTCGGTCCAGATCAGATCGAATACGCTCTCCTTGTCCTGCAGATACATGGCTATGCGCTCGAGCCCATAGGTGATCTCTCCGGTCACCGGTCGGCAGTCCAGGCTGCCGACCTGCTGGAAATAGGTGAACTGAGTGATTTCCATGCCATTGAGCCAGACTTCCCAGCCCAGCCCCCAGGCGCCGAGCGTGGGCGATTCCCAGTCATCCTCGACAAAACGAATATCGTGGACGGTGAGGTCAACGCCGAGCGCCTCAAGCGATCCGAGGTACTGCTCTTGGATGTCTGCGGGAGAAGGTTTGAGTATGACCTGAAACTGATAGTAGTGTTGCAGTCGGTTAGGGTTGTCGCCGTAGCGGCCGTCTTGTGGCCGGCGAGAGGGTTGGACATAGGCGGCGTACCAGGGCTCGGGGCCGAGTGCGCGCAGAAAAGTCGCCGGATGAAACGTGCCCGCACCCACCTCCATGTCAAGCGGCTGCAATATTACACACCCGCGTTGTGCCCAATAGCGCTGTAGCGCGAAGATCAGTTCTTGAAAGGTTATCATAATCGGCTCGTTGTCTCAGTCCCTGGATTAGGTGCAGCACAATATTCCTGACGGCTGCACTAAGTACCGGATTATAGTGGGTCGAGTTCACACGATGTAAGCGCATAAATCCGCCAACATTCCGCCGCGCATGCCGATACCCTATATAGGTATGAGAGGTCGGTAAAATCGGGAGGTGGGTTATGAGCCGATTGATCCTCGAGCCGAGTGCCACTGCGGTATGGCATCGTGTGGTGACCGAGGCCGCTTGCCGTGCCGAATGCGCGCTTGATGAGCAGCGTGAGAGCTATCTCGTGTTTTTGCTCATGCGCTATTTGCGGCGTCCGGAACTGATGCGGTCGGTTCTGGCTCTGAAGTTTCTGCAGGGCCTATTGAGTCGGGGGCAGGTGCGCCGCGACAGTCTGCAGGAGGTCGGCGATCAGTGCCTCATCTTCGCCGGGTTGTTTCCAGAGCAGGCGGAGCGCCGCCGGGTACGGGTGAGCTATTTCGTCGATCTCGGGCGTTCAGCCTACGATAATCTGGCCGGTGTACCGCACGCTGATAGTGCGGAACTCTTCCATGCTTTGGCGCATACCTTCGTCGTACTGATGGATGTGTTGCGCGCCGTTCGTCAGCATAATGACACTCCTGCTATGACGGCTCTGCAGGCGGCTGAGCTTTCGCTCGAGACGGACAGTGCGTTTGCCCGGCGTGTGTTGCGCCACTACACCGATGCCACACTCGTCGCGCCCAGCGGGCGTCGCCGGCATTGATGAGCGGGAGTAAGCTTGTACTCAGACGAGGCGGGAGCATGAGCACAGCAATAGTGCAGGAATGGCTCTTTTTTGCACTAACTTGGTGCAATTGTGGGCGGTGATGCCCCGCCATGACCTTGCGGCTGCTGTCTTGGGTACAGGGACAGCGAATATTAAGGCGTGTGGCATGATTAATGCACTGTTTTGGAGCGAATTCTTTAAATGATCCGTAAGTCTATGCAGCATTCACCGTGGAGGTCGATCAATGGTTCGCACACCTGATGACGCGCTGAAGATGATTAAGGATAAAGAGGTTAAGTTCGTGGATCTGCGATTTACGGACACGCGCGGCAAATGGCAGCATCTCACCCTTCCCTCGCACTGCGTCGACGAGGATCTCTTCGAGAGCGGCAAGATGTTCGACGGCTCTTCGATCTCCGGTTGGAAGGGTATCCAGGAGTCCGACATGATTTTGTTGCCGGATGCTGCTACGGCGGTACTCGATCCTTTCTTCGATGAGACCACAGTCAATCTCATTTGTGATGTCATCGAGCCCAGTACCATGCAAGGTTATGAGCGTGATCCCCGTTCCCTTGCCCGCCGGGCTGAGACTTATCTGAAAGCCACCGGCATCGGCGATGTGGCCTACTTCGGCCCGGAGGCCGAGTTCTTCATCTTCGATGACGTTCGCTGGGGTGCCGATATCAGCGGCAGCTTTTGCAAGGTGGACTCCGAGGAGGCACGTTGGAATTCCGAGCGGATATATCCGGATGGCAACATGGGGCACCGCCCAGGGGTCAAAGGGGGGTATTTCCCCGTGCCACCGGTGGATGCGCTGCACGATATCCGCAGCGCCATGTGCCAGGCCATGGCCGAGATGGGATTGATTACCGAGGTGCACCACCACGAGGTCGCGACGGCCGGGCAGGGCGAGATCGGAACCCAGTTCGCTACCTTGGTCAAGAAAGCCGACGAACTGCAAATATACAAGTATTGCGTGCACAATGTCGCGGCTGCTTTCGGTAAGACGGCGACTTTTATGCCAAAGCCATTAGTGGGAGATAACGGCAACGGTTGCCACGTTCACCAATCCATCGCCAAACTTGGCGAGATGCTGTTCGCCGGTGATCGCTACGGTGGTCTGTCCGAGACGGCGCTGTACTACATCGGCGGCATCATCCGGCATGCCAAGGCGGTGAACGCGTTCACCAATGCCGCCACCAACAGCTACAAACGTTTGGTGCCCGGCTTCGAGGCACCCGTGCTGCTGGCCTACTCCGCCCGGAATCGCTCGGCCTCGATTCGCATCCCGTGGGTCTCAAATCCCAAGGCACGGCGTATCGAGGTGCGCTTTCCAGACGCCACCGCGAATCCGTACTTTGCTTTTGCGGCCATGTTGATGGCGGGGCTGGATGGAATTCAGAACAGAATTCATCCAGGAGATGCCATGGACAAGGATCTCTACGACCTGCCCCCGGAGGAGGAAAAGGAGATCCCCAAGGTGGCCTTCTCGCTGGAGGAGGCACTGCAGGCACTGGATCAGGACCGTGCATTCCTCAAGGCTGGTGATGTGTTTACTGATGATGTCATCGACGGCTACTTGGCGTTGAAGATGGAGGAAGTCCAGCGGCTGCGGATGACGACGCACCCTGTCGAGTTCGATATGTACTACAGCGTCTGAGCTGGAACAGCCCTTTGGAGCGTGTAGTTGTTACGTGGGTCGGTGCCGGGGGGATCGCTGCTGGTGACAGGCAGTGGACATGCCGTCTGTCAAGGAAAGCCTGGCGCCGGCCGGCGCCGCGAGAGCAAACGCCTTGCTCGTTTGCGGCGCTTGGGGTAATTAAGATCGGAGGGGGACCGGGGTCAGCCCAAAACCTGGTTGTATGACATGACAGGTATGCCTGGGCGGCGGCCGCAGACCGATCAAGCGAGCTAATTGCTCTGGAGTGGTGGCGGAATGAAGCGAATCACGGCAAGTGCCGTGCTGTTCCTGCTGGCGGCGCTGCCCGTCGGGGCCGTGGTGTATAAGTGGACGGATGAGGAGGGGGGAGTGCATTTCTCCGATAATCCGCATCCGGGTGCCAAGCGGTTGGATTTGGAGCAACCGCCGGCAGTCAGCCTTCCACCGGTCGAAGAAGCGCCGTCCACGGCGCCCCAAACGAGCCTGGTGACGAAAGGTTACGCGCAGTTTGGCATCGCTCAACCGCAAGCCGAGGCGACTGTCCGCAATAACCCGGGTACTGTGATCGTGCGCTTTAGGATCGAGCCTGAATTGCGCGATGGGGACCGTATCCGGGTATCGTTGGACGGTCAGCCGGTGGATGCTGCTGCGCTTAGCGGCGCTGCGGTCGAGCTGCATGAGATCGTGCGAGGCACGCATACACTAGGCGCAGTGATCGAGGACGCGATGGGTGGGGTTGTTGCTCGAGCCGATCCCGTTACTTTCTACATGCATCGCCCTTCCGTGAACATTCCGGCAAATAAACCGCCCCGCCTGCCGTAGTACTGAACAGGGGCGTGCCCAGCGGGCGGTTTCCCGGAGCAGGGGTGGACGGAGATACCTCCTCCAGAGCCAGCGCGGACTCGGTGGTGATGCTGGGGGGGGCGGTCAGTGCTAAGCATGAAGACGAGCTTGACTCCGATCGGCGATCAAATGCTGGAGCTGCTAAGTACCAGTGTCGTGCTGCTCGAGCGCGATCGTACCGTATGCTATCTCAACGCCGCGGCTGAGGGATTGTTGCAGATCAGCGCCCGCCAAGCGATTGGTATAGAGCTCGCGCGGCTGATGCCGAGTCTCGTTACCCTCGAGCGGGGCATTGAGTTGGCGCTGGAGCGGCAGGGCACTTACACGCAACGTGAGCACCGCGTCGTTGTCGGTAGTGGGCACACGGTAACCGTCAATTGCGCCATCACACCACTGGCGCACGGGCGCATCCTCTTGGAGCTGGACCAACTGGATCATCACCTGAGGATCTCCCGGGAAAATCAGCTTATCGCGCAGAATCGCGCCATCCGTGAGCTCATCCGTAACCTGGCCCACGAGATCAAAAATCCGCTTGGCGGGTTGCGTGGCGCGGCCCAGTTGCTCCAGCAGGAGTTGCTGGAGCCAAGCCAGCACGAATACACGGAAGTGATTATCAGGGAAGCCGATCGCTTGCGTGCCTTGGTGGATGGGTTGCTCGGCCCCGATACCCGGGGACGTTATCGGCCCACCAACATTCACCAGCTGTTAGAGCATGTCCGGCACTTGGTACAGGCCGAAGCTCCGCCGAGAGTTTCGATCGTGCGCGATTACGATCCCAGCATTCCGCCTCTCCAAGTGGTGCCGGATCAACTCATCCAGGTGCTGCTCAATCTAGTGCGAAATGCACTTCAAGCGGTCGGCGATACTGGTCTGATCACATTGTACACTCGTACTCAACGCCGCTTCACGATCGGCAATGTGGAACACCGATTGGTGGCCTGCATCAAAGTTATTGACGATGGCTGCGGAATCCCGGTAGAGCGGCAGGACACGATCTTCTACCCCGTGGCGAGCGATCATGCGCCGGGCCGCGGGATCGGTCTGAGCATCGCTCAGACGCTGCTCTACCAACACGGTGGGCTCATCGAATGCACAAGTGAACCGGGGCACACCGTGTTCACGGTATGGTTGCCGATCGAGGAACACAATGAATGACTTGCCGCGTATCTGGGTGGTTGACGACGATCGCTCTATTCGTTGGGTCCTCACCAGAGCTTTGGAAAAAGCGGGGATGCAGGCCGCTCCTTTTGAGAGCGGCCGCGAAGCGTTGGCTGCGTTCGATCGGGGCCGACCGGATGTTCTCATAACTGATATCCGTATGCCGAGCCTGGATGGTTTGGCGCTGTTGCGGGACGTGCACGAGCGCTGGCCGCAATTGCCGGTGATCGTAATCACAGCACACTCGGATCTGGACGCTGCGGTCGCTGCTTATCAGGGCGGGGCATTCGAATATCTGCCCAAGCCTTTCGATACGGACCATGCGGTCGCTCTGGTTCGGCGTGCCATCGCCGCCGCCCGGGCGGCGGCACCCACCCGGTGTGCTCGCCGCTACACTCCGGAGATTATTGGTGAGGCACCGGCGATGCAGGAGGTGTTTCGCGCGATCGGGCGACTGTCCCGTTCCAATATCACGGTGCTGATCAACGGTGAGTCGGGAACGGGCAAGGAGTTGGTGGCGCGCGCACTGCACCGGCACAGCCCACGCGCCGATAAGCCTTTCATAGTGCTCAATATGGCCGCGATTCCCCGCGACCTCATGGAGTCGGAGCTGTTTGGCCACGAGAAAGGCGCCTTTACCGGCGCGCATCAGAGTCGGCGGGGACGTTTCGAACAGGCCGACGGCGGGACGCTGTTCCTCGACGAGATCGGTGATATGCCACCGGAGCTGCAGACCCGGCTGCTACGCGTGCTGGCCGACGGCGAGTTTTACCGAGTAGGTGCACTCGCCTCCCTACGGGTGGACGTGCGTATCATCGCGGCAACCCATCAAAATCTGCAGCAGCAGGTCCAGGAGGGGCTGTTTCGCGAAGACCTTTTCCATCGGCTGAATGTAATTCGGATTCACGTCTGTACACTGCGTGAGCGCAGTAGCGATATTCCGGCTCTGGCAGAGCATTTCCTCGCTCGTGCTGCGCGCGAGCTCAAGGTGGAGCCCAAGAAGCTCTCGCCGGCGGTGGAGCGTTACTTCATGCAACAGCCTTGGCCGGGCAACGTGCGGGAGTTGGAAAATATCTGCCGCTGGCTCACTGTGATGGCCAGCAGCCAGGACATAGAGTTGGAAGATTTGCCTGCCGAGCTCAGGGCTGAGCCTAGCCAAGTTGAAATCGGCAACGATTGGGAGAGTCTGCTGGCCTGTTGGGCTGATCAACGCGCGAGCAAGATGGCCCCCGGCGCGCTGGCCGACGCCCTGCCCAGGCTTGAGCGCGTCCTCATTCAAGCTGCGTTGCGGCGCACCGGCGGTCGCCGCCAGGATGCCGCGCGTTTGCTTGGCTGGGGTCGCAACACATTGACTCGAAAAATCAAAGAGCTGCAACTCAGTGTTTGATGGACCTGGGTGTGCAGCGGATAGTAGTAGCAAGCATGGGCTCGCGGTTTCTCAACTGCCGGCCGGGTGGCGGCCGTATCGAGTTGCGTGCCGGCGCGCTTATTGTCGGTCCTGCCGCAAAGGGAGCGCAACATGGTCTGGAACACCCTGATTCCGGTCAGTGCCTTGGCGGAGCATCTTGCCGATCCTGCTTGGTCCGTCATTGACTGCCGTTTCGATTTGACCGACGGGGAAGCCGGCCGTCGCGCCTATGCGATGGCGCACATCCCCGGCGCGCACTATGCGCACCTCGAGGAGGATCTATCCGGCCCCACCACGGCGCACAGCGGGCGTCATCCGCTTCCGGATGCCAGCGCCTTCATGCATTGGCTCGCACGCCAAGGGATCGGCAATGCCAGCCAGGTGGTGGCCTACGATGCCGGTCCCGGCGCAATTGCTGCGCGGTTGTGGTGGTTATTGCGCTGGTTGGGCCATAACGCCGTGGCGGTGCTCGACGGCGGCTTCCTCGCTTGGCAGGCGCTGGGTTATCCGATCAGCCGTAATCGGCCGCTGCTTCGGTCGGCCGACTTCCAGGGCCGAGCCGGGGCGATGCCGACGATCGACACCGACACCCTCGCCCGGGAGCGTACGCGCTATCGGATCATCGATGCTCGGGTCGTCGAGCGGTTTCGGGGCGATGTGGAGCCCATCGATCCGGTCGCCGGACATGTCCCCGGGGCTTACAATCGACCGTTCCCTGACAATTTAGGCTCGGATGGCCGTTTCCTCGATCCGCACTCGTTGCGGGCGGCCTGGAGCGAACTGCTGCCAACCGGCGGTGCCGCGGGGTTGGTTGCGATGTGCGGTTCGGGTGTCACGGCTTGTCACCACGTCTTGGCGTTGGAGCATATCGGATGGCCCGGGATGCGGCTCTACCCTGGTTCCTGGAGCGAGTGGATAAGAGACCCAGTCCGGCCCGTTGCCCGCGGGAATGCAGCCGCCGATCCGCTCGCCTAACATGGTTTTACGGCCGAACCTTGATCGGGCCGTCTATCATGTATTTCAGTAATAGAGTCGGGTCCGCGCAATGAAATTGGGCCCTTGCTAAAGGGCATCGAGGTGTTTTTAGTATTTAATACCGCCAATATTATTCGTCTGGTTTCAGCAGCAGATGCTACATAAAGTATGGCAAGGCATTAGGCTCTAAAGAAACGATAAGTGAATTTGAAAAAAATGAGGCTTGCTTTAGATTTTAAGAAGCTCGCGTCGGAAGCCCTCCAGTAGGATGATATCCGGTCTGACGACCCGTGCATGTTGGGGAAGCGCGCCTGCGCGCCTGATTGCGGAGCAAATAGACAGCCGCCAGTTGATGTGGACTACCGCAATATAGTTGGTTTTATCGGACGAAAATAGAGGTTATGGTGCTTATAAATTTCCAAAATACGACTATGCAGATACGAGCGCGCTAGGGTATCAGAAAACGTTGATTTATTCGCTACGCTAGTAAAGGCCAATGCTCAGGTTATTGATTTATATAAATTTTGTATTCCTCTGAAATGATAGATAAATTAATCAGAATTTTATTAGAATGATACTTTATGTAACTACATATAAGATATAGCTGGAGTTCTTATGTCACAAGCCAATGCCTACGAACAATTTATGCTTGAACTTATCAATGCCGAACGCACCAATGCTGGGGTGCAACCACTTGCTTTCGATGGTGATTTAAACGAATCATCTGAGAATCATAGTTCATGGATGATCGAAACCGACACGTTTTCTCATACCGGTGCAAATGGTTCGAGTCCAGGTGATCGCATGGAGGCAGCAGGTTATAATTTCACAGGCTCCTGGGCTTGGGCAGAAAACATCGCCGGGATGAGCATTCGAGCACCTGAAGGACTGCAGGATGAAGTGCAGCAATTACATAATATGCTCATGAACTCCGAAGGGCATCGTGCGAACTTGTTAAATGACTCCTACCGAGAAATCGGGATCGGCTTTGAAGTCGGCCAATTCGACAGTTTCGAGGGTGCGGTTGTAACACAAAATTTCGCTCGCACCGCATCTGATTCATTCCTGACCGGCGTTGCCTTCGATGATCAGGACGGAGACAAGCATTATGATATTGGTGAAGGACTGAGTGGTTTCACTATCAACGCCCAAAATAATTTGACCGGTGCAGTTGAAACTACAACAACAAATCCGGCTGGTGGTTATGCACTGGAACTCGCCAGCGGCGACTACACGGTGAGCTTTTCTGCTAATGGGTTTGCTACAACAAGCTTTCAAACCAGCATTGGTAACCAAAATGTAAAACTGGATCTTGTCGATCCCACAACCAGTGGCGATACGCCGATATCTACTCCACAGCCTACACCCGAACCAACTCCGGAATCGACACCAGAACCGCAATTGAATACGATAACCGGTACCTTAACATCAGAAACCCTGCACGGAACTTCCGGCGATGATGAAATTTTTGGCTTGGGCGGCAGGGATAGACTATTCGGCAACGCTGGTAATGACCATATCGAGGGGGGCAACGGCAACGATTTACTTTGGGGGGGTGCGGGTGCCGATATTTTAACTGGAGGCTCAGGCCGTGATCTCTTTGTATTTGATGCGCCGTTTGCTAACGCCGAGGATGAAATTACTGATTTTTCACCAATAGATGACTTTATTTTACTGGAAAACAGCATCTTCTCCGGTTTGCAAACTGGCAGGCTGAGTAATTCAGCATTTCATATTGGTACTGAGGCGCACGACAGTACGGATCAGGTAATTTACGACAATCAAACTGGTGCCCTCTATTTCGACACCGACGCGGTCGGCGGGGCAGATGCTCAACAATTCGCTCAATTGATGCCAGGTCTTTCACTCCAAAACTCAGATTTTTTCATAATCTGATTCTTATAATGGTTATTTCAATGGTATAGAGGGGTCTGTGCGGGAGCATTCAAGCTTACTGAACCACCGTGATACGGCCCCATAGGCCCGATGATATCGGAAGGGGCACCGTGAGGCGTCCCCTCTATCCGGATTTCCGTGCCTCGGGCTCTCAAACTTGTAACAGCGTGTTTGCAGATCAGGGAGGAGGCGACGTGATAATAATCGCGGTGTCATTGGTCACGTTGGAATCCAGCAAATCACTGGTTACGTTGGCGGTGTTAGTGAAGTCTACAGGGTAAACTGGGTTCAATGCCGCAGTTACCGAAAACTCGATGATTGCGGTCTCCGATGGGAGTAGCATCGGAATCACCGACTCGAGCTCTGGGCTGGTGTTGGTTTCATTGACCAAAGTCAGCGTCCCCATGTGACTGACCGTGAACGTCGCTTCATTGACTGACAGATTCGGAACGTGAAGCTTCTATGAGGTCTTGTGCGACGACGTTTTCGGCCGCCGCTGTCCCATATTTGTCACCTCGATTCGGTACTGAACAGATGCAACGGTGAGGGCACCAAAGGTATTGGCATTGAGACCAGTAGCCTCCTTTATAATTTCCAGGTCGCCGGTTGGACGTATGATGCGTTCCGGGACGCGCTCGACGCCGATGGCAAGTCGCCCACGCAAATTCAGCGCGCGGTGGGTGTTTCTAGGCCGACGACCTATAAGTGCATCGACAAGGCGCTTGCCGTTGGCGTGGTGAGTGGGCTTCGTGATCGGTATCACCGTGCGCATGCTCCGCAGATCAGAGAGGCAGCCAAGGTGTGGGTGGTCGATCTGGCTTGTCGCAAGCCCAAGGATGTGAGACTGGCCGCTGAGCTGTGGACGATCTCGGCGCTGGCTGGATATGTCGCAGCCCACGTTGGCGATGTGGGCTTTGCACGGTTGTCGCAGGCGGGCAAATCTACGGTCTGGCGCATCCTCGATGCCCACGAGCTCAAGCCCCACCGGGTGGGCTACTACCTCGAACGGCGCGACGCACACGCGTCGCTGGACGAGTTGCGCCAGCAAATCCTCGAAGGCATCGAAGAGATGAGCGCTCATCCAGTGCGCTTCCAATGGAAGAACTTCGACTTCCAAATGACATGAGAGCAAACGTTTTAACGAAACGAAGTACTAGTGCCCCGCCCCAAGGCCATTATGGTTAGACGCCATACCTCCATGTTCTCGTATGGATCGACTGTCAGAGAGGCCAGACAAATATGTATGACCTTTTGCTGAAGTGGGGTCTTGAAAGCCTATCGAAGGCGACCTTGAATCGCTCAGAGCAAGAGCTCTCGGTCATGCTCGAAGCCATTCGGGCCAAGAATACTCTGGTGGCCGAACGGTTCCGCTTCGCCTGGAACACCTCTCAATCGATTATCGGGGTCGCACTTGAGGTGGAGGAGGTTCAAGAAGAGCTCAAAAACGCGATTCAGGATTATCAATGGAAGACCAAGACTGGTCGAAGCAAGATTCTCTGGCAGTTGCAGGAGTTTCATGCCAGATATGCCCGAAAATTGAAGAAGGTACGATGCAGCTACGATGCGACCAACGATCTGCTTTCCGCCTACTCGTCGGTGTTCGACAGTCTGTTGCATCTGGACCTGCTCAGCGAATTTGCCGACGCGCGTGGACTGACCAAGCGCAGTGACGTGCTGTGGCTGTATCGGGGGCTATGGCAGTTTTACGCACGGGTCATGAGTTCTCTGGTTCGGGTAACATCGTCAGACCTGCGTTTCTGGCTGACCGATGAACCCTACATAGCCGCAGCATTTATTTGGGCGACGAAAGACTTGGACGCAGCTAAGGCCTGGCTGTCACGCCCCGTTGGTCATGGACAACGGTTTTTTCTTTCCCTGGAGACACCCGGGGGACTGGTGGACTTCTGGAGTTTTGTCGAGAATCGAGAATGAAGGAATAAACCGACGCCACGACGTGCCCGATCTCGTCTATGGTCCGCCGCTACAGGTTGTCGTCTTCCCGATAGAAAATCACATGACTTTCATGCTCAGAAGTCGCAGCGAAGTATGGTGCCATCGCGCCTGGGATGGAAGGTGATCGACATCGCTTTATGAGCTTTATCGCCGAGGTAGCCAAGATGGATGGTCGTCTATCGCACGTGATCGGTTTTGACGACGCCTCATTCGCGAGCGAGCACCGCGGCGATGTGACCGTCGTTGGCGCTGTTTTCAGTGGAGCCCGGTTGGAGGGGGTCTTGTGTGGGCGGGTTCGTCGCGACGGTGCCAATGCCACGCGGGAGCTGGTGCGGATGGTGCGGCAGTCGCGCTTTGCGCCGCAGCTGCAATGCGTTCTGCTGCAAGGGGTAGCGCTGGCGGGGTTTAACGTGATCGATGTGCTACAGCTGTCCGAGTCGCTCAGCCTTCCCGTATTGGTCGTAGCTCGACGGGCGCCGGATCGGCCGGCTATCCGGGAAGCCTTGTTGCATCGGGTGTCGGGTGGACGGCGGAAGTGGCAGCTAATCGAACGGCTTGGGCCCATGGAGCCCCTGGTTGCGGTTCATGTCCAACGCGTGGGTTTGACATTGGCACAGGCGCAGGCCTTGCTCGAGCGTTTCGCTCTGCACAGTCGGATTCCGGAGCCGTTGCGTACTGCCCATCTCATTGCCGGTGCGCTGGCCGGCGGGTGGTCTAAACAACGGGTATGATCGAACATAGCCTTACCGACGTGAACGCCACTTTGCTGCATGTCGTTCTGCTCGAGCCGGAGATTCCTGCCAACACGGGCAACGTGATCCGACTCTGTGCCAATACCGGTATGCGGCTGCACTTGATTCACCCGCTTGGCTTTTATATGGACGATCGCCGGCTGCGTCGCGCGGGCCTGGATTACCGGGAATACGCTCGGGTAGAAGAGCATGCCGGCTATGCTGCCTTCTGCCGCACGGTGCAGCCGATGCGGATATTCGCCTTTTCCGCCAGCGCGCGGCGTATCTTTCACGCGGTTCGTTTTCAGCCCGGTGACGCTTTATTGTTTGGTTCGGAGAGCCGAGGCCTGCCGCCCAACCTGCTCGAGGCGTTCGATCCAAAGGCCGTGTTGCGCCTGCCGATGGTCCCTGGAAACCGCAGCCTCAATCTCTCCAATGCCGTTGCCGTCGCCGTTTTCGAGGCCTGGCGGCAGCTCGGTTTTGCCGGAACGCAGGAACTGCTCTAGCAGGCGAAGCCTCGTTAGGCATTGCCCCCGAGAATCAAAGCGCACACTGTCTTCAATCCAGTTCTGATTTGCGCTTTCGGAGCATCAGGTTGGCGGCGGCCGCCTTTGCGCTGAGGTGCTGTGACAGGACCAAATGGACCTGCTCGCAGATGGGCATCTCGACGCCCATTCGCCTTGCCAAGCGGTGGACATCCGCAGTGGTTTGTAGACCCTCTACGGTTTGGCCGATTTGCTGCAAGGCCTGCGCAGCCGGTATGCCCTGGCCCAAGGCGAGTCCCATCCGGCGATTGCGGGATTGATCGTCGGTGCAGGTGAGGATGAGATCTCCCATACCGGAGAGTCCCATGAAGGTTTCTGACCGTGCCTGCATCGCCCGGCCAAGGCGACGCAGTTCGGCAAGCCCGCGTGTGATGAGACCCGCCCGAGCATTGGCGCCCATCCCGAGCCCGTCGGCAATCCCGGTGGCGATGGCTAGCACGTTTTTCACCGCCCCCCCGAGCTCTACCCCGAGCATGTCGTCGCTGGTATAGACGCGGAAACTCTCATTATGAAAAGCGTCGGCAAGCTCGTGGGCGAACGCCACATTTCGTGAGGCTACCGTGACGGCTGTCGGCAGCCCTTTGGCCACTTCACGCGCGAAGCTTGGCCCCGAGAGCACGGCCAGGGCGCGCCCCGGAAGGAGGCGTTCGGCTGTGCAATGCAGGGGATTCCCGGTGTCGGCATCGAGCCCTTTGGTTGCCCAGGTGACGCGGGCATGCTTGGCAAGCAGCGGTGCCATTTGCTCGAGTACTCGGCTGAAGACGGCGCTGGGGACTACCACCAGCACCTCCTGCACGTCACGCAGAGCGATTTCCAGCTCGGCGACGGGCCGTAGCTCAGCTGGGAATGGGGCATCCGGGAGATAGCGGAGGTTGGCGCGCTCCCGAGACATGCGTTCTACATGGTCGGGGTCATGGCTCCAGAGGTAAACGCGGTAACCGTTGCGTGCGAGAACCAGTGCGAGAGCGGTTCCCCAAGAGCCCGCACCGACGACACTGATCGTATCGGAATACTGCATGAGCCCGTGCTACTGGGGTTCGCTCGCCTGGCGTTGCTGTTGCTCGGCTTGCTTTTGGGCGTAGAGAACGTCGAAGTTCACCGGCGCGAGAACTATGCCTGGGAAACCGGCTCGATTGGAGAGGTCGGATATGGCTTCACGGGCATAGGGAAACAGAATCGTAGGGCAATAGCTGCCGAGCAGACCATCCAGCGTTCGGGTGTCGAACCCCACGATAATGAAGATTCCAGCCAAATGAACCTCGCAGAGATAAGCCGTTTTACTATCGAGCTTGGTGGTTACTGTAATGGTGACGATCACTTCATAAGCGCTTTCATCGAGTGCCTGGTGTTCGGTATTCAACTCGACGTTAACTTGCGGACGCCATTCCGAACGAAAGATTCCCGGGGCGTTGGGTATCTCTAGCGAGGCATCCCTAAGATACACTTTTTGAATGATGAACTGTTGTTGGGCCTCGCCTGCTTGGGTGTTGGCGTCTGCTTCAGTCATACTCCGCTACACTCCCTTTTCCATTTCCATTTCCATTTCCATTATCACCAGCACGTTCTATTTGCTCTTCGTCGGTAGCCCGGCATCCCGCCAAGCGCCGATACCGCCTTTGAGTTGATACACATTTTCCATGCCCAGCTTTTTGAGCTTCGTGCCAGCTTTGCGGGCCTGATAACCGGCCTCATCGTAGAGGATCACGGGACGTCCGGCGTATTGTTGGAGTTTTTCCGTTTGCTGATCCATGTGAGCGAGCGGCAAATTCACGGCACCCGGCAGGTGGGCCGTCAAGTAGGCGTTTTCGCCGCGCAGGTCGACGAATACGGCATCATCGCGGTTATACAATTGAGTAGCTTGCTCCGGCTCCAAGGCGTGACCCGCCTGAAGCAGCAAAAGCACCTCATTGGCGATAATGGCTATGGTGATCACCACGAGCGCGATAGAAAGCGCCCAGTGGTTGCCGATAAATTCGAACAAATGCTCCATAGGCGATCGTTGGGCTCGTTAATGCTATAAAAGACGGCCACCGGTCATTGCACGTGCAAACCACCCGTGCAGACAGCCTTACCCGTAGCCCGATGTACTTGTGCCAGCCGAGTTGTTTCGGCTGTTCCACGGGACTTGCTAGACTGGGCATTATACTGTCGTCAGCCGGCGATGAAATGATGAAATGTACTGTCAAAGGTGTCTGAGCAGAGATCATATTGCATGCAAACATGGGCCGGCTTGATAACGGCCATGCTGGCCTTGCTCCTGTTCACGGATATCACCGCCGGCGAAGGGTATCATAGCAAAGCCGAACGGCTTGAGAAGCTGCGCGCGGAGATTGTCGGTATTCGTGCCGAGCTGCGTGGTGATCAGCGACGTGAAGACAGTCTCACGCAGCAGCTGCAGCGCCTCGATGAGGACATCGGCGGGGCGGCCGCCGGCGTGCATGAGTTGGCGGTCGCTGTTCAGGCACAGCGCCGCCGGATTGCCAAGCTACGAACCCGCTATGAGCGCAACTCCGGGCGGCTGACGCAGCAGCGCACGTATCTAGCGCGGGAGATCGTAGCGGCCTATGCGCTTGGCCGTGATCAATACTTGCGTCTTATCCTGAACCAGGAAGATCCGAACCGCTTGGAACGGGTGCAGGTCTACTATGAATATTTCCGGCAGGCGCGCGGCCGACGTATCCAGGAGGCCGTGCAGGCGTTGCAATCGATGGACTCGCTCGAGCAGAAGTTGCAGGTCGAACTCGCGCAACTCGAAGAACTCAAGCGCCAGCGTATCGTACGGCAAAAAGATCTGCAGCGTGATCGCCGGCAACGGGCTGTGTTGCTGCGACAGCTGCGCCGGCATATGGCGGATCAAGGGCAACGATTGCAGCGCTTGCAAGCCGACGCGGCGGAGTTGACGAAATTAGTGCAGCGCTTGCGTACACTGGCCGATATTCCCGCTGCTAACACGGGCGAGCGGCCGTTTCGAGTCCGTAAAGGGCAGCTGGCTTGGCCTCTGACGGGCAAACTAGCCGCTCATTATGGTGCCGAACGCGATGTCGGGGTGCTTTGGCAGGGTGTGTTTATTGCTGCGGCGGAGGGCAGCGCCGTGCATGCTGTTGCAGGCGGGCGGGTGGTCTTCGCCGATTGGTTGCGTGGTCTCGGGCTGCTGCTGATCATTGATCACGGCGGCGGTTACATGACTCTGTACGGCCACAATCAATCCCTATACAAAGGGATTGGCGATTGGATCGAGGCCGGAGAGATTATTGCCGCGGTGGGCGTCAGCGGTGGAGTGAGCCATGCCGGACTTTATTTCGAAGTGCGCGTACGCGGTAAACCCGAAAACCCGCTGGCTTGGCTGCGGCCCGTAGGGCAGCATGGTTGAGCTGTGGCGAGCCGTTGCCAGCGTGTTGCGATAGAGGTCTATATTAAGAGAGTGGATATGCGAGTCACCAAGTTCCTGTATGCGCTGTGCGTCGGCGCTGTGCTCGGTCTTTTCGCTGCATTCGGCCAGAGCGCGTGCGCTCAGCGGGCCCCGCAAGCGGAACTGCCGCTGGGTGAACTGCGTACCTTCACCGAGGTGCTGGTTCGTGTCAAACAAGATTATGTCGAGTCGGTGCGGGATGAAACACTATTGGAAAACGCGGTCCGCGGCATGCTCTCTGGTTTGGACCCGCACTCGGCTTACCTGGACAAAAAAGAATATAAAGATCTACAAGTGGGGACGCGAGGTGAATTCGGGGGGCTTGGCATCGAGGTCGGGATGGAGAATGGCTTTGTCAAAGTGGTTGCTCCCATCGATGACACGCCGGCCGCGCGGGCGGGTATTCAAGCCGGGGACCTGATCATTCGCATCGACGGTAAACCGGTGAAAGGGATGACGTTGGGCGATGCGGTGAGCGTGATGCGTGGCAAACCGGGGACGACCATCAAGCTGACGGTGGTTCGGGAGAGCGAGAATAAACCTTTCGACGTAACGATCAAACGCGCCGTAATCAAAGTCGATAGTGTTAAATCTCGGATATTGGAACCCAGCTATGCTTACTTGCGCATTACTCAATTTCAGTCCCATACGGGTGAAGATGTAGCCGATGCGCTCGACGACTTGAAGCAGCAGAGCGATGGCAAGCTGCAAGGTCTGGTGCTGGATTTGCGCAATAATCCCGGTGGCGTTCTCAATGCAGCGGTGGAGGTCGCCGACGCTTTCCTCACCAAAGGGCGGATCGTCTATACGAAGGGTCGCATCGACAGCGCCGATATGAGTTTCAGTGCCACTCCGAACGATTTCATAGCCGGCGCACCCATGGTCGTGCTGGTCAATGGCGGCTCGGCCTCCGCCTCGGAGATCGTCGCCGGTGCACTGCAGGACCACAAGCGTGCGGTGATCATGGGCAGCAAGACTTTCGGCAAAGGCTCAGTACAAACCATTCTGCCACTACGCGACGGCGCCGCCATCAAGCTCACTACGGCGCGCTATTATACGCCCAACGGGCGTTCCATTCAGGCCGAAGGCATCGTCCCCGATGTTGCCTTGGCCCATCTCAAGCTTACTAAAGCAGGCGATAGCGGCGTGGGCATGCTCACCGAGGCGGATCTCAGTCGCCACTTGCTCAACGGGCAGAATACCAATTCAAAGCAGGAAATAGGTACTACATCGGACGAGAAAAATCTCGCCAGCCAAGATTATGCGCTATCGGAGGCCTTGAATCTGCTCAAGGGTTTGACCATTCTGAAACATCACACGGGTTAGCGTAGTGTGGCGAGCAGTGCCGGCGAAGCTCCTTGCGCGGGCAGTGGTGCGGAGTGCAGTTTAAGTGCCCAATAGGGCGACGCACTCACTAGCGGCTGGTGCGGCAACGGGGGAGGTAGCTAAAGATATGGCCCACGTCCTTGTGCCGCTGGCCGAGGGCTGCGAAGAGCTTGAGGCGGTGACGGTCATCGATCTGTTGCGCCGGGCGAGTATCGACGTTGTGGTTGCTGGCCTGGCCGAGGGTGCGGTGAAGGCGAGCCGTGGGGTCGTCTTGGTTCCCGATGTGACGCTCGATGCGGTGCTCGAGCAGAGCTTCGACATGATCGTGCTGCCGGGGGGGGCTGGCGGCGCGGCGCGGTTGGAAGCCGACACACGAATCCACCAGTTGCTGCGACGGCAGGCGGATACCGGGCGTTATATTGCGGCTATCTGTGCCGCACCGAAGGTGCTGGCGGCGGCTGGCTTACTGGCGGGGCGGCGTGTCACCAGCTTTCCGGGATTTCTGGACCAGGCCGAAGGCGTGAATTACGAGATGACGGCTGTCGTAGTGGATGGCCGTGTAGTGACCTCACGCGGTCCGGGCACGGCACTTGATTTTGCACTGAATCTCATCGCTTTGCTGCTGGGTGAGCGCGCGGCGAGGGAGGTGGAAGCGCCGTTGCAGCGCCCAATCGAGCAGCTGCAATATCGCTGAAGGTCAGCCCGCCTGGCCCGCTTACGCATGGGCCTCGTAAGCGCCAAGCATTTGTCCCCGACGCGCTGTGGGATGGCCAGAAGGGATGCGGCTAAGTCCCACGCCAGGCGAAGAGCCAGATCATTGTGCCGAGTCCACCAAGAATCCAGCTTAGCAGCGGCGCGCCCGCCGCCATGGTCGGTGTGTAGCCGTCCAAGGCAATAGTGAGGAATGCCGAGACCACGAGGGCCGCGCCAAGGATGGCGGCGAAGGTTCGACGATTGCTGGTCTTGAGTACCAGGCGCATGGCTTGAATCTCCCGCTCCAAGCCATCGATTTGGCGTTTTCCACCGGCAATCTGCTCCATGGCCTGCGCGAGCCGCCCGGGTAGGGCCGGTAGCTCCCGGCCCCAGGTGGGTAGCTCATGGCGAATATTGCGCAGCAGTGCCTGGATGCCAAGCTGCTCACGCATCCAACGCTCCATGTAGGGCTTGGCCGTAGTCCATAGGTCGAGCTCCGGGTAGAGCTGCCGGCCCATGCCTTCGATGTTCAGCAAGGTTTTCTGCAGCAAGATCAGTTGTGGCTGAATCTCCATGTTGAAGCGACGGCCGGTCTGAAAGAGCCTGAGCAGCAGCGCCCCAAATGAGATCTCACCGAGCGGACGCTGAAATATGGGTTCACAGACGGTGCGTATCGCTGCTTCGAACTCGTCCACGCGTGTGCCGGTGGGTACCCAACCGGACTCTATGTGCAGCTCGGCCACTCGGCGGTAGTTGCGGTTGAAGAAGGCCAGGAAATTCTCTGCCAAATAGCGGTGGTCAATGGGATTGAGTGTGCCGATGATGCCGAAATCCACGGCGAGGTACATCGGTTCCTCGGTATGGTTGGGATCGATGAAGACGTTTCCGGGGTGCATATCGGCATGAAAGAAGCTGTCCCGGAAGACTTGTGTGAAGAAAATTTCTACACCGCGTTCGGCCAATGCTTTGAGGTTGATGCCGTTGGCTTTGAGTTGATCGATGTCGCTGATGGGGATGCCCCGGATGCGCTCCATGACCATGACATTGGTGCGGGTGGCAGGCCAATAGATATCGGGTACGTAGATGAGATTCGAGTCTTTGAAGTTACGGCGTAACTGAGAGGCATTGGCCGCCTCGCGCATGAGATCCAATTCGTCGTGAATGGTTTTGTCGAATTCATGGATCACTTCTACCGGGCGCAGCCGATATGCTTGTGGCCAATAGCGCTGAGCAAGGGAGGCTATTGTGTAGAGCAGCTGCAGATCGCGGCTGATCACTCGCTCGATGCCAGGGCGTACGACCTTGACTACCACCTCGCGGCCATCCTTTAGACGGGCGGCATGGACCTGTGCGATAGAGGCGGAGGCCAGCGGCTCGGCCTCGAACTCATCGAACACCGCGTCTAGCGGCTGATTATAGGCGCGCTCAACGATACTGCGTGCGACTTCGCCAGGAAAGGACGGCACTCGGTCCTGGAGGTAAGAGAGCTCCTGGGCGATATCCTGTGGTAGCAGGTCGCGGCGGGTGGAGAGTATCTGGCCGAATTTGACGAAGATGGGTCCCAGATCTTCCAGGGTCATACGGATGCGCTGACTTCTAGGCCGGTGCTGGCGCGGGACCCAGCGCCAGGGCATCAGATAGCCGAACACACGCAGCGGGCGCAACAGGTGGGTAGCCAGTATGACCTCATCCAGTCCGTGCTTGATGAGGATGAAATTGATGTGGATGAGGCGCAACAATTGCCCAGGTCGAATGCTCACCGCCCCGCCCCGCGGTCGAGTCCCTGTTGCAGTCGCCGTACGCGTGCGGCGAGGCGCTCTACATCTTGATGCAAACAATTCACCTCGGTGAAGAAGATATTTACCTCGGCGGCGGCGGGTAAGTCCCGACGCTCCTCGGTGAGGTACTCGCCGAGCGTTTGCAACACGGACTTGCCGGAGCGGCGCAGCCAGCTTGTGGAGCCTCTTACCGCCTGGCCCAACTGATGCGCCACGATGTCACCGGTGAACTGAGCGATCTGTTCCTCCCAATCCACCTCGAGATCGGCGAACAGCCGGCGTGCGTCTTGTGCAACCCCAACGTCTCCTGAGAACTCGATTTTGGCACCGCGGCGATCGGCGGAGATAACCGGCCCGAGCAGCCCGACGAAGCTGCTGCGTATCCGAGCCGCCGGCTCGCTAGCCGATGTCGGCGAGACGAACCGAAGCCCTGTCTCACTGAACAAGATAAGAAAATTGAGCTCGAGGTCGGTGAGCTCCATACCTAACCGGTAGCCTGCGAGCTCCCTAAGACGCCGTGGCGACGCCGGATCTGCGGTCAGCAGGCGATTAACGGCTGCCTCGATCACGCGCAGTAGGGTTTCTCGGACGGGTTGGGCCAGCGCTGTGAATGCCATGAGCGTCTAACAGCCTAATATTAATATACATGTCCGCGATGTACGGCGACCAAGCCGCCGCTGAGATTGACATAGTCGCAGTCCTCGAACCCCGCCGCCTCCATCATAGCCTTGAGGGTTTGTTGGTCGGGGTGCCTGCGGATGGATTCGGCAAGATAGCGGTAACTGTCCTGATCGCGGGCGACGAACCGTCCCAAAAGAGGCAAAAAACGCAAGGAGTAGAGATCGTAGAGTGGCCGAAGTGGTCGTACATAGAGCGATGAAAACTCCAATATAATGGCCCGACCCGCCGGCCGCAGCACGCGCCGTATGGCCTCCAGGGCGCGTTCTTTATGCGTGAAGTTGCGTAAGCCAAAGCCGATGGTGACCCGTTCGAAGCTCTGGTCGGGAAAAGGCAGCCGCTCAGCATCAGCAATCGCATAGCCTACATTGCCAACGATACCGGCATCGGTTAGGCGATCCCGTCCCAGAGTGAGCATCGCGGGGTTGATGTCGCAGGCCATCACGAACCCAGTTGGGCCGACTCGGTTAGCGATCGACCGACTCAAATCGGCGGTGCCAGCCGCGAGATCCAGCACCCGATGCCCTGGGCGCAATCCGGCGAACCGCAGCGCCTGTTGTTTCCACAGCCTATGCAGGCCAAGCGACATCAGATCGTTCATGAGGTCGTAGCGCTGTGCCACGGACTCGAATACTTGGCCTACCCGGCGCGTCTTTTCCGTCGGCGACACGGTCTGAAAACCGAAGTGCGTCTCCTCCGGGGTTGGTGGGTGCTCGCTCGACACCGCTATCATTCCTCCTTGCCGGTGGCATCGCGCGGGCAGCCGGCCTGCTCCAATGCCTCAAGATAGGCCTGCCAGTAGTGTTCCTTATTGGTAGCCAGATCGTATAGCAAAGCCCAAGAGTATAGCCCCGTACAGTGGCCGTCGTCGAAGAGAAGCTTTACGGCGTACTGACCTACCGGCTCGATGGCGGTGATGGCGACTTTCTCTTTGCCGAGTTGCAGTATTTGCTCTCCGGGACCGTGGCCGCGCACTTCGGCCGAAGGCGAATAGACGCGCAAATATTCGGCAGCCAGTTCGAACCGACTGCCGTCATCGAACCAGACCTCGAGCATTCGGGCGCGCCGATGCAGACGAATATCCGTCGGGGTGCGTTCGGTTGCCGTTCTGTACGGTCTGCGCATCGTCTATCGTTCCTCTGCACGGCTTGCAAGTGTGGCGCGCTGCCGACTAAGCCGAGCCAGCGCGAAGCGGTTAGTTAGAGGATGTAGCGGCTGAGGTCTTGATCGCGCGCCAGATCGGCTAAATGTTCGTCGACATAATGGTCATCGATGCGTACCAACTCCTCGGCCCGGTCGGGGGCTTCGTAGGATACCGTCTCCAGCAAGCGTTCCATCACGGTGTGGAGCCGTCGGGCACCGATATTCTCGGTGCGCTCGTTAACCTCCCAGGCCACTTCTGCAATGCGGTCGACGCCCTCCTTCGTGAACTCGAGACGCACGCCTTCGGTCGCTATCAGTGCTTGATATTGGCGTACAAGGGAGGCATCCGGTTCGGTGAGAATACGTACGAAATCGTCTACGGTGAGCGGGTCAAGTTCCACCCGGATAGGCAGTCGGCCCTGTAGTTCCGGAATCAGGTCGGAGGGCTTGGACAGGTGGAAGGCTCCGGAGGCGATGAACAGAATATGGTTGGTGTTGATCATGCCGTGTTTGGTGGAAACAGTAGAGCCTTCCACCAATGGCAAGAGATCGCGCTGAACGCCCTCACGCGAGACATCCATGCCGCTGCCGTGCTCGCCGCGTTTGGCGACCTTGTCGATCTCGTCCAGGAAAACGATGCCGTTTTGCTCTACGGCCTCGAGTGCTTTGCGCTTGACCTCCTCCTCGTTGACCAGTTTGGCGCCTTCCTCTTCCCTGAGAACACGCCAGGCATCTTTGATCTTCATGCGGCGTGTTCGGGTGCGCTCCCCAGTTAAATTCTGAAACATGTTTTGTAGCTGCCCGGTCATTTCCTCCATCCCCGGCGGCGCCATGATTTCCATTCCGATGGGGGCGCTACGTACCTCTATTTCAATCTCACGCGCGTCGAGATCCCCTTCCCGCAGCTTCTTGCGCATTTTCTGCCGAGTGGCATCGGCGCTTTCGTCCTCGGTTCCGAAACCTCGTGCCCGGGGCAGCAGTGTGTCGAGAATGCGCTCTTCGGCGGCGTCCAGAGCTGCGGTCGTTACCTTCTCCATTTCTTGCTGCCGAGTCATCTTAACGGCGATATCCGCCAAATCACGGATCATGGACTCGACGTCTCGGCCGACATAGCCGACTTCTGTGAATTTTGTGGCCTCGATCTTGATAAACGGCGCACCCGCGAGCTTCGCCAGGCGCCGGGCGATCTCGGTTTTACCGACGCCGGTCGGTCCGATCATCAAAATGTTCTTGGGCGTGATCTCGGCGCGCAGCGCCTCATCGACCTGCATGCGCCGCCAGCGGTTGCGCAAGGCAATCGCCACCGCCTGTTTGGCTCTCGCCTGGCCGATAATGTATTTGTCGAGCTCCTGGACGATCTCCCGGGGAGTCATTTGAGACATGGTGGTCACTCTTCGGCTAGCAAGGGCTTGGCTCAGCCGGCCCCCAGCTCTTCTATGGCTAAGTGATGATTGGTGTAGATGCAGATGTCGGCTGCGATATTAAGGGATCGCTCCACGATCTCGCGCGCCGAGAGCTGCGTATTTTCCAACAGCGCCGTGGCCGCGGCCTGGGCGTAGGCGCCGCCGGAACCGATGGCTATTAGATCGTGCTCTGGCTCGACTACATCCCCGTTGCCGGAGAGCATGAGCAGCGATTCCGTATTCGCTACGACCAGCAGGGCCTCCAGCCGCCGCAGAACTCGATCCGAGCGCCAGTCCTTGGCCATTTCGACGGCGGCGCGAGTCAGGTTGCCACGGTGCTTCTCGAGCTGACCCTCGAAGCGTTCGAACAGCGTGAACGCATCCGCCGTTCCGCCGGCGAAGCCGGCTAGAATGTGACCGTGGAAAAGCCGTCGAACCTTACGGGCATTACCTTTCATGACGGTATCACCCAGGGTGACCTGGCCGTCGCCGCCGACCACGGCGCGCCCATTGCGGCGTAGCGCAATGATGGTTGTGCCTTGGAACTGCCTCACGATCAGAACCTCGTTTGATACGACTGAAGCACCGCTTTAGCTACCGCAGCTCGAATCAAGCTATCTTACATGGAATGGAGGTAAGGGCGGGGGCCGGATTTTCAAAGTAACGCCTATCGATGTTTAGCGGAAGCTTTGAGCTGGTGCATGGGGACTGTTAACGGTATCTGTCCGCCGTAGAGCGCGTCATCCCGGCTCCCGGGGCTTGCGCCGGGCACGGGGATGAGCTGCATCGTAGACTTTGGTGAGATGCTGGAAATCCAAATGAGTGTAGACCTGGGTCGTGCCGATATGGGCATGGCCTAGGAGCTCTTGGACGGCGCGTAGATCACCGCTCGATTCGAGCAAATGCGAAGCGAAAGAGTGGCGCAGCATGTGCGGATGCACCCGCCGGTGCAAGCCCCGCCGCTGGGCAAGCCGCTCCAGGCGCACTTGAATGGATCGATGACTCAATCGTCGGCCGTGGCGAGCGACGAACAGCGCCGGTTCGTCCGAGCGGGCGAGCCCAGGGCGGAGCGTAAGCCAACGCAGGAGCGCGCAACGGGCTTGGCGGCCGATTGGGACCACACGCATCTTGCAGCCCTTGCCCGTCACCCGCAGCTCGGCTTCTCGTCCCGTGACGGCATCGGTGGATAGACCCGCCAACTCGGCCAACCGTAAGCCGCAGGAATACAGCAACTCGAACATGGCCACATCGCGCACCCGCAGCGGGTCCGAGGCCGGCGGTTCATCCAACAAATGGGCTGTTTCATCGACGTCCAGCGCTTCGGGCAGGCGTTGCCTGGTCTTGGGTGCCCGCACGCCCGTGCCGGGATTGGACCGGGTCACCCCTTCGCGGATGAGGTAGCGATAGAGTGTGCGGATGCTCGAGAGCATGCGCTGTAGGGATCGGCCCGCCAAGCCGGAGCGATGGCGCCAGGCGATAAAGCGGCGAATATGTGTGGCGTTGACTTGCTCCCAACCGCTAAGACCGAGGGCGCCGCAGTAGCCTGCCAGTGTCTCCAAGTCGCGGCGGTAATGCTGACGAGTCAGCCGGGCAAGGCGCCGTTCGGTGCGCAGATGGGCATCGAACCGCTCGAGCCAACAACTCATCCGATCGTTCACGCGCGGCTCGCTGACAAGTGGCGTTGAATGGCCCGTTCCAGCAGGGCGCCGAGCTGACGCAAGAATATTGTGCCTTGGTCGGGGCGGTAATGCTTGGGATTGTGGCTGCCGATGGCGAGCAGACCCTGGGTGGCGCCATCGGCTAGCGGGATAAGCGCTGCTGACTTGACCCCGGTGGCGAGTTCGCCGAATGCAAGCCGCATATCCTCATCGTTGAGCCGCCCACAGATCGGGCGATCGCCACCCAGAAGTTTGGCCAATCGAGCCGCGCTGGGGTGATCGGGTGGCCAGACCGACGCATTGGCCTGCGCCGGCAGCGCCGTTATGAGAATGATATGAACGGCATCGACATGAAAGCTTTGCTGCAAGCTTTGTCGCAGTGCATCGCAAACCGTCTCCAGGCTGTCGGCGTCCAACAACTCCAGGGTTAGACGATGGAGTTGCCGCATGAGTCGATCATTGCTGCGCGCGATGCGCAGCAACTCGTCCAGGCGGGCGCGTAGTCGTGCGGTTTCATCGCGCAGCACCTGTACCTGGTATTCGATCAGGGAGCGGGCGGGGCGGACATCGTGCGGGATATGCAACTCAGCGGCCAATTCCCGTTGGCGGAGGAAGAAATCCGGATGCCGCCGCAGATACTCGGCGATCAGGATTTCGTCAAGGCTTTCTGCCCGTTGTGTGCTCATCGATTTTGTCCCCGCCTGTGTGCGCTTGCTTTATTCTCCCGGAGCCGATCGCTGGCCGAGTTCCGTACGTTTTGGTTAAGGCTGACAGCGGTTCTTCCCGTGAGCCGTTCTGCATAGCCGAGGCTGGTGCGCTGTTAAAGTCGGATCTCCCCTTCATAGACCGTTAGTGCCGGGCCGGTCATCCAAACGGATGTATCGCCGCCGTCCCAATATATCATTAGCTCCCCGCCGGGAAGATTCACTTTTACCCGGGCATCCAGCAGGCCGCGCAGCCGGCCGGAGACGACCGCCGCGCAGGCACCGGTCCCACAAGCCGGAGTCTCTCCAGCCCCGCGTTCGTAGACTCGCAGACGAATCCGATCTCGGCTTATCACCTGCATAAAACCGACATTGACCCGTTGCGGGAAATCCGCATGCTCCATGATGAGCGGGCCGAATGTGTCGATGGGTGCGGAATCGATGTCATCGACCTGCAGCACGGCATGGGGGTTGCCCATCGATACGGCTCCAATCATGATGCGCTTGTCCTCCAGCGCGAGTGCGTATTCGCTGGCCTGCTTGGTCGGGCGGAAGGGAATCCGCTCCGGCTCCAGAACCGGCGGCCCCATGTTGACCGCAATTGCGCCATCGTCGCACAAGTGCACCAGGGTTAGGCCGTTGCGTGTTTCCACCCGTAGTTCGTGTTGTTCGAGCAACGCTTTTTCGTGGAGGAACCGCGCCAGGCAGCGGACCCCATTGCCGCAGTGTTCGACCTCGCCGCCGTCGGCGTTGAAAACCCGATAGCGGATATCGGTATCCGGCCGTTGTGGCCGTTCGGCGAGCAATACTTGATCACAGCCGATGCCAAGCCGACGGTTCGATAACTGCCGGATTTGATCAGAACTGAGCGCCACCGTCTGGCTCATTGCGTCGATTACGATAAAATCGTTGCCCAGCGCTTGCATCTTGGTGAAGCGTAGCTTCGTCATGCTCTACTCGTGGTTCTAACCGTGCTAGCAAGTGAAACGCAATTCGACTCACACAGCGAGCGTGCTCAGCGCTCGGGTCCGAGCATCACCAGGCGCTCGCCGGCCCAGAGCGCGTCGCTGCATTCGCGCTCGCGTATTAGGTGGATCACTTCGCCGTCGGCCAGCAGCTCAGCGGGCCGCGGCCGACTATTGTAGTTGGAGCTCATGACAAAACCATAGGCACCGGCCGAGCGCACGGCCAGAAGGTCGCCCGCTGCCAGGGCCAACTCGCGATCCCTTGCCAGAAAATCGGCGCTCTCGCAGACCGGGCCCACCACGTCGTAGCGCCGAGTTGGAGTGTCGCCTTCCCGTGGAACGACCGCCTCGATGGCCATCCAGGCATCATAAAGTGCCGGGCGCAGTAAATCGTTCATCGCGGCATCGACGATGGCGAAATGCCGCTGCGCGGTGTGTTTCAGATATTCCACTCGGGTGAGCAGCACGCCGGCATTACCGACGATGGCGCGCCCTGGCTCCAGCAAAACCCGCAGCGGGCGACTTTCCAGGCGGGCAAGTAATTGTCGGGCATAGGTGCCGATCGATGGGGGTGTCTCATCCCGGTACCGAATAGCTACGCCACCGCCGACATCTAGGTGACTGATCTCAATGCCCTGTCCTTGCAGTCGATCGATTAGCGCCAATACCCGTTCCAGGGCGTCGGTAATTGGTTCGATTCGGGTGAGCTGCGAGCCGATGTGGAAGTCGACCCCGGTAACATCGATGCCGGGCAGATCGGCCGCTCGTCGGTAAACCCGTTCGACCGCGTGAATGTCGATGCCGAACTTGTTCTCGCTCAGCCCCGTGGCGATGTACGGGTGTGTGTCAGGGTCGACATCTGGGTTGATCCGCAGCGATACGCGTGCGCGTCGGTTTAAAGATTGGGCTACTGCGGCCAAGCGCTCGAGCTCCGGTTCCGACTCCACATTGAAGCAGAGAATACCGACCTCCAAGGCCCGGCGCATCTCCGCCTCGGTCTTAGCCACGCCTGAGAACACCACCTTGGCGGGATCACCCCCGGCGGCGAGTACGCGCTCGAGTTCGCCGCCGGAGACGATATCGAAACCGGAGCCGAGCCGGGCGAGTAAATTGAGGACCGCCAGGTTGGAGTTGGCTTTGACGGCATAGCAGATGAGATGGTCATGGCCGGCGAAGGCGTCGTCGAAGACCCGCCAAGCGGCCTCGATAGCCCGGCGCGAATAGACATAACAGGGGGTTCCGAAGCGTTTCGCCACGCTCGGTAATGCTATATCCTCGGCATGCAGAACCCCGTTGCGCAGCGTAAAGTTGTTCAAGAAGTCGTTCATGTGTCGTCTCGCGGAGATGAGCCCGGCTGGGGGAACGCACTGTCGGCGGATTGATCGGGCAGATACAACGGTCCCTTTAGACCGCAGCTCGTGTTGAGCAGCAATGCTGTGAGCAAAGCGATCCAGGCGAGTCTCCGGAGCATTAAATCCACCCCCTCCGGCGAACCTACTCAGTATAGCGGGATGCCGAGTATGTCCCGCGGCCGCTTTTCCCATGGGGCCTTGGTTGTCTGAGTTCTTGAGTGAGCGAGGTTAACAAACTTTGCATGGCTGAAAAGCTGCTTGAAACCTTAGAGGTCGGGCCGGACGCCCAGGCGCGGGCCGCGGTGATTTGGCTGCACGGGCTCGGTGCCGATGGCCGCGATTTCCAGCCCATCGTACCGGAGTTGAGTCTTCCCCAGGAGGCACGGATCCGGTTCGTCTTTCCGCACGCACCCTACCGGCCGGTGACCATCAATGGTGGCATGACCATGCGTGCGTGGTACGACCTGTTGGGGCTGGAGGCCGGATCGCCCCAGGATACGGCGGGTATCCAGGACGGCGAGCGCCGGCTGCGTAAGCTGATCGACCGGGAGATTCGGCGAGGCGTTGCCGTCGAGCGCATCGTGCTCGCGGGTTTCTCCCAGGGCGGGGCGCTTGCGCTGTATACGGGGCTGCGTTATCCGCAGCGGTTGGCGGGAATCATGGGCTTGTCGACCTATCTGCCGCTGCATCAGACCGTAGCCGACTCGCGCGCCGAGGATAATGCCAAGACCCCGATATTCATCGCCCATGGCCGCCAAGATCCGGTGCTGCCGTTCGAGCTCGGCGAGTACACTCGGCGCTGGTTGCAGGAGCGCGGCTACCCGGCGGAGTGGCGCGAGTACGCTATGGGACATCAGGTCTGCTTGGAGGAGATCCAGGCCATTGCCGCGTGGCTGCAACGGGTGCTCAGGGAGTCGTCGCACTGAGCCGGAGCCGTTGCGATCCGGCGCCACCGCCGTTGCCTGCCAGCTACTGCGCTTGTCCAAGGCGGGCGCGCGCTTTGTCGACCTGAATGCGCACCTGTGCCGGTGCGGTACCGCCGAGGTGGTTACGCGCTGTAATCGATCCTTCCAGCGAGAGTACCTCAAAGACATCCTCGCCGATGGCGCTCGAGAATTGCCGCAGCTCCTCTAGGGTCAGAGCCGCGAGATCCCGCCCTTGTTCTATCCCGTAGCGCACGGCCCGGCCCACGATCTCATGGGCCTCGCGGAAGGGGATGGCCTTACGGACCAGATAATCGGCCAAGTCGGTCGCCGTGGCGAAGCCCAGGCGGGCGATTTCGTAGGTGCGCTCACGTCTTACCACCAGTGCCGGCACCATCTCGGCAAAGGCGCGCAGGCTGGCACGCAGGGTGTCCGCCGTGTCGAACAGCGGTTCCTTATCTTCTTGATTATCGCGGTTGTAGGCGAGCGGTTGACCCTTCATCAGCGTGAGCAGGGCCTGTAGGTCACCATAGACCCGCGCCGTTTTGCCACGTACGAGCTCGGCGACGTCCGGGTTCTTCTTCTGCGGCATGATGGAGGAACCAGTGCAGTAACGATCGGGTAACTCGATGAATCCGGCGAGCGGCGAGGCCCAAAGGATCAATTCCTCGGCCATGCGGGATAGATGCGTCATGATGAGTGCGGCGGCGGCGGTGAATTCGATGGCGAAGTCACGGTCCGAGACCGCATCCAGCGAATTCGCGCTGGGCCGTTCGAAACCGAGTTCGGCACAAGTCTGCTCGCGATCGATGGCAAATGTAGTACCGGCCAAAGCCGCGGAGCCCAACGGCATGACATTCACTCGCCGGCGGCAGTCGACCAACCGCTGCTCGTCGCGCACCAGCATCTCATACCAGGCGAGCATGTGGTGACCGAAGGTGATGGGCTGCGCCACCTGTAGATGAGTAAAACCCGGCATAAGGGTTGTCGCTTCCCGTTCGGCCAGATCGACCAGTCCGGTCTGAAAGGTGCGCAGTGAAGCGATGACCTCGTCGATGACCTCGCGCAGCCACAGGCGCAGGTCGGTTGCGACTTGATCGTTGCGCGAGCGAGCCGTATGTAGCTTTTTGCCGGCCTCGCCGATACGCTCGGTCAGCCGCACCTCGATGTTCATGTGCACGTCCTCGAGGGTGGCAGACCAGGCAAAGGTGCCGCGCTCGATCTCGGCCTCGATTTCGTTGAGCCCTTCTATAATCGCTTGATATTCTTCGGCGGAGAGTATCCCGGCGCGGTTGAGCATGGCCGCGTGCGCCTTGGAGCCGCGGATATCCTGGCGGTAGAGCCGGCGGTCGAAGTGCTCCGAGGCAGTGAAGCTCTGCACGAGGGCATCCGTGGCCTCGGTGAAGCGCCCGGCCCAGACATGGGTCGAGTTCTTATCGCTCATGGTGCAATCTCATGCTGAACAATCTAATAGTTACACTATAACAATTTCGTCTCGGCTGCGGTGCGCGGCGGTGCCGAAGCATGGCTTGGCCCGAGCGCTTATGTCCGAGTCGGTTCGATCAGCAGCAAGCTTCAAGGAGACGAGGCGGCGTGGCAGCCAAGGAAAGTTTTCTGCCTAATTTCTGTGCCATTCGTAGCGTATTCGCCATTGTTGTCGTGGGTGAGTTACTTGTGCTCGTGATGGTGTTGGCGCGTACACCGGGGAGCGGGCTCTGGCAGGATTTGAGCCTGTTGTCACTGTTTGTGCAATGGATCGGCCTATGTAGCGCAGCGCTGCTGTGTTTGCTGCGCGGCTGGCTTGCCAGGCTGGGCAACACGGCGGCGGCCGCTTTGAGCTACGCACTTATCCTTGGCATTACGCTGCTGGTCAGTGAGCTTAGCTATCGGCTCGTCTACGGCCCTGGGATCGGTTCCGATCATCTCCAGTTCCTAGGGCGCAGCTCGGCCGTCGCGGCCGTAGCCGCCGCTGTAGCGCTGCGTTACATGTATATTCAGCATGCTTGGCGGGTCCGAATCCAAAGCGCGGCCGAGGCGCGCATCGATGCGTTGCAGGCGCGCATTCGCCCGCATTTTCTGTTCAACAGCCTCAACACCATCGCCTCGTTGATTCCGAGCGCTCCCGCCGAAGCTGAGCGCTTAGTGGAAGATCTGGCGGACTTGTTCCGGGCCAGTCTGGGACGTCGGGATCGGCTGGTCGCGTTGGCCGAGGAGCTTGCGTTGGCGGACGGGTATTTGCGGATGGAGGGGGTACGCTTGGGGGAACGGTTGAGATTGCAATGGGATATCGCGGATCTCCCGCGCGATGCATTGATTCCTCCGCTTTCCTTGCAGCCGTTGCTGGAGAATGCGGTTTATCACGGGATCGAGCCACGTCTGGAGGGCGGCGTGCTCTCGATTCACGGCGCTAGGGAGAACGGGGTGGTGGTCATCACGGTGCGCAACCCTGCACCCGGGCCGAGCGATCGGTTGCGCGCCGGATTCGGTATGGCGCAGGAGAACGTCCGAGAGCGGCTGCAGTTGGCTTTTGCGCGCCATGGACAGCTGTATGTCCATGACGATCTGCGTTTCTATCGTGTAACGATACGCTTTCCTTACCGGCGGCCCTAGTGTAGTGAAGATCCTTATCGTCGATGATGAAGCGCCAGCGCGCAGGCGCTTGGCCGCGTTGGTCCGCGCGGTGGGCGAGCACAAGGTCGTGGCTGAGGCGGCGAATGGAACCGAGGCACTGCAATGCTGCCGCAGCTGGCAGCCCGAGATCGTGCTGATGGATATCCGCATGCCGGGCATGGATGGCCTGGAAGCGGCGGCCAGGTTGAGCCGGTTGGAGCAACCTCCGGCGGTGATTTTCGTAACCGCCTACGGCGATCACGCGCTGGCCGCCTTCGACGCTACGGCGATCGATTATTTGGTAAAGCCGGTGCGCCGTGAACGCCTCGCCGCGGCGCTTACCAAGGCGCGCCGACTCAATCGAGCTCAACTCGACATGCTGCAGCCCCCGTCCGAAGCGCGGGGCCGGCAGCACATCCTGTGTCGGCGCCGCCGCGGCGTCGAGCTTATTGCGATCGCCAACATCCACTATTTCATGGCCGATCAGAAATACGTAATTGTGAGACACACAGATGGCGAGGATCTCATAGAGGATTCGCTGCGCCAGCTAGAGGAGGAGTTCGGCCGGCGGTTCCTGCGTATTCACCGCAAAGTGCTGGTTGCGCGCGCCCGCCTCATCGGCCTGGAGAAGCGCCCGGATGGGCGTTGCTATGCCGTGCTCCTGGACAGCGACGAGCGACTCGAGGTCAGTCGACGCCACCTACCGCAGGTGCGCAGCCTGCTGCGTGGAGCCGCGGTCTGAAGATGCGCGGTCGAAAATATATCACGCTGCCCATTGTTCAGCCGTTGCACATCGCTCACACCGGGTAGGCCGATGTTTTGGATACCACATGTTGGCAAGCCCGGTAAGCATCGTGTGGGAGTGGTGCAATCAGGGGGGGAGGCCTCAGTCGGGTAACCTCGCCCGACCCATACGCTGCGTGTCGGTGCCGAACCAGATGGTGTTGGTTTGTGGGTCGAACACCATGTGTCTTACCGAACCGCCCCCGCTGGGGATATTTGACTGGCTGAGGAATTGTCCGGTTGCTGGATTAAAACCGATAAGCTGGTTCGGATGTGGAATCGTTTCCACAAACCAAATTCGATTTTTGTCATCTGCCGTCATGGCATAGGGACCTGAGCGCCCGCCGGGGGTCTGCCACTCCCGGATTTTTTTTGTGTTCGGATCGTAGCTGCCCAGGTAGCTTTCGGCGTAGTCGACGTACCAGATTTGCCCGTCACTGGTTCTAGCCACTCGGCGTGGGCGGGCATCCATGCGTGGCAGGTCGATTTCCGTCAACTTCATGGTTTCCGGATCGACGCTCGCAAGCTTGTTCGTGCCGAGTAGCGCAACCCACGGTCGGCCCTGAGGATCGCTGATAATGCCGTAAGGTCGTGCCTGTTTGGTCGGGACGGATAGCAACCGGTCGCCGCGTGGTTGGGTTATTTGGAGCACAACCCCCGGCGGTGATTTTTGTAACCGCCTACGGCGATCACGCGCCGGCTGCCTTCGATGCCGCGGTGTTGAGCTTGTTGCGATCGCTGACATCCGCTATTTCATGGCCGATCAGAAGTACGTTATTGTTAGACATACAGAGGGCGAGGATCTCATAGAGGATTCGCTGCGCCAGTTAAAGGAGTCCGGCGGCGGTTCCTGCGCATTCACCGTAAAACGCGGGTTGCGCGTGCCCGCCTCGTTGGCCTGGAGAAGCGCCCGGATGGGCGCTGCTATGCCGTGCTCCTGGACAGTGACGAGCGACTCGAGGTCAGTCGAGGCCACCTCTACCGCAGGTGCGCAATTTGCTGCGCGCTTGCCCGTTGCGACGGTTTCCCAGAAGCTTGGAAGTTGAGGAATTGCATGTCCAGACGACGGCTGCGCATCGCCACGCGCAAGAGTCCGCTTGCTTTATGGCAGGCTGAGCACGTAGCGGCGGAATTGCGCCGCCGGTACCCGGAGCTCGAGGTCGAGTTGGTTGCTATGACCACCCGCGGTGATCGTATCCTTGATACGCCGCTTGCGCGTATTGGCGGTAAAGCGCTATTCGTCAAAGAGCTTGAACGTGGTATCTGGGAGGGGCGGGCGGACATTGCAGTTCATTCGATTAAAGACGTTCCTGCGGAGCTGCCCGAGGGCATGCACCTGCCGGTAGTGCTCGAGCGCGAAGATCCCTGCGATGCCTTTGTTGCCAATCTCTACCAGGACTTGGCTGCGCTACCGATCGGGGCGCGAGTGGGCACCGCCAGCCTACGCCGGGAGTGCCAGCTGCGGGCCCAACGACCGGATTTGCGAGTGGGCACGCTGCGCGGCAATGTACAGACGCGGCTTGCCAAGCTCGAGAGCGGCAAGTTCGATGCGATCGTACTGGCGGCGGCGGGGTTGCGCCGCTTGGGGCTTGCGGAGCGCATCCGCTGTACACTCACGCCGGAGCAAAGCCTACCGGCGGTCGGTCAGGGCGCCTTGGGAATTGAGTGTCGCAGTGACGACCGTGAGATCAATGAGCTGATTGCGCCTCTGACCCATTCCCCGAGCTATCTGCGAATCACAGCCGAGCGTGCCGTCAATGCGCGCCTCGAGGGCAGTTGCCAGGTGCCGATCGCTGCCTTTGCGGTGCTCGATGGTTCCAACATCTGGTTGCGTGCATTGGTCGGCTCCCGCGATGGCAGCTGCGTGCTCCGCGGTGAGATTCGTGGGCCCGCAGGGACGGGAGTCAGTCTAGGTGGACAGTTGGCTGAAGATCTGCTCTCCCGCGGCGCGGCTGAATTACTGGCGGTGGCGGACGAGGAATAGCCGCATATCCGATTTGGGATGGACTACACTTGAGCGGATGAGCCTGGCTAGATTAGGTTCAGCGCCGATGTCGGGTGGTGTAGGGGTTGGCTGCAGTTCATAATCGTCAACCAATGTCGCTTGACCTGTGCCAACAAAGGCGAGTTCGGCAGTGGGGCTGCTCATGCTCCGGAGAGCGGTATTTGCTGCTATTAGCGAGCGCACGGCTGCCGATGCGGGGGTTTGGTCGCGAAACCCACAAAGGGGGATGGGTTCGTTTAGCCGAACGAATGTTGGGCATTGGCCGTGATCGCTCTAGCGCGCGGCTGATCTGCCTGTGGGATGTATACGCATAGAGAACGACGACAGATGAGCGAGGAGAAAACGGATAAGGGGCGCCCGCAGGGCGCATCGGCGTCGCCGGGCCGCACGGCGCCAACCCAAGGCGGCAGTTCCGGCAGCGGTGTCCGATCAACGCCACCGGGTCCCAAAGGAAATGGCGGCGGTGCGCCATCGGCACGCAGCAGGAGCGCTTTAGCAGGAATTGCGCTCGGCGTGGCGCTGCTGGTTGCGGCCGGTGCGGCCGGCGGTGGCTATTGGCTCTGGCAGCAGGATCAGCGGTTGCAGGCGCAGCACTCGCAATACCTTGTTGCGGGGAGTGTGCAGGCGGATCTCCAGCCGATGCAGGAGCGTTTGTCCGCTCTGTCGAGTGAGCTACAGCAGCTTACGCAGCGTTCCAGCGGCCCGGGCGAGCAAGCGCTGGCGCGCTTGGATAAGGGCATTGCCGAGCTTGGAGAGAGGCAATCGCGGGTGCAGCAGCAATTGGCGAAGCAGCAGCAAGCCGATACCGACCTGCAGCAGAATGCGCAACAGCTCAAGCAGCGTTTCGATGAGCTCGCCCGGGCCAAGCGCGCGGCCTGGGCCGAGTCCGAGGCGGGCTACCTGGCTTTCGTGGCGAAAAACCGGATCCGGTTCTACGGTGACGTGGACTCGGCGTTGGCAGCCCTTAAAAAAGCGGATGAACTGTTGGCGGATCTCGGTGGCGAGAGCATCGAGGCTCGGCGCGGCATAGCACGAGCCGTCGACAGCCTCCTAAAGGTCCAGTCGCCGGATCGGGCCAGAATCAACCGAGCTTTGCATCAAATCGGTGAACGTCTACCTGAGCTGCCGTTGGCAGTCGGAACCGGCGCTGAGCCTGTCGCGAGTGCCCCCGCAAGCGCAGCAGCGGCCGAGGGATGGCAGGCGCAGGCGGGCCATGCCTGGGAAGAGCTGAAGGGCAGCCTGTCCAAACTGGTGGTGGTTGCGCGTGATCTTAAAGTCGTTCCGCTGGTGACCCCGCAAGAGCGTTTCTTTTTGCACCAGAATCTTACCCTTGAGCTTGAGGCGGCGCGACTCGCTGCTCTGAGAGGTGATCAGGCGCTCTATCAGAAGAGCCTGGAGCGCGCTCGGGAATGGCTGGGCCTGTATTTCGATGATCAAAGCGCGGAAGTCCAGGATACGATTCGCGAACTCGGTGAGCTTGCCGATGAGCCGGTGACCGTTGCGTTGCCGGATATTGGTCCCTTGCTGGCTCCGGTAGAGCGGCTCGGGTTCAGGAGTGCCGAATGAAAAGATTGTTTTTGATTCTGTTCGTTCTATTGTTCAGCGTGGTGGCCGCCCTGTGGTTCGATGAATATAAAGGCTATGCGTTGTTTACGGCGGGTCCCTGGACCGTGCAGATGAGCTTGTTCGTCTTCGCCGGTGGTTTTCTCGCGCTGTGGTTCGCCCTCAATGCGCTCTGGTCGTTGCTTCGGCAGCTTTGGTTCATGCCGGCGGGTGTCCGGCTCTGGGCGGGGAATCGGCGCCGAGTCAAAGCGAGGAAGAAACTAGTTGGGGGCTTGATGCTGCTGGCGGAGGGGCGCAACGAGGAGAGTGAAAAGGCGGTTCTGCAAGGCGCCGATGTGGTCGACCTGCCCCTGCTGAGTTACTTGGTGGCGGCCTTTGCCGCACAGCGGCAAGGGGCATGGGATAGCCGCGATCAATATCTGGAACTCGCTGCCATCGGAGATAAGCGGGCTCAGATCGGGCTCGCTCTATTGCAGGCGCAGTTGCAGATGCAAGCTCGGCAGTGGGTGCAAGCAATGGCCAAGCTCGACTGGGTCCGCGAGCGTGCCCCTAACAATCACCATGCGCTTAGATTGCTCGCCGAAAGCGCCGAGGCGCGGCAGGATTGGGAGCGCTTGGCGAAACTGCTGCCTGATTTGAGAAAGAATGGGGTATTAGCCGCTGCGGAGCTGGAAGACGTGGAAACGCGGACGGCGCAGGCGAGGCTTCACGTCGCCGTTGAACAAGGTTCCGAGCAGATTGAGGCCGTCTGGCGGGGGTTGACGCGGGATCAGAAACGGCTTCCAGGGGTTGTTGCACTTTATGCACAGAGCTTGATTCGCGTGGGCCAATCGGAGCAAGCGGAACATCTGCTGCGCGGGGGGCTGGAGAAAGATTGGGATCCGCGGCTAGTGAACGTCTATGCCGAGTTGGACCTCAACCCTGCCACGCGGACATCCGAGGTGCTCGAGCGCTGGCTCAAGGATCGCCCGGAGGATCCGGACTTGCTCTTTGCGGCCGGCTGCCAAGCGCTGCGCAGTGAGCAGCTGGGCAGTGCCAGGAGTTACCTAGAAGCGGCTTCCCGCCAAGTCGAGCGGCCGATGATCCTGTGCCTGTTGGGTGATGTCTACGAGCGTCTGGGTGAATCAAATAAAGCACGGGATAGCTATCGCCGCGCGCTGGCGAAGGCGCTCTGGGAAGAGCCTGGCCGCTCCTCGGTGTCCCTGCTGGCTGTGCCGCCCGCCAAGGTACGCTCTCCGGCCGAGGCCGAAGCGGTCGCGTAGGCTGCGGCTTGGGGCGCTCCATTTCGGTCTCGCGCGGTTGTTCAAAAAGACGGTGAGTGCGGGTCGCATCGCCCGGCGGATCGCCGTTTATGGCGCCGGTTGCGAAAGCGAGGAAGTCCTGAAGTCTCTTCAAGCCGAGGCTCCACTGCTGAGGGTCGAGGGTGTATATGATGAGCGAAGCACGCGCATCCTGGGCACAGTCTACGGTCGAGAGGTGAGTGGTGGTATCAAGCGCCTCATCGACGATATTTTAGAGCGGAAAATCGACCTGGTGCTGCTCGCTTTGCCGATGGCCGGCGAACAGCGACTTCAGGGGATCGAGCGTATGCTGGAACAGGTGGCGGTCGAGGTCCGCTTAGTGCCACCGGCACACTGGTTCGGTTTTGGAAAGAAAAGCGTGCGTACAGTGGGGCGTATACCGACCCTCGGTCTGTGGGAACCTCCTTTTCGGGTATCGGGAGCGCTGCTCAAGTGGTGCGTGGACAAGTCCGTTGCGATCAGTGCCCTATTGGCTCTGTCGCCGCTTCTCGCGCTCATCGCGGCAGCGATAAAACTTGAATCTCGCGGGGCGGCGCTGTCCGGACCTGTCCTGCGACGTCGTCTTCGAGACCGAAGAATGGCGCGCCATCTACATCGTGAGCCAACGCGCCCAGCCGCCCGATGAACCGCCGCCGCTCGATGCCATCGTGCGCATGCTCGCCGGCGTCGGCGGCTTCCTCAACCGCAAGCACGACGGCCCGCCCGGCAACAAGAGCATCTGGATCGGTCTGCAATGCGCACGCGACTTCGTCCTTGCACTCGCCGCCTATCACACGTCCGGGCCGTGAGTTGTGTGTAACGATGTGCTTCTTGGCTGCCGCGACGCATCAAGAAATTGTTTGACTTTCTGATAATCCGGCAGTGCTTCAGAACGAAGCCTTCTACCCGGCTCCAATGAAACCTTGTCACGGGCAGACATTCACAGGCATTGGCACGCAATAGTTGCCTTCCCTGTCACCAACGCCAGCATCTTTAAAAAGTATTTCTGATACGGTTTACCGTATTATTACGGGCGCCTAGGGTCAGGTCGCGAATTGAGACTATACGTGGCTCGTACAAACCGTAGAAGTGGCTTACCCGTCACCAGGCTGCTCGAGGGTGGCGATTGCTTGTATTCTTCTCCGGCCTGAAGGTCGGGGCACTACCGTGCCCTGGGTCAGATGGCGGCTTTCTGTAGGGTGCGTACCGGAGGCTGTTCGTGTTGCATCACTTGAGCCAGGTCGTAGTTGGCCTGCATGGCGAGCCAAGCACGAGCCGTGCTGACGCCGGCACGCTCCAGGCGCACGGTCGAGTTCGGGCTGATCGCTGCATGACCGTTGAGTACGCGCGACAGTGCGACCCGCGACATACTGAGACGTTCGACGGTTTCCTTGACCGACAGACCTAACCCATCTTTAACGCTCTCTGCCTGATTTCGGGCTGATTTGGGTGTGTATGCGAAGAGAAGTTATTGATTCGTATAGTGGCTAGGGTGGCGCGCTGGATGTAGTGCCATAATATTTGTTGTTATCCCTTGTGCGGAGCGCCCGCCCACGCTAGCCTCGCGGGCATGTTCATCCGCCGCACCCAGACCCGCAGCACGGCCACCGGCGAGTCGTATGTCACGTATCGTCTGGTGCGCTCCGAGCGGCGCGCCGGTAAGGTCCGCCAGCGCACCCTGTTGAACCTGGGGCGGCACTTCCCAGTGGCGCAGGCACACTGGTCGGCGTTGTGTGCGCGCATCGAGCAACGGCTCAGCGGCCAGGCGGCGCTGTTCGACGAGGAGGGGAAGGGCCTCCCGCTCGCCGTCGAGCGCCAGGCCGAGCGTATTGCGGCGCGGCTGCTCGCCGAGCAGGGCGGTACGCCGGCACCGGCCGATGCTGGCGGTGTACCCGGCGGTGGGGGTGACGTGCAGTCGGTGGACGTGGACTCGCTCTCACTGGTGCGCCCGCGCTCGGTGGGCGTCGAGCAGCTCGCCCTGTGGGCGCTGCGCCAGGCGGGCTTGGAGGAGCAGCTCCAAGCGCTGGGGCTGACCGGCCCGCAACGTGCGGCGGCGCTGGGGCTGATCGTTGCCCGCATGGCCGCCCCGGGCTCGGAGCGGGCGACGTATTAGTGGCTCGCCCGGCGCAGCGGCCTCGGCGAGCTGCTGGAGGTGGACTTCGAGGCGATGAGCCCGATGCAGCTCTACCGTACCTCCGATATCCTGCTGCGCCACCGCGCGGCCCTCGAAGGGCATCTGTTCGCCCGGGTGAGCGATCTGTTCGCGCTCGCCCCGACAATCACGCTCTACGATCTGACCAACACTTACTCATAGGGCGAGGCACCGGTCAATCCGGCCGCGCGCCACGGCCACTCCAAGGAGCGGCGCAGCGACTGCCCGCTGCTCACCCTGGCGCTGGTGCTCGATGCCTGCGGCTTTGTGCGCCGCTCGCGGGTCTTCGCTGGCAATGCGGCCGAGGCGCAGACCCTCCAGGGGATGCTCACCGGCCTCGCGGCGCCCGCCGGCGCGCTTGTGGTCATGGACCGCGGGGTGGCCACCGAGGCCCAACCTCGCCTGGCTGGCCGAGCAGGGCTACCGCTATCTGGTGGTCAGCCGCGAGCGCCGCCGCGCGGTCGATTTTAAAGAGGCCATCACCCTCGACAACGCCGGCGGGCAGGCCGTGGAGCTACTCAAAGTGCCCTCGGCCGATGGCCAGGGGGTGCGCCTGTATTGTCGCTCCGAGGGCCGCGTGCGCAAGGAGCAAGCGATCGCCGGACGCCTGATGGACCGCTTCGAGGCTGGGCTCGACAAGCTTGCGACCGGACTCAGCCGGCGGGGCACCACCAAGCGCATCGACAAGCTCTGGGAGCGCATCGGGCGGCTCAAGGAGAAAAGCCGCGGCCTCGGCCAGCACTACCACATTGAAGTGATCGCCGGTGACAGCGGCGAGCGCGCCCGTGCGATCCACTGGCAGCGCCTGCCCGTGAAAGGCTCTCTGGTCACCGAGCCGGGCGTCTATTGCCTGCGCAGCAACGAGACCGGCTGGGACGAGAAGACAATGTGGCGCACCTACATCATGCTCACCGACCTTGAGGCGGTCTTCCGAAGCCTGAAATCGGAGCTCGGCCTGCGCCCGATCTTCCATCACAAGGAAGAGCGTGCCGAGGGGCACCTGTTCATCACCGTGCTCGCCTATCAGTTCGTCCAGCTCATCCGCCACCGCCTCGCCGCCCACGGCATCTGCGAGCGTTGGAGCACGCTACGCGATACCCTCGCCGGCCAGTGCCGGGTCACCGCCACGTTCAACCGCGGCGATGGCCGCACCCTGCACGTGCGCAAGGCCACCCGCGCCGAGCCCGATCAGGCGCGAATCTATCAGGCCCTCGGGGCCGATCCCGCCCCGGGCGGCGTGCAGAAAACAATCGTGTGAGCCCGCTGATTTATAAAATGAACGTAATGTAGTGCCACTCGCCGCCGCGGCCGATCTTAACTCTCTGAGTATCGCGAAGTTATTTTTGGGGACGTTAAACTTGGGCTAACGGCGCAAGTACATCCTCACGGAGCAACTCGCCGTGGTGTGGAGAGTTCTTCATCATGGCTATGCTCTTTTTTTCAGTGGTAGTCCTGGTAATCGACCAGTTCGACATTAGATCCGGTAAATCGGAATGTTACGCGCCAACTGCCATTGACCCATATCGACCAATACCCTTTCAGCTCGCCCTCGAGAGGGTGTAGCTTGAACGAGGGCACGTTCAGGTCTTCGGAACCGGCTACATCATTATTTTGTGCGGGGTTCATACGCACGCCCGGCGCGTTACCCCCCTGATACCAACAGACGTTGGTTTAAGGATCAGCACGTCCCAGGCAAAAGCCCGTTTGCCTTTCCATCACCCCGCCTGAAGCTCCCAGTCGTAAGCCAGTGTCAACGGCGCATGATCGGAGAAGCGCTCGGCGGTGTAGATCTCGGCGCCCCGCACGCGTTCGCGCAGGCCGGGGGTGATCATGTGGTAGTCGATGCGCCAGCCGGTGTTGTTGTCCCAGGCCTGGCCGCGGAACGACCACCAAGTGTATTGTTCGGCTTCCAGGTTCACCAGCCGGAAGGCGTCTACGAAGCCAGCCTCGTCGAACAGCCGGTCCAGCCAGGCGCGTTCCTCGGGCAGAAAGCCTGAGTTTTTCTGGTTGGAGCGCCAGTTTTTGAGATCGATCGGCTTGTGGGCGATGTTCCAGTCGCCGCAGATGATGTATTCGCGGCCCGCCTCGCAGAGCGATTTCAGATGATCGAGGAGCGGCTCCATAAAGGTGTATTTGAAGTCCTGCCGCTGCGCGCCGGAGGTCCCAGAGGGCATGTAGAAAGAGACCACCGAGAGCTTGCCGAAGCGCGCCTCCAGCCAGCGCCCCTCGCGGTCGATCTCCGGCCAGCCGAGTCCGGTCCTGACTTCGTCCGGCTCTTGGCGGGCGTAGAGCGCCACACCGCTGTAGCCGCGTTGCTCGGCGTCGTGGAAAAAGGCGTGGTAGCCCTCCGGGAAGAAGAGGGCATTGCCGTCGAGCTGCGCGCGCTGCGCCTTGGTCTCCTGCACGCAGAGCACGTCCGGGCGCTCGCGGGCGAACCAGTCGAAGAAGCCCTTGCGGGCGGCGGCGCGGATGCCGTTGAGATTCAGGGTGGTGATCTTCAGCGACATACCGGCGCTCACCGTCGTTGCTTGGTGCTTGCGAGGCGGTCTCTGTCCCCGCGGAGAGAAAAAGGTCGTCTCCTACAGCCGCTCGAACAGCGCGGCGATGCCCTGTCCGCCGCCGATGCACATGGTCACCACGGCATAGCGCCCGTTACGGCGCTGCAACTCGTAGAGCGCCTTGACGGTCAGGATCGCGCCGGTCGCCCCGATCGGATGGCCTAGGGAGATGCCGCTGCCGTTGGGGTTGACCTTTGCCTCGTCGAGTTCCAGGTCTTTGACCACGGCGAGCGCCTGGGCGGCGAAAGCCTCGTTGATCTCCCACACATCGATTTGCTCGCTGGTCACCCCGGTCTTCTCCAGCAGTTTGCGCACCGCCGGGACCGGGCCGATACCCATGTATTTCGGCTCCACCGCTGCGACCGTGCCGCCGACCAGCCGGCCCAGCGGGTTGAGGTCAAGCGCTTCGGCGGCCCGGCGCTCCATGAGCACCACGGCGGCGGCGCCGTCGTTCAGTGTCGAGGCATTGCCGGCGGTCACCGTGCCGCCGTCGGCTTTGAACACCGCTCGCATGGCCGCCATTTTGGCCGGGTCGATCTCCCGCCGCGGACCTTGGTCCGTGTCCACCACCACCGAGCCTTTACGTCCTTTGACTTCGACGGCCAGAATTTGGTCGCGGAAGTGGCCGTTGTCGATGGCGTGACTCGCCCGGCGGTGACTCTCTATGGCCAAGCGATCCTGCGCCTCGCGGGAGATCCCCCAGCGCTCGGCGACGTTCTCGGCCGTGATGCCCATGTGGCAGCGATCGAACGGGTCGGTTAGGGCGCCGACCATGGCGTCGACCATGGCGCCGTCACCCATACGTTGTCCCCACCGTCCGCTCGGGATCCAGTAGGGTGCGCGCGACATGGCCTCGCCGCCGCCGCCCACGGTGCAGTCGGTGTCGCCGAGCTGGATGTAGCTGGCCGCGGTCAGGATGGCCTGCAGGCCGCTGCCGCAGAGGCGGTTAAGGGTCAATGCCGGAGTTTCGATCGGCAGCCCGGCGTTGACGCTCGCCACCCGGGCGAGATACATATCGCGCGGCTCGCTGTGGATGACGTTGCCGAATACGGTGTGGCCGACCGCGGCGGGCTCGATACCGGCCCGGTTGACGGCCTCGCGAACCACCGAGGCGGCCAGATCGCCCAAAGAGACGTCCTTGAGATCTCCGCCATAGCTGCCGATCGGGGTCCGAGCCCCGCCTAGGACGACGACATCACGTGAATTGCCCATGATTTTCTACCTGTGGTCGGTCCGCGAAGGAACTGCCCCTATTCGCCTGATGCTGCGGGGCAGCAAAAACTAATTTTAGTGGCCGATGCACCCGATTGCTAGCTGTTGCGGGTTTTGGCGCGCGACGCTGGCGGATTCGACGCTTAGGCAGGATAGCCTCGCATTCGAGCGGGGTTGGAGCGCTTAGCTTGATCGGTGCCGGGAGCTCAGCCAAAATACGAAAAGCACACGGGGCAGAGCGCCTCGTGATTACCCCACACGGTCATGCCAGCGCCGTCTTTCCCTGCATGCGCCGCCCCCTTGTCCGTCCGAGCGTTCGAAACGGTGTCAAGCTCAAGTCCGAAGTCCGCGGCTGGCATAAGGTCGGGCCTGGTCGATGGGGAGTGAAGGAGGAGCAATGTATCAGCATATCAAATATCCGGAAGGCGGCGAGAAGATCAGCGTGGTCGACGGCAAGCTGCGCATTCCGGAGCAGCCGATCATCGGCTACATCGAGGGCGACGGCATCGGCCCCGACATTACCGGGGCCTGTCTGCGTATCTGGGATGCGGCTGTGGAGCAAGCTTACCGCGGTGAGCGCAAGATTGCTTGGTGCGAGCTCTATATGGGCGAGAAGGCGGCCGGGTTGTATGGTGGCGACTATTTCCCCCAAGAAACCGAGGCGGCGCTACGAGATCTGATCGTCTCCATCAAGGGCCCGCTTACCACGCCGGTCGGTGGCGGTTACCGATCCTTGAACGTGACCTTGCGCCAGAAGCTCGATTTGTACGCCTGTGTGCGCCCGGTGCGGCATTACGAAGGCGTGCCTTCACCGTTGCGCAAACCCGAGGATGTGGACGTAGTGATCTTTCGCGAGAACACGGAGGACGTCTACGCCGGTATCGAGTATCAATCCGGCACCCCGGAGAACAAAAAACTCGCCGCGTTCCTGCGCGAGGAAATGGGGGCGAGTTTCTTCGAAGAAGCCGGGCTCGGAGTCAAACCGATCAGCCCCTTCGGCAGCAAGCGCTTGGTGTCCAAGGCCATCCAATACGCCGTGGAGAACAATCGCGAGAGCGTCACCCTCGTCCACAAAGGCAACATCATGAAATACACCGAGGGCGCGTTTCGCACCTGGGGCTACGAGGTGGCGCGCGAGCAATTCGCCGATCTCACCGTCACCGAAGAGGAACTCTACTCCATTTACGGGGGTAAGCGGCCGGACGGGAAAATCGTCATCAAAGACCGTATCGCCGATATCATCTTTCAGCTCATGCTGCTGCGGCCGAACGAATTCGACGTCCTGGCCACCATGAATCTGAACGGGGATTATCTCTCCGATGCGGTGGCCGCCGAGGCGGGCGGTGTAGGCATTGCCCCGGGGGCCAACATGGGCGATTACGTGGCCGTGTTCGAAGCGACTCATGGCACGGCTCCCAAGTATGCCAATCAGGACAAGGTCAATCCCGGTTCGCTGCTCTTCTCCGGGGTGATGATGTTCGATTACCTGGGTTGGCACGAGGCGGCGGACCTCATAAGTGCCGCTTACCAGCGTGTGGTGAGCGCTAAGATCGTGACCTACGATTTCGCTCGCCAGATCGAGGGCGCAACGGAGGTCAAGACCAGTCAGTTCGCCGATGCACTGATCGAGGAGATGCAGGGCAAAGTGGACCTTGCCAAATATCAGCAGGAGCGCATGGAGGCCATCGAGCAGGATCGTAGGATTCGCGAGCTGCGCCGGGTTTCCTCGCCGCTGGAGGAGATGATCGCCTCGGGGCGCACACCGCATACGGTGGGGGATTTGATGAACCCGAGCCCGATCTGTGTACCCGCGGATACCCTGGTCGAAGATGCGATGCATCTGATGCGCGAGAAGCGCATCGGCAGCGTGATCACGCGGCCTAGGCAGGACGGTCAGTGGGGCATTATGACGCAGCGCGATGTCATCTCCCGCATCGTCTCGGCCAACCGTCAGCCGCGTACCGTGAAGGTCGGCGACGTGGCGAGTAAACCGCTTATTACCGTGCCGGTGGACATGTCGCTGCACGATTGCGCTGATAAGATGAGCAGCCAGAATATACGCCGCGTGGTCGCGGTCGACCAAAATAACGAACCCATCGGCATCATCTCCGATACCGACATCTTCGCGAGTGTCGAGCAGTTCGGAATGCCGGAGTAACAAGTGTCCCACTACCGCCGCTGCCATGAGCGTGGCTGTTGGCTGCGAGGGGCGCAAAGTAGGAATCTGTCATGCAGGAAAAGCGTATCGATGCCCCGCTGCGCGAGGATATCAGGCAGCTGGGGGGGTTGCTGGGAAGCACCCTCTACGAGCAGGACGGAGAGCCGCTTTATAACACCGTCGAAGAGATTCGTCGGCTGTCGAAAGATGCGCGGGCCGGCGTTCCCGGGGCGGCCGAGCAGCTCTCCAGCATGCTCGCCGGTCTGGACGACGCCATGATCATGCCGGTAGTACGAGCGTTTTCCAACTTCCTGAATCTAGCCAATATCGCCGAGCAGCATCACCGCATACGGCGCAGCCGGGCGTGGTTGCGCGATCCCAAGTCCGCGCCGCTGCGTGGTTCGTTGGAGGAAGCATTTGAGCGGCTCGCCGAAGCGGTCGAGCCGCAGGAACTCTATGAGACCGTCTGCCGTCTCGAGATCGAGCTCGTGCTCACAGCGCACCCCACGGAAGTCACCCGCCGCAGTCTGCTGCAGAAATATAATCGCATCGCAGAGTTGTTGGATCAGCAGGATCGCTTGGACTCGACCCCGGAGGAGATCGAGGAGGTTCATCAGGCCCTCCAGCGCGAGATTATAGCAGCTTGGCATACCGATGAGATTCGCCGGCGCCGCCCATCACCGGTCGATGAGGCGCGTTGGGGCTTGGCCGTGATCGAGCAAACCTTGTGGAACGTGATGCCACGGTATATGCGCCGGCTCGATAAAATACTCAAACGTAAGACCGGGCATCATCTACCGCTCGATGTGGCGCCGATCCGCTTCGGTTCCTGGATGGGGGGGGATCGCGACGGCAACCCCCGGGTCACTGCACGGGTTACGCGGGAGGTCTGTTTGCTGAACCGCTGGATGGCCGTGGAGCTTTATGAGCGCGAGCTCAACCCGATCATCTCCGAACTCTCCCTGCAGTGCGTGGACGAGGATCTGCGCAAGCTGGTGCCGGGGCGCTGGGAACCTTACCGCGTGCTGCTCAAACGGTTACGGGCGCGATTGCGCATAACCCGCAGCTGGATCGAGGCACGCCTGGAAGGTCGGCATCCGCCGGATGGCGAAATTCTGCTCGAGGCCAGTGATCTGAAAGCGACGTTGCTCGCTTGCTACCACTCGCTGCAGCGTTGCGGCGCCGGGGTGGTTGCGGACGGGCGGTTGTTGGATCTCATCCGCCGCGTAACGGCGTTCGGGCTCACCTTGATGCGGGTCGACATCCGTCAAGAGGCGAGCCGTCATACCGATGCATTGGATGCCATCACCCGTGAGCTGGGTTTGGGCAGCTACGCCGAGTGGACCGAGGACCAACGCGAGGCGTTCCTCATCCGCGAACTGGGCAATCGCCGACCGCTGATTCCGAGAGAGTTCGAGCCGGATGACGAGGTGCGCGAGGTTCTGGACACCTTTCAGATGATAGCCGAACTCGGCCCTGATTCCTTGGGCGCGTATGTCATTTCCATGGCGTCGCAGCCCTCCGACATCCTCGCCGTGGAGCTGCTGCAGCAGGAGGCAGGCATCCGCCATTACCTGCGCGTCGTGCCATTGTTTGAAACGCTCGACGATTTGACCGGCGCCGAGGCGTGTATCGAGCACTTGATGCAGATCCCCTGGTATCGCAATCGTATTCAGGGTTATCAGGAGGTCATGATCGGCTATTCGGATTCCGGCAAGGATGCCGGGCATCTGACCGCCGCTTGGACACTTTACAAAACTCAGGAGCGGCTGGTGGCAGTCGCTCGACGCCAGGGTATCAAGCTTACGCTGTTCCATGGCCGGGGCGGTTCGATCGGTCGCGGTGGTGGCCCGACTCATGCCGCCATCCTCTCCCAACCGCCCGGTTCGGTGGCTGGCTGTCTACGCGCGACCGAGCAGGGCGAGGTCATCCAAGCCAAATTCGGCCTCCCTGGTATTGCCTTGCGCAACCTCGAGGTTTACACGACGGCCGTGCTGGAAACGACATTACAGGCGGCGCAACCCCTCCAACAGCCCTGGCGGGATATCATGGATCGCCTGGCTCAACTCGCCACGGAAACTTACCGGGGGGTGGTCCGGGAGAACCCTGATTTCATCGAATATTTCCGGCACGCCACCCCGGAGCACGAGATCAGCATGCTGACCATCGGCAGTCGGCCTGCCCGCCGCAGTCCGACCCAGGGTGTAAATAGCCTGCGCGCGATACCGTGGGTATTTGCCTGGACACAGACCCGACTGCTGCTACCGGCTTGGCTTGGAATCGGCGAGTCGCTTCAGCGCGCACTGGACTCGGGAGACGCTGCGCTGCTCAAGAGTATGTATCGGGACTGGCCGTTTTTCCGGGCCTTCCTGGACATGGTGGAAATGGTATTGGCCAAAGGTGATCCTGCTGTCGCTGCTTGGTACGATAATCGGCTGGTTCCGTCCGAGCTGCAACCGCTGGGCGAGCGGATGCGCGGACAGTTCGACAAGACGCTGCGCGCGGTGCTCGAAATAACCGGCCACGAGCAGCCGCTGGATGACTTTCCGGTGACGCAGCGCTCAGTGATCGTGCGCAACCCCTACGTCGATCCACTCAATTTGCTGCAGGTGGAGTTGCTCTACCGGGTTCGTCATGGCAAGGAGGAAAACCTGCGCAAGGCGCTGATGGTGTGCATCAATGGTATTGCAGCCGGGATGCGCAATACGGGGTAGATCGTGTCTCGAAGGCCGCTCGCTATACCCGGAAAATCGAGCTCCATCCGCAGTTTTGCGCTGAATGGGCTAGAGTAGGCGCATGTTCGATTACCAGCGTGCGTTCATACAATTCGCCCTAGAGCACAGAATTCTGCGCTTTGGTGAGTTTATCTTGAAATCGGGCCGTCGCAGTCCGTATTTTTTCAACGCGGGGCGGTTTGCCACGGGGCAGTCCCTGATCCAGGTGGGGCGATATTATGCCCAGGCGATAATTGGCTCCAGGATCGACTTCGATATGCTATTCGGCCCGGCTTATAAGGGGATCCCACTTGCCTGCGCCACCGCCATAGCGCTTGCCGAGCATCATGGTCGGGATGTGCCCTACGCATTCGATCGCAAAGAGACCAAGACACACGGCGAAGGCGGTAAGGTCATCGGTGCGCCATTGCACGGGCGGATCTTGATGATCGACGATGTTATATCGGCCGGTACTTCCGTGCGCGAATCCGTGGCGCTCATCGCGGCGAGTCGGGCCTCTTTGGCGGGAGTGGTGATTGCCCTGGACCGACAAGAGCGTGGCGAAGGCGCCGTCGCAGCGACGGCCGAGCTCGAAGCGAATCATAGCGTACCCGTTGCCGCCATCATTACTTTGGACACCCTGATCGAATATCTCCTGGAACAGGGAGGCCGGTCTGCAGAGCTTGCCGCCATGCAGGCCTATCGAGCCGCCTACGGCGCATCTTGTTGATTACCAGTCGGACGTTTCAACGAGCACCGGTTGCCAGTGGAGCAGATATTTCGTGCAGGGTTAGGGAATCGGATGATCATTCGTGGCATGCTCTTGCTCGTATTCGGCCTGTGGTTGGCGAGCGCCGCGGCCGCAGGGCCGGTCCGGTTCTACAAATGGGTTGACGCGCAGGGACGGGTACATTACAGCGATACCGTTCCACCGGCGGCGGCCGGTCAACAACGCGAGGTCAAATCATCAAGCGGCCAGACGCTTCAGACCATCGAGCCGCCACCGACGCGCCAGCAGTTGGAGGCCGAGCAACGGGCGCATGAGATGGCTCGGCAGGCCGAGCGGCGGCGGCGCGTCCAGGAAGAATACGATAAAACACTTTTGCTCACCTTCTCGAGTGTGCAGGAGATAAAGGCGGCCCGCGATGATCGCCTGCAGGCGATAACCGCGCAAATCAAGCTTATCCAGGAACGGCTCGATAAACTCGAGCGTCGATTGCAGGTGCAGCGGCGTAGGGCCGTACGTATCGAGCGCACTGGACAGCGTGATCCGACGCCGGTTTATGCCGAAATCCTACAGCTACAACGGCATATCGACGAAAATGACGTTTTCATCGAGCGCAAACTGCAGGAGCGCGAGCGGATACGTCAGGAATTCGCCCGCGACCTGGCGCGTTACCGTGAGCTAATGGCTGCAGAGGGCCGGCGCGAGGCACCCGAGCGGCTCGACAAGCCCTGAAGAAAAACCCTCGGGCCTACCTGTTCCAGCCGGTCTGCCAGCGAGGACGGTAGCGGAAACATGGCGTATACCGATCAGATCGTTTTCCTCGCCGGCTTCCTTTTGACTCTCAGTATCCTTGCGAGCATTCCCGCCGAGCGCAGCGGCGTGCCGGTGCTGGTGATTTTTCTGGTGCTGGGCATGTTGGCCGGTGAGCAAGGGCTCGGTGGAGTTCAGTTCGAGGACGTCGCCACCGCTCATCTGTTGGGCACCATGGCGCTGGCTGTCATTCTATTCGATGGGGGCTTGCATACCCCATTATCGAGCTTTCGTACCGGGCTCGGACCCGGGCTGAGCCTGGCGACGGCTGGCGTGGTCGCGACGGCGATCATAACCGCTGGCTGCGTGGTGTTGCTCTACGGCGATCCTTGGTTGAATTCCCTGTTGCTGGTATCGATTATCAGTTCGACCGACGCGGCGGCCGTATTCTATCTGCTGCGTGCTCGAGGTTTGGAATTGCACCCGCGGGTGCGCAACACGCTGGAGATCGAATCCGGGGTTAACGATCCCATTGCGATTTTCCTAACGGTCGTACTGATTGAATGGGTGCTGCAACAACACCAGGCCACGCCGGCCGGCCTGCTCGTGAGCTTAGGGCAGCAGCTGATCGGCGGCGCGGCGCTCGGCGGAGCCGGCGGAGCGCTGCTCACGTGGGTGGTCAATCGCTTGCCTCTGCCCGCGAGCCTCTACCCGTTGCTTGCGCTCTCGGGGGGGTTGCTTATTTATGGCATGAGCGCGTACATCGGTGGCAGCGGCTTCCTCGCCGCCTACCTTGCCGGTTTGATTCTCGGTAATAGGGCCCGTTTGGCCCGGCGCAGTATCCAACGCTTTCATGACGGCATCGCCTGGCTCTGTCAGATCGGCCTTTTTCTCATGCTGGGGCTGCTAGTGACACCGAGCGATCTGCTGCAGGTTGCGCCCAAGGCACTGCTGGTGGTCGGCGCCATCATTGTGCTGGGCCGACCGCTGGCGGTGGCGCTGTGCTTACTGCCGTTTCGCTTTCCGTGGCGACAAGTGGTGTTCATCAGCTGGGTAGGAATTCGCGGGGCGGTTCCGATCGTGCTTAGCCTGTTTCCGTTGCTCGCGGGGGTTCCCGGCGCAGTGGTGGATTTCAATCTCGTTTTTTTTATTGTTCTGATTTCGTTGCTATTACAAGGTTGGACTGTCGCGCCGGTCGCGCGCTGGCTGAGTTTGCAGTTGCCGCGCCTGCATCCGGATGCGCGCTGGATCGATCTGGGCATTCCCAGTGATCATGAGCTGGTGATCTGCGAGCTGCCGCCACAATGTCCGGCGCTGAACGCGCCTTTGGGCGCACTGCAGCCGCCGTATGGCGTCCAGCTGCTGGCGTTGGTGCGCCAGGGCTGCAGTGTGCCGGTCACGCCGCAACGTGCTCTGCAAGCCCGAGATCTGCTGTATTTGCTGGTTCCTTCTGCCGATTCGAGCGTGCAGGAGCGCTTCGATCACTGGCTCGACGAGATGGGAGCGCAGCAGCCCGAGAGTCAGCGGCGATTCTACGGTGAGTTCACTATAGGGGCGCTTTCGCCGATGGCGGATTTTGCCGCAATTTACCTTAGTAAGCCGATAATCGATGCCCAGCCAGATGAGACCATCGGTGATTATCTGAACCGGCGTTTGCACAACAAGGCCTCCGAGGGTGACCTGGTGGAGGTTGGCAATGTCATGCTGGTTGTGCGTGAGATGGATCAGCGCCAGATCGTCAAGGTGGGCGTCAAACTGCCCCGCCCACCGGCGAGTTGAATGTCAGTGCACAATGTTGGGTGATTCTGGGAGACTCTGGTGCTCAGGTGGGCCAGTGCGCTCCTCCCTGGCCATGAATGAGGGTACCCACGCCGGAATCGGTAAACAGCTCCAGAAGCACCGCATGTTCGACCCGGCCATCGATAATGTGGGCAGTGTGAACGCCATTGGCGACGGCTTCCAGCGCGCAGCGTATCTTGGGCAGCATGCCGCCGTGAATGGTTCCATCGGCGATCAGGCGTTCTACTTGGTGTAAGTCCAGGCCGGTGAGAAGCCGCTCTTCCCGGTCCAGTAAGCCCCGGGTATTGGTGAGTAGGATGAGCTTTTCCGCGTGCAGAGTCTCGGCCAACTTGCCGGCGACGAAGTCGGCGTTGATGTTGTAGGAGCGGCCATCCACACCGACCCCAATGGGTGCGATGATTGGGATGAAGGCGCCGCCGGCCAATACGTCGATCAGCGAAGCATCGATGCAATCCACTTCGCCAACGTGGCCGATGTCAATGATCTCCGGTTCCTGCTCGGATTCGCTGCGACGGGTGATATGGAGTTTGCGGGCACGTATCAGGCCGCCGTCCTTGCCGGTAAGCCCTACGGCTCGCCCGCCCTGGGCGGTGATTAAATTGACGATCTCCTTGTTCACCAACCCGCCGAGTACCATTTCCACCACATCCATGGTTTCGGCATCGGTCACGCGCATGCCGTCGACGAACTCCGATTCTTTACCGATGCGCGTGAGCAACTGACCGATCTGCGGTCCTCCACCGTGCACCACCACGGGATTGAAGCCCACCAGTTTCATCAGCACGATGTCGCGGGCGAAGCTTTTTTTGAGGTGTTGATCCACCATGGCGTTGCCCCCGTACTTGATGACGAGGGTTTTGCCGTGGAAGCGCTGGATATAGGGCAATGCCTCGGTGAGAACATGGGCGACTTGGGTTGCAGGGGTGGGAGGTTTGCGCATATTAATGGGTTGCCCAGTTTGTTTTGTCGTCTTCAAAATGGCAGTTTCAAGCCGGGGCGGACACGCTCGATCAACTCTCGGAAGGTCGTCTCGATACGCTCGAGCGCTACGGTATCATCGCCCTCGAAGCGTAATACCAGACAAGGTTGGGTGTTGGAAGCACGCACCAGGCCCCAACCGTCCGGGAAATCGACCCGTAGGCCATCGATGGTGGTCACACGGGCGTTGCCGAAGCTCGCCCGTTCTCGTAATGTGTCCATGAGCCGCGGCGGCTCACCCTCTTCCAGGTCCAAGCGCAGCTCGGGGGTGCTGACGGCCTCGGGTAGCTGTGCGAAGACCTCGGCGCTTGTTCGCGGATCCATGGAGAGGATTTCCAGTAGTCGTGCGGCGGCGTAGATTGCATCGTCGAAGCCGTACCAGCGGTCGTTGAAAAAGATATGGCCACTCATCTCGCCCCCCAGCAGCGCCCCCGTCTCGCGCAGTTTGCTTTTGATCAATGAGTGGCCGGTTTTCCAGAGTATGGGTACGCCGGCCGCTTCGGTGATGACGTCGGCGAGCCGACTGGTGCACTTGACGTCGAAGACGATATCCGAGCCCGGGTTGCGGCTGAGAATGTCTTCGGCGAAGAGCATCAACTGGCGATCGGGCCAGATGATCTTGCCCTGATTGTCTACTACGCCGAGCCGATCGCCATCGCCATCGAAGGCGAGGCCGAGGTCCGCCTGTTGCGCGTGCACTTGCTGGATCAACGACTCCAGGTTCTCGGGCGCGGTGGGATCGGGGTGGTGATTCGGGAAGTCGCCGTCGATTTCGCAAAACAGTTCTACGACTTCGCAGCCCAGGGCTTGGATGAGATCGGGCGCGAGCTCGCCGGCCACTCCATTGCCGCAATCCACGACTACTTTGAGGGGACGGTGTAACGCCACGTCGTGCAATACACGCTCCCGGTAGGCTGCGAAAATATCCTGGCGCTCTATCCCGCCGCGCCCGAGGTGCAAATCGCCGCTTTCGATACGCCGTCCCAAAGCCTGGATGGCTTCGCCAGAAAGGCTCTCGCCGCCGAGTACGATCTTAAGTCCATTGTAGTCGGGCGGATTGTGACTGCCGGTTACGATTACACCGGCGTGGCTGTCGAGATGATAGGTGGCGAAATAGACAACCGGGGTAGGAACGCGGCCGATATCGATTATGTGCCGGCCCGCCGCCGCCAGTCCTTCGTTCAGCGCTTTCGCGAGCTCTGGACTGGAGTGGCGGCCATCATAGCCCACCACAATGGTCTGCTGATCTCGGGCAGCGGCTTCACTGCCGATCGCCCGACCTAACCAATGCACCACTTCGGGTGTCAGGGTTTTGCCGATGGTGCCGCGAATGTTGTAGGCGCGCAGAATGGAGGGATCGATGGGGGGCGCCGATGCGAAGTCATGCGGTGCGGCGTTGATTTCGGCGACTTCCATGGGTTGTGGTGCCGCCACCGGCTTGGCTGCCCGTTCTGAATCAACTGCGGGTTCGACCGACTCTTCTGGAGATCCGGCCGCAGCGATCGGGGTCTGCGGTGCGCGAGTCGCGGACAAAGCCGCAGTGAGCGCCGCTTGCAGCTCCCGCAAGCGCACAGTGTAATGGGTTTGCGGTTTTCCGGTCAGGCAGTCCTGGACGATACGTGCGAAGGTTTGGCCGTCGGCGGCAAGCATCCGGCGCAGGCGTACACTGACGATCACTGCGCTAAGCAAGATCAGCAATATCGCCGCGGAGACGACCGTGAGCGCGAGCGGTGTGTTCATTCCGGCCAGTGGATCGGCACTGTGCCCATCGATGTACTCGAGCTGCCAAGCGGTGCCGGCCACAGCGAGACGGATACGGGGTCCGGCGGCTTGGCGGTTTCCTGACTCGGCCAGCATCACCGAGGCGTCGGCGGAGTGCCGCCGCAAACCGATCCAGGCTTGTGGTGGTGGGGTGAGCTGTTGAAACCAGCGATCAGCGGGTAGGGTCAGCACCAGTGCGCCGAGGATCGCATCGCCCGCACGGACCGGTTCGACCAAGTTAACGCTGGCACCCGGGCGCCCTGGCAGATGGACCTCCGCAGGGGGGCGATGCCCTGCGGAAGCCACTTTGACCATGTCGAGCAGAGCGTAACCGATGGGAGGTGTGGCGTTCGGATCGGGTGACAAGCCGCCCTTTGGCACGATAAGCAGACGAGCGGCTGGCGGGAGCGCTGATTGGAGCACCTGGGTGAGCTCGATCAAGGTCGATTGATCGCCGTTTTGCAGTGCTTTTTGCAATACCTCGAGGCGGGCTGTTTCGGCAAGCGCCTCATAGAGGGTGGCGATCTGTGCCGTGAGATTACGGCTGATCAACTCCGCTGTGTGGTTGGCGGCCGCTTGCCAGAGCGCCTGCTTGGCGCGCTGTCCAAGTGCCGCGGTTAATATCAGCGAGGCGAGCAGAAGCAGGACGGCGACCAGCGCCACGCTGATGAAATAGCCGGTGATGGCTTTGGGGCCTTTCGGTGCAGTTGCTGCAGGCGCATCCTGCGGGCGTGCGCGACGCTTCCCATTTTCCTTCATGGCATTATCCGGACTGCTTGCTGGTATTCACCTGCACTTTATTCTCAGGATCGGCGGGCGATTGGCGCGAATTGCGTGTCTTGAGCCGTGTTAACGCTCTTTAATGATCTAATGACGTCCGGAATGTCCGAACCCGCGTTCGCCCCGCCTGCTGGGGTCGAATGCCTCTACGAGTTCGAGCGCGGGTCGGGCCACCGGGATAAAAATGAGCTGGGCAATACGCTCCCCCGGTTCGATAGTGAATGGTTTCATGCCGCGGTTCCAGCAGGAAACAAAAATCTGGCCCTGATAGTCGGAGTCGATCAGCCCCACCAGATTGCCGAGCACGATGCCGTGTTTATGGCCCAAGCCCGAGCGAGGCAGGATAAGCGCGGCGAAACCGGTATTGCCGATGTGTACCGCGATGCCGGTGGGTATCAGCTCAGTCTGATCGGCGCCGAGCGTCAAAGGGGCCTCGAGGCAGGCACGCAGATCGAGCCCCGCCGAGCCGTCCGTAGCATATTCCGGCGGGGTGAATTCACTTTCGAGCCTAGGATCCAGAATGCGCAGCTGAACTTTGTGCATGGTAGCGCTCGCTGATGATCTCGATGAGATGTCGGGCCACTTGGGCTTTGGTGGCTTGGGCGATACTCACGTGTCCCCCTTCCCAGAAGACCTCCAGAGCGTTGCTCGTGCTATCGAAGCCCAGGCCCGGTCGTCCGACCCAGTTGGCGGCGATCATATCCAGTTGTTTATGGCAGCGCTTGTGCTCGGCATGCTCCTTCAGTCGATGGGTTTCCGCAGCAAAACCCACCGTGAATGGCCGCCCCTGGTCGAGCGCTGCAACCGCTTGCACGATGTCGGGATTTCGTACCAAGCGTAAGGTGAGCGCCGTCTCCTTCTTTTTGATCTTCTCGGCGGATCGCGTCGCGGGACGATAATCGGCCACCGCCGCCGCGCCGATAAAGATATCGCAGTCCTCGATGTGCTGCATGACCGTTTCATACATCTGCTGCGCCGTTTCCACATCCCAGCGCTCGATACCTGCGGCAAGGAACTCTCCTGATGGGCCAGCGATTACGATCACCCGTGCACCGGTTTTTTGGGCGGCGGCGGCCAACTCGAAACCCATTTTCCCGGAGCTGCGATTGCTGATGAAGCGCACCGGATCGATCGCCTCGCGGGTCGGCCCGGCGGTGATCATGACCGTGCAGCCCTGCAATGCGCCGGGTGAGTAGAGCTCACTCAATCCCGCGACGATGGCCGCCGGTTCCAGCATACGTCCGGGACCCACTTCGCCGCAGGCCTGATCGCCCCAGTCGGGACCCAACAGACGCACCCCGCGTGCTTCGAGTTGGGCTCGGTTGGCCTGGGTCGCCGCGTGGGCCCACATGGCTTGGTTCATGGCCGGGGCAAGTACGATGCGGGCGCGCGTGGCAAGGCATAAGGTGGTCAGCAGATCGTCGGCATGGCCGTGGGCCAGTCGCGCCATGAAATTCGCGCTGGCCGGTGCCACCAGGACCAACTCAGCCCAGCGGGCAAGCTCGATATGGCCCATGGCGGCCTCGGCGGCCGGATCCAGCAGATCGCAATGTACCGGCTTACCCGAGACCGCTTGGAAAGTCAGCGGGCGGACGAACTCCTTGGCGGCGCGGGTCATGGCAATGCGCACCTCGGCGCCGGCCTCGCGTAGCCGCCGCGCCAGATCGGGGCTCTTGTAAGCCGCGATGCCGCCGGTAACGCCGAGTAGGATATGGCGTGCGGTAAGGGCAGGCATGGTGTCAATGCTCTCGGTTCAGGAAAGATGCTACAGATTACCCAAAAAACGGTCTGCTTAACCCGGTTCCGTCTGCAGCGCCGCACTTTGGGCGCGCTAGCAGGGCTCGAGGACGGAGGGCTGGTGGTGCATTGCAGTGATCCAAGTGCGCTCGCGCGCGAGCCGGCCACTCGTACGGCCCGCCCATGAGCCTCCGGACAGGATGCGGGTGTGCGGCAATCGAGTGTAGAATCGACACCGCACTTTGCAAAGGCTAGCAAAACCTTGCAAGCAAGCGGTGACAGGGAGGGTTACCATGGCGATTACCGATTGGCCGGCGGCCGAACGGCCCCGGGAGAAGTTACTGTTGCGCGGCGCCGAAGCGCTATCCGATGCCGAGTTGCTGGCCATCTTTCTGCGCACCGGGCGACCCGGGCAGACCGCGGTGGATTTGGCAAGGGAGTTGCTGACCGATTTCGGCGGGCTGCGTGCTTTGTTGGAGGCTGATTTGAGCCGTTTCTGCGCGCGCGGAGGATTGGGGCCGGCGAAGTTCGCCCAGCTTCAGGCGGTGTTGGAAATGGGGCGGCGCCATCTCGGAGAGCGGCTGCAGCGCGGCGACGCCTTCGCCAGCCCTGAGGATACTCGGCGCTTTTTGCAGACCCGGCTGCGAGGTTATCCCTGCGAGGTTTTCAGCTGCTTGTTCCTGGATAATCGCAATCGCCTGATTGCTTTCGAGGAGCTGTTTCGTGGCACGATCGATGCTGCCAGCGTCTATCCTCGGGAGGTCGTGCGACGTGCCCTGGAACGCAACGCCGCGGCATTGATCGTCGCCCACAACCATCCATCGGGCGTATCAGAGCCGAGCCGCGCGGATGCTATGTTGACTCAACGTTTGCGGGAAGCGCTCGCGTTGGTCGATATCCGGCTTTTGGACCACTTCGTGGTGGGCGATAGCGAAGTGGTTTCACTTGCCGAGCGTGGTTTGATGTAGCGCTTTCCCGACGATGGGGCCGAATTGGACGTATGCGAGCTTTTCGTGACCAAGATGGGCGGCGCTGGGACGCCGTGGTGGGGCGTGAGTCCTATGGTATCCAGGTGCTGTTGTTCTTGCCCGAGGGCGGTGGGGAGACTCGCAAAGCCGCCATGACTTCTACCACGCGGTTGGAAGCGCATCGAGAGGTCGATGCGCTGACCGATGCGGAACTCTGCGAGCGCCTCGCCCGCTCCCAACCCTGGGACTCAGATACTCGGTTTTCCGGCTGAGGGGTGTTTTCTGACATTGCATCGGCAAACACCGATACTGAAAAAGTGTCTCCGGAGGCCGCCGTACCGCGTAGCGTAACCGAGCCTGTCTCCGTATCCTACAAAGAGGACGGGCGCCCGCGTGGCGGTTAGGCCGGAGTGCCCATGGCCAAACGTAGCTTCTTCAGGGCGTTTTTCTCCAGCTGGCGGATGCGTTCGGCGGAGACCGCGTAGCGCTCGGCAAGCTCCTGCAGTGTCGCTTTGGGCTCGTTGAGCCAACGCTCATGCACGATAGCGCGGCTGCGCTCGTCCAGATGCGCCAAAGCGGTCGCGAGCGATTCACTTTGGTGGGTCTGCCAATCGTGCGACTCGATCTCCTCGGCCGGGTTCGGGCGTTGGTCCCTGAGGTACGCCGCCGGCGCGCGTACGATGTCGTCGTCTTCAGCCGCATCCGGTCCCGGGTCGAAGCTCACTTCCTGACCCGACAGTCTCAATTCCATTTCCTGCACGGTCTCGGGTTTGACGCCCAGGTCATTGGCCACGGCGTCGACCTCCGCGCGGTTCAGCCAACCGAGGCGCTTTTTGGCGCCGCGCAAGTTGAAGAACAGCTTGCGCTGCGCCTTGGTCGTAGCGACTTTGACGATGCGCCAGTTGCGCAGAATGAACTCATGGATCTCGGCGCGGATCCAGTGCACGGCAAAAGAGACCAACCGCACCCCGACAGCCGGATCGAAACGTTTGACCGCCTTCATCAGACCGATGTTGCCTTCCTGGATCAGGTCGGTAAGCGGTAGGCCATAGCCCTTATAACCACGAGCGATGTGGACCACGAACCGCAGATGCGACAGAACCAACCCACGTGCGGCCTTGAGATCATTGTGGTCACGGTAGCGGCGCGCCAGTTGATACTCCTCTTCGGCGCTGAGCGTTGGAAGGCGATTGACCGCCTGAATGTAATGCTCCTCGCTGCCGAGCTTGAGAGGCAATGTGCTTAGATCGGATCGAACTAGCGCTTTGGTCATTTCCATCTCGTCTTCCCTATGGTCGTGGCCGATGAACGCCTTTCAGATCGACTCTTACGATGGTGGCTATTTTAGCATTGCTTCGTTTTCTTCGAGGATACAAGTCATATAAAGTTCCCCGTTGTAAAGACATGTTCGATGCTTTCCTACCACGTGGATGGCACAACGTGGCTTATCGAAGCTGCCGATGATGAGTCATTACTAGGGCCTG
>NZ_CH672427.1:2322022-2592240 GCF_000153205.1 Nitrococcus mobilis Nb-231
CCGGCGAGGGTATCGCGTAGCGTGCTCCAACGCTCGCAGATGCCGTGGGCGGCGAGGCAGTGGCGGATGAGCTGGACGAACTGATAGGCGAGCACGGTGATGAACAGGTGCCCCTCGGCGCGCTCTTCCTTGTGATGGAAGATCGGGCGCAGGCCGAGCTCCGATTTCAGGCTTCGGAAGACCGCCTCAAGGTCGGTGAGCATGATGTAGGTGCGCCACATTGTCTTCTCGTCCCAGCCGGTCTCGTTGCTGCGCAGGCAATAGACGCCCGGCTCGGTGACCAGAGAGCCTTTCACGGGCAGGCGCTGCCAGTGGATCGCACGGGCGCGCTCGCCGCTGTCACCGGCGATCACTTCAATGTGGTAGTGCTGGCCGAGGCCGCGGCTTTTCTCCTTGAGCCGCCCGATGCGCTCCCAGAGCTTGTCGATGCGCTTGGTGGTGCCCCGCCGGCTGAGTCCGGTCGCAAGCTTGTCGAGCCCAGCCTCGAAGCGGTCCATCAGGCGCCCGGCGATCGCTTGCTCCTTGCGCACGCGGCCCTCGGAGCGACAATACAGGCGCACCTCCTGGCCATCAGCCGAGGGCACTTTGAGTAGCTCCACGGCCTGCCCGCCGGCGTTGTCGAGGGTGATGGCCTCTTTAAAATCGACCGCGCGGCGGCGCTCGCGGCTGACCACCAGATAGCGGTAGCCCTGCTCGGCCAGCCAGGCGAGGTTGCAGGCCCTAGACTCCCAGAAGCTGTTTTCTTTGACCATCCGATATTAGATGGGGGCAGTGGATAAGAACTCAAGGGCCATTGAGCAGAGGTCGATGCAGTTGGCTGTACTGCTACATCCGGGCCGGGTTGCTATAAGGAGGCGCGTTAGCGTGGCTCGAGCGCCGTCAAGTGCCGGCCCACGGCTAGCCGCGAGCCAACCAAGCCCAAAAACGCCCCGCAACCGAGCAGGGTGAGTCCACCGGAGAAGCCGATTCCGGCCAGCTCAAAGCGACTGCCATAGAGACTCGCCAGGTGGCTGACCGGCCCGGCCAGCAACAATCGGCCCGTTTCTACCAGCAGACAGGCGAGTAGCCCGCCCGCTAGCCCGTGCCATAAACCCGAGTAAAGGAAAGGACGGCGAACGAAGGCATCGGTGGCGCCGATCAGTTTGACGATAATGATTTCATCACGGCGGTTTTCGATGTCGAGTCGGATGGTGTTGCCCACCACCAATATGACCGTGATACCGAGCAGTGCGGCCACGACCCATGTGCCGCGCTCGAACAGATAAAGGATAGCGTGTAGGCGCCGCAGCCAATCTCGATCCATGCGGATGCGCGCAACGCTCGGTAAGGCGGCCAACTCGTCGATGAGCGAATCCACCTGCGCGGGCGTCAGCGCGCCGCTCGGCTCCACCTCGATGACGGGCGGCAACGGATTGCTTGGCAGCAGTGCTAGCGCTTGGCGGAATCCCGAGAGCTCGCGAAGCTCCTCCAAGCCTTGCTCCGGGGTGATGATCCGCGCGTGAATGACGCCGTTGCGAGTGCCAATCTGCTGCGCGAGCAGCGCCACTTGCTTGGTATCCAGATCACGTTTGAGAAACAACGAGGCGTGCGGCTGTCCTTGCCAGCCACTGGTCAATGTCTGGATGTTATCCAACAGCAAAAGGAAGGCGGCCGGCAATGCGAGTGCGATGCCGATCACGCCGGCCGTCATCAGGCTTGGTACTCGGTTGCGGGTAAATGCTCCCAGTGAGCCCACCAGAGCCCGTGCGTGCTGCTCGAGCCAGGTTTTGAGAAACCGGCGCCAGCGGCCATGTGGCTTCATCGGCGCCTCAGATCTCCTGGCGCTGGCCCAGACCGTCATCGATCAGCTTTCCATCGGCCAGGGTCAGGCGTCGATGTCCCAGGCGGTTAATCAAAGTCACGTCATGGCTGGCGATCATCATGGTGGCGCCCAGTTCGTTGAACTGCTCGAACAGCCGCATGATCTCTCCCGAAAGAGCTGGATCGAGGTTGCCCGTGGGTTCGTCGGCCAAAAGAATAGGCGGGCGAGCAACCACCGCGCGCGCGATACCGACGCGTTGTTGTTCACCGCTGGAGAGCGTGACCGGATAGTGACGCTCCTTATCTAGCAATCCTACCTTATCGAGCGCGGCGCGAACGCGGCGGCCGATTTCTCTGTAAGGCGTCCCGGCGATGATCAGCGGCAGGGCCACATTATCGAACACCAGGCGATCATAGAGCAGACGGTGGTCTTGAAAAATCATCCCGATGCCGCGGCGCAGTAGTGGGATGCGCCGGCGCGGCAAGCGCGCCAGACTCATGCTGGCTATGAAAATCTGCCCCCGTGTCGGTCGCTCCAGCAGTGGAATCAGTCGCAGCAACGTGCTTTTGCCGGCGCCTGAGTGCCCGGTTACGAAAACCAGTTCACCGCGGTTGATGTGCAGCGAGATGTTAGATAGAGCTTCTTTGCCGCCAGGGTAGCGCTTGCCGACCCCTTGCAATCGGATCATTCAGCTGCGCTCTCCTGCGCCGGCGCGGCGAGCAGGGCATCGACGAACTCCTCAGCGGTGAACGGGCGCAGGTCCTCGAGTTGCTCGCCCACGCCGATGCATCGAATGGGCAGACCGAGCTGTTGGGCAATGGCAAAAATCACACCGCCTTTGGCGGTGCCGTCGAGTTTGGTGAGGGCGATGCCGGTCACCCCCACTGCCGCATGGAACTGGCGGGCCTGCGCCAGCGCATTCTGGCCCGTGCTGGCATCTACGACCAGTAACACCTCGTGAGGTGCGGAACTATCCTGTTTGCTCAGGACACGCTTTATTTTTTTGAGCTCCTCCATGAGGTTGCTCTGCGTGTGTAGGCGTCCGGCGGTGTCAGCGATCAACACATCGATGCCCCGGGCAAACGCGGCCTGGTGGGCGTCATAGATCACCGAGGCGGCATCCGAACCGGTGGGTTGGGCAATGACCGGAATGTCGCCGCGCTCGCCCCAGATCTTGAGCTGCTCGACGGCGGCCGCTCGGAATGTGTCGCCGGCGGCGAGCATCACCTCGTAGCCATTATCCTGTAGGCGCCGTCCAAGTTTGCCGATGGTCGTGGTCTTACCCACGCCGTTGACACCGACGGTGAGCATCACGTAAGGGTGAGTGTCGATGACCAGCGCTTGTGTGCATGGTGCCAGGATTGCGATCATTTCGTCGCGCAACGCGTTTTGCAGGGCCATCGCATCGGCGAGCTGATTGCGCTTTAGCCGCTCGGTGAGGTTATCGACGATGCATTGGGTCGCCTCGACGCCGACATCGGCCATGAGCAGCAGCGTTTCCAACTCCTCAAGCAGTTCCTCATCGATGGCTTTGCGGCCGAGGAATAGTGAGGAGAATCCGCTGCCGGTCTTGCGCAGCCCCGAATGTAGACGGATGAGCCAGCCGGTGCGCGGCGCGCCTTCCTCCTGAATCGTACGGCTCGGTTCAGCCGGCTCGCTCGCCTCAGGCGCTTCACCCCGTTCCGGCATCGACTCGGTGCTTTCAGCCGATTCGGTGGCGCGATCTTTCCTGTGTTTCTTACGACGAAAACTCAGCATGGAATTCAACGTTACTGGCTGTCCCCAAGGAGAATGGTATCCTACCACTCCTTTTGCTGCGCCGAAGGGAATAGGGCGAGTGATTATGACCAGAACGGCCATTGTTATGCTACTCACGGGTCTGCTGTTATACAGCACCGTATGCGCCAGCGCCGACGACTCCGCACCCAGTACCGAGCAATGGCCGGTTAGCGAGTACCGGCTCGACAATGGAATGCGCGTCATCGTTCGAGAAGACCACCGGGCGCCAGTGGTTGTCTCGCAAGTATGGTACCGCGTGGGGTCGGGCTACGAGCGGCTTGGCCGCACGGGTATCTCGCACCTGCTCGAGCATATGATGTTTAAAGGCACCGCGAAGCATCCGCCCGGAGAGTTGCTGCGCATAATCGCTCGCAACGGTGGACGCCAAAACGCTTTCACTGGGCGGGATTTCACGGTTTATTTTCAGCAACTGGCAGCGGACCGGCTCGAGATCGCTTTTCGGCTCGAGGCCGACCGGATGCAGAATCTGATTTTGGATGCGCAAGAGCTGGCCAAAGAGCGCCAAGTGGTCATGGAAGAGCGGCGCATGCGCGTCACGGATCAGCCTAGAAGCCATTTCGGCGAGCACTTCAACACCATCGCTTACCCGGCAAGCCCCTATGCGTGGCCCGGTCTCGGCTGGCAAGCGGACCTCGAGGCCATCACCCTAGCAGAGCTGCGAGGCTGGTACGCTCGGTGGTACGCTCCGGGCAACGCCCTGCTGGTGGTCGTCGGGGATGTACAGCCAGAGCATGTGCTGCGTCTTGCCAAAGCGGCTTTCGGCAAGGTGCCGGCGCGCGCTACGACGCATCCGCATCGCGAAAATTATCTTCAAGCGCCTGGTGAACGGCGCCTCGTCATGCACAGCAAGGAGGCCAAGGTGCCCTATGTGCTACTGGGCTACCAGGTGCCTTCGGTGGCGACCGCCCAGGAGCGCGACGAGATTTACGCGCTTATGGTGCTGGCGAGTATTCTCGATGGTGGCAAGGGGGCGAGACTGTCCCAAGAGCTGGTGCGGGATCGGCGCATTGCGGCCTCGGCCGGTGCCGGTTACAGCGCGGTCGCACGATTGGATTCGTTGTTCGTGCTTGACGCCGTGCCCAGCGACGCTGAGGTCGCCATCGACTCTCTAGTAAAGGCGCTGCGCGAGCAGGTGCAGCGCCTGCAAAGTGAGCCGGTGGATACCGAGACACTCGAGCGGGCGAAAAATTTGCTGCTTGCGGATCACCTTTATGAGCTTGACTCCATGTTCTATCAAGCCATGCAGATCGGCATGCTGGAGACGGCCGGGGTCGATTGGCGCATGCTTGAGGTCTACCCTGGCAAAATCCGTGCGGTGAGCGCCGCAAGCGTACAGGCGGTTGCCCGTAAGTATCTGATACCCAGTCGATTGACGGTAGGCACCCTATTGCCGCAGACGCCGCCCGATGACGACGCGCAGACGGGCAACGGGGAGGGACGGTCGTGAAGGCGCGATTCATCATACTGGTGCTTTGCGGGTTACTTGCGTTGCCTGCGGCGCGTGCGGCGATGCCGGAGATCCAACATTGGACTACGGCGAGCGGTACCCGGGTGTATTTCGTTGCGACCTCCGTGCTGCCGATCGTGGACCTGAGTCTGGTCTTCGACGCCGGTGCCGCGCGCGATGGGAATAAATCGGGTCTTGCGGCGCTTACCAGCCGGCTGCTTACGGATGGCACTGCAGAACTCGACGCCGGGGCGATTGCGCGGCGCTTCGAGCGTTACGGCGCACGGGTGGCGACGGATAACAGCCGTGATACGGCCCGACTCACCGTGCGGAGCCTGAGTGCATCGGAGAATTTGCAGCCCACACTCGATCATCTCATCGAGGTGCTCAGTAACCCGACTTTCCCCGCCGCAGCGCTCGAGCGACGTCGCGCGCAGGCGCTGGTCGGCCTACGTCAGGCACAGCAGAACCCGGGCCGCGTTGCCGAGCGCGCTTTCGCTCAGGCGCTTTTCGGTGATCACCCCTACGCCAATCTGTCGCAGGGCAATATCAGTGGCGTGCAAGCCGTTACCCGGGACGATGTGCAGGCCTTCCACGACCGCTACTACGTCGCTGCCAATGCGATCATCGCGATCGTCGGCGATTTGCAACGCCCGCAAGCCGAATCCATTGCCACGCGGTTGGCGCAGGCGCTAAAGCCGGGCTCGGCCGCGCCCGCATTGCCGCCCGTGCCGGATCTAAAAAGGGCTAAAATCGTCCGTCGCTCGTTCGATTCCTCCCAGACGCACATTCTAATAGGCGCGCCCGCGATTTCCCGTACCAATTCCCACTACATACCGCTCTATGTCGCCAACCACGTGCTTGGCGGCAGTGGCTTGGTTTCAGTGCTCGCTGATGAAATGCGCGCGCAACGCGGCCTCTCCTATAGCACTTCCAGCACTCTGATAACCGCTGCGCAGCGGGGTTGGTTCGAGCTTGCGAGCTCGGTGCGCAACGACAAACTCGACGAGAGCTTGCAGGTATTACGAAACATCCTCCAGCGCTACGCGGCTTCCGGTCCGAGTCGGCAGCGACTGGAGGCGGCGAAGCGTAACATTACCGGTAGTTTCCCGTTGCGACTGGACAGCAACCAGGACATTCTCGCTCATATAGTTATGATCGGCTTCTATGGGCTGCCCTTGGATTATTTACAAACCTTCCCGAAGCGAGTGGAGGCCGTATCGCAGCCGCAAACGCGGCAAGCGTTCCAAGCGCATGTCGATCCCTCGCATATGGTGACGGTGCTGGTGGGGCCGAAGGCGGTGATTGGTGATGTATCGACTGATTGACGAACATCATGCCAGGTCAAAACCAGCTGCGTATCATTGGTGGGCGATGGCGGCGCCGCTGGCTGCGTTTTACTGCGATCGCGGAGCTGCGACCGACTCCCGATGCGGTGCGCGAGACGCTCTTCAACTGGCTGCAATTCTCCGTAGAAGGTACGCGCTGTTTGGACCTGTTTGCCGGCAGCGGTGCCTTGGGACTGGAAGCCGTCTCGCGCGGGGCGCGTCAAGCCGTGCTCGTGGAGCGCTCGCAAGTCGTAGTCCGATCCTTGTTGGCGAATGTGGATCGATTGCAGGCGGGCAGCGTGGTGCGAGTGATCCACGCTGAAGCACAACGGTTCCTGGCCGGTAAGCCGGAGCCTTTCGATCTGGTGTTCCTTGATCCTCCGTTCAAATCCATGCTTGCTGAGCGGGTTTGTCGGCAACTTGACTCAGGCGGATGGCTTACCGATGGTGCCTTGATCTATCTGGAAACGGATAGTCATTGCTCATTGGGTGAGTTGCCAAGTAACTGGCGACCCCTGCGCGCCGGAGTCGCTGGAGCGGTGTGCTATCGTCTGCTGCGATACGAAGCGGCGGCGCTCGCCGGGGATGATTAAGATATGGGCATTGTTGCGGTTTACCCAGGGACGTTCGATCCCATCACCAATGGCCACAGCGATCTGATCGAACGGGCCGCCAGCCTGTTCAATCGGGTTATCGTCGCTATTTCGGGCGCACCCGGGGCGGCGAAACAACCGGCGTTCAGTCTTGAGGAGCGAGTGGCTATGGCCAAAGAGGCGCTCGCTTGTCACGCCAATGTCGAAGTGACGGCGTTCGAGTCGCTGTTGGCGAATTATGTGATCGAACGTAAGGCCAACGTCATTTTGCGTGGCTTGCGGGCCGTCTCGGATTTTGAGTACGAGTTTCAATTGGCCGGTATGAATCGACAGCTTGCCCCACGTGTCGAGACGCTGTTTCTGACCCCCGCCGAGCAATATGCCTACCTTTCCTCGACTCTGGTGCGAGAGGTGGCCATGCTTGGCGGCGATGTAAGCCGATTTGTCCATCCCGTAGTGAAGGAGGCGCTGCGCCGACGCCTCAAGCGCGATTAGCCGGTGCCTTGGCGTCGGATCGCTGAAACGGCACAGGGTGGGTAATCATGGTTCAAACGCAGCAGCGGTGGCTGATTTTTGTTTTTGTTAGCGCTGTTCTGAGCTCCTCGGGCAGCCTGAGCCTGGCGGCAACGGGGCCGGGGCGGGCGGCCGTGGCGAGCGCGCACCCCTTGGCGACCCAGGCCGCGCTCGAGGTATTGAGTAAGGGCGGTAACGCCTTTGATGCCGCAGTTGCGGCGAGCGCTGCGCTGGCTGTGGTGGAGCCGGCCAGTTCGGGTCTGGGAGGTGGCGGCTTCTGGCTGCTGCACGTTGCCGCCAGCGGGCGCGATATCATGGTGGACGGCCGCGAACGCGCCCCGTTGGCAGCTACTCGGGACATGTATCTAGGCTCTGATGGGAAGGTCAAGGCTCACCTGTCCCTGGATGGGCCCCTGGCGGCCGCGATCCCGGGTGAGCCGGCGGCATTGGTCCACATCGCCGAGCACTACGGTCGGTTACCGCTCGCGGAGAGTCTGCGACCAGCGATTCGCTATGCACGGCAAGGTTTTGCGGTCGACGCACATTATTACCGGCTCGCGCAGTTTCGACAGCCGGTGCTCAAACGCTATCGAGCAGCGGCGGCGGTATTCCTGCAGGCTGGGGGCGTACCGAAAGTCGGCTGGATGCTGCGCCAACCTGATCTCGCTGTTACGCTGGGGGCCCTCGCCGAGGCCGGCCGAGCCGGTTTCTACGAGGGCGAGATCGCGCGTCGTTTAGTCAGGGCGGTACGCGCAGCCGGTGGGATCTGGTCGCTCGAAGACCTCAAGCAATACCGGGTGGTCGAGCGTGAGCCGGTCCGCCTACGGTATCGTGGGTTGAACGTCGTCACGGCCGCATTGCCCTCGGCCGGTGGGCTACAGCTTGCCATCATGCTCAACATCCTGGCGGGCTACGATCTCGGCTCGCTCGATAAGGCCCACCGTATCCATTTGGTGGTGGAGGCCATGCGCCGTTCCTATCGAACGCGGGCCCGCTATCTTGGTGATCCTGACTTTGTCGCCGTCCCGCGCCGGCGTCTGGCCTCGGCGGCCTACGCTTCGGCATTGCGGCAGGGGATCGAGTTGAACCACGCTACGCGTAGCACCGCGCTTGGTGAGCTCAGCGATCCGCCGGGTCAAGGCGCGGACACCACCCATTTCTCCATAATCGATGCCGCGGGCAATCGCGTATCGGCCACGCTGTCGATCAATTATCCGTTCGGCAGCGGTTTTGTCGCCGCCGGTACCGGGGTCGTACTCAATGATGAAATGGATGACTTTGCTACCCATCCCGGTGAGTCGAACGTTTATGGTTTGGTCGGGGGGGAAGCCAATGCCATAGCACCGGGCAAGCGGCCGTTGTCCAGCATGAGCCCAGCGTTCGTTGAAACCCCGCAGCGGATAGGGGTGCTGGGTACGCCCGGGGGCAGCCGCATCGTGAGCATGGTGCTGTTGGGCATTTTGGGGTTTGCCGACGGGCAGCCGCCAGCGGTTTGGGTTTCTCGGGCGCGTTACCATCACCAGTATTTGCCCGATGCCATCCAATACGAGCCGGATGCGTTCGGCGCCCAGCTGCGCGAGCGCCTCGCCGCCATGGGGCATCGCTTCGAGCCACTCACGCAGGACTACGGCAACATGCAAGCCATTCTCTGGGAGCGCCGCGGCAATAGGCTGCAGGCCGCTTCGGATCCGCGCGGCAACGGCTCGGCCCGGGTGACGAACCGGCCCGCCACGATTATGCCAGGCGATTGACCGATCCTGCTGAAAGCGTCTCGACCGCGCAGCCTTTGTGCACATACTCGTCAAGGCGAGGGTGGTTTCGTGTCGAGCCAATCAGACGAATAAAAAAGCCCCGCCACTGGCGGGGCTTTTGGCCGGTATTACATTGGCCGGTTGGGTGGGTTACATCATACCCATATCGCCCATACCGCCCATGCCACCAGCGCCGGCGCCCATACCCTCTTTCTCTTCCTTTGGGTGCTCGGCCACCATGGCCTCAGTGGTGATCATGAGTCCGGCGATCGAAGCGGCGTTCTGTAGAGCCGAGCGGGCCACCTTGGTCGGGTCGAGGATGCCCATGGAGACCAAATCACCGTACTCCCCGGTCTGCACGTTGTAACCGTAATTGCCCTCGCCCTCGCGGACCTTATTGACGACGACAGCGGCGTCCTCGCCGGCGTTGGTGACCAGGATGCGCAGCGGCTCCTCGATCGCACGCCGAACGATGCCGACGCCGACCTCTTGGTCGTGGTTGTCGCCCTTTAGCCCATCAAGACCCTTCTGCACCCGAATTAGGGCCACGCCACCACCGGGGACGATGCCTTCTTCGACCGCGGCGCGGGTCGCGTGCAGGGCATCCTCGACGCGGGCCTTTTTCTCCTTCATTTCGACTTCGGTGGCGGCACCGACCTTGATGACCGCAACGCCGCCGGCGAGCTTGGCTACGCGCTCCTGCAGCTTCTCGCGATCGTAGTCGGAGGTAGCCTCCTCGATCTGCTTGCGGATCTGCTCGACCCGGCCCTTGATGTCCTCATTGCGCCCGTTGCCACCGACGATGGTGGTATTCTCCTTGGTGACGTTGACTTTCTTGGCGCTGCCCAGATCGTCCAAGCTCGCTTTCTCGAGCGTCAGGCCGATCTCCTCGGAGATCACGTTGCCGCCGGTGAGCACGGCGATGTCCTGGAGCATGGCCTTGCGTCGATCGCCGAAGCCAGGTGCCTTCACGGCCGCCACCTTGACGATGCCGCGGATCGTATTGACCACCAGCGTCGCCAGGGCCTCGCCTTCGACGTCCTCGGATACAATCAGCAGCGGTCGGCTGCTCTTGGCTACATTCTCCAGCAGCGGCAGAAGTTCCCTGATATTGGAAATCTTCTTGTCGCAGAGCAGAATAAAAGGATCATCGAGCTCCGCGGACATGTTCTGCTGGTTGGTGATGAAATAGGGGCTGAGATAGCCGCGGTCGAACTGCATGCCCTCGACCACTTCGAGTTCGTTCTCGAGGCCAGAGCCTTCTTCGACCGTGATCACCCCCTCCTTACCGACCTTTTTCATGGCATCGGCGATGATCTCGCCGATGGCGGATTCGGCATTGGCGGAGATGGTGCCTACCTGGGCGATGGACAGGTCGGTATCGCAGGGTTTGGAGAGCTTCTTGAGCTCCTCGACCGCCGCATTGACGGCCTTGCTGATGCCACGCTTGAGGTCCATCGGGTTCATGCCGGCGGCGACCGCCTTCATGCCCTCGCGCAGGATGGCTTGGGCCAGCACAGTTGCGGTGGTGGTGCCGTCGCCCGCTTTATCGGAGGTTTGCGAGGCCACCTCCTTGACCATCTGCGCGCCCATGTTCTCGAACTTGTCCTTGAGCTCGATCTCCTTGGCGACGGAAACTCCGTCCTTGGTCATCGTTGGAGAGCCGAAGCTTTTCTCCAACACGACATTGCGACCGCGCGGGCCCAGTGTCACCTTGACCGCATTGGCCAGAATATTGACGCCCGCAATCATGCGGTGGCGCGCGTCGTCCGAGAAGCGTACATCTTTCGCTGCCATTGTCGGTTTCCCTCTCGAGAATTCGGTCCGTTAACTAAACTGTTCTTGGGAGCCTTCGTGACGTTTTGCGATCAGTCTTCGACCACGGCCATGACATCGTCCTCGCGCATCACGAGGAGATCTTCATCGCCGATTTTGACCTCGGTGCCGGCAAATTTGCCGAACAACACCTGGTCGCCGACCGTGACGTCCAGCGGCCGTATCTCGCCATTGTCGAGCTGCTTGCCGTTGCCGACGGCGATGATCTCACCGCGGATCGGCTTCTCGGCCGCAGTATCGGGGATAACGATGCCCCCCGGCGAGGTCCGCTCCTCCTCCAGGCGCTTTATGACCACTCGATCATGCAAGGGGCGTAGTTTCATCGAGCCTTACTCCCTATTAAAATGTATCAAGCAAGTGTTCCATAGTGATCGGCGATTATTAGCACTCACCGATAGTGAGTGCTAATAATAATCCCCATGGCGCGTCAGTCAATAGTCTGATGGCCAGCCGATCATCCTTTCTTGGCGCTGCCGGCGATCTAGGGATAGGGATGGCAGGGTCAAAATTCAACGCTTAGTCGGCCAGTGCGTCGAGAAAATCGAAGGTGTAGTGGTGGCGACAAACTGTCTTTTGGTGATTTCGACCTGTCCGGATCAGTCGTCTGCGCAGACCATCGCGGCGGCGTTAGTGGAGGGCGGGCATGCCGCCTGCGTCAATATTGTGCCTGGGTTGACTTCAGTCTATCGTTGGCAAGGCCAAGTTGAGCGCGACTCCGAGCTGTTGCTGCTGGCGAAGACGACAGCCGAAGCGTATCCTCGCGTGCAGGAGATTCTACGCCGACTGAATCCGAATGAACTACCCGAGATCATAGCGCTCCCTGTTGATCGGGGTCTGGCCGATTATCTCAATTGGGTATCCCATCAAACGGCACAAGAGGGCTGACAAGCTGATGAGGCTGCGACTGATTGCTCGCCTTGTGTCGCTGCTGGTTTTGTTGTCCATAGCCTGCGCTATCAGTGCTGCGCCGAGCGGTGTACTGGCCGGCTTGTTCGGCAGCGACGAGCCGGTACTGCTGCCAGTGGAGCAGGCGTTCCCAATCAGCGCCGAGTTGGTTGCGCCGGATCGCCTCGTTGCTCGATGGGATGTGCAGCCGGGTTATTATCTTTACCGCGATAAGCTGGCCTTTGAGCTGGCAGACACAGGTAACTCAATTCGGCGCGCGCAAACTCCGGCGGGGGAGCCCAAAGAGGACCCTTACTTCGGGCGTCTAGAAGTTTATCATCACCCGGTCGAGGTCACGCTGCAGCTTGAGCATGCGGCGCGCCGCCCGTTCGAACTGGTGGCTCACTATCAGGGCTGTGCCGATGCCGGGCTGTGCTACCCGCCACAGACGACCCGTTTGCGCCTCGTTCCCGCAAGTGCGGGTCTCGGCGTCGATGTAGATACGACTCGGGATGCGAGTGCGGCGGATGTCGATTTGTTATCAGCGGGGACGAATCAGCTGGCGCAAATTTTGCAAGAAGGGCGGCCGCTGGCCATTCTTGCGACCTTTTTCGTGGCCGGTTTGTTGCTCGCGTTCACCGCTTGCCTGTACCCGATGATCCCGATCCTCTCGGGGCTGATCGCCGGTGATCGCCACCGGCGCAAAGGATCGCGCGCCTTCTTGCTCTCCCTGGTCTATGTCGAGAGTACGGCCCTAGCCTATGCGATCGCCGGAGTCATCGCCGGTCTCACCGGGCAGGCCGTGCAAGCCGATCTGCAAAGCCCCTGGTTTCTCGGGGCGTTTGCGGCCGTGTTCATCGCTTTGGCGTTATCGATGTTCGGGCTTTACGAGTTGCAGCTGCCCAGCCGTTGGCAGACGCGGCTTTTCGAGGCCTCGCGGCATCAACGCGGCGGCACTGTGGTGGGCGTGGCCGCGATGGGTGCGCTCTCCGTGCTGATCGTGGGTGCTTGTTCCGGACCGGCGTTGGTTGCGGCGCTGGTCTTCATCAGCAGTACCGGGGAGGCCTGGCTGGGCGGGCTCGCCCTGTTCGTGCTTGCCAATGGCATGGGCGTGCCGCTGTTGCTGATCGGTACCGCCGCCGGTAAATGGCTGCCACAGGCCGGGCACTGGATGGAGACGGTGCGCCGGGTTTTCGGTGTGCTTTTTTTAGCAGTCGCGTTGTGGATGCTCGAGCGGGTGCTTCCGGCTGAGCTCGGTTTGGCGCTATGGGGCGCGTTGCTGCTTGGCTGCGGTGTCTATCTGGGTGGCTTGGATCGACTCACCGGTGCGGCGGGCGGCATGCAGCGGCTGTGCAAAACGGGTGGTTTGCTGCTGCTCATTTGGGGCAGTGCGGCTCTGATCGGTGCGGCTAGCGGTGGTGGCGATTTGCGCCAACCGCTGCGTGCGCTTGTCGCCGTGCCGCCGACTTCGGTCAGCGTGAGTTCCACACATGGTTTTCGTCAAGTGAACAGTGTTCAGGAACTCGATGCCGCGCTGCAGCGGGCCAGTGTCGCGGGGCAGCCGGTTGTATTGGATGTGTACGCCGATTGGTGCGTTTATTGTGTAGAGCTCGATGAGCGGACGTTCAGCGATCCTCGGGTCCAACAATTGCTTTCTCGAGCGGTTAGGCTGCGTGCCGATGTCACCGCCATGAGCCCCGCCCACAAGACGTTGCTCCGACGCCTCGATGTGTTTCTGCCGCCGGCGGTTATGTTCTTCGGTTCAGACGGCCATGAGCGTCGAGGCTTGCGCGTGGTGGGCTTCCTCGAACCTGCCGCTTTTCTGCAGCGCGCACAGCTCGGCCTCTTTGGGGGCGCCTCATGAACCGAGGGCCGTTGTGGTGGTCGTTAATTGTCCTGATTGTTCTGCTGGTGGGCGTCACGATAGGAATCGGTAGCCACACTTGGTATAGCAATCTCGAAGGGAGTCAACGCCCGGTCTTTACGCTGCCGGCCATGAGCAGCGGCAAGCAAAAAAGCATCGCCGAGTGGGACGGTAAGCTCGTAGTGCTCAATTTTTGGGCTACCTGGTGCGAGCCTTGTCGTCGCGAGATTCCGCTTCTCATAACGCTGCAGCGGCAATATGAGGAGCGTGGCTTGCAAGTGCTCGGAGTCGCCATCGACAGTCGAGTTGCGATTCGCGATTTCGCCGCTACGTTAAGTATCAACTATCCCGTGCTCTATGGTGTCGAGGCTGCTATGGATGTCGCCGCGAGCTACGGCGACGAGCAGGGGACGTTGCCGTACACCGTAGTGATCGATCGCTCGGGGCGTATTCGCCAGGTATTCCGCAAAGAGCTCAAGCGTCCCGATATCGAGCCCGTGATACGCGAACTGCTATAATATCGCGTTGTCTGATTCAGCGCATGGCTGAGGGCAGGCATACCGGCGGATGGTACTTGGGGCCGGTTTGCAATTCGGCTTTGAGTTGGATGTCTCGATTCTGCGTGATACGCGGCGCAATTTATTCCATCGGTTGGTTTGATTACGGTGCGCTCGCTCGGCGTTGCTGGCCTTGTCGGGGAAGTGCGCTATGCGCCCATCTGCAGCGAAAAATCGATAAAACGACAGAATCTGGACAAAATGGCTGGGGTAGTCCAGAATCCCGCGACGGCTGCGACCGCCTCCAACGCTATGGCGAAGGAAGGGGAATGACCAAGGTTTTGGTGCTCAACGGGCCCAATCTCAACCTGCTCGGTACGCGCGAGCCGGGCCGCTACGGCACCGAGAGCTTGCAGACGATAGTTCAGCGCCTTATGGATAAGGCCAAAGCGGCAGCTATCGGGCTCGAGGCCTTTCAGAGCAATGCCGAGCATGAGCTTATTGAGCGTATTCATCGGGCCGCCCAGCAAGGCGTCGCTTATATCATCATCAATCCAGGGGCTTTGACACATACCAGCATTGCCCTGCGGGATGCCTTGCTCGGGGTCGAGATACCATTCATAGAGGTACATATTACGAACGTGTACGCTCGCGAATCATTTCGTCGACATTCTTATTTGAGCGATATTGCGGCCGGGGTGATCAGCGGTCTGGGCCCTCTGGGTTATGAATTGGCACTATACGCGGCGCTGCGGAATGCGAAGCGGAGCTGACTGAGATGGATATTCGCAAGATCAAGCGCTTGATTGAGCTGATCGAGGAATCAGGCGTCAATGAGATTGAAATTCGGGAAGGTGAGGAGTCGATCCGGATCAGTCGCAGCAGTTCTGTAGCCGCGTTGTCGCAGGTGCCGGCCCAGGCTCATACTTCGCTGTCGCCTGCTGTGCAACCCGCTGCGGCTTGGCCGGTGGCGAAACCTGCGGAGGAGTCGCCCGTCAGTGGTCACGTGCTGCGCTCGCCGATGGTGGGCACCTTCTACCGAGCCTCCTCGCCAGGTGCTAAGCCTTTCGTGGAAGAGGGTCAGAGCGTTCGAGTCGGGGACACGCTGTGCATCATCGAGGCCATGAAAATGCTCAATCAGATTGAGGCCGATGTAGCCGGTGTGGTGGAGCGAGTTCTAGTGGAGAACGCACAGCCCGTCGAGTACGATCAGCCTCTGTTCGTTATCGAATAGGCGCGTTGCTCGCCAACACGGCTTTGTTCGCCCACCGAGATTACGGATTATCATCGATGCTGGACAAGATCCTCATCGCTAACCGCGGTGAAATCGCATTGCGTATCCAGCGGGCTTGCCGCGAGCTCGGCATCCGTACGGTTGCGGTTCACTCGAGCGCTGACCGGGAGCTCAAACATGTGAGGCTCGCCGATGAGTCGGTATGTATTGGGCCGGCGCCCTCAAGTGAAAGCTATTTGAACATCCCGGCAATCATCAGTGCAGCCGAAGTCACCGATGCGGTGGCGATCCATCCAGGTTACGGTTTTCTTGCCGAGAATGCGGGTTTTGTCGAGCGAGTGGAGAGCTCTGGTTTTGTCTTCATCGGGCCTCGGGCGGAGACCATCCAACTCATGGGTGATAAGGTTTCTGCAATTCGGGCGATGCAGGACGCCGGGATTCCTTGCGTTCCAGGCTCTGATGGGCCGGTCGGTGATGATGCCGAAGCCAATCTGAGGCTCGCCGCCGAGATCGGTTATCCGGTTATCATCAAGGCGGCCGCAGGAGGCGGTGGTCGCGGCATGCGTGTCGTCCATAGCGAGGCCAGTCTGTTGCACGCTATTGCCGTGACGCGGGCCGAAGCGCGTGCCGCCTTCGGCAGCGATACCGTCTACATGGAGAAGTTTCTAGAGCGCCCACGCCACATCGAGATCCAAGTGTTAGCGGATCAGTATGGCAATGCCATTCACCTCGGTGAGCGTGATTGCTCCATGCAGCGACGCCACCAGAAAGTGGCCGAAGAGTCTCCGGCACCTGGGATCACGGCCGAACAGCGTCAAGCGATTGGGCAGCGCTGCGCCGATGCCTGCCAGGAGATCGGATACTGTGGCGCTGGGACGTTCGAGTTCCTCTATCAGGACGGTAATTTCTTTTTCATCGAAATGAACACCCGTATCCAGGTTGAGCACCCCGTGACCGAAATGGTTACGGGTATAGACTTGGTCAAGGAACAGATACTGATCGCCACCGGGCAGCATCTGCGCTATCGGCAGGAGGATGTGTGCCTTCGTGGCCATGCCATCGAATGCCGAATCAATGCCGAGGACGCGCGAACTTTCATTCCTTCACCGGGGCGGATCACCCAATATCACGCGCCCGGTGGCCCGGGCGTTCGGGTCGATACTCATATTTACAATGGCTATATCGTGCCGCCTTTCTATGACTCCATGATCGGTAAGCTCATTACCTGGGGGGAAGATCGTGCCAGTGCCATCGCTCGCATGCGCACGGCGCTTTCCGAAATCGTGGTGGACGGTATCGAGACCAATGTGTTGTTACAGCAAGATATTATGCAGGATGCGGCGTTCCAGCAGGGCGGCACGAATATCCACTATCTGCAGAAAAAACTGAGTTTGGTTTGATCGGCGCATTGGCGCGGCCTTGTATCGGGCACTCAACTTGGCTTTTGTTGCAGTCGAGCGTATCGACTTGGTAAGAACACGTGCCCCGTCATCCGTAAGTTGACGCAGCACAAGCACCACATGGTATTTGCAGTAGTACCTATCTCACATGAGTGAAAAGCGTTGCTGAGAGGGCACTGGACGCCCCATCAATAATGCCGGCACGCTCGTGTAGCGGCTTTGGGTTGACTGGCCCTGGTTTCACCCAACGTCCTTTCTGCCTCGATCCACGCCAGGCAGGTGTGGTGGCGCCGTGAAGTCCCAATTCCGACACTTTTGCGAAGATGACCGATTCGCACATCGAATTGGCGTTGGAGTGAAATGGCACTTATTTTACCGGCTTGCAGCGGGCTGAGAGGGTTTCGTGGTGTTCGACCTGGGGGCGTTTGCCGCATGGATGCGGCAAGCGAGCCTCTAAGGGTGGATTTACGGCGGTTATTTTCTGGATTGTCCAGTCGCCTAGGATCAGCAGGTCGGTCTTAGCGAGTTGGTCCATCAGACGCGGGTAGCTGCCGGCCCCATAGGGGATGCACAGTTGCTCGATCAGCCGCGGTAGCCGGAAGTAGCACACGGGCAGCCCCTGTCAACAGGCCCTAACAACCCCTTACTATTTGCTTCGCGATCTCTTGTCATATCGGGAACTCTTGGATGTATGCCCAATCAATGAGTGCACTGAACGGCCCAGCGTCGGCCGGTAAGTTCTGCGGTGCACACACCTTAGGAGACTCTGAACTATTCCCGGCCACGCCAGTATAATTGCGGCATTGCCACCGACCCAGGCGGAACCGATGAAACAAACCACCTTTGCTTCGATGAGTTTTGCGGCCAAGAAGCGGCGCACGCGCCGGGAGAAGTTTCTCGCCGAGATGGAGCAGGTGGTGCCTTGGGCAAAACTGGTGGCGCTCATTGAGCCGCACTACCCCAAGGCGGGCCGGCGTGGCCGCCCGCCGATGCCGCTTGAGTCGATGCTGCGTATTTATTTCATGCAGCAGTGGTACGCGCTCTCCGACCCGGCGATGGAGGATGCGCTCTATGAGATCGAGTCGATGCGCCGCTTCGCCGGGCTTGAGCTCATCGACGACGCGCTGCCCGACGAGACCACGATTTTGAAGTTTCGCCGCCTGCTGGAGCGCCACGGCCTGACTGCCCAGATGATGAACGTAATCCACGACGTGCTCGCCGAGCGCGGGGCGCTGCTCAAGGGCGGCACTATGGTCGATGCCACGAGTGTGCACGCTCCGGCCTCGACGAAGAACAAGGCGCGCCGGCGCGACCCGCAGATGCACCAGACGCGGAAGGGCAATCAGTGGTATTTCGGCATGAAGATCCACGTGGGGGCCGATGTCAACAGCGGCCTTGCTCACACGGTTTCGGTGACTGCAGCCAACGCCTCGGACATCAGCCAATTGCCGCGCCTGCTGCGCGAGGACGACCGCGCGGTCTTTGGTGATAAAGGCTACGTCGATAACACCCTTAAGCGCGCGGCGCGCGGGGCGGGTGTCCACTGGGGCGTGTCCTTGAAGGCAAGCTCCAAGCACAAACTCACCGGTGCGAACAAGCGCACCAACCGCAAGCGCTCTTCGGTCCGTGCCCGGGTGGAGCACATTTTCCGGGTGATCAAGCGCCAATTCGGTTACACCAAGGTGCGCTACAAGGGGCTTGCCAAGAATGCCGCACAGGTGTTCACGCTGATCGGCCTGACGAATCTGTATCTGGTGAGGAGGCAACTGATGACGAGCTGACAGGCAAACTCCGCCTGCTTGCTCAGAAAAGGGGTTCAGCGGCGCCAAACGGCCCCGTAAATCAGCACTCGGCGGCGGGAAACCGAGCATTTTTACCCTTCCTCTCGTCAGAGACGAATGCGTTTGACTTCAGCTCGAATAGTTCAGACGTTCCCTTAAGAGTCCAGTTACGACCGACGGGTTATACGGTACGTGATCGAGTCAGCTTCACGGCTCACGGCGTGCCCCACAATACGCCTATGTGAATGGATTTCGATATTTGATAGGAGTGCCGATGAAAGTTCGTATCCAACCATATCTTGCGCAGTTCACCGCCGCGCGCGCGTAGGCTCGTAGCGGTGTGGTGGAATTCCACCCCTAACGGGGTGCGTATGTGGATGGCTTATGGAGAGCTCATGCGGTAAATTTGTTGCGGGCTGTTGCGCGACGAACCGATGAGGCTCCGGCACTTCGCCGTTGCTAAATCGTAATGCGCTCGGCCACTGCGGCAGGTGTCTACGAATTTCCCCACCGGATTCAAGCGTGAGGTGCCTGGGGCACCTTGACCACCAAACTTTCTCAGCCGGCAAGATTATTACAGACCATGAGCGATCAATCTGACGAGAACTTTGACCTCGCCGCTTTGGTGCAAAAGCGCCAAGGGGAGAAGTCTGCCCTGTTCGACAAACACATCAATCCCAAGCTGGTGCAAGTGTTGCGCACCATCGGCTTTGATCGCAACTACGTGCGCGGCGAAGGCAGCTACCTCTGGGACGAGGCAGGCAACAAATACCTCGATTGTCTCTCCGGCTACGGTATGTTCAACATTGGCCGCAACCACCCGGTCATCAAGAAGGCTGTGTGCGATTATCTTGATCTGGATGATCCGTGGAAAATCCAGATGGGCACGACCCTGCTCCCCGGGCTGCTCGCAGAAAGGTTGCTCTCGCTCGTTCCGCACATGGAAAAAGTTTTCTTCACCAACTCAGGCGCTGAGTGTAATGAGACCGCATTAAAATTCTCCCGTTGTGCCACAGGCCGTGAACGGGTGATTTATTGCGAACGCGCCTTTCATGGATTGACCTACGGTTCATTGTCCATGAACGGTTGCAACAGCTTTCGTGATGGCTTCGTCAGTTTTCTGCCAGGGCCGGTCCCCGTTCCTTTTAATGATCTTGAAGCGCTCGAAGCCGAACTCAAACGCGCTCCTACCGCCGCGTTCGTCGTCGAGCCGGTGCAGGGCAAAGGAGTGTATCCTGCTAGCGCAGAGTACTTGCTCGGCGCTCAAGAGCTTTGCCGCAAGTACGGGGCGAAGTTTGTCTTGGACGAAGTGCAAACCGGCATGGGCCGAACCGGTAAATTGTTCTCCTTTCAGCACGTCGCAGGTTTGGAGCCGGACATGCTGCTGCTCTCCAAGTCGCTGTCAGGCGGGATGGTCCCCGTCGGCGCGGTGCTGATGAAAAACGAGACTTACCAGCGCGTGTTCTCCAGCTTGGATCGCTGCGTAGTCCACTCCTCCACTTTTTGCCAAGGCGGTCTCGCGATGGCTTGCGGTCTCGCCACACTGCATATTTTGGAGAACGAAGGCCTTATCGAAAATGCCGCCAAACAGGGGCAAGCTCTCCGGGACGGCCTCTGTGCGATGATCCCGAAGTTCGACATGCTCAAAGAAGTGCGTGGGCAGGGATTGATGATCGGCATCGAACTGGGGGCACCGAAAGGCTTGGCGCTCAAATCCGGATGGGCGCTTATGCACAAGGCGGACAAAGGGCTCTTTCCACAGTGCCTGCTCATGCCCGCGCTGGACAAACACCACATTCTCATGCAAGTCGCCGGACATCACATGGATGTTATCAAACTGCTGCCGCCACTGGCGCTCACGGGTGAGGATGTGCAGTGGTTCTTGAAGGCCTTTGAGGAGGTTTTGGCAGAAGCTCACAAGTTCCCCGGCCCCATTTGGACTACAGCCGCGCACCTCGTCAAGTTCGCCGCCAAAGCTTAATCGGTAAGTGCTTTCCGGGCGGTGTCGGCGCATAAAGAATACGGCCCCAGATTTGGTTACTGATTTCCAGCCAGGTAAAGAGTAAAATGGCGATCAATGGGGTCGGATTCTAATACTGTTACCTTAGCGGAAATAATCGTATATTTATCATTATCTTGTATGATTATTAGGTAACTTCTTATTAACCCCTGGCACAGAAGTGTCAAAAAGGGGTTCCGGGGGCTGGACATACTTCGCCGATCGTGCGTGACATGCGAAGCATGAGCACGAGCGGTCCTCGCAAGCTTCCTCAGATCAGCGACTTTCCGCCTTAGGAGGTCACCCCGGCGGTCCTGCTGCTGCTGGAGATCTGCTATCAGCTGCATGAGGAGAACCAGGCGCTGCGCGATGAGACCGCGCGCTTGAAAGGCGGCAACCCGAAGCCGCCGATTAAGCCCTCGAAGCTGGAGAGCGCGGAACAAGATGCCGAGAGGCACAAGGACAAACGCCGAGGTAAGCACAAACGCAGCAAGACCCAGCGCCTCGAGATCCACGATGAGATCGTGCTCGCGCCCGTGCCGGCGCCGCCTGCGGGCAGCCGGTTCAAGGGCTACGATGAGTTCACCGTCCAGGATCTGCACATCGGCGCACACAACACCCGCTATCGGCTCGAACGTTGGGTGACGCCACAGGGCGAGATGCTGCATGGGCCGCTTGCCGGTGCAGCTCGGTGGCGGACACTTCGGGCCGCGGCTGCGCGCGTTCATCCTCTATCAGTACCACCACGTCACCTAGCCGCTGCTGCGCGTCGCCCTGCAATGCAGCGAGTTCGTCCATGTCGACGACACCGGCGCTCGTCACCAGGGTCGCAACGGCTTCTGCACTCACATCGGCAATGAGCTGTTCGCCTTCTTCGCGAGCACGGCCTCCAAGAGCCGCATCAACTTCCTCGAGCTGCTGCGTGCCGGCGACGAACGCTACGTCATCAACGACATGGCGCACACCTACATGCTCGCCCAAGGGCTGCCACAGGCGCCGTTGGCGAAGCTCGCAGCGCTCGAGCCGAGTGTGATCGAGGATTACGCCGCGTGGCAGACTACGCTCAAGCGCCTTGGGATCAGCAACGAACGCCATGTGCGCATCACCACCGAGGGCGCGCTGCTCGGCACGGTGATCGCCACCGGGATCAACCCCGAGCGGGTCATCGTCAGCGACGACGCCGGACAGTTCAATGTCCTGACTCACGCGCTGTGCTGGATCCATGTTGAGCGCGGCATCCAGAAACTGCTCGGCTTCAACGCCGATCAGCGCGCCGCACTCGCCTGGGCACGTAGCGAGCTCTGGGCGATCTATCAGGCGCTCAAAGCCTATAAGGCCGAGTCGAACGCCGCGGCACGTGGTGCGATCGAGGCCCGCTTCGAGGCGCTGTGCACCACCAAGACCTGCTTCGAGAGTCTTAACCACGCGCTCGAGCGCTTGCATAACAGTGGTGCCGAGTTGCTGCGCGCCCTCGATCGCCCCGAGATCGCGCTGCACAACAATCTCGCCGAACGCGACATCCGCGAGTACGTCAAAAGGCGTAAGATCAGCGGTTCGACCCGCAGCGCCGCCGGCCGGCGCTGCCGCGATACCTTCGCTAGCCTCAAGAAGACCTGCCGCAAGCACGGCCTCTCATTCTGGGCCTATCTGCTCGACCGGCTCGCCGGCGCCGGCACAATCCCGTGGCTGCCGAGCGCGATCTTCGGCGCGCACGGCGCGCCTGCTGCGATCAACTGCGCGCATCCCTCGGCCGGCCCCTGAAGCCGCGCGCTCGCCCAGCACGCTACGGTTACCGGCCCGTGCGCCTGGAGACCTTCGTCGAGCGGCCGCGCTTGCGCGGCACCGCCGAGCAAGCCGCGAACTGGCATCGAGTCGGTGAGATCCCAGGGTCGGGGCAAGCTCGACATCCATCAAAATGTGCGCGGTGGAGCCCCAGTACCTGAGCGCCGTCACGCCCGGGGTTAATGAGAAGTTACCTTCCGTCACGCTAAGCGCTTGTTTCTTCAAGCCACCGAACGCCCGCAAACCTCAAAAACGGCTCGCGAACTGCGGAACTTGGGATGGGTATACCCGCACGTTAAAGGTCGCGGCCAAGAGGCCATCGAGCTTCAAAAGCAGCCACACAAACGGCCGCGATGTTGGGTTGTCGAAGTCACTTATAGTTGGTTCAATCGCTTGCGAAAACTGTTGGTACGCTACGAGAAACTCGATCGCAGCTTTCTGGCTCTGAACCATTTGGCTGCCGCCATCATTGCGCTTCGCAAAGTGCCGATCAAAGTGAATATTATTTATGGATAAATTCTAAGCTTCATCTGGTCGGAGACCGTCGAAGTGATAGCAGATTGCGACTGAGATCAATTGTCGTTGATCTTTATCGAGATCGGGGAAAATGGCATCCATTACTTTGAATGCATGCATTGCGCCGTCGATTGCGTTTTGATTGCCACCACCATCGTCGATCCGCGCCAAATCATGGGATCCACTTTACTGTATGGCGGCTATTCGTCGTCTTTTTCGCTCGCATCATCCCTTCACCTTTATGGTTATCGATACCTCCCCCGTTTCACCAACCGCAAGTGAGGAGATAATTGGATTATACTCCTCATTACACATTACTCCGGAATCGCAAAGAGCTGTCTGAAGCGCTTCGTACGTAGAATGTTCGATCTCATTGCGACTGGAGTGGAGAAACTGATATTCAGAATACGATGGCAGCCACTCCAGATATGATGCCTGATCGATAACTTCGGCTATGAATCCACGGAGCGATGGGAGCTTGACGCAGAACAGGTCCTCGCTTTCAACGATACGCCAGTACTTGCTGAGAAAAACGGACGGCTTTTCGATGGAGTCGAATGCCGAGCGTGCCGTGTCGAGGCTGGCTAGGCATGCATCGGCCAGAGGTTTAACTGCAGTCTCGGCGTATCGTTTTGCCAGAATAGTAATGATGTGATTGCTGTATGCTCGGAACTGGCAATCCCTCCACTCCCGATGGATATCGGGAACGATCCTGGAATCGAGCGCGTCACCCCCCCTTAGCAAGGCTAACGCCCGTTGACGCTCTAAGGCGTCTGTGCTTGTCCAGCCGTCATCGTGTGGATACCGATGAACGATATCGAACTCCAGGCGATTCATCGCTTCCCAGAAGCGCATAAATGAGTCTCTGCGCTTTCTGACATACGAGAAAACCTTACCTAGAGCGAGCAGATTAACGGCTACAAGGGATTCCCTGTTTGAGTCGTAGCCGTGACCCTGAAAATTTTTGAGCGATGAGAATCGAAGACCGGCTCGCAGCGCGCTATCAAAACCTTTGATGCGACGGGCAAGAAGCGGAAACATCTCAGCGGCGAGCACAAGCCACGCGACCGCGATATGAGTAGGAAAATAAGCAAAGTCAACACGGGCATCCGATGGCATATGGAGATCGAGAGGAATAGCCCAGGAGCCATTCTTCATCTTTGGATCGGTGTCATTGCGTTGCCCGGAAACCAAATATTCAGTGAAGCTAATGACTTGCGTTTCGGATGGGAAAAGGCTGCTGCCATGACCGGCGCGTAGAATTTTCAGCCGGGTCAGCCAATCGTCGCGTACCCGGAGAAAGTCGTCTATGCAGTGCTCTTCCACGGGAAAGGTAGGCACATTGTCCCAGTCGAAGTCGGACAGGAGTCGCTGTGGGTTTGGATCACGATCAAGGAGATCAGGATAGGTCGTCGATGATAGGCACATAGCGTCCCTCAGGGTTGGACAATGTCTAGCGGCACCCCAAAAATCCCCTAAAGGGGGATGGGAATTCTCCGGCGTACCTTTCGTGAACGGCTACATAGCCGCTATAGTTGCTACGCCGTTTCCATGCATCACAATCTTTATCTGTCCTCCCAATGGTCCTGGATCTAGGGCCACAAGCCGTGGACGCTTACTGCAGATAGTCTGGCAAATTGGCTCTATGGCCTTGCGGGCAAAGTATTGTCGTGGCTCCAACGGGTCGTTGCCGTTCTGGTTGCCAGCCTCAAACATTCTCTTCAACCACTTGGCTGTGAAGAGCGGCTGCAGCTCGTCTCCAAGCGTCTTGATCTCCTGCTGTGACAATAGATATTCGTAAGCGAGCTCGCTGACGACATCTTGCGTGATCGCCAACATTTTCTTCGCATCGTCTTCGATCCACCGGTCAAGCATTTGGCGAGCGCCCACCCTTCCGGCTGTGCCGCCGCCGAAAGCACCCAAGAGCCCGCCGACCAGGGCACCGGCCGGGCCGCCCAGAGCCGCACCGGCTGCCGTACCGGTCATCCAACCACCCATGCCCGTGATAGTGCCAGAGGCCGTTATCGCCAAATTCTTGGAGAACTGAGACCATGAAATACTTCGTGCGACCGCAGCACGACAGAAATCTGGGGTCGTGCTGATCACGGTGGTGGCAGCAAACGTAATAACATTTGTCCGAAGGAGTTTCGCCACATGGTTAGTTGCTGCTCCGCCGTGTACCACCTTACCCAGGGAACCATGAGCTAGGTTAGTGACGAATGCGTGCACTGGTCTTGAACGCGCCCCCCAGCGGACAAAGCGCCGGCTGGCAACGGCCCCGACCGCAGCAGCTCGGGTCCTGAGCATCTGGGCGGTTGCAGTCCCAGCAACAAAGGAAGTTATGCTGGCATTCCAGCTGCCGTCCATCGCCGCATAGGCCGCATCTTTGTTGGAAAGACCATCCTGTTTTGCCCGTATGAAGCAGATAAGAAACGAGATACTGAGCGCACCCGTCGCCGTCACCGCCTGAGTCTTCGCGTCGTAGGCGAGGGAGTCTATGTTGCCTGCACGGGCGATGTTTCGCGCCTGCTTATAGGTGATATGCCCTTTGCGCACGAGACGCTCCGCCTCATCAGGCGATGTCACTCCCGGCACTTTCCCGCCGCTGATCTTCTGGCGCATCAATTCAATGCAGCTTTCATACTGGTCAGCCGGCACTTCGAGCACTTGATCGCCGTAACGGTAATTTCCCGAATCAGGAGCGAACGCCGCATTGATCGTTGCCTGTGGGCTCTGACAGTACTTTAATTGCAATTGGACGCCATTGGCGAGTAGATCGGCGCCGTTCGCCTGATTCGTTCCGCCGATGATCTTCGCGTCTTGACCGTGCAACTTGTAGCTTAGGGCGCTAGCTTCTTCGGCCGCGAATCCATGACCGCCTTTGGTATGGAACTTCCCGATTTGGGTTTTTTCTAGGCTGCTCGCCGTAGCTGCCGCACTGTAGCCGTTAGCTATGTTGAAAGGATAATTTTTTTTATGATTAGCCATAATTGTACCCCTCATCCTCTCATTCAGAGCGCTTTCTCAGAGATTTTCGTTAGCGCTAATTCACTATCTTTTTGGAAGATCGTCCATCATATGCTTTGCATTGTTCTACCTTTGGTACCCGTATCCACTATTGGTGCTCAGCCCAGGTCCGTAGAAATTTTTTGCCATGGCGACCACTTTCAGTTCATAGTCGGCGGTCTCCATGGCATGCCCGTAATGGCATATTTCATCAATCATATTGTCGGTCTTCGCCGACGAAAGAGTGCTCATCAACTTGTACTGTCAGTCTAGAATGTCTTCGAGCACCCGGTATACACAGTGACAAGATTGTAGGCACCGTTAATGTGCTTGTTACTTTTATCTGAGATGCGGCAGGTTCCGTTTCGTACTGGACTGTAACTCTCCCAGGGCATACGTTCTCTCCATACCTATCCGCTAGATACCGAACGATCGGTAATACTTAAGGAACGTCTGAACTATTCGATCTGAAGTCAAACGCATTCGTCTCTGACGAGAGGAAGGGTAAAAATGCTCGGTTTCCCGCCGCCGAGTGCTGATTTACGGGGCCGTTTGGCGCCGCTGAACCCCTTTTCTGAGCAAGCAGGCGGAGTTTGCCTGTCAGCTCGTCATCAGTTGCCTCCTCACCAGATACAGATTCGTCAGGCCGATCAGCGTGAACACCTGTGCGGCATTCTTGGCAAGCCCCTTGTAGCGCACCTTGGTGTAACCGAATTGGCGCTTGATCACCCGGAAAATGTGCTCCACCCGGGCACGGACCGAAGAGCGCTTGCGGTTGGTGCGCTTGTTCGCACCGGTGAGTTTGTGCTTGGAGCTTGCCTTCAAGGACACGCCCCAGTGGACACCCGCCCCGCGCGCCGCGCGCTTAAGGGTGTTATCGACGTAGCCTTTATCACCAAAGACCGCGCGGTCGTCCTCGCGCAGCAGGCGCGGCAATTGGCTGATGTCCGAGGCGTTGGCTGCAGTCACCGAAACCGTGTGAGCAAGGCCGCTGTTGACATCGGCCCCCACGTGGATCTTCATGCCGAAATACCACTGATTGCCCTTCCGCGTCTGGTGCATCTGCGGGTCGCGCCGGCGCGCCTTGTTCTTCGTCGAGGCCGGAGCGTGCACACTCGTGGCATCGACCATAGTGCCGCCCTTGAGCAGCGCCCCGCGCTCGGCGAGCACGTCGTGGATTACGTTCATCATCTGGGCAGTCAGGCCGTGGCGCTCCAGCAGGCGGCGAAACTTCAAAATCGTGGTCTCGTCGGGCAGCGCGTCGTCGATGAGCTCAAGCCCGGCGAAGCGGCGCATCGACTCGATCTCATAGAGCGCATCCTCCATCGCCGGGTCGGAGAGCGCGTACCACTGCTGCATGAAATAAATACGCAGCATCGACTCAAGCGGCATCGGCGGGCGGCCACGCCGGCCCGCCTTGGGGTAGTGCAGCTCAATGAGCGCCACCAGTTTTGCCCAAGGCACCACCTGCTCCATCTCGGCGAGAAACTTCTCCCGGCGCGTGCGCCGCTTCTTGGCCGCAAAACTCATCGAAGCAAAGGTGGTTTGTTTCATCGGTTCCGCCTGGGTCGGTGGCAATGCCGCAATTATACTGGCGTGGCCGGGAATAGTTCAGAGTCTCCTTAACCCCGCAGGTTATCGGCATGCCGCGGGTAGGCTTTAGCATCACAGCCGCCGGCACTCATTTATCAGTTGATCATTCGGTTAGCACTGACAATTTTGGAACACAAGACGAATTGAGCCCCTTACTCATATGCTACTGAACCTGTCCCCACAAACCACACCGGGTCAGTGTGACCGCTCTCACAGCCCTTGGGCGCTGAGAGCGGCACGCTATATGTTCGACGAGTCCAAATAGGGGTGTGGTGTTGGCCCTGCGTGGGCGAGTATTCGCCTATTGGGGGCAGGTGCTGTGTTTGCCCTTGAGCGAAGGTGGTTCAGGGCAGAACGCACGATCGGTACGATAGCTGAAAGTGTCATCGACTGGGGCTATGAGTTCAATGACCTTCGATCCAAGCAGCTCGAGCTGTTTATAGGCAACAGCCCTTTTCCTCACCGCCACCGCTACAGGAGACAAAGAAGATGCGGGTATTCGTTTACGGCACCCTGCTTAAGGGGCTTGAGCGCAACAAGATACTTGGCACAAGCCCCTGCCTGGGTCCCGCGCTAATCAGTGCCATGTTGTACGACCTCGGCAGTTACCCTGGCATCAAAGAAGGTAGTGAGCCGGTTGTTGGCGAACTATACGACGTGGACGCCTCGGTTCTCGAGTTGCTTGATCAGATTGAAGGGTACGTTCGATCCAATCCGGGCGATTCGCTGTATAGACGCCAAACAGCCCCAGTTCAATGCTTTTCGGATGGCAGACATCTCGAAGCATTCGCGTATTACTACGCGCCGCCCATTGACGGACGAGAGATCATTGCGCACGGTGATTATCGCCGCTATCGGCTCGAATCAAAGGACGAGGAACAGTGGCTGATCGCCTACGGATCCAACCTTTCGACTCAACGGCTGAAACAGCGCGTGGGTCAGATCTCCGATACCAAAACCGGGTTTATTGAAGGTTACGAATTGAGTTTTAATAAAGCTGGTGCAAACGGAAATACTTACGCGAACACCCGCTATATCGGCACTCATGTCGCATGTCCCGCGGTCGCTTACAAGCTCGCCCTAGAGCAAGCGGAGATGCTCGATCGCTTTGAGGGTGTTCCCACGCACTATATGCGTGTGGCTATCCCGTTTGCTACGGTGTCTGGGGTTGAAATCGTTCAGTCCTATATCACACATCCCAATAAACTGGTTCCTGAAAGGCGCCCTAAAGATGAGTATCTAGGCCATATTCAAAAGGGCTACCGCGAGCACGCGTTAGACGCGACATATCTGGAGCACGCACTTGGCCGAGTCACGCGGCTACCTTGCCGTTAAGGCCATCCCATTACACATAAATCCGTACCATATGAGTGTGCGAAGCACTGGAGGTGCGGAAAGATGGGCTGGGCGAAGGCAGAGTTCGAGACGATTGACCTGGGTGATCAGCGGTTGAACCAACGGGCCGTGCTATTGGCTGAACGGCTAGGGCAAAAGCCGGGGGCGAGCATTCCCGGAGCGTGCGAGAGCTGGGCGGAGACGGCGGCGGCCTATCGGTTTTTGCACAATGCGCAGGTGGGCTGGGAGGAGGTGCTGACGGCGCACGCCAGGGCGAGCCAGGCGCGTATGCGTGAGCACGCGGTGGTGCTATGCCTGCAGGACACGACGGAGCTGGACTACAACGGCCGGACGATGCAGGGGCTGGGGCCGCTGAGCTACGAGGCCCAGCGCGGAATGTATCTGCATCCGACGTACGTAGTGACACCGCAGCGCGAACCACTGGGGGTGATCAACGCGTGGAGCTGGGCGCGTGCCTTCAAAGCGGGCGATGAACCGCGCGGCGGGCTGCTAGAGAGTGTGCGTTGGGTAGAGAGCTATGAGCGGATCGCTGAACAGGCCGACGAGTTGGCCAAGACGCGGCAGGTCTGTGTCGGCGACCGCGAGTCGGACATTCTGGCGCTGCTGGTCAGGGCGCATGAGCTAGGCTATCCGGCGGACTACCTGGTGCGCTGCCAGCACAACCGGGTACTGCCCGAAGGCGGCAAGCTCTGGGATCGGGTCATGGCGAGCGCGCCATTGGGGCACGTGCGCTTTGAGCTGCCCGCCGGGCGCGGGCGCAAGGCCCGTTCGGTCGAACAAGCCGTGCGCGTGCAGCGCGTGGCCGTACCAAACAAGCAGGGCAATCCGTTCGAAGTGACCTGCCTGATTGCCTCGGAGGTCAACCCACCTGCCGGTGCCAAACCGGTAGTGTGGCGGCTTTTGACCAACCGGGCGGCTCCCACGCTGGAGGCGGCCGTCGAGCTGATCGATTGGTACCGCGCGCGTTGGGTCGTGGGCGTGTCCAGTGAAGGGCACATAATCCAGTCGGTGGAAGTCCGACCGGGGCTAAGAGACTCAAGCCCTGTAGCTTGGGAGGCGCCGTGGCGCGAGAGCAAGGCGGTGGAGCCCTCCGACAACATTCTCAGAAAGGAGGATGCGCAACGCACCAGGTTGCAACGTGCAGTGAACGTAGAGGTAGCCTCGTTACACGCAAAAATCCGGTGGCCGAGACGGTCTATAACGCGCGAAGGCAGCAAGGGTCGTTCGAAATGAGTCCGATGCGGCGGCCCTCATCGGCGGGGTATCAGCGGTGACATGGTGTGAAGGATTTTGTGTCAACTGGAGAAACCCTTGTCGCCCGGCGAGGAAAGCTCGTCGAGGAGACACGCCCTATAACCGTGAGTGGGAAGTGGGTGGGTAGGCAACAGGGTGGCGGGTCGGACCGTACTACCGTTGATCGGCGTGCAGCAAAACGCGCTGGGAGGGAAGGGTCCGGACCGGTGGGTATTTCGTTGCTCGAGGTGAGGCAGGGGTGAGATGACAAAGGCACCCGTGAGTCTGCAGGAGCTGAGACGGCGGATATACCGGAAGGCGAAGTCTGATAAGACGCATCGTTTCTGGGGGCTTTTCGTCCACATGTGCCGGACGCAGACCCTTGAGGAGGCCTATCGTCTAGCCAAGAGAAACGGCGGTGCCCCGGGCATTGACGGTCAAACCTTCGCGGACATCGAATCGCGGAGTCGGGCCGATTTTCTCGCGGCGATACGAGACGATCTCCTGACAGGCAGGTATCAACCCCAGCCGAACCGCTCAGTCGAGATCCCGAAGGGCGAGGGCAAGGTTCGCACGCTTCAGATCCCCTGCATCCGCGATCGCGTGGTGCAAGGCGCACTGAAGCTCATTCTCGAAGCCGTCTTCGAGGCGGACCTCTGCCCGAACTCCTACGGCTTTCGGCCAAAGCGGTCACCACACCGTGCTCTGGCGGAAGTCAGGCGCAGTGTGCTGCGGCGCATGTCCATCGTGATCGATGTCGATTTGTCGCGTTACTTCGACAACATTCGGCACTCGGTTTTGCTGGACAAAATCGCAAAGCGGGTCCAGGACCCCCGGGTCATGCACCTGGTCAAGCAGATCATCAAGGCGAGTGGCAAGCTGGGCGTCCCCCAGGGGGGGCCGTTGACACCCTGAACGCAAAAGGTAACTTTGGTCGGGGATCGTCACATTGCCATTGGAGGGTGGCGGTTGGGTGCTGGCCGAAGGCGTAGTTGGTTGCGCCGGGATCGAGTGGCGGATGGTGATAGTATCATCATCAACCAAGACCTCCTTAACCAGCAAGCGGACGATTCTCTGGCGGTCACTGATTTCCAAAGTCTCTGCCGATTCCCGCAGTCGCTGGAGGAAAGCGGTCAATGTTTCGGCCAAACGCAGGAACGACATGCGGTCGGCGGCCTGACTGAAGATTGCCTGCAGCTCGGATTTCAATCCCTGTTCGCGGGCCCGCAGTTCGGGCATGCGGCCTCGCAGTTCGTCCAAAGACACGAGGTCTTCCTGGTAGGCGGTCACCAGGCGGTCCATGCTTTTGCTCAGGCGCGTGAGGTCGCGTTCGACAGCGTCCTGGCGTTTCTTCGTCGGTTCACTCGCACGGGCCGCATCCAGGCGGCGGTCAAGCTCGGCGTTGATGAGCCCCGGATCGGCGATCAGCCGCATCACCTCCTGCCACACGATGTGGTCGAGCAGGTCCTGGCGGATCGGGCGACTGTCGCACACGGATCCGCCGAGATGACGCCAGCCATCCGAACCCAGGCAGCGGTAATAGTGGATTTTGCGTGCACTCGTGCGGGTCGACGCGCGGTAGAGCGCGTAGCCGCATTTGCGGCACGAGACCAAGCCCTGCACAAGGCTGGGCTCGATGGTCCGGCGCGGTGCGAAACGCTTGTTGTCGGCCAAGCGCTCGGCCGCCAAAGCGAAGGTTTCCTCGCTGACAAGGGCGGGGACCGGCACTTCGATCCATTCCTCGCGCGGCCGCTCATGTGCGCTGGTCTTTTCACCATGGACCGACCGACCCGACAGACGGAATGGCTTGGTCACCTTTTGCCTCGGCCCGACCTGTGTCTTGTTGAAGCAGGCGGTGCCCTTATAGGCGGGATTGCGCAACATCCCCCACACGACCGAACGCTCCCAACGGGTCACTCGCCGGCGTGTCGGAGGGCCCATCTCCCGCAACAGCCGGGCGATGGCGCCGATGCTCAGACCGTCGACGGTGTATTTCTCAAACACCAGCCGCACGACTGCCGCCTCGGCGGCATCGATCTCGTAACGCGCCGGCGTTTCGGGCATCTTGCGAATGTAGCGATAGCCGTAGGGCGCCCCGCCAAGCACAGAGATCTCGCCCGATTTGGCGCGGTGACGCTTGCCACGGCGGGAGCGTTCGAGAATCTGGGCGCGTTCGTACTCGGCGATCATCCCTTGGAATTGCAGCATGAGCTGATCTTCGGGCGTGGCGGAATGCGGCGCCTTGATGAAGATGGCTTCGACACCATGGCGGGCGAACTCTTCGGTCAGCAGAACCTGATAGGCATACTTTCTGCTCAGCCGATCCGGCGAGTGGATGAGCACTGCTTGGATTTGGCCCTCGGCCGCGAGGTCGCGCAGCCGCTCCAAGCCGGGCCGCAGCAGGCTGGCGCCGCTGAAACCTTCGTCCTCGATTATCCATTCATCGGGTACGGTGAACCCCTGCTCGCGGGCGAACTCGATCAATGCCGCGGTTTGGCTGGCGATCGTGTTCGCTCCCTTCTGTTGGTCGGAGGATACCCGGGCATAAATCGCGGCGATCTTCATCGCTCCCCTCCCTTACGCACGGTCCCACACCGGCGACACGGACCCGCTCCGGTACCAAAATCCCATAGACCTGTTCCAGTTTGACGGCGAGGAGACGGTCAAACGCATGCTCGAGACGGACGCTGCGATCACTGGCGCCGCGCCGGTCAGCCATTGCCGCCGGCTTCGTCGAGAAACGCGCGCAGCGCCCGACTGACCATGTCGCTGATCGTCGTCTCCTCGGCCGCAGCCCGCGTTCGAATCGCGTCGACCAAACTGGGCGGAAGCTTGAACGTCACGGCCGTCGTTGGCTCGGTCACTGGCACCGGCCGGCCGATTGCCTGGGCCGCCTCGATGTAGCGATAGGCCTGACGTCGGGACAGCGTGAATTGGCGCGACAACAACACGGCAGCCTCCGCCACCTTCAGCCCACGCGCGAGCAACCCATAGGCCGCATTGAGACGTTGCGCCTTCTGCGTATCGGTCGATCGCGACATATGACATACGTATATTACCTCCTGAGACGCAAATCAAGCACAGAACGGGAACGGTCGAGCGGGATTGTCCGATCGAAGCCGAAGTTACCCTTTGCGTTCAGGGCGTGTTCAGCCCGCTTGCCGCCAATATCTACTTGAACGAGGTGGACTGGTTCTTCGAGGCGATTCGCCGCAAGACGGCACAGGGGCCCTACGAGGCGGTGAACTATCATCGGTTCGCTGACGATATTGTCATCACCGTGAGCGCCCACCACACGAAACGTGGGTGGGCCGAGCGTGCCCGGCAACGGCTCCAAGAACAGCTCACCCCCTTGGGGGTAGAGCTGAACGAGGAGAAGATGACGCTGGTCAACACGCTTGACGGTGAGGCCTTCAGCTTCCTGGGGTTTGACCTGCGCCGCGTGCGAAAGCGAACCGGCAACGGATACCTCATCCTGATGACCCCGAGAAAGAAGGCTCGTCTCGCCATCAAGGCGAAGATCCGCGACATCATCCGGCGCGGAGGAGCGATTCCCGCTACGACCCTTGTCGCGCGCATTAACGCGGCCCTGGCGGGTTGGGTCAATTACTTTCGGGTGGGCAATGCCAGTCGGGCCTTCAGCGAAGTGCGCGACTACGTCGAGATGAAAGTCCGGACCCTGCTCACACGACGCAAGCGGCGGCAAAAGCGCAGTGTCGGGTGGCGGCGGTGGAGTAACGAGTATCTCTATGACGTTCTCGGGTTGTTCTGGGGATGGCACGTGCGCCCCCTGCCGAGCGCGGAGACCTACTCGTGAAAGCGGCTGCCAATAACGACAGGACACATAACCCTTCCGCAGAAGCCTGCTGGGTGAGCCGCTTGAGGGAAAACCTCACGAGCGGTTCTTATGGGGAGGGGCTGGAAACGGGCCGAGCCTGGACTCAGGTACCGCGCCAGTCCCTTACCCGACAGCTGTTTTTCCTCGTGCTCAAGGAAGGCTGTCGGGTCGAGCAGCTACAGCTGGCCGACACCGAGCGCCTGCAAACCGCCCTGGCGCTGTATATGGTGATCGCCTGGCGGATCAATCGGTTGATGCGACTCGGGCGCACTCTCCCCGACTTGCCGGCCGATCTCGTATTCGAGCCCGACGAGTGGCGAGCGGCGTTCATCCTCAACAAAAAGCCTATACCCAGGCAAGTGCCGCCTTTCAATACTGTGTTACGCCTGATTGCTCAGCGCGGGGGCTTTCTCGCCCGCAAGCACGATGGCGAACCGGGAGCCAAAACCATCTGGCTCGGCCTGCAGGAGATCGCCGTCTTCGTCGAGGGTGCCCGCTATGCCCGCTATGCCCGCTATGCCCGACAGCTCAACTAGGTATGACGATGTGTGTAATGGGATGCGTTAAGGCACCTTGAGCATTAATAGAGTACCGCCGTTTTGCCGAAGCGGAGCCAAGACACCTTGCCCATCACAACACCAAACCCAAACCGTTCATCTGGACCAAGAGCGCACGCGACATCCTGCAAAAGGTCATTCGCGCCAACTCACGCTTAAGTTCCAAACAGAATGAAACACTACACTAGTGTCATGTCACGCATTAAAGGTCGGATAAAGGCGCTTCAGTTTGATGCGTGCGTCTTGCGTGGTGAACTGCCAGTTCACCTTCGCCTGAAGCTGATCGCGATGCTCCTGCCAGGCTGAGACCTGCTCGCGCAACTGCGCAATGGTGTCGATTCGTCGATTCAGGCATTGGCTGATCATCACATTGAGCTCGATTTCGGCGACATTGAGCCAACTGCCGTGCTTCGGTGTGTAAATGAACTCAAAACGGTCCCAGAGGGCTTTGGCCTGATCCGGGGGAAAGGCTTCGTATAGCGCTCCCGGTCTGTGGGTATTCAAGTTGTCCATGATCAGCGTGATCCGCTCGGCATCAGCGTAACGCTCGGCAATGTCCTGAAGGAACTGCGCCCAGTCGATCTTCGTCTTGCGATCCGTCACCTTGGTCATCCGGGTTTCGGCCAACGGTTCAGTGGCCATGAACACGTTGCACACGCCGCATCGCTCATACTCATAGTCATGGCGTTGCACACGCCCAGGGCCGGGTAGGAGCGGCGAGCGTGTCTCTCGGATGAGCTGTCGCGGCGTCTCGTCCATGCACACAACCGGATTCGCACCATCGTAAGGGCGTCGATACACGTCCAAAACCCGCTCCATCGCGGCGACAAACTCGGCGCTGCCCTCCGGTGGAATCACCCAACCGATCCGCCGCCAGGGTTTGATTTCGTTTTTTTTAAAACCCGGCGGACCGTCTCGTAGGATAGGCTGTCGACGTACTCGAGTTCGACAGCACGATCGGCGAGTAACCGAAGCGACCACTGAGAGTAACCCTTCGGCGGCTCACTACAACTCAGCGCGACCAGGCGCGCTTCCAGATCACCGTCGGCCTTGCGCTCGTACTGCCGCTGGCGCGGCCGACCGCCCAAAGCCGTCTCCAGTCCCTCTTCGACAAATCGTTTTTTGACCCGATCGAGTCTGCGCAGGCTGACCTTCAGCACCTCGGCCACATCCTCGCCCCGCAAGCGCCGCTGATTGAATTCGCCTTCATCGCAGTTCAGCAAGATCAATGCGTTGATGACCTTCCGAGATTGATGCGAGCCCTTCTGCGTCATCGCCTCGAGCGACTGCCTCTCCTCCGCCTGTAACGTCACTTTGTATTTCTTGACCAAGGATCTCTCTCCGTCTGTTCAGACGGAAAAACAGCCTATCACACCATAAGCACATACGACGCTTTACGAGTGATGCGACACTAGTTTCCTTTTACCCCTCTCTCGATCCGTGCGCCAATTTCCGGATCAATATTCTTCCAATACTCGAACACGCGTGACAAGACGGGCTCTTTCACACCACCCTTTACATGACCGACCACGTTGGAGACTAAGCGGGCGCGGGCGTCCGCGTCCATGACCTCATTGATTAGCTTGTTGGCCTGGCCAAAATCGTCGTCATCCTTGCGCAGGGTATAGGCGGCACGAACCATTTCACCGCTGGTTTCCCAGGTCGAATCGGTTGGATAGCGCTCGCCAACAGCACTTGGGCCACCCTTGGAGTTGGGCGCATATACCGGGTCAGAGACGTTCTGAACCCGCATTGCACCGTCCTTACTGTAGCTGTGCACGGCCACTTTGGGTGAATTCACCGGGATCTGCTTGTAATTGACGCCTAAACGGGCACGATGCGCGTCGGCGTAGGCGAAAGCACGCCCCAGTAACATCTTGTCGGGGCTGAGGCCAATGCCGGGTACGAGGTTGTTGGGTTCGAAAGCCGCCTGTTCGATCTCGGTATGGTAGTCCATGGGGTTACGGTCTAGCAGCAATTTGCCTACTTTGATCAACGGATAGTCGCCGTGCGGCCATATTTTAGTGAGGTCGAACGGATTGTACCGGTAGGTTTCAGCCTCTTTGAACGGCATAATTTGCATGTAAAGCGTCCAGCTTGGATAGTCACCACGCTCGATCGCCTGGTAAAGGTCACGGGTGTGATAATCACCGTCCTCACCGGCTAGCCGATCGGCCTCTTCTTGGGTCAGAAAATCGATTCCCTGGTCGGTCTTGAAGTGGTATTTGACCCAGAACTTCTCGCTTTGGGCATTGACCCACATGTAAGTGTGGCTGGAGTAGCCATTCATGTGGCGCCAGGTTTTGGGAATGCCGCGATCGCCCATTAGCCAGACGACTTGGTGGGCGGATTCCGGCGACAGCGTCCAAAAGTCCCATTGCATATCGTGGTCACGTAAATTGGTGTCGGCACGGCGCTTCTGAGAGCGGATGAAATGCTGGAACTTCATCGGATCGCGTATGAAGAACACCGGCGTGTTGTTTCCTACCATGTCGTAGTTTCCTTCGCTGGTGTAGAACTTTATCGAAAAACCGCGCGGATCGCGCCAGGTATCAGGGCTGCCGCGCTCACCGGCTACGCTGGAGAAGCGGATCAGTACGTCGGTCTTGGTGCCCGGTTGAAATACCGCAGCCTTGGTGTATCGGCTGACATCCTCGGTCACTTCGAAGCGGCCGAAGGCGCCTCCTCCCTTGGCATGAGGTTGGCGCTCGGGAATTCGCTCACGGTTGAAATTTGCCATCTGCTCGATGAGGTAGTGATCATGTAGAAGCAGTGGGCCGTCGGGACCGATGGAAAGGGAATGCTCGTCGCTTGCTACCGGAATCCCGGCATCGGTTGTGGTGGGCTTGCGGTTGTCATTCGGCATCATGATTTCCCCCTTGCGAGATACGTGTGATGGCATAGCGCATACGCTTTCTACAACTCAGCGAGTGCGGCCACACAGCCAGCCTTTGGGTTTGCATGGCTGATAATCAAGGAGCGAACCGTTCAGGCGTGCCGGAAGTCGTGTTGAGACGTATAGATAAAAAAGCGAGGGCCATCCACCATCCGTGGGTCTCGAATGGCCTTCCCTTTGCAAAAAATCGCGGGTATCTCTTATAGGGGTGTACTTGATAATAGCGGCTCAGCGGATCTTGAAGGTACACCATCGGCTAGAGTGGTCTGCCTCCGCTTGTCAACTTAGCGTCGGCGTTTGGGAATATAGAGATCGGTGAGCGTTCCGGCGGCGGCTTCCGCTGCCATGCCCACCGTCTCCGATAACGTCGGGTGCGGATGTATGGTCAGGCCGATGTCATGATAGTCGGCGCCCATCTCGATCGCGAGCGCCACCTCCGCGATCAGATCGCCGGCGTTGGGCCCTACGAGGGCGCCGCCGATGAGGCGCTCGGTTTTAGTGTCGAAGATGAGCTTGGTCAGTCCCTCATCGCGACCTAAGGTTAACGAGCGGCCGTTGGCGGCCCAGGGGAAGGAACCGACTTGATAATCCAAACCCTGTGCCTTGGCTTGCTCCTCGGTTACGCCCACCCAGGCCACCTCCGGGTCGGTATAGGCTACCGCCGGGATGACCCGCGCGTCGAAGGCGCTTTTTTCGCCGGCGCAAACTTCGGCGGCTACCTTGCCCTCGTGGGTCGCCTTGTGAGCCAGCATGGGCTGACCGACGATGTCGCCGATGGCGAAGATGTTGGCTACATTAGTCCGCATCTGCTCATCTACGCTGATGCAACGCTGCTCGTTGAGCTGCACGTCCGTTGCCTCGAGGTTCAAGCAATCGCTGTTGGGATGACGGCCGGTGGCTACTAAGACACGATCGAAGCTGGCCGTCTCTGGGGCCTTGTCACCTTGTAGATGCACCGTGATTTCGCGCTCTGCCGGTTGGACCTCGGTGACTTTTGTGCTGAGGTGGATTTGGTAGCGCTTGTCGATGATGCGCCGTAGCGGTTTGACGATATTGGGATCGGCTTCGGCCATTAGGCGATCGAGCAGCTCCACCACGGTAATCTCGGAGCCGAGGGCATGGTAGACGGTTGCCAGTTCCAATCCGATGATGCCACCGCCGATCACCAGCAGGCGGGACGGTATTGTCTCGAGCTTCAGCGCATCGGTGGAGTCCATGATTAGCGGATGAGACAGATCGAAGCCCGGCGGTGCGGCCGGCCGGGAGCCCGCCGCGATGATGCAGTTTCGAAAAGCAAGCGTGCGCTTGCCTTGTGCGGAATCGACCTCGACACGGTGGTTGTCCAGGAAGCGGGCGCTGCCCTGGATCACGTTCACCTTGCGCTGCTTAGCAAGCCCCTTGAGTCCACCGGTCAGTCGGTCAACAACTTGTTGTTTCCAGCGGGTGAGCTTTTTCAAGTCGAGTTGCGGGCTGCCAAAATCGATGCCGTTGGCGCTGAAAAACGCTGCCTCCTCGATGATCTTGGCGGCATGCAGCAGGGCTTTTGAGGGAATGCAGCCGACGTTGAGGCAGATCCCACCCAGGTCCGGGTACCGCTCGACCAATAGGGTTTTCAGACCGAGGTCGGCGGCCCGGAAAGCCGCGCTGTAACCGCCCGGTCCGGCGCCGATCACCAGTACATCGCAATCCGCGTCTGAACCAGCCGGTTGGTGAGTTGCAGCGGCTCGTTCGGCAGATTCTTTGTGGGTGGCCGGTGCAGGGGCCGCGGCGGTCGGCTGCGCAGGGCTTTCAGTGCGTTCCTTGGCGATGGTATCGGGCTCGTCGACCGCGGCCAGCAGGATCAAATCGCCTTGCGAGACCTTGTCACCCACCTTGACCTTGATCTCCTTGACCACGCCGGCAATCGGTGAGGGAACTTCCATCGATGCCTTGTCGCTTTCCAGCGTGATGAGGGAGTCTTCAGCTTGAATTCGATCATCGGGTTTGACCAACACCTCGATGATCTCGACGTTCTCGAAATCGCCGATATCCGGGATGCAAACTTCCGTTGGTTCTGCCATGACTCCACTCCCCAATAGTGTTCGATTCGTTTAACGTTGGGCGGCCGCGCCCCTCGGGCCGTAATGGGCCAGGAACGGCGCGGCTTGACGATCTCAGCGGCTAAGCGCTTGGGTTGCACACGGTCCAGTGCTATAGGAGCAGACGACGCAGATCTTGTAAGGCTTGTGACAGGAAGCGGGTGAACCGCGCGGCCTGGGCGCCGTCAATGACCCGGTGATCGTAGGATAGCGACAGCGGCAGCATCAGGCGCGGTACGAACTCCCCAGCCTGCCACAGTGGCTTCATCACGGCGCGGGATACGCCCAATATCGCCACCTCGGGGCCGTTGACGATTGGTGTGAATGCGGTGCCGCCGATGCCTCCGAGGCTGGATATGCTAAAGCAGCCGCCTTGCATATCAGTAGGGGAGAGTTTGCCATCCCGGGCTTTCTGGGATAGGGCTGCGAGCGTTTCGGCAAGCTCGAAGAGTCCCTTTTTATCCGCCTCTTTGATAACCGGGACCATCAGTCCGGCGCGCGTATCTACGGCCACGCCGATGTGGTAGTAGCGCTTGAGCAACAGCGCATCGCCCTCGGTGGTCAAGGAGCTGTTGAACTGTGGATACTCCTTGAGCGCCGCAACGCAGGCCTTGATCAGGAAGGCGAGTAGCGTCAGCCGCACGCCGCGGCTGTCGGCTTCCTTTTTCATGGATTGGCGAAACTCTTCGAGCGCCGTGATATCGGCTTCATCGAACTGCGTGACATGGGGAATGTTTAACCAGCATTTGTGCAGATGCGCCCCGGAGAGTTTTTGAATGCGCGAGAGCTCCCGGTGTTCGACTTCACCGAATTGGCTGAAATCGGGGAGCTCCAGGCGCGGGATACCCAAGGACGGCTGGGCCGAGCCCACAGCCGCGGCGCCGCTACCCAGAGCGCCTTTAACAAAGCTCTGAACATTCTCCCGCGTGATCCGTCCCTTGGGCCCGCTGCCTTTGACCTGGGACAGGTCCACCCCCAGTTCTCGGGCGAAGCGTCGCACCGAGGGGCTCGCATGCGGCAGCGCTCGTTGCTCGGTCTGGATCTGTGGCGCGATCGGCTGATCGTCATGCACCAGCTGGTGCACCGCCGCCGATGGCTGGTGGGGCGGCTCGGGGGGCGGCTCCTCCTCCGGCGGTTCAGTCGCGGCTGGTTCGCTTGCCGAGGTGGGGGGCTCAGCTGTTGCGGTCTCGGCATCTTTTACAGTCTCCAATGTCAGGATTGGGATGCCTTCCGAGACCTTGTCGCCCACGCTGATCAATACATCCTTGACGATGCCGCCTTCGGGACTGGGCACTTCCATGGTCGCTTTGTCGCTCTCGAGGGTGATCAGAGAGTCTTCTGGATTGATCCGGTCACCGGGCTTGGCCAGTATTTCGATGACATCGACGTCGTTGAACTCGCCGATGTTCGGTACCTTGATCTCCTTGACACTTGCCACGGACACTCCTCCACTGGCGCGGTTGGGCACACAATAAATGCGAGACGGGTGATATACCCCGTCCCGCAGCGACCGGAATCAAAGGGTAGCGGGGTTCGCTCGCTCCGGATCGATCCCATAGTGCTCGATGGCTTTGGCCACCTGTTGGGGTGGGATTTGGCCCTCGTCGGCCAACGCCTTCAGCGCGGCCACCACCACGTGATGGTGGTCCACCTCGAAGAATCGGCGTAGGTTCTCGCGGGTATCCGAGCGGCCGAAACCATCAGTGCCCAGCGTTACGTAACGCCGTTTCAGATAGGGTCGGATCTGCTCGGCGAACGCCCGCATATAGTCCGTGGAAGCTACGGCGGGACCTTGCCGGTTTTCCAAACATTGAGCGACGAAGGGCTTGCGGGGTGTGCCTGCCAGTGGATGGAGCCTATTCCAGCGCTCGGCGGCGATGCCGTCGCGGCGCAGCTCGGTGAATGAGGTGCAGCTCCAGAGGTCAGCACTGATGTCCCAGTCCTCTTTGAGCAGGTCGGCCGCGGCGATGACTTCGCGGAATATGGTGCCCGAGCCCATGAGCTGTACTTTAAGTTTGGCCTCGCCGCCATCGCGGAAAAGATACATTCCCCGTCGGATGCCCTCTGCAGCACCCTCCGGCATGGCCGGCTGACGATAGTTCTCGTTCATCATGGTGACGTAGTAGAAGCACTTCTCCTGGTGCTCGTACATTCGCTTGAGACCGTCATGGATGATCACGGCAAGCTCATAGGCGAAAGTCGGATCATAGGCGATGCAGTTCGGCACGGTTGCGGCAGCCAAATGGCTATGGCCGTCTTGATGTTGCAAGCCCTCGCCATTGAGGGTGGTGCGCCCGGCAGTACCCCCCATGAGGAAGCCTTTAACCTGCATATCGCCGGCTGCCCAGAGCAAATCGCCTACTCGCTGGAAGCCGAACATGGAATAAAAGGCGAAGAACGGAATCATCTCGATGCCGTGATTGGCGTACGAGGTGCCCGCCGCCATCCATGACGCGGTCGATCCGGCCTCGGTGATGCCCTCTTGGAGCATCTGGCCTTTGCGATCTTCCCGATAGTACATGAGTTGATCGGCATCCTGCGGCTCGTAGAGCTGGCCTTTCGGGGCGTAGATGCCGATTTGACGGAACAGTCCCTCCATGCCGAAGGTGCGCGCCTCGTCGGGAACGATGGGCACCAGATGGGGAGCCACCTTATTGTCTCGCGCGAGGATAGCCAGGACACGCACGTAGGCCATGGTGGTAGACATCTCACGCTCGCCGCTGTCCTTGAACAGCGCCTCGAAGGCGGCTAGCTCCGGAATCTCCAAGGGCTCGGCGTTGACGTGGCGCGCCGGCAGATAGCCGCCGAGCGCTTGGCGGCGCTCATGTAGGTACTTGGCCTCGGGACTGTCTTCTTCCGGCTTGTAGAAGGGTGCCTCGGCGACTTGCTCGTCCGGGATGGGAATATTGAAGCGGTCCCGAAATTGCCGGAGTGCATCCTCGGCCATCTTCTTTTGCTGATGGGTGATGTTCTGGCCTTCGCCGGCTTCACCCATGCCGTAGCCCTTGATGGTCTTGGCCAAGATGACGGTGGGTTGTCCCTTGTGTTTCACTGCGGCGGCGTAGGCCGCATAGACTTTGTGCGGATCGTGGCCACCGCGGTTGAGGCGGGCGATGTCCTCATCGGTCATGTTGGCGACCATTTCCCGCAGCTCGGCATATTTACCGAAGAAATGCTCGCGTGTGTAAGCCCCGCCTTTGGCCTTGAAGTTTTGGTACTCGCCGTCGACGCATTCCTCCATGCGCTGGCGCAGTAATCCCTTGGTGTCGCGTGCGAGCAGCGGATCCCAGTCGGAGCCCCAGATGAGTTTGATCACATTCCAGCCGGCGCCGCGGAATTCGCCCTCGAGCTCCTGAATGATCTTGCCGTTGCCGCGCACCGGGCCATCCAGGCGCTGCAAGTTGCAGTTGACCACGAACACGAGATTATCCAGCTCTTCCCGCGCGGCCAGGCCAGTGGCGCCGAGGGATTCGGGTTCATCCATCTCCCCGTCGCCACAAAACACCCAGACTTTGCGTTTTTCGGTGTTGGCAATGCCGCGGTTGTGCAGATACTTCATGAAGCGCGCTTGGTAGACGCCCATGATCGGGCCTAAACCCATGGAAACGGTGGGAAACTGCCAAAAATCGGGCATCAACCAGGGGTGAGGGTAGGAGGAGAGGCCGTTGGGATGGCAGTCCGCCCGAAAATTGTGCAATTGCTCCTCGGTGAGACGACCTTCCAGAAACGCCCGTGCGTAGATACCAGGCGCGGAGTGGCCCTGAATAAAAATCAGATCACCGCCATGATCTTTGTTCGGAGCGTGCCAGAAGTGATTGAAACCGACTTCGTAGAGTGTTGCGCTGGAGGCGAAGCTGGCGATATGGCCACCGATGCCTTCGCGTTGGCGGTTTGCCTGCACGACCATGGCCATGGCATTCCAGCGGATCAGTGAGCGGATCCGCCATTCCAGTGCGGCATCGCCGGGTGATCGCTCCTCCATCTGCGGCACGAGCGTGTTCTGATAGGCCGTCGTGGCCTTGAACGGCAATTGGGCGCCCCGTCGGCGCGACTGATCTACCAGCGCTTCCAGCAGGAAGTGGGCGCGCTCGGGCCCCTCATATTCCAGGACGCTTTCGAGCGCCTCGAGCCACTCTTGGGTCTCCTGGGGATCGGCATCACCCCGAATGGGGGTGGGTTTCAGTTTTGCTGCCATCTTTCACCTCGTGGGTTAGCAATTCGCCAGTCCATTCACGCACCGCTCGCTCGCAGGCGGTTGCGGCTCCAGGGCCCTTCCGGGAGAGCTTTGGAGGCGAGTTCGGGTGCGTGCCCATTTTTGGGAGATACGGAGATACAAAGGCGGTTCTAATACCGATGTCCATAAAGTTCGCACATAATTGTTTCACTGCCGTTACTGCAGTGATCCGGCCGTGCTCTCGAGTGCTGAGTATAGTGGCCTCGCTGCAGCATTTTGCCCGCGTCAATCACCCGCGTGTCCTCGCAATTCGATCCGGTTGTTGCGTAAACCTGTGCGGGTTATGCCCATGAGCGGGTCAAGCAGAGCGATACCGGCAGGCCCGATTCATGAAACTTCCGGGCTAAAGAAGTCAGATGAAGCCGGCGCCGCAGCCAGGTGCCTGGCCGCTTACTTATTTTGCTATTATATTTCGTTCGTCGACCCCTCTGGGTAACGTCAAACCGCCGACTTGCGGTGTCTCACAACGCCCAGCAATCCATGAACGTGTCCACCGGCATCGCTTCCAGGCGCGCCTGGCTGCTACAGACTTTTTTGATGCGCTCGGCCTGGCGTGGCGCGAAACGGGTAGCGAGTGCCGCCTCGAATTTGCGGATCAGCGCCGGGATACCCTCGCTGCGGCGGCGCCGATGACCTATAGGGTACTCCACCCGGATCTGCTCGGTCTTGCTGCCGTCGGTGAAGAATACCTGCACGGAATTGGCGATGGATCGCTTCTGTGGATCCAGGTAATCACGACTGAACTGCGCGTTTTCCGAAACCTGCATCTTTGCCCGTAAGGCGTCGATACGTAGATCCGCCGCCACTTCGTCCTCATAATCGGCCGCGCTCAAACGACCAAAGATCAAAGCTATGGCCACCATATATTGAATGCAATGATCTCGGTCGGCGGGATTGTCTAGTGGCCCGGTTTTGTCGATGATGCGCGCGCCGGCCTCTTGCGTCTCGATAACCACCTTGTCGATTGCGCTCAGGCGGTGATGAACCTCTGGATGCAGCACCATGGCGGCTTCGACCGCCGTTTGGCCGTGAAATTCGGCCGGATAGGTGAGCTTGAACAAAATGTTCTCCATCACGTAGCTGCCGTAGCCGCGCGAGAACTTCAGCGGCTTGCCCCCAAACAGCACATCCTGGAAGCCCCAGGTGGGTGCCGACAAGGCTGAAGGATAGCCCATCTCGCCGGTTAGGGTCATCAACGCCAGACGTACCCCACGCGCTGAGGCGTCACCGGCAGCCCAGCTTTTGCGTGAGCCGGTATTCGGCGCATGGCGATAGGTGCGCAGCGCCGCGCCATCGATCCAAGCCTGCGACAAGACGTTGACCACATCTTCGCGGCTGCCGCCCAACAGGGCGGTGACCACCGCGGCCGAGGCGAGCCGAACCAATAGCACATGGTCCAGCCCCTCCCGGTTGAAGCTGTTTTCCAGGGCAATCACGCCTTGGATTTCATGGGCTTTGATCATGGCAGTGAGCACATCGCGCATGCTCATTACCCGCTGCTGCGAGCCTGTTGCGCGGCGGGCGAGGTAATCGGCCGTTGCTAGGATTCCACCGAGATTGTCAGAGGGGTGGCCCCATTCGGCAGCTAGCCACGTATCATTATAATCCAGCCACCGGATCATGGCACCGATATTGAAAGCTGCCTGCACCGGATCCAAGCGGAAGTGGGTACCGGGAATCTTCACGCCATCGGTCATCTCGGCCCCGGCAACGATCGGGCCGAGCAGTTTGGTGCAGGCCGGGTACTGCAACGCGAGCAGAGCGCAGCCCAGCGCGTCCATCAGGCAGTAGCGCGCTGTCTCATAGGCTTCGGCGGAGGTGATCTCGCCATTGATCACGTACTCGGCGGTATCGAGTAGTTCAGCATCCGGCGGTGGTCGCCGCGTGCTTCGGCTAGCTCCTCGGCTCATCGATTTTTGTCCTGCTCAGTGTGTGTCGTATCAAGCGCCTGATAGCCGCCTCAGGGGCGCTCCCCGATTGGAATCCAGGCGCGGGGCCCCGGGCCAGTGTAAGTGGCGCTCGGTCGGATGATGCGGGGGTTCTGACGCTGCTCCATCACATGGGCGCACCAGCCGGTGATGCGCGAGAGGACGAACATTGGCGTGAACAGCTCGGTCGGGATGCTCATGAAGTGGTAGGCGGAGGCGTGATAAAAATCGGCGTTGGCAAACAGGCGCTTCTCCCGCCACATAACCGCCTCGACCCGCTCGGAGATTGGGTACAAGCGGCTATCGCCGACCTCCTCGGCAAGTTTTCGTGACCAGGCCTTGATGATGGCATTACGTGGGTCCTGGCTCCGATAGATGGCATGCCCGAAGCCCATGACCTTCTCCTTACGCTCGAGCATGCCCAGGATCGCCCGCTCGGCCTCATCCGGGTTCGACCATTGCTCGAGCATAGCCATGGCCGCCTCGTTGGCGCCGCCGTGCAGTGGTCCGCGCAGCGAACCGATGGCACCGCTGATACACGAGTGCATATCGGACTGAGTCGAGGCACAGACCCGAGCGGTAAAAGTGGAGGCGTTGAATTCGTGTTCTGCATAGAGGATCAGCGAGGCATGCATGGCCTTCTCGTAGAGCGGGTTGGGTTGCGCTCCGCCGAGCAAATGCAGGAGTTGGCCGCCGATCGAAGCATCTGCGGTTGCTGGGTCGACGCGCACACCGTCGTGACTGTAGCGATACCAATAGGTGAGGATGCCCGGTAAGGCCGCGAGCAGACGATCGGCCACCTCGTGCTGCTGCGCGAAGCTGCGCTCCGTCTCGAGCACCCCGAGCACGGAACAACCGGTGCGCATGACATCCATCGGGTGAGCGGTGCGCGGCAGCCGCTCCAACACCTCCTTGAGTGCCTGTGGCAGCGCCCGCCGACACGCGAGCCGCGCACAGTACTCTTGCAACTGCGTGCGGTTGGGGAGCTCACCGTAGAGCAGTAGGTAGGCGACTTCCTCGAATGTGGCGTGGTTAGCGAGATCACGGATATCGTAGCCCCGGTAGCTCAGCCCGGCGCCCTCCTTGCCCACGGTACATAGCGCGGTCTCGCCGGCCACGACTCCGCGCAGACTCGGTAGCGTTTTCTTCTCTGTCATCGCGCTGCTCCTGTTCAGGGCCTAGTCGTGGCCGAATAGCTCATCGAGCTTGCGCTCGTAATTCAGGTAGCCGAGGACCTCGTAGAGCTCGTCCCGGCTTTGCATCTGCGGGAGCATGGCTTGTTGAGTCCCATCGGCGCGGATCGTCGCATAGACTCGTTCCGCCGCCCGGCTCATGGCACGGAATGCCGAGAGCGGATAGAGTACCATCGCGATCCTCGCCTGCCGCAGCTCATTTACCGAGAACAACGGAGTTCGGCCGAACTCCGTGATGTTGGCCAGCACCGGCGCCTCGACGGCGGCCGTGAAGGCGCGGTATTCCGCCAGCGATTGCAAGGCTTCGGCGAAAATCATATCGGCGCCGGCCGCCACGTAAGCCGAGGATCGTTCGATAGCCGCTTGCAAGCCCTCGCTGGCGTGGGCGTCGGTGCGGGCCATGAGCACGAACTGCTCGTCGTAGCGGGCGTCGACCGCCGCCTTGATGCGATCGACCATTTCCTCTTTCGCCACCAGTGCCTTGCCGGGTCTGTGGCCGCAGCGCTTGGCCTGAACCTGATCCTCGATATGCAGCGCCGCCGCGCCCGCCCGTAGCAGCTCGCGCACACTGCGGGCAATATTGAACGCGCCGCCCCAGCCGGTATCGGCGTCGACCAGCAGGGGCAGATCGCAGGCCCCGGTGATGCGCCGAACCTCTTCGGCCACATCGGCGAGATTCGTGACGCCGAGGTCGGGCATACCCAGCGAGGCATTCGCCACCCCCGCCCCGGACAGATAGAGCGCGCGAAAGCCCGCCCGTTCGGCCAGCAGAGCGCAATAAGCGTTGATGGCGCCGATAATCTGCAACGGGCGCTCTTGGCCGAGGGCGTTGCGGAAGCGCGCGCCTGCGCTTTCCACGATTGCCATTGATGCGCTCCTCCTGTGTCAGCTCGTCGAGGTGGTTCTAGCGACGAGCACCAAGCCTTATGGCGCCATAGCCGCGGCGGCGCCTATCGCCAGTATGAAATTTTCTAGCCTTGTGTCGAGTGTGATTCCGCGTCACTGAAGGCGGTTCCTAGTGGTGGGCAACCTGCGACGGCGTGTAGCGAGCGCAGATCCTACGACGCGCGTCCCTAGAGTACGCTCAGACCCGCAGACGGAACTCAGTAATGCGGCAATCAATCCGGAGATCAGCATGATTCACCGTCGGCGCAACTGCCCGGGCCGCACATCTGCGCCCCCATCAGAGAACTGCCATGTGATTCAATCAACGGTTCGGCCCTCTTGACGGCGAGAGTTGTATCAGCATCGCAGGTTCGCTGCACCGCAGAGTTAGGTTACACCTCTCAGGAACGCCTCGGTGGGCATGCCTTGATGAAAGAGCATTTGCCTACCCAGGTCGGTACTGCCACGCGATGAACGATGGGTGTGGCGCTCAAGCTCTCCCGGAGCGTTGATATGGGCCGACTTGTATGTGAGCAGCGCCAAGTTCTCAGGCAGCCGGTCCACCTGGAATTCTTGTGACTATACCTCCTGCGTTTGCCGCCGCTCGGAGATCTCGCTGACAAGGTGTCGGTGGCGCGGGGTGAGCGCAGCGCGCCGTTCGGTCAGCCGAGCGAGACGGGCACCAGCGTCATGGTGTCGTTGCCGAAGATATCCACCACCTTCACCGCCACGGTGTAGCGGCCGGGGTGGTCGTAAGTGTGCTCGGCGGTGATGAGCTCGAGCTCGCGGTTCCGGCGGGTGCGGAAGCTCTGCCATTCATTCTCGAATATGTAGCCGCCGGTCCAGCGCCGCTCGAACTCCAGCGGCATCTCGCCCTGCGGCGCCTCGAAGCCCGGCAGCACACCGTCGACTCCCGCGCCCGCCGGCACCGTGATGATTTCCTTGCGGGATTGGTAGTTGAAATCCACCGCCCAATAGTCCACCCAGTCGGTCCAGTGGCGGGTCAGCACCGCGCGTTTGACCGCGCCGTCCTTGCTCTTGCTGATCTTGACCAGTTGCCCCTGATCGCAGATCACGCCGTTCTTGCCGTCCTTGAGTGCTTTGATCGCGGCCTCGGCCGCGCCCTGGGTGTAGTAGACGGAAAAATCGGTCAGCTTGATCCGCAGGGTCAGCCGGTCGCGGGTGCTCCGGTCCTTGGCGTAGCGCGGGGTGGCCTCGACGAAGCTGATGTCGTGGAACACCACTTGTCCCCGGTCTACCGCGCGCTTGTCGAACACCTCGGCCGGAATGTATTTCGGCGTGAGGTCGATGCCTTTCTGTTTGGCTTCTTCCAGCACCGCCGGGAACAGGCCCATTTCGAACTCGAAGGCGAGCAGGTCCACGCGGGTCGCGCCGCGCTTGCGGCACTCGGTGATGACCTCCTCGACGAACAGCCGGCCCACCGGCAGATTGATCGGGCCGATCACCACCAACCGCCCAGCCTGCTTGCCGTGGAAGAAGCTGTCGTTGTCGAGCGGCTCGGTCTTGTAGGCGCGCAGGACCAGCTCGCGGAATTCGCGCTCTTTCTGCACCAGCGCCTGTTCGCGCTGCTCGGCGGAGAGCCGCCCGCCGACATTGAGGTAGGCCCGGCGTTCGTAGCGGCCCAGGTTCAGCACTTCGAAGGCGCGGAAGGGCCGGTCGGCGGCCTTGAGTTCGCGCTGCACGCCGATCAGGCGCTTGCGCGTGGTGTGGATGGCGAACTTGCCGAGATCGGTGGCGATCCACTTGCGGCCGAGTTTTTCCGCGACCGCCGCCGTGGTGCCGGAGCCGGCGAAGAAATCCGCGACGAGGTCGCCTCCATTGGTGCCGAGCTTGATGATGCGCTCAAGCATTTCTTCGGGCTTTTGGGTCGCGTAACCCGTGCGTTCGGACGCTTGAGGCTGGACCATGTTGATGTCTAGCCACAAGTCTTGCAACGGGACTCCGGGCATCTCGTCAAGGTAGCGTTTCTGCTGCGGCACGGTACCGGGTTTCGTTTGCACTATGCGATCTTGCTGGTATAGCATGTTCCATGCGCTCCTTCTTGAAGCGCCAAAAACGTGTAACTCCAAGAAATTCGTAGCGCGGGTTCCCCTTGCTTGCTCCTCCTGGCGCCGTTGCATCACTCAAGCGATAGCGGCGGCCTGATTCAGGCTCTACGTACTTGTAGAACGCATCTGTGTACTCTTGCGAGTAAGGTTGGTATTGCATGTTCCAAGTGAACCGCTCGCCCTTTGAATAGAGCAGAATTACGTCGTGAATGCGGCCCAAATGCGCTGATCCTTGGCCGATGTCACTGTGAGCCGTTTGACGCCGCCAAATGATCTGATTTATGAAGCTCTGCCGCCCGAACACTTCGTCCATCGCAAGCCGCACGTGTTGGCTATCCAACCCATGTGCAGCAGCATCACCCCATCCTCCGCCAGCAAATCCCGCATCAAAATCAGTCGCTCGTAGATCATGCTGATGAAGCTGTCCGCCCCGCGCCCCCAGGTATCGCGGTAAGCGATCTGCTCCAGCAGGTTCGGCTCCTTGTGGAAGGTCTCGCCGCCGATCTCGATGTCCATGGAGAAATCGGCGCCGACGTCGAACGGCGGGTCGATGTAGATCAGCTTCAGGCCGCCGGCCTCCTCGATCTGGCGGCGCAGGGCGCCGGCCTTCAGTGAGGACAGGATCAGCTTGTTGTCGCCCCAGATCAGCTTGTTGGTCCAGCCGCCGGTCTGCCGGCCGCGGGCGTCGAACAGGTCGCCCTGCAGCTTCGTCTCCGCGCGCGGCTCGTCTACGTGCTCCAGGGTCTGGAACGGCAGCTCCGCGGTGCACACGTCGGCGGTCTTGCCGTTCCACACCAGCTCCACCTCGCGCTTGTCCTCGAACAGCAGGAAGCGGTAGCGCTCCGGCAGCGGCTTGCCGGCCTGGATGAGCTGGATCAAGTCGCGCTTTTCGGCGTCGGACAGCTCATAGGCATCTTTGTTAGCTCGGCTCATCTTTAGATTCCGGTCAGGTCATAGCAACGCTTCTATCAAAGAAAAATATATTTATTATCAGAATATTACCCAAGTTATTGGTTAGCTTTCTTTGTTAGTCTCAACGGCCGAACCAGATTTAACCAAGCGCCAGCGAGCGTGGGCTCTCGGGCCGAAACGATCGATCAATCCCTCACGCCGCATGGACGACAACAGGTTGTGAATCTTGTTCTCCTTCTGGGCGTCATCCAGCACCTCTGGCAGCTTGCCCAGCAGCAGCTCCCGGAGGTCCACGCGCCGGGCTTCGCCGAACTGCCGCAGGTAGTCCAGTATTAGCTGCCGGTAGTGGGCATCGTCCTAGCGCCGGGTGAGAATGTAGCGGGCCTTGTCACCCGTAGCGGCCGCTACCCGTGCGCTGATGTGCAGTGCGGGTTTACGGCCCTCGACCAATCCGCGCTTACGCAGGCTACGCAGGACGCTGTCCTCCGGCACCTGGCCTTTCTGCACATGGTCCAGTGCCAGCGCCTCGGCTAGGGTTACGTCTCCAACGGTCAACAGTGCGCGGCTGTAGTTCTCATCGATAAACCGGCCGGGCAGGTGTAGCACCACGTGCGCCGTGTCGGTCAAATCGTAATCCGGTAGCGGCAGGTAGCGCTTCATCTGGCCGCGGAACATCACCTCACGGATGCCGAAGCCCATGGTGTCGATCATCCGCAGATTGACCATGGCCTGGGCGAGGAAGCTGTTGCGATAGCGGGTGGGTGTTTTGTTGCCGAGCACATAGTCCTCCGGCACGCCGTCGAAGAAGTCCCCGGCGTTCTGGAACACCAACTCACCCAGACGCTCGATCACCAGCACCCGTTCGCAACGGGTGTAATCCTGGTGGGCAACGCAGTTATGCAGGGCTTCCAGCACGATGCGCTGGTCGTACTTGGGAAACTCGACCGGGATCAGCTCGCCGGGCCGTTGTAGGCGCAGCCGGACGTTACGGATGCGCTGGTACAGCCGGGAAGTCTCCAGCAGGAACGGCGGGGAGAAGTGTTCGTAGTCCTGCTCCTCACCTTCCAGTTTCCAGCTCAGCTCGGCGACGAACGGGCTGAGCAGATGCGTGGCCTCCCGCCTGCCGACCAGAAGCACGGCGGTGCGGGTAGTCTGGCCGTGGATAGCAAGCTTGGCCTGATTGAGGAACGTCGTGTCATCCCAGTCGCGAATGGTGCTCTCGGGGATGCGTCCGGCAAACCGGGCGGCAAAGATGTCGCGTGCCTTGGCCAGAGCATCCGGATCCAAGTCACTCAGGCTCGCATTCGGGCAAATGGCGGCCGACCAGTCGTCCGCTGCACTCTGACGACGGATCTCGTCCTGTTTGTCCAGCGCCAGGGCTACGAGGCTTTCGCCGTTGCGGGCGTAGTAGTGACCGTTCCAGGCAATCGGGATGCCGCGCGGTGCGGGCGGGATTTCCAGCAACAGGATACGCCCCCGTTTCGTGTGCAACTCGTGGATCTCGCGCAAGCTGGACGACGGGTCCGTGCCCTGGGCAAGCTGCTGCTTGAGGCTATGCAGCCGTTCGTGGTCTTCGCGGAACGATGTGCCGACGATGCTCCGATGCCGGTTGCGGACACCGAACACCAGCTAACCGACCTTGCAACCGCGGAGGTTGGCTTCATTGCTGAGCGCGGAGAAGTATTTGCGGATGTCCGAGGTCGAGAAGTTATCGTTGGCTTCCTTGAATTCGACGCACTCACCCTCTCAACCGGAGATCAGTGCTTACAGCTGCCCTTGCAGCTCGTCCGGGGTCATTGCATATCCTGATATTCCGTGAAGCCTGCCACCAGGGCGGCAAACGACGTCGGCGGATGGCGCTCGAATCCACTCTGGTCCACATACACGAAGCGGTAGGCCGGGGCGCCTTCGGCCTGGCTTGCTTCGGTAGCATCCGTGCACCACTGGCGCAGGCGGGTCATCTTCTGCGGCAGGTCGATCTCGGCACGGCCCTTGGTCTCCACGATCCAAACGGTGCCGTCCGGCGTCTTCACGAGGAAGTCGGGCACGTAGTTGGACAGATCACCGTCGGCCTTCACGTAGTCGATTTTGAAGCCGACTGCGAGGTAGTTCTTGGCGAAGCTCGTGATGTCGGGGCGTCGTCCAGGAAACGGGCGAACTTCAGCTCGAAGCCGCCGCCGGTTGGCTCGGGCACCATTATGTTGAAGACGGATCGCTTCGCGGGCAGGTATTCGCGGTTATCGGTGCGGAACGGCCGGGTATGGCGCAGGCGGATGTGGTCTTCAATTCGCGAGCTGCCGCTGTCCCGGACGGTGAGCGCGTTGATGGCGGTCTTGAAGCGGTCGAAGATGATCTTGCCGGCCTCCGGCTCGGCGAGGTTGCGCAGCACCGTTGGGTCGTCGAGGTGGGTGGGCGCATTCTCGAAGAGACGGTCGCGCAGAAATGCGCGCACCTGGGGTACAGCAGGTCGTAGCCGCCGACCAGGCGCAGCTCCTTGAGGATTTGACGGGCAAAGAACCCGACCACCGGGCGATGGTCCACCGGGGCGAGGTCGTCCAGCTTCACCGTGTGGTGCACCTCGCCATTGAGCATGGTCTTGAAGACGATTTCGCGGGTTTCCTCGGGCGTGAACGGCTTGAACGGGATCGGCGTGTGGGTGAAGGCCGCCGGATCCAGCGCGGCCAGATCTTTGTATTTCCGGTTGAAGCGGCGCGACAGCCTGGGAATGGCGATGTCCAATGCGTCCAGATCCTTGTCCGGGTTCCCTTCGTCCACTTCTACCACCAGCGACTGCTGGCGGGTGGCGCCTTGGCCCATGGGTTTGCGCTCGAACTCGACGCCCTCGGTCTTGATCGACTCCACGAACTCCATGAAGGCGCGGGTACCCATGATCGAGACGTGCTCGGCCGTGTCGCTGCCGAAGTACATACGGCGCAGGCCGCGGCCAAGCGTCTGCTCGGGCAGGATGTTGCTCTTGGCGCTGTAGGCGCGCAGGCCCACGATAGTGGTGACATTGCGCACGTCCCAGCCCTCCTTGAGCATCAGCACGGAGACGATGGCTTTGTAGGGACTTTCCCAGCCATCGATCTCGTTGGATGCCCGGCGCAGCTTCTCCAGCTCGTCCCTGGTCTTCTTGCCGGCCGCCTCGGAGACCTCGCCATTCTTCTTGGTGTGAATCACTAGCACCTTGCCTGCCAGCTCCGGCGCGGTCCGTTCCAGATAGGCGCCCACCTGGTCACAGTTCCGGGTGTCGTCTACCATCACAAACAACACGGCCTTCCTGCCCAGCGCCTTGTGCTCCTCGGCGCTCTTGCGCCATTCCTCCACGCCCAACCGCAGGTAGTCGGCGTAGCGCTCCTCGAAGATGGCGCTGGGCTGCTCATTGAGGCGGGCGATGCTGGCCGCATCCGGCAGCGTCGGGTGCTTGACCACGTTCTGGTGGATGGCCTCGACCAAGGGATAGTCGGAGACCGTCTGGACGAAAATGGCGCCGTTGTTGTGCTTGGGTGTGGCGGTGACGTCGGTCTGCAGCGCGAGGCGAGTGTCCTTCTGCAGCATCCGGTGGTGAATGTCCTGGATCGACTTGAACCACGCCATGCGCTCGTCGTGTACATGATGGGCCTCGTCGTTGAACACGGCCAGTTCGTCGATCTCGCGCACGATTTCCCCCAGATCGGTCTGGCTGTCGGTGGTCTTGCCAGCCGGTTTGGGGCCGAAGGGCGCGAGGAAATAGTCGGTCAGATCGTCGTCGTCCAGCGAGGGCTCCCTGAGGTCGCCGAGGTAGACGCGGTGGATGTTGGTCAGGAACAAGTTGCCGGTCGGCCGGACGATGCGGACGTCGTCCTAGATGGGCAGTGTGATCTGGAAGTCATCACGCCAGTTGCGCCCGGCGAAGCCGTTGTCGGGCAGCACCGGGTCGTTGAAGAAGATCTTTAGGCCGTCGAAGTCGCTGCGCAGGCGATCGAGCACGATGATGTTCGGCGCGATCACGAGCATGTTGCGGGCCAGCGCCGAATCCGCTTCGTAGAGCCTGTGGAAGTAGCTCCAGGCGATCAGCAGGGACAGCACCTTGGTCTTGCCGGAGCCGGTGGCCATCTTGCCGACGTAGCGCGGCCAATCCTCCGGGAACAGGCCGGCGGAGACGGCACCGGAGGCATCGAAGCGCATCAGATCGAATTTGTCGCGGGCCTTGCGGACGTCGTAGAGCCAGATGACGGTTTCCACCGTCTCGCGCTGCGCGAAGTAGTACTGGAAGCGGCTCAGGCGGCCGTCGGCCTGCTCGATCATGTGATCGGTGCGGAACCACCATTGCAACAGCGCCCTCGATGTGGCTGTGGCGGCCGGATAGCCGCGCTGGCGCCAGTCGCCGACCTCCCGGCGGATGTTGGCGACGAGCGGGGGCAGCAGCTTCTCGTAGGCGGTGGTGTGCAGGTCTTCCGCGGCCGGGAACCAGCGCTGGTCCGGATGCGGTATTGCGTAAGGTGATTTCGGGAAATCGGGATGAAGCGCCATACCCCCTCGCACCGAAGCAGCTTCGTGCAGGCGACGTCACGGTTTGTCCGGCTGAGCGGGAAACGTGAGTGCCCATTTGTATTGTTCGTGATTGGTAAGCCGAATACGGCCCGCCCGAGCGAAACAGTAATGCGGCAACCCTCCGCGGAGATCAGCATGATCCACGGTCGAAGCAAACGCCCGGGGTCCGCACATCTCCGAACTCTCAGCGGAGAACTGTTATGTGGTTTAAGCAATGGTTCTGCCCGCTTAACGGCGAAAGTCAAAACGTCTCAGTTCACCTTATGGAGGGCGCGCTTGTGCACGCTGAGGGCCGCTTCATGCATGGCCTCGGAGAGTGTCGGGTGCGCGTGTACGGTGCGCGCCAGATCCTCGGCGCTGGCGGCATATTCCATGGCAAGGACCGCCTCGGCGATGAGCTCCGAAGCCTGGGGCCCGAGGATGTGTACGCCGAGAATTCGATCGGTTTCATCGTGAGCGATGACCTTGACCAGGCCAACCGGCTCGTCCATGGCGCGGGCACGACCGTTGGCGCCAAAGTTGAAGCTGCCGACCCGGTAGGGTTCTCCCGTAGACTTCAGCGCCTGCTCCGTGTGTCCAACCCAAGCAATTTCAGGGTGAGTATAGATCACCCAGGGGATGACATCGTAGTTGACCTCCCCGGCCCGGTTGGCCAGGCGCTCGGCCACCATGACTCCTTCCTCGGAGCCCTTGTGGGCGAGCATCGGTCCCCGAACCGCATCACCCACGGCGTAGACGCCGGGCAGATTGGTCTCGCAATGCTCGTTGACGTGGATGAAGCCCTGCTCATCGATCAGCAGACCCGCATCCTCGACGGCCAAATTTTCGGTACGTGGCCGGCGGCCTACCGCTACGATGAGCCGATCGACCTGGATGTTGTGCTCGCCTTCTCGATCTTCGTAGTGAACACTGAGTGTCTTGCCTTGCCGCACTTCGGTGACGCGGCTGCCCAGGCGGATGTCCAAGCCTTGCTTGGTGAGTTGGCGCTGGGCTTCGCGAGCCAGCTGCTGATCGACGGTGGCCAGGAAGCTTTCCATGGCCTCCAGCAGAACCACTTTCGAGCCCAGGCGGTTCCAGACGCTGCCCATCTCCAAACCGATGACCCCGGCGCCGATGATGCCCAGACGCTTGGGTACCTCGGTGAATTCCATAGCACCGGCGGAGTCGACGACGCGCTCGCCATCGAGCGGTGCGGCATCGAGTGTCATGGGCTGCGAGCCGGCTGCCAGGATTACGCTTTCGGCCTGTAGCAGCTCGGAGTCGCCCTCGTGCGGGCTGAATTCCACCCGGCGATCTTCGTGTAGCGTGCCGTGCCCAGGTAGCCATTGAATTTTGTTCGCTTTGAAAAGCTGTCTTATGCCCCCCGTGAGATCAGCGACAATCTGATCCTTGCGCTCGAGCATTGCTCCGAGATCCAGCTCGACATCGCGGACTTGGACCCCGTGGCGAGCGAGCCCCGTGCTTGCATAGTGGTACTGTTGTGAAGAGTCCAGCAATGCCTTGGAGGGGATGCAGCCGATGTTCAGGCAGGTTCCGCCCAATGCGGGTTGGGCTTTTTTATCAAGGAACTCATCGATCACTGCGGTATTCAATCCCAGCTGCGCGCAGCGCAACGCCGCTACGTATCCAGCCGGTCCCGCGCCAATGACAATGACATCGAACGATCTCGCCATGATCTCTCCTGTTGAGTACTTAGACTGGCCTTGAGCGAGGCGCCGAATCGAGTTCAGACCTCGAGCAGCAGGCGGGAAGGATCCTCGAGCAGTTCCTTGATGGTAACCAGAAATTGTACGGCCTCGCGGCCGTCTATGATGCGGTGATCATAGGAGAGCGCCAGATACATCATGGGGCGCACGGTCACTGCAGCGTTTTCCACCACCGGCCGGTCCTGGATTCTATGCATTCCTAAAATCCCGCTCTGGGGTGGGTTCAGGATAGGGGTGGACATCAATGAGCCGAAGATTCCCCCGTTGGTGATGGTAAAGGTCCCACCGGTGAGTTCGTCGATGTGGATCTTGCTTTCCCGTGCCCGCCGGCCGAAATCGGCGATCGCCTGTTCGATTTCAGCAAAGCCGAGCTGATCGGCATCGCGCAGCACCGGCACCAGCAAACCCCGCTCGGTCGATACGGCGATGCCGATGTCGTAATAGCCGTGGTAGATGATGTCCTTGCCATCGATCGAGGCGTTGACTGCAGGGAAGCGTTTGAGCGCTTCGATCACGGTTTTCACGAAGAACGACATGATGCCGAGCTTGATGCCGTGATAGCGCTCGAAACGCTCCTTGTAGCGGTTCCGCAACGACATGATCGGCTGCATATTGCATTCGTTGAAGGTGGTGAGCATCGCCGTGTTCTGTTGAGCTTCCACGAGCCGTTCGGCGATGCGCTGGCGCAGCCGGGTCATGGGTGCACGGCGCTCGGGTCGTTCACTGGTCGAGGGCGTCCAACGCGCTTCACTTGTTTCACTCGTCGGTGGCCGTGCGCTTTGCCGGGGCGCCTGCTCGGTTCCGGCGGTCCCGTCGGGTGACTCGTCTTGCTCCGGAGCCGGCTGCTCGTGTGACGCCAGGTGGCGGATGACGTCCTCTTTGATGATTCGCCCGTCTCGGCCGGTACCTTCGATTCGTGCGGGGTCCAACTCATGTTCGGCCACCATGCGGCGCACGGCGGGGCTCAAGTTGTCGTTACGGTGCGGTGTGGCATCGGGCTCGGCGGTCCGGTCCCGGGCCGCATCATCCGAGCCTTGCCTCGAAGTGGGACCCGGTGCCCGGTTATCGTCCTCGCCCTTGGCCGAAGCCGGCCGTTCGGCCTGGCTGTTGGTCTCTCCCTGCTCCAGGCAGGCGAGAACCTCGTCTGCCACTACCGTGGCTCCCTCATCTTTAAGAATCTTGCCGAGCACCCCATCTTCCGGCGCCGGTACTTCAAGGACGACCTTGTCGGTCTCGAGGTCTACCAGATTTTCATCGCGCGCCACCCGATCGCCCGGTTTTTTGTGCCAGCCTACGACAGTTGCCTCGGTAACGGATTCTGGTAGCGCCGGTACTTTGACTTCGATGCTCATCGGCTCCTCGTTTCCTTTTCGTTCAACCTGTCGGGTTGCGTTGTTGTGTCTTGTCTACCCTACGGACCGTCGGCCATGAGGCCACAGGGGAATCAGCTCAACGCCTCGTCAATCAGCTTGCGTTGTTGCTCGTGATGCAGCTTGGCGTAGCCGACAGCCGGCGAGGCTGAGGCTTCGCGTCCGGCGTAGCGCAGCGTTTGGCATTTGGACATGCAGTGCAAGAAGTGATGTTGCGTCGAATACCAGGCGCCCTGATTTTTCGGCTCTTCCTGACACCAGACGATCTCGGTGGCCTGCTCGTAGCGTCGCTGGAGCAGGTTCGAAAGCGCTCGCTCGGGAAATGGGTACAGTTGTTCGACGCGTATGATCGCCACGTCTTGCAGCTCACGCTTGCGCCGCTCCTGCAGCAGATCGAAGTAGACTTTACCGCTGCACAGGATGATTCGGCGCATCTGCCCAGCGCTGAGCGCGTCGATTTCATCGATGACGAGCTGGAATGTTCCCTGGGCGAGTTCGTCGAGCGTCGAGGTCGACAGCTTGTGGCGCAACAGGCTTTTGGGGGTCATGACGATGAGCGGCTTGCGGTAGGGGCGGATCATCTGCCGTCGGAGCATATGGAAGAACTGAGCGGGTGTACTCGGTATGCAAACCTGAATATTTTGCTCGGCCGCCAGTTGCAGAAAGCGCTCGAGGCGGGCCGACGAATGCTCTGGGCCTTGGCCCTCGTAGCCGTGCGGCAGGAACAAAACCAGGCCACAAAGGCGGCCCCATTTGGCCTCGCCGGAGGCGATAAATTGGTCGATTACCACTTGCGCCCCGTTGGCGAAATCACCGTACTGAGCCTCCCAAATGGTCAGGCAATTCGGCTCGGCCGTAGCATAGCCGTACTCGTAGCCGAGCACGGCTTCCTCCGAGAGCAACGAGTCGATGATCGTGAACTCCGCCGGCTCGCGAGGGATCTGCTTAAGCGGTATGTGAGCGGAGCCGTCTTTAGCGTTGTGGAGCACCGCATGACGGTGGAAGAAGGTGCCACGAGCGCTGTCCTGACCGGTCAGGCGTATTCTGTAGCCTTCTTCGAGCAAGCTCGCATAGGCCATGATCTCGGCGAAACCCCAGTCCATGACTAAAGCTCCCGCCGCCATCTTGCTGCGGTTTTGCATTATGGCGGCCACCCGGCGGTTGAGCTCCATGCCTTCCGGTAGCTTATCAAGGCGCTCCTGAAGATGCCGAATGCGCTCAAGCGCCACCCGAGTATCCACTTTGTCGGCCCACTGTTTGTTGAAATAGGAGGGCCAATCCACCAGATAATCGCTGGTTACGCCATGCAGCACATGCGGTGCGACAATTCGTTGCTCGTCGAGCGCATCGCGGTAAGAGTGTTGCATTTGTTGGATCTCTTCTTCGCCGATGATCCCTTCGTCGCAGAGCCGCTCGGCATAAAGCTGGCATACTGGGGGATGTTGCTTGATCTTTTGGTACATAATTGGCTGCGTGGCCGAAGGTTCGTCCGCCTCGTTATGACCGTGCCGGCGATAGCAGACCAAGTCGATTACCACGTCGCGTTTGTATTTTTCCCGATAATCAAGCGCCAGCTGAGTAACGAAGATCACGGTTTCCGGGTCGTCGCTGTTGACGTGGAAAATCGGCGCTTGAACAATTTTCGCCACTTCGGTGCAATAGAAGCTGGAGCGGATATCGAGTGGGTTGCTGGTAGTGAAGCCGATCTGATTGTTGATGATGATATGCACCGTGCCGCCGGTGTAGAAACCGCGTGCCTGGGAGAGCTGAAAAGTCTCCATGACCACGCCCTGGCCGGCAAACGCCGCATCGCCATGGATGAGCACGGAGAGCACCTGGTCGCCGTTATAATCGCGGCGGCGGTCCATCCGGGCGCGAACCGAGCCCAATACCACCGGATCTACGATTTCCAGATGAGAGGGGTTGAAGGCCATTGCCAAATGCAGTGGCTCCCCCGACGTATCCAGATCAGTGGAGTAACCGAGGTGATATTTCACATCCCCGGTGGACGCTTTGCCCAATTTATAATTGCCCTCGAATTCGGCGAAGAGTTCTCTAGGAGATTTGCCTAGAAGATTAATCAATACATTGAGCCGGCCTCGGTGGGCCATGCCCAAAACCAGCTCGGCGATACCCTTTTCACCGGCACGCTGCACGAGCTCATCCAACAAGGGAATGAGGGTTTCGGCGCCTTCCAGTGAAAAGCGCTTTTGTCCAACGTACTTGCTGTTAAGGTATTTCTCGATGCCCTCGGCGGCGACCAAGCGTTGCAGGAGCTGGCGTTTTTTCTCTGCTGCCAGATTGGTCCATCGGCGCGGATTCTCCAAGCGTTCCTGGATCCAGCGCTTTTGAGCCGTGTCGGTGATGTGCATATATTCCGAGCCGATCTTGCCGGCGTAGACTTTGCGGATCAGCTCGACGATCTCCCACAGTGGCAGTTGGTCCTCGGCGAACAGCGACCCCGTGTGGAACGGCCTGTGCTGGTCCGCCTCGCTGAGCCCATGGAAGGCGGGATCCAGGTCGGGGATATCGGGTGACGCCCGCAGCTGCAGCGGATCGGTATTAGCGTGCTGGTGACCGCGCACGCGGTAGGCGTTGATTAGCTGTAGGACAGCGGCCTGTTTCTGGGCGGCCTCTGGCGCCATGGTGGCCGTCGCAGCGGGGCGATGCTGACCGTTGCCGCGGCCGAGCAGTTCGAACTCACGTCGGATTGGGGTGTGGGGGATGTCCTTTTGCGCCTCGGTGTCGCCGGTTTGGAGTCCTTGAAAGTAATGGCGCCACTGCGTATCGACCGACTCGGGATCATGGAGATAGCTCTCATAGAGCGCTTCTATAAAGGACGCGTTGGCACCGTTTAGATAGGAGTTGCGCAGGAGTCTCTCGAAAACACCGTTCATTGGCGAATCACCTGGCGGTTGGACAAGTGAGGCGGAGAATTGGGACAGCTGATCTCGGCGGTCACGGCATGTTCAACGAATAAGCTTATTGTATAAACGCAATTTTGCGTCATTGTGGTTGGATTCCAACTGGTTGCACACTCGGTCGCATACCGGCAAACGGTGACTCGCGAGCTTGCGCACCTGTCAGGATACCTCAATCTTCAGATGATAAATGCAACGGGGCTTGACTGGTTCTCGGGCTTTTGGCAGGCGGTCGTGCCGCAGCCGCCGCTCAGCGCTGGCGGCCGCTGGTTGTGAGGTCGGTATTCGGGTGCGGCGCGAACCGTGCCGATAAGATGAGGCCGATTTCATAGAGCAACCAAATGGGAACCGCCAACAGCACCTGTGAGAGCACATCAGGCGGTGTCAGCAGCATGCCGATCGTGAAGGCGCCGACTATGACATACGGGCGCTGCCCAGCCAGTGTCGCTCGCGTAGTGAGGCCGGTGCGCACTAGTAGAACGGTTGCCACGGGTACTTCAAAGGCGGCTCCGAACGCGAAGAACAGCGTCAACACGAAGCTGAGGTACTCACCGATATCCGTCATCATCGCGACTCCGGGGGGCGTTGCGCGGGCGAAGAATCCGAACAGCAGCGGGAAGACAACAAAGTAGGCGAATGCCATGCCGATATAGAACAGCGTCACGCTGGAGATCAGCAGTGGCCATAGCAGACGGCGTTCGTGACGGTACAGACCCGGCGCGACGAATGCCCAAACCTGATAGAGAATGTAGGGGATGCAGATGAAGAAGGCCATCACCAAGGCCAGCTTCAAGGGGATAAGAAATGGTGTGGCCACCTGGGTGGCAATCATGTGCGCATCCGGTGGCAAAACGGCGCGCAAGGGTCCGGACAGCCAAGCATAGAGAAGCTCGCGTATGGGATAGAGGCCCAGGAAGACCACCAGCACCACGCTGAGCATGCGCAGGATGCGACTGCGCAGCTCAAGCAAATGCGAGATCAACGGCCGCTCGGTATCTTCCTGCCGCGAGTGCTTTTCGTTGGTCATTGCCGCGTGTTTCGGCCGGTATGATCGGGTTCGTCGTGATCGGTGTTCAGTTGGTCGCGCAAGCTCGGTGTCGCGCCGGTAGTGGTTCGAGAATACCCTTGCCGAGCGCTTGCCTCCATCTCGCGCTGCAAGGCGCGTTGAGTTTCGCGCAGCCCCTCGGCATTGATCTCGCGCTCTACTTCCTCACGCACCGAATAAAATGCCGCTCGCGCTCGCCCGATCCATAACCCGACGGTCCGTGCCAGCCTGGGCAGACGTTCGGGTCCCAGCACGATAAGCGCGATCAATCCAATGACGAACAGTTCCCAGAAGCCGACGTCAAACATGGTTACAGCAACCCTCCAGTGATGGGGCGCCGTTACGAGGGGGGATGCTCTTCGCGGGCTTTTCGAGCGTCGCTGCTGTTCGGCTGGGATTCGGTCGAGTCGCGCAGGGAGATCCGCGGGGATTCGTCGCTGCGCTCAGCGTGCCGTTCGGTTTGGCCCTCGTCGAGGGCCTGTTTGAAGCCGCGAATCGCTCCACCGAGATCCATGCCGATGTTGCGTAGCTTCTTGGTGCCGAACAGCAACATCACGATCGCCAAGATCAGTAGCAACGACCAGATACTGATTCCACCGAAGCCCATTACTGCCTCCGCGCCGAAGCGCTTTTATCATCATTTCGCGCCGCTTTCTCCTCGATTCCGGAGGTGCCGAAGCGACGTTCCAGCTCATCCAGCACCGCCTGTGGGTGCAAGTTACTGTGAGCTAGCATGACCAGTGTATGGAACCACAGATCTGCGGTCTCATGAATGATTTGCTCGCGCTCACCTGATTTCGCCGCAAGTACGGTTTCGAAGGCTTCCTCCCCGACTTTCTTGAGGATATGGTCGCCTCCTTTGCAATATAGGTGAGCGACATAGGAGGTGGTAGGATCGGCCCCCTTACGGCGTTCGATGATTTGTGCCAGCCGTTCGAACGTATCGACCATCGTATGACTCAGCTTGAGTAGATATCCTGCGGATCCCGCAGCACCGGCTCTACCGTGTTCCAGCGCGCTTGTTCATGGCGCGTGGAGAAGCAGCTGCGCCGGCCGGTATGACAGGCGATACCGCCTATTTGCTCGACCCGCAGCAGCAAGGTGTCACGGTCGCAATCCGTCCGTATCTCGCGTACCTTTTGAATGTGTCCCGATTGCTCACCCTTATGCCACAGTCGTTGCCTGGAGCGCGACCAATAAACCGCTTCCCCGAGTTCGACGGTCCGGCTCAGCGCTTCGCGATTCATCCAGGCCAACATCAGCACTTCGGCACTGCAATGATCCTGCACGATTACGGCTATCAGAGCGTCGGCGTTCCAACGCAGTTCCTCGAGCCAGGCCTCACTCATCGGCGCACCTCGATGCCGTGCTCCGCCAGGGCGGCTTTCGCCTGTTGTATCGTGAACTCGCCGAAATGAAAAATGCTCGCTGCCAGCACGGCATCCGCCAAGCCAAGCCGCACACCGTCGATCAGATGCGCTAGACTACCGACGCCGCCGGAGGCGATCACCGGCACCCCGGTGCCCTCGGAGACCGCCCGTGTGAGCTCCAAATCGAAGCCGAGCTTGGTGCCGTCGCGGTCCATGCTGGTAAGCAGGATCTCGCCTGCCCCGGTTTCGGCCATGCGGCGGCACCAAGCGACGGCATCAAGGCCGGTAGGCCGGCGCCCGCCGTGGGTGTATACGCCCCAGCGCCGGGGTTCACTCGCTTCGCTCACCCGTTTGGCATCCACCGCCACTACGATGCACTGGCTGCCGACCCGTGCGGCCGCCTCGCTGACCAGCTGTGGACGTTCGACGACCGCGGTATTGATGGCGACCTTGTCGGCACCGGCGTTGAGCAGCCGGCGGATGTCGGCCAGAGTGCGGATGCCGCCGCCGACGGTGAGTGGAATGAACACCTCGCTTGCCACGGCCTCGACTACGTGCAACATGGTATCACGCTGCTCGTGACTGGCCGTGATGTCCAAAAAGACCAACTCATCGGCACCGGCGCGGTCGTACTCGCGAGCAATGGCGACCGGATCGCCGGCATCACGCAGATCGACGAAACGCACGCCTTTGACCACGCGTCCGGCATTCACATCAAGGCAGGGAATGATCCGCTTCGCCAACCCCACGATCGCCGTATTCCTCCTGCTATGAATCGGTGCGCTGCGCGACCGCAGTCAAGGCCTCGCGCAGGTCGATAGCGCCTTCGTATAGAGCCCGTCCGATGATGGCACCGGCGATGCCATCGTCGGCCGCAGCGCAAAGATCATGGACGTCGGCCATCGTGCACACGCCGCCGGAGGCAATCACCGGAATGCTGACTTCCCGGGCGAGCATGCGGGTGGCCTCCACGTTGACGCCCCGCATCATGCCGTCGCGGCCGATGTCGGTGAACACCACGGCTTCCACTCCGGCCTCCTCGAAGCGTTGCGCCATCTCCGCTGCGCCACGCGATGAAACCCGTGCCCAACCGTTCGTTGCTATCATGCCGTTTTTGGCGTCGAGACCGACGATGATATGGCCCGGAAACTCCAGGCAGGCGTTATCGACGAAATAGGGCTCACGAACGGCCTGGGTGCCGATGATCACGTAATCGACCCCGACATCCAGATAGGTCTGGATCACACTGAACGTTCGGACACCGCCGCCGACTTGGATTTCGACCTCCGGGAAGCCCTCGGCGATGCGCCCGATGATATCGGCATTGACCGGAAAACCCGCCACAGCGCCGTTGAGGTCGACGATGTGCAGGCGGCGTCCGCCGGCTTCCACCCAGCGCTCGGCGATGGCGATGGGATCGTCGGAGAAAATGGTTTCGTCATCCATCCGACCTTGGCGGAGCCGTACGCATTTCCCGTCCTTGATGTCAATGGCGGGGATGAGCAGCATGTTGGCCTCAATAACGATTTTGGACGTATCCGTCCCAGCGAATGAAATTTTCCAGCAGCCGCAACCCCGCTTGCTGGCTCTTTTCAGGATGAAACTGAGTCGCGAAGATGTTATCTCTTCCGATCGCGGCAGCGAACGTGGCGCCGTATTCGGCTTGCGCGAGCACAAGGTGCTCATCGGCAGGCGCTACGTAGTAGCTGTGCACGAAGTAGAACCACGCGCCTACTTCGATGCCTTCCCACAAGGGATGTTCGCGCATCCGACACAGGCTATTCCAGCCCATGTGCGGTATCTTGAGTCCTGGGTGTGCGGCGGTCAGATGGCGAAAGTGACGGACGGAGCCCGGCAAAAAATCCAAAGCCCGAACCCCCTCGTTCTCTTCGCTGACGCTCATGAGCGCCTGCATGCCCATACACACTCCGAGAAAGGGGCGCTCAGCGGCGGTTTGGCCGAGCACGTCGATCAGTTCGTTGCGCTGCAGCGCGGACATGCAGTCGCGGACGGCGCCTTGTCCAGGAAAAACCACTCGCTCGGCGTGTGCTACGGTCTCAGCATCGGCCGTGACTACAATACTCTGCGCTCCTACATGTTCCAGAGCCTTGGCCATGGAACGCAAGTTGCCCATGCCATAGTCGATTATCGCGACCCCGGTCATTGTTCGCTCCCGTAATCGACCGCCCCTGGTCAGCGCCTAAAGCAGGCCTTTGGTCGACGGTGTGATCCCCGCAAGCCGTGGATCCGGCTCGCAGGCCATTCGTAACGCCCGACCGAAGGCCTTGAAGACGGTTTCCGCAATATGATGGGCATTGCGCCCGCACAGGTTATCTATATGCAGGGTCATGGCTGCATGATTGACCAGCCCCTGGAAGAACTCCCGCAACAGATCGACATCGAAGCGGCCGATGCGCGCTCGAGGATAATCCACATTGTACTCCAGTCCCGGGCGTCCGGAGAGATCCAGCACGACTCGCGATAGGGCTTCATCGAGCGGGACATAGGCGTGACCGAAGCGGCGGATGCCGGTTTTGTCGCCGATCGCCCGGCTCAACGCCTGTCCCAATACGATGCCGACGTCCTCTACCGTGTGGTGCGCGTCGATGTGGAGGTCTCCGGTAGCCTGGATGGTGAGGTCGATCAACCCGTGACGGGCCACCTGATCCAGCATGTGCTCCAGGAACGGGACGCCGATGGCGAGTTGACGATCGCCACGGCCGTCCACGTTGATGGAGACGCGGATTTGGGTTTCAAGGGTATTTCGCTCGACGGTTGCAGTGCGATCTGCCATATAGTGCAGCCACCCCTCATTCGGTCCGGCGGAGGATACCACGGGTGACCGGACGGTGGGAGTTGGTCGGCCTGCGACATCAGACTGCCGGTGGGACTTGCAGCCAAAAGGTCACGGGTCCGTCATTGATCAGGCTCACCTGCATGTGGGCGCCGAAGCGACCCGCTGCCACAGCACCGTGCTCGGAGCGAGCGCGGTGCAACAGATATCCGAACAGCGCCGAGCCCGACTGGGGTGTCGCAGCGGGCGTAAAGCTGGCGCGCGTTCCCTTGCGGGTGTCGGCGACGAGCGTGAACTGTGGCACGAGCATAAGGGCGCCCGCTGTCTCCCGCAACGAGTGCTCCATGCGCCCTTCGGCATTGTCGAACACCCGGTAGCCGAGCAGCCGCTCCAGCAATCGTTCAGCCTGCGTACGGGTATCGCGGCGCTCGATACCGATCAGCACCACCAGTCCGGGCCCGATCCGGCCAACACAGGTGCCGTCGACATGGACGGCCGCCTCGGTGACCCGTTGCAGCAGCCCAATCATCGCCCTACCTACAAAAGTTGTCAGAAAAATCCTACACGAAGTATCAGCACCACCCGACAGTCTGTACTGATTATCGGTGGCACTATGGAACCTCGGAATAGCGTTGCCTTGTAGTATACGTGACTTCAGGGAAGACGCCGCAAACAAAAAGAAACACAGGGATGCCGCGCGATCTTAAGAAGATAAGGATGCTCCTCCGCTCAGGAAGAGGATAAGCGCGCAGATCACCTCCAGCCAAGTGAACCTATCATGCCGGCGCACGGATTGCGCCGGTTTTTTTGTCCTTGGCCGCCGCGCCTTGCGGATCAGGGTTCAACGCTCCAGCCGTCGGATAAATACCCTGAGCTCCCGCACCACCTGCATATCGCCGTGGCGCTCAGCCACTGCCAAACCCTGACGGTATGTCTCTAATGCCTCCTCTGGGCAGCCGGTCTCGGCAAGAAGGCGCCCGAGTCCTTTCCAGGCAGCCGAATAGTTCGGGTCCAACCGAACCGCTTCCCGTAAATGGCGTAGCGCGGTCTCCCGTTCCCCGCGACGTAGATACGCATTGCCCAGCGTTAGCCGCAGCATTGCACTATCCTGGCCACGGGCGAGCATCTTCTCTAAGGCATCGATATCCATAGCTTGAACATTACCGCCATCCTGTTATTTAAGGCCAATTCCCAATAGCAAGTGCTGACCTTCCGGTCCGCCCGGGCGCCGCCCGGCAGGCGAGCAAGGGGGGGTGGCCACCACCGACCGGCCATTTTAATTGTCAACCGATCGGAAAACCCGAGTCGCACCTCATGACTCCCCGCGCAGCTTCAGAAAATCGTAACTTCTCATTAAGTCCGGAAGTCCGGGCAAGAAGACATTGAAGAGAGTGGTTCGTTGCTTACCATCAACAATAAGCGCTTGATAATTTTGCATTTAATGCACGACCGTAATCTTACCTCCGCCACCCCACACACATTACGCCCGGACTTAATGAGAAGTTACGGAAAATCGAGGGGAGCCTGGAAAGCTTGAGCAAGTCTAGTATAATTATAGACACAGATACTTAAATATATTAATTGCGGAATCAGCCTGTTGTATTCGGGTGAGGGGATGGTTTTTTTGGTTGGATGATATAGATCGGGGGGGCAGCTACCGATCTTTTAGAAAATCCGATTTTGAAGTCGGTAACAGCATTGATCAAAAAATCAATTTCTAACGCAGGATCAATTTCTAACACACCACAGGGGAGGATATTGATCATGAGTTGGAATACGGTTCAAGGAGATTGGCAGCGGCATGTAGGACAGGTGCGGATACTATGGAGCAGGTTGACTGAGGGCGAGCTGCAAGAGATCAACGGCCGCCGGGAGAAGTTGATTGATAAGATTCATGAAAGATACCAGGTTCCTAAGGATTTGGCGGACGAGCAAGTCAGGATATTTGAGAATCGATTCGATGAACCCAACCCCAAGATCGAGCGGGAAAAGAGAGGCGAGGAAATAGTCCCTGGCCCTGGAAAGGCATTGGGCTCGGACGCCGGCACATGATATCGGGGTTAGCCGATATTGAGACTGCTTAAAAGAATATTGATTTGAGGCAAATTTAGATCATTCGTCATAGTTGAGAAGCCTGTCCCGCATCGGTAGCCGGGCAGCAGGTTTCTCAACTATATAAGTTAGCGACGCCAGAAGGCGGGAAGAAAGAGCACCAGTACGGTGAAAATTTCGAGGCGTCCCATTAGCATAGCCAGCGAGAGCAGCCACTTGGCGGTATCGCTTATGTTGGCGAAGCCACCGCTGACCGAGCCGAAAGCGATGCCGAGGTTGTTGATGCAGGCAACGACGGCGCTGAAGGCTGTGAGTTGATCGAGGCCTGTGCACAAAAGTGCCAGTAGAAGGAGCGCGAAGACGGCCATATAAGTGGCAAAAAAGCCCCACACAGCGGTGGTGATGTGCTCGTCCACGCCCCGGTTGCCGAGCTTGACCATGAACTGGCCCTGAGGGTGAATGAGCCGCAACATCTCGCGATAGCCTTGTTTGAACATGAGCAAAAAGCGTATAGCTTTGACTCCGCCGGCCGTAGACCCGGCGCAGCCGCCGATAATGCTGATGAGCATCAGCCATACCGGCAGGAAGCTCGGCCAAGTGGAATAGTTCGCCGTAGTCAGGCCGGTGCTGGTAGAAAAACTGACTACCTGGAAGGCCCCGTGGCGTAATGCATCCACTAAAGAGTTCGCGCCGTAGCCGTATAAAGCGGCGCTGACGACAGCGATGCTTCCCAGGCTGATCAGCAAATAATAAAGGAACTCCGGATCCGTAAAATAAAGGCGCAGGCTGCGTCGGCGCCAGGCACTGAAGTGCAGTGCAAAATTGGCCCCGCCAATGAACATAAACGCCACGCCCAACCAGTGGAGTACTGGTTGCTCGTAATAGGCTATGCTGGCGCTGTGCGGCGCAAACCCTCCGGTCGATACAGTGGAGAAGCTGTACGCGATGGCATCGAACAGCGTCATTCCGCCGGCCCAATAAGCCAGGGCGCAGGCCAGCGTCAGCCCGAGATAGATGTACCAGAGCGCTTTCGCCGTTTCGGCGATGCGCGGTGTGAGCTTGGCATCCTTGATGGGGCCCGGGGTCTCGGCACGGTAGAGCTGCATGCCGCCGATGCCGAGCATGGGGAGGACGGCAACCGCGAGCACGATAATGCCCATCCCGCCGAGCCAATTGAGTTGCTGGCGGTAGTAGAGGATGGAGGGGGGCAGTAAATCGATTTGCGCCAGCACACTTGCGCCGGTGGTCGTCAGCCCGGACATGCTCTCGAAATAGGCATCGGTCAGCGACATGTGGGGGTGTTCGGCAAACATCAGCGGTAACGCTGCGCAGCCGGCCAGCACGGCCCAAAACAGGGTGACGATGAAGAAACCGTCGCGTGAACGCAGATCTCGGTGGCGGGTGCGCATAGGTAACCACAGCCCCGCACCGATTCCGAGAATGGCGAAAAAAGCAATAAGAAAAGAGCCGAGGGCGCCATCTTGCGTCCATAGCGAAATGCTGATGGGTGGCAGCATGGTGGCGCTGAACACCATCATCAGCATTCCGAGGATCCGCTGGATGACATCGAAGTGCATCGATAGCTGGCTCTTAAATAAAGGTCACGCCGACCTGGAACAGCCGCTCCACCTCATCGATTCGGCTTTTGTCCACCAAGAACAAAATGACGTGATCTTCGGGTTCGATGACAGTGTCGTGGTGTGCCATGAGCACTTCCTCGCCACGCACGATCGCACCGATGGTGGTGCCGCGCGGCAGTTTGATCTCCTCGATGCGCCGGCCAACTACCCGAGAACTGGACGCATCGCCGTGGGCGACCGCCTCGATCGCCTCGGCTACGCCGCGGCGCAGACTATGTACATTGACCATGTCACCGCGGCGGATATGTGCGAGCAGGCTGCCTATGGTCGCTTGTTGAGGTGAAAAGGCGATATCGATGCCCTCGGTTGATTGCACCAAGTCTACATAGGCGGGCCGATTGATCAGCGCCATGACCGTGCGTGCGCCAAGCCATTTCGCCAGCATGGCCGAGAGAATGTTGGCTTCGTCGTCGTTGGTTAAGCCACAGAAAATATCGGTATTCTCGATGTTCTCCTCCAGTAACAGGTCTTCGTCGGCCGCATCGCCGCATAGAATTATGGTTTTTTTCAGCTCCTCGGATAGAAGATGGCAACGCCGCTGATCGTGTTCGATGATCTTGATCTGATAGCGTCCCTCCAAAGATCCGGCCAACCGCTTGCCGATGTTACCGCCACCGGCGAGTATGATGCGCTTGACTGGCTTTTCCAAACGCCTGAGCTCGCTCATCACGGCGCGAATGTTTTTTTTCGCAGCCACGAAGAATACTTCGTCGTTCGCTTCGATAATGGTGTTACCTTCCGGAATAATGGCTCGCCCACGCCGAAAAATCGCTGCGACTCGAGCGTGAACCCCTGGCATATGCTCTTTGAGCGTACTGAGTTCATGACCGACTAAAGGCCCCCCATAGTAGGCGCGCACGCCCACCAAACGGACCTTGCCATCAGCGAAATCCAGGACTTGTAGAGCGCCGGGGTGCTCGAGTAACCGCCTGACGTATTGGGTAACCAACTGTTCTGGGCTGATCAGTACGTCGATCGGCAACGCCTCCGGCGAGAACAGCTGCGGGCAACTCAAGTATTCCATGGCACGAATGCGAGCGATTTTGGTCGGCGTATGGAACAGTGTATCGGCGACCTGGCAGGCGATCATGTTGGTTTCGTCACTATCGGTCACGGCAATGAGCATGTCCGCATCGTCCGCGCCGGCGCTCGCCAAGATGGTTGGATAAGTGCCACTACCCACGATCGTCCTGAGGTCGAGCCGATCCTGGAGCTCCTGCAAGAGCTGCGAGTTGAGGTCGATGACAGTGATGTCGTTGGCTTCGCTGGTCAGCTCTTGCGCAACTGTCCGACCAACCTGCCCTGCACCGAGGATTATTATTTTCATAAAGACATAAGGCACATCAACGTTGTTAGCGTGATCATGGTCGGGTACCGTGTGACCCGGCCAATGACGCTTCGCGCGGGTTCAAGCGCTTTCCTTCGGATCGATTCCGAGCGCGCGCAGCTTGCGATAAAGATGCGTGCGTTCCATTCCGGTGAGCCGTGCCAGCCGGGCGACGCTGCCGGCGGCACGCTTGAGTTGATGTTGCAGATAGAGACGCTCGAACTCCTCGCGCGCCTCGCGCAACGGCCGGTCCAGCGACAAGTTTGGCAAGTTCGTGGCGGCATCCATCTCAGCGATCTGTGCGGAGGTGGTGAGGGCGTTGTCTATCTCGGATACCGTGATTTCCAAGCACTCGCCAAGAATCAACAAACGTTGCACCAAATTGCGCAGTTCCCGCACATTACCGGGCCAGGTGTAGTTGCGCAGCCGGTTTTGGGCCGCCACGTTGAAGCGACGATAGGGCAGACTTTGCTGCTCTACCAGATGGTTCACGTAGAAGTTAAGCAGGTCGGGGATGTCTTCAATGTGCTCGCGCAGCGGCGGTATATGCACCGGTACGACATTGAGATGGTAATAAAGATCCTCGCGAAAGTGACCGGCGCGTACCACTGCGGCGAGATTAAGGCGCGTCAGGGCGATAATGCGGGTTGTCAAAGGCTGGGATCGGCTGCCATCGATACGCTGAAACTCCTGTTTTTCCAGTGCCGATACCAGCCGGATCTGGGCCTCCGGCTCGAGATCGGCTACTTCATCCAACACTAAGGTTCCGTTGCTAGCCGCTTCCAGACGACCGGGTGTGTCTTCGTAGCCGAACAGCTCCACAGCCGCTTTTTCGCCGGCGAACTCGATTAGCGGCCCCCGTCGGCGCTCGCTCAGTGCATGTAGGTAGCGGGCAAAACACGTCTTGCCGCTGCCGGGCTCACCGCTGAAAAGAACCCGGCTCTCGCTTGCCGCGAGGCGCCGGACTTGCTTCCGCAATTCCTCGAGCTGATGACTGTGGCCTACGGGCTTTAGCGGTTCACCCGCCCCCGGCGGGCTGCTCTGCGCCGTCTTCCCCGCGCTGTCGGCAAGAGCTTGGCGGACAGTTACAAGCAACTTGGCCATCGACAGTGGTTTTTCGATGAAGTCAATGGCCCCGAGCCGGGTAGCTTCCACCGCTGTCTCTACGGTACCGTGCCCGGAGATCATCACCACCGGGCAACGGTTTGCGTCGTTTTCGCTCCACTCTTTGAGTAGAGTGACGCCGTCTTCGTCGGGCATCCAAATATCGAGTAGGATCAGATCGGGGCAGCGCCGCCGTCGCGCTTCTCGGGCAGCGGCGGCGTTGCCCGCCGTCGCTACTTGGTAGCCTTCGTCCTCCAGGATCTCCTTTACCAATTGTCGAATATCCGGCTCGTCGTCAACGACCAGAACATACGCTGCATTCATAGAAATGCCTCTTTGCTGGTCTTGGCGCGGCGTGGAGATCGGACCCGGCGGTGATCTGGCACCGGGAAGCGGACGATGAGCTGAGCACCCAGCCGTGTATTGTGTGCGGAAATGCGCCCATGGTGTTCTTCGACAATCCGCTTGACGATCGGCAGGCCGAGCCCGGTTCCTTTCGGTTTGGTAGTGACGTAGGGCTCGAAGATCTGATTAAGCATATTTTGGGCGAAGCCCGGCCCATTGTCGCTCACTACCAGCTCCACTGCCTCGGTAGCGCGACCTTCATCCAGGCGGGTGATTATAGCAACCCGACAAGGGCGATCGCCTGGGTTCGCTTCCAGGGCGTTGCGGATCAGGTTGTTCAGCAGTTGGCGCAAGCGTCCCATGTCGGCACATAAGGTCGGTAGATTGTGGGAGAGCATAAGCTCGAATTCGGGCTGATCCGGGTGGCCGCGATAGAGCTCTACCGCATCTTGGATAAGTGCATTGAGGTCCAGTGGCCGGATCTCCAGCCTGGGTGGCCGCATATACTCTGAGAACGCCTTGACCATAGCCTGCATATTATCCACTTGCGCAATGATGGTTCGGGTCGCCCGCTCGAGTACCTCCGCATTCTGTGCATCGGCTCGCGCCAGGTACTTATGGCGGATGCGTTCGGCGGAGAGGCGGATTGGCGTCAGCGGATTGCGGATCTCATGAGCTAGGCGCCGAGCTACTTCACTCCAGGCGGCATCACGCTGTGCCTGAATCAAAGCCGTGACATCGTCGAAGACGATCACGTGCCCCCCGGAGGCCATATCAGCCGGCAGTGCAGCGCCGCTGCAGATGAGCACTCGGCGGCCCTCCGCGGTGTTCAGAGTCAGCTCCTCGCGCCACTCGGCCATGCCGCTAGCCATGCGTTCGGCGACCAAATCCGCGAATGGGGCAACACTCGCATGGGTCCGCGCTATTGCAATCAACGGCCTGCCTATGCTGTCGGCTAGATGCACTGTTAGGATATGGTCCGCCGCCTGATTATGAGTGCGCAAAATGCCTTCATGGTCAACTGCCAGCACACCAGAGGAGAGCCGCCCGAGAACCGTCTCGAGATAGGCGCGTTGCGCTTCGGCTTGTGTCTGACCCTGGCGCGCCGCGTTACGAGCTAGGGCTACACGGCGGCTCATATCGTTGAAGGATTGAACCAAGAAGCCGAGTTCGTCCTTTCCTGCCGAAGGCAGTTGTGTCCCATAGTCACCTTGTGCCAAGGCTCGGGTACCCTCGACCAGGCCGCTGATGGGTGCGACCAGCCGTTTTGCAAGAAAAAACGCCGACCAGACGGCGAACAGCAATGACAGCAGCAGGATCAGTGATAGGGTAAGAATAAAACTGTCTTTGAGTGGGTCACGAAGATAGGTGATTTCGCGGTAATCGCCGAATGCCCGCTGGACATCACCGGCCAGGATTCCGAGGTGTGGCGAGATCGGGAAGAGCGCCTGGAGGATGCGGCTGTTCTGAGGGTTGCTCGGATCGGGGGCTGGGATAACCGCGTAAATTTGTAAGCCTGAGTTGTCGATCGGGTCCAGCCCAACATAGGGGCGGCCTTGACGCAACTGCAGGAGGATCTCCTTTTCGGGGCGGCGGGGAAGAATCGCGGCTGGATCCTGGCTGCTTGAGGCGATGATGCGCCCGTTGTTACCAAGCAGCGTTAACTCGGATGCCTCTATCCGCTCCCGTAGATCGCCGAGGGTAAGCGCCAACATGCCGTCCGGCATATCGATGAGTTGGCGTCTGGCCGACTCGACGCGTTTCAGTACATCGCGCATGCGTAAATCCAGCGAGGCCTGAGAGAGCTTGAGCGCGTTATTCAGTGCCTCTTCCACGCGGATATCAAACCAGCTGTCGATGCCACTGCGCAGGAACTGCATGGAAAAGGCGTACACGACTGTGCCGGGGACGACCGCAAGCACCAAGAACAGCAACAGCAGCTTTGCTGTGAGACGGCTGCCGGTGCGCTTCGCGCGAAACGCCACGATCAGTCGCCAGAGGTTGTGGCCGATCAATCCCAGCAGCGCTATCAACCCTACGGTATTGAATAGCAGCAGCCAGCTGTAAAGGCGGCCGAAGCGGGCGGAGTTCTCCGTGGCCGCCGTGAGCAGATACAGCGATGCCAGAAGCAGCACGCACAGCCCGATTCGGACCGTGCCTTCACGCAGTAGCAGTCGCTTCACGATCCGAGCTGCCATTGCTGCCAATCGCTTACCAGCCGCCATTCCGGCGATAAATAAATGACTGTGCGCAACGGTTGGGGTAAGGCATCGAGATCCAACCGGGCGCGGGCGCGGACTCGATATTGCTGCGGTGCTTGCAATAGTTCGGCGTCAATTACCGGCAGCCTTTGGATGTTGCCGAGTTCCACCAACATGGTCTGCAGGCGACGGAAGCTGCGCGTCTCGCCGCTGTTGATAGCGGTGAGCATATAGCGCTGGCTCAAGGCATGGTACTGCAAACGATAACGTTGGGTTAGCTCCGCGACCACCTCGTCTAACCACCCCCACGACCACCAGCGGGGTCGGATGACCTTGATCTCCAGTTCCACGTATAACGGCACGCCATTGTCCAGCGCCTCCTGCGCGGCCTCGCTCAAATGATACTCCACCTCGGCATCGAGATAATAAACGCCCTCCTGCAGGGAGATGGCGCCGGCACGGATGCGGAACTCGCCATCCGCTCCGGCGCTGGCCAGCGTCGTTACCAGCGCCAGTAGGAAAGCGAGCAACTGCGCCCGGGTATTGCACCGGAAATACGACGTCGCGGTTGTCAATCTTTTTCCAGGCACGCGTAGTAAAACCCGTCCATGTCCCGCTCTCCGGGCAAGATCTGGTGACCGAACTGGAGCGCGCGCCCCAGCGGGATATCGGGCGCGCGGACGAGGGCATCCCCGTGCCCCCGCAGGAACGACTCGATGACCGCATCGTTTTCGGCCCGCAACACGGAGCAGGTAGCATAGATCAGCCTACCGCCGCTGCTCAGCAACGGCCAGAGCCGGTTGAGCAAGCGCTGCTGGGTGGCGGCGAGCGCCGGCAGGTCACTAGGACGACGCAGCCACTTGATGTCGGGATGGCGGCGGATGACCCCGGTGCCCGAGCAGGGTGCGTCCACCAGGATACGATCGAAGGTCAACCCGTCCCACCAGCTTGCGGGGTCTGTGGCGTCACCGACCAGGAGGTTCGCCTGCAGACCAAGCCGTGCCAGATTCTCCGCTACTCGAGTCAAGCGTTGCGCATCGATATCCAACGCCGTTAGCGTTACCTCCGCCTGCTCCAGGATATGAGTCGTTTTGCCGCCTGGTGCAGCGCAGGCGTCGAGCACACGCTGCTTCGGCCGTAAGGCTAGGAGCATAGCGGCGAACTGCGCGGCGGCGTCTTGCACCGAGACCTCGCCGTCAGCGAAGCCCGGTAGCTCGGTGACCGGTAGCGCTCGACTTAGCATTATCGCTTGGGGCAGTTCCGTGAGGTGCGCGCCGGTAAGCGAAACGGCACTCAATTGCGCCAACCAGGCATCGCGGTCGCGCCGGCGGCGATTGATTCGCACCGTAAGCGGCGCGCGCGCATTGCTTGCCTGCACCAGTGACTGCCAATCGGACGGCCAATCCGCGCGCAGCCACTGCAGCAACCAGGGCGGCATGGCATGGCGGGTAGCGCAATCAAGATCTACCGCCTGGAGCCGATTAGCGCGCTCGCGCTGGAAGCGTCGCAGGACGGCATTGACCCAGCCGGCTGCCCAACTCTTACCCAGTGCCCGCGCGGTGTCCACCGTGGCCGAGACGGCTGCATGCGGCGGTATCTGTGTGTACATTAATTGGTATAGGCCGAGCTCGAGAAGCAAGGTGAGATCGCGGTCGCGGTTGCGTGGGCGCTGTTCCAACAGGTTAAGCACCAACGCCTCCAGCCGGGAGTGCCAGCGTAGTACTCCATAGCAAAGCTCCTGACAGAGCGCACGGTCACGGCTGTCCTGTAGTGCGGCTACGGAATCCGCTAAGGCATTGGGCAGGGTGCGGCCGTGCGCCAGGACATCTTGCAAGGTTTGCACAGCCGCCCGGCGTGATGATGTGGCGGGGCTGGGGCGTCGACCAGGCACGGGCTTAGCCCAGACGGTCATGAGGGGAGAGTGGATAACCGTTGAGAAATGCCTTAGCGTGCTGGCGCTGACGGCCCGGGATCTGTAGCTCCTCTATGCGCAGCAGTCCCTCGCCAGTGGCCACATCGATGCCGGCGTCGCCGGCCTCTACGATGCTGCCTGCGGCGGCGAGCGGTGGCGTGGTGGTCAGCGCCCGGGCCAACCACACTCGAAGGATACGCCCGTGGTGTTGGGTGTATGCGACAGGCCAAGGATTGAAGGCTCGGATCCGGCGGGCAATCTCCGTGGCTGGACGCTGCCAGTCGATGACGGCCTCCTCCTTGTGTAGCTTCGCGGCATATGTGGCCTCGGTTGGGTTTTGGGTCTGTGGCTCGATCTCACCGGCCAGCCAGTGTGGTAGGGTGGCCGTGATGAGTTCGGCTCCCAGCTCAGCAAGCCGATCATGGACGCTGCCACCGGTGTCGTCCGCCTGAATCAGGCAGTCCCGTTGAGCTAGGATGGCGCCGGTGTCCAGGCCGGCATCCATGCACATGATGGTGACCCCCGTTCGGCGATCGCCGGCGGCGATCGCCCGTTGTATAGGGGCCGCGCCACGCCAGCGCGGCAGCAGCGAGGCATGGATGTTTAAACATCCCAGCGCTGGGATCGCCAATACTTCCGGCGGCAGGACCAGCCCGTAGGCCGCGACCACAATAAGCTCCGGAGCCAACTCCGCGAGCTCTGCTTGCGCTGCGGCGTGGCGCAGGCTCTGCGGCTGATATACGGGCAGGTTGTAAGCCTGTGCGGCTGTTTTGACGGGGCTCGGGCGCAACCGCCGGCCTCGGCCGGCGGGTCGATCCGGCTGTGTGTAGACGCCGATCACTCGCTGTGGACCGCGACTCAGCCGCTGCAAGGCGGGTACCGCAAATTCCGCCGTGCCCGCGAAGACGATCAGCGGGGCATCGCTCATCGAGGGGGCGACTCAGATCACCCGTTGTCTCGGATGCGCCGGCGACGTACCTTGACGTGCCTGCTTCTCCAGCTTCTTACGCAGGCGCTTGCGTTTGAGCTCGGAGAGGTAATCAACGAAGAGCTTGCCCTCGAGATGATCGATTTCGTGTTGAATGCAAACCGCCAGTAAGCCGTCGGTTTCGAGCTCGAACGGCTCGCCGCTGCGATCTTGGGCGTGTACCTTCACCCATTCGGCACGACGCACCGTATCAAAATAGCCGGGCACCGACAGACAGCCCTCTTGCATCTCCTCCTCGCCCTTGCGTTCCAGGATCTGCGGGTTGATGAAGGCGAGCGGCTCGTTCTTGGCTTCGGTGATGTCGACCACTAGGACACGCCAATGTATGTTCACCTGGGTGGCGGCTAGGCCAATGCCGGGGGCGTCGTACATGGTCTCGAAGAGATCGTCCACCAAGCGGCGTACCTCGTCGGTCACCTTTTCGACCGGTTGTGCCCGAATGCGAAGTTGCGGATCGGGATAATGCAGGATATCCAAGATTGCCATATTTGATCCGTTGCGATTGGCGACCCTTCATTGCTAATCTGGGCGCTGATTACTTGGACGTAAACTATAACGAACTCAACTCGGTTGCCGCTACTATGGATAGGGCCTCAAACAGGGAACGTCGATGCTCATCAAAAACGCGTTTGTTTGGGTACTGTGCACTCTGCTCATGCTCACCTCCCCGCTCATGGCCGCCGCGCTTCCGCTTAAGCAGGGACACCCGAGCCAGTATACCGTACAGCCCGGTGATAATCTGTGGGATATCTCGGCCCGCTTTCTGAAAGACCCTTGGTACTGGCCTGAGATCTGGTACGTTAACCCGGCTATCGAAAACCCACACCTGATCTATCCGGGCGATGTAATCAAGTTTACCATGGTTGGCGGTAGACCCCGGCTCGTGGTCGAACGGCAAGGCGGCACTATAAAGTTGTCACCCGAGGTTCGAGTGAAAGAGCTGGAAGAGGCCATCCCTGTCATTCCGATCAGTGTCCTGCGGCCGTTTCTTACCGGCGATCGTATGGTTTCGGCCGAACAATGGCGCCAAGCGGCCCACATTGTGGCCGCCGCGGACGAGCACGTGATGGGCGCACAGGGGGATTCGATCTACGTGCGCAGTCTCGGCCAGGATAGGACGAATCGTCTATACGGTATTCTGCGCAAAAGAGGGCCGTTGGTGGACCCGGAAAGCGGAGCGGTGCTCGGCTATCAAGCCACCCACGTCGGCGATGCTGTGTGTAGGTCAAGTGGTGAGCCTGCAACGTGTACCATTAGCCGCAGCAATCGTGAGGTGTTGCCGGGAGATCGTTTGCTGGGCGTAGAAGAAAAGGCGCTCAGGGGTCGTTTCTACCCTCGCCCCCCGGCGCAAGCGGTCGAAGGAGTAATCGTTGCGGTCATGGGCGGTGTCTCACAGATCGGTCAATATAATGTAGTGGCCATCAACCGTGGTGAGGCACAAGCTCTCAAACCCGGTGACGTGTTGCTGGTCTACAAACCGGGACGGGAAGTGGTCGACCACTTCGACGGGCACCTTGATCGGGTGGAGTTACCGGACGAACGGGCGGGGAGCATGATCATTTTTCGTACGTTTCCCCAGCTGAGTTTCGGCTTGATCATGGAGGCTACCCGTGCCATGAGTGTTCATGATCGGGTCCGCAACCCCGCTGTCCAACTGCCGCTGCAGCGCGCCAGCATGACGGCGCCGCTCTAGCCGTATAAGCCGACGGTGTCGGCGCGTATTCCGTCGTCTGGACCTCGGTGGTCGCAGCAGAGCAGCGCAGCATGCCGAATCGTTCGCGGGATGAGTCACGGGTGGCCTGGTTGCGCCTGTATCGCACGCCGGGGCTCGGCGCCCGGACCTTTCAGCGCATACTCGAGTGCTTTCAGACCCCTGCGGCTTTTTTGGCTGCCTCGCGCAAAGAGCAAGCGCAGGCGGGATTTTCCGCCAAGGTGCTCACTGCTCTAGCGCGCGCCGACGAGGCCAGGGTAGAGACGGATCTGCGGTGGTTGGAAAGCGAAGGCCATCATTTGTTGTGCTGTACCGATCCAGTTTATCCTGAATTGTTACGGCGCATCCCGGTACCGCCGCCGCTGCTGTTTGTCGTCGGCCAGCCCGCTGTTTTGAACCAACCGCAGCTTGCCATAGTGGGTAGTCGCAATCCGACCCCGGGTGGCATGAGCAACGCCCGCGCTTTCGCAGCGCATTTGGCAAGCGCCGGCTTGACGGTCACCAGTGGTTTGGCGCTCGGGATCGACGCCGGCGCCCATCGTGGCGCGCTTGAGGCCGAGGGCCTTACCGTCGCTGTTTTGGGTACTGGCCCAGATCGCATTTATCCGGCGCGCCACCGTGATCTCGCTCACGCCATCGCCGAGCGGGGTGCGTTGATCAGTGAATTTCCGATCGGTAGTCAGCCGCGGCGTGAGCATTTTCCGCGGCGCAACCGCATTATCAGCGGCTTGGCCTTAGGCACGTTGGTCGTCGAGGCGAGCCCGCGCAGCGGCTCATTGATCACGGTGCAACACGCGCTCGAGCAGGGGCGGGAGGTGTTTGCCATCCCCGGCTCGGTTCATAATCCGCTCGCGCGAGGCTGCCATGCGCTAATCCGCCAAGGGGCGAAGTTGGTGGAGTCTGCGGCTGATGTGCTCGAAGAGCTTCCCCCTTTTGCGGGGGCGATGACCGAGAGGCCAGCCGACTCCGGGAAGACGCCCTCTTTAGATTGGGGCTACCGTCGTGTGTTGGCGGCATTGGGGTACGATCCCGTCCCGGCGGACGTGCTGCTCCAGCGCACCGGATTGACGCCCGATACGCTTTCCGCCATGCTTTTGCAATTGGAATTAATGGGCTATGTAGCGACCTGTCCCGGTGGTCGGTATGCTCGTCGGGGCGATGGGACGTGAGGATGAAAGAGAACGTTTTCGATGTCTTGATGTACCTGTTCGAAAATGACCTTTATAACGAGGAAGAGTTGGGCTCGGATAGGGAGCTTGTTGAGACAGAGCTGTTCGAGGTGGGATTTAGCCAGCTTGAGATTCGTAAGGCGTTCGATTGGCTCCATGCGCTTGCGGATAGCCGTAACGTTCCTGTTTTGGAACCCGACAGCAAGCGCTCGATCCGGTTGTTCACCGAATCGGAGCTAACCAAATTAGAGGCGGATTGTCGCGGCTTTCTGCTCTACCTCGAACAGGTCGGTATCCTGACTTCAGTCAGTCGGGAGCTGGTTATCGACCGGATGATGGCCCTCGATGATGAAATTGATTTGGACACCTTGAAATGGGTGGTCCTTATGGTTCTTTTCAGTCAGCCAGGACAAGAAGAGGCGTATGCCTGGATGGAAAACCTGATATTCGACAATCCGGCGCATTTCCTCCACTGAACCTGCTTCGCAGCATGTCTGCGTTGCTTGTGTCGCTCGATTCATCTTCAGATCATCTTCAGACTGTTTTTTAACATGGCAAAAAACCTGGTAATCGTCGAATCACCAGCCAAGGCGCGCACGATCAACAAGTACTTGGGGACCGATTTCGAGGTGCTGGCCTCCTACGGTCATGTGCGTGATCTAGTGCCCAAGGAAGGAGCGGTGGACACCGAGTGTGACTTTGCCATGAAGTACACGACCATCGAGCGCAACGCGAAGCACGTCGATGCCATCGCCAAGGCCATTCGAAAGATCGATACCGTCTACCTGGCAACGGACCCGGATCGAGAGGGGGAGGCCATTTCCTGGCATCTCTCGGAGTTGCTCAAAGAGCGTGGCGTGCTCGAGGGCAAGCCCATCCATCGTGTTGTCTTCTATGAGATTACCCAGCGTGCTATCCAAGCGGCCATGGCGCATCCACGCGGGTTATCGACGGATCTCGTCAATGCGCAGCAGGCCCGCCGGGCGCTGGACTATCTGGTCGGCTTCAAGCTCTCGCCCTTGTTATGGAAAAAAATTACCAGTGGACTCTCCGCCGGTCGAGTTCAGAGTCCGGCGCTGCGATTGATCGTGGAGCGCGAGCAGGAGATCGAGGCTTTTACTCCGCGCGAGTACTGGACGATCGAGGCCGATCTAGAGCAATCGCAGCAGCGCTTCATCGCTCGATTGTCCACGCTTGCTGGCGAGCGGGTCGAGCAGTTCTCGATCAATACGGGTACGCAAGCGACCGAGGTGACTGTCCGGCTCGGGCAAGCGGCGGATGGCTGTCTGCGGGTTGCCAAAGTAGAGCGCAAGCAGCGGCGGCGTAACCCGGCGGCCCCTTTCATCACCTCGACCCTGCAGCAAGAGGCCTCGCGCAAACTGCGCTTTTCTACCCAGAAAACCATGCGAGTGGCACAGCAGCTCTACGAGGGCATCGACACGGGCAGCGGTGCCATCGGTTTGATTACCTACATGCGCACCGACTCGGTCAACCTGGCCCAGGAGGCTGTAGCGAATATCCAAGAGGTGATTGCCGAACGATACGGCCGCGACAAACTGCCCGAGCGCCCGCACCGTTATCGAACCCGGGCCAAGAATGCCCAGGAGGCGCATGAGGCCATTCGGCCAACCGACGCTTGGCGCCTGCCCGATGAGCTCAAGGCCTTTCTTACCCAGGATCAATATCGACTCTATGAGCTTATCTGGAAGCGCTCGGTTGCCTGCCAGATGATCCATGCCACGATCAATACGGTGGCGGTGGATCTCGCCTGTGGCAGTGAGGGCGTATTCCGCGCCACCGGTTCTACGATCGCGGATCCGGGTTTCATGGCGGTGTATTCGGAAGGCACCGACGATGCCAATGCCGCTGAAGACAATGAGCGGACCCTGCCGTCTATGCAGGTCGGCGATGAGATCAAGTTGTGGGAAATCCGGCCCGAGCAGCACTTTACCGAGCCGCCACCACGCTATTCCGAAGCGAGCCTGGTACGGGCTTTGGAGGAACGGGGCATCGGTCGCCCTTCCACCTATGCCGCTATTTTGTCGACGCTGCAGCAGCGCAATTATGTCGTGTTGGAGAATCGGCGTTTCCGTCCCACGGATACCGGTCGGGTGGTGATCAAGTTTCTCAAGGAACACTTCGACCGCTATGTGGATTACGATTTCACGGCCCGTATGGAGGATGATCTGGACGCCATCTCCCGCGGCGAACGGGATTGGATTCCGGTGCTGCGCGCGTTCTGGGAACCATTCAAAGAACGTATCGAGGATAAGAGCAAGGTGTCGCGTGGCGAGGTGATGCAGGCACGCGAGCTGGGCGTCGACCCGATCAGTGGTCGACCTGTGACCGCCCGGTTGGGTCGCTATGGCCCCTATGCGCAGATCGGCAGTGCGAACGATGCGGAAAAGCCAAGCTTTGCCGGGTTGGTTCAGGGACAGAGCATCGATACCATCACGCTCGAGGAGGCCTTGGCGCTGTTCAAGCTGCCCCGGGAGTTGGGTGAGACGCCGCAAGGGGAAAAGCTCGTGGTCGGCATCGGTCGTTATGGTCCCTATGTGCGCTATGGCAGCAAGTTCGTTTCCCTGAAACGCGACGATGACCCCTATACGATTACCCGCGAGCGGGCGTTGGAACGGGTGGCCGAGAAGAAGGAAGCCGAGGCAAATCGGCTTATTCGTCGCTTCGATGGCGCTGAGATAGAAATTTTGCGTGGTCGGTTCGGACCGTATATCACCGACGGCAAGAAGAATGCCCGTATTCCCAAGGGGCGTGAGCCCGATGAGCTCGATCTCGAGGAATGCCGACAACTGTTGGACAAGGTGCCGGAGCGTAAGAGCGGGCGGCGCGGGGGTGGACATCGACGTAAGAGCGGTTGATGGTGCGCGCTCCGTCTGGTTTTCGTCTGTGCCGCTATGCGGCGTTACTGAGCGCCGGTGGTGTTATTGCCTATCCCACGGAGGCCGTTTATGGTTTAGGCTGTGATCCGCGGCGCCGCGATGCCGTCGTTCGTTTGCTGGAGCTGAAAGGTCGCTCGGCGCGCAAGGGATTGATATTGATCGCCCCGGAGGCGGATTGGCTCGCTGAGTATATGGCTCCCCTCAGCGAGGCGGTGGCGGCGCAAATGATGGCGAGCTGGCCGGGTCCGGTGACTTGGGTGGTGCCGGCCGCGGCCCGTGCACCCATTTGGTTGACCGGTGGCCGCGGGACTATCGCGTTGCGAGTGACGGCGCACCCGGTCGCCAGTGCCTTGTGCCGGGCCTTCGGCGGAGCGCTGGTGTCGACTAGCGCCAATCGTGCCGGCGGCACCCCGGCGCGTACGGCGTTGCGCACGCGGTTATTATTCGGGCCTGATTTGGATGCGGTCGTGCCGGGCAAGCTCGGTGAACTCGATCGTCCTACCCCGATTCTCGATGCGCGCTCGGGGATGATTCTGCGTGAATGAGTTTGCATTCCATGATGGCCAAGAGCCGGTTGTCAAAGCTTGGTAGGTAGTAAGCCCTTGGTGGGTAAAATATTAACAGACCATGGCAGATCGAGAGCAAAGCAGCACCCGAATGGATAAGCCTCGCCCAGCAGCCGTTAAAAGCTATCTCCTGGACCTGCAGGATCGAATTTGCGAGGCCATTAGTGCCGAGGACGATGCCACCGCGCGCTTCCACGAGGATCCTTGGAGCCGTGAGGAGGGGGGCGGTGGTCGCTCTCGTGTGTTGTGCGAGGGCGTCACCTTTGAGCAGGCGGGTATTAACTTCTCCCATGTATATGGAAGCGCTTTGCCGGACACCGCCAGCGCGCGCCGTCCGGAACTGGCTGGACGGTGCTACCAGGCCATGGGTGTTTCGCTGGTCGTCCATCCGCGCAACCCCTTCGTGCCGATCTCTCATGCTAATGTCCGCTTTTTCCTTGCCGAGAAGCCGGGAGAGGCCCCGGTGTGGTGGTTCGGTGGCGGCTTCGATCTGACCCCTTGCTACGGCTACGACGAAGATGTGTTGCACTGGCACCAGAGCGCCAAGGCCGCCTGCGATCCGTATGACGAACGCTTCTACCCCCGCTTTAAAGCGTGGTGCGATGAATACTTTTATCTGCCGCATCGTAACGAGCCACGGGGAGTCGGGGGGTTATTTTTCGACGATTTCACCGGTGCCGGGTTCGAGCACGCTTTTGGTTTCATGCGTTCTGTGGGTAATGGCTTCCTACAGGCCTATTTGCCCATTGTCAGGCGCCGCAAGAGCACCGACTATGGTGAGCGCGAGCGCCGCTTTCAACTCTATCGGCGGGGCCGCTACGTGGAGTTCAACCTGCTCTTCGACCGCGGCACACGCTTTGGTATCCACTCCGGCGGCCGAGCCGAGTCCATCCTCATGTCGTTGCCGCCACTGGTGCGCTGGGAGTACGGCTGGCAGCCGGAGCCCGGCTCAAGGGAAGCGGAACTCTACGCGCGCTATCTGCAGCCGCGTGATTGGTTGACGGAACTGCGGTAGGGCGCTGAAGGTAGGCCCGTGTTCAAGTGCTCGATTCGCCGGCTTGCAATTCGAGCGCGCACCGAGGCCGTCTGACGCGTTGTCAGTGCTGCGCTTGTGTGTGCTGGCGGAAGACGTAGCGGTTAAGGATCGTTTGCGTTTCGGCGGCGATATTTTCAAAACGGATAGCGAGAGTCCGGCGGTTGGTATCGGCATGGTCCCGGTTTATCCGCACTACCTGGCCTTTGACCTCGAAGCGTTCAGCATTGCTAAACTGGACTCGCAGATGAATAGAGTGGCGCCCCGGGCGGGTAAGGGTTGAGGGCAGATCGGTCAGTGACAACCCCGTGGCGGAGAGGTCGCGCACCTGGGGCGCTTGCAACAGGCCGCGGCTGTCGATCACTCGTATATCGCCTTGGTAGGGGTGAACACGGACCGCCCGTGCGGTCCCATCGCGCTCGATGATGGTGGGATAGCCAAAACGCAGGGCCACCGGAGGGCCGGCCGTTGGGCGCTCCACGTAGAGCTTGAAATCAAAGATGTAGTTGCCTTGTTCGAGCTTGAGCTGCAGGTGTTTGGCATCGCTTAGCAACTGCAGCAGCTCGGTATCGCCGCCGTAGGGATCGAGCGCAAGCGTGCGTGAGCGAAGCAGGGGAACCTCGCGCAGCTCGTTTGCAGCAAACAATTCGCGTAGATAGCCTACTTCCTCAGCGGTGAGGTGTGCTGATTTAACCACCATAATCAGTCTCTTCCACTGGTGTGGCTGTGCCCTGCCGCCGTGATCCCTATAAAAGCATAATGTCTATATAACGAACGTATGGCAAGACTGTTGCTATCTTGATCAGTCAGAGTTGGTTTGCCTCGGGGGCGTAGGCTCGGGCAAACGCGATTTGGCCAGGAGGAATGTGGATACGACGATGTGGGTGGGAAAGCTAATCGGTGGTCTGCTCGGGTATTGGCTAGGAGGGCTATTCGGTGCGTTGTTTGGTGTGCTGCTAGGGCATCTAATCGATCGAGGCCTAGCTGTTTCCCGCTTTGCTCTAGGTGATCTGAGGCGTATCCACGAGATTTTTTTTCGTTCCACTTTTGGCATTATGGGCCATGTGTGCAAGATCGATGGTCGCGTCAGCGAAGCCGAGATCGCCGCGGCCGAATCGATCATGGCCCAAATGAACCTCTCGGCGGAGCAACGGCGTGCGGCGATCGGCTACTTTAATGCCGGTAAACGCGCCGATTTCGACCTGGATAGAGCCCTGAGAGAGTTTCGTCGGGTCAGCCGGGGGCAGATCAATTTATTGCGGATGTTTCTGGAAATCCAAATTCAGGCAGCCCTGGCCGATGACCGTATCGACAAGGCCAAGCGCGGTATTTTACTCTACATCGCCCGAGGACTCGGCCTACAGGAAAGTGAGTATGCTCGTTTAGAGGCATTTTTGGCCGGTAACTACCAGCGCGCCCAGGCAAATCCTCGGGGCGCCCGGAGCGATGGACTTACGGATGCATACCGCACATTGGGCGTCAGCCCAAGCAACAGTGATTCCGAGGTAAAAAAAGCCTACCGGCGGCTGATGAATCAACATCATCCGGACAAGTTGGTTGCTCGGGGTTTGCCCGAGACGATGGTCAAGTTAGCGCAGCAACGCACCCAGGAAATACGGGCCGCTTATGATTCCATCAAGCGTGACCGTGCCATAAAATAGCTCCCGAATCTCGTCGCAGTTACTTCGCTCGCCGTGTGGCTATCGATACTCATCCGAATCAGCGCTGATAACGGGCTTGGTAGCTCATTGTAGCCGTGCCGGTTGCAGGCACCGCAACCGCCCATTGTGCGATCGCGGACGATATGCGTTCGTGTGATGCGGTATGCTGCACGATTTCCCAGTCACCGGGCAGATGTTCGCGGAGTTGCACCGTGACTGGTTGTGTCCCGGCGTTGCGCAGTTCGATGCGCCAGCCGACTTCGTAGTGATCTTTGCCTAGGCGCCGGAACAGTGTGCGCGTGCGGCGGGCGGTGATATCAAAAGCCGTGCCGAGGGCTAGCTCCAGCGGCTTGCCGGTGGGCGTATGATCGATCCGGTCGGCACCTAGATAACGCGGCTCGCCATCCGCGCCCACCTCCCTTATACGCACCGTTCCGGCTGGAAGTGCAAGTGGTTGTTCTGCGGTGGTGGTATCCACATGCAGACGCACTCGAACCGGTGTTTCGCCGCCATTACCGGTGGCGTTGCCGCTAACCCGATAGTAGCGCTGTACCGCCAAGCCTTCCGCTCGGAGCAATTGCAGGCGCAGCGTGGCGGCATCGGGTAAGCTCACTGGTTGATCCAGGCGATATAAATGCCACGCCAAGACCGGCTCGGCTGCGCTCGCTTCGGCTGCTGAGCGCAGATGCTGCGTTTTCATCATGATGGGGCTTATCCGATCAGCGCGGGCAATATCCCCGGCGATCAAACGCACCTTGGCGCTCGGATAGTCTCCGCCACTGTGGTTGACGATTCGTGCAAAGCCTTCGAGCCGAAGTTGCTTGGCCTGCAGCTCGGCCCAATAGTCCATTTGCCAGCCGAGCCCGTCGCTTAGGTAAATCAAATCCAGTTTGTGACGGCCGCCCATAGTACCAGATAGCCACAAGTTGAGCGCGGGGCCGGCCACATTGACACGCGGATCCAGCGGCAAGGCAATGCGCCAGGGCGTATCGGGCCCGCCGATTTCCAGCCGCTTGCCGATTCGAACGATCGGGTTATCCCCAGCCGCGCTGACGAGTATCCCTCTGCGCGGCTGGCCATTTTCTCCGGAGCGGGGCATAAGCAGTACCGGACGGCCCTGATAAGCTTGCAATAGCGTGCGGGGTGTCCATTTTGCGTTGCGAAACCGCTGTCGCTGGACATGAACAGTCGAGTTCAGGGTGATGGCCAGCGTATCCGGCTGTAGACGTGCCGGTAAATCAAGGAGTGTGAGCTGATCACGGGCCGGAGAGAGGGTAATTGCTCGAGCCTCGTGCACGAGGCTCAGGCCGTTTTGATAAATCGTCAGGGTAAGCGCACGGCGGTCTGGGGTATCACCTTGGGCGGCCGCGGCTGCAATCGGTTGCGGGGGTGCGCGGCCGACATCGTTCTCGACGGGCAACGCGCGAGCCGCCGCTGCGCCCATCGCACTGGCAGCAGCCAGGGCGAATGCCATAAGGGGTGGATAACTCCCGTGCAATGCGGTCTCCTCTTTATGCTAAGGGTTAGTTTAGTGCACCACCGAAAGAGCGGCGATTCGATCATGGGTTCGGCCGCTGTGTGCGTAACAGCTGCGCTTTAGCCGCATTGAGGCGCGCAGCGAGATAACCGGATCCGCCGCGGTCCGGGTGCAGCCGTTGCATCAGCCGTCGATGGGCCGCCACAATTTGCGCCCGGTCGGCGCCATTCGCGAGCCCGAGCATGGCGTAGGCTTGGGTATCCGACAAGGCTTTATTGCCACCCGAAGCATAGCTTGTATTCTCGTTGCCCTGATTGGCCTCGCCAGCTTGCCAGCCCGTATGGGCTTGATCGAGGTAGGCGGCCAAAAGCGCTGCCGTTTCCTCGTCGAGTGCTAAATAAGCGTTGTGTAATACCCGCAGTTCACTGAGCGCAAGTCGGCTCAACTGGCGGCCCTGCAGACGGCCGTCGAGGATTGTGCCGTCGATGCATCCGCTGCGTGGATCGATTGTAATCGCTAAATTTTTCGTTTTCAGGTAACAATAGCCGTCCCCCTGGGAGGGGTATGCGTCTTCGGACGAGCCGTTTAGCTTGATGAGCGCTCGGCGTCCTAGCAGAGCGATGGCGAGGATGAGCCCGACTATCCAGTGCAGGCGCCCGGTCGCGACCAGTAGGGCAAACAAGCCCAGGCCAGCGTAGCCCAGTAGCCGTGGTAAGCGCCGCCGCAGCGCCGCGCGCGCCTCGGCGGAGCGCCAGAGGACGAAGGCTGTGATGACGGCGGTGAACAGGAGCAGTTGAGCCATTGACATGCACCCATAAAGCGGTGGAACAAGGCCGCTCGGGAAAGCGGTCATGCCAAGCTGGCAGCCAGAGAGAGCCCGCTGGGTTGGCCGCCCCAATAGCTCCGAGTGCCTGGCTGAACTATACGAGATAGGGTGCAGCGGGGTCGATCTGTTGCTCCTCGTGGCGGGCACGCACCGTCATATCCCGCCGCAGGGCGACGATCAGCGCCAGCCGGCACTTATTCAGATGGGGCATGCATAGAATATGCTCAGCATTTCCCGGTAATTCTCCTGCATCCAGTCCATGGTGAGCATCGAATTTTATACGCGCAATCCGTGATGTATTCGTGCCGTCGATGCGGGTATGGTCGTTTGGCGATGCCCGTGTTGCCCAGCTTTACACTTCGTACTTATTGGTGTATCAGCCGTATCGCGGTCCGTAGGATGGGTATGTGATGCATGCACACGCGGCGGCGCACCCGGCCGATGCGGTTCATTTGCCACTGTCCGTTGCGCAGCTTACACTTCTTACGGCTGGCACAGGGTTGGGTAAGATAATTGCCGGGTTGAATAAGATAATTTGGATAATTCACGATCGATACACTCGGCCCTTCGTGAGGGAGCGATCCGAGGACACGGCAAGCGAGCGAACACGTCGAGCTTTTAGCCGCTAGCCTGCTCTGCCATATCATGGAGTGAAAAAAGCCCGATATGCAAGCCAGCGACCAGCAATATCCGCGAGGTGGGAGTGTGGGGGTTTCCCAGCAGCAACTGTTGCCGGGTGTTTCGCGCACGTTTGCTCTTACCATTCCGCAGCTTCCCGAGCCGCTTCGAACCTCGGTCACCAATGCTTATCTGCTGTGCCGGATTGCGGATACGATTGAGGACGAGCCTACCTTGAGTGCTCGGCAGAAGCAGAGCTTTCATGACCGCTTCAACGTCATCGTCGCAGGGGAAGGTGAACCGCCCAGTCGTTTCGCGGCCGATCTCTACCCCATGCTCTCCGAGACGATGTCGGCCGATGAACGCGAGCTCATCCGGCAATTGCCCGGGGTCATCGCGATCACCCATTCGCTGCCCGCAAAGGAGCGAGCTGCTCTGGAGCGATGTGTGCGGATCATGTGCGAAGGAATGCCTTGGTTCCAGCGTAATCGACGGCAGGGTGGACTCGACGACATATTCGAGTTCGAGCGTTACTGTTATTACGTTGCTGGCGTGGTCGGAGAGATGCTGACGGATTTGTTTTGCCAATATTCCGTCGACATTGCCCATCAACGAGAGCGATTGCGTGCCCTAAGCGTTTCGTTCGGCGCGGGTCTGCAGATGACCAACATACTAAAGGACGTATGGGAGGATCGCCGGCGGGGTGCGTGCTGGTTGCCCCGTGATGTATTCCAGCAGTTTGGGTTCGAGCTGTGCGATTTGAGCGAAGCGCATTATGATCCGGCTTTCGGTGCCGGGATTCAAGAGTTGGTGGCGCGGGCTCATGGCCATCTTCGCAACGCGTTGGCCTACGTGCAGTTGCTTCCTCCGGGCGAGGTTGGTATCCGGCGGTTTTGTCTATGGGCGCTGGCGATGGCGGCGCTTACCCTGCAGCGGCTGAACGCCAATCCCGCTTACCGTTCGGGCAGTGAGGTGAAGATATCGCGCCGCGCCGTTCGCGCAACAATGCTGAGCTTCGGCTTGGCAGCCGGGCGGGATACCATGTTGCGGCGCCTCTTCGACTGGGCGGCCCGCGGATTACCATTACGCAGTGTGGATTGCACGGTGGTGGAACGTAGGCAGGTCAGGGTCTGACCTGCTCTTTTCCATGATCGCCTGCGTCTGGTTCCTGCGCGTCTTTAGTTGGAGAACTGTATGAGATCGATGGAGCAACAGCCCGAGCTGATCTCTGGGGGGGTAGGCGGTGTCGCTTATCCATGGGATCTTGGCTCGCAAGCGATCGAAGAGGCGATCCTTGCGGCTCGCGCGGCTTTGTTGGCCCATCTGCACCCGGACGGTTACTGGTGTTTTGAGCTCGAAGCCGACTGCACCATCCCGGCCGAGTACATCATGATGATGCATTACACCGGGGAGCTCGAGGCGGCGCTGGAGCTGAAGCTGGCCCGCTATATCCGTGAATGTCAGCTCCAGGAAGGCGGTTGGCCGCTCTACTATGGCGGTGCCATGGATATTAGCTGCTCGGTAAAGGCGTATTTCGCCTTGAAGTTGGCCGGGGACGACCCCGAGGCGGCGCATATGCGCCGCGCGCGCAAGGCTGTCCTCGAGCGCGGTGGAGCGGTCAACGCCAATGTCTTCACACACATCGCCCTGGCTCTTTTTGGTGAAATCCCCTGGCGCGGCGTGCCGTTTATGCCGCCGGAGATCCTGCTTTTACCCCGTTGGTTTCCGTTCCATCTGAGCAAGGTCTCCTATTGGTCGCGCACGGTTATGGTGCCTTTGTTCATTCTGGCCGCGCACAAGCCGCGGGCGCGCAATCCGCGCGCGATACATATCAGCGAGCTCTTCGTTACCGATCCGCAGCTTGAGACCGGATATTTCAAGGCGCGTTCTCGCCTTAACCGCCTGTTTATTACCCTCGATGCGCTGGGGCGGCGCATCGAGCCGTTCATTCCCCGAGCAGTGCGTGCCAAGGCCTTACGCCGGGCCGCCGAGTGGTTTATAACGCGTCTCAACGGTGAGCACGGCTTAGGCGCGATTTTCCCGGCCATGGTCAACTCTTACGAAGCGCTTGAACTGTTGGGGTATGCAGCCGATCATCCTCTTCGACAGCAGGTTCGCAAGGGATTGCGCGATCTGGTAGTCGAACAAGCTGATCGAGCTTACTGTCAGCCCTGCTTATCCCCGATTTGGGATACTGCGCTGGCTTGTCTCGCCCTGCAGGAAGCCGACCGTGGCAGCAGCAGCGCGCAGGTTCGCCACGCCTTGGATTGGCTGCAGGCCCGTCAGTTGTTGGATACACCGGGAGACTGGTCTGAGCAGCACCCGAGCCTTCCGGGTGGGGGATGGCCGTTTCAGTTTCGCAACGATCATTACCCGGATCTGGATGACACCGCCATTGTGGCCTGGGCTATGCAGCGCGCCTCGGACCCCGAGCGCTATGGTGCTGCCATTCGCCGGGCGACAGTTTGGTTGCTCGGTATGCAATCCGCCAACGGCGGCTTTGCGGCATTCGACTCCGATAATACGCGCTATTACCTCAACGAAATCCCGTTCGCCGACCACGGCGCTTTGCTTGACCCGCCGACGAGCGATGTGACCGCCCGCGTAGTGGCATTGCTCGGTAGTTTGGATGGGGAAGTGCACGATCGTAGTGCTTTGAATCGCGCCGTTGCGTTTCTGCATCGTGAGCAGGAAGCCGAGGGTTGCTGGTACGGGCGCTGGGGTACCAATTATATCTACGGCACGTGGTCGGTTCTGACCGCACTCGAGCAACTCGGCTACGATTTTAATGCACCCTGGGTGCGCAAGGCCGTGATTTGGTTGAAGAGCGTGCAGCGGGATGACGGCGGTTGGGGAGAGAGCAACGATACCTATCTGGACCACCGGCCCCAAGATAGGCAAGCCGACGAGAGCACACCGTTTCAGACGGCTTGGGCGGTGCTTGCGCTTATTGCCGCAGGGGAATGCCGCTCGCCCGAAGTATGGCGGGGGGTGGAATATCTGCTACGCCACCAGCGCCCCGATGGGCTTTGGTACTGCCCTTGGTTTACAGCGCCGGGATTTCCGCGGGTCTTTTATCTCAAATATCATGGTTATGACGCGTATTTCCCATTGATGGCGCTGGCTCGTTATCGAAACTGTGTTTTGGACAACGACGCGTGAGCCGAATCGGCATAGTGAGCGCCCTGGCGGTCGAAGCCCGCTGCCTGCCAAGTCGCCGCGGGTTGTTTGGATGGCGGAATGCACTGCCCGCTGAGGCAATGCTGGGGGTATCAGGCCCCGGCGCCATACGTGCACAGCGCATGGCCGAGCAATTGGTGGCGCGAGGCGCTACGCAATTGGTCAGTTGGGGGTTGGCGGGTGGGCTGGATCCCGGGATTGCCCCCGGTACGCTGATCGCTACCGATCGGGTAGTGGTTGCTCGCGGTGGAGAATATCCTACCGACAAAGGTTGGCGGCAACGCATCCTCTCCGTTCTCCCGCGACAGGTGGCGGCGCTCGAAGCACCGCTACTTGCGAGCGAGAACATCGTCGCAACCTCGGCGGACAAGACTGCATTGCGTCGCCGTTATGCGGCGGTTGCGGTCGATATGGAGAGCGGTGGCATCGCTTGGGTGGCAAGCCAGCACCGATTGCCGTTATTGGTGCTGCGGGTGGTCGTGGACCCGGCTGCTATGGCGCTGCCCCCGGTGCTTGCCGAGCTCGTGACGAGCGATGGAGGAGTGCGTCTATCCGGCCTGGCCGGCCTCCTGATCCGCCGGCCAAGCGTACTGTGGCCATTGCTCGAGCTTGCTTGGAATGCTCGGATCGCCACTTCGACCTTACGACGGATCGCGCCGATAGTGACGGATCGTGGTGTTTGGCTCTCGGCCGCAGCTGAGGGCAGCCTCCCATTACCGTCTTGAATTCTGCCCCCATGCAGTAATTCCCGGTCAACGCTTAACAAACTGATTTAGAAGTATATTTTCTGGAGTTTTTTGCAAATCTAAAAGCACGAAATACATATATTTCAACAAGTTATAGAAAGATTGGCCGGGGATGCTGGCTCCTCTGTTCTCTTGACCATTGTCACCGTTTTTTTTGCTTCCTCAATCAGCGACGAGCCTCTTTAAGGCTTAGCCGCCGGGTGCTTTTGGGTGTCTGAGCTGATCTTTCCCGGGCCATATATCCGGGGTTTGCGGCGGGGCTGTGCGCCGACTATATGCTGTGCTCGGCTATCGTTTTGCAGTGTGGCCAGGATTCCGTCGGCATCGAGTCCAAGCTCCGTTAACTGCTCTTCCTGGCTGGCGTGATCGATAAAGCGATCGGGTAGCCCGAGCTGCAGCAACGGAATACTGATGCCTTCTTTGGCCAAAGCCTCGCCGACCGCACTGCCCGCGCCTGCGGCGATGACATTGTCCTCGACGGTTACGATGAGGTCGTGACCCGCGGCAAGTTCGGTGAGCAGCTTCGTATCCAGCGGCTTTACGAAACGCATATTGACCACGGTTGCTCCCAAGCGCTCGCCCACCTGTAGACATGCCGATAGGAGAGTGCCGAAGGCTAGTATGGCAATACCTGAACCCGACCGGCGTATCTGCGCCTTGCCGATCGGCAGCGCGCGCATCTCCGAGCCGATCGCCACTCCCGTGCCTTTGCCGCGCGGGTAGCGCACGGCTGCCGGTCCGTCGAGCAGGAAACCGGTATAAAGCATCTGTCGACACTCGTGCTCATCCGCCGGCGCCATAATGACCATGTTCGGTACGCAGCGCATAAAGCTCAGGTCAAAGGCGCCTTGGTGGGTTGCGCCATCGGCGCCTACCGCCCCGGCTCGGTCCACCGCAAAGAGTACCGGCAGATTCTGCAGCGCCACATCGTGGATGAGCTGATCATAGGCCCGTTGCAGGAAGGTGGAATAAATAGCCACCACAGGCTTCAAGCCATCGGCGGCCATGCCGGCGGCAAGCGTTACGCTGTGTTGCTCGGCTATGGCGGTGTCGAAGTAACGCTCCGGAAAGCACTCGGAAAAACGCACCAACCCTGAGCCTTCGCGCATCGCGGGGGTGATGGCGACCAAGCGCTGATCGCGGACCGCCATGTCGCAAAGCCAGTCGCCGAATACCTGGCTGTAGGTCGGGCTTGAGGGGGGCGTGCTCGATTTGCGTATTCCAACCTTGGGGTCGAACGGCGAGACACCATGGTATTGGACCTGATCGGCCTCCGCCGGTGGGTAGCCTTTGCCTTTGCGGGTCACGACGTGCAATAGCCGCGGCCCTTGCTGCATGCGCAGATTGCGCAGCGTGTGGATCAGCGTTGGCAGATGGTGGCCATCGATCGGTCCAAAATAGCGAAAGCCGAGCTCCTCGAACAGCGTGCCGGGCACGACCAATCCCTTGGTGTGGGTTTCGACCCGTTTGGCGAGTTCCCACATCGGCGGTACCGTCTGCAGGATACGTTTGCCGCCTTCGCGCAACGCTGTGTACTGCCGGCTCGAAGCACAGCGGGCGAGATAGTTGGTCAGACCGCCGACATTGCGCGAGATGGACATTTCATTGTCGTTGAGGATCACCAGCAGATCCGGATGCCGATCACCCGCATGGTTGAGGGCTTCATAGGCCATTCCGCAGGTCATGCCACCATCGCCGAGCACGGCCACGGCCCGCCGTTGCGAATTATGCTGCGCGGCGGCGAGGGCCATGCCGAGTGCCGCGCCGATCGCGGTGCCTGCATGGCCTACGGCGAACGTGTCATACGGGCTTTCGTCGCGGTGCGGAAAAGGCGCCAGGCCGCCGTGCTTGCGGATCGTGTGCAGCCGCTCCCGCCGGCCGGTCAGAATCTTGTGTGGATAAGCTTGATGTCCAACATCCCATACCAGACGGTCGTCCGGGGTTTCAAATACGTAATGCAGCGCGATGGTCAGCTCTACGGCACCGAGTCCGGCGCCGAGATGGCCACCGTTACCGGAAACCGTCTCCAGCAAAAATTCCCGCAGCTCCCGCGCGAGAACCGGCAGCTGCGATTCGGGCAGTTGCCGAAGGGCCTCGGGATACATCACGGATTCCAGCAGGGAGTGCGCCATAGCGAACACCTTCCATACTCAGCGGTTAACCTTGATCGTTTCTTTGGCGCCTATTGTGACTGTGGTTGCGATGAACAGCTACCGCCAGCACAATCGGCCGTTATGCCACCAGTTGCGAATCAGGTTGCACTACAGGGGCATAGAAAATCGACTTCATCTGCCAACTTAGGCTTGAATGGTCAAGCGGTCTAGTGCTACACGTGACATAACGCGCGCGGTTTGTTGCTCTGGGCATTGTTGCCGCCGTTGCGCCGACGAGTCGATGGGACGCAAAACTACCACAGTCCCGCCGCTAGGAGTGTGGCAAAATTGTCGACAAACTGTCGGACCCGATACTGAGCCGTGTGTGCAATGGATGTGATATTGGCTCAACCCCGTGGATTTTGTGCCGGCGTGGTTCGCGCCGTCGAGATCGTCGAAAGTGCTTTGGCACTCCACGGCGCCCCGGTCTACGTGTTGCACGAGATCGTGCACAATCAGCATGTGGTACGGGATCTCAGCGAGCGTGGCGCAATCTTCGTGGAGTCCGTGGAGGAGGTTCCCGCGCAATCGGTCATCATATTCAGCGCTCACGGGGTTGCCAATGCCGTAGCCCAGCGAGCGCGTGGGCGGGGCCTGCGGGTGATCGATGCGACCTGCCCACTGGTAACCAAAGTCCATCGGCAGGCGCAGCGCTATCGTGACGCGGGTCGTGAACTCATCATCATAGGCCATGGCGGACACCCTGAAGTGCAGGGCACCCGCGGTCGAGTGGACGGGCCGGTGCACGTGATTGCAACGTTGGAGGACGTCGATGCATTGCAAGTTCAGGATCCGCAGGCGCTCGCCTACGTCACTCAGACGACCTTGAGTCTCGATGACACCCATGAGGTTGTCACGGCGCTCAAGGCCCGATTCCCGAAAATTCAGGGCCCCGGTCTGAACGACATCTGTTACGCTACTCAAAATCGTCAGAATGCGGTGCGTGAGCTGACCGCGCAAGTCGATGTGTTGCTCGTGGTCGGGGCTCGCAACAGCTCCAATTCCAATCGTTTGCGCGAGGTTGGCGAACAGATGGGAGTTCGTTCCTACCTGGTGCAGACTGAGGATGATCTGGAGCCGGAGTGGTTCTCTGCCTGTACCCGGGTAGGTATAACCGCGGGGGCGTCGGCCCCGGAAGTGCTGGTGCAGAGGGTACTCGAGCGATTGCGCGCGCTTGGCGCCGATGCAGTCGCGGAGCTCGATGGCGTGAAGGAAGCGACGCGCTTCCGGTTACCACCCATGTTGGATTGACCGAGCGGTGCGAGCATTTGAATTTTACTTACCCCTCTTCGGTCTAGGGAAGGAAGTTTATTATGGGCATCCCGCTGATCCAGAAGTATCGGATCGGTCGTTATATTCTCTCCAAGCGACTCAAGGGCGAACGGCGTTACCCGCTGGTGTTGATGCTTGAGCCGTTGTTCCAGTGCAATCTGGCGTGTGCCGGTTGCGGCAAGATTGATTATCCCAGCGAGATTTTGCGCAAGCGCTTGAGTGTTGAGCAGGCACTCGGCGCGGTGGACGAGTGCAATGCGCCCGTGGTCTCCATTCCCGGAGGCGAGCCCTTGATCCACAAAGAAATGCCGCGCATCGTCGAGGGGATCATCGCACGCAAAAAATTCGTCTATCTCTGTACGAACGCAATTTTGTTGGCGAAGAAGCTGGATGACTACCGGCCCTCACCGTATCTGACGTTCTCGGTGCATTTGGACGGCAACCGCGAGCGGCACGACGAATCGGTTTGTCAGGAAGGTGTGTTCGACAAGGCGGTCGCCGCCATCCGCAAGGCGAGGGATCGCGGGTTTCGGGTCAACATCAACTGTACCCTTTTTCAGGGCGAAGACCCGGCCGCGGTCGCCGATTTCTTCGACTTTGTTACCGAACTCGGCGTCGAGGGTATTACAGTATCCCCAGGCTATAGCTACGAGCGCGCACCGCGCGATGATGTTTTTCTAGCTCGCAGCCAGAGCAAGCACTTGTTTCGTGAGGTCTTCCGTCGTGGCTACCGCCGTCGCCGGCGGTGGCCGCTGAGCCATTCCGCGTTGTTCTTGGATTTCTTGGCGGGCAATCAAACCTACGAGTGCACGCCCTGGAGCAATCCCACCTACAATGTCTTCGGCTGGCAAAGACCGTGCTACCTTCTGGCGGATGAAGGCTACGCAGCTACGTTCAAGGAACTCATGGAGGAGACCGACTGGGAGCGCTATGGCACCGGACGAAACCCGAAATGCGACAACTGCATGGCCCACTGCGGTTATGAGGGAAGCGCGGTAGCCGACACTCTGTTGCACCCTTGGAAAGCGCTTGGGGTGAGCTTGCGTGGCCCGCGTACTCGAGGTCCGATGGCACCGGAGGTGCCGATTCGTTATATCCGGGAGGAGTTTGCGGCCCGCGCCGATGAGGTTCGGATACCAGTGGAGCGCATCACCCAGAGCGAGTCGCGCGCGGCTGTGCGGTCCGGGGCGCAGCGCTGATTCAGGGAGCGTCGCGTTCAAGGTGCTCTGGACGGCTTATTCGGCTTTGTTGGGGGCGGTTTTATGGCTGAGCGTGCTCGCCGCGCCGTGGCGACCCTGGAGCACACAGGAACGCCTGGATGAGGCCTGGGGCGATGTCGGGCAGGGCGCTGATCTACGTGATATCACGGTTTTGATTCCAGCGCGCAACGAAGTGCAGGTGATCGCTCGCTGTTTGTCTGCACTCGGCGCGCAGGGCAAGGATTTGCGGGTCGTGATCGTCGACGATCAGTCTACGGACGCTACCGTAGCGGCCATTCCCGCGTTGCCAGCTCTGCGCCTCGAGGTTATCGCTGGTCGGCCGCTGCCGGAAGGTTGGGCCGGCAAGCTTTGGGCCTTGGAGCAAGGGCTGCAGCGAGTTCACACGCCATTTACCTTGTTGCTCGATGCCGATATCGTGCTGGCTCCCGGGCTGGTGGCCATATTGCGTGCTCGCCTTCTGCAGCAGGGCTTGGATTTGATCTCGGTCATGCCGTGGTTGCGCATGCAGGCTTTTTGGGAGCGGCTGCTCATCCCGGCGTTTATCTTTTTTTTCAAATTGTTGTATCCGTTTCGGCTCGCCAATTCCGGCTCGGCGCGTTTTGCCGCCGCCGCGGGTGGTTGCATCCTGCTGCGTACCGAGGCCTTGCATCGCATCGGCGGTTTTGCGGCCCTGCGTGGTGCGCTCATCGATGACTGTACTCTGGCGCGGCGAGTCAAGGTGGCCGGAGGGCTGACCTGGATCGGTCTGACGCGCAGCGCGTGGAGTCTGCGCAGCTACCGGCGCCTGAGCGAGCTCTGGAATATGGTCGCGCGTTCGGCCTTTACTCAGTTGCGCTACTCGACCGTCCTCCTGTTTGCGTGCACGCTCATAATGATGATCGGTTTCTGGGGTCCTGTGGTCGGGTTGGCCTTGGGGGAGGGGATGGTTCGATGGGTCGGTCTGCTCGGTTGGTCCGCTTTGTGCGTAAGCTATCTACCGACGCTGCTGTACTATCGATTGAGCCCGCTGTGGGCGCTGCTGTTGCCGATCATCGCTATGCTGTATCTGGCCATGACTTGGACGTCGGCCGTACGCTACTGGCGCGGCATACGCTCGCGCTGGAAAGGGCGCACTTATGTGTGAGACGCAATTAATTCTGGCTAATCGAAGCGCAGGCTCGGCTGCCATCAACGAGACTGCGCTCGTTACGCCTCTTCTTGGATACGAACTTTCAAGGCGGGCGTGATAAGCCTACAGAACCGGGGTGAGTTGCCGTGCCCGGCAACCACAATGGGGCGCATCGATACCCTAGCGGCTCAGGCAGCGGCCGCCAGAGCTGTTGGCTGCAGCGCTTCGACCAGTTCCAGCAGCAGCGCTTTCTCGGGTGGCGAGAAGCGTTCATGTGCATCATAGGGATAGCGGGGTACCGTGGCGGCTCCGATATCGAGGCAGTACTCTAGGATCATCCGGCGCCGTTTATTATTCACCTCGGGATCCGAGTGATCGAAAATCACGGGCATGGCCAATTGCCGAAGCTCGCGCAGCATCGTGGGACTCGGCTGCTTGTTGAGGAAGCGCTCGACGAAGGCGTTGACTTGCCCGGCGGTAAGCACACTCAGACCATGTGCTTCGTAGTCCAGCTCAGCGAGCCGCCGTAAGGCGAACTCGTAGACGAGGGCCGCCTCGGGGGGTTTGCTTCGGCCGTCAGCCCATACCATCTCAATGAGCGGAATCAGCTCGAGGAGGTAGATCTCATGGCCTTGAATGCCGTACTGAGTTTCCAGCACCGTCAGAGCATCTTCACGCGTGATGCGCACTACGTTTTGCATTCGTATTCTCTTCGTATCCTGGCCCAGCGTGGCTCATATCGGCAGTATGGCAGCAACTCGTCTCGGCGCATAACCGATCGTCTGCTATTTGCTACCGTTGATGCTTTTTGAACGCGGCGGTTAGGGCCGGCGCTGGGCCGTGCTCCCTAGCGCTGGCGTTGTCTTTCCGTTGGTCGCGCGACGGCCGTTGCCCATCACCGGCTAGGCGCATGGAAAGCCCGATGCGGCTGCGTTCGAGATCGACGCTCACCACCCGCACCTTCACCACATCGCCCGTCCTAGCCACTTCGCGCGGATCGCGCACGAAATGCTCGGCCATGGCCGAGATGTGGACTAGCCCATCTTGATGAACACCGATGTCCACGAAGGCACCGAAGCTGGTGACATTGGTTACGACGCCCTCGAGAATCATACCGGCGGCGAGATCCCCCAGTTGCTCCACGCCATCCCGAAACTGGGCGGTGCGAAATTCCGGGCGCGGATCTCGCCCCGGTTTCTCCAGCTCACGCAGGATATCGGTTACGGTGGGAATGCCAAAGTGTGCATCGGTGAAATGGGCGGGTTTGACAGTGCGCAGTAGTTCGGCATTACCGATCAACGATTGAATGGGACAAGCTAGAGTCTTGGCGATACGCTCGACCAACGGGTAGGCCTCGGGATGCACGGCGGAGGCATCCAAAGGTTGCTCGCCATTGCGAATCCGCAAGAAGCCGGCAGCCTGCTCGAAGGCCTTGGCACCGAAGCGCGGTACGGCTTTGAGTTCTTCTCGGCAGCGGAAGCTCGTATGACTCTCACGGTAGGCGACCAGTCGCTCGGCCAATGCCGACGAGAGCCCGGCCACGTGCGCCAGAAGCGCGGCTGAAGCTGTGTTCAGCTCGACGCCCACGGCATTGACGCAGTCTTCGACCACGTCTCGTAGAGTGTTTGCGAGCTCTGTTTGATCAACGTCGTGTTGGTATTGGCCGACGCCAATCGAGCGGGGTTCGATCTTGACCAATTCGGCAAGCGGATCCTGTACTCGGCGAGCGATGGAAACCGCACCGCGCAGGGAAACGTCCAGCTTCGGCAGCTCGTCGGCGGCTCGTTGCGAGGCAGAGTACACCGAAGCCCCCGCTTCGGAGACCATGATGTCCGTCAAACCGAGCTGCGGATGCGCACGGCGCAAATCGCCGACCAGCTTCTGAGTCTCGCGCGAGGCAGTTCCATTGCCAATGGCGATCAGTGTGACCTGATGCGTTTGTGCGAGCGCGGCCAGAGCGGTAATCGTTTCAGCCCAGTGGTGCCTTGGTGCATGCGGATAGACCGTGGTCGTGGCCAATAGCTTGCCAGTCGAGTCCACGATGGCGACTTTGCAGCCCGTACGCAGGCCGGGGTCGATGCCTAGCACCACGTGCGGCCCGGCTGGCGCAGCGAGCAGCAAATCGCGCAGATTGCGGCCGAACACTTGGATGGCCTCTGCATCCGCCGCCGTTTTGAGACGGCCGAACAGATCGGTCTCCAAGCGGGTGAGCAGCTTCACCCGCCAAGTAAATCGCACCACTTCGGCGAGCCAACGATCACCGGACCGTGTGCCCTCGCGCAGGCCAAGGTGGGCGCTGATCATGCGTTCCCCGACGCTGGATGTACCGCGCGGCTCATCCAGCTCATCCGGCATGACCAGGCGAAGGCGTAGCACGCGTTCGCGCCGGCCTCGAAACAGCGCCAGCACTCGATGAGACGGGATTTTGCGGATGGCCTCGCGATAATGCGCGTAATCGGAGAACTTGGCCTCGTTTTGTCCCGCCTGCTCGCTGCCTTCGGCGATCAGCAGGCCATGCCGCCAAGCGTGTTCGCGCAGACGATCCAACAGCTCCGCGTCCTCGACGAAGCGCTCGGCGAGGATAAACCGTGCGCCTTCCAAAGCGCTTGCCGGAGCATTGATGCCTTGCGCCGGGTTGAGGTAATGCGCCGCCAGCGTTTGCGGATCCTGCGACGGGTCAGTCAACAGGGCTTGTGCGAGTGGCGCCAAGCCCGCCTCGCGCGCGATTTCACCTTTGGTACGGCGTTTCTTTTTGAATGGCAGGTAGAGATCTTCCAGGCGGGTTTTGGTGTCTGCCTGTCGGATCGAGCGAGCGAGCTCCGCCGTGAGCTTGCCCTGTTCTGCGATGGCCTTGAGAATTACATTGCGGCGCTCTTCCATGCCGCGCTGATAGCTTAGCCGTTTTTCCAGCGCACGCAGCAGGTTGTCATCGAGCCCACCGGTCGCCTCTTTGCGATAGCGGGCGATGAAGGGCACGGTTGCACCTTCATCGAGCAGATCAATCGCCGCCGCCACTTGCTTGGAGCTTACCTGCAGTTCCTCAGCGATACACTGCGCGATGTTTTGCGCCATGGGTCGATCCGTCCGAATTAATAGCGGATTACCGTTCAACAGGCCCTGGTACGATAACAGCGGCTTTCAGCCGTGCAACCCCTTGCGGCAAAGCTTCCCCAAGGGTGGGATGGGCTCAGTATTCCGAGTCCTGCTGTTCGCCGCCTACCCGCGGTTCACCATAGAGGCTGCTGCGCAGGTAACGATCATGGGCATGCCGCAGCAGCACCATGATGATCGCGGCGATCGGCAGTGCCAGTAAAATCCCGCTGAAGCCGAACAGCTGCCCGCCAGCGAGCACGGCGAAGATAACCGCCACGGGATGCAGGCCGATGCGATCCCCGACCAGTAACGGTGTCAGCAGCAGGCTCTCGAGTAGCTGACCGACCAAGAACACGCCACAAACCAAGCCGAGCGGCATCAGCCAGTCGCTGAACTGAAACACCGTAGCCAATGCCGCCGAGCCGATCCCGACGATAAAGCCGAGATAGGGCACGATGCTGGCGATACCCGCCAGCATCCCCACGAGCAATGCCAGATCGAGCCCGAGCAGCCATAAACCGAATGCGTAAATCACACCCAGCGCGAGCATGACCAAGAGCTGGCCGCGCAGGAACGCCGCCACAACCTCATTGCACTCGCCCGCCAGCGTGCTGATGATCGGCTCCATCCGGCGCGGTAAGAGGTCGCGAATACGCGCGATCAGTACATCCCAGTCTCGCAGTAAATAAAAGGTTACTACGGGGATGAGGGCCAGGTTGGCCAGCAACCCGGCCAGAGCCAGGCCGGAGCTCGTCGCCTGGGCGACTACGCTGGCCGCAAAGCTGCTAGTGGATTGCCAGTGCTCGGCGATCGCCCCACGTAGGGTTGCCAGATCCAGCGACTCGATGCCGACCCCAGCGTGGGTGCGCAACCAGGGCAGTCCTACCTGATGCACCCAATCCACCACTTGAGGCAGCAGCGAGCGTAGCGAGTCGAGCTGACTGCCGAGCATGGGCAGGAGCAGCAATAGCGCGCCGACGCCGACCAAGCTCAGTCCAGTGAATACGACAATGACCGCGAATGTGCGATTCAACCGCAATCGCTCCAGACGGTCGGCCAAGGGGTCGGCGAGATAAGCCAATAAGGCACCGGTGAGAAAGGGCATCAGAATGGGGCGCAACAAATAGATCAACACACCGCCCAAAGCCAGAGCGAGCAGGAGCGGCCAAGCCCGGCGGTCGGGCAGGCGTGGCTTCAGCTCCGGTCCCGGGCCGGGGTCGAGGGTTGTCATGGCCAAGCTCTACGGCGGCAATGGACAAGCCCGACTTCGCCTCGAGTGGGACTGGCCGAACAATAACGGCTGTCTCTGGCGCAGCGTGTGATCATGGACGGTATCCACATGATGCAGCGGTTCTCCCCCAGATCCTTTAGCGGTTAGGCTAGTGGTGGATGAAGATCTTGAGGAGTCGTATTTTTTGTTAATCTGGCATGCGGGAACAGGACTATAACAGATGGGTGGCGGCATGACCGCATCCAAGGGTTTCTGCAGGAGGGGCGGGTTTGAAATCTACTGCTATAGGGGTCGGTGGAGGTGGTGCGCCGAGTGTACCGCCCTATCAGGAGGCCCGCAGTGCGTAATCCGTATCGTGTCCTGATCTGGATGAGCCTGTTTCTACTTGCCGTGGCCATCGTTTGTGCCATGCTGGCGGTCCCGCTGCGCAGCGCCTTTATGGCGAATCCGATCTTCAACGGCATGATCCTAGCCGTGTTGGGCATCGGGCTTGTCATCAATTACCGCCAGGTACTGGTGCTGGCCCCCGAAGTGCGCTGGATCGAAGCCTTTCGCCGCGCCGAAGGCGAGATGCCGTTACCGAGCAGTCGACTGCTTGGTTCGATGGCCCGCATGCTGACGGGTCGCTATGGGGATCGCTTCAGCCTCTCGGCGCTGTCCTTACGCGCTTTGCTAGATGGAATCCGCTCCCGGCTGGATGAGGCCCGCGACTTATCTCGTTATATTGTCGGACTGCTGGTTTTTCTGGGATTGCTCGGGACGTTTTGGGGTCTGCTCGAGACCTTGCGGGCCGTGGCGGGTGTCATCGGCGAGTTGGACGTGCAAGGTCAAGGCGCGGCGGCCATGTTCAGCGAGCTCAAGTTGGGGTTGCAGCGGCCGCTCTCCGGTATGGGCACTGCCTTCAGCTCCTCGCTGTTCGGCTTGGCGGGCGCGTTGGTGTTGGGTTTTATCGATCTGCAGGCGGGACACGCCCAAAACCGTTTTTACAACGATCTTGAAGAATGGCTCTCCGGCCAGACCCGATTATCCTCGGGGGCCTTCACTGGAGAAGGTGAGGGCTCCGTGCCCGCCTATATCCATGCCTTGCTGGAGCAGACCGCGGACAGCTTGAATAAGCTGCAGCGTGTGATGACGCGCAGTGAGCATGAGCGGCGAGCCGCTGATCAAAAGCTACTGAGTCTCGCCGAGCAGATCGCGAACCTCTCCGAACAGGCACGCAGCGAGCAGAAGGGCCTGATCGGCTTGACTCGGATGCAGGCCGAGTTGCAAGGCCTATTGGACCGGATTGCCGATGGACTCGCGGGTAACGAAGAGCACGCCCAAGAGGCAAGTGCGCTCCTGCGTCATATCGCGCACGGCATCACGAACTTGCGTCAGGAACTTACCGTGGATCGAGAACGCCTGAACAACGAGCTGCGCGAAGAGGTACGCTTGCTGACACGCACGGTGGCCCATTTGGGCAGTACGGATCGGCCCCCGAGCCAGTGACGCAGAGGCCATGTTCGAAGCGCAGCGCCGCGGCCGTTACAGTCTCAATATTTGGCCGGGTTTCGTCGACTCTTTGGCCACGATTCTGCTGGTGTTTGTCTTTGTCTTACTGCTGTTCGTGGTCGGGCAATCCTATCTGAGCCAGGTGTTGACGGGGCAGAGTCAGGCATTGGAGCAGCTACACGCTCAGGTGGACCAGCTTGCCCAGACGCTGTCGCTCGAACGGGAGCACAAGGCCCAGGTCGAGGCGAAGCTATCACGCGTCTACCAACAGCTGCATGCCACGCTCGCGGAGCGGGCTCAACTGCGTAGCGATTTGCAGCTGAGCCAGATCAAAGTCCACCAACTTCAGGCTGATATAGCCCAAGCCAATGAGCGAGTGAATGTCTCGCAGCGCCAGCTCAAGCTGCGGCTCAGCGAGATTGCCTCGTTGCAGGCGGACATAGACACGCTACGTAAGGTGCGTGAGACGCTCGAGGCAAAGGTTGGCGAGTTGGTTTCGCATCTTGAACACTCAAGGGGACAGCTTAGTGCGGCTCGGGATCGTACTAAGGCGCTTGAGGCGCTGCTTGCCGAGGCGCAGGAGCGCACCCAGCTGGCCCAGAAGACGCTCCAGCATAGGGATATCCGCATTCAGGATCTGGTGGCTCAAATAGAGGAGCGGCAAGAGGCACTCGCGCACCAACATCGGCTAAGCGCCGCGGCCGATGCCAAACTCGGCGCATTGCGCCGGCAGCTACAGGCCTTGCAAGAGCAGATCAGCGCGCTGGCCGCTGCGCTGCACAGTTCCAAGCAAACGGTGGTTTCACAGAAGGTGCAACTCCGACGCCTCGGCGAGCAGCTCAACGTAGCACTGGTGAAGAAAGTCAAGGAGCTGTCGTATTATCGCTCGGAATTCTTCGGCCGATTGCGCCAAGTGCTGGGCGATGTGCCGGAGATTCGGGTCGTCGGCGATCGCTTCATGTTCCAGTCCGAGCTCTTTTTCCCCAGCGGTTCGGCGCAAATCGCAGCGCCAGGCAAGGATAAGCTCGACCGTCTCGCTACCGTACTCGAGGAGGTTTCCCGGCGTATTCCCGGCGATGTCGACTGGGTGTTGCAGGTCGATGGCCATACCGACCGGCGCCCTATTCACACGCCTCGATTTCCCTCCAACTGGGAGCTCTCGACAGCCCGCGCCTTATCCATCGTGCATTATCTCGTCACCCGGGGCGTGCCGCCAAACCGCTTGGCGGCGGCGGGATACGGCCAATACGATCCGATCGATTCCCGCGACTCACCGCAAGCCCTTGCACGCAACCGCCGGATCGAGCTGCGTTTGACGAGCCGTTGATTGAACGGTTCAGACGGCCGATCCGCAAGGATGAGCGGAGTTCACAATTGCAGCTCGTCGAGAAAGTTCTCGAACAGCCGCTCAAGCCGTGGCAGGTGGACATTGAGCGTATGGTTACCGTCGAGCACATGCAGGCGGACGCGATGTTGCTGCGCAAAGCGCCAGCTATGCTCAACGGGTATCACCTCATCGGCCCAGCCGTGCACGATCTCCACGAGGCTGGCGCACGGCGGCGTGTCCACCTGATAACCGGGCATGAGCAAGGCGGGCGCAATCAGGAAAAGCCCCCGCGGATTGAGGGTACGGCTCGCCACCGAGGTCACGTAGCCACCCATGCTTGAGCCGACGAGCACCAGTGCGTTACCCCTCGGTGGATTGAGGGATAACAGATAACGCACTCGCTCGTCGGCATCGTAGGTAAAGCGGAAGTCCGGGCTTTCGACAGCGAGACCACGGCGGCGAGCGAGTTCGGCCAGTGCCGTGATCTTGTATCCCCAGGGCCCGCTTTCTTTGCCGTGCGCGAAGTAGACACTCGTGCTCATAGGCCAGTTAGTATTGTTGTTGTCGCTGACCATCGGTAAGCGCAGCCAGCTCGGCGGTAGGCCAAGCGTCGAACGGCCAAGGTCGTTCTTCGCGATTGAAGGTGACGTAGAGCAGCACCTGATAGAGGTACGTGCTCAGTTGCCGCGCGAACGCCAGCAGCCGGGGGTTGCATGCACCACTGAGCAGTATAGAGATGAACTGGAAGACCACGATGGCCGTCAGCACCATTCCGGCGGTGCTGTAAATAATCGAGAACAGCACAATGAACAGCCCCCGTAGCCAGGTCTGCCGGTGGGTGAGATGCGCTTTCAGCGTGGAATCCATGAAAAATGCCTCGTGTCGATGGGGTCAGGGGTCGCATGATAACCGCCATCGTGGCTGCGTAGTAGCCATCCGGCGGGCGCTCGACTCAAAAGCAGCCTGACTTGGCCCCGGAAACGGGGCGCTGGGCGAGGTGCTAAATGCCGCGCGGCCAATGGATTCGCGATCAACACAGATCCAGTGCAAAGCGCTTGAGATCCTCCAATGCCACCACCTCTAGAGCGGCCTCATGGGTGGCTGCGAGCACCACGCGTGGCGCGCAGCCTGCTTCCAGCGCCTCCTGCCAGCGGGCCGCACAAAGACACCAGCGATCGTTGGGCTTAAGCCCGGGGAAGCCGGCCTCGGGCAGCGGGGTGGTCAGGTCATTGCCGCGGGCGCGCGAGAAAGCGAGAAAGGCCTCCGTTACTTGAGTACAAACCGCATGCACGCCAAGATCTTCGGGCCCTACTCGGCAGTGGCCGTCGCGATAAAACCCGGTCATAGGATCGTAGCAGCAAGGCTCCAGCTCACTGCCCAGTACGTTGCGATGTTCTGCCATGGCTCTTAGGGGTCCTCTGTGCGAATCGTAGCGAAGCACCCAGTGTAGCTGCGGTGCTCACTAATTCGAAGCCGATTGCGTGCCGCGGCGCTTGAGCGAGCAACAAAATTCGGTCCCCTACCGAGCAAGCACCGCTTATCGGTCGCTTGTGGCAGCCAGCATGGAGCGGGCGGCTGCGATGATCTGTTCTTCATTCGGCAGTACCTGCTGTGCCGCCTTCCCCAAAGGGATATAGCTGTCTTCACCGACGACGCGCCGAATTTGAATACTGCGACCGCAGGTCTCGACAATAGCGGTGACGATCTCCTCCGAGAGCGCGCCGGTGCGTCGACCCTCGTCGACTACCAGGACCCGCCCGATTGACCGCGCGTGCCGAGCGATGAGCATGCGGTTCAGTGGCTTGAGCCAGCGCAGATCGACGATACGTATCCGTGCCCCGCTCTCCCGGCGCAGCCGTCTCGCCGCTCGCAGCGACAGCCAGACTCCGTTGCCGTAGGTGATGATCAGCAACTCGTGTGCCCGCGCATGATAGACCCGCGCTGAACCAAGAGGAATGGCGCGACCAGGCGCGGGATAAGGAAACAGCCATTTGCCGTCGTTGGGTTGGTAGAGATCCTTGGTCATGTAAAGCGCTATCGGCTCGAGGAAGGCCACCACACGGCCATTTACTGTGTTCAGCGCTGCGCAGGTGCGTAGCATCTGCACCGCATCGTCGCCGCGGGCGGGACAAGCGATGATCAGGCCTGGGATATCGCGCAACGCAGCGATGGAATTATCGTTGTGAAAGTGCCCGCCGAAGCCCTTCTGGTAGGCGAACGCCGCGATGCGCATCAGCAGGGGGTTGGCGTACTGGCCGTTGGAAAAAAACTGCAGGGAGGCCGCCTCGCCGCGGATCTGATCGCAGGCGTTGTGAAAATAGGCGAGATATTGGATCTCCGGGATCGGCAACAGTCCCAGGTAGGCCGCACCTTGAGCCAACCCGAGCACGGCGGTTTCGTCGATCAAGGTATTGAATACACGGTGGCCTTTGAACGTCTCGTAGAGCCCGGCGGTGACCGTGTAGACACCACCTTTTTGGGCGACGTCCTCGCCAAAGACGATGGCCTGTGGGTATTTCACCAGCAATTCGTGCAGCGCCCGGTTGAGCTGAACGGCGAGGTGGCGGGGCGGCTGGCGCTCCGGCAGTCCGCCCGAGCCGCCGAACGCGCGCTGAGGCTCGGTTTGATAATCGACCCGGCGCGCCTCGGTGTTGACCGCCGCGGCATCGTAGGGTGCGAGCGGGCGCATGATCTGCGTGCGGTGCTCGAGTTTGGGCGTCCGTGCCGCGCGGGACGCCGCCTTACGCACCCGCTGACGAGCCATTTGATAGCGGTCCAGAATCTGCGTCACGCTCAACAGACCCGCACGCAGCGCCGTGCGTGCACTATGCAGTAGCGGGTCTTGTGCCTCGCCAGCCTCGATCTGTGCCAGGCTGCGGTATTTGTCTTCCAGGTCCGAGCCTGCATGGCCTAGCAAGCGCTGCATATGAAGGTGCAGGAAGGCGGGTTGGCGGGTGCGGCGGACATACTCCACGGCCGCCGCGGCGACGGCGTGGGCCGCGACGAGATCCAAGCCGTCGCCGGTAAAGTAGCGGATGCCCGGACGCCCGCGCAGGCTAGCCTCGATCCAGCCCGCCGGCGGGCGCAGCGAAATGCCCAAGCCATTATCCTCGCAGACGAGTAGGATCGGGCAGGGCAGATGTTGGTGGGTCGTCCAGGCGGCGGCGTTGAACCCCGCCTGCGTGGCGGCGTGGTCCACGGAGGCATCACCGAAGCTGCAGACGATAATGGCATCCGGCGGGATCGGTAACCCGGTTCCGCTGCGCCGCGCGAGTGCGATGGCGATGGCCATGCCCACCGCCTTGGGTAGCTGCGAACCGATGGTCGAGGTCTGCGGCAATACCCACAGCGGTTTGGAGCCCCAGACCTTGTGACGGCCACCCGAGATCGGATCCGCGGCGCTTGCCGCCAGCGACAGCGCCGCATCGTACACCGGATCGATGTGTGGGAGCTTGCGTGCGCGCTCCATCATAAAAGCGCCGGATCGGTAATGCAGGAATGCGGGGTCGGTATGGCGTGTGAGGCGTCCGAGCACGGCGTTGCCTTCGTGTCCGGCGCTGCCGATCGTATAGAAGCCCTCGTTGCGGGCGCGCATGGCGCGTGCCTCGAAATCGAGATGGCGCGAGAGCACCTGTGATTCGAACAATTCAAGGAAGGCCGCACCGCTGAGAGTCGAGCCGCTGCGGATCGGTTCGGTGAGCGCGGCGCGGCCTGCCAGTAGCTCGTCCCACGTCTGTAGGAGCCGAAGGAAGTTTTGATCGACGATTGCGGCGCGGTTGATGGTGTGCGCCGTGTGCTTGCCGCGGGTGGGGCGAGGATCTTTAGATATCATGGCCAAACCTGGCATGGGGCGTCGGCTAGTAGGCATACTCTAGCGTAGTCTCCCGCCCCATTTGGCGCTTATAGCGCCAAATGGGGCGGGGCACTACACCAGAGCAGCGTATGACGAATCGGTGAGCGACTGACAATCGAGCGCACGCGCCGTGATCTCTATGGTATGAGTTTCGGTGTCGAGTCGGATCATCCACCTGCTACGAGGACGACTCCGTTATGGCTACACGTTTCAAAATCGGCGATCACGTTCGCTGGAATTCCGAGGCGGGCTACGTCAGCGGCTGCATCGTTAACATTCATACTCAAGATTTCCGGTGGAAAGGGCATATCCGCCGCTGCAGCGAGGACGAGCCGCAGTACGAGATCAAGAGCGACAAGACCGATCACATTGCCGTGCACAAGGGCTCGGCGCTGACCCGCATCTGACGCCGCCGGGCCCGATGGCGGGTTAGGACAGGCCTTACATTTGAAATAGCTGTCGAAGAGCCTTGTCGTCTCCAGTTCAATACGCGACGCCGCAAGGCGGTGGCGACGGGATGGTAAACCCCTTATGCATTGAGTTCGCCGGAGCGCTTTATCACGTGACCGCGCGCGGCAACGCCCGAGCTCCATTTTGACGACGAAGACCGGCGACAATTTCTGAGTTTGCTGCGCCAAATGTAAGGCCTAACCCTTGTGCTTGAGTCGAAGGCGGACTCTGTTGTTGTGTTTTTGGGCTTTGCTATCAGAGGCTGAACGGCCAATAACGGCCAATGGAGAACTCCATGTCTACAGCCGTGGTTCGCCCGGCAGCGTTGCGAGCCGCAGCCCCGGCAGCCCAGCGAAATCGCTGGCATTGCGGGTCAACAACGCGTATCCGTGCTCGATTGCCTGCGCGGCCAGCCATAGATCATTATAGCGCGGCCGCGGGGAGCGCCCGGCGCGCTTGACGGCGGCCGCGAGCACGCTAAAAGCCGCGGCCGTGTGCCTGGAGATCTCCAGGGTGGGGCGCTGCTCTACCTGTTGGAGGTAGGCGGCCCGCACCGCTCGCTCGGCCGGATCGGCACAGATCTCAACACCGAAGCCCAGCTCTCCGAGCGAGATTACCGAGGCGAACACCGGTGCGTCTCCGGCCGCTGCGATAACGCTCTGGTGGTCCACCTCGCCGGCAGCGAGCCCCACCCAGATGCAGCTATCGAAAATCATGCCCATGGATCGCGCACCGCTTCGTCGAAATCTTCCTTGCTATCCTCAAGCCAGCGAGCGGCTTGCTCCGGCGTGAGCATAGGCGTCAGTCCGGCGAGTGCCTGGGCTGCGGTCATGGTCGGCTCAGGCGGCACGATTCGGGCGATCATGATGCGGTTTCGCTCGATTGCTACGCTCTCACCCCGACTGGCCACCTTGTCCAGAACCTCGCGAGTGTGCCGGGCCAACTCGGTGGCGCTGATCGTTTGCATCCCTCGATCTCCCTGTTTTACGTATCAATACGTATTATGCACGTTATATGCGCACTCTTCCAGAATGCAGCACACAAGCCGATCGGTTATGGACTGCCGGGCGCCCGCCTCGCGGCCGCGCTGGGGGCGCTATGTTCGTGGTAGGGCTGCAGCAATTCTAATTATGGCGCTCGAGCCAAAACATGTTGAGCGTCAGCGCGCAGCGGATAGAGGAAGAGGCGCTTGGGGGCGGCGTCGTGGCGGTCTTTGTGGCCGCAGTCGGTGGTCAAGCCAACTGTAGTTCCTGGCCTGGGCGGCAATAATTAGAATTGCTGGCTTTCCATGGCTAAGCTTGATCTTTCGACCCAGCCGTCGCAGAAGGAGGCCCAGCTGAAGAGCAACAGCAAGCTGCCGCAGATTACCGAGCAGGTGTCATTGTGCATCATGGTGACTCCCAAGCAGAGGCGCGAAATCAAGTCCTACGCCGCCTCACTTGGGCTCACGAACAAGGAACTGATTCTGCGGGCCATTGAGGCGTTCCGCCATGACTGATCAGGAACCGGAGAGTCAGACCCTTCGCTACCTGCGGTGCATCGACGAGAAGTTGGATGGGCTGCGTGAGGATATGAGTGGCGTCAAGAGCCGTCTTGGCCGTTTGGAGACAGGTGAGGCCCAACTGCATGTTGACCTCGCGCAGATCCACGCCGCACTCGCTGAGCACTCAAATCGCTTTGACCGTACTGACGCGCGGTTTGAACGAATCGAGCGGCGCCTCGAATTTAGTGACATCTAGCTCGCGTTCTTCAGAGCTTACGCCTCCCACGGATTGATAACCTCCACGCCGGCGGCTTTGAAAGGATTTGTGTCGCGCGTGGCGACGGCAAGTCCGTTCGCAGTAGCAATGGCTGCGATATATCCATCGGCTGCGGCGATTGCCAGACCAACCGCATGCGCCTTCGCCATCAGTTCGGCATAGGCTTGCGTGCATGCGAGATCAAACGCGAGCACGCGCCCGGCGAACAGCGGTATCACCCGCTTTTCCATGTCCTCCTGTAGCCTGGTCCGCCGTTTGCCAGGCGGCAGAAGAGCGACTCCCGCTCGTAGCTCAGCAACCGTGATGGCGGACAGATAGAGCGTTTCAAGCGGTTGCGCATCGATCCACTCGATGACTCGGGCTTGCGGCGTACGGCGCAGCGGCTCAGAAACCACATTGATATCAAGCAGGATCATCCAAGGTTCAGCGCACGGGCAAGGGACTTGTCGCGGACCTGCTCGAAGACGGCGAATTCTTCATCGGTGAGCTTGGTACGGCGGCCAATGTCGGCAAGCAGCGATCCCAGCTTTACGCGCCCTTCCGGTGTCACCGCCGCTTCCAGAATCGCGCGCACCTCGGCTTCCATACTATGACCGTGTCGCGCGGCTCGCACTCGCAGGGCCCGATGCACTTCATTGGGCAAGTTGCGTACCGTAAGCATGGCCATTTTCAAAAACTCGCTTTACATTCGATGCATACATAATAGCGATTTGCATGCATCGGAGCAATTCAGGTGCACCATCATGTGCTGAAAATGGGACGGATTTTAATTATTTTCTTGGGGGTGCGGGGGCGTCCCCCTGCGCTTGCGGGGGTCATGGCACGCTACGAGCACCTGCCGATATACAAGAAGGCCATGGACGTGGCGGTGTATTTCGAGAAGGTGGTCGCGGGCTTCCGGCAGTCATGGCCGGTAGGTAGTCATGGGTCGGACCTACCCAAGTTTTTGTAACTTATACAGATTAAATCAATAAATTTCACGCTTTCAAGCCTTAGAGCGGCGATTTCATACTCAGAATTTGATAGCGTAATCCGCCGCGTCCTCCCTTAAAACGCGGCTGTTTCCGTGCTTCTCAATGGTCCGATGAATCGCGAAAATCCCCAGATCAGCCTGAAAGCGTGCAACAAATGCTTGGCTGCCGATCGCGAGGCTCCGGGACCAACGCTCATCACGCACGGACTGCTCGGCCTTGAGGGCTTCCTCAATCCAGCTTCGATGAATCAGTTGAAGCCGTTGAAGATCCGGGATGCCCAACAGACCCATGAGGGCTGGGTAATCAATGGTGCGGTACCGTGCGGGTGGATTGTGGATTTCCCGATAGCCAGAGGCTTCCCATTCTCGCGGATGATGAACGGCGCCTGCCCGTACCATGTTCAGATCGATATACGTGATACAGCGTGCCAGATGCTCGTCCGCCTCTATAGCGGTGGCATGATAGCGGTCTTCCCAATAGGCACCCCGTCGTTGTTTTCTCTGGTTATAAGCTTGCGCGGTATGTCCGGCAATCAATTGCATGCTCTTTGCAATTTCTCCGTGGCCCGGTCCTGCACCAGTAAATGAATGTGGTTGGATGTGACGATGAAATCCAGGACGCAGAGCCCGAACCGTTGGCGGGCGTCGAACAACCAGCGACGCCACAATCGGTGGTCCCGCGCGAATTTGAGCAGAAACTGCTGGCGGTGGCAGCGGTGGGTAATGTGCCAGACATGGCCGGAGAGCCAGTGACGATTTGCGCGTGGCATTGAGTTCCTTCCTTAGAACAGCGTTTTGAATGGGACGATGGTCCGTTTAAGCTGTGATTCAAGTGTTATTTTTTCACTGTTCTCTGATTTATCAAATGATTACGCTGGTCCGACCCCGACTTCGCCCGACTTCGCGATGCCGGATTTCTCCGGGGTAGACGCGCGTTGAGCGGTGCGTGGCGACCGGTTAACCGTGCATCTATCGCACTTTGGTGGAAAAACGAGCTGGCTCGCCGGGTTTATGAAACGATCGGGTTAACACGCTCAAAAACCAGGGCTATCACTTCGAGCACAACTATGGCCACGGCGAACAGTATCTTGCCAGCATGCTCGCCGGGCTGATGCTGCTCGCCTTTCTCATCGACCAGATCCAGGAGCACGCCTGCCGCGCGTTCCAGCGCGCCCGTGAGCGCTGGCGCTCGCGACGCCATCTCTGGGAGCGCCTGCGTGGTCTGGTCTTGAACTTCTACGTTCCCGACTGGACGGTGCTGATGGCCGCCTGGTCGGACGCCGCCTCACTCCACATGACCTTGCCCGCGCTACCCGATACCTCGTAGCGCGATCAGCTTGTGTCTCGATCGATAGCCTGGTTTTGAGCGTTCCGACCAACAAGCCCCCGAAAGCCCACCGCCACGGTGGCGGGTTGTCGTGTCCACAGAAAAAGCGGACCCCACCGGGCAGCGTTAAACTTAGCAAAGACTTGATCACCGGGAATTGCTGGGATGCTCTTGTCTAAGTTTTTGTTTTGATATTTTATTTTTTTATCTTGATAATTATTTGGCAAAAATAGCGCCATATAATGGCTACAGTAGTGAATATAGAAATGAAGTACCTAGGCAGGTTAATAACCAATTGATCATGTCTCAACGGAGTGTGATATGGCTGCAAATATCTTCACGGTGTTCAATCACGGTACGGCCTTTGACCGGGACAGCGATCCCAATGAATTGATCAGTGAGCTCAGTCGAGCGGTGAAGGGATACGAGGCCCGCATCGAACAAACGGCAAAGCCCACACGGGACTGTCCGTTACCCTATCGTTTGACATCCGCCCATCCGACTCACTTGATTTGTGAGGGACCAGGGTCTCAAGCGGTTTCGGCGCTTGAGTCTGCAAGTGGTGTAGCCCATGACCGCCCCGGGGTGTTTAATCCGTTAATAGATGTCGAAAAAAACGCGGGCAATTCCCACAAACTCAACCCGGCTCTCACAGCAGCGGGCCGACGAGCATACTGGATCATGGGGAGCAAGGAAAGCAGCAATTTTCAAGACCATTTTATGGGTAATACAGCGAGCAGTTCGAAGGTTGGCGGTTTGGGCTTAGGCCGGGGATGGGATGATAACGTCTATAAAACTGCCTGGCTCGTGCAGCATCTAAAATGGTCGGAAGGCGTGCCCATCGATACGGTCAATTTGATTGGGTGGAGTCGGGGAGCAGTCACGTGTCTGAAGACTGCCAACAAGTTGTTTGAAGTGTTTGAGGACACCATCAACGTCAATATATTCGCCGTCGATCCGGTACCGGGAGGGCTCAATGCCGTCACCGACGACATACGATTCATCCCTCCTAATGTACGAAATTACGCCGCTATTTTGGCACTGGACGAAAATGGCTGTCTATTTGAAGCCTTGGACCGAAGCACGGTCGCTTTCATGGCTCCGAGGAGCCAGCACGGCCCAGGGGGCAACCCGGACAGTCTCAATCCCAGCCACGTCAAGCCTCATGTGCATTTTTTGCCATTTCCCGGCAATCACTCTGACGTGGTCAACTCAGGCCTATCCAGCCAAGCGGTCGCAAATAGTCCCAGACTGATCCGTCATCTCGCGTGGAAATTTTTACGCGCTCATGGCACAGAATTTCACTCAAGCTTTGACCTCGTTCCACGGACGGTCTGTCACCTGTACGAACAGCTCATGACCGATCTTCCGGCAATCGCGAAACACGCTCGGACTGTTTGGATCGGCAAGCATGGTTTACAAAGGGAGCGTGAAGTTTCATCCAACAGGGGAAACTACGTCAAGGAACCGGAAACGTACCTCAACGAACATCATCGAATGTGCGCTCTTGGGACAAGCTACCCGGGCTGTCTTGACCTGGAGGATATATTCTGCACCAAAGACTGGGCTGACTGGAACGTGCACCGAATTATGGATGATTGGAGTGAATGGCGAGGCGGCAAGACCGTCAGTCTACCCAAGGAACAAACGCATCTGCACAAACTTGGTTTTGGTCTTGAGTGACGTGTAACTTCTCATTAAGTCCGGGCAAGAAGACATTGAAGAGAGTGGTTCGTTGCTTACCATCAACAATAAGCACTTGATAATTTTGTATTTAATGCACGGCCGTGATTCTGCCTCCGCCACCCCGCACACATTACGCCCGGACTTAATGAGAAGTTGGGGATAGAAAGCATAAACGCCCTTTTCCGGACGGTTCAACCGTTTATGCTCGGGGAGAAGCGGGACGGGTGGTCCTTCACCGTCTCAAAATCCTGCCCCTCTCAGTCCTCATGCTCGAAAATTCTCCCCTGCCAGCGCCACTTCCCGACCTACCCCAGCCGACAGGACAGCCGATGCCCTGCCATTCACCACTGGGTAACAGCATCCGGTCTCGAACGGCGCGACGGCGTCAGCCGAACACAGCGCCAGGCGGCGCACGGCTTTCGGGCTTTGGTACGGGCGCGGGGGGAGGGGGCGTCGCCGCGAGTCAGGTGATCAAGGATCTTCCTGATCACAACCGGCTCTTCGATGCAGGCAATCACCTTCACCTCGCCGGCGCAGTCAAGGCAGGTCTCGATATCAATATTGAAAACGCGCTTGAGGCGTTGCGCCCAGGTCATGGCTGCGCGGTGTTCGGTGAATGTTTGCGGTTCATCTGATGCGTTGGATTTTTGCCCCTGCCCCGTTTGGCGGGCGTCACCCGGGCGCGATGATTGCTGTTGGGGGCAAACACGCCATGAAATCTTGTCAGGTTCACGTCTGGGCTTGGGCACCGGGGCCGCCAATCTTGCAATGAAGTCCAGCGGCTCGAATATGATGTGCGTGGTGCCATCCCGGTAAGGCGTCTTAAGCTGCTAACGGATGTTGTCGTTCGGCGTGATTGAAAGCCGCTTTTCCGAGACCGCCGGGCGGGCGATGTAACGACAGAGGCGTTCCAACTTGTCCCGTTCATAGGCCTTGGCGGCGACACCGGCGTGCAGGGAAAAACCAGCGACATTGCCGGACGAGTCGCCAAACGGATCTTCCGGGTCACATGCCGGTAGAGTCTGGAGGGCAAAGAGCTTGCGCCCTTGTTGTGGCCCCGCAGCGATGCGGGAGGTAATGGAATGCCCCAGCAGTTGATTCATCGGATCGACGTCCATCGCATCCGAGGCCAGATAGCTGTTCTCCGCGTCCCGTTCCAGCAGGCCCTGGCATTCCAGAAAGCGGCCGACCCGGTGGGCGACGGTGTGCGCCAGTTGCGTGAGTTCGACATGGGTAGGCGCCTTGACCCAGCGGAACCGGGCTGTTCCATTGTGATGGTCGACATACACGCCATCGAGGAACAGCATGTGGAAGTGAATATTCAGGTTGAGCGCGGATCCGAACCGCCGGATCAGTGTGAGCGCGCCGGTACGGGCCGTCTTATGGCTATGACCGGCTTTCTTGATCAGGTGCGTCGCTATGGCCCGGTAGACAATGCCCAGCACCCGGCCCATGATCTCGGGACGGTGGCACTGGTAACGACCCGCGCCCCGCTCCCGGGTGGCCATCCTGGCCGCCGCCGCGTGGGGCATGAGCAAATTTCCGGTGTATCCAGGCAGAGGGCATAGCGTACGGCAGTGGTCCGCGGGCCTTGGACGATATGAGCATCAATCGTCGCGGCGGCGGTCGCGGGGTCTATTTTTTCGATCCCAACAGCCATATTCTCGAGCTGCTGACTGTCTAGCGCGGCCGCCGTAATCAGCCTCAACCAATATATGTGGCTGATAAGAAGATGTCTCCTTATGGCTTGCCGCATCGCAGAAGAGTAATGGCGAAGATTCTGCTCGTCGGTTTGCTCGCGCGCGATGAGGTGGTCTATCTCGATGCGCAATGCATAGCGATCGGCATCAGTCGAAAAGGGGCTTGCCCAGTGAGTTGGGGAACAAATCTTCCATATAGAGGTGCAGCTGGAGTCGCATTCCCACGCTGTCGCCGGTGCGCTCGTTCACCGGAATGCTCGCCTCGACACTGACTTGCCCGAGATGATTGAACCAAATGACACCGGGGTTGACTGTGCCGGTCAGACCCTTGCAGCCGCTTTCCATGCAAAACCGTAAGGGCGCCTCGACTACGGGGATCGCATGATTGAGCCAACTCGGCAGGCCGATGTCGCGCACGAAAGAAGTCAAATAGCCGAGATTGTAATGTAAGGCAAAGCCGCTGGAGAGGGTTTCCGGCTCGCGGCCGCGGGTGGGAAAATTGTAGGCGATGGCCGTGTTGAATGCCAACGGCCGTAAATATTTAACGCTCTGCGGTAGATTGCCGAAGCCTTGACCGAGGAAAAAGGCGGGCGAGATGGTGGAGAACGAGTCTCGATCGATCGCTTGGCTACCGGTGCCGCCAAGCTTCGCATCCAAACCGATGGCAACGACCGATTCGCGCTCGGCGCTGATTGGTCCCATGAATTGGATTCCAAGCGTCGTATTGGTGAAGCCATTCTGTTGCGATCCCTGCGCCGGATCGAGGTGGGCATACCCACTCGCCAGGGTCAGCGTCAGCCGCCTGGTGATGCGTTTGGAGAAATTCAGTGCGGCTTGCGTGGTGTCTACTTTCGCGTCGTCCTTGTTGACGTCGGGTTGATGACTGAGCAGCAAATCCAGTTCATCGATGAAAAAGGGGTCTACGACACTCGGGGTTGCAGGGAAAAGCCGTTTACCGGCAAACCCTTGCCCATTGACGCTCAGCGGCAAGACGCCGATGAGCGCCAGCAGCGTCGCACGCAAGGCGGCAGGCCATCGCATTTTCTTCTTCTCCCCAGTTCAACGGATTCAGGCGCGCACAGACCATCTTCCAGCGCAGTGACGATCTAATGGAACGCGCCATTGAGGCGGCCTTCTGCGCCCCATGCGGGCGGTCATGCTAAATTAACAAATTAGGCATGCGTTTGTTCATGCCAATCCAAATGACCCATAGGCGCAAATCAGGTATGCACGAAGCCTCCACGCGGATTAACCTGCGCCATCTATTAATGCTGCGCAATTTCACAATCGCCGGACAGACAGCGGCTGTGCTCGTGGCGGCGTTCGCATTGAACATGGCTGTGCCGCTTGCCGACGTGGGTCTTGTTATCGCCGGGCTCGCTCTGCTCAACGCCGTGGCGTGGCGGCGGCTCAAGCGTCAGCAACCGGGCAGCCATGAGTTCATGGTCCATTTATTGGCCGACGTGCTGGGCTTGACCGCTTTGCTCTACTTTACCGGCGGGGCCACCAACCCATTCGTATGGCTGTTGCTGTTGTCACTGACCATTGCCGCCACCGTGCTCTCGCGCCGGCAGACCTGGATCATCGCCGCTGTGACGATCGCCTGCTACTCCGGCCTCATGGTGGTGTACCGGCCCCTGCCGGGTGCCGGCGGAGCCAGTGGTCACTTCCAGATGCATGTGCTTGGCATGTGGCTGGGGTTTATGCTCAGTGCCGCTTTGATTGCCTATTTTGTCGCCGGCATGGGTCAAACCTTGCGTGAGCAGGAGCGGGCTCTTGCTCGGGCGCGCGAACGCGCCTTGCGTGACGAACGTCTGCTCAGTCTGGCCACCCTGGCCGCTGGTGCGGCCCACGAGTTGGGGACGCCCTTGGGCACTATGGCGGTTTTGCTAAAGGAGATGCAAGCGCAGGTTCGCTCCCCGAATGACCAGGAGAATGTGCGTATTCTGCAAGCGCAAATCGGGCGTTGCCGGCAGGCCCTGACCACGATTTCGGCCTCGGCAGGTGAGGTGCGTGCCGAATCCGGTTGTGCCGTGGCGCTGGATCGTTATCTGCAGGATTTGCTCAGCCAATGGCAAGTGCTGCGTCCGGGCGTGCGCCTGGAGTGCAGCCGCTGCGTTCTGCCGTCGGGGTTGCGGATTGTCGCCGATCGCACGCTCACCCAGGCCCTCGCTAATCTGCTCCATAATGCGGCAGATGCCTCGCCCGACCAGATTAGCGTAGCAGCCGCGGTGGAAGACGATACCTTGGAGCTGACCGTATCCGATCGTGGCGCCGGGCTCAGTCCCAAGATCGCTGCCGTACTGGGGCGGGCGCCGGTGACCACCAAGGCAACCGGCAATGGTTTGGGTCTTTACTTGACTCAGGGCGTCATAGAGCGTTTGGGAGGCGCGCTCACGCTGAGCCCGCGTAGCGGTGGCGGGACGGTGGCGCGGGTATTGCTGCCGCTGCAGCGGCTGCGCGCGGCGGCCTGACTGTGATCGGATGCGTCGATGGTGCTCGATCGAGAGACATTTTTGCTGGTGGACGACGACCCGGTGTTTTGCCGGGTTCTGGCGCAAGCACTGACCCGGCGTGGCTTCCAGGTCGATGTGGCGCAGACCGCGGCTGAAGCGCTGGCGGCAGCGCTGCAGCGGGTGCCGACCTGTGCGGTAGTCGATCTTAGGCTCGGGGAGGATTCGGGGTTGCCATTGGTGCAACGCTTGCTGGCCCTGCGAGAGACAATGCGGATCGTGGTGCTTACCGGTTATGCGAGCATCGCCACGGCAGTGGAAGCGATCAAGCTCGGGGCCGTGCATTATCTCGCCAAACCCGCCGATGCCGATGAGATTCTCGCCGCGCTGGGCTGCCAAGAAGCGAATACCGAGGTTGTGCCACCCGCGCATCCGACCTCGGTCAAGCGTTTGGAGTGGGAGCATCTGCAACGGGTGCTAAAAGCCCATGGGGGCAACATATCCGCTACGGCGCGTGCCTTACGCATGCACCGGCGCACGCTGCAACGCAAGCTAGGCAAACGCCCGAGCAAAGAATAATACGGTAAGGCGTGCGACGGCAGCCCGATCCTTTGCCCGGCGGGCTGGGGGTGCGGGCGCGCCGGCCGACCAACGGCAAGGTGCATGGCCGCGTCGGCTACGGCTTGTCGCTCTCCTTGCCATTGGTGGTTGCCGAAGGTCTCCAGGCCGATACGTTGCTTACGCCGGTTGTGCCGTGAGCCGTGGACGTGGTTTATGCTCCGGCCAGCTCCAATCGCGGCCCTTGAGCATTACGTTCCAATACAGCCAGGGGAAGAAGTAGCGCTTCAGCGCCCAATACGTGCGGCGGGGTACGCGTGGGTCGAGTGGAAAACTCGCCATCACTTCGCCACCATAGCGGAATTCGGCCAGCATGACCTTGCCGTGCTCAGTGGTCAGCGGGCAGGCCCCGTAGCCGTCGTATTCGGCTGCCTCGCTGGTGTGGCCGAGGGCTTGGAGCAGGCCGGCGACCACGACCGGGAACTGGCGCCGCGCCGCCGCCATGGTTTTGGCATTGGGGGTGTCGGTGCAGTCGCCGAGTGCGAAGACATTGTCGTAGCGGGTGTGCCGCAGGCGGTGCTTGTCCACGCTGACCCAGCCGGCCGCGCCGGCGAGCGGGCTGGTCTTGATGAAATCCGGTGCCGACTGCGGTGGTACCACGTGCAGCAAGTCGAAATGCCGGGTCACGGTGCCGTCTTCGGTTCGGAAGGTAGCTGTGCGTTGGTCGCCGTCCACCGCGATCAGGTCGTGTTTGAAATAGGGCGTGGCGCCGTAGCCCGCGATGATCTTGTCCAGCGCCTTAGCGTAGGCGGGTACACTGAACATGGCGCCGCCCTGATTATAGAAACCGATATTGGCCTTGACGCCGCGGCGCTGGAAGGTGTCCGCCGACAGATACAGCGCCTTTTGCGGCGCCCCGGCGCATTTGATCGGCATCGCCGGTTGAGTGAACAGCGCCTCGCCGCCATCGAATGATTCGGTCAGTTGGTGGGTGTAGGGAGCCAGATCGTAGCGGTAGTTGGAGGTCACGCCGTTCTTGCCGAGCGTCTCGGGCAGTCCCTCGATTGCGTCCCAGTCGATCTGCAGGCCTACGGCGACGACCAGGAAGCGGTATTCGAGCGTACCGCCGCCGGCCAGTGTGAGGCGATTCTCCGCCGGTTGAAAGGAGGTCACCGCGTCCTTGATCCAGACCGCCTTCTGCGGCATCACCTCCGCCTCGCGGCGTTGGGTCTGCGCAGCCGTCATATCGCCGCCTCCGACCAGGGTCCAGCCGGGCTGATAGTAGTGATCCTCGCTCGGCTCGATTACCGCGACGTCGAGATCGGGTTGTCGGCGCAGCAGTGCCGCGGCCACCGCTAGGCCGGCCGTGCCGCCGCCGACGACGACCACGACGTGGCGCTTGTTTGTGGTTTGTAGGGTTGTCATAGCGAATTTTCTCCTTTCAATGCTTGCCCCTCAGGGTGTAGCTCATTAATATTTATAGAATAAATATATTCCAAAAAGAAATATTCTGGTTAGAGGTGCATGATGTTCTTCCGTCAATTGTTCGACCGACAATCGAGCACTTATACGTATTTGATCGCCTCCGGCAAGGGCCGGTAGGGCTTGATTATTGATCCGGTCAGGGAACAGATGTCGGTTTACCTTGGCCTGATCGAGCAGCTTGATCTTAAGCTCATACGTGCCATCGATATGCACACGCATGCCGACCATGTTACCGCGCTTGGCGATCTGCGCGACGCCACAGATTGTGCGACCCTCAGGGGCGAGTTCACGAGAGCCGAGTGTGTCTCGCAACATGTCCGCGAGGGTGAGACCGTCGCTGTCGACGGAGTTTGGCTCAAAGCGCTGTACACGCCGGGCCACACGAACGAGTCGTTCGGTTTCATGCTCGATGGGCGCGGCGAGTGCGAGGATGCCGTGTTCACCAGTGATGTATTACTGATCCGCGGTTCGGGGCGTACCGATTTCCAGGGTGGCGATCCTTACGCATCGTACGATTCGATCGTGAACAAGCTGTTTACGCTGCGCGAGGAAACGCGGGCATACCCGGCTCACGATTATAAGGGATGCACGGTCTCCACCATCTGGGAGGAGCGGCGTTTTAATCCGCGTTTAGCCGGCAAGAGCGCTGAACAATACGCTGAAATCATGCGCAGCCTGAACCTGCCCGATCCCAAAATGATAGGCGTGGCAGTGCCGGCCAATCTGGCTTGCGGGCAGAGAGCATGAAGCGGCGATGAGTGGGGGTGCCAGAGCATGGCAAATCTTGCCGCGCCTGCTGCCCCTGCTCGGACAGTTGCGCGCCGCTGGCCGTAGCGCTTGGGCGGACGATCTGATCGCCGGAATCATAATGGCCGTTCTGCTGGTGCCGCAGAGCATGGCCTATGCGGTGCTAGCCGGCCTGCCACCGGAAATGGGGTTGTATGCGTCGATTACCCCACCGCTCGCGTATGCGTTGTTCGGCACCAGTCGAGTGCTGGGAGTGGGCCCAGTGGCGGTGCTCGCGCTCATGGTGGCCAGCGCGCTCAACGACTACAGCGCTGGAGACCGGCAGCTTTGGCTGAGCGGCGCCGTCATCCTGGCCGCCGAAGGAGGTCTGTTTCTTTCGCTCCTTGGCGCGTTCCGGCTCGGTGTTTTGGTCAACTTCATCAGCCACCCTGTGCTCTCGGGATTTACCAGCGGTGCGGCGATGCTAATCATTACGAGTCAGATCAATCATTTGTTGGGGATTGATTTGGCCCGTGGCGATGTGTTCGAGACACTGCAGGCGCTGATCAGCCATTTCGGTGAGCTGCATGTTCCGACTCTGACGTTTGGCCTGGTCGCCCTCATAGTGTTGCTGGCGGGGCGCAGCCCGCTCAGGCGTCTATTGCAGCGGGTCGGTATGGCTGCTCGTAGTGCCATGTTAATTGTACGCACGATTCCGTTGGTCGTTGTAATTTTAGCCACACTGGCGGCGGCGCTGCTCAATGTCGAGAGCACCTATGGGTTAGCCGTGGTGGGCACCGTGCCGGCTAGGCTGCCGGTGCCATCGCTTGGTTTCCTCTCCGCACCGGGCTGGCATGCACTGCTGCCCTCAGCGGTGCTGATCGCCTTGGTGGGTTATGTGGAAAGCGTATCGCTGGCCAAGGTGCTGGCCGCACGTCGACGCCAGAAAGTCGATGTCAATCGGGAGCTTATCGCCCTTGGCCTGAGCAACCTCGCCGCCGCTGCGGCTGGCACCATGCCGGTGGCCGGTGGTTTTTCGCGCTCGGTGGTCAACTTTGATGTCGGTGCCCGTACCCAGCTGGCCGGTATCATCACCGCCGGGCTGATCGGCGTGGTTGCTTTGTTTTTCACGGGTTGGTTCTACTACCTACCGGATGCGGTGTTGGCGGCGATCATCGTCGTCGCGGTTGCGCAGTTGATCGATGTGGCTGGCGCGCGCCGGGTGTGGGCTTACGACCGCGCCGACGGCGCCGCCTTGGCGGTAACGTGCGTGGCGGTGCTCGGGCTCGGTATCGAGCTGGGATTGCTGATGGGTATCGTACTGTCGCTGGCGTTGTACTTGTGGCGCACCGGTCACCCGCACATCGTCGTGGTTGGCCGGCTTCCCGGCACCGAGCATTTCCGCAACGTCAATCGTTACGTGGCGCAGACCAACCCGCGGGTACTAGCGGTGCGTATCGACGAGAGCATTTATTTCGCCAACGCGGCCCAGGTCGAAGATTTCATAACCCGGCACTTGGCGGCTGCGCCGGATACCCAGGAATTGCTGCTGGTCATGGCTGCAGTCAATTACATCGATGCGAGCGGCCTGGAGATGCTCGAGCATTTGGAAGAAGGGCTGGCGTATGCCGGCATCGTTTTGTATCTGGCTGAGGTAAAAGGGCCGGTGCAGGACCGCTTACGCCATACTCGTCTGGGGCAGCGGGTTGCCGAGCGCACTTATCTCACCACGGGCCAAGCATTCGATGCCTTCGCCAACGCAGGACGTTCGAAGCGGCTCAATGGTGTCGATCCCTGAAAAACCCCTGTGTCAAAACCCTATTCGATACAGGGGTTGTAGGAAGGAGAAAGCACCTGCAGGCCGGAATGAGGGGGTGACGGGGCTTTACTAGAGCCTACAGGTGCGAAATCAGCAGACGCGCGCTTGCGCTCAGTCGAATCCTCTATTAACTAACGTTTGCTCCGGTAAGCACATCCACGACTGTATGGCTGCAGCTAATAATGCTTAATTTATATACAAAAGTCATACCAATATTTTTAAATTTAATTAAATCAATATAATATATTTATCAACCGGCATCGTTCCACTTATGTGGCCGCCAAATCTGTCGCTGAATAGCGACATGAAATTGCCTCCCGCGGCTGCCTCTCGTCATGCTCCCCGCTTCGGCTGCATACTAAGCTTACGCCTGATGGCGGTCTTCAGCCAAGTTTGGCTTTTCCGGGATGTGCAATGGTTGGTAACCACGGAATCCTATCACGTATAAGAAATTGATAAGTTGAATAAAATATCTATGTGCGCCGTGTGATCGGCACAGAAATATTGAGCTGATGCGACGCTCAAATGTCCGTCTCTATTTGGAGACAGGCATGCTGTGGGATGATTGCATGCGGTTTTCCACGTGCTCTCATTTCACCGTTGGCAGACGACCAAGTTATTGGTAGACAGCAAGTTTGCCGTTGGCCTGTATGGCTAATGCCTAGCCAAGGGATCTGCAGCTCGGCATCGGAGATGTTCTCCCGCGCATCAGCGTGCCTGTTTGAACAGGCTGGGATTGAGGTCGTGGCGGTTGAGCAATTTGTAGAATTCGGTGCGGTTTCTTTTCGCCAGTCGGGCAGCACGGCTGACATTACCTTCGGTGATCTGCAGCAGCTTAACTAAGTAACTGCGCTCGAAATCGCGGCGAGCATCGGCGAAAGGCGGCAGTCCAGGGGCATCCCCCCGCAAGGCTTGCTGCACCAGATCGTATGAAATGATCGGCGTCGCGGATAAAATCGCCACCTGCTCGATTACGTTATAAAGCTGCCGGATATTACCCGGCCACTGAGCGCTGACCAGGTGCTCCATGGCCTCCTGCGAAAAGCCTTTGAGATTCTTTTCATATTTGCGTGCCAGTTGATGAAGGAAGTGATTGGCCAGAACAGGCACATCTTCTCGGCGCTGCGCGAGCGAGGGCAGGGATAAGGTGACTACGTTGAGCCGATAGTAGAGATCCTCGCGGAAACGGCCCTCGGCCATCTCTAGTTCCAGGTCACGATGGGTGGCGGAGATGATCCGCACATTGACCGATATGTCCTGCGTGTAGCCGACTGGCCGCACTTGATGCTCCTGCAGCACTCGCAGCAGCTTGACTTGGAGCGCCAGCGGCATATCCCCGATTTCATCGAGGAATAGCGTCCCGCCGTCAGCGGCCTTGAAAAGGCCCTCGTGGTCTTGATTAGCGCCCGTGAAGGCGCCTTTTTTATGGCCAAAAAGTTCGGATTCCAGCAGTGGTTCGGGTATCGCGCCACAATTGACGGCGATGAAGGGCCCCTTGCTGCACCGGCTTGTATTATGGATGGCTTTTGCCAGCAATTCTTTGCCGGTGCCGCTCTCACCCTGTATGAATACGCTGGCTTCGCTCGGAGCGATCAGCTTGGCGCGCTGCAGGACGTCTTCCATCAAAGGGCTGCGGCTGATGATCTCGGCACGCCAGGTATTGGTTTGTTTGCCCGCGGTGTCTGGCTCTACGATACCCGAAAGGCGCAAGGCACTTTCCACTTGTTGTAATAGCGCGGGGGCCTCGAACGGCTTGGTAATGAAACCGAAGACGCCTTTCTGAGTTGCCTCCACGGCATCCGGAATCGAGCCGTGAGCCGTAAGAATGATCACGGGTAGCGTAGGGTGCTGTTTGTGCAGGTTCTGGAACAGCGTCATGCCATCCATGCCGTCCATGCGCAGATCCGTTATTACCAGATGCGGTCTGATGCCTGCAAAATTCGATAACGCTTCCTCACCGCTTTGAGCAGTTGCCACCTCGTAGCCGTTGGATTTGAGTCGAATGGAGAGCAGACGCAGCACCCCGGGGTCGTCGTCGACCACCAGGATTCGGTAGCCTTTGGCCATGTTTGATTTCACTCCGCTAGAGCTGATTGCGCTGCTGAATGCTTTTCTCAATGGCCTTTAGGCCTTCGAGCTGTTTGTGTAATTTTTCATTTTCATCTTGCAGCGTTTTGATCTGGTGGTGGTAATTTTGTAGCTCGGCTTGCGCTCCGTCGGCGGCCTTGCGGGTTTCGATCAAGTCTTGTAGCAGAAAGGCGAGTTTGCCTGCAGCGGAGTACCGATTAAATGCATTGTTCAGACATGGATCTAAAACGGTTTGGCTGCTCGGGCCGCTTTCGTGAGCCGATAGCCTGCTGAGTATCATAGCTGATTTCAACCGAACCGTGGTGCAGTCATTCTTTTCCAGGCTGCCTTGGAGTCCAGTAAGGCGGGTTTTCAGACCGCTCTGGTCGAGCCTGTCGAGATCCCGATAATAACCCAGCAGTTCGGTGATCCGTCTCGCGTCGGGTTGGGCAAGCTCCGCTGTGCCTGGGGCGTTCGCGTCTTGGCTGCTTTCGACAGGAAAATAGCGACAGCCTGTCATCATCAGCGGGAGGGTGAGAAGAATCAACGCGAGCGGCATTTTGCTCATGCATAAAAGCCTATTAATTTTAGAAATACGTTTTGGGCTGTTCAAGGTCCATTTTCGGCTGCTCAGTTGACAGCCGCCAGTTTTGAGTTCGCGCGAGACGGCAACATGACCCGCAGTCGCGCTCCGGAACTCGGCCTATCTAGAACATCGATGCGTCCATCGTGCGCGAGCACATACTCTCGAGCAATGGAAAGCCCTAACCCGGAGCCCTTGACGTAGCCTTCGGGTTGACGCTTACCTTGGAAAAAAGCTTCGAATACTCTATCGCGTTCCGCGGCAGTGATGCCGGGTCCCTGATCGGCGACGTCTAGCACGACGGTATTTTCGAGCTGCAGCGTTCTGATGGTAAGCGCGCCGTGGGTAGGTGAGAATTTGATTGCGTTAGAAAGCAGGTTGTCCACGACGGTTCGTAGTTTCCCCGCATCGCCAAGCAAGCGGCATTCGGCGAGCTTAGCCGTTACCAGCAGCGACTTCGCTTTGATTGCCACCTTGTGATTTTGCAGTACGTTTTCCACCAACGTGCTCATGTCCACCGGGGTGAGATTGAGCGCAGGACGGTGCGCCTGCATACGGGAGAAATCGAGCAGATCCTCGATTAGGATCTGTAGGCGGTGTCCGCTTGCGTAGAGGATCTGAGTAATCTCCCGCTGTTCGTCGTTGAGCCTACCTACTACTTCATCTTCCAGGAGAGCCGTGCTCTCTCGAATCGTGGTGAGCGGCGTTTTGAGCTCATGAGAGACGTGCCGCAGGAAACGCGTTTTCTCGCCCTCGAGCTCGATCAGTCGACGGCGCAACCACTCAAGACGCTCGCCCAGCGCATGCAGGTCCTGGGGCCCAGAGACTTCGATGGGCGAGCCGAAACGGCCAGCACCGAGTTTGCGAATGGCGTTATCCACCTGGCGGACGGGACGCGAGATCAGTACAGTAAAAATCGCTGTTGAGATAAGGGTCAGCGGGATAAGTGCAATCGCCAGCCAGAATAGCACGCGTTGAGCCATGGTGGCCGTCTGCTGCATTACTTGAACCTCGTGGTCGATCTGCCGATTACTCCCCCGGCTGATTTGATCGGCGAGCTTGTGCAGGGTGATGAAGATAGCCGCAGTCTTCTGCTGCGTCATCTGTTGGCGTGCGTTTTCATCCGATACGCGTTGGAACAGCTCGGTTTCTTGGCGGCCGATGTCGTCGATATGGTGGCGATGTGGTGCTGTGGCGGTGAGAATACTGAGGTGGTTGACGATGGATTGGAACTCATCGTGAGTCTCTTTGTAAACTTTGAACAGCGATTGATCACCCAGCAACAAATACTGCCGCGCCGTGCGCTCCATCCCGGTGAGCGCCTCTGCGAGGCTGCGGCTGCCCTGGATTGCCTGGGCCGCATTGTAGACGGCCGTCTGGGCCTGCTCGGAGAGTCGGTCAACGTAGACACCGGCGTAAGCCAGGGCAAAGAACAGTGGCAATGATACGACCCCAAAGCCATATAGGATCAGGGTCAGGGTCGATCGCGGGTGGTATAGCTTCATCGCGCGAATGGCCGCACTTAGGCGTCGTCGAACAGATCCGGCGTCGTCTCGTGGTTGCGCGCAGGCGGTGGGTAGCCAAAATGCAGATAAGCGCTGCGGGTTGCCATGCGCCCCCGCGCCGTGCGCATGATAAACCCCTGCTGGATCAGATAGGGTTCGAGCACATCCTCGATGGTGCCGCGTTCGTCGCCGATTGCCGCTGCTAAGCTGTCCACTCCCACCGGTCCGCCGTCGAATTTCTCAATGATGGTCAGCAATAACCGTCGATCCTGGACATCGAAGCCGTTGCCATCCACATTCAGTAGGTCCATGGCGGCCTTTGCTACCTCCATCGTGATGCGCCCGTCCGCTTTGACTTCAGCGAAATCGCGTACCCGTCGCAGCAGGCGATTGGCAATTCGTGGGGTTCCCCGGGAGCGCTGCGCGATCTCCAATGCCCCACGAGCGTCTATAGCCAGTGCCAGCAATGTCGCGGAGCGCTGCACGATGGCCGCGAGATCTTCCACGCAATAATACTCCAGGCGCTGCACGATGCCGAAGCGATCGCGCAGAGGCGAGGTGAGCAGGCCCGCTCGGGTTGTGGCGCCCACTAGCGTAAACGGTGGCAAATCGAGTTTGATCGAGCGCGCCGCCGGCCCCTCGCCGATCAGGATGTCGATTTTGAAGTCCTCCATTGCAGGATAGAGAACCTCCTCGATCACCGGTGAGAGCCGATGGATTTCGTCGATAAACAGCACATCTTGGGGTTCGAGATTGGTCAGCAGCGCCGCTAGGTCGCCGGGTTTGTCGAGCACTGGCCCTGAGGTTTGACGCAAGCCCACCCCCAGCTCATGGGCGACAATGTGTGCAAGGGTCGTTTTGCCCAGGCCGGGGGGACCGAAGATCAGGACATGATCAAGCGGCTCGCCACGTTGCCGTGCGGCATGGACGAAAATCTCCAGCTGTTCTCTAACCGTTGGTTGGCCTACATAATCGGCCAATCGGCGCGGGCGGATGGCACGATCGATGGCCTCGTCTTCGCCCGCAGCCTGTTCTTGAACGACTCGATCCGGCTCAATCATGACCCGTGCATCCTCAGGCGTGCCTGCAAGCAGCCGTGCATATAGGCATTGCCCGTATTTAATGCCTTGTGGTTCGAAGGAGCATCGCTTCCACTTCTGTGCTAGCGAACGATCCGGCGGTGGCTAAATCCCGTGTAATGTATTGATGGTAGGTGCCGGCGTGGCTGGCGTTGGGTTGCTTTGGGCAAAGACCATGCATCGGCTTGCTCATGGTTTATGGTTTGTGAACGGCCTTGCGCAGAGCGAGTCGGATCAATTCCTCGCTGCTCAATTCAGCTTCGGCCAGTCCAGCCAATAGTTGCTGAGCCTCGGGCGTTTTGTAGCCGAGCGCCAGCAAGGCACTCATAGCTTCGGTGAACGCTTCGTTTGCGCCGCCTGCTGCGGAAAAGGAGGCTCCCGCTGCTGTACTGGCCTGGGTGGCAAGCGCAGAGAGCCGATCTTGCATCTCTACGATTAGACGTTCGGCCGTTTTTTTACCTACGCCAGGCAAGCGTATGAGCGCTGCGGTATCACGCTGGCGCACACACCACAGAAATTCTTCCGTGCGCATGCCGGAGAGGAAAGCCAGCGCCATTTTAGGGCCTACGCCGCTTACTCGGATGAGGCTGCGAAATAACGCCCGCTCTTGCTCAGTGTGGAAGCCATATAGGGTATGCCCATCCTCCTTGATGGCGAGGTGAGTGCGAAGAGTAATTGCCTCGCCCTGGGCTGGCAGCTCGTAGAAGGTGGACATTGGGGCTTCGACTTCGTAGCCCACACCTTGAACATCGATGAGCAACCGTGGTGGTTGCTTTTCAAGTAGAATGCCGCGCAGCCGGCCAATCATGATATGAGCTTCTCGCCGGCCCGCGCGCAGTCGAAGCGCTGTCCATGGGCGTGGCAAACGGCGGTGGCCAGCGCATCCGCTGCATCGACTCGTAGATTCCCCCGCAGGCCCAGCAAGCTTTGCACCATGTACTGCACCTGCTGCTTGTCAGCGTTACCTGTTCCGACCAGAGCTTGCTTGATCCTTCGGGGCGTGTACTCGGCAACCGTCAGGCCGGCCTGGGCACAGGCGCAAATGGCCGCGCCGCGCGCATGACCGAGCTTCAGCGCCGAGCTCGGATTGCGATGGACGAAAACCTGTTCGACCGCAGCGGTGACCGGCTCGTACTGAGCCAGGACGTGTGCTAGCTGTTCAAATAGGATGTTCAACCGCTCGGGAAGAGGGCCGTCCGGAATCCGGATGATGCCGCTACCAACGTAAGCTAACCTGGAGCCGTTTACTGTAATGACACCGTAGCCGGTGATCCGCAAACCGGGATCAATGCCGAGGATGCGCCGCGGGCTGCTGCGGTGCCGCAAGTCCTCAAGCCTCGTCGTAAGCTGATTCCTGTATTTCGGCGTTGGTATAGACATGTTGGACGTCGTCCAAATCCTCCAGGTGTTCTATAATTTTCAGTACCTTGCGACCTTCTTCAGCGCCGAGCACTACGGTGGTCTCCGGCCGCATGGTAATCTCGGCATCCGCCGGGTGCAGGTCGGCGAGCTCCAGTGCCTGCTTGACCGCATCATAGTGTTCCGGCGAGCTCAGCACTTCCACCGAACCGTCGTCGCTATTGGCGATGTCTTCGGCGCCGGCCTCCAGTGCGACCTCGAGAATGCGGTCCTCATCGCTGTGCGGCGGGAAGACAAAAACACCCTGCCTGCGGAAAAGGTACGCCACGCAGCCGTCCGTGCCCAGATTGCCGCCGTATTTGCTGAAAGCAAAGCGGACCTCGCTGACCGTACGGTTACGATTATCGGTCATGCAGTCGGCCATAATGGCGACCCCGGCCGGCCCATAACCTTCGAAACGGGGCTCCTCATAGCTTTCCAACTCATCCGTGCCGGCTCCGCGCTTGATCGCCCGCTCGATGTTGTCCTTCGGCATGTTGACGCTGAGCGCGCGATCGATGGCAAGTCGCAGCCGTGGATTCAAATCGGGATTCGGGCCGCCGACCCGGGCCGCGACCGTGATTTCCCGGATTAATTTGGTAAAGATTTTACCGCGCTTGGCGTCCTGAGCCTTTTTGCGATGTTGTATATTCGCCCACTTGCTATGTCCTGCCATGATTTGCCTCGAGGTGCATTCCCGCAGTCGGAGCGGATGGAACCGGCGTGCATGTCGCTCCGTTGCTAAGGCTTGATATCGTAAGTTGTCGATTTTACGCCGGCCAGCTGATCAGGTAAGGCTATGCACTATATGGATCAAGCGGCAGCCAAGAGTTTATCGGCTTGGCAGCCGCGCCATTATAAACCGGCCGCTAGTGTAGTGCCCCGCCCTATTTGACACTTATAGAGCTCCAGGCCGGTGTCAGCGCAAGGCGGCGCTCGCCGGCAGTGGCCGTCGGCCTTGTCAAGAGCGCCAACACCGCAGATGGCCGCCCGGCCTCACGCTATAAGCGCTAAATAGGGCGGGGCCCTACACTAGTAGCGTTCGGAGGATATCATTAGGTGCTTAGTCCCGGGGTGTGGGGTGATGGGCTGCTTGAACCGCCTCGGAGCTCTATCTTCCCCGCTAATCCCGCTTCTCAAACCAGCACCAACGTGCTCCCGGCTCTGTCCGATCCCTTGATCCGCTGTGAGGACTGAGACTACAGTCGATCGTTCACGAATTGACCTAACTGAGATGCCCCGAGCCGGCGCGAGCCCTAAATGGCCACCTCGGGATCGGGAAAACACCGGTACGAGCGGTCTCGTGACGGCTACCGGGGTCGCGCCGGCGCAAGCAGCGGTGGGAGGCGGCGGATCCCGTTCAGATTGTTGACGAGGCGACAACCGCCGCGCCCTTGGGCAGCTTCCGGCTCTTCAGAGATTCCCCTGACGCAACTAAAGCAAGCCACGGTCGACCTAAAGCGGCCCCGTCGGAGGAAAAGAGTTGAAAAAGACCCGTCGAGTCATCCAATTGGTTTTTGTCGCAGCCGTATCTTCGATCGGACTGGTTGCGAGAGCTCGGTGATAAGGCAGGCCGAGTTCATCCAGATGAATAAGAACCCTTTGCTGCACTCGAGGAGCCACTTGATGACCGTGAGCCCCCTCGTTTCGGAATGTCAGAGAGGGCTGCGGGTGGTTCTGACGGCGGCGCAGCTAGCCTTCCGAGAATTGCCGGCGCCCTGGAGGGCACAGCGCCCGGAACCAAGCAGGGTAATGGCCGCGGTCATGGCCACGGGCTTCCTCGTGTTGTTCCTCTGTCGGGTTGCCATGTCAGAGAACAGCAAGACCAAGGGTCCGTGGGCGCCTCCAGAGCCGTCCCACATCGAATACGACTGGATTCAGCTCGACTCGGGAGAATGGCTCAAGGGCGATCTCGAGCGGCTCCGCGACCGCAAGGTTGACTTCGACAGCGACAAGCTGAACGATCTGGCTGTTGACTTCTCGGACGTGGCCCGCTTTCATCTGCCACGACCCCATGCGTACCGCCTCGAGAACCACGCAGTTTACCGTGGAGTGGCCGAGATGCGCGATGGGCTCGTGCGGGTGCGAACGACCTCAGAGATTGTGGAGTTTCACCGCGACGAGCTCGTCAGCATCGTCCAGGGCAAAGGACGCGAGCGCGACCGCTGGTCGACGCAGCTAAGCACGGGCTTTGCGACGAGACAAGGCAACACGAACCAGGTCGACCTCACGGCATTGCTTAATGTCCGCCGGGAGACCGCGCTTACGCGGCTAAGCTTCGACTACAATGGGCTGCTCACCAGCGTGAACGATGAGAGGGCCGCCAACAGTCACCGCGCTTCCACCTCCCTTGACGTCTACCTCACGAAGCGTCTGTTCCTGACGGTTCCCTCTTTCGAGTTCTTCAGTGACCAGTTCCAGAACATCGCTCAGCGGTACACGCCGGGTGCTGGTCTCGGCTACGAGTTCGTCCGCCGGCCGTGGGTGGACTGGGATGTAAAAACCGGCGCGGCCTACCAATACACCAAGTTCGTTTCGGGGGAGGTTGCGAAGAACATAGCTGTAATCGCAAGTACCGAATTCGACTTCGACTTCGATGTCTTCGACTGGGACAATCTCTATCGAATCCAGATCGTCGCGACCGATCTCGGAATGACCAGCCATCACTTCGAATCCGTGGTTTCCTTCGACATCTGGGGCCCTATAGACTTCGACGTCGCGTTCATCTGGGACCGCATCATGAGGCCGGAGCCAGACTCGGACGGCGTTCGTCCCAAGAGCGATGACACTCGGCTGAGCGTTGGTCTCGGTCTCGACTTATGAGCCGAATGAAGGCCAACCGAGGACTGCTGGATGCCTCGGCGAGCCCGATCTCCTGGGATGCATTTTCGGCTTTCGTGTTGAGATTGAAACCCGTTCCTTCACTCAAGCATCTCGCCCGCCGGGATGTCTCGTTTCACCCGGACGTCGGCCTGCGCGGCTGGCCCAGTTCTGAATGGGAGGGGCGCGGTTGGAGTGTTTAATAGCTCCGCTGCCGTTTCGATATTTAGTTCATCGAGCATGCTCTGTTCGCTATCCTCGCCACCGGTGCCGTTGCCATTTCCAGAAAGTGCGAAAACTGTTGACACTACCTCGCATCCCAAAGGCGGGCTTCCTTGCCCCAGAGGGAGCCGCGCGAGACGGTCGCCACCACCGAAGGCGACGGCTGCAGCTAGTCGATTTCCAGGGTTATTTTGTCAATCTTCCCAGTAAACCGGGTCTCCCCGGGGCCGTAGCCGACGCCCTGTGCGACAGGCGTCTGGTTGTCGAGCCCCACATCAGCGGTCTCGTCCGCCGAGAAAATGTTGGGTTGGGTGCGGTCAATCCTTCCCTTTGCGACTTTCTTGCCGTTGAATGAAAGTGTCGCTAAGCCGCTTTGTCCCGGCCGCCCCCATCGTAATCGAAGTCCAGCTGCACGCGCGCCTTGCCGGCTTCAAGGGCGGTCGGGCTCTCCACGACATAGCGTTCGAGGCCGAGGAAGTTGTACTCATAGGCCGGTTTTCCCTCGCGTAGATGCAGCGACCAGCCGCCGAACCGGCCGCTTTGTGCGAGCAGCACATTCGCGCGCCTTCCTTCGGGATCTCGATCTCGGCAGTGATTGTCACTGAGCGGTTTTTCGCGTTAATGAACGTCTTCTCCAGCATGCCCTCCATCCCCTCGTAGAGCGTCAGCGAGGTGCGCTCGCCCAGAGCAGATCGGGGCGCCCCGCAAGCGCGGGATGCATCCGCACGATGGTCCGGTCATCGATAGGAAGCACATGGTACTTCGTTGCTGTCCTCGTCAAATCCGAAAGAGTTTCTTCGTATATTGCCGGGACACTTTACTAGAGCGTGACTAGAGCGTGCTTAGTGGGCGGGCGTCGAGGTGGGGCCGGCGACCACCTTCAGATGGCGTCGATGACACGGGCACCGTAGCTTCGGCAGGGTCTCAATCGAAGCGACTCGGGGTAGTGGGTGTTTCCCAAACGAACTGGCAACACCCCACGGCGCGGATAGTGCGCTACGGTGTGACGGAATTCGCCGACGGGTGCTCAGATAATACCGTTTAATAGTGGCTATTCTCTATAAGTTGCGGTGTGTCTTAGCCGATAGCAGGGTATGGCAACCTCTGTTTAGAGTAAGGGCGGAATGATTGCGATACAGGTGGGCTGAAACCGGCATGGCTGCGCTGTTATATCGGGAGCATTTTGGGATAGAGGTGTCACTTATGCCAGGAAATATATCGCCAGACATGCTGGAAGGGCTCATCCCACTGCGCGAGCTGGATGAGGCCGCGCTTGCAGCGTTGGCGGCCGAGGCGGAGCTCGAAGAGTATCCCGCTAAGACGGTGGTTGCTCGCCGTGGTGTAAACGATCGATATGTCCGCTACGTGCTCTCGGGGGAGGTGCTTGTTGTTGGTAACGACGGTTCCCGGCGCAGCCTCATCGGCATGGGCAACGCTGCGATCGCAGCGGAGCCGTTAGGGTTGGAAGACCCGTGCCCTTTCAATGCCATCGCCTGTACTGAGGTTAAGCTGATTTGTCTCTCGCGTGAGCGTATCGAAGAGCAACTCAATGCTCGCCCGCTGTTCGAGTACCAAGTGGACGAGGTGGCGGGAGCGGACGGGACGGCCGGCGACCACCTGTTTTGCCAACTCATTCAGGACCTCATGCAGGACCGGCTGGCATTGCCCAGCATGCCCGAGATCGCATTGCGGGTTCGCCAGGCCATTAACGATCCCAATGCCGGGGCAAACGAGGTAGCGCGGATCATTCAAGCGGACCCGGTTGTCGCCGCGCGCATCATTCAGGCGGCCAATAGCGCCACGTTCGCTGGTCAAAAGGCCGCCGGAAGTCTCAACGGGGCTATCGTGCGGCTTGGGCTCAAAACCGTCCGTGAGGTGATCGTTGCGGCCACGATGCACGGAGTCTTTCAGACTAAACATAGTTTGTTGCGCCGGCGCATGATGGAGTTGTGGACCCATAGCACCGTTGTTGCAGCCATCAGCACGGTACTCTCGCGTAAGCTACGCGGTTTCAACCCGGATCTCGCCCTGCTTGCCGGGTTGGTCCACGACATCGGGGTCGTGCCTATTCTGGCCCATGCGCACGATTACGATGAGCTGACCCAGGACCCGGAGCTTCTCGAGAGTACCATCACGGCCTATCGTGGCCAGATCGGTGCCATGATCTTGCGACGCTGGAATTTCTCGGACGAGCTGATAACAGCCGTACTGGAGGCCGAAGATTGGTATCGCACACATGAGAGCCAGGCGGACTACGCTGATCTGATTATTGTCTCTCAGTTACAGAGTTATTCCGGCACTGAGGCGAGCCGGCATTACCCGAGCCTCGATGAGTTACCGGTCTATGAGCGATTGGGATTAACCGAGTTGGGTATCTCAGAGCGTACGCCGATTCTCGAGGAGGCACACGAGGAGATCGCGGCCGTGCAGCGCCTATTGTCGGGGTAAAGGAGCGCTTCTGGCAAGGCGTGTGCTCTGCGGTCTATCTGCAATCCCCGCCGTTTTGCTCCGTGGGGCGGCTTATCTACCCGGCCGGGGTCTGCGCAAATCTTGTCCTGGGTAGCGACGCCATCGTTGGGCTTCGGCGAGGCGTTCCGCCGAGCAGCCAATGCGGCATTTTCCGATGATGCGCCCGCTCATAATTATTGTGCATGGCCGCGACGCGGTGTCGGCAACAGTGCCATACTATAGTCTATCGCAGTAGTGTGTGAGCGAATGGCGTCCAGTCAGCATCCAAACGCGAGCGGCACCACTATTGCATAGTGGCAAGCTCCTTCTGTCGGCACAGTCAATGCGCGCTGTTCGACAGCGAGCGCTCGAGGCGAGTTGGGCGTGACTGCAGATGTCCTTTAATAATTCCACAGACAGGATGCAGTGGGATGAGTGGGGCTGGCGCCGGTAAACGCTCGGCATTGGAGACGCCCGATGGCTAAGACACGCACCATTAAAAAATATCCTAATCGACGACTTTATGATACGGCCATCAGCAGTTATATCACGCTCGCTGATGTCAAGCATCTGGTTCTAAACGGTGTCGAATTTGAGGTCATTGACGCCAAAACCAAGATGAATCTCACGCGCAGCATCTTGCTGCAGATCATCGCCGAGGAAGAGGAAGGCGGTGAGCCGATTTTCAGTAGCGCGCTGCTTGCTCAGTTGATTCGTGCCTACGGTGGCAGTATGCAGAATATGCTCACGAGCTACCTCGAGAAGAGTATGGAGCTCTGGGCGGAACAGCAACGCGTCTTTCATGAGCGTACGCGCGGCTTCATTGATACCAATCCGATGCAGGTGTTGACCCAGATCGCAGAGCGTAACCTGGCCATGTGGCGGGCGATGAGCGGCCTCAATGTGGGGGATACGGGGCAACGCTCCGAGCGAAAAAACCACAGATCCTCAGGCGATAAGCCGGAATAATGACGAGCGGATCGACCGTCGGGGCGAGTCGTGCTTGCCGCTGCTGCAATGACCGAGCATCTGGTCGGGTTCTCTCGGATCCTCTCGGGTTCTCTACTGTTGGGTTCGGCGCTTCGTGTCATTCTCATCCAAATCCTCCTCTTAGTTTGACTTAAAGCCGTTCTGACCCCTCGACCGGGGCCACGGCTTCGTCACCGGGGCAATGGAGGCCTCAGGAGCGCTATACGCGTAACCCTCTAAAATGCAATGCCAGGCACCCGGAGCGCGGCGGTATCGCCCAGAGCGCGCGCCGGGTTATGCATTGACCCAGCGAGTCTCGTCCCTCTATCATGCGGCATATCATGGTGCGCCGCACAAGAAAATGAAATGGGCTCAGGAGCTTATGAACCAGCAGAAGCCATTGTTGTTCCAGCAGGTGCCGCGATAAGGGCGTTGAGCCGAGCGGGGGAGGTGGGATGCTGTCCGATAAAATGTCGTCTGCAGTGCAAGCGAGTTTAAGAGGACGGGCGCATGAGTAAACGCGTGGCGTTAGTGACGGGTGGTAATGGCGGGATCGGCACTTCGATTTGCCAGCAACTGGCCGGTGTCGGTTATCGGGTGGTGACTACGTGCGTTGACCCGCAGAAAGAAGCTATCGCCAGTTGGCGAGCGGTCCAACGTGAGCTGGGTTATGAGATCCATTGGGTGGCTTGCGACGTGTCGGACTATGGCGCTTGCGTCAGCATGGCGAGCGAGCTCGAGGCCGAGCATGGCAAGATCGATGTGATCGTCAATGCGGCGGGTATTACTCGGGATGCATTCCTGCACAAGATGGAGCCCGAGAGTTGGAATGCTGTTATCGACGTCAATCTCATTAGCGCATTCAATGTGACGCGTCAGTTCATCGGTAGTATGCGCACGCGGGAATTTGGACGTATCATCAACATTGCCTCGGTGAATGGCCAAACCGGGCAGTTCGGCCAAACCAACTATTCGGCAGCCAAAGCAGGTATGCATGGTTTCACCATGGCGCTGGCCAAGGAAAGCGCGCTTAAAGGTATTACCGTCAACACCATATCGCCCGGATACATCCGCACTTCCATGACCGAAGCCATCCCCGATAAGGTCCGCGCAGCGATCGTCGCTCAGATTCCAGCCGGACGGATGGGAGAGCCCGGTGAGGTGGCTCGGGTGGCCGTATTCCTAGCGTCTGACGACTCCCAATACATTAATGGTGCCAATATTCCGATCAATGGTGCCCTGTTCTGCTCTTTTTGAGACAGGAGAGTGTTGCACGTAATCACTGCGGGCTTACGCGTGCCCAAGGCACACAAGTCGGTCGGCTAGATCTTGAATTATTGGCTCTAGCGGTAAACTTGCGCCTCTTTGATCTTATCGGCGGCGATGGAAAAGCGCATGTAACCGCCGCTCATTTCCCAACGTAAAGTTACGGTGTTGGTATCGATCTGCTCGAGAATCCCCTGGTGATGCGAATCGTCTTTGGTAATAAGGCGAGCTTGCTCGCCGATATGATCGATGAGATCGGCCACCGCGATTTCGTGAAAGCGGGACGGCTGCTCGGTGACCGAGTCCGTGGCGGCCGTCTTCTGGGCAACCAGAAGGTGCCCTTGATCCTGATTTATCCAGGGATACCATGCCTTGGCAGGACCAGGGATTGATACGCCGTTGATTGCAAGTGAGAATTGCGCCTGAGTGAGCAATGGTTGCTTGCCCATTCGGTACAGTGCGGCCAGGGTCATCGGTTTGTTAAAATTGAGATCGATCAGGATATCGCCGCCATGGGTAGCGAAATCTCGATACTGGGTAAAAAATTGCTCGTTCGGGGCCGGCTTGCGCGCGCGATACATTGCCCGCACCGCGGTGAGGTGCCGGTCGAGAAAGGCGCCTACGGGCTGGTTCTGCTTGCTTGCGCACACCAGGTTGCGGTTGGCGTTGGACCCTTGATCGGTATAGCGGATTTGCAAGGCGACTACCTTGATGGGTATGGCCTCGGCCGTCTGAGCGCTCGAGGGAACAACCGGATGATCCAGATCCACGGTCGCTTCTAGATGGGTCGTAGCAAGCCCTTGCAGGTCGGTGTCCAGCACTAGCATTGCGCGCCGCGCAGGGCGCTGCATCCGTAGGCGAAGCGCTGCGTTCGCATGAACCACCGGGTCGTCATTTGCCTGCGTTAGGATGGCTCGATCCAACTTCTCGATATTCCCTCCGCAGCCTAAAGCGGCCAGCGGCGTTTTCCACAGATATCCGCCCGTGAGCTGATTGAGTCGCTGGAGCAGCGGTCCCTCCGCTCGGATCGTAATGCCGCGTGCCTCGACCCGCAGAGAGTCGGTCGACTCATCCAGCGTGAGCAGATGCGCGAGTTCCTCCGCTTCCAGATGTGCCGGTGTTTGTATCGTCAAGCTTTTTATCAATACCGTGTCGTTTAGCCCCCGTGGCTGCAGGGTTAGGCCACTAATCCGTGTCTGCGCATCCAGCCCTGCGCTTATGCCTTGCCATTCGAGCGTGGCGTAGGGCGCGACGAGTCTGGCCAATTCCTCGATACCGTGCTGCGCCTGATACCAAAGGTAGAGCTTCGCAAGCCCATAGCCGGCCAGCCCGGCAGCGAGGACGACTAGCATGATACGGCCAATGTGGCTACGAACGGTGCCCATCGGCGATCGCCCTCTCGCTGCGGCTATTATTCTTAAGCCAATAAGGCAAAGGGTGCGGCAATGCAAGTCTGCTGTCGTGACGGCTTTTGGTGAAGTGTTCCAGCTCGGGCAAGAGCTGCATGAAATCCGTTTCCAGCTCTCCATAGGCGCGGCGAATCTCGGCAACCGCGCCAGGCAGGGGGGATGGACGGGACAGCCTTAATGAGAGCCGATCCAAGGCCAGACCGACGTTGTCCATGTCACGGTAAGCCGTGAGCCAGTCTTCCCGTACCATGTCGGGCAGAATCTGGCGCAGGCGTGGTGTGAGCTCGGCATGATAACGATACAAAGCCGCATAGACGCGTTTTGCGAATTGATCCAAGGGGTCAGCGCGGAATCGGGACCAATACCGAGCAAGAAAATGGTCGTAAGCCATATCGACGATGATGCCCGCATAGCGGCGCCGCTTTGTGCTAAACCGTTGCCGGCTGCGGCGGTGGATCGGGTGTGCATCGGTGAAGCGATCGACTGCCCGATGCAACCTGATGCCTCGATAAATAGGCGAATCGAACCGCGTGCCGAGTCGCCCCTTTACGAAATCGCCAAGCAGATTGCCAACCAGCGCGGCGTCGTCATTTTCAGCCAAGTACAAATGGGCGAGATAGTTCATGTGAGTGCCGTTCTTGTATCCGCTGCGCTAGCGTGTCGGGCCCGGCAGTAACTGCCGCAGCTCAGCGGGTAGCGGGATCGAGCGGCCCTCACGATGATTTACCCAGACGACCTTCGCGCTGCCGCTCGCATGCTGGGTATCCGGTCGCTGGGCATCGTGTATTTCATAGAATGTTTCAAAGCTGCTGCGGCCGACATTGGCGCCGAACATGCGCACGAGCAGCCGCGCCGGATAGATAATCGGCCGATGAAAAGCACAGCAAGCGGTTACTATTACAGGCCCGCTATGAGCACTGACACCGATTGTCATCGACAGGCGTTCGAGCCACGCTACGCGGATCTGCTCGAAATAGGTGAAGTAGACGGCGTTGTTGACATGCCCAAGTGCATCCATATCACCCCAGCGAACCTTGAGCTCGATCTCCCCGAGCAATGCGCGGGTTCCGCTCATAATCGCCGTCCCTTTGCGCTTGGCCGTCAACGTGCAAGTGTGGTACGAGGCCTTGCTGTCGGTCAATTAGAAGCCACGTACAAACGCTAGACCCGCTGTCCAATAGCATCACACGGAACCTGATATCCAATAACCCGGCCGTGTTTCAACTATCGGCGTGATCTTCGCTCACGGCGGGTTTGGCCGAGGTGGTTTTCTTGGTGCCACGCCCGGTGCCGCGACGCCCGCCTCGGCTCTGCGAGCCACTTTGCGGCGCCTTGCGGCGTGGTGTGCGCCGGGGCGGGTTGATGTCGGTGGCGATTAGCTGGGATGAGGCCATTTCGGCCGGGATCTTTTGATGTATGTACGCCTCGATCTCGGGTAAGGAGTAAACATAAGCCTCGCAGGCGAAACTGATCGCATCGCCGCTGGCTCCGGCACGGGCGGTGCGCCCGATGCGGTGGACATAATCTTCTGCATTCTGCGGCAAATCGTAGTTGACGATACGGCTGACATCGGGGATATGTAGCCCGCGCGCCGCAACATCGGTCGCCACCAGCATGGGCAGCTTCCCCTCCTGAAATCGCTGCAGTAGCTGTTCGCGTTTCTTCTGCGGAATGTCTCCGGAGATAACTTCCGCATCGAAGCCGTTGCCGACCAGATAAGCGGTTACCCGTTCGGCGTCGCGCTTGGTATTGACGAATACCAAGGTGCGAGTGGCGTCCTGCTGACGCAGCACGCCGAGGAGCAAACCGATCTTATCCGCGCTCGCCACGTGGTAGAGGGATTGGCGGACTTTTTCGGCCGTCACCTGCTCGGGCTCGATGGCGATGGTCTCTGGGGCGTTCATATGTTCATAGGCCAGCTCCTTGACCCGTTCGGAAAGCGTGGCGGAGAACAACATGTTGATCCTGTCAGGTGCCGGCGGCATGCGGCGTAGGAGGTAGCGGACATCGGTGATGAATCCCATGTCGAACATACGGTCGGCTTCGTCCAGGACCACGACCTCGATGTTGTCCAGGCTAAAGACGCGTTGCTTGTAGAAGTCGATGATGCGTCCCGGTGTGCCGATAATAATATCGACCCCTTGCGTGAGCTCAGCGCGTTGCGGTTCATAGCCGATCCCGCCGTAGATGGCGGCACAGCGCATCCCGGTGAAATACCCCAGTTTTTCGGCATCGCGGTGGATTTGTAGGGCAAGCTCTCGAGTTGGCGCGAGAATTAACGCCCAAGGGCCTGTCTTGTTTTCTGCGACCGGCGTGGTCATCAGATAGTGCATGGTGGCGAGCAGGAAGGCGGCCGATTTGCCGGTTCCGGTTTGGGCTTGCGCGGCCACATCGTGGTGTTGCAGTAAGACGGGCAGCGCGGCGGCTTGCACCGGGGTGCAGTGGCTGAAACCAGCCTCCTTAATGCCGAGCAGCAGTGATTCGTGGAGGCCCAGGGAATCGAGGCGAACATCGGTAATGAGATCATTTTTCATGTTCTCTAGGATAACGGATTCGTTAGGGTTTTTCTTGGGGGGGGTGGCGTTGCTGTAGCGAAGGCGGGGCAGTATAATTGCGCATCAGAAAACATCGGCTGTTGACGGCAGCCGCAAGTGCATCGAGGTGAATCCGATGAGTAACGTGCAAGAGACGATCCGCAAGCAGGTCGAGGATAATCCGGTCATCCTCTACATGAAGGGAACCCCCCAGTTCCCCGAGTGTGGCTTCTCCATGCGCACGGTGCAGGCCCTGGACAGTTGCGGCGTGCAATACGCCACGGTCAATGTCCTCGAGAACGAAGGTATTCGGCAAGGGGTCAAGGAATTCGGTAATTGGCCGACCATTCCGCAGCTCTATATCAATGGCGAGTTGGTCGGTGGCTGTGACATCATCATGGAGCTGTACCAGAGTGGCGAGTTGAAGCGGCAGCTGCAGGAAGCCGCAGGCAAGGTGGAATAGAGCGAGTGGAAGTGCTGATAAGCAGGGCGGCGCGATTGCAACAAGCAGGGACGCCGTCGACTTTCGGAGCGGAGAATATAATAAAGGCGCTGTGGCGCCCTGCCTCGAGTCAGTCCATCCAGAAATAGGGCTGTGTCAAAGTGAACGGCCCAAAGCGGTGGCGGCTTTGTTCGTCCAAAGCGGTAACCACCACCGTGAGTTTCAGCAAGTGGCCCGCAAACACATCGAGCACGGCAAACCCGTTCGCGGGCGGATCAGGCTGATGCCCGATCGGGAAGAACAGCACGCCTCGGTAGGTATCACCGGCCATCAGTATTCGATCTTGAAAACTCAAGTTGCGCAGATAATGCCTCGCCTGGGTCGCCGTGGCTTCACTCGTACGCCAATCGTTCACCTTGTTGATGATGTGTTCGAGCGGTAGCGGATCGATGACGACGTTGCCCTGCCGAAGTAAAATATCGGCAGGGTTTACCTCGGCGCGTGACTTGCCGTGATTGGATACGGTGATCACCACCGGCATGATGCCGCGTTCGAGCAGATCGATTCCGAAGTATCGAGCGGCGCGTTCCCGATTTTCGATGGCGTCAATACCTACGCTGATTTCCCCGACCGTCTGTGAAACCGGATAAAGTTCTGCATCCCTTACCGGTATCCGAACGACTTGATAGCTGCTGCAGCCGAGAAGAAAGCAACACGGGAGCAGCAAAATGGATAGAGTTCTCATCGCTGCAGGCCCTCTGTGTATGAGCTTGCTACTAACCCCAGTGTATATCGAGGATGCGGCGGTTACCCTACAGGCACGGCTTGACAGGTGAGCACCCCTGGATCGGATCGGCAGCACGGTCGATTCGGCCTAACGCTAAAAGGCACCGCACTGCCATTCGCGCCGATAGGCGTATAGCGCTTTAACGATGAGCAGCTTGAGCGAAGTTGTTACGCCAGCGCGGTGTATTCCGGGAAGCCGTTGAGCCGGTCCCAGCGGTTGACAATGGTGCAAAAGAGTTCCGCAGTCTTCTCGGCGTCGTAAATGGCGGAATGCGCTTCGCGCCCGTCCCAGCTCGCGCCGCTTGCTTTAACTGCACGTGCGAGTACCGTTTGACCGAAGGCCAGCCCGCCGAGGGTGGCGGTATCGAAGCTGGTGAATGGGTGAAATGGATTGCGGCGTATTCCGGTGCGGGCCACGGCCGCATTGAGAAAGCATAGATCGAACCAGCTGTTGTGGCCCACCAAGATCGCACGGGTGCAGCCCGTCTCGCGGATTTCACGCCGGATCGGTCGAAATATATGCCGCAGAGCTTCCTCTTCGGGCTTGGCCATCCGCAGCGGGTGGTTCGGATCGATTCGATTGAATTCCAAGGACTTTGGGTCGATGTTGGCGCCGTCGAAGGGTTCCACATGGGTGGAATAGGTTCCAGCCGGAAACACGCGCTTGTCCTCGTCCATGCGGACGATTACCGCTGCGAGTTGTAGCAGGGCGTCCGTGCTCGCGTTCAGCCCGCCGGTTTCGATGTCCACCACGACGGGCAAAAAACTTCTAAAGCGCTTAGCGATGCCAGAGCCGGATATTTGGCTCGGCTCATTGTGGATATCCACACGATTCATCCTGTGCTGGCGAGGCGGTGAGCTGGCTGCATTCCGCTGTGCCGCTGCAGCGGGCAAACATACTCTGGCATGGTAGGCGCGCTGTCATCGGTGCGCAACTGCGGATTGATTCTCGCGAAATTCGGCTTGTTTGTGGCGCGATAATCGGCCAATACGGGTTGCTATGGTCGCCACCATGCAAGGCTTTCGAGGTCGAGCAGGATTGCAGGACTTGCCCGACTCGGTTGCGCTCGGAGCCGCACTGGTTTCGTAGGGTTTGCAGGGTTTTCAGACCAGCGATCAGCAGATCAACCGCCAACGCAGCGCGCTTGTCGCGCGCAAGGGGATGACGACATCCTGCCCATAAGGATAGGTCGCCGGCAGCGACCAGGATTCGCGGCGCAAACGGATTGTGTTCGGATTGCGTGGCAGACCGTAGAAGTCCGCTCCGAAGTGGCTGGCAAATCCCTCCAGACGGCTCAAGCAGCCTGCCTGTTCGAAGGCCTCGGTGTAGAGCTCGAGCGCCGCCGGTGCGGTGAAGATACCCGCGCACCCGCTGGCATTTTCCTTGGCTGATCGGGCATGGGGAGCGCTATCGGTGCCGAGAAAGAATTTCGGCGACCCCGAGCTGGCCGCTTCCAGTAATGCTTCCCGGTCGCGCTCTCGTTTGAGTACGGGCAGACAATAATAATGTGGACGTAGACCGCCCAACAGGAGGTCGTTGCGATTGAGCAGTAGGTGGTGGGCGGTAATGGTGGCGGCCAGTCTCGGTGGTGCTTGGCGCACGAACTCCACTGCGGCTGCGGTCGTGATATGCTCGAGTACAATTTTGAGCCGCGGATAGCGCTGGAGCAGAGGTTCCAATTCACGCTCGAGAAAAACCGCTTCACGATCGAAGATATCGATACCCGGGGTGATGGCCTCGCCATGGATGAGCAGTGGTAGACCCTGCTCCTGCATGCAGGCGAGGGCTTCATCGCAGCATCGCCAATCGCTTACTCCCGCTTCGGAGTGGGTAGTAGCGGTGGCAGGGTAGAGCTTGACTCCGGAAATTGCCCCTGCGGCGGCGCGTTCGATCTCATGCCCGGTGGTTGTTTCCGTCAGATACAGTGTCATCAGGGGTTCGAAGACGCGACTCGGCGGTACGTGCTGGAGGATGCGAGTTCGGTAGGCCAAGGCGCTTGGCGTGGTGGTAACCGGTGGATTTAAATTGGGCATTACAATGGCGCGGCCGAACGAGCGGGCGCTAGAGGGGACGGTCGTGGCCAGTTGGGCACCGTCGCGCAGGTGCACATGCCAGTCATCCGGTTGGGTTAGGATAATTTCGTCAACCATAGCGAGGCTCCCGTGGTGGCAGGGAAGGAATTATAGAACGCGGGGCTGCCTTGATTTCTTCAGAGTGAGTCAGGATGATGAGCTCGCATTCGCAAAAAGCGCACGTGAGAGGGCAGCCGCTGGCCTTAACTAAAACGTGCCTAATGGAATCATTTTCAGTGACTGGGCTGGAAGCCATCCCGCTCCCCAACAATATTTACGGTCGGATTGGTTATGAGTGACGTGAAGAAAGTCGTGCTCGCCTATTCAGGCGGTTTGGATACCTCGGTAATTTTGCATTGGCTGGTTGAGACTTATGGCTGCGAAGTGGTCACCTTCACCGCTGATCTGGGTCAGGGAGAGGAGTTGGAACCCGCGCGGTCGAAAGCCAAAGCATTCGGCGTCAAGCAGATTTATATCGAGGATCTACGTGAAGAGTTCGTGCGCGACTTCGTTTTTCCAATGTTTCGCGCCAACGCCCTCTATGAAGGAGAGTACCTTCTCGGTACCTCGATCGCTCGTCCCTTGATCGCCAAGCGTCAAGTACAGATCGCCCATGAGAGCGGGGCTGATGCGGTCGCGCACGGGGCGACCGGTAAAGGCAACGACCAGGTTCGCTTCGAATTGGGTTACTACGGGCTCGACCCGAATATCAAAGTGATTGCGCCGTGGCGCGAGTGGGATCTGCTGTCGCGGGAGAAATTGTTGGCTTATGCTGAAGACCACGGCATTCCGATCGAAGGCAAAAAGGAGGGCGGCGGATCGCCGTATTCGATGGATGCGAACCTGCTGCATATTTCCTATGAGGGCGGCGTCTTGGAAGACCCCTGGACTCCAGCGCAAGAGACCATGTGGCGCTGGACGGTGGCGCCGGAGCGTGCTCCCGAGCAGCCCCATTTTATAGAGCTTACGTTCGAGCGGGGGGATCCGGTGGCGATCGACTCGGAGCGGCTCAGCCCGGCCGCGCTTTTGGCGCGGCTGAACGTGCTCGGTGGAGAGCATGGTATCGGGCGGGCCGACATCGTCGAGAACCGCTATGTGGGTATGAAATCCCGGGGTTGCTATGAAACCCCTGGGGGGACCATTTTGCTACGGGCGCATCGGGCCATGGAATCCATCACCCTGGATCGCGAATCGGCGCATCTGAAGGACGAACTGATGCCGCGCTACGCTAAGCTCATCTATAATGGGTACTGGTGGAGTCCGGAGAGGCGCGCCCTGCAGGCTCTAATCGATGAGACGCAGCGCAGCGTCAACGGCGTGGTTCGGCTCAAGCTCTACAAGGGGAGCGTGGAGATCATCGGCCGGCGCTCCGAATCCGACAGCCTGTTCGATCCGAGCATTGCCACCTTCGAGGATGATGCCGGTGCGTACGATCAAAAGGATGCCAGTGGCTTTATCCGGCTCAACGCACTGCGTTTGCGGGTAGTGGCCGCGCGGCGGCGGTGATGTTTTTACCGTTCTGGCGGATGGGACGACGTGGCCGCCGCAATGGCGCGCGACTCAGTGTGCGTACCCGCTCAGCTGCGCAGCGGCCCGGCGTGCGGCATCGTAGCCGCTGAGCCAAGCGTTATGAACGGTGGCGAAAGCAGCCGTTAAAGCGGCTTCGCCTGCAAAATAAACCCGTTCTCCGAGCGCAGCCATGAGATCACGGCGGCGGTGAGCATGGCCTGGTCGAGCTGCCGAATACCCGCCGCGGGTCCAGCGGTCACGAGACCAGCCGGTGACAGTGCTCGCCGTTAGCTTGCCGGCGATGGCATTGCCGAAGACACTCTGCAACCGATCGAGCATGATGGCGGCTGCATCCGCATCGCGTAGTTCGCCTAATTCTCGGGCGAGGCGGCCGCCGACATAGACGATCGCCACAGACTCGCCGAAGGGTCGGATGTGCGCTCCGAACGCATCATTGGAATCAATACGTTGAGATAAGTATTCGTAACTTCTTATTAAGTCCGGGCAAGAAGACATTGAAGAGAGTGGTTCGTTGCTTACCATCAACAATAAGCGCTTGATAATTTTGCATTTAATGCACGACCGTAATCTTATCTCCGCCACCCCGCACACATTACGCCCGGACTTAATAAGAAGTTACGGTTTGCGCATGTACCCATCGAGAGACATTGCTTTTTTGCGCTTTATTCGAATCGTATCGAGCCATGTCAGCTATTGGCATGGTGTCACGGCAGGCATGTTGTCACAGCAGGATATAGAAGAGACTTCTCTATTGCCTTACTTCTCGTATGAATCTTCTTCTGAGCCAGGATGGAGGACAAGACGGCGTTGCGGATCGCTGCCGGCGCTCTCGGCGAGCAAACGATGACGCATGGCGATTCGATGCTGCATTCTGCGTATCGGAGCCGATCGAGGGGTGAGTTCTACGGCGATGCCTTGGGCTAGTACGCGTTGAGCGGCCTGTTCAGCCTCCCGAGCGGCTTCATCTACAGTCTCCTCTTCCAGGCCAGGCACGACATTGAATAGATCGCGTAGCAGTCGGCGAATTTGTGCGGTGCTGTTGCGTTTAACCTGGTGCAATGGGATTGAGGTGGCCGCAAGCAGTCTACGCAGCCGCGGATCGGCTGCACGGGCGCGAAGGGCGAGTGCCAAGTCGGCCTGTTCGGCCCGCGGTACCGTCCTTGCGTTCAGCCGCAGGTCGCGAATCACTTTCTCCACCGAATCGCGGCTGATGGCGTACGCATAGATGCGTACGAGGCGTTCGCCGCTGCGCTGCAGCGTTGCTAGAGGCCGAGGGTGCTCTGGTGGCTGCGATTGTGGCGGTGGTCGCTGGGTTTCGCTGGAGACATTTCCTCCGCCTCGTGATTGGCCGTTTGCAGGCAGACCACTCAGAATAGCGTCTACGGCTCGACCGGCATCACGGTGGATGAGGAGGCGTTCGCGATCGACGATTTCGACGACTGCATCGAATGTGGGTGGTCCGCAGCGTTCCGAGACGGTCTTCTGCGTGCCTCGAGCACGCGCCTCTTCATCGCTCAGGGTGACTGTCTGTACCCCGCCGACCAGATCGGCCAGCGTCGGGTTGAGCACAAGATTCTCCAGCGTCGTGCCGTGGGCGGTTCCGATAAGCTGTACGCCGCGCTCGGCGATGGTCCGTGCCGCGGCGGCCTCGGCGCTCGTGCCAATTTCATCGACTATGATGACCTCCGGCATATGGTTCTCAACCGCCTCGATCATCACCCTATGCTGCCGGTCAGGATGGGCTACTTGCATACGTCGGGCGCACCCGATGCCGGGGTGAGGGATGTCACCGTCGCCCGCGATCTCATTCGAGGTATCGATTACGATCACGCGACGGGCACATTCATCGGCGAGTACGCGTGCAATTTCCCGTAGGCGGGTGGTTTTACCGATCCCCGGCGGGCCAAGCAGAAGCAGGCTGCCGCCTTGTGCAATCAGGTCGTGAATGGCGTCGATGGTTCCGAACACCGCTCGCCCTACTCGCAGCGTCAACCCCACCACCGTGCCGGTGCGGTTGCGAATAGCGGCTACCCGATGCAGGGTGCCTTCGATGCCGGCTCGGTTGTCCGCCGTAAATGGACCTACGGTGCTTGTGATCCGCTCCAAATCGAGACGCGTGACAGGCGTGCCGGCGAGATCGAGCGCACCCTGAATGAGCCGGGCCTGAGGGCGGCGCCCCAGATCAAGGACGATCTCCAGCAGCTCGGAACTGGGCAAAGCGGTGATCGCCGATTGAAGGGGTTGAGGAAGAATGCGCAGCAGCCGTTCGAGATCGTCGGTTTCTGTAAAGACGGTCACGGTCGTGTCCGAGATCAGTGTAGTACAGCCCCTATATTGAGCTTGCCGGCTGTGCTGTCAATTGTCACCCGCTTTGAATGCAGTCAGATCATTCAGGAAACGCCGCTGCCAGGCGTATAAATCATTGCGGCGTATGATCTCTAGCATTCGGGTATGGCGCCGCCGGCGCTCGATCAGCGGCATGGCGAGCGCCTGGTCGATTCCGCTCGCGATTGCGTCGACATCGTATGGGGCCACCTGGACCGCATCTTTGAGCTCACGGGCGGCGCCAGCCAATTCCGAGAGCACCAACACCCCTGGGTCGGCTGAATCCTGTGCCGCGACGAACTCCTTGGCTACCAAATTCATGCCGTCGCACAGCGGGGTAACCAAGCCCACCCGCGCGGCTCGATAAAGGCCGGCCAGCGCGGTTCGGTCGAAGGTGCGGTTGAGGTAGTGGACCGGTACCCAGTCGAGCTCGGCATATTCGCCGTTGATATGGCCGGCCATTTCTTCCAGATTGCGACGCAACTCATCGTATTCCGAGATGCCCGTGCGCGAGGGGCTCGCGATCTGCATGAACACAGTTTGGCCGCGGCGATGAGGATAATCCGCCAGCAGCGCGTCGTAGGCACGGAAGCGCTGCGGTAAGCCCTTGGAATAGTCGAGACGATCCACGCCTATGACCAGATCGCGCTTGCCAAGGCCGACGATCAGGCGTTTGACTCGCGGCAGTTCCAGCGCCTGGTGGGCCGTGGTCATGATCGCGTCTACATCGATACTGACCGGGTAGACACCGGTGCGCAGGGTATGCTCGCCCAAACGCAACTGGCCATCCGTTACGCAACGCACGTCCAAGGCCTCGGCTACCGACTCCGTGAACGCGCGCCGGTCGATAGCGGTCTGGAAGCCGAGCAGATCATACGCGCAAAGATCGCTTAGCAGCCGGCGGTAGTCCGGTATGGCGCGCATCAGGCCATAGCTCGGGAACGGTGTGTGCAAAAAGAAACCGAGTTGCTGTTGGGCGCCCCTATCGCGAAGCTCACGGCCCAAAGGGATGAGGTGGTAGTCGTGCACCCAAACAAGCTCATGGCCGAGCAGTAACGGCTGCAAGGCGTCGGCGAACAGCCGGTTGACGCGATAATAGGCCTCAGCGAAGCTGCGCCGATAGTCCATTGCGCCCAGGTTGAAATGAAATACCGGCCATAATACTTCGTTGGCATAGCCAAGATAGTAATGATCGAAGTCGTTGCGGGTCAGCGGAACGGAGGCCAGCTCGATTCCTTGGGCATGCTCGATCCGGGCTTGGGTAATCGTCTTTCGGCTGATCCTGCCGTTCCAGCCGAACCACAGTGCGGTGCCTTCGTTGAGGGCGCCCAAGAGGGCGACGGCGAGGCCCCCGGCCTGAGGGCGGCCGCTGCGCAGCTCCGGGAGTCGATTCGAGACGACCACCAATGATCTCAAAAGGCCTCCTGCCAATCCCGGCTCAACAGCAAGGCCGAATTGATTAACCCCACCATACTATAGGCTTGCGGGAAGTTGCCCCATAGCTCGCCGGTGTTGATGTCCAAATCCTCGGAGAGTAGTCCGAGGTGGGTGCGATGAGTGAGCATGTTTTCGAACAGCTGTCGGGCCTCGTCGCGCCGATTTATGGCATGCAACGCATCGATATACCAGAAGGTGCAGATGTTGAACGCCGTTGTCGGCAGACCGAAATCATCGGCGCTGTTATAGCGAAAAATATGATCTCCCCGCCGTAGGCTTCGTTCGATGGCGTGTACCGTTCCGAGGAAGCGGGGGTCATCGGCGGCCAGAAAATCCAGATCGTGGAGCAATAACAGGCTGGCATCCATGTTCTCGCCGCCGAAGCTATCGACGAACGTGCCTCTGTCATCATCCCAGGCCTCGCGACAGATCCGAGCATGCATGCAATCGGCTTGCTCCCGCCAGCGCGCTGCGTCGGCTTCAAGACCAAGACGAGTGGCGATACGCGATAAGCGGTCACAGGCGGCCCAGCACATCACGGCCGAATAGGTGTGCACCCGTTTGTAGCCGCGGTATTCCCAAATGCCGGCATCCGGCTGATCGTAGAGCGCGGCCGCCTGCGTGCCGAGGATTTCGAGTCGATGAAACAGGGCTTCATCTCCCGGGCGTTCCAAGCGTTCATCAAAAAACGCCTGTGTGGCTGCAAGGACGACGGCGCCGTAGACATCGTGCTGCGCTTGAGTATAAGCGGCATTGCCAAGGCGTACCGGCCCCATCCGGCGGTATCCCGTCAGGGTGTCCACCGGTTTCTCCTCGATCCGGGTCTCGCCGCCGATGCCGTAAAGCGGTTGTAGCTGGTGCTGAGCAGACCCAACGACCAGATTGATGATGTAGTAAAGAAACCCTTCCATGGTTCGCGTCGCGCCGAGGCGATTCAAGGCATGCACCATGAAATAGGCATCCCGTAACCAGCAATAGCGGTAATCCCAGTTGCGCTCGCTATCGGCGGCTTCGGGGATGGACATCGTGATCGCTGCAATCACGGCGCCGGTGTCCTCGTAGGTGCACAGCTTGAGGGTGATCGCTGAGCGGATCACCTCTTGCTGCCAGTCGAAGGGGATGGCCAGCGAGCGTGCCCAATCCTGCCAATACTCGCGCGTGAGATCTAGGAAGCGGCGGCCCATTTCGGTGAGAGACTCTTTGATGCTCTCATCCGGACCGATGATAAACGTGGTGCCCGCCTCCAATACCATGGGCTGCTCTTGGAGGACATGTGTCAGTGGTGCATCGGTGCTGACCCGAATGATCCAATCGGAGCTTACGAAACGTATATGGTTGCTGCCGTGGTTGATCTCCGGTGTTTCGCTACCATAAGCGGCGGTTGGACGAATTCGGACCCGGACTACGGGGGTTCCACGCAGGATCTCCAGCCGGCGGATGATCATGGCGGGGCGGAAATAGCGACCGAATTGCCGGAAACGTGGGCAGAAATCGGTAATGCGTACGCTTCCGCCATGCCGGTCAACAAGCTCTGTACAGAGCACGGCGGTGTTGCGTTCATAGTACTGGCGTGCTGTTACCAGATCCTGCAGTTCGATTGCGAAGTAGCCGCGATCCGTTTCATCGATTAGGCGCGAGAATATGGGATCGCTGTCGAGACGGGGTAAACACGCCCAGACGATCCGGCCGGTACCGTCGATCAAAGCGGCGAGTTGGCAATTGCCGATCACGCCGAGGTTCAAATCCATGGGTTCGCTTCGAGACGCTGTCCCATCAGAAGTCATTAGAGGCTGGCCCACCATTCGCTTACCTCGTGTCTTTGTTTTTGAATCGCCACGCCGGTTTGGACTGGTTGGCTGGTTCGCTTTTTACTCGCAGCCCAGACCAAATTGGCACTGGTCTGGTTCGTGGCTCGGCAATCCTTGGCCGGCCTGCTACGCACCGCCTTGCTTGGCCAACGATTGTCCGGCGTGTCGTAGCTAGCCGCAGAAGTAACGCCGCGTTGTCGTTAGCGTTTCGCGACGGCATAATAAAACATTGTGCACTCGAGGTAAGCGGCCAGGCTGTGATGCACTGTCTAATATTATATATAAGGACGGAATAAGCCGGATACTTACCTGTATGCCCTTGGCCGGGAGGAAGGAACTTCCCTCAGCGTATCGCGGGACTCGCTAGAGATCCTGGGCTCGCTCCGTTCACTTCAGGGCTGTTGCCCAATGGGCGATTGGTATTTGGCCTATTTTGCGAAAACGGAGAAGCTCGCGGGCAGCAGGGCTATAGTGCCTGAGGGCAGGAGACGAACGGCGAAGAGGCACGAGATCATGGCGTATCATCAACCCCGTAATCGCCGCAGATCAGAGCGCTATCCAGCAGAGCTCCTCGTCTGCATCTATCATCGCGGAGAACGCGTTGGCGAGTACTGGACCCGTGACGTCAGTCAGGGGGGTATTGGGCTGTGCCCAGGCAAGATCATGTTCTGGCGCGGAACTCGACTTGAGGTGCAGCTATTCTCCTCCAGCCGAGGCCGAGCAATTGCGCGCCGCGTCCCAGCTATTGTGCGCCATTGCACGAGCCGTGGTATGGGGCTGAAGTTTCGGGCCGGAGAGCTATTGGCGTTGCCCTAATGTGCGCGACGCTCTGGGGCAAGAGGTACAGCGTATAGAGCATATAACAATCATGCGCCATGAAATGCTAGCGAGTGTTGAATATTACCATAGTCTTGCCGCTGACCGAGATCAGACCCTGTTCTTCAAGGTCCTTCAATACACGACCCACCATTTCCCGGGAACAACCTACAATGCGGCCGAGTTCTTGGCGGGTGATGCGTATTTGCATTCCATCAGGATGGGTCATGGCATCCGGTTCTTTGGCCAGATCAAGCAATGTTCGGGCTATGCGCCCGGTCACGTCAAGGAAGGCCAAGTCGCGGACTTTAGCGCTTGTTTTACGGAGTCGATCCGCCATCTGGCCCGTTAGGTGGAAGAGAATGTCGGGGTCGGTGTTGGCGACTTGACGGAAACGCGTGTAGCTGATTTGGGCGAGTTCGCAGTGAGTGCGGGTCCGGATCCAGGCGCTGCGCGTGGCGGTTTTGCCAAAAAGCCCCATTTCACCGAAGAAATCACCGGCATTGAGATACGCCAATACCAACTCATGGCCGCTATCGTCGTCCATCAGGACGCTGACGGAGCCTTCAATAATATAGTAAAGAGCATCTGATTGATCGCCGGCGTAGATGACAACGGTTTTTGGGGGGTAACGCCACCTGTGGCAGTGGCGGAGCAGATTATCGATGGTTGGTTTGTGCAAGATGTCCCTGGCGGCTTGTACCATGCCTTACCCCTATTCCCGGTCGCGGTTATGCTTATTGGTAGTATACGTGCCGCTTACTGGCAAGCCGGTTCATGAGTGATAATATAATAGCTTACCAGATCGCATATTTTGTGCTATGGTGCTCGGTTTACTAAATTTGCCTGTTTTAAGTCTGGCTTGATTCAGGAAAACTATTCAGCTTTTCAATTCTATATAACTGCGTGAGACGGGCACGGGCGACCGCTCTAAGAGGCGGCTTTCGGCAAGCATAGATCGTGCGGCCGATTATGAATCAACTGAACTATTATTCCACTGTACCATTTTGCAAGTTTCGGGGTGTGGTCTGGCGCATTCCATGGCCGAAGTTTGTGGTGAAAAGCGAACGAGTATCGGTCCAATCCAGGTGCTCATGGAGACGAACCGACACTTAGTTGTCAGTTACTGAGCGGTTGGCGGCAGGGAAGTGGCTGCGGCCTATGATCCGCGGGTGAACGTTTTCGCCGCCGTGCTGGGCAAGACCATCTTTGTGTGGTCTCGAACTCGGATTGGTACACGGGCAATGAATCCGAGCGGCGCGAGGATAAAATTTCCACTCAAACTTCTCCACCTACTGGAGGGCGGAACGGTGGCGCAGCAAGTTAAGGTGAAGCTCTATGGATTCAATAATCTCACCAAGTCATTGAGCTTCAATATCTATGATATCTGCTACGCCAACACATCGGAACAGCGACAAGCCTACATCGAGTATATTGATGAGGTCTACAATGCCGAACGGCTCACCCAGATTCTAAGCGGTGTTGCCGATATCATGGGTGCGAATATTCTTAACATCGCTCGGCAGGATTACGAGCCGCAGGGGGCGAGTGTCACACTCCTGATCGCCGAAGAGGAAAGCGGCGAGGCCGAGGGCACCTACGTGAGCGCCCCCGCATCACCCGGTCCATTGCCGGATACGGTGCTTGCCCATTTAGATAAAAGCCACATTACCGTACACACGTACCCAGAGAGCCATCCCTTCCACGGGGTGAGCACTTTTCGGGTCGATATCGATATTTCGACCTGTGGGCTTATCTCGCCTCTGAAGGCGCTTAATTATCTGATCCACTCGTTCGACTCGGACATCGTCACGATGGACTACCGGATCCGCGGTTTCACGCGCGATGTGGAGGGGCGTAAGCATTTCATCGACCATGAGATCAATTCGATTCAAAATTATCTGGCCGAAGATACGTTGAAGCGTTACCACACCATCGATGTCAATGTTTTTCAGGAGAATATCTTCCACACCAAGATGATTCTCAAGGATTGGGATATCAATGATTACCTCTTCGGCGAATCAGCGACGGATCTGGCCCCGGCGGAGCGGGCACGCATACGTCACCAGTTGCGCCGGGAGATGATGGAGATCTTCGCCGGTCGCAACCTGTCGCCCGGACAGGAAGTTTAGGTGTCTCAGATCCAGTAGGTGGTTCCGGTCATGGCTCGGGCGGACAGCCGCATCAATTGGCGCACAGGTCTCGGTATTCGAGCGGCCCCCGCCGCGGTGGCTGAGCTGGCGTGCCCGTCTTCCTCAAGTCTCATTTGCTCGACGATGGCACGGCTGGGTCGATCCTGCCGGGGTAGGCGTTGCAAATGCCTGCTCAGATGTTGGACTACCTGCTCCTCCGTTTGGGCAAGAAACCCAAGACTCCAGCGATCGCCTGCCGCGCCGGCGAGGGCGCCGATGCCAAGCGAGCCGATATAAAATAATGGGTTGAGATAGCTGGTATGGCTGCCGAGTCGCATCAAGCGCTCCTCGCACCAAGCTAGGTGATCATTCTCCTCCGCTGCCGCACGTGCCAGTGTTTGGCGGAGAGCGGGGTTGCGCGTCGTGATTGCTTGGGCTTGATACAGTGCCTGAGCGCAGATTTCGCCACAGTGATTCACTCGCATCAGTCGCGCCGCTTTCCTGCGCTCTTGTCTGTCGAGTTCCGGCTCGGGTAGTTCATTGGCCGGGCTCGGCCGGCCGGTACCGCGTGGGCGCCCGTAAAGCGTCTGTACCCCGGCGTCAAACTGCGCGATGACGCGATCAACCAAACTGTACCGCCGACCGACCATACCTGGCTCACTAAAATGTTGTTAGTTTGATCATTGTAACCGGTGGCGCGATATCGATGCAGGGGCCGTTGTTCTCGCTGCGGTGATGCCCCACACGCCACGATAGTTAACCTCCCGTCACGTTCAAAAACGCCGCCCGGGTGGTGAATATGCACCATATACCTCATTTTAAGTATACTATGCGGCAAGTGCCCAGTTTGCGGTTAGGGCGATGAGTTATTGAGTTCAGCTTGTATAGCTACCTGCCCTTGTATAGAATTCCTTCCCCATTACGCTACCAAAGCCACGCTTGTGGAGACAGCGGCATTTATGAAGACTTTCAGCGCCAAAGCGGCTGACGTGAAACGTGATTGGTACATTGTAGATGCCTCCGGCAAGACCTTAGGGCGCCTCGCAACGCAGCTTGCTTTCCGTTTGAGGGGCAAACACAAGCCGGAATTTACCCCTCACGTGGATACGGGCGACTACATCGTAGTCGTGAATGCGGAAAAGGTCGCCGTGACGGGCCGTAAGGTCTCGGACAAGGTCTACTACCATCATACGGGCTATATCGGTAGCCTGAAGCGCATCACCTTTGGGCAGCTGATCGACAAAGCGCCCGAACGGGTCATACAGACAGCCGTCAAAGGTATGCTGCCGAAGAACCGACTTGGTCGGCAGATGCTGAAAAAGTTGAAGGTCTATGCCGGGCCTGAGCACCGTCATGAGGCCCAGCAGCCCATGCAGCTCGAGCTTTGAGAAGGCGATAGCATGGCCGCGAGCGAGTATATCGAGAATACAACGCGAGAATATGATGGCAGTTGAGCAGTATTACAGCACCGGTCGACGTAAGACTTCCACGGCCCGCGTGTTTCTGCGTCGCGGCAGTGGCGTGATCACGGTCAATGGGCGTTCCCTGGCGGATTATTTTGGTCGCGAAACGGCCCGAATGATCGTTCGTCAACCGCTGGAGCGAACCGAGAGTACTGACCGATTCGACGTATATGTGACGGTCGTCGGCGGCGGGAGTAGTGGGCAGGCTGGAGCGATACGCCACGGTATCACTCGTGCCTTGATTGAATATGATGCCCAGTCCAAGCCCGCTCTGCGCAAGGCTGGCTTCGTTACCCGCGACGCGCGCATGGTCGAGCGGAAGAAGGTCGGGCTGCACAAGGCACGCCGTGCGCCGCAGTTCTCCAAACGCTAAAAGTTACAGTACAGTTCAGTTTTGGGGGATCGTCTAGCGGTAGGACAGCGGACTCTGACTCCGTCAACCGAGGTTCGAATCCTCGTCCCCCAGCCATAAAAAACAAGGGGTTATGGTTAGGCTGCAACCCCTTTTGAATTTCAGCGTCTACAACACATCCACGCTGTACCTCACTGTTCCTCGATCCTTCCCCGAAACTCCAACGGGTTGAGCAGCCGGGCTTCCTCCAGTGCTCGGGCGCCAGGTGCGCATAGCGCATGGTGATGCGGATATCGCTATGGCCGAGAAGCTGCTGCAGGATAAGAATGCTCCCGCCGTTCATGACGAAGTGGCTCGCTCCGGATTATGCCGCAGAACGTGGGCGCATTGGCGGCGAGGTAGCTCGATGCCGGCGCGTTTGACGGCCGTGCGAGCCATATAGCAGGTTCGGAGCAGACGGCCCTGCGGGCGGGTAGGAAGTTCTTCGGCCAGCTCGGGAGTAATGGGGACGGTGTGAACTTTGAAACCCTTGGTCTCGAAGGTGCGGCGCGCACGCCGAAACCCTCGGCCATCAAGGCGCAGGTCTACCTGCCAGCCGGATGAGGTCTTACGGGTCGCCATAGGGCAACAGGTACAGAGTTTTTTCATGACCCCGAACACTTGAGCAAGAGCAAAGGAATTATTCTGAGTTTTCGTAGTCTTATTATTTGTGCGGAACCTCTCTCGGATCGGTGCTCGCAAGGATGCCGCATAAGCTGGACGTGGGGGCAATTAAGGTTATGCAGGATGCACTTGTTGACACGCCAGCACGCCAAAAGGTCCGACGAAACAGGCTCCCTGCTAGCGCGGATAAAGGATGCGTGCAGCTGGTAGGTGAATGCCCGTCCGGGGGAGGGCTCCGCCGCCTTCCCCACATAGCGCCGTAGCGCGAGTGCCTGAGCGACCACCGCTTGCGGATCGCGCTCGCGCGTACCCCGGTAAATGCAGAGCTCCTTCCACAAACCCGAGCCTTTCACAGGTGCTTGATCACCGTACGGGCGTTGTAGCCGTAGCGGGCGTAGAGGTTGATCATGTTGCCGAACGCCATGGCAAGGTTGGCTAGTCGGTGGCGTCCGATTTTGACGCTCGGTATATGGCCCTTCTCGACCATCCCGCGCACGACGCCTTCGTTCAGGCCGGAGAGCTCCGCGAACCGCTCTCTTGTCACCAGCGGCCACATAATCACTTGCCCTGTCGGTCGGTCGTCCATATGCTCGAAGTCCACTTTGTTACAGTTTGTTGCACTGAGGTAGTCATAAATGACTAGATACCTTCCAGTGTAGTCATATATGACTATATGTCAATGCACATAGGCGAAAAGATCAGGGAGATACGGGAAGCGGAAGGACTATCAAGAGCGAGCTTTGCAGAACGCATAGGTATCCCAAAGGACACCGTGATGCGTATCGAGCAAGGCAGGAACGATCCGAGGGCAACGATACTAATCGCTGTGACCAGGCAGTGGCCTAAATATGCCTATTGGCTCATGACAGGTTTGAGCCAGCCAGAGGCCGGACACATCAGTCCGGCAATAGAACGGGCGCGCAAGGACTCGCCAGGGGCGGAAAAGGCTTCCTAATCGCCGAGCGGGTGCTGGCCCGCTGGTTCAGACAAGAAGACGAACAACGAGAACTAGTACTACAGTTGTAAATAAATACGCTATACTTCGTTATCAGATAGTTGAACGAAGTGGCGGTAGAGATGAACCATTTCCTGACGCTGGAGGGTTTGCGTGAGCAGGCGGGCGCTTGGGAAGCGGAGCTGGGTAGCTGGGTAGGGCAACTGGGTGGCCATGTCAAGCGTGCCGAAGCCCGTGAGCGGGTGGGGGCCTACCTGCGGGGGCTGCTGGGCGAGGTTGAGCGTCGTAATAGCTGGCAGTTATCCGAATACCAGGGTGAAGCCCATCCGTATGGATTTCAGCACTTGCTCAACCGTGCCCGCTGGGACGAGCAAGGCGTGCGCGATGCCGTGCGGCAGCGTGTCTACGAGGTCCTGAAGGATGCCGCCGGGGTGCTGGTGGTGGATGAGACGGGGTTTATAAAAAAGGGCATACACTCGGCGGGAGTGAAACGCCAGTACAGCGGTACGGCGGGTCGGATCGAGAACGCTCAGATCGGTGTATTTCTCGGTTATGCCAGTTGTTGGGGCCAGGGGCTACTGGATCGTGCGCTGTTTGTGCCGCGGGAGTGGTCGGAGGATCGTGCGCGTTGCCGCCGGGCGGGTATACCGGACGAGGTGGTTCATCAGCCCAAGACGGAATTGGCCCGGCAGATGTTGGTGCGTGCCTTGGACAGCGGGGTAAGCGCCCGTTGGGTCACAGCCGATGCGCTCTACGGCGATGATTTTCGACTGCGCTGGATGCTGGAGGAGCGCGGCCAAGGGTATGTGCTGGCCGTCAGCCGCAAAGCCTATGTTTGGCAGGGCTGTAAACAACGCAAAGTGGGGGAGCTGTTGGAGGCCTTGAGGGGCGATGCGCAGGCGCGCTGGTCACGGCTCAGTGCCGGGGCCGGTAGTCAGGGTCCCCGGGAGTACGACTGGACCTGCTTAGCGGTCAACCCGCCGCCGTTCGAAGGCTGGCAGCGGGCGGTACTGGTCCGCCGCAGCTTGGACTCCGAGCAGGAGATGCAGGCGTTTTTCATTTTTGCTCCGAACGGAACGGAGCTGGCGGATTTGGCCTTGGCGGCCGGAGCACGGTGGAACATCGAGCGCTGTTTTCAGGAGAGCAAGTCACAGCTGGGACTGGATCAGTACGAGGTGCGCACCTGGACGGGCTGGCACCGGCATATCACTTTGGTGATGGCGGCTTATGCTCTGCTGGTCACGCTGCGGCGGCACCAGTTGAAAAAAAACCTGCTGCTCAGCCTGGGCGGCCAATGCCCGTGGCCCTCTCTGTGGCCGAGCTGCGACGGTGGCTGTGTCTCACTCCCATCGCCTGGCGACGCGGAGGGCCTGAACAGGCGTTACAGTGGTGCCGCTGGCGTTGGCTACACCAACGCCTCGCTCAGTTCTACCACTGGGTGAGACGGCAGCGAATCGCGGGGATCATCGTCGAGATGTCCGTCGATTATTATTTGCAACTGTAGTACTAGATCAAAGATACTAGCCTAAGCTACCACCACAGTAACGGACCGAAGCCAGAGAGGGGGAATGCTTCCGGTCCAGCCATATACCAGCGCCGGACATTCAGGAGAGGTGAGTTCGCTACTCAACAGGGAAGATGCGTTATGAGGATATGGATCGTCATGAGCGCAGTGCTACTAGTAAGCCTACTGATCGTACCAATTGCTCAGGCAGAGCAAAAAAGAACGCCGGCAGAGGGAAGCGCATTTCTAGAAATTAGACCCACAATAAGGGGAGGAATAAAGAAGGTCCTAAGTACAACGGTTGGTGATGTGGTTCAGGTCTTCACCGAAAATGACCATGAAGTCGTTGGCTGGAAAGAGGTGCATATACCAGGGAAGCCCTTCAAAGAGTGTCTTGGGCCGGATAAGAACTTGAATGAGGAAGTTCTACGTTGCCGAAATGGTTACACTCGGCGCGTGCCTGTATACAGCCAATAACCGAGGACGCCAGCATGGAAAGCATCGGATATTTCATGGTTTTGGCTCTCATGGCTGGAGCTGTTTCCGCCCTTGTTGTCAGGACTAAGCAAAGTCGGCGCCAAGAGGAAAAGGTTGGCAATATTCGTTCACCAGCCAAATTTCGAGCGAAACGCCCACTCTCAGACCCTGAGCAAGTACTCTTTGGTCGTCTCAAAACTGCCTTGCCGGATCATGTAATACTATCGCAGGTTTCCTTCAGTCAGTTCCTGTTCACTAAAGGTGGCGACAGAAAGCAAAATTTTGCACGTTTTGCTGAGGTTCGTCAAAAAGTCGCTGATTTCTTAGTGTGCGATCCGAGCTTCCGGATCGTGAGCGTCATCGAGTTAGACGACCGATCCCACAGACAGGAAAAAGACGAGAGAAGGGACGCGATCCTAAAAGAAGCTGGCTTGAAGATCGTACGATGGAAGACTTCCAACATTCCAAACGCAGAGACGATCCGCCGAGAGATTCTAGGGAAGTCTCCCATGAATAAAAAGGAATGTACCGATGATGCGCCAGCCATGGGGTACGACACGCCAGCTCAAGAATAGGGGCAAACTCTCAGTGTGCTCAACCGTGTATAAAGCGGAAGTCACACGATTACACGGTGTTAAGATATAAGTTAAGTTAACGTTCTGTATTTATGAAGAAAAATGGAGTGTGCCGAAGATAACACAGCGGAGTCATACCTATCCGCTTAGCTCCACAAGAACACTGGGCCTGAAGAGCGGATGCGAAGCACATCAATCACTTAGGCCAAATATCCATTTGGAACTGCGACACGACCGATTAACGCGTTAGGAGCTAGAGGGATAGGTATGCAGCGGAGTTATAAGAAAGTGATGCCAATTCAATATCGGCGATTTCCAGCTAATCGATGCTATAAGAATTAGGAACATAGATGAGCATTTTGCACGTTACACAAATCTCAAAAAAAATTACTGGGCTGTTTCAAAATCACCTTGATCTGGCAGACATAGGTGAAAGTGATGCTCAGAAGGAAATTAAGATATTGACTCGATGCTTAGCTGCTTATGCAGTTTATTTCAGCACTGGATGCTCCGACTCTGAGGCTGCTAGCTCAGTTGTTGATGGTGGTGATGATAATGGTATTGACGCAATTTATTACTCACCATCTTTAAAACAAATGACGATCGTTCAATCAAAATGGAAGCAGTCGGGCACCGGAGAGCCTGAAAGTGGGGAAATTGGCAAATTTTGCCAAGGTATAAAAGACCTATTTAATTTGAATTTCGATCGATTTAATTCGAAGGTTGCAAAAAAACAAACACAAATTGAACAAGCTATAGGTGAATTTGATACTCGCTATGAATTAGTTTTAATAGATACTGGAAATCAAGGTTTAGCTAGCCACTCTCAACGCCGCATAGATGATCTTCTAGCTGAAATGAACGATGCCGGAGAAGATACTCAGGATCAACTGGTTAGCTTTGTTCGTTTAAATCAATCAAAAATACATTCTTCTCTAGCGGCCAGTGCAGGTGCAGCTCCCATTGATCTGGAAATTGGATTGTCCCAGTGGGGCAGGAAAACAGGGCCTTACATAGCTTATTTCGGAATGATATCGGCAGAAGAAATATCCGCTTGGTGGGAAACTTATGGTCGCAAGTTATTCGACAAAAATATTCGTCAAGTATTGGGCGCTACTGAAGTCAATGAGGAAATGAAGGAAACATTAACAAATTCCCCAGAGAACTTTTGGTACTTCAATAATGGAATAACTATAGTTTGTGACCGAGTAGAGAAATCTATGGTGGGGGGTTCTAGTAGGGAATATAAATCATTCAAGCTCTATGGTGCGCAGGTGGTAAACGGCGCGCAAACAGTTAGCACCATTGGAAAATTTAGCTCAACCGATAAGAGTAAGCTTGAATCTGTATTGGTTGGCGCAAGGGTTATCTCATTAGAGAATGCGGGAAACGATTTCGGGTCTGATGTTACACGGGCCAACAATCGACAGAATAGAATTGAAAATAGAGATTTTGTTTCACAAGACCTTGAGCAAATTCGGATTCGTACGGAGTTGTTGATCGATGGCATCGAATACAATCTAGTCCGCTCTGATTCATTTTCATCAACGCAAAGCTCTTTTGATCTGTCTGAAGCCACTGCCGCGTTGGCATGTGCATCTGGGAAAACCAATCTAACAGTTCAAGCTAAAAGAGAAATCGGTAAATATTTTGAGAACCTTTACGGAGGAATATATAAGGAAATATTCAATCCGTCCATATCTGGAAATTATGTGTGGAATTGCGTTCAGGCCACTCGTAGTGTCGAGAAAATTCTCTCAAAAAAGATTTCTGAACTTCCGAAAAGGAGCGGACGAAAGTATGGTCTGCTTATTCACGGAAATAGGATAATAACAATGCTGTCATTAAAGCAGCTTGGGTTGCAAGCAAAGGCTATGAAGCCTGGCTTTACAATAGACGAGAATGAGCTAAATGCCGAGGTGACTAAGATTATATCTATGTTGCAGATACAATTGGATAGATATTATTCAGATGCAATGATGGGGACGCTGTTCAAAAATCAAACCAAATGTCGTGGCTTGGTGGAAAACATCGTATCATAATGCCGTCAATTCGGACGCATTTTCCAGTGGCTTATTGACTTCTTCGTGTCCACTAGGCGTCCACATCGACAGAGCTTAGAGTGGGGCGATGTGGCCTCGTGAAGCCACAAGTAGCTGACTTAATGGATAAAGTGGCTTAGTGTGTTGCTTTGGAACGGACTCTGACTCCGTCAACCGAGGTTCGAATCCTAGTTACCCAGCCAACATAGCCAAAAGTGTGGCCGCTTCTGCAGCTTTTTTGCCGCTGTATCGTTTAGCGCCAGCTCTGCGCGCTCAGGTAGGTGCACGTCGGTTACGTGGACATAGCGAAACACCCGAACGAGAGAAGTGAACTCCGGATTTTGGACAATGGGATAAGTGCCATCCCGGCTATGTCGTTTCCGCTGGCTAGCTGATCCGTGGTACAAAGCAACCCAGCATCGATGTCGCAGATCAGCGTGCGCGAGCCGGATAAGGGCATCTGCCGAGAACTTCGAGTCGTGGTGGGTCGAGGCGAGCAGTTGCGGCGCCCGCGTCGTGCAGGTAAATGCTTCTCGGTGATCAATCATCACTGGTCGCAAAGCCCGTCGGCTAGGGGCGGTGTCGCCCGCCTGGACTTAAAATTTTAAATAACTCGAGGAGCAGTCATGGTTTTTCCAAGATTTTCGAAGCGAACCGTAATTTCCGCGATCCTTCTCACGGCGCTGGCTTTACCAGCGAGCATTTTGGCAGGTCAAGATAGACCCTTGAAGATACGCCTGGAGGTTCACGAGCAGGTGGGATTTACACCTGATTGTCCGTCTCAATTCGGTGGCACCACGACCGGAACGGGCAAAGGCACGCATCTTGGTAAACTTTCATTCAATGCGACTGATTGCATTACGCCGGTGGAGGATCATTTCACCTTTGCCGGTGAATTCACAATTGTTGCCGCTAATGGCGACCAACTTGTTGGCAACTACGGCGGCTCGTTTATCCCGATTAATACCGGACCTGTGTATAGTCTATCGGATGCAACGTTCGAGATAACGGGAGGAACAGGGCGCTTTACCCAGGCGACAGGGAGCGGAGAGCTGCGGGGAACGCAAAGTACGAAGACAGGTAAAGGAACCTTTAAAGCGGATGGGACAATTTCCTATTGATGCATTAAAGAAATAATTTCATATACGATCTAATCTGCCGTGACTCCGAACACTCGGATAACGAGCGGGCGTTGTTCGGGCTACGACGCCGGCAGGCGCACATTGCGTCGTCCCATGATTCTCGGTTTGCGCCGTTTCAGGCGCTTGGCTTCCTTATGGCGACGCAGCGCCGCGGCAATGAGCTGTTCCTGGCAGCCCTCGCCGTTCTCGTCGCTTGGACGACGCTGGACGTAGGTGCCGTCGGAGCGCATGTCCCAGGCACTGCGTTGGTCGTTGAGATGGAGGTCGATGATCTGGCGCAGCTCCGCCTGCAGCGGTGTATCCTCCACGGGCACTAACACCTCCACCCGATGCTCGAGATTGCGCATCATGGAATCGGCGGAGCCGATGTAGTACTCCTCGTCTCCGCCGTTGTGGAAATAGTAAATACGGCTGTGCTCGAGGAATCGGCCGACCATGCTGATGATGCGAACGTTTTCGGACACGCCGGGTATCCCCGGGCGCAGGCGGCAAGTGTCTCTTATCAGGAGGTCCACGCGTACCCCCGCCTGTGAGGCGAGGTAGAGCTCGCGAGTAATATCGGGATCCTCCAGGGCATTCATTTTCATCTGAATGAGGCCAGGTTGGGCGGCACTGTGCAGTGCGATCTCACGGCGTATCTTCGCGATCAGCGATCGCTTCAAGAGCTTCGGCGCCGGTAGAATCTTCCGGTAGTTTCGCTTCGGCGTGTAGCCGGTAGTCAGGTAATTGAACAGCTCGATCAGATCCCGGCCAATGTCCTCATTACAGGTGAAAAGCCCCAAATCGTCGTAGAGCCGAGCCGTGCCGGCATGATAATTCCCTGTTCCTATGTGAGTATAGAGGCGCAGTCCGTTGTAATCGCGCCGCACGACCAGCACGAGCTTGCAATGCGTTTTAAGACCGACCACACCATAAGTAACGTGGATGCCGGCCTCTTCCATCCGGCTCGCCCAGCGGATATTGGCCGTTTCATCGAAACTGGCTTTGAGCTCGACCACTACCGCCACCTGCTTGCCGTTCTGGGCGGCTTCGATGAGGTAATCGACGATCCTGGTTTCACCCGACGTGCGGTAAAGCGTCATTTTGACAGCGCGCACTTTGGGGTCGTTACTCGCCTCAAGCAAAAACCGCTCTACCGAGCTCGAAAACGATTCGTAGGGATGCTGCACGAGAATGGGGCCGTGGTCGCGGATCGCATAAAAAATATTCGGTGAATCCAGCTTCGGGTGATCTACCGGATAATGGGGTAGATAGTGCAGTTCTTGATCCGGTAACAAGGCTATCTGCCAGAGATCGCGCTTTGCCAGCATGCCGTCGTCGGTGTAGAAGACATCTCTCTGCTCGTCGAGTCCGAAGTTTGCCGCGATCATGCCGCGGCGAAACGGATCCATATTGCGTTCCACCTTGATGCGCACAATGGGGGCGAAGCGCCGTTCGCGCACCTCGGACTCGATCATGGCGAGAAGATCGTCTGCACTCTCCTCGTCGTGATCGGTATTTGCATTGCGCGTGACGTGAAACAGCTCGCAGGCTCGCACGTCCATGTTCGGGAACAGCAAGTCCAGGTTATGCGACATGATCTGTTCGAGAGCGACAAAGCGTTTTGAGTCACCGACGGGTAGAAACCGCGGTATGTCCGCACCGAGCGGTACCTTCACCCGCGCGCGAACCTCCTCGTCGTCATCGGCGGTATAGGCGAGGCTCACGAGTAGATTCAGCGACAGAGTCGAGATGAACGGAAACGGATGCGCGGAGTCGACCGCTTGCGGCGTTACCAACGGGAAAATGTTTTCAATATAATGCGCGCGCATCTGCGCCTGCTCATCCTTCGCCAGCGCGTCGTACGAGAGAATGGCGATTCCGTGCTTTTCCAGCTCCGCGAGGAGATTGGGAAGGAGGGCTTCGGTTTCCTCCTCGATCTCGCGAACCACCGCGTAGCACTCTTCGATCTGCTGTTGCGGCGAGCGACCGTCGACGGTGAGCTCACACACGCCGGCCCCCACCTGTTGCTTCAATCCGCCGATGCGCTTCATGAAGAACTCGTCTAAATTGGCGGCGGCAATAGCTAGGAATTTGAGGCGCTCCAGCAAGGGCGTGCGCTCGTCGCCCGCCTCGTGCAATACTCGGCGATTGAACGCCAGCCAGGTAAGTTCGCGGTTGAGATAATATTCGGGTGAGCCGAGATCGGTTCCGGTGGATTCGTCGGTGGTCGTTTGCGGCCTGCGTTTCTCCGCGGACACTTTGCGTGATCGGCCTGCTTGCGGTGCTTGCCCTGGTGAGCTTGGCGCCGACTCCGCCACCTCGCTCGGACCCGCCGTAGGTTCGCTCGCCTGAGTAGCTGCCATTGTATCGGCGGTCGGTCTAGTATCTTCGACCAGGCTCAGCGGGGTGTGCTGATCCTTATTTGACCGCTTGGTGGCCATGTTGCCTCCTCGCCTATGAGGGCGCAGCGTCATGTCGGAGATGGAGCCGGTGACTTTACGTGCTCCCCATTATAGGGGGGCGACAGCGGCTTTAGCGGTGTTTCGCCCAGGGCCGCCCGCGTCGTTTCTTTGACACCGCTTTTGAGAGCTTGGCTGACATCCTAACATTTGAGCCTTGGGATACCAGCGGCTGGCGGACGCTTTCGCGATCAGTTCGCTGCCACCGTTTTGAACGTTTGTCGGAAGCGTTTCCGATTGCGCGGTTTATTGAAACGCGCGAAGCATTTGGCGAACCGTCGGCGTTCCCTGTGTTGCCTCCAAATGAGCTCCCCTAAGAGTTGTCCCATGGCGAGTAGACAATCCACTGTGGCGAATTTTGCCTGCTCCATCTCGTGAGCGATTCGCCGCAGGGCTGCCTCCTGAGTCACGAGATCGTTGAAATCCCCTAGGTTTTTCTGTAGGCGTTTAAGTGCTTTGATCAGTGGGTCGATGTCGTTGGAATCGTAGAGGCTGTAAAAGAGTTCTAGGAGATAACGCAGTTTTTTGCACTCGATGCGTAGTTTGTGCAATACGTCGGCAGAGCTATCCGGCCCAATGGCGTTGGCGCGTTTCTCAACTCTGCGGTAAGCCTGCCAGATACGTTTCGATGCCACGTCCATGACCGGTTGCCGGGCGATTCGTTCGATCAACAGTTCCGGCTGTGAACCATCGAGGTGGGCGCGCCATGTGTCCACCAACGCATGGTAGCGTTTCGAGCGTAGGGCCGCCGTCAAGCGACGACGCGCGGTGGAGCGATGGCGGCGCAGATATTGGCCAAGCGGGGCCAGATCCTTACTTGCCGCCTCGGGGAGGCTGGCACGGTAATTGTTCATGCGCAGGAGGTGAACATCCAGATCCCGCACCGGACCGGTAACCGAGCCGAGCCATTTGAACTCTTCTCTGAAATGATCTTTGGATTGCGGTTCGAATACTTTGCCGATCAATGCCAGGATCGAGCGTGTGCGGCGACCGGCCACCCGAAAGTCATGCAAAAATTCCATGTCCAGATCACGGCGAACGCCGGCTTCATTAACCAGTAGGGTGTCGAGCAAGGTCCGGCAGATGGCGAGCGCTGCCTCACCAGCGGTCATGGTCGGCTCGAGGCCTATTTCGGGTTTGGAACGGTAGGAGCTGGGTTCGTGCCCGATGATCTCGAGCGCCTCTTGGAAGGTCTCATGCGTAGCTGGGTCAAGCCCGAGATCATATTCGAGATAACGTGTGATCCGGCGCAGCGTGGCAGGATGGTCGCCGCAGGTCGCGGCTACCTGCAGCTTCGGATCGAGCGCTTTCGATTGATCGTTATTGGCCTCGGGATCCGTCACGTGTGTTTGTATGAGTTGCACGCACGCCATGACCTTATTCTCGTCGCCTATTTCGACACGGTTGGTTTTCGTCTCGATCTCGACGCGGGGCAAGAGACGGCGCACGGCGATAATTGGGGCGATCTGATCGTGAATACGACCAGCGGGCAGATCCCCGGCAAAGCGGGGCGCAGTGGAGCGCGGCAGTGGCTCGTATATGCAAGCGTCGTTCGTTTCGAGCCTGAGCGCGCGGTTTTCGTCGGCCGTATGCAACGCTAGCCGCATTCCCCGTTTGAACAGTCGCCAATCGAAGGTGTCGAGATAGACGAAGTGGTCATCCGAGGCTTGCTCGAGGCGGCTCGGAAACATCGACGCCAACGCGTTGAGCACATGCTCTCCTTCGGCTTGGGGCGCCAAGTTATAGCCGATGGGGCCGTGCGTGCTGTTAGGTGATCGTATTGCCAATGTCAATCCACTCGCACGGGGAACACGCCAAATTATTATTATGCAGCCGCGGCAGGTCTTTAAGTGCCCGCTGCCTTACTTACTCAGAGCCATGCCCGTGCCGGATGCAGGTGGCGACTCTCTCTGCAATCTAAAGCTTTATATTCTAATGAGTTGCGGGCGCGATTATTTTGGTGCGGAGAAGGTGTCGGCGGGAAATGCCAGCAACACGAGAAAATGCTCAGTCGATGTTGTCGGTTAGGTGCGTCTTTAGGCGATTTTGAGTGCCATTCCGGCCGCCTGGAGGTAAGTGTCCTCACGGGCAAGATCAGCTTCTGTTAGGGGGTGCCCGGCCAGCCAACCGCTGGGGAAAGAGAGGGAGAGCGTGTTAGGGCTGGCTGCCACCTCTAAACCGGCCAGGTCCATATCGTATCGACCCCGATGCAGGACAACGGCGAGGCGTAGCAGCACGGCCAGTCGATACAGGTGAGTGTGCCGGCCGCGCGGTAGGGTATCGAAGACCTGGGTGGCGAATTTGCGACGGTGCACGCGCACGAGCGCCGCGATTTCTGCTTGCTCCTGATTGGAAAACCCCGATAGATCGGCATTTTGCAGGATGTAGGCGCCGTGCTTGTGGTGCTGGCTGTGTGCGATATCCAAGCCGATCTCATGCAGCCGCGCGGCCCATTGTAGAAGCTGGGCGTGGCGCTTGCCGTTCAGATCCCAGGAGTCAGTGACCCGATCGAGGAGAAAGCCCGCTGTTTCGGCGACCCGCCGTGCTTGTTCCTGATCCACTCGGTAGCGTTGGCACAAATCATCGATGGTCGCGCCGCGAACATCCTTGTAATCCAACCGGCCGATGAGATCGTATAAGAGCCCTTCGCGTAACGCGCCGTCCGCGCAGGTCATGCGACGCAGCTTTAGACTCTCGAACACAGCCACGAGAATAGCGACGCCGCCGGCGAATACAGGAGCGCGCTCGGGCTGCAAGCCGCGCAATTTCAACTTATCGGCTCGTCCCGTCTCGATCAGGGCATCGCGCAGCTTACCGAGTCCCTTGACCGTGATCCCTTTCTGGCTCCAACCTTCATTTTGTATGACCTGCCAGACGTTTTGGATGGTGCCGGAAGAACCGATGACGGTATTCCAGCCGATGCGGCGATAGGGTTCTTCGATGTATTCGAGCTCTTGTCTGGCCGCGAGCACCGCCCGGCGCATGCCCCTCGCGTCGATTGCGCCATCGGCAAAGAACTCTCGACTCATAGCCACGCAGCCCATGTAGAGGCTTTCCATGCTGAGTGGTTCGAACCGTCGGCCGATGATCAGCTCGGTGCTGCCGCCGCCGATGTCGACCACCAGCTTCTTGCCCGGGCTCTGAGCCGTGCTTCGGGCGACGCCCAGATAGATGAGCCGTGCTTCCTCGCGCCCCGCGATGATTTCGATGGGATGACCTAGGGCGGTCTCGGATTCGCTCAGAAAGGTCGTGGCGCGATGCGCGCGGCGGAATGTATTCGTCCCGACCGCACGCACGTTATGGGACGGCACGTCGCGTAGCCGTTGCCCGAAGCGCTCCAGCGCGCCGAGCGCGCGCTCACGAGCCGCTTGGTCGAGCTCGTTGTGCTCGTTCAACCCGGCGGCGAGGCGCACGGGCTCGCGCATTCGGTCGATCATGGTGAGCTGGTTGCCCACGACCCGCGCCACCTTCATGTGAAAGCTGTTGGAGCCGAGGTCGACCGCTGCGATCACCTTGGTGGCATCGTCACTGACCGGGCCTCCAGGCCCGGCGGTTTCAAGGCGGTCCGTCTCGGCAACCATAAATGCTTGCAATAACCAAGATCCTGCGGAAGCTGTGGCAGCACATCCTCGATTGTAGTGCGATTCCGCTTTTCATTCCTGGAAAAACAATGCACCGGCAAATCCCTGCGATGGCTCGGCTATATTGTGCAGCGTCCGGAAAGCCACACAATCCACCACGGGCAATCCACCACGGGCGCGGCCTGCACCGCTACAATTACGCTGACATGCCGGTCTTCGACATGGTCTTCGGAACGTTTCGCAACCCGCAGGGCTATGAGATGGAGATCGGCTTTTACCATGGCGCCTCGGCACGGGTCATCGACATGCTGACCTTTAGAGACGTGGCAACGCCGGATGGTGCCGAATCAGCCCCGCTCAAGGAGGTCGCGTAAATGGCCGCTGCCGCGAGAACGCCGACCGAGAACCCGCATCGGCACCCGTTTCGGCATCCATATCGTGCAGCAACGCCTGCGGATGCCGAAGCCATGGCGGAACTGGTCAACTTCGCCGGCGAGGGATTGCCGCTGTATCTTTGGGCGAAAATGGCGGAGCCGGAGCAATTGCCCTGGGACGTTGGACGGCGGCGCGCGAGCCGGGACAGCGGAGCCTTTTCTTACCGCAATACCGTCGTCAGGGAAGACGGCGGCCGTGTGGTTGCGGCCCTGATCGGCTATCCGCTAGCGGATGAGCCGGACCCGTCCGTTTACGATGGCCTGCCGCCCATGTTCGTGCCTTTGCAACAGCTCGAAGACCTCGCGGCCGGAACCTGGTATGTCAATGTGCTGGCTGCGTATCCGGAGCACCGTGGTAAGGGGTACGGAGCCGAGTTGCTCCGGATCGCGGAGCGGCTAGCGGAATGCTCGCAGCGGAACGGGCTCAGCATCATCGTCTCGGACGCGAATACCGGCGCCCGCCGGCTGTACGAACGATGCGGTTATACGGAGCGTGCGAGGCGCGGCATGGTCAAGGATTCCTGGGACAATCCGGGTAAGAAATGGATCCTGCTTATGAAGCCTAGACATCATGCCTAGCACTGCAAGCGGATATTCCCCCCACATAGAGAGATCCATCTCGGCAACCATAAGCACTTGCAATGACCAAGATCCTGCGGGAGGCTAGCGGCGTACCCTCGATTCTCGTGCGATGCTGCTTGGAATCGAAACCGCCATGTCACGCGAGTTGCTTATACTTCGCCACGGCAAATCGGACTGGGACGGCAAGGTGGCCGGCGACTTCGATCGTCCGCTGGCCAAGCGCGGGCGCAAAGCCGTCAAGCGCATGGGCTGCTGGTTGTGCGAGCAGAAACTCTTGCCGGATCGCATTCTCAGCTCACCGGCGCTGCGTGCCGAGCAGACGGCTTTGGGTTTGTGTCGCAAAGCAGGGCTTTCTGAAGAGCTCATCTTTTGGCGAGAGGCCATTTACCAAGCCGATGTGGGCACTCTACTCAAAGTGCTTGCCGAGAGCGATCCCGGTGCTACGCGGGTGATGATCGTCGGTCACAATCCGGGCTGCGAAGAGTTGGTCGTGCACCTGACGGGACAACTCATCCCCGTTGAGCCGCAAGCCCCCGCCTTGCCAACCGCTGCGCTCGCGCATCTTGCGATGCCCGACGATTGGGCCCGCCTCGAGCGCGGTTGCGCAAGGTTGCTCACCCTCGTTCGCCCGCGTGAGCTTGAATAGCTCCGAGCCGGCTCGCTCCATTCCTTATCTTACCCACACGCCAGCGCGCCGGACTCTCTTAGGGGGGCCTCGAAAAACAGGCTCTTGTGACATGGTTTGAGCCAGTAAGGGATGACTGCAGCCAACAAAACCTTTTCAATACAAATGCCTAGGCAAATAAAGAAGAGGTCTGCACATGGCCGCAGTCACCCCTTCCTGGCTCACATCAGTGCAGAAGAGCCGCTGATTATTCGTCACGCATACTGTTTAGCCTCATTTCGGGTTGCCTTTCGAGCGCAGAGCAGCCGGGTCCGTTCACCCTCACGAAGGATGTGCCCTATAGTGAACGGGATAAGCCGCTATGATGCCCTCCGGGGCGCTTGTGCCGTCACCCGAGTTGAACGGCGAGCATCGAAATGGAGCCGCCGTCGAAGCCCTCTACCGGAAAGCTGACTGGCTCGTGCTCGTGGTGTTGGGCGAGCACGTAAAGCAGTGGCAGGTAGTGTTCCGGTGTCGGCGCGGACAGCATCGCATCCCGCCCCAGCGTTTCATAAGCCACCAGTGGCGCGAAATCCCTGACGAGGAGCAACTCGCGCGCCCTTGTTTCGAAGCGAACGGCCCAGTCGTAGGGCTCGACCCCGCGTCGGCCCCAGGCATAGGTGTGAAGATTATGGACGAGATTGCCGCTGCCGATGATGAGTATTCCTTCATCACGCAGCGCCGCGAGCTGTCGGGCGCTTCGATGGTGCCAATTCGCGTCCTTGGTCTCATCGATGCTCAGTTGAATTACCGGGATGTCGGCGTTGGGGTACATGTGCACGAGAATCGACCAGGTTCCATGATCTAATCCCCAGCCATGCTCGAGTTCCACCGGCACAGGGGCCAACAATTGTGCGACGCGCGCAGCCAATTCGGGTGCTCCCGGCGCGGGATATTGCATTTCGTGGAGCTCTCGCGGAAATCCGCCGAAGTCGTGGATGGTGCGTGGCTGCGCGTTGGCCGTGACCGCGGTTGCGGGCACGTACCAGTGCGCGGATATGGATAGCACCGCCCTGGGTTGCGGGAGCGCGGCGCCGAGCGCCGCCCAGCGGCGAGTGTAGGCGTTGTCACGAAGCGCATTCATTGGATTGCCGTGACCGAGAAAGATCGCAGGCATCCGAGTATCGTGTGGCATACGGTCAACCTCCTAGGCGGAGCAAAATTTGGCGTGCCAGCACAGGCTGGCCGTCCGACACAGTAGCAAATACCGGTCGCCAGCGACCGAGCGCCCATTACTCATCCAAGCGGTGTCGGCCGGGTCCGTCGGCGCGTTGCTTGGCTGGACCACGGGCACAGGCGAGGTTGTTGGCGGTATTAATGAGTGCGATGTGGGAAAAGGCCTGCGGAAAGTTGCCGAGCTGGCGGCCGATGCGCGGGTCGTACTCTTCGGCCAGCAGGCCGAGGTCGTTGCGCAGGCTGAGCAGGCGTTCGAATAAGGCGACCGCATCACCGTAGCGGCCCAACATGACGTAAGCATCGGCCAGCCAAAAGCTGCAGGCGAGGAAAACACCTTCGTCACCCGGCAGCCCGTCGGGGCTATCCTCGGCGCGGTAACGAAGTACCAAGCCATCGACGATGAGCTCTCGCTCGATGGCCTCGACGGTCGTCCGGAAGCGCTCGTCCTGGGGCGGCAAGAAGCCGACCTCAGCCATCAGCAGTATGGACGCATCCAGTGCCTCGCCGCCGTAATATTGGACGAAGGCGCGTTTGTCGGCGTTCCAGCCGTTGCGGCAGATATCAGTATGGATTTCCTCACGCACCGCACGCCAGCGCTCGACCGGGCCGGACAGGCCGAAATTTTCCACCGCCTTGACCGCGCGATCGAAGGCAGTCCAGCACATCAGTCGGGAGTGGGTGAAGTGGCGCTGGCCACCGCGCACTTCCCAAATTCCCTCGTCGGGTTGGTTCCAGTCCTGCTCCAGCTGCCGCAATATCGTTTTTTGCAGTCGCCAGCTGTGTTCGCTGTGCTCGAACTGGAGCTTGCGCCCGGCGTGTAGAACGTCCATCAACTCGCCGGGCACATCAAGCTGACGCTGCTTGAAGGCGGCATTGCCGATGCGCACGGGCCGGCTGTGCTCGTAGCCCGGCAGCCAGGGCAGCTCGACTTCGGTCAACCGGCGCTCGCCGCTCAGACCGTACATGATCTGCAATTGTTTGGGGTCACCGGCGGCCGCGCGCAGCAGCCACTCCCGCCACGCATAGGCCTCTTGGCGATAACCCGAGCTGACCAGAGCATAGAGTGTCAAGGTCGCATCCCGAATCCAGCAGAAACGGTAGTCCCAGTTGCGTGTGCCCCCCAAATGCTCGGGCAATGACGTGGTGGGTGCGGCGACGATGCCGCCGGTGGGGCTGAAAGTAAGAGTTTTGAGCGTGATCAGCGAGCGGGTGACCGCCTCATACCAAGGATGCTCTTCGGCACAGTCGAATTGGCACCGTCCGATCCAAGTGTGCCAGCGCGCGGTGGTTTCCTCGAGCCGGGTTTGGGCGTTCGCCGCGGGGCGTGCCGAGCGGTGCGAGAGATGATATGCCAACGTGAACGGAATAACGGCCTCGCCGCCGACGCTGAATTCCGCGACGGTGGTGAAGTTCTGGCCTTTGAGTTCGACCGGGGTGTGCAGTTGCAGGGCATCCGGTCCGGCGACGGCGCTCAGACCGTATTCCTGGCTGCGCACCCAAGGTACCACCTGGCCATAGCCAAGCCGTAGGCAGAGCTCCATGCGCATGCGCACGTGGCCTGCATCCCCGCGCACCAGGCGTATCACGTCGACGTAGTGCTCGTCGTCGGTGAACGGCATGAAGTCGATCAACGTGACTTTGCCCTCGGCGGTTTCAAAGCATGTTTCGAGAATCGCGGTCTGGGGCCGGTAACGGCGGGTGACGCATTTGAGAGCGTCGGCCGGCGCAATGCGCCAATAACCATGCTCGGGCCCGCCCAGCAGCGCTGCGCAGCAGGCATCGCTGTCAAAGCGCGGCAAGCACAGCCAATCGATGGCGCCGTCGCGCGCCACCAGCGCGCCGCTCACGGTATTGCCGATGAAGCCGTAGTCCTCGATTGCTTTGCTCATGCCTGATTTGCCCTCTCGTTCTTCATAGGCCAACGTAAGCGCGAAATAGCTGTACCTCTAAGTCGAATGGCATTCGAGTGTGGTTGTTTCTGGACAAGATCGGCGAAAGGTGTCGCCGGCTTCCCGAAGTATTTCAGAACTCCAACCGCGCGCCAGCGGTGAATGCGTAATACCGGGTATCCGAGCGGCCTTCAAACCACTCCGTGAAAAGGAACGCGGAGAGCCCGTGCGGAAAAACGGCGCTCGCGCCAAATCCGAGATTGAAGTAGTTGCGGTCCGGCTCGTCGGTGCGTACGGAAAAGTGTTGGCCCGTGGGGTCGTTGAGAAAGCGCGCGTCGATGAAGCGCTGATCGTTTAGAAACTCATGCGCCCAACCCACCCGAAAGGTCGGGGAGATCACACCGGTGCCCGTCGAGATGGCGTAGGTGAGCTGTGTCGCGAGCTCGGTAACCAGCGAGTCGATCGTCTGATTGCCGATCCGGAGCAGCGTGCCGGAACCAGGCGCCCCGGAATCCGAGGCCTTCTCTTTGTAGCCGTCGATGCCGGTGTTGAGGTAGGTTATCCGCCCTTGCAGCGCCACTGTCAGCGCCTGATAGGTGAGATCGTATCCGCCGTTGAGGTTTGCTCCGAACTGGTTGCCGTTGGTATCTCCGCGGGCGAGCTGGCGCGCGGCCCCGAGCGTTACATCGCGGGTGGAGTCGTACTGATTGTGGCTGTAGGTCAGCGCGCCGCTGACGTAATAGCGCTCGGGGAAATAGTATTTGCCATAGAGCGTCGTCGTGAGCGCTGTGGCATCAGATTCGCCGGCATTGCCATTCACATCGGCGGCGCTGTCGGCATAGCCCAATGCCCCGCCGAGCACGAGGTTATCCCAGAAGCGGTAGTCGGCACCGACGGTGATATCCCAAGCGTTCGACTCAAAACCTTGCTCGTTGCCGGTCCCGTCACGCTCAAGGATACTGAAATTGCCGGTGACAAAGGCGCTGAACCGGCCCAGGTCCAGGATATCGCCGGCGCCACCGCCAAGAAGGCGCTCGGCGGCCTGCTGCAGTACGCTGCCGGGCAGGTTCTGGCCGGCTACAGTGAGATTGATTCCGGAGATATCGACACCGCCGCCGTCACGCGGAAGCATGGTCAGGCGTCGGTAGATGCTTGTCTGGTGCTGATGAAGCAATCCGAGTGCCGTGCGGCCCTGTATTGCCACCTCCTCGGGGGCGAGCTGATCGAGGGCGGCACCGGGGTTGTCCGAGTTCTGTACGCTCGTACAGGAGGCGAGCAGATCTTCTTGTCCGGCCGACCGGCCATCTTCCGGGGTCGCTGCGATAGCTTCGCACGCCCCCTGCAGGGCGTTAGCGACGCTTGCCTGGTTGGGGTTGAGCCCTGAAATACCGGTTAGGTCGAGTTCAGTGCCTATTGTGACGGACACGGTGGACGCGTTGCCCCGTGCGTCCTCCAGGGTGATCTCGCCAGTAAAAGTCTCTCCGGTCTGCGCGTCGGCGGGTACGGTAAAGCGGAAGGTTACCTCGCCGCTTGAGGCGTTGACGGTTGTGGGGGCCACCTCGCCGATGTCGGTCGAGACCGTGATCGGGGGGCTGTCGTCTGTCACCGTAAAGGTACTCTCTACGGTCTGGGCCGGCTGTCCCTGCAGGGAGATGTCCGACGCCGTGGGTTCCGTCGTGTCGTCGTCATCGTCGATGGAAAGGGTCACCGCGTCACCGGCATCGAAGGTTCCGGGGCAGAAGCTGCTGGTATCGTCGTTAATCGTGCTTGCGGGCCCGGTATTCAGGTTTGTGAGCTCGAGCGTGATCTCCTCTGTCGGCTCGATCTCGGTGTCATCGTTGACGGTAATGGTCAGGGCCTGCGTAGCCGTGGCGCCACCGCTACTCTCACTCTGAGCGCTTGGGACGTCGATCGAGATGCTGGTCGGGCTGATGGAATAGTCGGTGCCTTGAGTGGCCGTCCCGCTTGTTGCGATATCCGCGGTAAACCGACAGTTGCTGGTGTTTTCCGTAAGCGTCAACTCCGCCGTAAGCTCGGTTGTGCCCGACCCTTCGGCTAGCGTCGTATTGCTCGGCGGGATGATGCGGAGGGTGGCCGCGGGCAGCACGCCCGGCAGCAGCAGCGCCATAAGGCCAATGGTTGCAATCAGTCGGAGGAAATGCGGGTGTGGGAGTGGGGATGGACGCAGGGTCCGGCAGACACGCCAATCCCAATCTGATCGGCTGCGAAGTGCAGGGGCCATTGTGGTCCCTACTACTAATACTAAACGCACTGCATCTGCTGAGCAGAAACCTTTCATTTTTTTGTTTCCCCCCGGTGGTTCCCTGGCGCAGGCTCTGTGCGGCACGGCGCAATACCGGCAAGGTGTCCCGGATTCTTATATTTAGTAGTCGAGTCGACCGGCTGTACTCCCCTCCTTGATGTGAGCATAGCAAAGAGGTCGAAAATGACAGCTGTCAGGAGAAAACAAGCTGATTTTGCGTGTTTTTTCCGTGCTGAACGAGCCGCGCCACAAGGCAGGTTGCTAGTGCGTGCAGACATGGGCTGGAACTTGCGCTAATCCCCCACTAGACTTCAACAGGGTTGTTAACCCAAGTTGAATACCCAAATTCGAACTATCCCTGTTATCAATAAATTATCATTTTTAAAAACGGCGAGTGGTGCTAGAACACCGCTGTTTTTATGTTTTTCGGAGCCGGCAAGGGGGCCTTGTGGAGATCCGCTACAGACAGAGTCAGCGACGCTAGCCGAGTCTGGCTTGCGGCGCAACCCCTAAACATAGCACCCCCCGATTATGGCGCGACATTCACCAGGCGGGGCCTTGCATTCGTTCAATCAAATGTTTACGGCTGGATCCACCCCGAAATCGGGTCAAAATCGGGGAGGGAGTGTTAAACTTGAGCTAAAGTGGCGGAGCAGGGGATTCCGCTGACATGTAGGGCTGAAAAGGGTGAACGGAGTGGCTCAGTCGGCCAGGGTTGTTTTGCAGGGTCGTCCGTGCTCGTGGACTTCCGGGCGGTGTTGCGGCCGGACCGGGGACGGATGACGGATTATGAGTATAACAGAAAGAATATTCTTCCAAGTCCAGCGCGAGATTTCGCTGGCGACGCCGTTGGGCGAGGATGTACTGGGTTTACGCCGGCTGGAGGCAAGCGAGGAACTGGGCCGCCCGTTCAGCTACGATCTCGACTTGCTTAGCCCGGATCCGGAGATCCGTCATCAGGATCTACTGGGCGAGAACGTAACCATCCGCCTGAAGCGCTCCGATGGCGGCAAGCGGTTCTTCAATGGCCATATCGCCCAGTTCATACTACTCGGCTACGAAGGTCAGTTCGCACACTATCGGGCAACCGTGGTTCCATGGCTTTGGTTCCTTGGCCGCGCATCCGACTGCCGGATTTTCCAAGAGAAGAGCATCCCCCAAATCGTCACCTCTGTATTCCGAGAGCATGGATTTACCGATTTCGAAGAGCCACTGACCGAGTCGTATGAGCCGCTCGATTACGTCGTTCAGTACCGCGAAACTGATTTGAACTTTGTCAGCCGCCTCTTGGAGCAAGAGGGGATCTACTATTTTTTCCGCCACGAGGACGGTAAACACACACTAGTACTATGCGACTCTTACAGCTGCCACGAGGCCAGCGCCGGCTACGAGCAGATCCCCTTCTATCCGCGTGGCGAGGGCGTAGTGCGTGAGCAGGAGAGCCTCTGGGACTGGCGGGTCTCACAAGAGGTTCAGCCAGGTGCCTGCGCATTGAATGATTTCGACTTCAAAGCCCCGCGGAAGAGCCTGCGCGCGGTGTGCAGCAAGCCGCAAGGGCACAACCTGGCCGATTTTGAGGTTTACGACTACCCGGGGGGCTATCTCGAGGCCGGAAATGGGGAGCGCTACGCGCGCATCCGCACGGAAGAGCGGCAGGCTGGATATGAGCTGATACGGGGCGAGGGCAACGTCCGCGGATTGAACGTGGGCGCACTTTTCGAGCTTGCCAACTACCCAAGAGCGGACCAGAACCGGGAATATCTGGTCGTCTCGGCAAGCTACGAGGTGGAATCGACCCCATTCGAGAGCGGGGCGGGCGTCAGTGCACCCGTGTATTGTTGCCGCTTCACCGCCACTGATGCCGGAACACCCTTCCGTCCACGTCGTGTCACCCCCAAACCCGTCGTGCAAGGGCCGCAGACGGCTATGGTCGTCGGCCAGGCAGGCGAAGAGATCTGGACCGATAAGCACGGCCGGGTAAAACTCCAGTTTCACTGGGATCGCTACGGCAAGGCGGACGAGAACAGCTCCTGCTGGGTGCGGGTGAGTCAACCTTGGGCCGGGAAAAACTGGGGAGCGGTTAACATTCCACGGATCGGCCAGGAGGTTATCGTCGAGTGCTTGGAAGGCGATCCGGACCGGCCGATCGTCACCGGGCGCGTCTATAACGGCGGTGCGATGGCGCCCTACGATTTACCGGGTCAGGCCATGGTCAGCGGCGTGAAGTCGAACTCCACGCCTGGCGGTGGGGGCTCGAACGAGCTCTCGATGGACGATTCCAAAGGCAAGGAGCGAGTGTATCTGCATGCGCAGAAGGACCAGGCCATCGCCGTGGAAAACGACGAGAGCCACACCGTTGGCCATGATCGCAGCAAGAACGTATCCAACGATGAGCAGACCTTTATCGGGAACGACCGGAGCGAAACGGTTGGCAGTAATGAGAACATCATAATTGGCGCTAACCGCACCGAGTCCGTAGGGGGCGATGAAACCGTGAATATTGCCGGCAGTCGGACGCGCATGGTCAGTCGTAACGAGACGGTGACGGTCGCGCTCGCGCGCACCCACTCCGTCGGCGTGAACGAGATGATCAACGTCGGTGGGGCGCAGGAGACCAACGTCGGCGGTGGGCGAACGGTGATCGTGGGCGGCGCTCAGAGCACCAACATCGGCGCCCACAGGGATGAGCGCGTTTTCGGCAACCACAGCGAGAGCGTGGGCGGTAGCCGCAGCAGCTCCGTCGGCGAGGATGACTCGCTCGCGGTGGACAAGGATCAGTCGATATCGGTGGGAAAGAATCTAACGATCGAGGCGGGTGAGCAGGTCGTCATCAAGACCGGCAAGGCCAGCATCACCATGCAAAAAGACGGCACGATAACCATTCAAGGCAAGGACATCACCGTTAAGGGATCCGGCGAGATCAACATCAAGGCCGGCAAGAACGTTGTCATCAAAGGCCAGAAGGTTTTACAGAACTAAACAAACAAAGACCTTGGGAGGCACGGCATGGGCGACGAAGGTCTCGAAGTCGTTGGCGAGCGCCAGGTGTCGGGGCAGAGCCGGCGGATCGACGGCGTGGTGATTGGTATGCTCGTCAGTTTTAGCGCCGACGGCGAGCCTGTGGTGGCCTTTCCGGGCAATGCGGCCGAGACCGGTGTTGGGGCGCGTACGGCGGTCAAGCTCAGCAACGACGATATCGGATGCGAGCTCGCGCTCATGTTTGAGCGTGGCGATCCGGCACGTCCGCTGGTCATGGGCCGGCTGTACCGTCCCGATGCGCTGTCGCAAGAGCTGCCCCGGATCACCGCGGAGGCCGACGGCGAGCGCCTGGAGCTGCGTGCGGGCCGGGAGATCGTGCTGCGTTGCGGCCGTGCCAGCATCACGCTGACGCGCGCCGGCAAGATCTTGCTTCGCGGCGCCTATCTGCTGAGCCGTTCTTCGGGTGTGAATCGCATCAAGGGCGGCTCGGTGCAGATCAACTGAGCCCGTTGCCGTGGAGCTGATCAACGCCACAAAGATGCAGGCCGGCTACACGCTCGGCATGGAGCCAAGCGGTCGGGAGCATCTGGTCGTGGTGGTCAAGGGGACGTTCGAATTGCCGCGCCGCAACGAGGCGCCGCGCCTGGCCGAAGATCAACTGGCGCTGGTCGATGCGGATACGTTCACCGGCGAGCCCGGTTTCTCGGCGCCGGTGCTCGAGGCCGACTATGCACCCTGGAAGCCGCGCTGCGACGTGTTGCTCACCGGCAGCGCCTATGCGCCGGGCGGGCGGCCCGTGACCCACGTTCCGGTGGGGTTGCAGGTCGGTAGTACGCAAAAGGCGTTCAATGTGGTCGGCGACCGCGTCTGGGAGGCTGGGTTGGTGGCCATCAGCCCGGGTCCGCCTCGGGAGTTCACCGTGATGCCGGTTAGTTATGACCGCGCCTTCGGCGGCTTGGACAACTTCCATCCGGATGAGAGCAAGCACTCGGCCTACATGGCCAACCCGGTCGGCCGGGGCTATCACCGCAAGCTCAAGGGCTCGCTCATCGACGGCACGCCCATGCCGAACACCGAGGAGTCGGGGCGCCGGGTGAAGATGCCGAACCTCGCCTACCGTCCCATGGCCTTCGGCCCGCTAGGGCGTGGTTGGGAGTCGCGGCTCGGCTACGCCGGCACCTACGACCAGCACTGGCTCGACAATATTTTTCCCTTCCTGCCTTCCGATTTCCGGGACGAATACTACCAGGCCGCGCCTGCCGATCAGCAGATCCCTTACCCGCAGGGCGGCGAGTCGGTGGCCCTGCTCAACCTGACCCCGGAAGGACGCACCGCCTTCCACCTGCCCGCGATCGAGGTGCCGGTGGTGTTCTTTCGCAAGCAGGGCGATCGGCACGAGACTCATGCGGTCGTCGACACTATCGCACTCGCCCCCGATGCCGGGCTTTTCACCATGACCTGGCGCGCCAGCATTCCCCTGCGGCGCAACATCTTCGAAGTCCCCCAAGTGTTGGCCGGCAAGATGTCCCGCGCCTGGTGGCGCGCACGTGAACTGGGCAAGACGTATTACCCGTCCTTAGCCGCATGGGTGCACGCCAAGCGATCGGGGGAAGAGGGTGACGAGTCATGAGCGTGCCGCCGCTGGCGATCCTCACCACGGGGATGGTCACCGGCGTGGGGCTGAGCGCGCCCGCATCCTGCGCGGCCATTCGCTGCGCCATCGACAATTTCCAGGAGACCCGCTTCATGGACTCGGGCGGCGAGTGGATTCTCGGCTGCGAGATCCCCCTGGAGCAGCCGTGGCGCGGCCGCACCAAGCTCGTGAAGATGCTTAGTCTGGCGTTGCAGGAATGCCTGGACAGTGTCCCACGCCTGCTGGACCCCGCCTCGATACCACTGATCCTCGGAGTCGCCGAATCGATGCGCCCAGGGCGCATCGAGGGGTTGGACGATGCCCTGCTGCTCGAGGTGGAAGCGGAGCTCGGCGTACGCTTTCACCAGAGCTCGGCCGTCATCGCCGGCGGGCGGGTATCCGCTGTGCACGGACTCAAGCGGGCGCGCGAGCTGCTCACGGCCCGCGAATCAGACAAGGTGATCGTGGCCGGGGTGGATGGGCTTTTGACGGCCCCCGCCTTAGCGGTCCTGGAAGCCAGGGACCGCCTTCTGACCAGCCAGAACTCGGACGGCTTCATCCCCGGTGAAGCGGCGGCGGCAGCGGTTGTCGAGCTGGCGCGGCCGAGCCAGGATCCGCAGCTGCTCTGTGTGGGCCTGGGCTTCGGGAACGAGCCGGCCAGCGTGGAGGCCGAAGACCAGCCCCTGCGGGCGGACGGTCTGGTGCAGGCCATCCGCGGCGCGCTGGCCGAGGTCGGGACCACCCTTGCTGCCACGGACTTCCGCATCACGGACGTCTCCGGCGAGCAGTACGGCTTCAAGGAGGCCGCGCTGTCGCTGAGCCGGATCTTGCGCGAGCGCAAGGAGGAATATGACCTTTGGCACCCGGCGGATTGCATTGGCGAGGTAGGTGCCGCCATTGGTCCGGCGATCCTGGGGGTCACTCACACCGCCACGGCGAAGGCCTATGCTCCGGGCAACAACGTGCTGACCCACTTCGGCAACGACGACGGCCGCCGGGCCGCTGCCATCCTGACCTACCAGCCGGTGAAGGCCGCGTAATGGCTAACGATGTATTTGCCAATGGCCGCGAGATTTCCTGCAAGGCGGCGGATGGCAAGTCGATTTGCGCGTTTCCGGATGTCTGCATGACACCGCCGGAGAATCCCGCAACACCACCTGGGGTGCCAGTGCCGTACCCGAACACCGGTATGGCAACGGACACGACTAGCGGCAGCAAAAACGTCAAGATTTCCCAAAAGGAATTGATGCTGAAGAACAAATCATACTTCAAAAAAAGCACGGGGGATGAGGCGGGGAGTGCAGCCAAGAAAGGTGTTGTTACCAGCGTGAATCGCGGGAAGGTGTACTTCACCAGTTGGTCGATGGATGTGAAGGTTGAAGGAGAGAATGTCGTCCGGCATCTGGACCTGACGACCCACAATCACGCGTCGTTCCCATCCAATACCACACCTTGGCCATATGCGGACTCGTTGGCGTTTACGTCAGGGCCCTGTGCTGGGCTGAGTGACAAGTTCAAGCTGGTTCCGTACAAAGAAGACTCCGAAACCTATTCTTGTCCGGGCGGTACAGGTCACCATCTGATTCCCGGGCGCTGCATGCGCACGCGTACCACAAGCCTGAGTGGCGAGTCCTTGGCGAATCCGGCTTATCCCGAAGGCTGCTCTCACGACAAGGCTCCTTGTGTGTGCGTCGACAACGAGAATCAATACAGCGGTACGCATCGGGACTGTCATGCTATTTTCGACCCAGTGGAGTTTGAATGCGCGGAATCCGGCAAGCCTTTCACGTACGGTAAGGCTCGGGATACTGCTGCGAAGTCAGCTGCCGGAATCAACAATGGAAAGGAGCCTTCCGAGAATCAGTTGGATTGTCTGAAGCTTCAATTGGATAACTACTACAAAAATTGCTTGAAGAACAAGGACGGCAGCGTCCGTAAGTCAGCAAATCTCAATGCACAGGAGAGTCGTGCTGGTCTTGTGCTCGACAAGCTCAATTCCACCGGCGGGCTGGGTTAACGACAAAGGAGAGCGTGTCAGATGGTGAGCACGCGTAAGAAGCCGGGCACCCTGTATTTCACCGATGTTGCGCGATTGAGCGTGGGCGCAGTGGTTCTCACGGGAAACTACTACAGCCTGGAAGACAATAGCGAAGAACGGATTGCGCTGCTGTCGCTAACCAGCGGTCGCTGGGGCGGTATGGACCTCTCTGGCATAGCCCACGCTGTACGGTGCCGGGGTAAGTTGGACGATTGCCAGCGAGAATACCTGATCCTGGAGCGCAACCGCGGGCTCTACACTGTTACGCCGCCGTCGAACGTTCAGTTCGAGCGAATCGACACACATCGCCGAGGGTTCCTGATGGACCTAAGGTACATTGGCGGCGCTTGGTATGCCGTGGGAGGAAACCACCAGATCTACCGTCAGGACGGCAGCGGCTGGCGGCCCTTTGACTACGGCGTCTACATTCCCGGCTCGGACGGCGAGGCCAAGATCCTGCTGAGCGTGGATGGCACCGCCAGTGACGACATCTACGCTGTGGGTATGAACGGTGTGGTGCTGCACTACGATGGCATTTCCTGGAAGCGTATCGACGCCCCGACGAACTGCGGACTGCAGCGGGTCCTTTGCGTCGACCGGAACGAAATCTACGTATGTGGTTATGGAAACTGCGTCTACCGTGTCGAGGGCGGGATCTGGCATAACCTCATCAATGAGCCGAGCGAGACCGTGTATTGGGACATGGCGCTCTTCCGGGGCAACATTTTCGTGTGCACCAAGGATACGTTGTTTCGCGTTCGGGGCGACGCACTGGAAGAGGTCAACATTCCGGTCGAGGGCCGGTTGAACTTCTATCGAATGGCGAGCGATGGCAACGAGCTTTGGACCTGTGGAGGTGAGTGCCTGCTACGATTCGATGGCAGCCAGTGGGAGCGATACCAGTTTCCGGACAATCTATAGTCACGCAACGCTAGGATGAAACGATATCGAGTGGTTGACGAGTAACTAAGAGATGGATCGCCCTGTTATTTGGCACATCGTCGAGCAGCACGGTGAGGAAGCGGCGTTTCTGTGGCTGCTGCGGGATGCTGCGGTGGGTGCTCCTCACTACTCCCTCGTTGAGCTCGCTAGCCTCGACAATCGAATCGAAGCCCATTTCGACGGGCTGCGCATTGCCGGCGAAGCGGGTTGGAAGACTTGCGCGGCTGCACTGGCGCAGGAGGAGCCGGGTGAGGTTTTCTGTGCGGCGGTGTTGGCGTTGGAGGGCGGGGATAGAGACAAGATTCAGTCTGTCTACAATACGGTCGAGCTGGCCCCAGAAACCAGCAGGGGGCTAGTGGCGGCGTTCGGCTGGGTCAACCGCGCCTGGTGGCGGGGGGAGGTGCGGGATCTCTTGCATTCTGATGAGCTTCACTGGCGCCGCATCGGCCTTGCGGCCGCGGCGACGCATCGAGTGGATCCCGGGGCCGTGCTCATAGAGTCCTTACAGGTGCAGGACGTGGAGCTGCGCGCGATGGCGCTGCGTGTGGCCGGAGTGCTGGGCCGCGTGGACTTCCTGCCCGCCATTGCGGCACAGGTACAAAGCACGGATCCCGAGGTGCGCTTTCAGGCTGCCTGCTCGGCGGCGTTGCTCGGGGATCGCGGTGCGGCTCCGCGTGAGGCGTTGACATTTGTCGGCATGCAGCAGCCACGCCTTGCGGACAGGGCGCTCAAGGTGGCGCTGCGTGCGTTGCCGCTCAATGCGGCGTTGCCATGGGTTAATCAGCTTGTCCGACAGCCCGAGGATCTGCGCCACGCGGTCTTGGCCTGTGGAATCATCGGTGAGCCTGGCTGCGTCCCATGGTTGCTCGAGCAGATGAGCGTACCGGAACTCGCCCGTGTGGCCGGCGAGTCTTTCGCCATGATCACGGGTGTTGATCTCGCCTATGAGGATCTCGAAGGGGAGTGGCCCAAGGGTTTCGAGGGAGGCCCGACAGAGGACGCCGAGGATGAGAACGTGACGCTGGATGCGGACGAGGATCTGCCGTGGCCGGAGCCGAGGCTCATTGCCGATTGGTGGTCCCGCAGCCACGGTAGCTTTCGTTCAGGCCAGCGGTATCTGGTGGGTAAGCCGATCGGCGTCGAGCATTTGGAATGGGTGCTGCGTTACGGAATGCAGCGCCAACGCGAGGCGGCGGCACTGGAGCTGAAGCTGTTGCACCCCGCTGAGCCGCTGTTCGAGACGCGTGCGCCGGGGTTCCGTCAGCAACAAATGCTGGGGTGATCCAGTGAGTGCCGGTTGGTAGTCGCTGCACGGCATCGTATTATTCGGAACCATTGTCTATACTCCAAACTTGAATTCGCCTTCATAGAAAGCAAGAATTTGCAAAGAAAGCTTCCGCTCCAAGCGGAGGGGGGATGGTGGGGCTGGAGCGTTTTCTCGGGGATCTACCCGGAAACTCCCCCGGCGGGGTGGATCTGGCGGAGTCCGGCGAGCTGTTGCAGCTCGACCAGCTCTCCCGATGGTCCAATCCGCTCGATTCGGAAGGTAACCCTGCATCTGTAGACTGGGTGGCGGTGCGCCAAATGGCCACCGACTCGCTGGAGCGGAGTCGTGACTTGCGCGCTGCCGTCTATCTTGCCGGTGCGTTGCTGAAGACCGAAGGCATCGTTGCCTTTTGCGAGGCCATCGGGCTGCTTGGCGCTCTGGTAGAGTCTCACTGGGACGAAGTCTTCCCCGCGCTTGATGGGAACGACGCCACCGAACGCGCCAATGCGCTGTTCAACCTCACGAACTTCCACAGAATCATTCAGCCGTTGCGGTATGCACCTCTGCTGGCAGACCCCGTAGCCGGGTCTTTCTCGCTACTCGATATCGAAATCACCGAGGGTAAGGCAGAGCTCCCTGCCGACTATCCGGGAGATCCTCCCACAAAAGCGGTTTTGTTGGGAGCGTTTCAGGCAATGGATCGGGCGAAGCTGCAAGCGCTCGATCAGGCGGTTGCGAGTGCGGTTGAAGACCTGGAGGGGATCGAGGGCTGCTTTCGTGAGCGGGTGGGCGTGACGGAGGCTCCCGACCTGACCCGCGTAAGACAGCCATTACAACAGATACAGGTCTTTGTCAGCGCGAGACTGCGCGCTGCTGACGATAACAGTGGCGCTGAGCAGGTACAATCAATCGAGGCCGAGGGGGGGGTGGAGTCCAGTATGCCATCGGTGACGACCGGTGCGTTCAACGGTGCAGTGCAATCTCGGCAGGACGCCGTTCGGGCGCTCGATGCAGTAATACGGTATTTCCGCACGCATGAGCCCTCGAGTCCAGTGCCGTTGTTGCTCGAACGTGCGAAACGCTTGGTCGACATGGATTTCGTGGCGATTCTCGAGGATATGGCGCCGGACGCACTCAATCAGGTGAGAACCATCAGCGGGCGCAGCGGCGAGACCGGCGATGAGTAGACAGTGCAGCGGTTCTCTGCGGTCTGCGGGCTGGATAATCTAGCGGGAGGTCAACCGTGGTAAAGCCAAGTTCACAAAAGTTCATCGGGAAAAATCGGGCGCCTCGGGTGCAGATCGAATATGACACCGAGCTTTACGGGTCGATGAAGAAGATCCAGCTACCCTTTGTTATGGGGGTTTTATCGGACCTTGCGGGGGACAACGATGAGTCCCTGCCCGCGGTGGGAGAGCGCAAGCTGCTCGAGATCGACGTAGACAACTTCGATGAACGCATGCAGGCCTTGCAGCCGAAGCTTCACTACGCCGTGGAAAACAAGCTGACCGGAGAGGGGAGGCTTGAAGTGGATGTGAGCTTAGAGAGTATGGACGACTTCTCGCCCGCCGCCGTGGCGCGCAAGGTCGAGCCCCTGCGCCGGTTGTTGGAGGCGCGCCAGCAGCTGGCCAATCTGGTTACCTATATGGATGGCAAGGCCGGAGCCGAGGAACTAATCGCCAAGGTGCTCAACGACTCGGCCCTCCTCAAGTCGTTGGCGGCCAAGCCCAACGATGAAGCGGAAGAGAAGAGCAGGGAAAACGCGCAAGAGAAGAGTGAGGACTAAGGCCGTGGCCGATACAGAAGAGCAGACCCAGCAGCAGCCGACGGCGCAGGAGGAGGCCTTCTCTGCTGATGACTTCACGCAACTGTTGCACAAGGAGTTCCGGCCAAGGTCGGACCGTGCCCGTGAAGAGGTTGAGACGGCGGTCAAGACGCTGGCCGAGCAGGCGTTACGCGAAACCACTGTTATCTCCGATGACGCGAGCAGCACGATTAACGCGATCATTGCCGAAATCGATCATAAGCTGACGGAACAGATCAACGAGATCATTCATCATGACAAGTTCCAGCAACTCGAAGGAGCATGGCGTGGACTCCATTATCTGGTGAGCAACACCGAGTCCGACGAGATGCTCAAGATCCGCTTCATGTCCATCTCCAAGAAGGAGCTGCATAAGACGCTGCGTAAGTTCAAGGGAACGGCTTGGGATCAGAGTCCTCTGTTCAAGCGTATCTACGAGGAGGAGTACGGACAGTTTGGCGGCGAGCCGCTCGGTTGTCTGGCCGGTGATTACCATTTCGATCATGGTCCACAGGACGTAGAGCTGCTCTCCAACATGGCCCAAATCGCGGCCGCGGCGCATGCGCCGTTTATCGCCGGTGCGGCACCGTCGTTAATGCAGATGGAGTCCTGGCAGGAGCTGGCCAATCCGCGGGATCTGACGAAGATCTTCTCTACACCGGAGTACGCAGCCTGGCGTTCGCTGCGTGAGGCCGAAGACTCCAGATATATCGGCCTTGCGATGCCGCGGTTTCTGGCCCGATTGCCGTACGGTGCCAAAACGGAGCCGGTAGAGGAGTTCGATTTCGAGGAGGATGTCACCGGTGCGGATCACAATAAATACACATGGGCCAATTCCGTCTACAGCATGGCCGTCAACATCAACCGATCCTTCAAGGAGTACGGCTGGTGTTCACGCATTCGCGGCGTGGAATCCGGCGGTGCGGTCGAAGGGCTGCCTGTGCACACCTTCCCGAGCACTGACGGCGGTGTGGACATGAAGTGCCCGACCGAGATCGCGATCAGCGACCGCCGCGAAGCGGAGCTTGCAAAGAGCGGCCTGATGCCCCTCCTGCATCGGAAGAATACGGATATCGCTGCGTTTATCGGTGCTCAATCACTGCACAAGCCAGCCGAGTACGACGACCCGGATGCCACGGCCAACGCCAAGCTTGGCGCGCGGCTACCGTATCTGTTTGCTACATGTCGGTTCGCTCACTATCTCAAGTGCATTGTCCGCGACAAAATCGGCTCCTTTAAGGAACGTGATGACATGCAGCGCTTCCTGCAGGACTGGATTATGCAATACGTCACGGGGGATCCGCAGAATGCGGGCGAGGAGACCAAGGCCAGGAAGCCGTTGGCCGCGGCGGAGGTGCGTGTAGAGGAGGATGAGGCCAATCCGGGCTACTACCGGTCGGTCTTCTATTTCAGACCGCACTATCAGCTCGAAGGGTTGAAGGTATCGTTGCGGCTGGTTTCCAAGCTACCCTCTGTAAAGGGTCAATAAGCTATCGGGCTCCATGGCCATGATCGCCGAGGCACCGCTGCGGTGTCGCAGAGGCCGGCTATGGTGGTAGCCAATGAGGCATCAAAATAAGGAGAACTCTGATGTTAGACTGCTTCCTGGTAATAGATGAGATCAAAGGCGAGTCCAAGGATTCCAAATATCCCGACGCGGTAGAGGTATTGGCCTGGTCATGGGGCGCGAGCCAGCAGGGTACCATGCACTTCGGTGGCGGTGGCGGCGCCGGTAAGGCGAGTTTTCAGGATATCTCCCTGACCAAGTACATCGACAAGTCTTCCACCGCCCTATGGAAGTTTCTGACCAACGGTAAGCACTTCGAGAAAGGCAAACTCGTCATACGCAAGGCTGGCGGTGAACAGCTCGAGTACCTCGTCCTCGAGATGTCGAAAATACTCGTCAGCAGCATCTCTACCGGCGGTAGCGGGGGCGAGGACCGGCTGACGGAAAATGTAAGCCTCAATTTTGCGGAATTCAAGATAACCTACACGCCCCAGAAGGACGATGGTGGCCCCGATGCGGCCACCGATTTCGGCTGGAGCATTGAGAAGAACGCCGCGAAGTAAGCGTTTTTTGCCGTATGGCGGAATTGATCACACAAGAGAGATTGCAGCCCGCCTTGCTCGACCGACTGACGGATGCAGCGCCCTTCAAGGAGCGCGTAGAGGTGACAATAGAAGCATCCGCCCTGAGACGGACCGGAATCGAGCGCGACGAACTGCGTCGGGTGTTTGAGTCGCATCACCTGCGCCTGATAGAGAAGCGCCCGGATGAGGCTGGTGAGCATGATGCCTCCGGTCTGATCGAGGTCTATGAGAGCGAGCACGGGAGTAACGGGCTGCAACGTCTTTTGGAGCATGAACTCGGTTCCGGCGGCGGATACCGAGCTTCCGTGGCGAGTGTGGTGAATATCGTCGATCGCAAGCGGCTGCCGAATACGGTCGAGTCTCGCCGCGGGCGGGTTATCTCCAACAAGCAGTTGAAGGAGTGCGTGCTGCGCGATCTGGCGTGGCTGCTCAACACCGCTAATCTCATGTCGGTTCAGGAGTTGCAGGCTTATCCGCATGCTCGAAGCTCGGTGCTCAATTACGGCGTACCCGATCTTACCGGCTCGACGGCCTCGGGTGCCGATGTCGAAGCAATCGCTGCGGGCATCCGGCGGGCGATTGAGGTCTTCGAGCCGCGTCTGCGGCGGGTGATGGTCACCCCAGCCCCGGCGGAGGACACTGCTGGTGGCGGCAATGTGCTGGCGTTTCGAATCGAGGCGGAGCTCTGGGGACAGCCGGCACCCGAACAGCTTTTGTTGCACACCGAGCTCGATTTGGAATCGGCCGACGCTACGATATACAGCGGTGAGCCGCGAGGCGGTTGATGGATACGCGCCTGCTTCGGTTCTACGAGGAAGAACTGCGGTTCATTCGGGAGATGGGCGGTGAGTTTGCCCGCGAGTATCCGAAGATTGCTGGCCGGTTGGGGCTTGACAGCTTTGAGTGCGCCGATCCGTACGTGGAACGTTTGCTCGAGGGTGTGGCCTTTTTGACCGCGCGCATCCAGCTTAAGCTGGATGCAGAGTTTCCGGATTTTACCCGCCATCTGCTGGAGATCGTCCACCCGCACCTCGTTTGCCCTGTACCGTCCATGGCGGTAGTAGAGTTCGAGCCGGACTTGGACGAGGGGGGGCTCTCGGAAGGGGTGCCGGTACCGCGCGGCAGCGTGCTGCGCAGCGTGCTGGCCAAGGGAGAGAAAACGGCATGCGAGTATCGTACGGCGCACCCGGTGATGCTTTGGCCGTTGCGGATTGTCGATGCGAAATATTTGTCCAACGCCGGCGCCATTGCCGCCGCCGGACTGCCGGTGAAGCGCAACGCCTGCGCCGCACTGCAGATATCCCTGGAGGTCACCGCGGGCCTGAGGCTGGCCGATCTGGCGCTGGGGTGTTTGCCTGTTTTCCTTCGGGGCAGCGACGAGACGCCGATGCGGCTCTACGAACAGATCCATGGCAACTGCATCGGTGTGTCACTGCGCTGCGAGGAGGGGGTACAGAAAGGCCCGATCTGCCTCCCACCCGGCACGGTACGGCAACCGGGGTTCGAGGTGGACGAGGCCTTGCTGCCGCCGACTCGGCGTTCCTTCGAGGGCTATCGGCTGTTGCAGGAATACTTCGCAATACCGCAGCGCTTCATGTTCTTCGAACTCGCCGGGCTTGCGCCTTATGTACCGAGACTCAGCGGGCAGTGCCTGGAGGTCACGCTGTTTTTCGACCGCGTCGACAACCGGCTGGAGCACACGGTGCAGTCGGATCGGTTTGCACTGTTTGCGACCCCGGCCATCAACCTGTTCCCCCTGACGGCGGACCGCATACACGTGAAGGGTAGTGATACCGAGTTTCACGTGGTTGCTGACCGCAACCGGCCGATGGACTTCGAGATCTATCGCATCGAAGGCGTGACCGGCTTCGGCAAAAACGGGGACGACAGGTTGGCGTTCCACCCTTTCTACCACCTTACCCATCACGACAACGGGCGCATCGGAGAGGGGGCGTTTTTCACCATCCAGCGGCGTCCGCGGGAGCGTCCGTCACGGCAGAGGTGGCAGGGGGCACGATCCAGCTATCTGGGCAGCGAGTGCTTCCTTAGTATCGTGGATGCCGAACACGCGCCGTTCGCGCCCGAGCTTAGGCAGCTCGAGGTGATCTGTCTATGCAGTAACCGTGATTTGCCATTGCAGATGGCTGTGGGTAAGGGCGTGACGGATTTTACACTGGATGCAGGCGCTCCGGTGCAGAGCATCCGCATTATCGCCGGACCCACCCCGCCGCGCGGCGCGTTCTACGCGGGCGACAACGTGTGGCGATTTATCAGTCAGCTCTCGCTGAACTACCTCTCGCTGGTGGAAGGACAGGACGGCGCGGGTGTGACGGCATTGCGCGAGTTGCTGGCACTCTATGTGGATGGCAGGGACGCGCTGGCGCGGCACGTGGAAGGTGTGCTTTCGGTGGAGTCCTGGCCGACGGTTCGGCGAATGCCCGTGCCCGGGCCGATCTGCTTCGGTAATGGTCTCGAAATTCACCTCGAGCTGCGCGAGGCGGCGTTCATTGGAACGGGAGCCTTCCTGCTCGGTGCTGTACTCGAGAGATTCTTTGCTAGGTATGTGTCGATCAACTCGTTTACCCAGACGATCGTGGAAACCGACGAACGCGGCGAGATCATGCGATGGCCGGTAAGAGCAGGCCGAAGACAAGTATTGTGAGCGCGACCGCGGAGCTGGAGCGAGCACCTTACCGGTTCAGTCTGTTCGCGGCGCTTCGCCTGCTGGAGGCAAAGCACCGCGATAGTCCGCGCCTGGGTGAGTCGCGCCGACCGGCCGATGATCCGGTTCGGGTTGCCCAGCGTCCCTCCTTGCGTTTTGCGCCCGGCGATGTGGCCGGGTTCGAACCCGGCACGCCAAACCGCTTGAGTTGCGACTCCTTCGGCCTGTTCGGTCCCGACGGAGCGCTGCCGGTGCACCTCACCGAATACGCCGACGAGCGGCAGCGCCAGCACCAGGACCCGACCTTCGCCGCATTCGTGAATATGCTGCAACACCGACTCGCGTGTCTGTTCTACCGCGCCTGGGCCAACGCCCAGCCGGCTGTGCAGCATGATCGCCCCGAGGCGGACCGCTTCGCCGTGTACATCGGTGCGCTGGTGGGAATCGGCTCGCCTGCGTTTCGTAATCGTGACCGGGTCGGGGATTCCGCGCGTCTTTGCCGGGCGGGCCGGTATGCGCCGGCGGCAAAGTCTGCCGAGGGTCTGGAGGACATTCTGGCGGATTTTTTCGGATCGCCATGCCGGGTTATACCGTTTCAGCCGAACTGGCTCGAGATGCCTGCGGACGAGCGTCTCGCGCTTGGCCGCGCCAGGGGCGGCGGGCTTGGCCGGGCCGCCAATCTGGGGCGCCGCTCCTGGCAGTGCCAGTCCAACTTTGCAATTGAGCTCGGGCCGCTGTGCCGATCAACGTTCGAGGCTTTCTTACCGGGCGGGCGGAGGTTGGGCGAGCTGAGGGATCTGGTGCGCGCTTATATAGGGGACGAGCTGCGCTGGGAGTTGATCCTGAGTTTGCGGCAGAAAGAGGCTCCGCCGCTGCGGCTGGCACGCGGGGCGCGGCTAGGCCGAACGAGCTGGGTCGGGCGGGTGGCTGGGGATGCCCGTGGCGTTCGGGTGCGGGGAAATCCGCTCGAAGCGCAGCCTGGGCCGGATATCCAGAAGATGGGCAGGCGGTATCGCGCGCCCGGGGGAGAGTGCCGTGACGGAAATCAGCCGTACCGCCTTGTTCGGGAAGCTCGGTAGCCTTGGCTATAAAGCGATCGAAAGCGCCACGGTGTTTTGCAAGATGCGGGGTAACCCGTATGTGGAGCTTGCACACTGGCTACACCAGATCCTGCAGCAGCAGGACTCGGACTTGCATCGCATCATCAATCATTTCGGGCTCGATCACGCGCGGTTAGCCGCAGATTTGACCCGCCGCCTAGATGAGTTGCCGCACGGCGCGAGCAGTATCTCCGATCTCTCTTCCCAGGTCGAAGAAGCCGTAGAGCGTGGTTGGGTGTGGTCGACACTGCGTTTCGGCGAGCCGCAGGTACGCACTGGCCATCTCGTGGTGGGGCTGATGAAAACCACAAACCTGCGCAATGCCCTACCGAGCGTATCGGGCGAATTCGCCAAAGTTCGGGTGGACCGTCTCATCGATGAGTGGGACGACATCACCGGGGGTTCGCCGGAGGTGAGGCTTGCCGCTAGCGCCGGCTCTCGCCTCGGCGAGTCGGCCGCGGCGCAGCAAGGCGATGCAGCTATACCCCTATCCCCGGCGGCGATGGGTAAGCAGGAGGCCTTGCAGCGCTTTACGGTCGATATGACCGAGTTGGCCCGCCAAGGCAGGATCGATCCGGTCGTCGGGCGGGACGAGGAAATCCGCCAGATGGTGGACATCCTAATGCGCCGGCGCCAAAACAATCCGATCCTGACCGGTGAGGCGGGCGTGGGTAAGACTGCCGTGGTGGAGGGGTTCGCTCAGCGTATCATCAGCGGTGATGTGCCGCCGCCGCTGAAAAATGTGGTGCTCCGCTCGCTCGATGTGGGTTTGCTTCAGGCAGGCGCGAGCATGAAGGGCGAGTTCGAGAGCCGATTGCGGCAGGTAATCGAGGAAGTGCAGGCCTCGGAGCGCCCCATCGTGTTGTTCATCGACGAGGCCCACACCCTCATCGGCGCCGGTGGCGCCGCGGGAACGGGCGATGCGGCCAATCTGCTCAAGCCGGCCCTGGCTCGGGGGGCGTTGCGAACCATCGGTGCCACGACCTGGGGTGAGTACAAAAAACACATCGAAAAGGATCCTGCGCTCACTCGGCGTTTCCAGCCGATTCAGGTCGGCGAGCCCAGTGAGGAGCGTGCTCTCGAGATGGTGCGGACCATGGCCGCTCCACTCGAGAAGCACCACCGAGTGCAGTTGCGCGACGAGGCCCTGAGCGCGGCTGTTCGGCTTTCGCACCGCTACATTCCGGCTCGGCAACTGCCGGACAAGGCAGTGACTCTGCTGGACACCGCCTGTGCGCGGGTTGCAATCAGCCAGCACGGCGTTCCGGCCGAGGTGGAGCATAACCGGCGCCGCCTCGAGGCGCTGGCAATGGAGTTGGAGATCATCGCTCGGGAGAAGGCGGTTGGTTTGCCGGTAGCGCAGCGGGAGAGCGAGATCCGTGCGGCTATGGAAACCGAAAGCGAGCGCCTAGCGGAGGTTGAGCGGGCTTGGCAGGATGAGAAACGGCTGGTGGAAGAGCTCCTGGAACTGCGCGCCGCGCTGCGCGCCCAGGCCGGCACGGGCGAGGCCGCACGTCCAGTTTCCGACCTGGAAGCGGCCGATAACAGCCGCGATGGCAGTTCCGATGCGGGCATTACGGCCGAGCGGGCATCGCGTGAGGACCTCTTGAGTCGTCTCGCGAAGATCCAGCAGCGGCTCGAGGAAATGCAAGGCGAGCAGCCGTTGATTCTGCCCAGTGTCGACGCCCAGGCTATTGCTTCGGTCGTTGCCGACTGGACCGGGATTCCAGTAGGGCGGATGGTTCGGGACGAGATCGAAGCCGTGCTGCACCTGGCCACTCGGCTCGCCGAACGGGTCAAAGGCCAGGATCATGCCCTGGAGATGATCGCGCGCCGCGTGCAGACGGCTCGGGCGAGTCTGGACAACCCGGGCAAGCCGATGGGCGTGTTCATGCTAGCTGGTCCGTCCGGTGTCGGTAAGACCGAAACTGCCCTTGCATTGGCGGAGACGCTCTACGGGGGCGAGCAAAACATGATTACCATCAACATGAGCGAATTCCAGGAGGCGCATACTGTGTCCACGCTCAAGGGCGCGCCGCCTGGGTACGTGGGATACGGGGAGGGCGGAGTCCTGACCGAAGCGGTTCGCCGCCGGCCGTACAGTGTAGTGTTGCTGGACGAGGTGGAAAAGGCCCACTCGGACGTGCACGAGATCTTCTTCCAGGTGTTCGACAAGGGCATGATGGAGGACGGTGAGGGACGGCTGATCGATTTCAAGAACACCTTGGTCATATTGACCACCAATGTAGGCACCGATTTGATCATGCAGGCGTGCAAGGAAGGCGCGGAAAGGCCGGCTGCCGCTGCCTTGACGCAGAAACTGCGCAGCCCGCTGCTGCAAGTGTTTCCCCCGGCGCTGCTAGGACGGCTGGTCACGATTCCATACTACCCGCTGAGCGACGCTATGCTCCGAAGCATCATCCATCTGCAACTCGGGCGCATCGAGCAGCGCATCCAGCGCAACCACCAGGTGTCGTTTACCTACGACGATGCCGTGGTAGACCTTGTTCTCGAGCGTTGCATCGAGCTTGAAAGCGGTGGCCGCATGGTGGATGCCATTCTTACGAATACGTTGCTGCCGGAGCTCAGTCGCGGCTTCCTGACCCGGCTGATGGAAGGTAAGGCCATCGGCGGGGTGCACGTGACCGTGCGAAACTCAGAGTTCACCTATGATTTCGCCTAACGGTCGCTGTCATTTGGCTGCACGGCCATTCCGAGCGGGTGGCAAGGGCTATCGGTTTGACGCTCGAGGGCGACTGAGCGAATCTTACTCAAAGCGTGAATACACATTCGTCATGCCGGAAGTGAGGTATCCTGTTAACGATATGGCGCGTGCCCGTATGGTCGAGGTGGACTACTACAGCTTTCGGCAGCTTTTCCGGGAGGCGGTGGCGTGCGGCGGCCGTGTCGAAAAACGTGATACGCAGCGCTGGAATGCGTACGTGAAACAGCACAAAATTAACGAAGTGGGTGCGACGACGATAGCGCGTACCCGGTTCGACGCGCCGACACCGGTGATCATCGATCTGGGGCGCGAGCGGGATGGCCTTTACTTCTACTCCGACTTGGAAGAGGGTTGTCTTCGGCTCGTTTTCGAGGATTAGTGAGGGGGCGTTGTTCGTAGTTCCGTGCTTCCGGCATGGCTGGAGGCGAGCAGCCGCCTATAGTTGTCTGCGACGGCGGAGCGCTGAAGGTCGGCCTATAGAACAACGCCGGAGCGCATCGACTATGGATGAGCTCCTCTATTTCGGAGTTCGAATGCATCGGCTGGCGCGATCGGGCTTGCTTCAAGGTTCTTGCGGGGCGGTCGGCGGTATCCCAGGTATCGAGAGCCCTATCACCGTCCACTTACCCACTGAAGCTCCGAGGGTTCATCGGCCGCTTACCAATGCCCGCTACGTCAGTGTACCGTTGTGGCGCCTGTTCCCATGGGTTCGGGAACAGGTTTTCTGGTGCCTCACTCCGGCTTCTCTTAGCCCGGTCGTCGCACCCGGTTTCCGCCATGAAAATCCGAGAGACTGCTATGCAATTGTCGTTGACGGTGATCGGTCCCGAGGCCGAGCGCCTGGGGCAGGACGCCACTAAGTCTTGGGTCGACGCCGGCGGTACCATCGGTCGGTCCGAGAACAACGATTGGATGCTTCCGGATCCTAAACAAGAGATATCGCGCTGTCATGCCCGGATCCGCTTTAGCGGAACCGTTTTCTACTTGGAGGACGCCAGCGCCAATGGTGTATTCCTGAACAATCGCGGCAACCGGCTTGATCCTTTCAGCGCGCACCGGCTTGAGGATGGCGAGCAGATATTCATTGGCGATTATCGGATTGCCGTGGCCATTCGCGATGAGTCGGCCGCCGTCGCGATGCCGGCTTTGGTGCGCACGGCGATTGACGATTCGGATGCGGCGCCGGACCCACTGGAACTGCTCGGCGGTGCCGTGCAGGGGGAGGGCTGCGACGGTGAGTATGCGGAGCCGGTATGCCGGGGTGACTCCTTCCTGCAAGATCATTTTGCACCGCCGGAAGTGCGTTGGGATGAGCTGTCGGCGCCCGAGCCACTTCCCTCCCAGGGCCAAGCGCCGGCGGTAGGACAGGACGCAGCGGGTATTCCGCCGGATTGGTGGAAACAACTGCCGGGCCAGGAGGAAGAAAGATTGCCCCCTGAAAGCGGGCGTGCATCGGCCCTTGGAGCAGCCCCTCCTCCAGAGTCCACTGAGCGGCCGATAGCACCCAGTACAGGCGAGGAGGTCGGCCGGTGTGAACACAACCGCAAAAGCGCACTGAATGCGCCCCCCCAGCCGCCGTATTCCGGGGCGATGCCGCCATCGCAACCGCTCGAGGCGGAGGAGGAAGACGCGCTGAAGGCGCTTCTTGCCGGTGCAGGCGTGGATTCGTCGCATATCACGCCGGAACTTGCCGAAACCCTTGGTCAGCTTCTCCGAATCACGGTTCATGGGTTGATGGATCTCCTGCGCGCACGGATGGAGATCAAGAACCAGTTTCGGATGCCCATGACTTTGATCGAGGCGCACGAGAACAACCCGTTGAAGTTCTCCACCAACGCCGAGGATGCCTTACACAATCTTCTGGTCAAGAAGAACCCCGATTATCTGGGTCCGGTGGCTGCGTTCCGGGCCAGCTTCGAAGATCTGCGTCACCATCAGATGGCCTTGCTTGCCGGTATGCGCAAGGCGTTTTTTGTCATGCTGGACCACTTCGATCCCGAGGAGTTGGAGCGCTTGTTCGACGAGAAACGAGACGGCCGCCCCATCATCGGTAAGATCATGCAGCGGCGAAACTGGGAACTGTACCGCGACCTGTTCGAGGACATCCATAAGGATACGGAGCGTTATTTCAATCGTTTGTTCGGCGACGCCTTCGTGACCGCCTACGAGAAACAGATGGAGGATCTCAAGATGGCTGCGCGTGGTAAGGCGCCGCACCGTCACGATTGAATCAACCACAATGAGAACAAGGCAGGAATAATCCGATGAAGTTGCGGTGCTCTCCCCAGGCGCTGGCGGGCATTTTCTTGGCCGCGGCGATGCTGGGTTGTGCCTCGCAGCCGGTGAGCGAGGCGGAGACCGACGAGGTCGATGGCCGGATTGTGGTTGGCCCGGATTTGAACCCTAATGCCGAGGGACGTCCGTCACCCGTCTTCATGCGAATCTATCAGCTCAGTGATAAAACGGGTTTTGTCGGCGCATCCTTCGCGGAGCTTGCCGACCGCGATCAAGAGGTGTTGGGGGCTGCGCTGCTCAGCCGGGATGAGCTCGAGCTCTGCCCAGTGGAGGCAGCAGAGCGACCGCGCTCGGGGCAAGCCAGTCGCTGCCAGGGGCCGGAGACCGGGATTACACTGAATATACGCGCAGATGCCCGCTACCTGGCTGTGTTGGCCGAGTTCTATCACCTGCACGATCCGTCGGGAAACTGGCGCTCCGTCGCTGAGATACCGGAGGAGGGTTTGCTGAGTTTTTTCGGATCCCGGGAGTTCGTCATTTCCCTGGAGGGATCCACCGTATCGGTCAGCTTCCGAGATTAGTCCATATAAGGATGCCCTATGTCGCGCAACAGTCGGATACTCTGGAGTGAGGGCCTGTTTCTCGAGCCGCAGCACTTCCAGCAGCACGACCGGTTTTTCGAGCGGTATGTCGAGGGCCGAGTGGCAGCGCTCATGCCGCACGCGTGGGGATTCCAGTCGCTGGAACTCGATGCAGATCTGCTCAGCATCGGCAAGCTGGGGCTGCGCTCGGCCCGCGGTGTATTCCCCGATGGGACTCCCTTTGCGGTCCCCGACGATGATCCGCTTCCCCCGCCTCTGGAGCTGGACGAGTCGATCCATGACCGGACAGTCTACCTGGTATTGCCGCTGCGCGCGGACGGCGCGGTGGAGGTTCAGCGCGGTACCGGCGGCAACGGGCTGTACCGCTACCGGGCCGAGGACGTGGAGGTTCGAGACAATGTCTTGGACAGCACCGCGTCCACTCTCGTCGAGGTAGGTTGGCTCAACACCCGTCTAGCCCTGGAAGGCGAAGCGCTCGACGAGTATGTGCGCATACCGCTGGCGCGAGTTATCGAGTGTCGAGCGGACAGGCAAGTGATTCTCGATGATGCGTTCATCCCCACCGTGACCCGGGCGGGTGCCGCGCGTCGCCTGCAGGGTTTCGTTACCGAGCTCCGAGGGTTGCTGTATCAACGTGCGGACTTCCTGGCGGAGCGGGTGACGGTGAGTGGTCATGGTGGAGCCGGGGAGATCACGGATTTCCTGATGCTCCAGGTGGTGAACCGTTATGCACCTGTCGTTAGTCACTTGGCGGAATTCCTTCACGTGCACCCGGAGCAGCTGTTCACCTTGATGCTGGCGATTGCCGGAGAGTTGGCCACTCTGACCACCGAATCCCGCCGGCCGCCTGAGTTCAAGGTCTACCGCCATGAGAACCTGGCCCACTCCTTCGAGCCCGTGTTCGATACGTTACGGGCGGAGTTTCGAACTGTGCGCGAGTCACCGGCCGTCTCCATTCCGCTCGAGGCTACCGGTCGGCACGGCATCTGCGTGGCCCGTGTCGAGGATCTTGCACTGTTCGAGTCAGCGAACTTCGTGCTTGCCGTCGGCGCGAGCGTGCCGACTGAGGAGCTGAGATCGCGTTTCCCGCTGCAGGTCAAGGCCGGACCGGTGGAGCGGATTGCCGAGCTGGTCAACAATAACTTGCCCGGTATCGAGCTCTTGCCGGTTCCAGTGGCGCCGAGGCAAATCCCCTTCTATACGAACTGTATCTACTTCGAGTTCAGCCGCCGCGGACCCCTGTGGCAGCAGCTGGCAACGTCTGGTGGCCTTGCAGTCCACGTTGCCGGGCAGTTCGCCGACCTCAAGATGGATCTGTGGGCAATCCGAGGTCAGAAGCGATGAGTGGCGATGGCCATCCGCCGAGCGGCGATCGCACCGTCATCCGCCCGAATCCAGGTGGCCGGCGGTTAGCACCTCGGCATCAGGAGCCATCGGCGCCGCCTTCCGCGGTTTCATCCGTTGGCGCGGAAGAGCTGGGGAGATTCGCCCAACTCGGGCTCAATCCGCTGGCGGAGGCGGCCACGCCGCTGCTTGTACTGGCGGCGAACTTGCGCGGCAGTGCACGGCATGCTGATGTAGCCAACCTACATACTCAAGTGACTCGCCAGCTCAACGAGTTCGAGAAGCAGGCGGAACAGGGGGGGATGCCGTTAGAGCAAGTATTGGCGGCGCGTTATGCGCTGTGCACGTTCATCGACGAAGCCGTGATGAACACTCCGTGGGGCAGCCAGAGCCTCTGGGCCGGCAAGCCTTTGCTGCTGTTGTTCCACAAAGACACGGGCGGCGGTGAGAAATTCTTCCAGATGGTAGAGCGCGTGCTCGTCGATCGTGAGCCGAAACGCGATCTCATCGAGCTCTTTTACGTCTGCCTGGCGTTGGGCTTCGAGGGCAAGTATCGCATATCCGATGGGGGACGGACTGCGCTGGCCGAGACTCGTGAACGCTTGTACGCGCGGATCCGTACCTGGCGCGAGACGCCCGCGTGTGAGCTCTCCCCTAGGTGGCGCGGCATTGAAGATAGGCGCTACCGTCTGGTACGGACGCTGCCGGCGTGGGTTTTCCTGTCGGTGGCCGGCGCCGTCTCGATTGGCGCGTTCCTCACCTTCCATACGCTGCTCAACGATGCCTCGGCGCCGATCATGGCGCAGCTCAACGAGATCAAGCAGGCTACGTTCGAATCGCCTATAGGGCCGAGCGTGGTTGGCGGACCGCAATTACCCGAGCTGCTTGCGGGCGCGTTTCCGGGAAGGCTTCAAGTGGAAACAAAGGAGGATGGAACCACTCAACTCACATTGCTAGGGGAGGTGTTCCGCTCCGGCAGCGCTGAGCTCAGCGCCGCTTACGCTCCGGTGCTGGATAAGGTGGCCGGCGCGTTGAAGCAGGTACCCGGCCGCGTACTGGTGGTCGGGCATACCGACGACGTGCCGATACGCTCATTGCGGTTCAAAGACAACTATGAACTCTCTCGGCAACGGGCTCTCAACGCCGCTGAGCGACTGAAGGAGCGGCTCGATGATCCGGGGCGGGTAAGTTACCTTGGGGTCGGACCCGATCAACCACGGTATCGGCCCGTGGATACGCCCGAAAACCGCGCCCGTAACCGCCGCATAGAGATCATCCACCGATCGGAGGAGGCACGGCCGTGAGGCGAGTGCTCGCAGTGTTCAGACAGGCTTGGTTGCTGAGCGTGATCGGGCTGATCGTGCTGTCTCTGCTGATCTGGTTTTTTGGTCCCTATCTTGCCTTTGCCGAACTCAGGCCGCTCGCCGGAGTGGTAGGTCGCAGCGTCGCCATCGTTCTCGTATTCGCGATCTGGGGATCGTTTACATTGCTCCGCTATCGGCGTGCCCGCCGGGCGAGCGCGAGCCTGCGCGCCGAGCTCGTAGGGCAGGCTGACTTCGACATGGATGCTGCTGCCGAAGAGCTGCGAAGGCGATTCGAGGAGGCGATCGCCTTTCTGCGCCGGTCCAAGGGTGCCGGAGACCTCTATCGGCTGCCTTGGTATGTGATCATAGGACCGCCGGGTTCCGGGAAAACCACTGCACTGGTCAACTCCGGCCTTAACTTTCCACTCGCTCAGAAGTTAGGCAAGGAGGCACTGCGTGGGGTGGGCGGTACCCGGAACTGCGACTGGTGGTTCACCGATGAGGCCGTGCTGCTGGATACGGCCGGCCGCTATGTGACTCAGGATACGGAACCGTCCGCAGACAACGCCGAGTGGAGCCAGTTTCTGCAGCTGCTTGCGCGCTACCGCAAGCGCCGACCCATCAACGGCGTGTTGGTAACGTTGAGCGCAACGGATCTGCTGCTCTTGTCGCCAGATGGACGTAAGGCACACGTCCTGGCAGTCCGCCGGCGGCTGGATGAGCTGCAGCGGCAGTTGCGGATCCGGTTCCCCGTCTACTTCGTGGTAACCAAGTGCGATCTCGTGGCGGGTTTCGTCGAGTTTTTCGATGATCTTGACTACGAGGGTCGCGCTCAGGTTTGGGGGATCACCTTTCCGGAGCCCGGCCGGAGCGCGGCCCCGGTGTCCGACCTGTTCGCCGTGGAATACGACGGGCTCGTGACTCGACTGAACGAGCGAGTATTGAGCCGCCTCGATCAGGAGCGTGAAGCGCAGCGTCGTACAGTGTTGTTCGGTTTCCCGCAGCGCATGGCCAGTTTGAAAGGGACTCTTAGCGAATTCATCGGGGAAACGTTCGAGGCTAGCGGCTTCGATCGCCCCGTCATGCTGCGTGGTGTGTATTTTACCAGTGGCACTCAGGAGGGGATCCCCATCGATCGCATGATGGGGACGCTGGCGAATACCTTTGGGATCGATGCCGCTATGGCGGTTCCGGCATCTCGCGGCCAGGGACGGAGCTACTTCTTGCAGCGTCTGCTCAAGAGCGTGATCTTTCCCGAGTCCGGACTTGCCGGCGTTAACTGGCGCTTGGAGGTCGGGCGCGCCATCGTACAGAACGTCTCCTACATCGCAGTTCTCGGTCTTGCCGCCTTACTGGTTGCCGGTTGGTTTACCAGCTACCGATACAATCGGGACTACCTCGACGACGTGCGCCAGACCTTGAAGGTGCATAAGGAGCAGGCCAGCCGACCTGTGCCGAGGAAGGCTGGCTCGGAGGACGTGCTGCTGCGGCTGGACGCGCTGAGCGAGGTGGCGGCGGAAGCGAACCGCTACCGTGATGAGCTTCCCTTGCTGATGGGCCTGGGTTTGTACCGTGGAGATACGGTGGGTGAGTCTGCGCTCGACGCCTACCATCAAGGCCTGCATGCGCTTTTGTTGCCGCGCGTGGTGCTGAATCTGAAAGAGCGCATCCGCGGTTCGACACGCAGCCCGAAACGCCTCTACGGCTATCTCAAGGCCTATCTCATGCTGGCCGACCCAGCGCACATGAATGAGCAAGAGCTCGGCGCGATTGTCCGGACGGACCTGATGCAGCTGTTCGATGACAGCCCGGCCTTGGGGGAGGCGCTGGCCGCGCATTTCGAGAGCCTGCTGGGGCAGGATGAACCCGTGCATATTGCCCAAGTGGATCAGCAGCTGGTCGCTCAGGCCCGAGCGGCGCTGAAGCAAGCCTCCATCCCGGGGTTGATGCTCGCTGTCTTAAAGACGCGCTATGGTGTGGATCACCCCAAGGCTCTGCGGTTGGATCTGAAGGCTGGTCTCGGCAGCGAGCAAATCTTTCGACGCGCCGGCGGCGTCCCCTGGTCCGACCCTGTACCCGCGCTCTATACCCATGGCGGTTTCGAAGAGATTACGGGCGGCGTAGACGAGCAGCTGGTCACGGGATTCTTGAGCGATGACTGGGTCCTCGGTGGGGGGGGGCTACCGAGCGGGCCAACAGCCCGGTTTCGCCTCGCCGCCGACTTTCTCCGCGAGTACGAGCAGGAATATATCGCCTACTGGGACTCCCTGCTCAAGGATCTGGAGATTGTGCCGCTGGTGAGCGTGCAGCAGGCCAAGGCGGTGCTGTCCACTATCAGCGGGCCGACTTCGCCTCTTAAGCAGCTGCTGCAGACCATCGATGCCCAAACCCATTTCCCGGAGCCGCAGCCGAAAAAGGCCGAGCAGGGGGGAAGGTTCAGTCGTTTGCTTGGAATGGCCGAGCAAGCCCGAGCGAGCGTGGCGCGCCCGCGTCCCGGCAAGCGAATATCACAGCACTTTCAGTCGTTGCATCGTCTAGTAGCCGTAGGTGACGGGGGCGCTCCGCCCATCGATCAGATCATTGGTGTCCTAGGCGAGCTGTATACCCAGTTGGACGCCATGGGGAGCGGTGTCGGTAATAAAGATCCGCTGGTCATACTCAGCCGTTCGGGAGGCCAGGATGCGCTGCGCCGGCTGCGAATGGAGGCGCAGCGCCAACCGGAGCCGTTGGGGCGTCTGCTCAGCCAGTTGGCGGGCAAAGGACAGCAGATGGCCCTGCATAGTCTGCGCAGCGAGCTTAATCAAGCGTACCGCAATAACGTGTTACCCGAGTGTCGTGAGCTTGTGGAGGAGCGGTATCCATTTGACGAGAGCAGTAGCGTGGATATTCCGCTCAGCGACTTCGGTCGTTTGTTTGGTCCCAGTGGTGTATTCGAGACGTTTTTTACCGAGCATCTTGCACCGTTGGTCGATACCTCCAGGCAACGGTGGCGGTGGCGCAATGGGGTCCGGCTCGGCATGCCTGACTCTGTATTAGTGCAATTCCGTCGGGCGCGCGAGATCCGCAATGTGTTCTTCGCCGCTGGCAAAGAGGCGCCTTCGCTGGGCTTCAGCCTGACACCGCAATACCTGGACGCGCGGGTACGTCGCTTCACACTGAATGTCGATGGCGCGTCGCTGGTCTACCGTCATGGTCCACCTCGCCCGCTGCGCGTTCAGTGGCCGGGTGAGAAGGAGGGCCGGGTGATCGCCGAGTTCGAGGACCGTAGCGGACATCGCCCCAGTGCGCTGTTCGAGGGGCCGTGGGCATGGTTCCGGGCCCTGCAGAGCGCGAGCGTTTCCCGGCAGTCGGATGTGAGCTATCTCGCCATGTTCGCTGCAGGGGGCTACGATGCCCGTCTGCGAGTTGAGTTCGAGAGCATGCGCAACCCGTTGCGCTTCCGGGACTGGGCGCGGTTCCACTGCCCGGGGAGTCTGTGAGGCATGGTTGGGGTAGGCGCGCTCGGTTTCTATGGCAAGCTCCCCAGCCATGGGGACTTTGTTCGTCGGCGCGTGCCGCATGAGTTCCTGACTGTGTGGGACGCTTGGTTGCAGCGGGTACTGCATGCCAGTCGCCAGCGCCTGAATGACCAATGGCTGGCAACTTACCTTACCAGTCCCATCTGGCGTTTCGCCATCGATCCTCCCGTGTGTGGCCGTTTGGCGTATACGGGCATTCTGATGCCCAGTGTCGATGCCATAGGCCGATATTTCCCCCTCTCTTTCGTAATGCCGTTACCTGTTGGGATGAGCCTGCCGAATCTGGCGGTAGAGAACGCAGACTGGTTTGCCCAGATGGAAAGACTGGCGTTGAGCGTCCTGGAGCAGGACGTCGAGTTCAGGCTCGATGACTTTGATCGGCAGGTTGCGGCGCTGGGGCGGGAGTTCATGCCGCGCACTCTCCTGCAGGACGAGTGGCAGCCGCCGCCTGGCAGAGGTGAGCCCCTGTGTTTCGATATTGGCGGTATGAGCGAGATGCCGTTCTCCATGCTCAGTGTGCTTCATGGGCAGCTGTCGCGCGAGCGCGGCGGCTACAGTCTTTGGTGGTCAGAGGGATCAGAGCGAATCGGCCCTTGCTGGTTTATCTATAGCGGTTTGCCGGATGGCGAGCGGTTCGTGGCTGCGTTGGACGGTGCGTGGGGTCAGCACGACTGGCGCAGGCAGAAAATTCGGTGGAATAACCTGGCTTCAGTACCGGAAGCAAGCCCGTCGCTGCAGCCTCTGTCCTACCGTTCCAGTGTGCGAACGCACCCAGGTAACGTGCGAACCGTCAATGAGGATGCCTTCTTGGAGCGAGCGGATTACGGAATCTGGGCGGTCGCCGACGGTGTAGGTGGTCAGGCGGCTGGAACGCAGGCCAGTCGCATGGTAGTCGATGGTCTTCGCGCCGTAGAAGGTGGCGGCGAGCTACAAGATCGGGTGAACGGAGTCCGGAAGAGCTTGCTCCGGGTCAATGAGCGCCTAGTGTATCTGGGCGAGCGACCTGTGGACTCCGTGCAGAGTGCGAGTACGGTGGCTGCACTGGTGACGGGGTTGGCCGGCTGTTGCTATGTATGGGCCGGCGATAGCCGGATTTATCGATTGCGGGGAGGTCGGCTTCTCCGCTGCACCCGCGACCATAGCTTGGTTCAGACCTTGGTGGACGAGGGCAGAGTGGCAGATGATGACGCCTTGAAGCACCCGCAGGCGAATGTGATAACGCGAGCGATCGGTGCGAGTGGCGATCTCGTGCTAGAAGTGGCGTATGCCGATCTGATGCCAGGCGACCGGTTTCTTCTCTGCTCGGATGGCGTGCATAGTAATGCCACCGACAGTGAGCTGGAGCAGTTGCTCTCGCGAGGCGACTGCGAAGGAGCCTGCGAGCGCGTTATGGCGCTGGTGTTGTCACGGGAGGCGAGGGATAACCTCACCGCCGTGGTGGTGGATGTAGATGAGGCGCTGCATGGCGGATGAGCGGAGGGCTGTGACTGATGATACGGGCGCCATCGAGGCGTTGCGCCGCGCGTTGCAGCGCTACGTTGGATGGGGCGACGGGTGGGAGGAGGTGTTCAGCTGCCTGGAAACGGCGGCGCGACGCCAGGGACGTTCGCCCGCCGCGATTCTAATCGGCTGGGATGGACCACCACGGCTCGACGAAGAGCAGCGCCGCTGGCTGCTGGAAGCGCTGTCCCGTTACGCTGCGGATGCCACTGTGGTCGAGGCGACGGCCGCACCACCGGCATCGGATACATCTGTTACCCGAATTGCGTCGAAATCCGCAGCGCATGCCGCCGCTGACCCGGACCGGACCCGCTCTTCCTCCAGCGAGATAACTTCCCGAAGCCTCCCGGTGGGCTCGACGCCCTCGCCTCCTGCACCGACCATGGGAGCGGGGACAGGTGGCGGCGAGCGCACTTGGGCCTATCCCGCAGACTGGCGGGATACGCGATCGGGCGAGCTCGGCCCGGGCTCGATGCTCAAGCAGCGCTTTGTGCTGGAGGAGCTGATCGGCCATGGTGGTATGGGTGCGGTCTATCGGGCGCGGGACCTGCGCAAGGTGGAGGCCGAGGATCGCGATCCTTTTGTGGCGCTCAAGCTGTTGAACGATGAGTTCCGGGATCATCCCGACGCTTTAGTTGCCCTGCAGCGGGAAGCCAAGAAAGCTCAAACGCTGGCGCACCCCAACATTAGCACCGTCTACGACTTTGATCGCGACGGCGCGACCGTTTTCCTCAGCATGGAATTCTTGCAGGGCGCGGCGCTGGACCGCGTTATCCGCGAACGCGCCGCGTTCGGCCTACCGCAGAAGGAGGCGCTGCGCCTGACCGACCGTATGGCACGCGGACTCGCTTACGCCCACCAGGAAGGATTCGTCCACTCGGATTTCAAGCCGGGCAATGTATTCCTCACTAAAGAGGGAAACATCAAGATCCTTGACTTTGGTATTGCTCGTGCGGCCAATGTGCCTTCGGGCGATGGGGATCAGACCCGTTTCGACCCGGCGACGATCGGTGCCATTACCCCAGCCTACGCCAGCCCGCAGATGCATGCCGGCGAGCCGCCGGAGCCGGCCGACGACGTCTATGCGCTGGCCTGTGTCGCCTATGAGCTTTTGACCGGCCGGCATCCGTTTCTGGATTCCTCCGGGCGCAAGATCTCGGCTGATGAGGCGATGCACCAAGGGCTGCAGCCGGCCCCGATCCGAGGCGTTTCCAAGCGCGTCAACCGGGCGATCGCCAGAGGGCTCGCCTTCGAGCGAGCCGCGCGCTTTGTCAATGCGGGGGCCTTTTTGGATGCCGTTAAGGAGCCGCGCAGACTTCGCCGCTTTATCGTGCCCGTTATAGGGCTGCTCGTGTTGCTGGTGGCCGTGTCGGGGTGGATCATCATCCACGAGAGCAGTGTGTTCCTATCGCTCAACGACTTGCCGCCGGCGCTTGGAGAATCTCGGGCGCTGATTCTCCAAGGCAACGAATACATGAAGCTTGGTGAGGTCGCTCAAGCGCATAAGGCCTACGCTCAGGCGTGGGATAGCGCGGATGTGCGCGACGATGTGAGTGCGCGAGCGCGCTCGCGACTCAAAGTCATCGTGGACCGTCGGGTGGACGAGGTGATCGGTTACTACCTTCAGCAGGCTCAGCGGGAGGATACAGACACGTTTACGCTTGAAGTGCTGCGTTTGGCCCTGGAGTCGCTGCAGCGTGGTGAGCTGGGCATGAGAAGGCAGGACATAGAACGCGCGCTACAGCAGATCAACGCCCGACTCGAATGAGCGCGAGGCGCAGCTCGGCCAGGATCTGCGGCCAAATTTGCTCCCAGCAGCACCGGTGATTGAACTCCGTGAAGACGCGAATCTCGGCGGCCGACTCTCTCCTAATGCCGGCCCGAGTAACCGCTGCGGGAACAATGTGATCGTGACCGCCGACTAGATGCCACTGCAGTATCGTCGATGGCAGCGGGAGCAGCGTTGTGGGGTCTAACGAGCGGGTAAGGGGAAGGTATTGGTGGTGGGCGGTCCACCGTCGATGGTCGAGGTTGGCTGCGATAGTGACCAAGGCAAGTACATCATCGCGACGCTGAGCCACGAGTCGGGCAAGGGTACCGCCGCCGCTGTAGCCGATAAGTACCAGCTTGTTTGCTCCAAGGCGGGTGCGGGCGGTGTCCAGCCCGCGGCTCATCGCCTCTACGACCTGATCGGAATAGCGGCCGTAGGTCCATAGCGCCGGATCGCATACCTCCGGCATGGTCTCGTGTCCGTAGCAAGGTCGGTTCAGTTGCAAGCTTGGCGCAGGATCGAGTGCCATCAGCCGCAAGGCCAGCGCGTGCCGTGGACTGGGATCGGCCGCCGGGTATCGGCCCTGCATCCATGGCGTTCCATCGCCGCTGAAGTAGACGTGAAGGGGTTGTTCGTCGGCATCGTGCCGGAGGGCGAGATAAACGATGAGCTTGTAACGGCCTGTATCGATGGCCGCAAGGGAAAACCCGTGAGCCTCAGCGGTCTCTGAGAGCCGAGCGCCTGGAGTGGCGCAGCCGGTTACCAGCATTATACTGAACCAAAAGAAGGCAAGATAGGATCCGCAGAGGCGGGGGTAGATCCCTGCAGGCTTGATAATGATTCGTGGCTCTGTGCGTCGCCGTCCTAGCATTTTGAACCGCTGTTGGGAGGTTCTTTTGCTAAAAAGATACTAGCTCAGCCGGAAGGAAACAGGCAGGCAGCCGTGAGACTATTTTCATTCATTTCTCCCAAGAGTCTGATTTGGCCCATGGCTCGTTCCGGAGGCTGGGGGAGTGCTCTGGCGCTGATCGTGCTGATCGGTGGTTGCGCCGCCGGTGGCCCCGATTGGAGGAGTGCTGGCGAGGCGGCACGAGAGGGATCCGCGTCGGTGGACGACCTCCAAATTGTCGACTGTCTGCTGCCGGGGCAAGTGCGTAAGCTGGGCAAGATGACCTACCTGACAGCCCGCCGGCCGGTGCGCACAACGGCGGTGGATTGCCGGATCCGTGGCGGCGAGTACGTTGCCTATGACCGAGCGGATTACCGCTCGGCGCTGAATGTTTGGCTGGAGCGTGCCGAGGCGGGCGAGGCTGAGGCGCAGAACTATGTTGGCGAGATCTTCGAAAAGGGTTTGGGACGTGAGTCTGACTACGTATCGGCGGCGCAGTGGTACCGCAAGGCGGCTGAGCAGGACTATACACGAGCCCAAATCAATTTGGGCTACCTCTATGAGAAAGGGCTTGGGGTCGAGCGAAAGATCGCCACTGCTCTGAATTGGTACCGGCGCGCCTCCGGACTCTCCGGCGACAAGCTTGTCTACAATTCAGAACTTGAGAAGGCAGTAGCGGAGCAGCGCAAGGAGCTCCAGGCAAAGATCGAAGAGGCACAACAGCAGGCAGAGGTGCTGAATAGACAGCTCCAACGCCTGACGGAGGACCGAATAGCACTGCAGCGACAAGGGGAGTCCGCAGCGGTCCAGTTGGCTGCCGCCCAGCAGCAGATTAAGACACTAAAGCAGCTCTATGCCCGTGCCCGCAGGGAGCGCCAAGACTCTGAGAAACAGCTTTCATCGTTCCCGAAGGCGCGCTCGAACGTCGTTCCCCGTCCGAGTCGGCAGCCCCGTGTGGAGCAGGATACGCGGATACTGCACGACATCAATTTCGGTCGCTACTACGCGCTGATCATTGGCAATCAGGACTATCTGTACCTTGAGGATCTGGACTCGCCCATGGCCGACGCAAGGCGTATGCAGCAGATCCTGGAGCAGCGCTACGGTTTTAGTACCTTTCTGCTGCCAAATGCGGACGAGAAGCAGATTCTCAATGCCCTCAACGACCTATACGACCAACTAGGGCCGCAGGACAATCTACTGATCTATTACGCGGGCCACGGTAATCTGAGCGAACGTGACGAAGGCCGTCGGCGCCGTGGCTACTGGCTGCCCGTAAACGCCCAACCCAACCGATTTGCGAACTGGATCAACAACTCCGTCGTCAGCGACCACCTTGATCGCATACGGGCTCGCTCGATCATCGTGGTGGCTGACTCATGCTACGCTGGGACCATGGCGTCCGAGCGCAGCCCCTTACTTCTCGGCAGTGCTCAGGCTCAGCTTTCCGAGGAGGGGATCAGGCAGGGTATAGCGCGTCGCTCCCGCATGGTGATTTCCTCCGGCGGCGTGCAACCGGTGCTCGATACTCTGGACGGGCAGCATTCCCTGTTCGCCCGGTCCTTGATCGGTGTGCTCAAGTCCAACGATCAGATTCTGCGGGACAATATGTTATTCGCTCGGGTGGCGGTCAACGTGCGGCGTCGAGCTCAGGCGAACGGCGTTGAGCAAACCCCGGAGATGCGCCCAATTCGGGCCGCCGGTCATGAAGGCGGTGACTTTTTTTTCGTTCCAGCGCGATAGCCGAGGTTACCGCCTGCTTTACTGCGTCGGTGCGCGGCTAGGCAAGATTCTTGATGCTACAGTTGCAAATAATCATCGTCGATATGTCCAAGCCCTTATTGGATTGAACCCTGCAGTTTGGCCGGTGCGTTGGCCTCAGGGGTGATCATCGGCGCATTTCTCGGCATGGAGCCAGTGTTCGCAAGGACAGCGGCTTTTCCAGTCTGGAAATAGCGCTGTTCATGGCGCTGACGCTCTCCGGCGGTTTTTTGTTGCAGTGGCCTATCGGTCTGCTCTCGGACCGCTATAGCCGGCACAGCGTGCTCCCGGTGATCGCGTTATGCGTCGCCGCGCTCAGTGTGTCCATTACCTTTATTACGGGCCGCAGCACCGGTGCGGTCATTGCATTGGCTGTGCTCTGGGGCGCGTTTTCATTCACGCTCTACCCGCTCTCGGTTGCCCTGGTCAATGATTACGTGGACTCCTCTCAGTTCGTGCAGGTCAGTGCCGGCCTACTATTGGCCAGTTCTCTGGGCATGATCGCCGGCAGCTTGGTGGCGCTTGGGCAGCTCATGGCAGTTATGGGTGCCGGCGGGCTGTTTTGGACCGTGGTTGCGACCTCTTTCGGCCTGGCTTATTTACCGGGCTACGTCGGCGTAGGCAAAGGCCAAGAGGGCCCGCTGAACCCTCGCCCTATCAGGTTCTGCCGCGCAACTCTCCCTATGCCTCGACTTTGGATCCGCGTGGCGATGCGGTGTACAACTGGAACTGGGTTTCGAAGACCCGTAAACGCCGGTGCCGAATTCCGACACGCAGGTGAGGCCGGCTCGGTCGAAAGTGGCGGCGTTGGAAAATAGAGCAAGCTCCGCGTGGTGCGCGCGGCTCGCTCGCACAGAGTGGCACACTGGGCTCGCCTGCGGGGGCTCGGCCTGGAGGCGACTTGGCGTTGGCCGGTATTCAGCTTAGGATGCCATGCACCAGAGGCCGCAAGCGGAGGAGAATCGGTGCGTGCATTGCGCTTTACGCGGTTTTGGCAGGCCACCGCATGGCTGCTGCTGGCGGCGGTGGTGCTCATGTCCTTGATTCCCGGGCCGCCTAGCCCGCCGGTTCTGACCTGGGATAAATCCCAGCACGCCTTCTCCTGGGGTTTGCTTGCCTGGTGGTTTCTGCAAGCCTGGGAGGGGCGCCGTCCTGTGGGTTGGTGCCTGTTCCTGCTCGCGGCGGCGGCATTGGTGGAGCTGCTGCAAGGGACAACCGGTTACCGAGTCGCCGACTCGCTCGATATGCTCGCCAATACCGTGGGTTTGGTGATTGGCTTGATGCTCTGGTACACGCCAATAGGCGGTACTTTTCACTGGATGGAGCACTGGGTATTCGGGCGGCCCTACCAATGAACCGGTCGCTACCTGCGGAACCGCCGCGCCTTACGGAGGCTCCATAAGCGCCAAATAGGGTGGCCCATCAAGCGGGCTCACGGTTTCGAGTCAGTCGGCTCCCTAGGAGGTGGCGGACCATAACCGCCACCCCCCGGCGTTTCGATGACCACCACGTCACCGGGGCCGACGGTTCGGCTGTCGGCCCCGGCCAGGGGCTCCAACCGACCATCGGCGTGTTCGAGCCATTGCCGGCCGCACGCACCGGGCTCGCCCCCGGCAAGTCCGGGTGGCCCCCGGCGGCGGTGATTTGCGAGCACAGCGGCCGTCATCGGCTCCAGAAAACGAATGCGGCGTACGACGCCGTCGCCGCCGGGCCAGCGCCCCTGACCGCCGGAGCCCCGTCGGATGGCGAACGCTTCGAGTCGGACCGGGAAGCGCCACTCCAGCACCTCGGGGTCGGTGAGCCGGCTGTTGGTCATGTGCGAGTGTACGGCACTGGCTCCGGCGAAGCCGGGCCCGGCGCCGGTGCCGCCGCACAAGGTCTCGTAGTATTGATAGCGCTCGTTGCCAAAGGTGAAATTGTTCATGGTGCCTTGCGAAGCCGCCTGCTGTCCCAGTGCGAGGTAGAGTGTGTTGGTGACCACTTGACTGGTCTCGACGTTACCGGCCACCACGGCGGCGGGGTAGCGTGGATTGAGCATCGAAGCCTCGGGTACGATGAGCTCGATCGGCTTTAGGCAGCCGTCGTTGAGCGGGATAACGTCATCGATCAGGGTGCGCAGCACGTAGAGCACGGCCGCGCGGGTGACCGCTTTGGGCGCGTTGAAGTTGCCCCCCTGCTCGGGACTGGTGCCGGTGAAATCGATCGTTGCGGTGCGCGCATCACGCTGTACCGTAATTTTCACGCGCACCTTGGCACCGTTATCGAGCACCTGCTCGTATTCCCCGTCGGTGAGCGTGTCGAGCACGCGGCGGACCTGTTCCTCGGCATTATCCTGCACGTGGCGCATATAGGCATGCACGACATCGAGACCGAACTGCTCGACCATGCGTCGCAGTTCCTGCACGCCCTTTTCATTGGCCGCGATCTGCGCCCTTAGATCACTTAAATTCTGCTCGAGGTTGCGCGTCGGGTAGGAGCCGGTCGTGAACAGCGCCCGGACCGCTTGCTCGCGCAACTCGCCGGCTGCCACCAGGTGGAAGTTGTCGATCAGCACCCCTTCTTGCTCGATGCGGGTGCTATGCGGCGGCATGGATCCCGGTGAGATGCCGCCCACATCGGCATGATGGGCCCGGCTGGCGATGTAAAATAGGATTTGCTCGCCGGTGGTCGCGAACACGGGGGTGACCACCGTGATATCGGGCAGGTGCGTGCCGCCGTGATACGGATCGTTGAGCATGAACACGTCGCCGCGGTGGACGGTGCCGGCCCGTCGTTCGACGATGGCGCGTACGCTCTCGCCCATGGAGCCCAAATGCACCGGCAGATGAGGGGCATTGGCGATGAGGTTCGCTGCCGGATCGAACAGTGCGCAGGAGAAATCGAGCCGCTCCTTGATGTTGGCCGAAGAGGCAGTCTTGCGCAGCATGACCCCCATCTGTTCGGCCACGGACATGAACAGATTATTGAACACCTCTAACATCACCGGGTCCACAGCCGTGGCGATGCCGGTATGGTTCGGCAGCGGAATGATGCGCTCCAGGATGAGGTGATTCTTACGAGTCACTCGGGCTTGCCAGCCTGGTTCGACCACGATGGTCGATACCGGGTCACGGATGATGGCCGCCCCGGTCAGGACGTCACCGGGACGCAGCTGCTCGCGATCGAACAGCGGGCTTTGTCGGTAGCGGCCCGCCTGCCAGAGATCAACCTCGGCAAGCGCTTGCGGCTTACTCACACTGCGCTCGGCGCGCTCCGGCTCATCACGGACGCTTTCACTGGCCGCGACGATCTCGACACTTGCGGCGGCCACGATCAGGGCCTTGTTCGGCAGCAGGAAGCCGAATTCGCGGCGGTGTTCGGCCGCGGCGCTGGCCGCGACGCACGCCGCATCGGCGAAGGGTACTTCGAGCGTAGTGTCGCTGCCTTCGTACTTGACCCGCAGCTTGCGGACCTCGCGCATGTGCATCCGCTGGCAGTCCTGGGCCTCGAGTTCACGCCGGGCGTTCTCGGCGAGTTCCTGCAGCGCTGGCTCGAGTCGGGCGATCAACTCGGCACTGAGAGCGGTATCCACCGGTTTTTCGCGTAGGCTGCTAAGGTCGGCTAGCCCCATACCGTAGGCGGAGAGCACGCCGGCCAAGGGATGGATGAGCACCCGTTCGATGCCAAGCGCATCCGCCACCAAGCAGGCGTGCTGCCCGCCTGCGCCACCGAAGCAGTTGAGTGTGTAACGCGTGACATCACGCCCGCGCTGCACCGTGATTTGCTTGATGGCATTGGCCATATTCTCCACCGCAATCTTCAGGAAGCCATCGGCCACTTCGGCGGGCGTGCGCGTATCGCCGGTGGCCTGGGTTATTTCCTCGGCGAGGGCCGTGAAGCGCGTGTGTACTACGGCGCCGTCCAGCGGCTCGTCGGCCTCGGGGCCGAACAAGTGGGGAAAGAACGCCGGCTGTAACTTGCCCAGCATCACGTTGCAATCGGTCACCGTGAGCGGGCCGTTACGGCGATAGCAGGCGGGGCCCGGGTTGGCTCCGGCCGAGTCGGGCCCCACCCGATAGCGGCTGCCGTCAAAGTGCAGGATGGAGCCTCCGCCCGCCGCCACCGTATGGATCAGCAGCATCGGCACGCGCAGGCGCACGCCGGCGATGAGGGCCTCATGGCTGCGTTCGAGCTCACCGGCGTAATGACAGACATCGGTGGAGGTGCCGCCCATGTCGAAGCCGATGATGCGCTCACAACCAGCCATCTGCCCGGTGCGGGCGCAGCCGACCACACCACCGGCGGGACCGGAGAAAATCGCGTCCTTGCCCGCGAAATGGCGGGCGCCGGTCAAGCCGCCATCGGATTTCATAAACAGCAGCTGGGCCTCGCCGAGCGCGGCGGCCATGCGTTCGGCATAACGGCGCAGGAGGGGGGAGAGGTAGGCGTCGACCACGGTGGTATCGCCGCGGCCTACCAGCTGCATCAGCGGGCTGACCCGATGCGAGATGGAGACTTGGGTGAAGCCGACCTCGCGAGCGATCTCCGCCACGTGCTGCTCGTGGTCCGGATAGCGGTAGCCGTGGACCAGACAGATCGCACAGGCGCGCAGGCCGGTCTCGAAGGCTGCGCGCAGATCCTGCCGCACGGCTTGCGGGTTCAACGTCTGCAGTACCTCGCCACTTGCCGAGAGTCGTTCGTCCACCTCGATTACCCGCTCATAGAGGGGCTGCGGTAGTTCGATGCGGCGGGCGAAGATATCGGGCCGGGTTTGATAGCCGATTTGCAAGGCATCGCGAAAGCCACGGGTGGTAACGAGCAGTGCGCGCTCGCCTTTACGCTCGAGCAGCGCATTGGTAGCCACCGTGGTGCCCATTTTGACGTGCTGCAGATGCTGAGCCGGTAGCCCCGCCTGCGGGGGCAGGCCGAGCACCACACGTATGCCCTGCAACGCGGCGTCCTGGTAGTGCTCGGGATTATCGGAGAGGAGTTTGTGCGTGACCAATGTGCCGTCGGGGCGTTGGGCGATGACATCGGTGAAGGTCCCGCCGCGGTCGATCCAAAATCGCCAGCGGCCAGGTTGCTCGTTCGTACCGTTCATTGGATGGCACCTTCTTGAGACATGTGCTCTGGGTGGGCGCTAAGCGGAGCTGAATTTCCCCTGAACCGATTGCTCGATATGATCGGCTAATATCCCGGAGCCGGCGAGGTTTGCCCAGGCTCGCCCTCGGCGTTTTCCACTCTAACGTGTCCTTGGCTGCGGCTGTGATCACGGGCGAATAGGGCATAGAAGGCCGGCAGTACGAACAGCGTGAACAGTGTCCCGATACCAAGGCCTGTGGCGACGGTCAGGCCGATGTTGAATCGGCTCACGGCGCCGGGGCCGCTTGCGGTGAGTAACGGCAGCATGGCCACCACCATGGACACGGTAGTCATGATGATGGGGCGCAAGCGGATAGCGGCCGCCTCTTCTACCGCGGCTCGCTTCGAGAGCCCTTGGGTTTGCTGCAGTTGGTTGGCGAATTCCACGATCAGAATGCCATTTTTCGATACCAAACCGATCAGAGTGATCAGTCCGACCTGAGTGTAAATGTTCACCGAGGCGAAACCCAGGGTGATAAAAATGAGCGCACCGGCGATCGACATGGGAACCGATACCAGGATAATGGCCGGGTCCCGCCAGCTCTCGAATTGGGCCGCGAGTACGAGGTAGATTATTAGCAGGGAGAGAAAGAAGGTGACGACCAGCGCGCTACCTTGCTGGGCATACTGGCGCGAGCTGCCCGTGTAATCGTAACTGAATCCCATAGGAAATTGCGTCTCGGCTTGACTCTGCAGGTAGCTCAAAGCATCACCGAGTGCCACACCCGGGGCCGTTACGCCCTCGACCGTCAGGGCATTGAGCTGCTGGAACTGAGTGCGTTTGCTCGGCTCGACGCTGCGTTGGAAGGTGACGATCGTAGAGAGGGGGACGAGATTCCCTGTGCCGGTTTGTAGATAATAGTTATCCAGCATTTGGGCATTCAGGCGGAAACGGCGCTGCACCTGCGGGATTACTTTGTAGCTGCGTCCCTCGAGGTTGAACCAATTGACATAGCCGCCGCCGAGCATGCGCGCGAGGTTTCGCCCGACATCGCTCATCGTGATGCCGAGATCTCCTGCCCGATCCCGGTCCACGGCCAACGTGATCATCGGCCGATCGAAGTCGATCGATTTGCGCAGGAACGTGAACTGGCCGCTTTGCATGGCGTTGTCGATGAGTTGATCGGCCACCCGGTCGAGCTGCTGATAGTTCGCATCCGTTGTGATGACGAATTGGATCGGTAGCCCGCCGCCGGCGCCGGGTAGGCTGGGGCGTGGGAAGATTGCGATCTGAAAGCCCGCCACGTCTTGCAATTTGCTCTGCAGCTCGGGTTGGATCTGCATCTGCGTGCGGGCGCGCTGGGGCTGGGGCGGCATTTTGAAGCCACCGAAGGTGGTATCGGACTCGCGTCCCAGGATATAGAAGCTCTCCTGGTACTCCGGAATGGTCTCGAAAATCTGTTGAATTTCATGCGAGTAGACCTCGAGATAGTCCAGCGTGGCCGTGCGGGGGGCTGTTGCCTGGAAGAATAAAATCGCTTGATCTTCGGTGGGGGCGAGTTCGTTTTGACTGGTGGTGTACATGAAGTAGATGCTCGCCAGTACCGCGAGGCCGAAAATCACGGTGATCGCTAGGGTGTCGAGCGAGCTGTGCAGCAGGCGTTGATAAGCCCGGGCGAGCCCGCCGAAGGAGCGCTCCACGGCCCGCTCGAAGCGCCCCGGCTGGCCGTGCGCCTTGAGCACCTTGGAGGAGAGCATGGGTGAGAGCGTCAATGCGACGACGCCCGAGATGAGTACGGCGCCGGCCAGGCTGAAGGCGAATTCGGTGAATAGGGTTCCTACCAGGCCGCCCATGAAGCCGATCGGAGCATAGACTGCTACCAAGGTCGTGGTCATCGCCAGGATCGGCAGCCCGAGTTCGCGAGCCCCTTCGATGGCCGCTTGAAACCGGGGTTTGCCCTGCTCGATGTGGCGGTGCACGTTTTCCACGACGATGATGGCATCGTCCACCACTAAGCCGATGGCGAGCACCATCGACAGCAACGTCAGCAAATTGAGCGAAAACCCCATCAGCAGCATCAGGAAGGCGCCGCCGATCAGCGAGAGCGGAACCGCGACTGCCGGGATCAGGGCGGCGCGTATCGAGCCCAAGGTGAGATAAATCACCAGCAGCACGATCAGCACGGCCTCGGCAATCGTGCGATAGACCTCGTTGATGGAGTCCTTGATGAAGGTGCTGGCGTCGTAGGGCAGGACTACATTGAGCCCTTCGGGCATCTGCGCGCGGATGCGCGGCAAAATGTCCTGGACGCGCTCGGCGACGCCGAGCGGGTTGGCGCCGGGCGCCTGTTCGACACCGATGAATACCGAGGGGCGGCCTTGATACCAGGTGGCGGAGTCGTAATCCTCGGCTCCGAGTTCGGTGCTGGTAACGTCGCGCAGGCGCACCAGCGTACCTTTGCCCTGGCGCACCACCAAGTTCTCGAAGCTGCGAGGCGCGCTGACATCGGTGGTCGCGGTCAGATTGATGGCGACGTATTTGCCTTTAGTCTGCCCCACTCCGGCGAGGTAGTTGTTCTCCCGCAGCACGTCGGCCACGTCCTCGGCGGTGATATCGAGAGCGGCCATACGCTGTGGGTTCAACCAGATGCGCATGGCGAAAGTCTTGTTGCCGATCAAGCGCGCCTTGGCGACCCCGGGCAGCGCCTGGAGCTGGGGCTGAGCGACCCGCAGCAGATAGTCCGTGATTTGCGGCAACGACATCGTGTCACTGTAAAAGGCGAGATACATCAGTGCCGTGGTATCGCCGGTAGTGGAGTCGATGACCGGATCCTCGGCGGCTTCCGGCAGCACATTGCGCTGGCTTGCGACCTTGGCTTGGATCTCGGCGACGGCGGCGTTGGCGTCGTAGTTTAGCTGCATATGCGCTTCGATCGTCGATTGTCCCAACGCGCTGTTGGAGAGCAGATAATCGATGCCTTGCGCCTCCGCTATGGCCTGCTGCAGTGGCTGGGTTACGAAGCCCTTGACCAGTTCGCTGCTCGCACCCGAGTAAGTGGTGGAGACGGTTACTACCGTGTTCTCGGTCTCGGGGTACTGACGCACTTCGAGCAGTCCCAGCGCGCGCAGCCCGACGATCAATATGAGCAGACTGACGACACTGGCCAATACCGGCCTATGGATGAAGAGATCGGTGAGTTTCACTCGTTGACGACCTTCCCGGCCTGGAGCGCGACGGAGTTGTCGATTCGAACCGGCTGGCCGTTGCGCAGTTTTTGTTGGCCGGCTTGGACCACCCATTGTCCTATTTTCAGGCCGTTGACGATCTCCACCCGGCCCTGTTGAATCGCGCCGGTGGTGATTTGGGTGCGATGGACGATTTGTTCACCGTTCTTGTCTTGCTGGATACGAAAGACGAAATCTCCGTATGGGTTATAGCTTACGGCGGTGCGCGGGATCGTCAGCACTTGCCGTGGCGCGCCTTGCTCGGTGGTGACCTCGGCGAACATTCCAGGTCTGAGCCGGCCATCCGGATTCTGCAGGGTGGCGCGAGTCTGAATTGAGCGCGTGGCCGGGTTTACCGCGGCGTCGACAGCCGTGATCCGGCCGACGAAGGTTTCGTTTGGATAAGCGCTCACTGTTACTTGTACCGTTTGGCCCTCTTGCAGCTGATTGAAATGCCGTTCCGGGAGCGTGTAGTCGACGAAGATGGGGGTCAGTTGCTGGATTTGGACGATTTTCGTGCCGGGTGAGAGATACTGGCCCAGGTTCACCTCGCGTATGCCCAGCAGACCGGCGAACGGCGCGCGTATGGTCTTTTTGTTGATCAACGCCTCTTGTGAGGCCACCTTGGCCTTGGCGCTCTCGTACCGTGTCTTGGTCTCATCGTAAGCCGATTGCGAGATGGCCCGCCTCGGCAGCAGCCGCGCATTGCGCTCGAGCTGCAACTGCGCCAAGCGCATATCGGCCTTGAGCCCGTCCAAATCGGCGCGATCCACGGCGGCGTCGAGCTGTACCAGAATGTTCCCCTTGGCAACCCGTTCGCCGGACTTGAACCGGATTTCTTCGACCTTGCCGGCCACTTCGGTGGTCACATCGGTGCCGTTGATGGCCACTAGGCTGCCTACGGCGCTCAGGGTCGGTTGCCAGTGCACGGCGGTCACCTCTGCAGAGGACACCGTGGTCGGCGGTGGCGGTTGGGACTGCAGCGCCTGGCTTTGCTGCCGCTGCAGGTACTTCCAGCCAAAGACCCCGCCGAACAGCAAGGCGAGCAGCAAGATGACGAGAACGAGGCGCTTGACCATGGCGGCGAGTCCTTATGATCGGACGATCGGCGAGTCGGCGGCCGGTTGATGAGCCGACTGGCCAGGAGCGGCTGCTGGTTTCGGCAGAGTGCTAAGCACGCAGTTGACCATCCTTTTCCCTACATCCCTTTTTCCCTAGGGGCCGCAATGGTCCGCTCGATTCCCTGCTCTTTCACCGACGAGGCCGGGTCGTCTCGTGGCAGTACGGCATTGCGCCGTACACAAGGGTAGGAGGTTTATAGCGAACCTCGGCGCTTCGACCGCTTGCGGCGCGAACCGTTTGGCCGCACTCGATCGTAACGTCCGCTCGCCACGAAGATAGGATAGCTATTGTTTGAGCACGGCGAGTTCCACGCGGGCCGTACGTTTTTCGTGATCGTGCAAGAGCGTGAGTTCGAGCGTGTCACCAGCATGCTTGGAGTAGACGATATTCTGCAACTGCTCGGCGCTCTCGATGGTTTTGCCGTTGACCTCGATGATGATGTCTCCGCCCACCGGCCAGCGTTGCCCACTACCGGTCACCGCGTATTGGGCCGGCTGTATGTCCGCCTTGTCCGCAGGACTGTCCTCGGCCACAGCCACCACCATGACGCCCTGATTCGGCAGATTGAGGAATTTGCGCACTTTCTCCGGATAGTCGGCCATACTCATGATTTGAATGCCGATCTGCGCTTTTTTGACCAAACCGCCGTGTTGCAGCTCGCCTAGGCGCGCCTGCACGAGATTGCTCGGGATGGCCAAGCCCACCCCGACGAAGGTACCGTTGGGGGCAAGAATCTCGTCGTTGACGCCGATGACCTCCCCCCGCGAGTTGAGCAGAGGCCCGCCGGAGTTGCCGGGGTTGATGGCGGCATCCGTTTGGATGAAGTCGATGGGGACGCCGCTGACCTGAGCGGCCTGGCGACGATTGACGGCGGAGACGATGCCCTCGGTTACCGTCGAATCCAGCGTGAACGGACTACCAATGGCGATGGCTTTCTCGCCTACCATTACTTTGTCCGAGTCGGCGAGGGGAATCGGTATGGCGTCAGCCGGGCGGTCCTTCGGGTTCTTCAACTGCAGCAGAGCGAGGTCATAGGATTGGTCGGCCCCCACCACTTTGACCGGCAGGTCCCTGTCCTGACCTCTGAAGTTGACGGTGATTCTCGCGCTCGGTTTGAGTTCCGTGGAACCGCTCTGCAGGGCCTGCGCCAAGACGTGGTAGTTGGTGACGATCTGGCCTTGGTCGTTGACCACGAAGCCGCTGCCGGCGGCACGCTCGATCACCCGCTCGGGTTGCGAGAAGGGGGTGTTTTGACCGAATTGCCGGAAAAACCGGCGCAACTCAGGCGGTAAATTCTCCAGCGGGTTGACCCGTTGCCCCTCGACCGTGACATTGATTGCTACCACGCTGGGGCTATACCGCTGCACGATATCGATCGTATTTTGCTCGTAGGCGAGGCGCTCCTGCCCACCAATAGTGGTGATAGCCGGTGCGGCCGAGGCCTTGCCGAGCGGATGAAGATCGGCCAGGCCAAAGTCGCCACCGATTGCAACGGCAACGCCAAGCAGGATCGCTGTCGACAGCGCTTGTCCTTCTCGCAACATTCCCAGCCCTCTCCAGTCATAAACGTGTTCCGAGTGTACCCCGGTGGTTGGCGGTGTGCCATGCTGTAAGCTCGCTCGGAGCGCAACCCCTTTATCCCCTGAGCGCTTGGATCACGGGAGCGGTCTGCGGTCGTATGCCCCGCCAGAGCAAGAACGATTCCGCGGCTTGCTCAACGAGCATGCCGAGTCCGTCCAGCGCGCGAGCGGCGCCCTGCTCGAGTGCCCAGCTACAAAATGCCGTGGGGGCCTTGCCATAGACCAGGTCGTATACGGTCGTACCACCGATCTTCAGACCCTTAGGCAGTGCCGGGAGTTCACCGTGCAGCTCGGCGGACGTGCCGTTTATGATCACATCGAAGTGCTCGCCGGCGAGCTCTGGAAGGCCGCAGGCCGTCACACAGCCGAGGTCGGCGAGCGAGGTGGCGATGGCATCGGCACGTGCCCGGGTCCTATTGGCGATGACGAGCTCGGTGGGCGTCTCGGCCAGCAACGCCGGCAGCACACCATGTACGGCCCCGCCCGCGCCCAGGATCAAAATGCGCCGTGCCTGTACTCTTACCCCGTGATTGCAGCACAGATCCCGAACCAGTCCGGTTCCGTCCGTGTTATCGCCCAGGCGGCCAGCGGCCGTTATGACGATGGTATTCACCGCGCTAGCACGCTCGGCACGTGCCGTGCGCCGGTCGACTTCCGCCCAGGCCTGCAACTTGAAAGGTACGGTGATATTGAGGCCGCGACCGCCACTCGCTTCGAACTCGGTTACCGCTGCGGCGAAGCCGCTGATTGGCACCAGGATGCGCTCATAAGTTACCGGCTCGCCGGTCTGGCGCGCGAACAGCGCGTGGATGCGCGGTGATTGGCTGTGGGCGATGGGATTGCCCATGACGGCGTAGCGCTCAGGCATGACTCACTCGGCTATGACTGCGGCTATCGGGCCGATCGCTTAGCTTTCGGCCCGTAGCCAACCCGCCGCCTGTTTGGCGAAGTACGTCAGGATGGCATCGGCGCCGGCGCGTTTGATGGCTATAAGCGCCTCCAGCGCGCAAGCTGGGCCGTCCAGCCAGCCCTTTTCGGCGGCGGCCTGTAACATGGCGTATTCACCGCTCACCTGATAGACGAAGGTGGGCACCCCAAACCGGCGTTTTACGCGCTGAACTACATCGAGATAAGGCAAGCCTGGTTTGACCATGACCATGTCCGCGCCTTCCTCGAGATCCAGCGCGACTTCCCGCAGGGCCTCGTCCGTGTTGGCCGGGTCCATCTGGTAGGTTTTCTTGTCGGCTTGGCCGAGGTTGGCGGCGGAGCCGAGCGCGTCGCGGAACGGCCCATAGTAGCTCGAGGCGTATTTGGCCGAATACGCCAAAATCCGCGTATGAATCGACCCTTGTGCATCCAGTGCCCGCCGTATGGCGCCGATGCGCCCATCCATCATGTCCGAGGGGGCTACAATGTCGACTCCGGCTGCTGCATGGCAGCAGGCTTGTTTGACCAAGACCTCGACCGTCTCGTCGTTGACGACATAGCCGCTGTCATCCAGCAAGCCGTCTTGGCCGTGGCTTGTGAACGGATCTAAGGCGATGTCGGTGATGACGCCAAGCTCCGGTACGGTGCGCTTGAGCGCGCGCACGGCCCGTGGCAGCAGCCCGTCGGCATTGTATGCCTCGCGGGCATCCAGACTCTTGCGCTCCGCCGGGGTGACCGGAAACAGCGCTACGCTGGGGATGCCAAGCTCGGCTATCGTCTCGATCTCGGCTAGCAGCAGATCGATCGAGAGACGCTCGATACCGGGCATCGACGGCACCGGCTCACGGCGGCGCTCGCCGTCGAGTACGAACAGCGGGAAGATAAGATCGTCGCGTGTGAGCACGGTCTCCCGCATCAGCCGCCGCGAGAAATCATCCCGGCGCATGCGACGCATGCGGGTCCCTGGAAAGCGCTCCCCGTTGTGTGAGATGTGAGTTGACAAGAGGTTTCCTCCGCTAGCCGTAGCTGGTGCGAGTAACGCGCCGGCTGCCTTCGAATTGACAAATTATGCCTGTTCCGAGATGCAAGCCCAAGGTGGTCTCGAATCCCGGTTACCCTCCGATGGGGGGAGGCTATAGAGAAGAAGCGACGCTAATCCTGCGATGCTTTAGAGGCATTCAGGCGGTGGCGGATCCAGCCGAGCACGCGGTGCACTCGGGGCGAGGTAAGGCGAAACGCCTCATCGAGCGTTACCCAGCGGTATTCATGGTGTTCGGCCCGACCAAGCTGCGGCGAGATGCCGAATGTGACTGCAGTTTCGGTGGTCTCGGCTAGATAATAGCGGGCGATTTTACCCTGAGCATAGGGACCGGTTTCGATGTAGCTGTGGCCCCAATGAAAGCGCAGCTCCGTGATGCCGGTCTCTTCCATGACCTCACGGCGAGCGGCCTGCAGCGGTTGCTCGTCGCGCTCCACTTGACCCTTTGGAAAGTCCCAATGCTGGAACGCCCGCAGCAGTAAAAAGCGCCACTGTCCGTCCACGCGCCGCAGCACCGCTACGCCGGCGGAGAATACCCGGACCTCGCGGTCTTGACGTCGGTCAGCGTAGTTTCTATCGGCCTCGTGCGCTGTCATGGATATGGTTACTAAACTCGTGTACAGCCTCGATCATGGCGGACACGTGATCCGGATCGACCTCGGGGTGAATACCATGGCCTAGGTTGAATACATGCCCTGGGTGCGGACCATAGGCTTCGAGCACGCGTTGCACCTCGCGTCGAATTACCGCCGGTGCAGCATAGAGCACACAGGGATCAAGATTGCCTTGCAGCGCCACCCGCTCGCCAACCCGTTGCCGTGCCGCTGCGATATCCACACTCCAGTCCAGGCCGATTGCATTGGCTCCGACCCCGGCTAGGGCTTCCAACCAAAGTCCGCCACCCTTGGTGAACACAATGACCGGTATCCGACCTTCCGAGGTGTTAAGACGCAGTGCTTCGAGAACGCGCCGCACCGGCTCGAGCGAGAACTCGAGATAGGCCTCGTGCGCCAGCACGCCACCCCAAGTATCGAAGATCATCAACGCCTGAGCGCCGGCTTCGACCTGGGCATTCAAATAGTCAGCGACGGCCTGCGCCACTTTTTCGAGCAGCTGATGCAGCGCCTGTGGGTGCTCATAGAGCAATGTTTTGATGCGATGGAACGTGCGGCTGCTGCCCCCTTCGACCATGTAGGTCGCAAGCGTCCAGGGACTGCCGGAGAAGCCGATCAGCGGTACCCGGCCGGCCAGCTCATGGCGGATCAGCCCGATGGCGTCCGTGACGTAGCGCAGCTCACTGGCGATGTCGGGGGAGCTCAGATCGGCGATCGCTCGCAGGCTGCGGACCGGACGCTCGAATCGGGGTCCCTCACCCTCCTCGAAATAGAGCCCGAGCCCCATGGCGTCGGGGACTGTGAGGATATCCGAGAACAGGATGGCGGCATCCAGCGGATAACGCTCCAGCGGCTGCAAGGTCACCTTGCAGGCAAGTTCCGGGTTGCGGCAGAGCGTCATGAAACTGCCGGCTTGTGCCCGCACCTGGCGGTATTCCGGTAAGTAGCGACCCGCTTGGCGCATGATCCACACGGGGGTTCTATCCACCGGCTCACGGCGTAATGCTCGCAGCAAACGGTCGTTGTGTAATTCGGTCACGATTGGTCTGCAGCCTTGCCAAGATGAATAGCCGGCAGTGTATCATGCGCCGTGCCCAGGTTTTGTAGTGTGCCGGGGCGGCGCTTGCAAGCGACCGGCAGCCCGCGCCTGCCGGTCGGGGGTCGGGCCGGAGCAGGGCGCTGGCGCCACCGGCGGCAATACGTGTGCCGATGGCGCCGGGTTTTAGATACCGAGGTAGGCCAGAATCCCTTTGGCCGCTTCGCGGCCTTCCCAGACCGCAGTGACCACCAGGTCGGAGCCGCGCACCATATCCCCGCCGGCGAATACCTTCGGATTGCCGGTTTGATAGCGCAGTGAACCGTTTTTGGCGATTACGACGCGGTCGCGTTCATCGACTCGTATTCGATGGGTTTCGAACCAATCCGCCGGGTTCGGGCGGAAGCCGAAGGCGATGAGGACGCGATCGGCGGCAATGACTTCCTCTGATCCTGGCACGGGCTCCGGACGTCGGCGGCCCCGTTCGTCCGGTGCGCCGAGGCGGGTTTGGATAACCTTGACGCCTTCCACTCGGCCATCACCGACGATTTCCACGGGCTGACGATTCCAGAGAAACTGCACGCCTTCTTCTTTAGCGTTGTAAACCTCGCGCCGGGAACCCGGCATGTTGACCTCGTCACGTCGGTAGGCACAGGTCACGCTGCGCGCCTCCTGTCGCAGAGCCGTGCGGTTGCAGTCCATGGCGGTATCGCCGCCACCCAAAACGACCACGTGTTTACCACGCATGTTAATGAACTCCGCGGCACTGCGCTCAAAGCCCATGAGGCGATTGATGTTGGCCACCAGATAGGGCAAGGCCTCGTAAACACCGGCCTTGTCCTCGCCCGGAAAGCCGCCGCGCATGGAAGTGTAAGTTCCCATGCCGAGAAAGACGGCATCGAAGTCGTTCAGCAGTGCCTCGAAGGTAATGTCGCGTCCCACGTCGATGCCGAGCTGAAAATTCACCCCCATGCCTTCCATGACGGCGCGGCGGGTGTGGATCACGCTTTTTTCCAGCTTGAAGGGGGGGATGCCGAAGGTAAGCAGTCCGCCGATCTCGGGGTAACGATCAAAAACGACCGGTTCCACGCCGTTGCGCACCAGAATGTCGGCGCAGCCGAGACCGGCCGGGCCGGCGCCGACAACAGCTACCCGTTTGCCTGATTTGACGATTCCGGACAAATCGGGCCGCCAGCCGCGTTTGAATGCCTCATCGGTGATGTATTTCTCTACCGAGCCGATAGTAACCGCGCCGAAACCATCGTTCAGCGTGCATGCGCCTTCGCAAAGACGGTCTTGTGGGCAGACGCGACCGCACACTTCGGGCAGAGAGTTGGTTTTATGGGCGAGTTCGGCGGCTTCGAATAGATTGCCTTCGGCCACCAGTTTGAGCCAGTTCGGAATATAGTTATGAACCGGACACTTCCACTCGCAGTAGGGATTGCCGCACTCCACGCAGCGATCGGCCTGGGCCGCCGCCATTTCGGGGTTGAAGGCGCGGTAGATCTCGGCAAAATTCTGGACCCGACTGGCGGCGGCCTCTTTCGGCGGATCTTGGCGCGGGACTTCAATGAACTGGAATTTGTTATTACCCATGGGGCTCCATCGTTCGATACCGGCGCAGGGTTTAGGCGGCCCGGCGCAGCGTGTCCAGGACTTCTTGGAGATCCGCTGCCTTGGGCTTCACCAGCCAAAACTTGCCGACGTAATCGCGGAAGTTCTCCAGGATCTCCCGGCCCCAAGGGCTGGCCGTCTCCTCGGTGAACTGTTCGATCAAACCGCGCAGGTAATGGCGATGAGCGTCCATCGGTTCTTGCAGGATGCGGTGGATGTCGATGAGTTCATGGTTGTAGCGATCCACGAAGCGATTATCGAGATCGAGCACGAACGCGGAGCCGCCGGTCATGCCGGCACCGAAATTTAGGCCGGTGGCACCGAGGACGCAAACGATTCCGCCCGTCATGTACTCGCAACCATGATCGCCCACGCCTTCGACCACGGCAGAGGCACCCGAGTTGCGCACGGCGAAGCGCTCCCCTGCAAGTCCGGCCGCGTACAATGTGCCGCCGGTGGCGCCATAGAGGCAAGTATTGCCGACTATAGGCGTCTCTCGACTCTGGAAAACGCTGCCCGTCGGCGGACGGATTACGAGTTTACCGCCAGCCATCCCCTTGCCTACGTAATCGTTGGCATCACCTTCCAGATACATATGCAAGCCGCCGGCGTTCCATACGCCGAAGCTTTGCCCTGCGGTGCCCGTGAGCTTCAGAATAATGGGTGTTTCCGCCATGCCGAGACTGCCGTGGTGCAGGGCGATCTCACCGGAGAGCCGGGCACCGATGGAGCGGTTGTTGTTGCGTACGGTGTAGTGGAATTCGCCCCCGGTTTTACCTTTGATGGTGGACAGCGCGTCGGCGACCATGCGCTCGGCGAGCTCGCCCTGGTCGAAAGGTCTGTTCCTGGGCAGGCTGCAATACAGCGGCTTGTCTTGCGCCACCCCGCCGTCGGATACCAGCGCGCTCAGATCCAAGCGGCGCTGGCGAGCGGTTTCCCCCGACAGAATTTCGAGCCGATCCAGCCGGCCGATGAGCTCTTCCAGGGAACGCACGCCGAGCTTTGCGAGCCACTCGCGTACTTCGGTCGCGACGAAAGTAAAATAATTGGCGATGCGCTCCGGCGTGCCGATGAAATGCTGCAGTCGTAGTACCTGCTGCTGGGTCGCCACGCCGGTCGGGCAGTTGTTGAGATGGCATATGCGCAAATATTTACAGCCCATCGCCACCATTGGCGCCGTGCCAAAGCCGAAGCTCTCAGCACCCAGGATGGCGGCTTTGACCACGTCCAGGCCGGTCTTCAGGCCGCCATCGGTCTGCAGGCGCACTCGGTCGCGCAGGTCATTGGCGCGCAAGGTTTGCTGAGCCTCCGCCAGGCCGAGCTCCCAGGGCGTGCCGGCATACTTCACCGAAGTAAGCGGGCTTGCTCCGGTTCCCCCGTCATGGCCGGCGATGGTGATCAGATCCGCATAGGCCTTCGCGACGCCGGCGGCGATCGTGCCGACACCGGGTCCGGCCACCAGCTTCACTGATACCAGTGCACGGGGGTTGACCTGCTTGAGATCGAAAATCAGCTGCGCCAGGTCTTCGATGGAGTAGATGTCGTGGTGCGGCGGCGGTGAAATCAGGGCGACCCCGGGCTTGGAGAAGCGCAGCTTGCCGATCAACTCGTTGACTTTATGGCCGGGTAGCTGACCGCCTTCCCCAGGTTTGGCGCCCTGAGCGATTTTGATTTGCAGGACCTCGGCGTTGACCAGGTAATGCGGTGTCACGCCAAAGCGCCCGGAGGCGACCTGCTTGATTTTGGACATGCGCTCGGTGCCGTAGCGGGCTGCATCCTCGCCCCCCTCGCCGGAGTTGGAGCGACCGCCCAGACGGTTCATGGCGATGGCCAGCGCCTCGTGGGCTTCCGGGGAGAGGGCCCCGAGGGACATGCCGGCGCTGTCGAAGCGCTTGAGAATCGCCGGCAGCGGCTCGACCTCGCTCAGCGGCAAAGGTTTTGCCGCCAGCTTGAGTTGCAATAGGTCGCGCAGTGCCGCCACAGGACGTTCGTTGACGGCCCGTGCGAACGCTTGATAGCGCTGATAATCGCCGGTGTAGGTGGCTTCCTGCAGAGCCCGTACCACCTCGGGGTTGAAGGCGTGATACTCGGCGGCGTGGACGTATTTCAATAATCCGCCTTGGCTTACCGGCTCGCTGATCTGCCAAGCGCGCCGGTGCAGTTCGTGGCGGTCCGCCTCCAGATCATCCAGGTTGGTGCCCTGGATGCGGCTTGCCGTGCCCGGGAAACACAAACTCACCACCTCGTCGTGCAGCCCGACGATCTCGAAGAGCTGTGCGCCGCGATAGCTGGTGATGGTGGAGATCCCCATCTTGGAGAGAATTTTATAGAGGCCCTTGTTGATGCCTTTGCGGTAAGACTCCAGCAGCTCCTGCAAGGGAGTACCCTTGATCTGGCCGGTGCGGACCATGTCCTGGATGATGTCGTAGGCCACATACGGGTACACGGCCGTAGCGCCATAGCCTATCAGCACGGCACACTCATGCGGGTTGCGCACGGTGCCGGTCGCCACGACTAGGTTGGCGTCACAGCGCAAGCCCTTGGCCACCAAATGATGATGCACAGCGCCGATGGCAAGCAATGCGTGCACGGGGACGCACTCGCGTGCCAACTCACGGTCGGAAAGGACGAGGATGGTTTTGCCGGCGAGTACCGCGCGTTCGGCTTGTTCGCAAATATCCGCCAAAGCGGTGCGCAGATCGCTGCTGAGCGGGGTGTTCAGCGAGATCAGCGCATGGGCGTAGTCTGGGTCAGTTTGGGCCAGCAGCGCCTGGAATTTCGTGTCGCAGAGCACCGGGGAGTCCACCACCAGACGCTTGGCGTGGGCCTCGGTTTCTTCGAACAGGTTCTTCTCGCGCCCAAAGCAGGTTTCCAGCGACATGACGATTTGCTCGCGCAGCGGGTCGATGGGCGGGTTGGTGACCTGCGCAAACTGTTGGCGGAAGTAATCGTAGAGGGGGCGCGTCTGTCGGGAGAGCACTGCGATGGGGGTGTCATCGCCCATGGAGCCGACGGCCTCCTGGCCGCTCTGCGCCAGGGTGCGTAAGACGATATCCCGCTCCTCAAAGCTGACATTGAACTGCTTCTGATAGACGGCCAGGCGCTGGGGATCGAGCCCCTTACGCACGCGTTCGCCGCGCTCGTCCGGACGCGCGTCCAGGGTTCGCGCATAAAGCGCCAGCCAATGTTTATAGGGCTTGCGGCGCTTGAGCCGGTTATCGATGTCTTCCGGCAACAGCAGTTCGCCCGTTTCGGTATCCGCCGCGAGCATTTCGCCGGGCTTGAGGCGTCCCTTGCGGAGTACGTCTGCGGGAGTGTAGTCGTAGACCCCGATCTCAGAGGCTAGAGTGATGTGACGATCGCGCGTAATCACCCAACGCGCCGGTCGTAGGCCATTGCGGTCCAGCGCGCAAGCCGCATAGCGCCCGTCGGTCAATACAATGCCGGCCGGACCGTCCCAGGGCTCGATGTGCTGCGAGTGGTATTCGTAGAAAGCCCGCAGGTCGGCATCCATGGTGTATACGTTCTGCCAAGCCGGCGGGAGCAGCAGCCGGAGCGCTCGGAACAGATCCAGGCCGCCGCTGATCAATACATCCACCATGTTGTCGAGGCTGCTGGAGTCCGATCCAGTGGGGTTTACCAGGGGCAAGGTCTCCCCGAGTTCCGGCAGCAATGGGGTCTGAAATCGATTGGCACGGGCAATGGCCCAGTTGCGGTTGCCCTGAATCGTGTTGATTTCACCATTGTGTGCCAGATAGCGAAAGGGCTGGGCGAGTCGCCACCGGGGCAGGGTGTTGGTGGAGAAACGTTGGTGGAAGACGCACAACGAGGTCTCCAGCCGCTCGTCCTCGAGATCCCGGTAGAATCGCCTCAGGTTGGCCGGCAACACCAGCCCTTTATAGGAAAGCGTTCGGCTAGACAGGCTGGGTATGTAAAAGTCTTCGTCGACTGGTTCCAGTTGCTTTTCAGCCTGACGCCGAGCGATAAACAAGCGCCGCTCAAAGAGCAGCCCATCGATATCCGCGGGCGCATTGACGAAGACTTGCTCGATCCTCGGCAGACTCACCAAGGCCTGCTCGCCGCAGGCTTCGGGGTTGACTGGAACCGTGCGCCAGCCTGCGCTTTGCAACCCTTGGGCTGCTAGCGTCCGCTCCAGAGTAATCCGAGCCTGTTGCGCTTTAATCGGATCACGCGCGAGAAAGACGCAACCCACCGCGAAACGCTCCGCTACCGTGATCCCGGCCTCGACGGCCACCGCGCGGAGGAAGGTGCTCGGGTGCTTCATGAGCAACCCGCAACCATCGCCGGTCTTGCCATCCGCGGCCACTGCGCCGCGGTGGGTCAAACGGGTCAGCGCGCGTACGGCAGTCTCGATTAACCAATGGCTGGCTTGGCCGTCCATATGGGCGATCAAACCGAACCCACAGTTATCCTTCTCGAGCTCTGAGAGTAAGTGTGGCTTGGGGCTGCTGGGAACACTCACGGGAGATTCGCCTCTGCGATACCTTCTTCTAGACGAGAGAATGGCGTTTTATGAAAAGCCCTGCAAACAGCGGGCCGCTCCGCTCGTGAATGCTGGGTCTGGCACTCACGATGAACGGCGCGATTGCAGCGCTCTGGCAGGCGCTCACCCCGCGCGCCGGACGAATGTTATTTTTGATGGTCGATGTTTGCGCGGGTGATCGAGAGCAACCGACCCTGCCAACGGGATGGGCAGTCCGCGGGCAGCAACGCTCGGCCGCAACGCGACTCGTTAAGCTCTGATTCCCGCTTTCCGGAATTTGAAACTCACCCTAAATTCCGGCTCTAAGGACTGATCAATATAGCGCCTAGCAAAGACAGGGTAAAGGGTTCGCCCGGCTGCGAGCCGGTTCAGCGCGGTCGGCGTGCCCGCTTGAGCCGGCGTAGGCCACGCTTGAATTCCCGCTTGAGCTGCGTGCTGCGCGTGGGGCTCAGATTTGCATCGGCGTAGGCCAGTTCACAGTAAATCCCCGTCAGGCGCTGCAACAGCGGCGCCCAGTGCGGTAACGCCTGGGCCGCGCGTTCGGCGAACGCTGCGGGTCCCTCCCCCGGATTCCGCACTACCCCCAGGCGCGATAGTCGGTCGCAGAAGGTCAGGTAGGTGTGGTCCAAGGGCGAGAGCGGATGCACCCGGCGGCGGGCCAGTAGCGAGCCTGCTACCGGCACCAGTACCAGGGCGCCACTGCCAAGCAGAATGAGCATTAATTTACTCGCATCCAATTGCCCGAACAGTTTCTGTAGCACACGGTACTGCCGTTCGCTGTTGAAGCCCACTACCCAGCTCTGCCATTGGTAGGTGAGCGCGTCGTAGCGCAGGCGCAGTGAATTGAGCCAGGAAATGCCGCGGTAGCGCAGCGGCGATAGCGGCGAGTCCGCCAGGAAACTGCCCTCCGTTGCCACCGCTTGCTCCAGCCCCAGCTCGATGCGCTCCGGCGCTACCGCAGCGGTGGGATCGACTCGCACCCAGCCGCGCCCGCGCAACCAAATTTCCGCCCAGGCGTGGGCGTCGAACTGATGCACGATCACCGTGCGATTGACCGGATTGACCTCGCCACCCTGGTACCCGGCCACCACTCGGGCCGGGACGCCGGCGGCGCGCATCATCACCACGAAGGCGTAGGCGTAGTGCTCGCAGAAACCGCGCCGGGTCTGGAATAGGAACCGGTCCATGGGATCGGTTCCCAGCCGCGGCGGCTGCAGAGTGTATACGAACGGTTGGTGGGTGAACATGGCGAGTACCGCGCCGACGAAGGCCGCGGCGCTGGCGCTGGCTGCTCGCATGTCAAGAGCCAGTTGCCGAGTGCGGGGATTGCCCCCTTTTGGGAGTTGTAACTCGGTGCGACGGCGCCAGTCCGATAGCTCTGGTTCCAGTACAGCGTCCGGCCAGCTGCGGGCATGGTAGCGGTACTGATCTTCCAGTTCCACCGGGGAGTAGAGCAGGTAGTCCGCCGTGGCCATGACCCCAGCCTGTCCGGATTCGGCGTAGCGCAGACTGTACAGCCAGTGCTGCTGGGTGGGATTGAGAATGACACTGTAACGCAGCGGCTCGCCGCCGGTCGTTACCGGCGCCGGACGGCGTTCGTTCGGCGCCACCTCATAGTTACGCAGCCGGCGCCAGGCCCCGTCCGCCAGGCGACTGAAGACCAGGCCGCGCCAGTACAACTGTGAGCGCGGCGGAATCTCGCCCTGGAACTGCGCCCGGAATGCCACTTCATCCGACTGGCTCAGGTGCGAGATATCCCCGGGTTGCATGACATCGCTGACCCCGGTCTTGGCGGTGTGACGTTTGATCGGCACGGACCACAGGGGCCCGATACGCGGAAACAGGAAGAACAATACCAGCATCAGCGGGAAGGCCTGGGCCAACATCACCGCTGCCAGGCGCAAGCTGCCATGGTTGAAACGGTGTTGGTCGGGCTGGTGCAGGGCCACCAGCGCGGTGGTGATCAGGGTGGTGTTGAGTACCGAGTACAGGACGATCAGCAGATCTTGGCTGAACAGGAATTCCGTAATGCAGATGAAATAGCCCAGGAACAACAGTACGTAGGCGTCCTTGCGCCCGGCGAGTTCGATCAATTTAAGGGCGAACGCGGTCAGCAGCAGCGCGACCGTAGGCTCCAGCCCCAGCATATTGCCGTAGCTGGCGTAGATGCCGCCGCAGGCACAGAGAATCAGCGCCAGTTTGACCAGGCGCCCGGGGAAGGACCAGCGGCCGCGGTACACCATGCTGCGCCACAATGCCGCAACCCCGTACACAGCCAGCACCCACACCGGCAGCCGGGTTACATGCGGGGCCGCCAGGGTGAACAGGCTGATGATCATCCATACCAGGGCGTTGCGCGGAATCTGCTGCTGAGCGTTCACCTTGGTGGACTCCCGTCTTGGTACAGGGCCAGCGCGGTCAACACCTGCTCCAGGTGTTGCTCCCCCGTCCCCGGTTCGATGCTCTGACCGGGCAGGCGCAAACCGTATTCGTACCGGCGCCGCTCGAAGGCCAGGACCCAGTAGCACAGGTGCGAGAGGCGCTGCTCCGTCTCCACTCCGGGGAACATGTCCCAGTCCAGCCACAGGTTGCGCTCGGCATAGGCTGTGTATTGTTTACTCTGCAGGGCTTGTCCTTTGGCCAAGCTTTTCCAGTGCAGTTGGCGCAGGGAATCGCCGGGGCGGTAGTTGCGCAGGCCGTAGAAGTCGTCATTGCCGTTGATCGGCAGCACGGCGCCGCCAGGCCGCTGCGTGGCAAGCCCTGCCAGGTCGGCCGATGGCAGTGGCTGGGGATAGACTAGGGCGTGCAGGTCCAGATCCACCCAGGTCCAGCAGCGCAACAGTCCCAACGGATAAGTGGTCTCCAGCAGCAGCCGGCCCGGGCTGTACCAGCCACGCCGGCCCACCGCCGTGAGTAGGCGGACCTCGATGCTGTCGGTCTGTACCAGGTTGACCACGCACTCGGTACTCTCGGGCCAGGCCAGGCGCAGCCCGTAGTGATCCCGCTGCCGGCTCCGTTCCAGGCGGATATCGAATTCCGATCGCTGCCCCGGAAATGTCGGCTTGGCCCGCACCGCGTGAATGGTCAGCCCCGAGAGGTTGGCGTAGGTGTGCAGTATCGCGATGACAAACAAGGTGGTCAGCAGAAACGTGAGCGCAAAGCTCATGTTGTTTTGGTAGTTGATCGCCGTAAGCAACATTACCAACAGGCAGAGAAAGAAGAGAAAACCCACCCGAGAGGGAAAGATGAAAATGCGCCGTTGATCCAAGGTCACCGAGCGCGCCGGGGGCAGGCGGCGTTTGACCCAGGCTTGGAAACGTTGCTGCAATCGGTGGCGCAGGCCGGTTTTCACATCGGATTTTTGCAGCACCTGCATCGCCGATCACTCAGGGCTTGATGACATCCACGTTGCGCTGCAGCAGGGTCACCAGGGCCTGACCGTCGCCGGCATAATCGCCATTGGGCACCAGGCGATGGGCCGCGACGGCGGGTAGCACCATCTGCAGATCTTCCGGCACCACGTGGCCGCGGCTGCCCATCACCGCCCAGGTGCGAGCGCAGTCCAGCAGCGCTAGTGCCCCGCGTGGCGATAGGCCCACCGCAAATTCCGGGGCCTGGCGCGAATAGGCCACCAGCCGCTGCAGGTAGTCCAGTAGGTTGTCCGAGGCATGCACAGTGGCGACCGCGGCGCGGATCATCTGTAATTGCTCGCGATCGATGCATTGCTGTAGCCCCAGCACCTGAGCGCTGGCGCCGGGCTGGCGTAAAAGCATCTCTCGCTCCGCCCGGGGGTGGGGGTAGCCTAGCTCCAGCCGCATCAGGAAGCGGTCCAGCTGCGACTCCGGCAACGGGTAAGTACCGGATTGGTGAATTGGGTTCTGGGTAGCGATCACGAAAAATGGTTTCGGCAGGCGACGGGTCTCGCCCTCCACCGTAACCTGGCCCTCCGCCATCGCCTCCAGTAACGCGCTCTGGGTGCGCGGGGTAGTACGGTTGATCTCGTCCGCCAGTAACACTTGGGTGAAAATTGGCCCCGGATGGAAACTGAAGCTGGCGTCGTTGCGATTGTAGACCGACACTCCGAGTATGTCCGCCGGCAGCAGGTCGCTGGTGAACTGCACCCGTTTGTAGGACAGGCCCAGCGCATCCGCCAGGGCGTGCGACAGGGTGGTCTTGCCCATGCCGGGCAGGTCTTCGATCAGCAGGTGACCACGAGCGAACAAACAGCATAGGGCCAGGCGGATCTGGGGTTCCTTACCCAGTAATACTCGGCCAACCTCGGCCACGGCATTGTCTATGACGTCCTGTAGTCTCATGCTCGCTATCCCTAGACTGGTTGGGGCTTCAGGCCGGTGCGTTCAAACTCCGTGTAAGGTAAGTCCGCTTTGCAGTCGGACCCTTTTGCAAGCCCCGCCGCGACCCGCCTCAGGCTCTCGCCGTTAGCCGCCTCGGCCGGTCCCAGTTACTCGGACGAGCGCGGACAGTGGCTGGGTACATGATGGTGCTTTGGGCGGCACCGGCCGCGACCGACAGGGGCGGAGGACTTCCGCTTCCTGCCAGTCCTGCCTAAAATTACTCTTGCAAAGAGTAACGCTCAGGAGGCTCGCGGTGCGGCGCAAACGAAGTCGATGGCAAGTACAACACGTGACATTGGCTTTTCTTGTCGTCTTTCTTGTCCCCTTGTTGATTGCACTGCTTTCTTGGGCAACCAGCCTACCGTCTTTGCCCTTGGTCATAATGCTCCTGTTGGCTCTTCTGGTGGCCGCAGCGGGCGTGTTCGGTATGCTCCGCAATTGGGGCCGGGTCGAGCGAAGGCCGCTGCGCACCCGCTGATCCCTCGGTCCGTTGCGCCTCTCCCGTCCAGATGGTTCGGTAGGGCTATTCGCGCGTCGAGAGGCGAGTGCGAGGGTTCTACTTAGCCGGCCACCTCGATTCGATTCTGGACATCGTGGACTCCCGGAATGTACCAGCAGTCCCAGCCGGCGATGCGCCGATTTTCTTCACTGTGGACCAGGCCGCGCAGGGACACCACGCGATCGTCCACGGCGACTTGTATTTGGGCGATATCGATCGCGGGTTCCTTTTCCAGCACCATTCGGATGGTGTCGGCGATCTCCTCGTCGCTGTCCCGTTCCGGTGGCTGGACGTGGAGACGGTTATCCACGTCGGCCGTTCCCGGTGTCCACCAACTCAAGACTTCGGCCAAACGCCGGTGGGACAAGCTGTCGATAACGCCTTCGAGCATGACCACGCCTTCGTGGGCGCTGACGCGAATCCAATCTTGATCCGCAGGTGGTTGCGCGTGTGTTTCTAGTACTTGCAGTTCGATAAACCCCGGTTCCTGCATCAGAGCGTGCGCCACGGCTTGGCGTAGCTCGTCATTCGGTCGTGATCGCGCAACCTCGAGCCGGAGTCGATCGTCGATGCCCGCGTTGCCCGCTATCCGGTGGGCAATCTGAATGGCGCGACGTTTGGCTTCGATGTCCGCTACTGTGCCTTCCAACCGCACGGCATCGCTTTGCTGTACGTGGATGGGGTAACGCTGCACATTGATGGCCGGGTCCTGCTTCAGGGCAGCCCGGATCTGGTTCTCGATGGAATCCCCGCTCATTTGATCTCCCCAGCCTGGTAGCCGCATCTCCTACATAATGATCATTGAGCCTTGCCCTCGGTCCGTCAAGCGTACCTGAGCTGATGGATATAGCGAGAAGGGGGTACCGCAAGCCGGTAGACGGTGGCGCAGGATCGATAGTTGGGACGTTCGGAGGGAATGTAATGTGAGGAGCTGCTATGGGCAACGCGGCTATTCGCTATTTGTTCTGGAACTAACGGGGCATTCGCTTGCCTAATAAGCGTTGTTTGCCTGACGGTGCGGCGTTTCAAGGAGCCTGCGGGCGGGGCACGGGTTGGTGCTGTGAATAGGATATAGGGTTGTAACCTGTTGAAATATATAGATTGACATTTTGCTGGGGGCGATCTAATATGTTGCATCGCAACATTTGTGAGATAAAAAATAGGGAGGCCACGAATAGCCTCCCGGATAATCATAATGCGCTCTTCTTATTGGGGTTTTGTGGTGTGTTTGAACTCTCAACGAGCTGGAGCGCTTTTTAATCAAGTCGAAGGCGTAACCACTTCGTAAACCACCCTTTCGGATGGTTCGCTACCTCCTCCTCCTCGATTCGCCCTCTCGCCAGAGAGGGCTTTTTTTAACCCTCTTTTATACGTGGAGCTGCGTGCCGGCAACTTATCGGGCATTGTAGATGGCCGAAGTTGCTTGGCAAGCATTTTCGTTGTTGCGTCGCAATATCGGCGATTTATCGCAGAACCGGCTCGCTACATTGGTGCAGCCATTCCACCAGCGTGGGGTAGAGACGGCGATGAGCGTGTCGGCTGATGAACAAGCCCAGGTGACCGCCGGGTAGTTCCGCTTCGCGGTAGGCGAGCGATCCGGTCAGATTTGCCAAGGCCTTTGCTGCCGCGGGTGGCACCAGGTGATCGGCCGTTGCATAGACGTTGAACAACGGGCCGGTAAAGCGGATCGGATTCACGTTTTCGCCGCAAAGCTGCAAGCTACCTGCGACTAAGCCATTGGCTTGGTAGAAATCACGGACAAACTGCACGAAAGCGACTCCCGCTTGGTCCGGGCTGTCGTACATCCATTGCTCGAGACGCAGGAATGCTTGTAACGCCTGGTCATCGGCGTCTAATTCTGCCAATGTCAGATAGCGCCGGCAGAGGAGCTGGAAAGGCTTGAGGCCGGTGAATAGGGCATTGAGCCCGATTGCAGGCACATTGCCCAGCGCCTGCGTCAGCCGCTCAATGTTCACGTGGCGGACGATTCGATAGAGCGTGTCTTGCGGGGTCTGGAAGTCCACTGGGGTGGCGAGGGTGATCAGGTTACGAACGCGCTCGGCGCGTAAGGCCGCGTAGCAGATAGCGAGCGTTCCGCCCTGGCAGACGCCCAGTATGGAAACGCGCTCGGTGGCATGTCGGGCAGTGATGCTGTCCACCGCGCAGTCGATTTCGTCCTCGATATAATCGTCGAGCCGCTGAAAGCGGTCCATCGGTCCTGGGTAGCCCCAATCGAGCAGATAGACGGTAATGCCGCCGCGCACGAGCGCCCCAATAACCGAGCGTTCACAACTCAGATCGAGAATATAGGGGCGATTTACCAATGAATAGATGATCAGCAGTGGCACGCCCTCTGCGGAGCCGTAACGATAGAGCGTGGCCGTGCCTGGGTGCGGTAAGTCTCGCGCGGGCGTACTGCCGACGCTCACCGGTTGGAGCTCGCGCGCCCGGCGCAGCGTCCTGGCAAGCTTGCTTTGCAGCTGGAGCGGATCGTTTAGAGGGATATCGTCGCTCATGAGCGATCGTCCTTGTCGGAGCGGGTCGTCGTCGGTGGGCCGGGAGCGGCGTCGCGTAGCGCGGCGAGTTCGTTGCGCAACGCCGTGACCTCGCGTTGCAGTCGCCTAGTATCCGCACGTTGCTGGCGCCGTAGTCGATCGAGGTGCCGCTGAGTATCTTCCAGTGCGCGCTGGGTCGGCAACCCCAGGTATGATAAAAGCTCATCCAGCGCTGGCTGCAGGGCGAGTCGCAGGTCAGTCCAGGCGTTCAGTAAGTCGCTGATGGCTTGCGGATATGTCTCAGAGCGCAGAAACCGTTCATAGGTTCGTTCCGCCACTTCAAGCCAGTGATCGTACAGTTCACGGGTGCTCCGAGCGGTTGATTCGGACGGCACGCCGTCGGCTAGCTCCTGTCGATATTCGCTCAGCACAGCCTCGAATAGCTCGCTGAGCTCCTGGGTATAACGCAAGGCGGCGGTTTGGTACCCATCGAGTGTACGCTGCAGTGCTTCCAGGTTGGCTTGCTGTTTTTGCAACGGGCCGAGGTTGGGATACAGATGCATCGGAAAGTGCGCGAAGTTTGCCGAGAAGGGTTGCGCTAACCGATCTATTGGAAGCGGCTGTCGAGCTAAGTCCAGCAGGAAGTTGACGAACTCGACGGACCGGGCGATCTCCTCGCGCAGTTGCGCCAGCACCTGGTTTAACTGCGCGTCCAAGACCGTGTTCGTTTCGCTGTCGCGAGCGGGGGCGGTGAGCACAGACCACCCGGCGGCCAACAGGATCGCCAGTGCTCTTTGCCCTGCGAGGAGATCATAAAGCAAGCCTTGGGTCCATTCTGGCCTCGAATGGTTTGCACTATCCTGTTGGATCATTGCACTGCTCGCCGGGCCGGCTGGGCGGATGACCCCGATCGGTAAAATAGGCTAACCCCTTGGGGCGTCGGTGTGATTCGTTACTCAACGATCTTTCGAGCGCTGTTTGAGCACCGCTTGCCACTGCGCGCGCAAGGCCGTAGCGCGAGACTTCTGATATTCATCGGCTTTGCTGCTCTCAAGAACGTGTTTGATTTGCTCCAAGGCGCTGGGGATATCGCCACGCAAATAGTAATAGTGTCCCATGGCCAACTGGGCTTGGACTTGTTGGCCGGCGCTATCGGCCGCACGGGCCACGAGTTGCCAGAGATTGGCGTCTTCCGGGTGATCGCTGACCACGGTCGTGGCGATACGCTGCGCTTGCTGCGCGTGCCCTTCATCCAGCAGCGTCTCCACATGGAGAACGCGCAAGGCGTAGTCGTCCGGGAATAACGACAATCCCTCACGCACGGCTGTTAAGGCTTGTTCGGGTTGTTTTGCAGCGCGGCTTACTTCGGCTAGACCGACGAAGTAAGGCGCGTATTCGCCATGCGTGCGCAGCAATCGCAGGAGAATCGTGCGAGCACGAGCATACTCGCCCGTATGTTGTAGAGCCAGAGCCAACCCATATTGGGCAGCCCACGGTTTGGCGCTACTGCGTTCGAGCTGGGCCTGGAACTCGTTTACGGCATCCTCGGGTAGGCGCGCGTTGAGCACTTCCAGGCGGGCCCGCATGAGATCGTACTTTGGGCTTTCGAATACCTTGCCGCTGGCGAGTTGGCGGACACGCGCTTGGGCATCGGCAATACGCCGCTCGGTGAGCGGATGGGTACTGAGAAAAGCGGGTGGCTCATCACGATAACGGCTCGCCTGCAGCAAGCGGCCGAAAAATCGGGGCATCCCCTCAGGATCGAAGTGAGCTTTGACCAAGGTTTGCATTCCGACCCGATCCGCCTCGCTCTCGTCGGCGCGGGAATAGGTGAGTTGCTGTTGAATCATGCCGGCCATGGCCGACATGGTGGCGGCACTGCCAGCTTGGGGGCTTTGTGTGCCGATCAGAATTCCGGCCAATATCAGCGCGGCCGTACGCCAGCCGCTACCGCGATCACGAAGTAGCTGCCGTGCCAGGTGGCGCTGGGTGACGTGAGCGATTTCGTGGGCGAGCACCGCTCCGAGTTCGCTCTCGGTCCGGGTGGCCTGTATGAGTCCGGTATTGATGCCGATATAGCCGCCCGGCATAGCAAAGGCGTTGATCTGCGGGCTATCCACGATGAAGAAGTGGTAGCTATAATCGGGAGCGTCGCCGTGGGAGGCGAGCCGCGCGCCCAAATCTTGGATATAGGCATTGATTTCGGGGTCATTGCCGAGGGGGAGTTGGCGGCGAACTTCCCCCATCATCTGCTGGCCGATCTGTTGCTCCTCGGTCGGCGTCATTACTTGGCTCGCGGGATCACCGATATCCGGCAGCGATAGATCCAAGCCCGCACGCGCGCTCAGGCAGACACAGATAAGTAGCGGTAGGGCGAGACGTTTCAAGGTGTTCTCGGCGATGATTCGGCTCATGTATGGCAAACAGGCCCTAGCCATAGCATGGGCGTTTCCGGTGCTAGCTCCCTGCTGCACTCGTCGATATAGTGGCCGGTTATAGGCATTTTCTGCAATCGAACCGTATGCAAGGTGCGCTTTATTACAACGCAGCCGCCTTACTCCCAGGAGGGATTGTTGGCTGTATCCGTTATCCGGCTCCATTGCTTAGCTTCTCGCCACCTGCTCTCGGTAAGCCTTTTTAATTTAATGGATTGGTCCGACCGAAATATGGCTGCATTGATTAGATAAACCCGCAATCGATTGGTCCACTATTGGCGAGGGTACATCGATGCGGTTAACGTTGCAGCGGTTCGGCCAAGAGCGAGCACGGCAGAATGGATTTCATTCGTACATGGTTCGAGCGCCATCTCAATGACCCCCAAGTGGTTGCTTTGGCGTTGGTGCTGCTCGGTGGACTCGGCATTATCCTGTTCATGGGGGATATGCTGGCACCGGTGATTGCTAGCTTGGTGATCGCCTATCTACTCGAGGATTTGGTTCAGTCTTTGGAGCGCTATCGAGTTCCCCGCCGTATGGGTGTGGTGCTGGTGTTTTTTCTCTTTATTGCTGTCGTGCTGCTGGTGTTCTTCGCGCTGATTCCGCTGATTAGCAGACAATTCGCTCAGTTGGTGGAGAACCTGCCGGACATACTCGATCATGGCCAAATGGCCATCCTGCGTCTGCCGGAGAAGTACCCGCAATTTTTCTCCGTCGATCAGGTCAAGACGCTCATGGAAGAGCTGCGCAGCGAATCACTGCAGATTGGTCGGAACGTGTTGGCCTCGATCTCGTTCCAGTCGGTGGTGATGCTCTTCATGGGCGCGATCTATTTGGTGCTGGTGCCTTTCATGGTGTTCTTTTTCCTGATGGACAAAGAACAAATCCAGGCCTGGCTCAGCCGTTTCCTCCCAGTACATCGGAGTTTGATCGCCACGATTTGGTGTGAGGTGGATGCTCAGATCGGCAGCTACGTACGCGGCAAACTCTTGGAGATCGTCATCGTCGGCGTGGTGACCTATGTGACCTTTGCTCTGCTCGGGCTGCAGTTTGCCGCCTTGCTGGCCGTAGCCACTGGGTTGTCGGTGATCATTCCATACGTGGGCGCTGCGGTCGTAACCGCGCCGGTTGCGGTTATTGGCTACTTTCAATTCGGCCCAAGCTCGGAGTTCGTTTGGGTGCTGATCGCCTATGGCATCATCCAGGCGCTTGATGGCAATGTTTTGGTGCCGTTGTTGTTCTCGGAGATCGTCAAGCTGCATCCGGTGGCGATCATTATTGCCATTCTGGTCTTCGGTGGTATCTGGGGATTCTGGGGCGTGTTCTTCGCCATCCCTTTGGCGACGTTGATCCGTGCCATTATTCTGGCCTGGCCGGGCTTCGCGGATGAGGCCGATAGCAAGGATGCGCATACCATTCAAGCTGAGCACGAAGTCGCCGACAAGCAGGCTCAGGGTTAGTTAGGGGACGCCTTCGCGCCCGGTAGGCGGGCGTCCCTGCACTTATAATGCCTCGCTGGCGAAGTCGGCAAGGCGTGAGCGCTCGCCGCGCTGCAATGTCACGTGGCCGGCGTGTGGCCAGTGCCGGAACCGGTCGACCACATAGGTCAATCCGGAGGTGGTTGCCGTGAGGTAGGGCGTATCAATCTGTGCCACGTTGCCGAGGCAGACGATTTTGGTGCCGGGTCCCGCCCGGGTAATGAGCGTCTTCAATTGCTTGGCAGCCAGATTTTGGGCTTCGTCCACAATGATGTAACGGTTGAGGAAGGTCCGCCCGCGCATGAAGTTGAGTGAGCGGATCTTGATCCGGCTGCGCAGCACATCTTGGGTGGCGGCTTGGCCCCAGCGGGTAGCGTCTTCGGGTTGACCCAGGACCTCCAGATTATCCATCAGCGCCCCCATCCAAGGGGTCATTTTTTCCTCTTCGGTGCCCGGGAGAAAGCCGATGTCCTCGCCAATGGGAACGGTAGCGCGTGTCATGACGATCTCCCGATAATGGTGCATCTCCAGGGTCTGGGCGAGGCCGGCGGCCAGCGCCAGCAATGTTTTGCCGGTGCCGGCGACGCCGAGCAGACTAAGGAAATCCACCTCCGGGTCGAGCAGCAGATTAAGTGCGAAGTTCTGCTCGGGATTGCGGGCCTGCACGCCCCACACGGCCTCGCCCTGCACGCGGTGGTCGGTCACCGCGCTGGCCAGCGCGCGCTGCGCATGGATTTCGCGCACGATGCCTTCGAAGCGGCCGTCCTCGGTGGCAACACACAGATTCGGATAGCACTCGTGCGGCTTGATGAGAAACTCCAGTGCCCGCTCGGTTTGGGCGACGATGCGGTCCGTTTTGACGAGCAGTGCTCCGGTGTAGAGCAGATCGACGTCATCAAGTACCTGGTCGCTGTGGTAGTCCTCAGCATTGAGCCCTAAGGCCATGGCCTGAATACGCAGGGTGATGTCTTTCGACACCAGAGTTACTGCGACATCGGGTCGGCTCTCCTGCAGCTGTAGGGCCGCGGTTAGGATGTCATCGTCTTTGGGTAGGGAACGGGGCTCGCTTTGGCGCAAAAAATACAGCCGACCAGCGGCCGTGCCGTGTAATGTTGTTTGGGCGAGGGCCAGGCCTGACTCGATCGCCTTCGGGCTTGCCTGTCCCAGTAATTGGTCCAGAAAGCGACTCACTTGACGTACATTGCGCGCCTCTTCCGAGAGCCCCTTTTTGCCGGTGTCGAGCGCGCGCAGCACGGCCATCGGCAGGAAAAGGTCGTGTTCTTGGAAGCGGAACAGCGCGCTGGGGTCATGCATCAGTACCGACGTATCGAGCACGAATACCCGTCGTGCAGCGCGGGATCTTGTAGGCATACAGCGTGTCGACTCAAGGGTCGATCATTCGGTCAGCTCTTTTGCGGCCTGCAGAACCTCGTCGGCATGACCGCGGACTTTGACACCGCGCCATTCTCGGCGCAGCACGCCGGAGGCGTCGAGTAGAAACGTGCTGCGCTCCACTCCGAGCGCCTTGCGACCGAAGTGGTTCTTTTCCTTGAGCACGGCAAAGCGTTCACAGAGCTCCTGCTGTGTGTCACAGAGCAGCTCGAATGGGAAACCATACTTGTCCTTGAAGTTCTGTTGTGCTTTCAAATTATCGCGCGAGACACCGAGGATAACGGTGTTGGCCGCTACGAAATCGGCGTATCGGTCGCGAAAATCCGCTCCCTCCTGAGTGCAGCCGGGGGTGTCTGCTTTTGGATAGAAATAGAGCAGCACGTTGCGACCGCGCAACTCGGATAGGCGCAGCGTTTTAGCGCCTGTGGCGGAGAGTTCGAAATCGGGTACGGTTGTGCCGAGGCGGATTTCGCTCATGGCGGGGACTCCTATGTTAAAGCCTGTTGACGATTACCCGCGACGCCGTGGGTGATCGTCAATAGACCCTCGTCCTCGCAAGAAACAGAACTGAAGGCGGCCATTTGCATGTGGTTGCCCCCACAGGTTTAACCTGGAAGTCCAAGGCTGCAGCGCGACCGTTGTTTCTTCGGGAACACCTGGCCTGCGTTTCTTCGGGAACACCTGGCCTGCGCGCGGGCTTGGGTTGCTTATAGACGAATGGGCAGCAGTTTGGCTATGCGCCGGCGACCGCCCCCGTCTCAGCCTTTAACCGGTTCGATGACGGCATCCAAATTGAGCTGATCGCAGAAATCCATGAACTCTTCGCGCAAGCGGGCGATATGGACCGCCGCCGGAACGTCCACGGTGATGTGTACGGAGAACATCGGGGTACCAGTATGTGCAGCGGCGTAAGTGGTGGTCGCCATGTCACGGATGCTGATCTCACGTGATGAGAAGAAGCTCGCGAGCTGATGGACGATGCCGGGATGATCGATGGCGACCACTTCGACGGAATAGGGCAGCAGATTTCCTTCGTGCCGGGCCGGCGTGGTGCGCTTGGAATTGACGGTCAACCCGAGCCGGCGGCCCAGACTGGGGAGCGCCGCCTCCAGCTTGGCCAGCTTGTTCCAGCGGCCCTCCGCGAGCAGGATGATCGCGAATTCACCGCCGAGCACGGTCATCCGGCTGTCTTCGATGTTGCAGCCGCTTTCGGCGATGATTCGGGAGAGTTCGTTGACGATGCCTGGGCGATCCTCGCCGAGGGCCGAGACCACCAGAAAATTATTATGCATGTCTTATCCGAGTGAATAGCCGCTGCAGCTACCCAAAAAACTAACCGTAGAGGAGTGTAGCACGATCGTGCCCCTGAGTCGGTGGCTCCGGTCGCGGCGACAAGATGACGCTGGTCGGGCGCGGATGCAACCGGTAATGTCGGTCGGGCGAGCGCAGGGCGGCCCTTGCCGCCGGCGGAGTTGTCAGCTCTCGGGTGGACAAGTACTATTCGGCTATCGGTTTGGCTCGGAGAAAAGTCTATGTTCCGTGGCAGCATGGTAGCGCTTATCACGCCGATGCACGACGACGGAAGCATAGACGAAAAGGCCCTGCAGCGCTTGGTCGAGTTCCATATCGAGCAAGGCAGCGACGCGATCGTAGCCGTCGGTACGACAGGCGAGTCGGCCACGTTGGATTATGATGAGCACTGCCATGTCATGCGTCGAGTCGTCGAGATGGCGCGTGGACGGATTCCGATCATTGGCGGCACCGGATCGAACTCCACTTGGGAGGCCATCAAGCTCACGCGCTGCGCCATGGAAGGCGGCTGTGACGCGGCTTTGCTCGTCACTCCGTACTATAACAAGCCGACTCAGGAAGGTCTGTTTCGGCACTTCGAAGCCGTGGCCGAGGCCGTGCCGATCCCGCAGATCCTGTACAATGTGCCCAGCCGTACGGCCTGTGACCTCTTGCCCGATACGGTTGCCCGGTTGGCCGATATTTCCAACATCGTGGGTATCAAGGAAGCTTCCGGCCGCGTTGAGCGGGTTCACGAGCTTTTGGAGCGTTGCGGTGGTCAGATCGATGTCTACTGTGGCGAGGATATAAAAGATTTGGCAGTCATTCTGGCCGGTGGCAAGGGCGCGATCTCCGTTACGGCCAATGTGGCACCGAGGCTGATGCACGAGATGTGCCGCGCTGCGCTCGCCGGCGAGTCTGCGGAGGCCGAGCGTATCGACGCTCGGTTGGCGGCATTGCACAAGACGTTATTTGTGGAAACCAATCCCATCCCCGTGAAATGGGGCGTATATCGGCTTGGCCTGGCCGGGCAGGGTATCCGCTTGCCAATGACGCCCTTATCCGAGCACCATCATGAAAGCGTCTTGCAAGCTATGAAACTTGCCGGTCTGCTCTGAACGGAAACTTACGTGTCGGTCATGTCGTGGCTCCTCCCCGTCGTGCTCGCTATAGTGAGCCTGCTTGCGCTCACCACGGGCTGCATGTCGGCAAAAGACTCCGTTTCTGATGAAGCCTTGAGCGGGTCGCTCACGCTTCCTCCGGATCTAAAGCCGGTGCAGAACTCTACGGCGATGGCCATTCCCGCCGAGCCGGCCGGTAGCACGGGCAATGACCAGCGGCGGGATAACGGCGAGCCGGTCTTGCCAAAGCCCGATTACGTCACGTTGCATTGGAATGGGCACGAGCGTTGGCTGGATGTGGCCGCTCCGCCCAGCCAGGTATGGCGTTGGCTAGGGCATTTCGTCAAGCGCCACGCGCTCGATCTCACGCGCAGTGATCCCCGGCTTGGCTTCATGGAGACCGCGTGGTTTTATAGCGCACCGCCCCTGACCCGCGGCCTTTTGGCACCCTCCGTGGTCGATCGAACGGCTGCCAGCGTGGCGGATCGGTACCTCATCCGTGTGGAGGAGGGTGATCAGCCCGACACGGCCGAGGTATTCGTCACCCAACGTCGCCTCGTCCGTGACGAACAGGGTAAGTGGCGGTTGGATGATGCAGATCGCTTCCTGGAGGCGGAATTCATGCGAGCGCTGTTGCTCGAACTCGGAGGGGGGGCCACAGCGGCGTCGGCCCCCTCATTAGTCCAAGCGAATCCCGATGCGGCGCAGCCCAAGGTGCAGCAGCTTGCTGATGGTACCTCGGCGTTGGTTTTGCACGACCAATTCTTCGAGGCCTGGCGGCGGATCGGTCTGGCCCTCGATCGGGCCGGTTTCACCGTGGTCGATCGGGATCGCAGCGCTCGGCATTATTTCGTTCGTTACGATACGCGCGCCGAGCAGGGACCTAAGGACAAGGGGTTATTGGATACCGTGGCCTTTTGGCGCGAGGAAATTCCGGACACGGTTGAGAAGTATCGGATCGATTTGACCGAAGTGAATGACGGCACTCAGGTGACGATACATCGTTTCGACGGCGCTCCGGCGACCGAGGGTGTTACCGGCAAGATACTCGGGTTAGTCGAAGAGCAGTTGCACTAAGGTTACGTGCCCGCCGACGGGCGCTACTCCTCTCCATCGATGCGGGCCACTGTAAGCCATGCTGAGTTTTACCGGTTGCTCCGCGTTATCATCCTTTCGGGCTGAGCAGTTAACCAACGACCTCAAGCGGGTGGTGGATCGGCTGTGCTCGATCAGCGCGCACTATATGTATTTCGTCGACTTCGAGATCCAGTTGAGCGCGCGCAAGCACGCCGTCTTGCAAGAACTGCTTGGTTGCGGGGCGGGGTGGGCCGCTGCCGAGCCGGCCGCGGCGTTGCTCCTGGTGGTGCCGCGTCTCGGTACCATCTCACCTTGGGCGAGCAAGGCGACCGATATCGCCCACCACTGCGGTCTCGACGAGGTGCGCCGTATCGAGCGGGGCATCGTTTATCACTTACAGGCTCGGGACGATGAGCCGATGAGTTGGCTCGAATGCCAGGCTGTGCTCGGTCTTATCCACGATCGTATGACCGAATCCGTGCTCACGGAAATCGATGCGGCAGAGTCGTTGTTTCATCTGAGCGAACCGGCCCCGCTGAAGTGCATCGATATTCTCGGTGGCGGGCAGGTTGCTCTCGAGCGCGCCGACCGCGACTTGGGATTGGCGCTGGCGCGCGACGAGATTGATTATCTGCTGGAGAGTTACCAGGAATTAGGGCGCAACCCGACCGACGTCGAGTTGATGATGTTTGCTCAAGCCAACTCAGAGCACTGTCGGCACAAGCTATTCAATGCCGATTGGATCATTGACGGCAAACCACGGCCGCATTCTTTGTTCCGGATGATCCGGCACAGCCATGAACGTTCTCCTCAAGGGGTGCTCTCGGCCTATCGAGACAACGCGGCGGTCATCCAAGGGCATCCGGCGCGGCGGTTCGTTGCCGATCCTGAAACGGGGGTCTATCGGCTCATCGAGGAGCCGGCGCACCTGGTGCTGAAGGTGGAAACCCATAACCATCCCACTGCCATCGCGCCGTTTGCCGGGGCCGCCACCGGAGTCGGCGGTGAGATTCGAGACGAAGCGGCCACCGGCCGCGGCGCCAAACCCAAGGCCGGGCTGGCCGGATTCTCGGTCTCGAATCTGCGCCTGCCGGACGCGCTGCAGCCTTGGGAGCAGGATTATGGGTATCCTGACCGTATCGCCAATGCGCTTAGCGTCATGTTGCAGGCGCCGATCGGCGCGGCCTCGTATGCCAACGAATTTGGGCGCCCCAGCCTGGGCGGTTATTTCCGCACCTTCGAAATGGCCGTGCCAGGGCCCGAAGGTGTTGCGGTGCGCGGCTACCATAAGCCGATCATGATCGCCGGCGGGGTGGGCAACATTCACCCGCAGCACGTCGGCAAGAAACCGATAACGGTGGGTGCGCCGTTGGTGGTGTTGGGCGGACCGGCGATGCTGATCGGTCTCGGTGGTGGCGCCGCTTCGTCTCTGGTCAGCGGTGAGAGTGCTGCCGCGCTGGATTTTGCCTCAGTTCAGCGCAGTAACCCTGAGATGGAGCGCCGTTGCCAGGAAGTAATCGACGGCTGCTGGCGGTTGGAGTTGGGCAACCCCATTTTGTCCATCCACGACGTGGGTGCGGGCGGCCTTGCCAACGCTTTGCCGGAGCTGCTCGATGAGTTCGCCCGGGGCGGTCGCATTGAGCTGCGCACGATCCCCAATGCCGATTTCCGCATGTCGCCGTTGGAGTTGTGGTGCAACGAATCCCAGGAACGCTACGTACTTGCGATCGAGCCGGAGCGTTTCGAATCCTTCCGCCGTATTTGTGAGCGGGAACGCTGCCCTTATGCGGTGGTCGGCGAGGCCACCGAGGAGCGTCGTCTGCTCGTCGGCGACGGGTATTTCGACAATACGCCGGTGGATTTGCCTATGGAGCTGCTGCTCGGTAAACCACCGAAGATGCTGCGCCACGCTCGGTACCGGCCGAGGCATAAGGCCAAACTCGAACTCTCGGGAATCGATCCGCTCGCGGCGGCACAGCGGATCCTGCGCCTGCCTTGCGTCGCCGCCAAGCATTTTCTGATCACCATCGGTGACCGCAGCGTCTCCGGCTTGGTCGCCCGTGATCAGATGGTGGGCCCCTGGCAAACCCCGGTCGCGGATGTGGCCGTGACCTTGGCTGACTATCTCGGTTACACCGGCGAGGCCATGGCCATGGGTGAGCGCACACCCGTTGCGCTGTTGCACGCGCCGGCGTCCGGACGTTTGGCAGTGGGGGAGGCGCTTACCAATATCGCAGCCGCGGCGGTCGGGGATATTCGCCAGGTGAGCTTGTCGGCCAATTGGATGGCGGCCGCTGGTTACCACGACGAAGACGCGCGCCTTTATGAGACGGTGCAAGCCGTGGCGATGGAGCTCTGCCCGAAGCTCGGTATTGCCATTCCGGTCGGCAAGGATTCGCTGGCCATGCGCACTGTCTGGGAGGAAGCCGGCGAGTCGAAGAGCGTGGCGGCTCCGTTGTCACTGATTGTCAGCGCCTTCGCGGCGGTCAACGACGTCCGCAAAACGCTTACCCCGCAGCTGCGAACCGACTGTGGCGAGACCGATCTCATCTTGATCGATTTGGGCAAAGGCCGCAATCGCTTGGGTGCCTCGGCCCTGGCGCAGGTGTACGGTCAGCTAGGCCATGAACCGGCGGATCTGAACGATCCAGAGGCCTTGGTACGGATGTTCGATACGGTCCAAGCGCTGCTCCGGGCCGAGCTGTTGTTAGCTTACCATGATCGCTCCGACGGCGGCCTCTTCGTCACCTTGGCGGAAATGGCGTTTGCCGGTCGTACGGGATTGGAGATCGACCTCGACGCGCTCGGCCCGGTTCCCCTCGCCGTGCTGTTCAGCGAAGAGTTGGGCGCCGTCGTGCAAATTCGGCGCACTTGCCGCGACCAGGTGTTGAGTGTACTGCACAAGGCTGGGTTGGGGCGGCATTGCCATGTCTTGGGCGGTTTGCGTGACGACGGGCGCCTGGTCTTCAGCCACGGCGGCGCGCCGGTGCTCGAGGCGCGGCGAGTTGATCTGCAACGAGCCTGGTCCGAGACGAGCTGGCGTATGCAAACCCTAAGGGACAATCCGCAGTGCGCGCGCGAAGAATACGATGCCCTGCTGGAGGAGTCGGATCCGGGGCTGCACGCCGTGCTCACCTTCGATCCGGAAGACGACGTCAGTGCGCCGTATATCGGCCGAGGCACGCGCCCGCGCGTTGCGGTGCTGCGTGAACAGGGAGTCAACGGCCACGTGGAGCTGGCGGCTGCCTTCGATCGCGCCGGTTTCACGGCGGTGGACGTGCACATGAGCGATGTGCTCACCGGCCGGTGCGACTTGCGCGCGTTCCAAGGCCTTGCCGCCGCCGGCGGGTTTTCCTTCGGTGATGTGTTGGGGGCCGGCGGCGGTTGGGCCAAGTCGATTCTCTATAATTCGCGCGCCCGCGAGGCGTTCGCCGCTTTCTGCGAGCGGCCCGATGTATTCGGTTTGGGCGTATGCAACGGTTGTCAGATGTTGGCCGAATTGCGGCAACTGATACCGGGCACCGATCTTTGGCCGCGTTTCGTTCGCAACCGCTCCGAGCAGTTCGAGGCCCGGTTGGCCATGGTGGAGATATTGGCCTCCCCCTCGATTTTCCTGGCGGGCATGGCCGGTTCGCGGCTGCCCATCGCGGTGGCGCACGGTGAGGGGCGGGCGTTGTTCGACACCGAGGATGCACCACAGCAGGCGCTCGTGGCCGGCGTCGGCGCCATGCGCTATGTGGATAATTTCGGTCGACCTACGCAGCGCTATCCAGCGAATCCGAACGGCTCGCCCCTTGGCTTGACCGGCTTCGCGAGCCGTGATGGTCGTTTCACGATTCTCATGCCCCACCCGGAACGGGTGTTCCGTACGATCCAGCTCGCCTGGCATCCCCGCGAGTGGGCTGAAGAGAGCCCCTGGCTGCGTTTGTTCCGCAATGCGCGCAAGGCTTTCGGCTAGGTCAGCGGCCGGCGGGTCGACGGTACGGTAGGCAGGAGTGGCACGCCGCAGCGCTAACCTGAATTTCCGCCAATTGGCGGAAATTCAGATGACCTGACCTCGGGGAGTTTACTTCGGTGCGCCGGGAGACCGGCAGGAGGTAAGTGGTGCAAGTCCACGGCAGTGAAGGGTTAGCGACCCACGCTGGCCCCGAGTCATGCGTCGATGTCCGCGAGGACATGGGCGAAGCGTTGACAGGGGAGCGTATAGGCCAGCCATTGAGCGGCGAAAAGTTTTTCTGGGGTGCCGATGCCCTCGAAGTGGCAGAAGGCAACACGGACCGGCGCGTGAACGCGAGTGTCGGCCCGACCCTGCGTCGTCTAAGACCCTGGCATGTACGTACGCCTCCTGCACGGGAACCGGGAGATCTGTGTCGCCCCCCGCCGTCGTTGGCGGGCCGTATCGGGAAGGCCGCAGGCCGAAGCCGATGAGGCACGGGGCACAGAAGTCTGACTCCGAGAGGTCCGGCCGAGAGGTCCGGCGAGGTCCGGGGTCGGACCAGAGCAACCCATTGAAAGTACGCAAATTGATGTTCCCACGCGCCCAGAATCGGTCTTAGCCCAAGTTTAACGTCCCCAAAAATAACTTCCCGATACTCAGAGAGTTAAGATCGGCCGCGGCGGCGAGTGGCACTACATTACGTTCATTTTATAAATCAGCGGGCTCACACGATTGTTTTCTGCACGCCGCCCGGGGCGGGATCGGCCCCGAGGGCCTGATAGATTCGCGCCTGATCGGGCTCGGCGCGGGTGGCCTTGCGCACGTGCAGGGTGCGGCCATCGCCGCGGTTGAACGTGGCGGTGACCCGGCACTGGCCCGCGAGGGTATCGCGTAGCGTGCTCCAACGCTCGCAGATGCCGTGGGCGGCGAGGCGGTGGCGGATGAGCTGGACGAACTGATAGGCGAGCACGGTGATGAACAGGTGCCCCTCGGCGCGCTCTTCCTTGTGATGGAAGATCGGGCGCAGGCCGAGCTCCGATTTCAGGCTTCGGAAGACCGCCTCAAGGTCGGTGAGCATGATGTAGGTGCGCCACATTGTCTTCTCGTCCCAGCCGGTCTCGTTGCTGCGCAGGCAATAGACGCCCGGCTCGGTGACCAGAGAGCCTTTCACGGGCAGGCGCTGCCAGTGGATCGCACGGGCGCGCTCGCCGCTGTCACCGGCGATCACTTCAATGTGGTAGTGCTGGCCGAGGCCGCGGCTTTTCTCCTTGAGCCGCCCGATGCGCTCCCAGAGCTTGTCGATGCGCTTGGTGGTGCTCCGCCGGCTGAGTCCGGTCGCAAGCTTGTCGAGCCCAGCCTTGAAGCGGTCCATCAGGCGCCCGGCGATCGCTTGCTCCTTGCGCACGCGGCCCTCGGAGCGACAATACAGGCGCACCTCCTGGCCATCGGCCAAGGGCACTTTGAGTAGCTCCACGGCCTGCCCGCCGGCGTTGTCGAGGGTGATGGCCTCTTTAAAATCGACCGCGCGGCGGCGCTCGCGGCTGACCACCAGATAGCGGTAGCCCTGCTCGGCCAGCCAGGCGAGGTTGGCCTCGGTGGCCACCCCGCGGTCCATGACCACAAGCGCGCCGGCGGGCGCCGCGAGGCCGGTGAGCATCCCCTGGAGGGTCTGCGCCTCGGCCGCATTGCCAGCGAAGACCCGCGAGCGGCGCACAAAGCCGCACGCATCGAGCACCAGCGCCAGGGTGAGCAGCGGGCAGTCGCTGCGCCGCTCCTTGGAGTGGCCGTGGCGCGCGGCCGGATTGACCGGGTGCCTCGCCCTCGAAGTAAGTGTTGGTCAGATCGTAGAGCGTGATTGTCGGACCGAGCGCGAACAGATCGCTCACCCGGGCGAACAGATGCCCTTCGAGGGCCGCGCGGTGGCGCAGCAGGATATCGGAGGTACGGTAGAGCTGCATCGGGCTCATCGCCTCGAAGTCCACCTCCAGCAGCTCGCCGAGGCCGCTGCGTCGGGCGAGCCACTGATACGTCGCCCGCTCCGAGCCCGGGGCGGCCATGCGGGCAACGATCAGCCCCAGCGCCGCCGCACGTTGCGGGCCGGTCAGCCCCAGCGCTTGGAGCTGCTCCTCCAAGCCCGCCTGGCGCAGCGCCCACAGGGCGAGCTGCTCGACGCCCATCGAGCGCGGGCGCACCAGTGAGAGCGAGTCCACGTCCACCGACTGCACGTCACCCCCACCGCCGGGTACACCGCCAGCATCGGCCGGTGCCGGCGTACCGCCCTGCTCGGCGAGCAGCCGCGCCGCAATACGCTCGGCCTGGCGCTCGACGGCGAGCGGGAGGCCCTTCCCCTCCTCGTCGAACAGCGTCGCCTGGCCGCTGAGCCGTTGCTCGATGCGCGCACACAACGCCGACCAGTGTGCCTGCGCCACTGGGAAGTGCCGCCCCAGGTTCAACAGGGTGCACTGGCGGACCTTACCGGCGCGCCGCTCGGAGCGCACCAGACGATACGTGACATACGACTCGCCGGTGGCCGTGCTGCGGGTCTGGGTGCGGCGGATGAACATGCCCGCGAGGCTAGCGTGGGCGGGCGCTCCGCACAAGGGATAACAGCAAATATTATGGCACTACATCCAGCGCGCCACCCTCGCCACTATACGAATCAATAACTTCTCTTCGCATACACGCCCAAATCAGCCCGAAATCAGGCAGAGAGCGTTAAAGATGGGTTAGCGGTGCAAATTTGACCCCAAGATTGAACGACTGAGCGCACCCTTCCGCCAGGGTCGGACCTGAACCGCCCATTTCGGGGTCGAAATTGGGGTTTTAAGGCTGGATTGACCTCGGAGAGGGGGTGTGTTTCCCAGGATTTCAATAAGTTGCGTTGGTCCGACCCCGAACTCTTGGTCCGACCCCGAACTCACGAACTCATTGCCATCGCTCTATTCGCACCTGACAGTCCACGTGGACCCGCCTTCTCCCCCGACGCTCACGACAACGGTCTTCAGCCAATGCCGCACGAGGGCGGTTTGAAGCCGGCCCCTCCAGGCAGACTCCGGAGGGTCGATCCCTCCATCACTTCAGCAGCTTCTCATGCTTCGCGGTCCGCCTCCTTGCCGACCACTCCGCATTGCTGCGGCACACGCATCTATCCTGACAGGGGGGAGGCTCCGTAATACTTTGGCCCGTTTTCTAATAGCGGGCGGGTAGTCGGGCAACCGCCTTCAGTCGCCAGGGGGCCGGCTTGATGGAGGATTCCAATTGTTCTTCCTGGGTGTCCTCTAGTTCATGGAAAAAATCAAAGCCAGTTCTCTTTTCCACTTTATCGACGCTGACCAGAAATTTATCTAAGCGCTCTTTACCCCGCACCTGCTGAGGGATAATAAAGGCAAGCGTTTTCTTGTCCGGGAGGGCAAAATAGATTTTGTAAAAAGCATCGGGTATTTCTACCCGGTATGAGGACTTAAGCCGCTCGATATTAGGATCGAAAACTGGACCGGTGAATACCCAAATCGTCTTGAACTGTTTAGTAAAATGATCGATTTCTACTTCTTCCAGGCGCTGCCACAATTTTTGATTTAAATTGGGTTTTTGAGGGGTGATATTTGTCATTAGGAAAGTATCCTGCTGAGCCGGTTCACCATAAAGCCGGCTAATCGCATAGTTGGGCGCCATATGGCCTCGATCGTAGCCACTGTGGCGGTAATCATCGTGGGTGATATGGGTTAGATTGCGCCAGTCGGCACTGAATCGCTGAGGGCGTTTATGGTAAGGCGCGTTATCGCGTATGGTTTCGAGCTTGTAACTGACCCATAGAGGGTTACCCCGCAGGTCCGAATAGCCCACCATAAAGCCATTATTACGGAAAATTCGGGTCCAGGTATTAGGCTGTTTCCAGTTTTGAGCTTTGGGAACTCCCATGTATACCATTCCGGGGCGGGCAATATACAGCTCATAGCCATACCAGAGTCCGCTTGCCAGCACCAGTAGTAGCAAAACAATGGGGTGTTGGCGCCCCAATTGCCAAACGGTAAGAAAAATTTTAAAAGAGTTTATTTTTTTTCGCCTTGCCATGGGGTGCCTCTATGTCAGGTCAGCGATTCCCGGTCAATCCTTCGTTAAATGATTGAAATATATGTGTTTTATGCTTCTAGGTTTGCAAAAAGCTCCAGAAAAATATGTTTCTAAATCAGTTTGTTAAGCGTTGACCGGGAATTGCTGATGTCAGGTCCTGGATGATCGCGTGGTGTCTAATTGAATAGATCGGGGCGTTTAGCGTACCAGCTTTTCATAGTTTTGACCGGAGTCTGGTGCCGGATGGTTTTCTGGGTAAGGTGATGATTGTAGAGCCAGACGTAGCGCTTCAGAGTCGTCTCTAGAGCGTGTTATGAACTTGCAGCGCGGCTAATATTCGAGCGGCCGCTGGCAGCATGAGCACGGCGAAGACCAGGAAATGCAGACCACTCAGAACCGTGGGCAAACGCTCGTAGTCTCTGGCGAGCCGGCGAAACCGCGCCAGCCATCCGAAGCGGCGGCGTGAGGTGGCGCGAGCTCGATTCAGGCGCTTTGGTGGAACTGTGGGAACTCGAACCGTGATGCAAAGGGAGTAGGTCAAGTGAAGGAAAGCGAGGCCGAGAGTACCGATGCACGGGTCGAGGACGGACCGATCTGTAGTAGCGTGGAAGCACCTGTAATGGGTGCCGAGCCAAGGGATCGGATTGCTGCAGTCGAGTCACCGGCCAACTCCCACGGGAGGATGAGCAGGTGATATCGGCGAAGCCCTTTGTGATTCCGAAACGCTTGGTGTGGGAGGTATACCAGCGTGTGAAGGCCAATCGGGGTGCGGCCGGGATCGATGATCAAACGATCCAGGACTTTGATCGTGAACAAAGCAGGAATCTCTACCGGATCTGGAATCGGATGTCGTCGGGGAGCTACTTTCCCCCGGCGGTCAAGGCCGTAGCGATTGCGAAGAAGTCCGGAGGAGAGCGGATACTCGGTGTGCCGACGGTCAGCGACAGGATCGCGCAGGCGGTCGTTACCCTGGTGCTGGAGCCGATCCTGGAACCGGTCTTTCATGACGACTCCTACGGCTACCGGCCCGGACGATCAGCGCACGACGCCCTTGCAGTAACGCGCAAGCGTTGCTGGGAGCGGAATTGGGTGCTGGAGTACGATATTCGCGGCTTGTTCGACAACATTGATCACGGCTTGCTCCTCAAAGCCCTTCGTCATCATTGCGACGAGCGCTGGGTACTGCTCTATGTGGAGCGCTGGCTAACCGCCCCGATGCACGGTAGCGACGGGACGCGCAAGGCAAGAGCCGTGGGTACGCCACAAGGTGGCCCGATCACGCCCTGAACGCAAAGGGTAACTTCGGCTTCGATCGGACAATCCCGCTCGACCGTTCCCGTTCTGTGCTTGATTTGCGTCTCAGGAGGTAATATACGTATGTCATATGTCGCGATCGACCGATACGCAGAAGGCGCAACGTCTCAATGCGGCCTATGGGTTGCTCGCGCGTGGGCTGAAGGTGGCGGAGGCTGCCGTGTTGTTGTCGCGCCAATTCACGCTGTCCCGACGTCAGGCCTATCGCTACATCGAGGCGGCCCAGGCAATCGGCCGGCCGGTGCCAGTGACCGAGCCAACGACGGCCGTGACGTTCAAGCTTCCGCCCAGTTTGGTCGACGCGATTCGAACGCGGGCTGCGGCCGAGGAGACGACGATCAGCGACATGGTCAGTCGGGCGCTGCGCGCGTTTCTCGACGAAGCCGGCGGCAATGGCTGACCGGCGCGGCGCTAGTGATCGCAGCGTCCGTCTCGAGCATGCGTTTGACCGTCTCCTCGCCGTCAAACTGGAACAGGTCTATGGGATTTTGGTACCGGAGCGGGTCCGTGTCGCCGGTGTGGGACCGTGCGTAAGGGAGGGGAGCGATGAAGATCGCCGCGATTTATGCCCGGGTATCCTCCGACCAACAGAAGGGAGCGAACACGATCGCCAGCCAAACCGCGGCATTGATCGAGTTCGCCCGCGAGCAGGGGTTCACCGTACCCGATGAATGGATAATCGAGGACGAAGGTTTCAGCGGCGCCAGCCTGCTGCGGCCCGGCTTGGAGCGGCTGCGCGACCTCGCGGCCGAGGGCCAAATCCAAGCAGTGCTCATCCACTCGCCGGATCGGCTGAGCAGAAAGTATGCCTATCAGGTTCTGCTGACCGAAGAGTTCGCCCGCCATGGTGTCGAAGCCATCTTCATCAAGGCGCCGCATTCCGCCACGCCCGAAGATCAGCTCATGCTGCAATTCCAAGGGATGATCGCCGAGTACGAACGCGCCCAGATTCTCGAACGCTCCCGCCGTGGCAAGCGTCACCGCGCCAAATCGGGCGAGATCTCTGTGCTTGGCGGGGCGCCCTACGGCTATCGCTACATTCGCAAGATGCCCGAAACGCCGGCGCGTTACGAGATCGATGCCGCCGAGGCGGCAGTCGTGCGGCTGGTGTTTGAGAAATACACCGTCGACGGCCTGAGCATCGGCGCCATCGCCCGGCTGTTGCGGGAGATGGGCCCTCCGACACGCCGGCGAGTGACCCGTTGGGAGCGTTCGGTCGTGTGGGGGATGTTGCGCAATCCCGCCTATAAGGGCACCGCCTGCTTCAACAAGACACAGGTCGGGCCGAGGCAAAAGGTGACCAAGCCATTCCGTCTGTCGGGTCGGTCGGTCCATGGTGAAAAGACCAGCGCACATGAGCGGCCGCGCGAGGAATGGATCGAAGTGCCGGTCCCCGCCCTTGTCAGCGAGGAAACCTTCGCTTTGGCGGCCGAGCGCTTGGCCGACAACAAGCGTTTCGCACCGCGCCGGACCATCGAGCCCAGCCTTGTGCAGGGCTTGGTCTCGTGCCGCAAATGCGGCTACGCGCTCTACCGCGCGTCGACCCGCACGAGTGCACGCAAAATCCACTATTACCGCTGCCTGGGTTCGGATGGCTGGCGTCATCTCGGCGGATCCGTGTGCGACAGTCGCCCGATCCGCCAGGACCTGCTCGACCACATCGTGTGGCAGGAGGTGATGCGGCTGATCGCCGATCCGGGGCTCATCAACGCCGAGCTTGACCGCCGCCTGGATGCGGCCCGTGCGAGTGAACCGACGAAGAAACGCCAGGACGCTGTCGAACGCGACCTCACGCGCCTGAGCAAAAGCATGGACCGCCTGGTGACCGCCTACCAGGAAGACCTCGTGTCTTTGGACGAACTGCGAGGCCGCATGCCCGAACTGCGGGCCCGCAAACAGGGATTGAAATCCGAGCTGCAGGCAATCTTCAGTCAGGCCGCCGACCGCATGTCGTTCCTGCGTTTGGCCGAAACATTGACCGCTTTCCTCCAGCGACTGCGGGAATCGGCAGAGACTTTGGAAATCAGTGACCGCCAGAGAATCGTCCGCTTGCTGGTTAAGGAGGTCTTGGTTGATGATGATACTATCACCATCCGCCACTCGATCCCGGCGCAACCGACTACGCCTTCGGCCAGCACCCAACCGCCACCCTCCAATGGCAATGCGACGATCCCCGAGCAAAGTTACCTTTTGCGTTCAGGGCGTGTTATCGCCGCTGCTGGCCAACATCCTGCTCGATGATCTGGACACCGAACTGCAGACCCGAGGTCACCGCTTCGTGCGGTAGGCCGACGATCTGCTGGTGCTGGTGAAAAGCGAGCGGGCCGGACAGCGTGTCAAAGCCAGCCTGACTCGATGGCTCGACCAGAAGCTGAAGCTTCCGGTCAACGAGCGCAAGAGCCGTGTGGCTAGGATCAGTGAGGTGGAGTTTCTCGGATTTACCTTCCGCGGAACCAAACTGCGCTGGTCCGAGGCCGCTCTCACCGACTTCAAACACCGCATCCGCCAACTCACCGGCCGGAGCTAGGGTGTGTCGATGGGCTATCGGCTGTACAAGCTCGGCGAGTATCTGAGGGGCTGGGCCGGTTATTTCGGCATCTCGCAGTATTACCGTCCGGTGCCCGGCATCGACAACTGGATTCGCCGGCGTATCCGCATGTGCTACTGGAAACAGTGGCGCTATGTGCGGACCAAGGTGCGACACCTGTTGGCGTTGGGCACCTACAAGCGTCAAGCGATCCTCACCGCCATCAGCAGCAAAAGTTACTGGCGGCTGTCCAAGACGCTGGCGACCCACAGCGGGATGAGCAACGACTGGTTGAAGCAACAGGGATTGATCAGCTTTCGCGACCTTTGGATGAAGGCGCAAGGCTACCTCTGATCTTCGTGGGCGTCTGTTTCCTGAACCGCCCGGTGCGGACCCGCATGCCGGGTGGTGTGGGGAGGGCTGATTAAGGAACGTCTGAACTATTCGAGCTGAAGTCAAACGCATTCGTCTCTGACGAGAGGAAGGGTAAAAATGCTCGGTTTCCCGCCGCCGAGTGCTGATTTACGGGGCCGTTTGGCGCCGCTGAACCCCTTTTCGGAGCAAGCAGGCGGAGTTTGCCTGTCAGCTCGTCATCAGTTGCCTCCTCACCAGATACAGATTCGTCAGGCCGATCAGCGTGAACACCTGGGCGGCGTTCTTGGCAAGCCCCTTGTAGCGCACCTTGGTGTAACCGAATTGGCGCTTGATCACCCGGAAAATGTGCTCCACCCGGGCACGGACCGAGGAGCGCTTGCGGTTGGTGCGCTTGTTCGCACCGGTGAGTTTGTGCTTGGAGCTTGCCTTCAAGGACACGCCCCAGTAGACACCCGCCCGGCGCGCCGCGCGCTTAAGGGTGTTATCGACGTAGCCCTTATCACCAAAGACCGCGCGGTCGTCCTCGCGCAGCAGGCGCGGCAATTGGCTGATGTCCGAGGCGTTGGCTGCAGTCACCGAAACCGTGTGAGCAAGGCCGCTGTTGACATCGGCCCCCACGTGGATCTTCATGCCGAAATACCACTGATTGCCCTTCCGCGTCTGGTGCATCTGCGGGTCGCGCCGGCGCGCCTTGTTCTTCGTCGAGGCCGGAGCGTGCACAATCGTGGCATCGACCATAGTGCCGCCCTTGAGCAGCGCCCCGCGCTCGGCGAGCACGTCGTGGATTACGTTCATCATCTGGGCAGCCAGGCCGTGGCGCTCCAGCAGGCGGCGAAACTTCAAAATCGTGGTCTCGTCGGGCAGCGCGTCGTCGATGAGCTCAAGCCCGGCGAAGCGGCGCATCGACTCGATCTCATAGAGCGCATCCTCCATCGCCGGGTCGGAGAGCGCGTACCACTGCTGCATGAAATAAATACGCAGCATCGACTCAAGCGGCATCGGCGGGCGGCCACGCCGGCCCGCCTTGGGGTAGTGCGGCTCAATGAGCGCCACCAGTTTTGCCCAAGGCACCACCTGCTCCATCTCGGCGAGAAACTTCTCCCGGCGCGTGCGCCGCTTCTTGGCCGCAAAACTCATCGAAGCAAAGGTGGTTTGTTTCATCGGTTCCGCCTGGGTCGGTGGCAATGCCGCAATTATACTGGCGTGGCCGGGAATAGTTCAGAGTCTCCTTAAATGTCAGCCTTTACCCGATTAGCCTCTACTCTGATAATGTAATTGTCGGTTGGGCTATCAACGTGGCAGTGAAAGAACGAGCGCCCGATGCGTCATATGGAGTAGCGACGCTGGAGGTTCGGCCGACTTGGATTCGCCGCCGCAATCTTATCGGTCACCGCCATCATAATGCGTCGCTCGTTACTGCGGCACCACTCACAGGGAACAGCTGCACTGATTGTGACATCCGCCAATTTCAACGGATCGAGGTATCCGTTCCGGTCAGGGCGACCGTACCAAATTGTCGTCATTCCGGTAATGCGCTCGCCGGTCGATGCTGCTAAGTCCAACGCGCGCGGCTCGGCACAGTCGCGTCGACCGAAGGCCGATGCCGTGTCAAGAACCAGGCTATTGGAAAGTCGATTCTCTTTGGTCGGTGGAACTAATCTGTCGGCAATCGGCGCATTGCCGGAAGCCCCGCGAATCGTCTGAGGGAGCGTCAGTCGTTCGTGTACCCTGTTCACCTTCGACGCTATTTCATTCCCCTTTAGTTCCTTGCGCGCATCCTCTACTTTCTGGACTTGATCTAGATCCGGATCCTTTAGGCGTTCGAAATGTCGGATAATCCTCTGGACGTTGTTCAACCGTGATTTACTTAGTTCGAGCGATGCTAATTCGCGTTGCCAGTTCGACTGCGACGCAACCTTCAGAAGCAAAGCACCATTTCCGCCGGAAGCTGCTACTGCTACTTGGCCGCCCGAGGTTGCGACTACGCATATCATGTAATTCTGGGGGGCACGATTACCATCGAGCGCCCGCTTGACTAAGAAGGCGCGCAGGTCACTTTCTATCGTTCGCTTCGGGAATTCATGCATTTGTGTCTCTCCTTCCATATTTCATCGCCATCTCCGTTCGGTGGCGCGAAGCGCCACCGAACGATAAAGCTCAGCCGCGCCGCTTTTTGGCGTCGGCTGCAGCGCCTTGTTGGGCGCTCTCACCCATATGAATGAGGTCCACAAAATCGGCCCCTGCGGCAGTGAAGTCACCTCGTTTTTTCAGCGATGAGACTACGTCCACAAGCCTGAGTATTCGTATTCCATGTCCCTTTATCAATGCTACTTCATCCTCTGACTTTACATTATTTATAACCAACTCTTTCGACCAGTTACCCCGCCAAAGCTTTTCCATAAGGCTAAGCTTTCTTGGATGTTTGTATTTTGTCGTGACCCATTCGGCCACTCCTTCTCTTAGTTCTTCGTCTGTTCGTTTGGAACTGTTCGCGGCCTTGCCTCGTCGTTGTGCAGCCTTTGGCACCCTAGAAATGTAACTCACCGGCCGCATCGATGCCTGCACCTCGATATGACGACACTCGACAGCGTCATCTTCTGTCTGACCTATCGCGAGGAGGTCTATTTCATGAACGCCTAACTTCATACCTCGGATCGTGAAATAGCCGTTCCGATTTAACCACTCTTCCACAATTTCTTCTGCAAGGAGAGCCACGGCAAATTACGCCTAACGGAGTTGGCGATGAGCGGTCCCCATGCGTCGGGGCTCAATGCCCCGGCGCATGGGGGGCTCGATCGCCAGTTCGGCGGCGCTTCGCGCCGGCACTGAATCGAACGAAGGGAGCGCGAGATTAGGTATCAAGCCCGTCCCTCCGCTTGTTGAGTGCCCCGGCCAGCCTTGGTGCCTAATCTCGCGCTTTCCGCGCTCATCGCCAACTCCGTTCGGTGGCGCTTCGCGCCACCGAACGCTCAAGCTCAGCCGCGGCGCAGCGCGCCGTCGGCTGCAGCGCTTTGTTGGGCTGCTGCGCCTCTCTCGAATCGGACCGGAACATCTATACCCCGCTTGTCGCTCTTGATCCCTTGTATGCTCCCGTCGTCCTGGAGTGTCATCCGAAACGCGTCGAGGTGATACCCGACAGCAGCGCCACGCTCCAGGAACCGGTACCCGCGTCCGATAAGGTCGACCTTGTCGGAACGGACGGAGACGACAATTTCCTGCTCGACGATGGTCGTCGTACCGGCCTTTGAATACTGGATGATCATACGCCCTTGCTCAGGCCGTGACGGCGAGACCTCCAGCCGAGCAAGACGATGCTGGCCTCTCCACTGCCACTGCCCATTCCATCTTCCGATGAGCCAGTTATCCTTGGACCTAGCCGCAACATCTGAAACGCCCAACCGGTCGGCCAGCTTCGAGAAAGCGAGAGCATAGCCAGACTCGTTTCGGAAATCGGCATAGAGCTTGTCAGTCAGAAACCCCGGCATCTGGCAATCCGCCAAGAGCAACGGGAGCACCTTGACTTTCTTGCTCTCAATCTCATTCGAGAGCGCCATTCGCAATTCCCGTTGAACCCATTCCGAACCCACGGAGTTGGGTGACAGAACAACTCCCAAGTAGTCCGATCCAAGGATGCCCTCTTCAACCTTGGACAGAAGGGAATCGCCAAGCTTGATCTCGGCCTCATCGAGCCAGACTGTGACGCCTGCAAGGGAGAGGTCTTCGGCAAGCCGCCGCACGAACGCCTTGTCCTGGACGTTGTGGCTCAGGAATATCGATTCGGGCATGTCCTCCCACCGTTCATTCTGTCAGCCCAACGGATCGGCGTTCAGCGGCCAGCAACAGCGCTGACCGGAATCGATCCTGCCAACCCAGTATGCCGCCAGCCGGCAATCAAGGCCAGTTGAGAAGAGCTGTTACTGGTCCGCTGCAACGCCTTGTTGGGCGACAGGCGCTACGGCAACGTGCTCTCTTCCAGGAGCTTCGTGGCAACCTCTTGGAGCCGGATGCTGGGGCCGTTCGGTGCACTAACCGAGAAGTCAAGAGTCCGCTCTTCGCGAACAAGGCCCACGCCGCGCGCATACCAAGCGTTGACGACGATTGATCCGCCTGTGACGGGAGCGCCGTTCAGGTATCCGGACACAGACCCAGTGGTCTCTGTGACGATGCAGTCCGGGAAGAGGCCGAGGGGAGATTCTGTCTTCGAGGGCGACTGCGACGAAAGCCGCGTCGTCAGGCGAAGCGAACTCTGCAATCCCTCCACGTTGGGACCCGGAACGGTTCGGAGCAACAGCGGCTGCGCTGGAGAGAGGGTCTGCACGCCTCGCCGCGGCAGCTCGATCGCGACAACAGAAATCGCATCCGGTCCGACGCGGACATGGATGACGGACTCGACGCGCACCTGGCCCATGGTGGCGTTCTGCTCGTTCACGACTCGACTTACGGCAACGCTTCCGTGTTCTGACGGGCCTCGCACCTTCTCAGCGACCTCGCTGCGCTTCTCGGACTTGCGGGATTCGGGTCCGGCGGTGAGCGTGGATTGCTTCACGGTCGAATAGCGCCACGTTCGGCCCGTTTCGCTGGGGAAGTACGCGGCAAGATCACTCGCAGAGCTCGCGGGGGCCACAAGCGTCACCGCGAGTAATCCCCTCCCTGTCAGGATAGATGTGTGTGCCGCAGCAATGCGGAGTGGTCGGCAAGGAGGCGGACCGCGAAGCATGAGAAGCTGCTGAAGTGATGGAGGGATCGACCCTCCGGAGTCTGCCTGCAGGGGCCGGCTTCAAACCGCCCTCGTGCGGCATTGGCTGAAGACCGTTGTCGTGAGCGTCGGGGGAGAAGGCGGGTTCACGTGGCCCGTCAGGTGCGAATCGAGAAGGCGAGCACAAGCGAACCATCGTCAAGGTGCCGATACTGATTACCCGACATCAAAACCGAGGGCCACAATTACTCTCGGGAGGAGCCCATCAGATACCTGCTTACTGGGTGGGTGGTGTCCGGCATAGAGATGGCGCGAGCTCGATTCAGGCGCTTTGGTGGAACTGCGGGAACTCGAACCGTGATGTGAAGGGAGTAGGTCAAGTGAAGGAAAGCGAGGCCGAGAGTACCGATGCACGGGTCGAGGACGGACCGATCTGTAGTAGCGTGGAAGCACCTGTAATGGGTGCCGAGCCAAGGGATCGGATTGCTGCAGTCGAGTCACCGGTCAACTCCCACGGGAGGATGAGCAGGTGATATCGGCGAAGCCCTTTGTGATTCCGAAACGCTTGGTGTGGGAGGCCTACCAGCGTGTGAAGGCCAATCGGGGTGCGGCCGGGATCGATGATCAAACGATCCAGGACTTTGATCGTGAACAAAGCAGGAATCTCTACCGGATCTGGAATCGGATGTCGTCGGGGAGCTACTTTCCCCCGGCGGTCAAGGCCGTAGCGATTGCGAAGAAGTCCGGAGGAGAGCGGATACTCGGTGTGCCGACGGTCAGCGACAGGATCGCGCAGACGGTCGTTACCCTGGTGCTGGAGCCGATCCTGGAACCGGTCTTTCATGACGACTCCTACGGCTACCGGCCCGGGCGATCAGCGCACGACGCCCTTGCAGTAACGCGCAAGCGTTGCTGGGAGCGGAATTGGGTGCTGGAGTACGATATTCGCGGCTTGTTCGACAACATTGATCACGACTTGCTCCTCAAAGCCCTTCGTCATCATTGCGACGAGCGCTGGGTACTGCTCTATGTGGAGCGCTGGCTAACCGCCCCGATGCACGGTAGCGACGGGACGCGCGATGGGCGGCGCAAAGCGCCGCCGAACGTTGGCGATGAGCCGCGCTTGACGGCGACCGACTGGAGCGGCAGCGAAAGGCGGGAGCGGTCAAGCGTCGGACTCCATCGCCTTGTTGGGTGACCACTGATTCCATGACGATTTTTCGTACGTTTTTGACTCGACGTTTACAAGCCAGATTTGCAACTCTGGAAACGCTTTTCCGATTCGGTTCCATGCCACACCGTATTGTCTAGCACGGGCAGGCAGCCCCCTTGCCGCAAGATGAGGCATCGCGATCACACACTGGCTTGCACCGTCATCCAGCCTCGACACCGCTCTAAAAAACACTTCATAAAAGTCTTTGGCTCGGGCCGGACCGCTCGACTTGTGCCCGATGACTTCGATGTGGAATTCTTTTCCGTCCTTACTCGCAATAATGTCTACGCCGGTCTCGCCGTATCCTCGATTCGGTGTCAGATCGTAGCTCTCCTCCTCAAGTATTTCTCGAAGGCAATTCTCTGTATCGTCGTTTCTGACAATCGACGGCATGGCTTACGTCACCCAACGGAGTTGGCGATGAGCGGTCCCCATGCGTCGGGGCTCAATGCCCCGGCGCATGGGGGGCTCCATTGCCAGTTCGGCGGCGTTTCGCGCCGGCACGGAATCGAACGAAGGGAGCGCGAGATTAGGCATCAAGCCCACCTCCGATTGTTGAATGTTCCCCGGTCGACCTTGGTGCCTAATCTCGCGCTTTCCGCGCTCATCGCCAACTCCGTTCGGGGGCGCGAAGCGCCGCCGAACGTCATGCTCAGCCGCCGCCCTGGAGCGTAGCGGAAGGTCGGTCGGCTGGAGCAACATGTTAGACGCTGACTAAGTGCAATTTTCAACTATGTTGTCATAACTTGAATGCCTGCGAAACTGGATCAGTAGGAAACCGACAATTCCTGCTATAAGTAAAAGCAATGTCGGGGGTTCAGGGACACCCACCGGTTCATTCCTAATGTTTCCGGTACCGTCTTTATAAGTGCCTCGAGTATTAGGAATTTCATTACCTGCCCCATCTGTTTGAAACCAAAATAGGTCAAAAGATCCGGTAGCTACTATGTCACTAAAACCTATTCTAATCGCATAATCACTAGAGCCGGTCCGGGTAAAGTCAGCTTTACCAGCAGCGGGCGTAAAGCTGGTGGAGACGGAGTTCCCCGCTCCAATAACCACTATCGCACTAAAATCTCCTCTCAACTCATCCGTTTTCCACTCTACATGGAAATCTGGACTATCTATATCTCTCCATGTGAGACGGAAACGGTCTTCTTCGTCAGGTAGTGCTGGCAACGGACCAACTTCAGCTATTATAGGCATAGCCATCACAGCGTTATGAAGTGAACACAAGACCGCTAATAATATAAAGTGAATTAATTTCATTTTTTATCTCCTTTTCGCCGGTAACTCGGGTGTCTAACGGAGATGGCGATGAGCGGTCCCCATGCGTCGGGGCTCAATGCCCCGGCGCATGGGGGGCTCGATCGCCAGTTCGGCGGCGCTTCGCGCCGGCACTGAATTGGACGAAGGGAGCGCGAGATTAGGCATCAAGCCCGCCTCCACTTGTGGATGCCCCCGACCAGCCTTGGTGCCTAATCTCGCGTTTTCCGCGCTCATCGCCAACTCCGTTCGGTGG
>NZ_CH672427.1:2592340-2660246 GCF_000153205.1 Nitrococcus mobilis Nb-231
CCACCGAACGGTGAAGCTCAGCCGCGCAGCGCTAGCTGCGTCGGATGAAGCGCATTGTTGGGCGATATCCACCAAACTCAGTGTGACACACGCAAGAGTATGACCGCGCACCAAGCGGCAAGGGCGGAGATAGCCGAGGAAACAGAGGCAATGACAGCGAACCACCAGAGTCTGGACTCTCGAATACTTCTCGCGGCCTCCTGAATTCTCCTGACCAGTTCATCCTCGAGATGTTTACTTCCGCCGCCGCCATAGGTGGATGACAGGCTACACCCCAATTCCTTCGCAAGCTCTCTTAGCGCCACTTCGCGTCGTTCTTTATCTAAGGACAACGCCTTCTTGATTCTCTTTTGAACATTCATCATTTCAGTTTAGCCCGGGCCGACCACGTGGACTTCGCGGCGCGATGGAGAATCAGTATCACGACGGACGTCAGCGCAACCCATACATAGTCACTGTAATAACCGAACAGCTCAGTCGCGTACCAAGTATAGGGAGCGTCGTAATCGCCTGGCCCTGTGAACCCCACTACGCCGCTAAGCTTGATGATCAGAGGCCACATGAGGCTGACGACGAACGGGGCAATGACACTGACTGGGATAAGCAGAAATTTCCAGGCCGCCCGAAGATGTGTGTACCTAACCCGATCGTTTCATAAACCCGGCGAGCCAGCTCATTTTTCCACCAAAGCGCGATAGATGCACGGTTAACCGGGTTAACCGGTCGCCACGCACCGCTCAAGGCGCGTCTACCCCGGAGAAATCCGCTGCTATGGCGCCTTGCTGACGCCTCGAGCGCATGAAAGTGGCGTGATTCTCCTCGCCGCGCGCAGGGGCGGTTCTCCGGCGGCGGCCGGATGAGTGTTTGGGAGCGAGGCGGCGCGGATCAGGCCGGCTGGCCGCGCGGTGGCGGGCGGCTGTGGTAGAGAATCTCGGTGACCCGATGGAGCAGTGCCTTTACCGGGCAGCTGCTTGGCAGGTGGAGCTTGACGCGGTCTTTGTAGGCGACCACACGTACGGCGATCTTGAACAGCTTCGTGATCACCGTAGCCGGCTGAGCGCGGGCGAGTTCGGTGTGGACGAGCACCTCATGGCAGAGGCTGTGGTGGAGCACATAGGCGGCAGCCGCGAAGAACAGCCGCATCTGATTGGCGAGAAAGCGTGGGCTGGAGGTGCGGTCGCAGGCGAGGTCGTTTTTCATCATCTTGATGAAGTTCTCATCCTGGCCGCGGGCGCAGTAGAGATCGCGGTAGAGCGCCTCGGGGTTGGGTAGATCCAGCGAGGTGACCACGTAGCGGGGATTCTCGCCGAGCGCCATGACCTCGGCTTTGAGGACCACGCGCGCGGGATGCACCCAGCTGCGGGCCGCGTAGTCGACCTCATGATAAGTACGGGTGCGCGGCGGCGGGGAGTCGCCTGCGCGCTTGGCGTTGGCGCAGCGGCGCGCATGCAGCGCGCCGGTGGCGGCGAGATGGGGTACAGCCAGACGCGTGAGCACGGCGTTGCCGGGGAGCCCGAAGAGGAAGTCGGTGTGTGTCTCCTCGAAGGCGAGGGCCATGAGCTCGGGGTTGGCGAAATGCCCGTCGCCGCGCAGCACGATGTGGGTGCTCGGCCACGCGGCGCGCAGACGGCGCAGGAGGCGGGCAATGATCGCGGCGTTCTCCGCGCCCGTGGGGCGCTTACCCGGGCGCAGCGCGTCAGGGTCCGGGGTCGGGCCAGCGCAACCAATTGAAAGTACGCAAATTGCATGTTCCAACGCGCCCGGAATCGGTCTTAGCGATGCAATTTTGACCCCAAAATTGAACGACTGAGCGTACCCTTCCGCCAGGGTCGGACTTGAACCGCCCATTTCGGGGTCGAAATTGGGGTTTTAAGGCTGGATTGACCTCGAAGAGGTGGATGTGTTTTCCAGGATTTCAATCAGTTGCGTTGGCCAGACCCCGAACTCAAGCGGAGATCGAGAGCCTGCGAGATCCGTGCACGCCCGGCCATAGCAAGCGGGTCTGCGCCTTACGTGCGAGCCGCCGCTATGGGCGCTACCTGCGCCTGTCGAAGGCGGGCCAGCCCGTTATCGATGCCACCCGAGTCAAAGCTGCCGAGCGGCTCGATGGCAAGTTCGTCGTCCACAGCAATGATGATACTTTGTCCGCCGAGGACATGGCCTTGGGCTACAAGCAGCTCCAACGCGTCGAGGAGGCCTGGCGGGCGCTCAAGAGCGGCCTGCGCATGCGCCCGGTCTACCACTGGGCGGTCCACCGCATCCACGCTCATGTGGCGCTGACAGTGCTGGCGTTACTGCTCGAGCGAGCCGCGGAGCTGGCCTGCGCGGACACCTGGCGCAATATCCGCGATGATCTCAAGCAGATAAAACTCGCGCAATTGTCGAGCCCCAACGGCACCGTCTGGCAGGTCACAGAGCCTGCCCAAGCCGCCGCTAAGAGACTGAAAGCACTAAAGATCAAAGCCCCGGCACCGCTGCTCGACCTCGTCTGACGACCTGCGTACATGGGTGTTTTTAGCAGCGCCCATAAGCTATTGTTGTACCTATAAAATAGGGAATCATGTGCGTAGGCACTGTCAAAGTCGGGTATAGGACCAGTCTAGACCGAGCCGATCGGGGCGAATGGCGTCTTCATGATGTCGGGTACATCCGCTTCGCTGCAGGATGGGGTGATGCTCCGACTGGAGCACCTAATGAATGGCCCGGTTGCCGATGGAGTCGAAGAAGCATTGGATCATCGAGCCCTTCATTCGGACTGAACGTTCCTCTTCTTCTCGCCTCTCGCGGATTGCCTGCCCGACTTGAATTTCGCGGGCAAGGAATTCGGTGAGCGCGCGGCCGCCAGCTGGGTCTTCCAGGTCGAATGCGTGCCTACCTGGCTCGAACACCAGACCAAAAGGCACATTGTCGCTGTCTTTTCTCCATTTCCGGAAGAGCTCGCGCATCTTTCTCAGGTCGTCAAGATCGAGAACGGCCATCCACCACACGCGGTCCTCGAAGGCGACATCCAGCAGGGTGCACTCAACGATCTGAAATGGGATCACGACCGGCGTTCCGTTCTTGAAGGCGTAGTTGATCCCGTCTTTCACCGGAAAGCCCCGTCCCGCGAGCGGATGCTGGGCCCCTGGGGTCGACAAAATTTGGTTGACCACATACTTGGTCTGTTCCTCCGATAGGCCCCAGGTGGGAAAATTGGCGTCTGCAACGACTTTCCAATCGTAGCGGATGTATCCGTGGGGTTGCTGTGGGCGCCGTTTGTATTCGGTGGGGATCTCCGCGTTGCGCTTGAAGTGACGAGCCAGTGTCAGCAGCGAATTGGGCTGTCTTTGCGGGTCGACGTGGATCAGAAAGTCATCAAGGAACCGTACCGGGGTGGTGGTCGTCACCTCATAGTTGGCAATTGGGTGATTGAGAAAATGGTCGATGACATCCTCCCACTTCGTGACCTGCGCTGTGCGTGGCGATTTGAACCGATGATCATCGGGGTCGTGCGGCGCCCGGATCATCAGGCTCACGATGTAGGCATCCACGAACATCGCCAGGTGCAAGCCCTCCTTGTATAGAAGGGCGGCGTCGTCGTCCTTCGAAAGGAGAGAGTGGCTGCCCAATCTTTCCGATCCGATGATTTGCAGGAAATGGCGCTCGACCTCGTGCACGAGGACCTTTCGGACGTAATCGGCGAGCTTTTCGATGACCTTTTCCGGCACGTCCCGAAGGACGAGTCTGGGAGCGCGCCTGAATTTTCTCCCCAGCTTGACCAGATTGATGATGTCGCGCGCGAGCTTGATGTATTGGAACAAGAGTCGTCGACCGCTGATCGCAAAGTGGATCAGTTGAATGGTATTGATCGCATGCTCGAGAACCTCTGGATCTGCGTCTCTGAAGAGATGGCTGTCACGCAGCAGGTCTTTTACCAGTTGCTTGTCAACATCGGCGGGTGGCTTTGGCTGCTTAGTAATTCCATAGCTATCCAATAGATCCTTATGCTTCTGGGCCGTTTCGTTGGTGATGTCTTCGACGGCCTTCTTCGGATCCTCAATAATCTCGACCACTTCGCCCAGCTTTCGCTTCACTTCAGCCCAGGGATCGGAAATGAACTTGTCGGCCGTTTCCAGGGTGTCGGAAAGCGCTTTGTCGAAGTTCTCCGTCTCAAACGCGTCTTCGATCTGAGCCAAGAAATCGAACAGGACGTGAAAGAACACAACGGCCGTATCCATACAGTCGAAGTATCCGCTGACCAGGTTTGTTTCTTCTGGGAAATCTTTCCAAGACTTGCGGCGGCCGCGTTGCGGCTGATGTTCCCAGCGGTGAAGCCGCTTGAAGATCAGGGACTTTTGGCGGTTGGTGAGAAATTTGGTCCGGCGTTTCCAATCGCTGCGGATCGCATGTTCGACGAAGTTTGTGTGGGCAAAGAAATCTTGCACGGCGTGTAGTGTGGCTCCCAACTTGGCAAGTCCCATGTGCCAAAAGTAATTGGGATCCGAGACCGGTGGGGCTTGCTTCGAAAGCTCGCCGATCCTGTGCTCGCCCAGCTCAAAGAAAGGGATCGCCCAGTCTCGCTCGACCTCATAGAGGCGCGAGATGATGATTTTCAGGTCTTCCCGCAAATAATCGTAGATGCCGTAAGCTGTTTCAGCGGCTTGAGTGTTCTCGGCGCGATAGGGAGACGGGCCTTTCGCATCCAGCGCCCGGTCCAGATGCATGTAGGTCCAGCCAGCGACGTAGTGTTCATCGACGATTGCCTTATAGACATAATAGGGCAAGCGTGGTGCTTTGCCGCGTTCCTCGGGATGCACGAACTTGAAATAGCCGATCAAAGCGACCATCGATTTGAAGAGTTCGTTGATTTCTCCCGCACGACGGTGATTGTCCGGAAAGATCGCATCCACGCTTGCGTGAACCTGAAGGCGGAAGGCCTCGAGCCGTGATTGGATGTCGTCCAGATTGATCAGCTCAAGTTGATTGGCCAGATCAGTGAGGCGTGAAAACAGCGGCTGCAGCTGCTCTTCTATTCGCTGCAGTTGCTGCCGCAAATCGTCAGGCAGCTCTTCCAGGTCCCGCGTCCTTCCCAAGAGTTGACGGCAGGCCTGCTCGCGGATCGTCTCAATCAGTTCAAGCGCGGTGTCAGTCTTGTCCACCTTGGCGTCGGGCAGGAATTCGCTATCGCAACCAAGATCTTCGATTTCTTGGCGAAGGCGATCCAGTGTTTGTTGGGTCGCGTCATTTAGATGGCTGGTCCAATCGTCAAATATCTCCTTGAGCGTGTCAGTGTCTCCGATTCGGTGCAGTTGCTTGGCTATGCTGTCCAGCACGAATTGGCCGCGCCCGTCATCAAGAAAGATGGCGAATACAAGATTGAAGAACGAATCGACCGCGCCGCGAATCCAGCCGGCGACGGCTTGATTCGCGCCAAAGACCGGAATGACGATCTGCGCCATGTCGGTGAGCCAGTTGGCGATCAGCATGGCTTGGGTGTTGGGCTGGGCGGCGATCTGCAGCTGCTTGGCCGTATCCTTGATCACCTCGACGGAAAAGAACGAGGCGATATCCTTGTGGCCCTTGGTCTTCAAGAGAGAATCCCCTGTTCGTTAGGGAGGATTGCCCTCCGGTGGCTGGAAAACGATGTTGGATTCCCCATTCTGACCACCGAACAGAGGATCGCGAAAGCCTACCAGGTTTCCGGCATCTTCCAGCAAGACCAGGGAGGTCGGCACCCTGTACTCCCACGGATCGTCCACCGGGACACCTTCGTCGGGCGCTTCTAGCTCGCGCTTGATTTCATCGATGATTGGAACGTGCAGGTCTTCCCCGATAAGCGGCGCGTCGTCGCCGGCCCACAGCTCACCGTCCTGACAATAGCGAGCCACCACCGCTTCGAATCCAGGCCGCACGGGAACTTGGACCCGCGCCATGCCCGCCTTCACGAATGTGGCCAAGTTTGGATCGGGATCGCCGAATTGATGAAGTACGTTGATCCAGCGATCGCCCGAGCGGCCCCAGAAGTAGGGATAGAAGACATAGGTCATGTTTTCCCATTCGAAGGCGTGTTGAAAAAAGCGGGCCTCAGATCCTTCGTGCAGGGCTCGCGCCTTGTCTAGGCGCCATTCGCCGGCTTCCCCGGTTGGCTGAAATCCGTCGTAATCTTCCAGATCCGTTCCGGTCAGCAAAGAAAGGCAAGAGCGTTGCAGCTCATCGCGGATGATGCGCCCGTTCTCTGCAGGGTTGCGGCCTAGGACCTGAATTCCTTCGCCGATTTCCGCCTGCGCCAGACGCGCCTGGTAGTCCGCCTGGTAATCGCGATAGGCATCTTGAATTGCGGAAAAGGTATCGTAGCGCCATTTACTCATATGGGCATCGGTTCTGATGCACATCAAGTTTACGGCGATGACATAGCTGAAATTGTTCCAGTCGCGGAAGCCGACCGGTACTTGACCGCTGACATAGTCGCCGCCAAAGAAGATCGCCTCGACCTTGTCTTCTTTTCCGCCGGCCAAGATCGCATTGTGGACCATGAGCCGCCAGCCGGCTCGATGTTTGCCGGATCTCCGTTCCTCCTTTGACAGTCCGGCTGAAGCGCGGGCGACGTTGCATACGGCTCCGAAAGCCTCATAGCCGTCGGGCACCTTGAATTCGTGCGTAGCTGTGTGGTAGGCGCGCTCCTGCGCTGCGAGGCTTGTTGCATGGCTGACGAAGGTCAGTTGTGGCGGCGGTGGCTGCACCCCTTGGGCGCCATACTCGGCTGCTTTGCGGAACCAGTTTCTTTCGGTGATCCCTTCTGGACCGAAATCCGGCGGATCGAGCTCTGGAAGCGGTGTCGACGCGGTCTGAGCCTTGACCAGCGACCACAGGTAAAACGCCGCCGGTTCGGGTACTATGAATTCGAACATGTTCCGCATGCCATAGGTATAGACCTGGGCCCGATAGATCTTGTTCAGCCACCTGTAGACTCCGCGAATGTGCCGCGCGCCCGCAGACGCGTTTCGCAGGCCGTGCAGATTGGTTTCCTCTACTTCTCGTATCCGAATGACCTGTCGCTCTCTGAGAATTCGTTCCTTGATGCGCTCGACCGTTCGATCCACGACTTCGCGGGCGAACCGGGAGGCGCGCCGGCTTGAAGTTTCGCTTTGGTACGAGAAGCCGGCACTTGCGTTGGCGGTGAAACTGACGGATGGGCCATAGCTGCCGGTCACCGTGAGACCGCCTTCCACGTTCACGGCCAATTGCGCGGTCCGTTGCGATTCGGCTTCCAGTTCGTGACGCTCAGTGCTCTGCAAATCACGTTCGGATTGGGTGATCTCTTCAACGAGCTCTCTCTCCACTTCCTCCCGCCGGTCCAGCCGGCGATGAGTACGCTCCTTCTCCTCGCCGGCAAGGACGTTCTCGATGTGAGCAATGTCGGCCAACTCATAGGCAATGAGCTCCTGCCGCACGATGCGCAGTTCACCTTGACCCGCGTAGTGGATACAGGAGAGCGGGAGCAGCGCCGCAGGGGTGATCACAGGCGTGAATCCGCCGGTCGACCGAGGTTGAAATCCGGACATCGAGATCAGCATGTTTCCGAACAACAAGGAGTAGCGCGCAGCAGGTGCGGCCTGCGCCTCGGCCCGTGCCAATTCTTCCCCGACGATCTGAGAAGCCGCGGCCAGATTTGTGTTCTCTCGCCCGAAACCGAGAGTCGTCAGGGTTTCGCGCGTCTCTTTACTGAGGCCGTCATAGGCGCTGCCCGACAGCCTTACGCCCGGAGCGGTGACCACGCGGTCAGGCGGCACGTCGATCGAGTCCTCCTCACCGCCTCCGAAGTCGAACAGCGAGAAAAATCCCGTGCGGGGTGGAGTGTAGTTGGCGCCGGTGAACGACAAGGGGTCGCCAGGCTCGAGTTGCATAAGGAGGTGAGGCTGGGTGAGCTCGGCCAGCGATGCATTCAGGCTGGAAATCCTGCGATCGAGATCGTCGCCCGCATCGCCGTTCCCCGGTGCCCCGCCTCCCTTTGGCTGAGGACGACCGGCCTTGATGCTGAAAACGTCGGTTGGCACGACCGGAACCAATCGGTCGATGAGCAGATCGATGGAATGCGGGACGTCAAAGGGCCAGCGGCCTGCAGCCGCCAGCGAGAGCAGATGCACGAGCTTGATTGACCGCACCAGCTCGTCGGGGACATGAACAGGAGGCGGAGGAACAAAGGTGATGCTCAAGATCGCGTCGACCAGACGCCGGCGCGTCTCCAATCCATCCTGGCTTTGCAGCAGTGCACGCAGTTCGGCGGCAGCATTGCCTGGGTCCAAACCAAACACGTCGGTCGCTGTCGCCAGCAACTCACCCGCGCTTAGGGGGCTGCCGCCCAGGGCGATTTCAAGCTCGTAGAGGTTGCGAAACGGCCCGGCTAGAGGCTCGACAAATTGAACAGTCTGTTGGTGGGCGACCGCGGCCTGGGCAAAGTCTGTGCGGTCGGCATTCGCGTTCTTCAGTTGGGCGAGCTGTTGACGGAAATCCGAGCGGTTCTGCGGCGGCACATCGATTGGCACCAGGGTGTTGGCGGAGCGCAGCCGTTGCGGTCCTCGGACGGCCATGTAACGGAAGACATTCTCCATGGCGTGTCTCCTCTCTTTCCGGCTCCATGGAAGGCATGAAGTTCAGCTAAAGCGGAGCGTTCGCATCTGGTGTTCGTGCTTGGCGAAATCGAAGGGACACATGCTGATAGTATAGTGAGGCCGGGTGCTGTGGGCCGAGCTATAGTTGCAAGTCGGCGATTTTCGGATTTGTTTCGCACGATGCCGGTGAGGACCAGATCGCACTTTTACGCAGGAAAAGTCCTAGTACTTCGTTTCGTTAAAACGTTTACTCTCATGTCATTTGGAAGTCGAAGTGCCAGTCCAGGGGCAGGTCTATCATTAGTACGTTAGACTTGGCCCTCGATTCTCTTCCCGGTCCCGATCTCGGTGATGATCAAAAATGCGCTGATTACGTCGGTTAGTTCGCGGGCGAACGGAGCAATTAATTGTCGGCGAGTGTCTTGAGCTCGTAGAGTAACTCCAGGGCCTGTCGCGGTGTGAGCGTGTCGGGTTCGAGCTCGCGTAGGCACTCGAGCGCCGGCTGGCCGGGCGAGGGGTCAAACAGAGGCAGTTGTGCCGCGCGGGTGGGGGGGCGTGCCCGGGCCGTCTCCTCGAGTTGCCGGAGCTTGTGCCGCGCTGCGGTGATGACCGCCGGCGGGATTCCGGCCAGCGTGGCTACCTGCAGGCCGTAGCTCTGGTTGGCCGGCCCCTCCTTCAAGGCATGTAGGAAAACGATGCCCGTACCGTGCTCCGCGGCGTCGAGATGGACGTTGCGCGCGCTCGTATAGTGCTCCGGCAGTGCGGTCAGCTCGAAGTAATGGGTGGCGAACAAAGTGAAAGCGCCGAGCCGGCCGGCCAGGTCTGCCGCGGTTGCCCAGGCCAGCGCCAGACCGTCGAAAGTACCGGTGCCACGGCCGATCTCGTCCAGCAGCACCAGGCTCTCGGGCGTGGCGTTATGGAGGATGGCGGCCGTCTCGGTCATCTCGACCATAAACGTGGAGCGCCCGCCGGTTAGGTCATCGGAGGCGCCGATGCGAGTGAAAATGCGGTCGATGGGACCGATCACCGCCTGGTTTGCCGGTACGAAACTGCCGATGTGCGCAAGCAGCACGATCAAGGCGGTTTGCCGCATAAAGGTGGATTTGCCGCCCATATTGGGGCCGGTGACGATCAGCATCCGGTTGCTGTCATCCAAGCTGAGGTCGTTGGCAACGAAGGGTTCTTCCAGCACTTGCTCGACCACGGGGTGACGTCCCCCTTCGATCCACACCCTCGGTTGCGCCGTGAGCTCCGGTCGAGTGTAGCTCAGCGCTTCGGCACGCTCCGCTAGGCAGGCCAGGGTGTCCACCTCGGCCAATGCCTCAGCGCAACGCAGCAACGCATCGAGCCCGGCGGCGAGGCGCTCGAGCAGTTCCTCGTAGAGCATTTTTTCGCGCAGCAAGGCGCGCTCGCGAGCGGAGAGGATCTTGTCTTCGAACGACTTGAGTTCCGGGGTGATGTAGCGTTCCGCGCCTTTGAGCGTTTGGCGTCGGAGGTAGTGATCCGGCGCCAGATCACTTTGTCCGCGGCTGATCTCGATGTAGTAGCCGTGGACGCGGTTGTAGCTCACTTTGAGGTTGGCAATCCCGGTCGCCTCGCGCTCGCGTTGTTCCAGCTCAAGCAGATATTGATCGGCGTTGCGCCGGAGTCCGCGCAGTTCATCGAGCGGCGGATCGTAACCCTCGGCGATGACGCCACCGTCGCGGAGCAGGACCGGTGGGGTATCCACCAAGGCTCGGCCAAGCAGGTCCGAGGTTTTGGAATGATCCCCAAGGGCTTCGGCCAGCGCGGCCAGTCGCGGGGCGTCACAGTGTTCCAAAGTGGCCCGAATTTCCGGCACCCGCCGCAACGCCGCGCGCAATCCCGTCAAATCCCGCGGCCGCGCGGATTTCATCGCGATGCGCGCCGTGATCCGCTCCACATCGGCTAGGCCGTGCAGCTGTTCGCGTAGTTGAGTAAGGTGTCCATTGCCCATGAACGCCGCCAGCGCCTGCTGACGATGGCGCAGTCGCTCGTGATCGCGTAAGGGCCGATTGATCCAGCGCCGCAGCAGGCGGCTGCCCATGCCGGTGACGGCGCTATCGAGCACCCAAGCCAACGTGTGCTCGGTGGCCCCGGAGAGATTGTATTCCAGTTCCAGATTGCGCCGACTCGTGGCATCGAGGAGTAGGCTGTCCTCGCGCGCCTCGACCCGCAAACTGCGGATATGGGGGAGTGCGGCACGCTGGGTATCGCTCACGTACTGGAGCAAGCAGCCCGCCGCGCCGATCGCGAGCGGCAGGTCCACCACGCCGAAGCCGTGCAGATCCTGAGTGCCGAACTGTCGACTCAGCAGGCGCTGTGCGGTCTGTATATCGAAGTGCCAGGAGGGACGGTGCGTTAGCCCCGGACGCTGCGCGATCGACGCCGGGGCGGCAACGTCCTCGGCGAGCAGCAACTCGGCCGGTCGCAGGCGTTCCAACTCGGCCTGCAGCTCATCGGCGCCGTTTATTTCGCTGACGGTGAAGCGGCCGCTGGCCAGCTCCAAAGCGGCGATACCGAAGCGCTCGGCGTTGCATTTTACAGCCGCCAGCAGTGCGCTGCGACGCTCGTCGAGCAACGCCTCATCGGTGAGCGTGCCGGGGGTAACGATTCGGACGACCCGTCGTTCCACCGGTCCTTTGGTCGTTGCCGGATCGCCGAATTGCTCGCAGATTGCCACCGACTCGCCGCGGCGCACCAGCTTGCTCAAATAGCTCTCATAGGCATGCACTGGAACCCCAGCCATTGGGATGGGTTCACCGGCCGATTCGCCGCGGCTGGTCAGAGTGATGTCCAGTAGTCTGGCCGCCCGCCGCGCATCGTCATAGAACAATTCGTAGAAATCACCCATCCGGTAGAACATTAGGATATCCGGATGCTCGGCTTTGATGCGCAAGTACTGCTGCATCATGGGAGTGTGGGGCTTTGCTTGGGCGTTCGCCTCGTTCATGGTTCCCTTGGCTGGTCGTTTTGTGTCCGTGGATCGCAACGGAGGCAAGGCAGGGCAGTATAACGAGCACTTCGCCGTTTGTGCATGGCCGCTTGAGTGGCACTTTGGATAGATGGGAGAAGCGGAGAATTTAGAGTTGGTCAGAGGAGGCGAGCGGTGATCACGGGAGAACGGGATCTGAGCGAGCTGGCTCAGCGGGTCGGGCGCTTACTCGAGGCTCGGAGACTGCGCCTGACAACCGCCGAGTCTTGTACCGGCGGCTGGATCGCTAAAGTGCTTACCGATGTGCCGGGTTGCTCGCGGTGGTTCGATCGGGGCCTCGTTACCTACTCCAATGCCGCGAAAGTGGAACTGCTGGATGTCCCCTCGCGCACCCTGACGGCCTATGGGGCGGTCAGCCAGGAGGTGGCTGTGGCGATGGCGCGCGGTGCCCTCACCCGCGGGGCGGCCGAGGTGAGCGTTGCCGTCACAGGGATTGCCGGCCCGGAGGGTGGCACACCCGCGAAACCGGTGGGTTTAGTTTGGCTCGCGTGGTACCGCGCAGGCACAGTGCCGGTTACCGAGGGGACGCATTTCCAGGGTGAACGCGAGGGCATCCGCCGGCAGGCGGTGGCGGCGGCGCTGCAGGGGTTGATCGAATTGCTGCGCTAGGCTCTGATCGGTACGCTGCGTCTGGCACTGTCTCGGTTCCGTGCTAGGCTCGCTGCATTAATTGTATGACGGGCAAGGTGGGTCACTGATTTTATGCCCGACAATTGCTCAGATGGTGACACTCAGCGCCTGTTCCTGGCGCTATGGCCCGACGAGGGGGTGCGCTGCGCCGTGGCGAGGCTGGCACGGCGGCTGGTTCCCGACGGGCGTTTGGTACCACCGGAGAACCTGCACGTTACCCTCGCGTTCTTGGGTGATGTGCCGGGCGAGGCCATGCCGCGTGTGCGGGCCATCGGCGCGAACCTGGTCGGAGCGACGTTTGCACTCGAGTTGGATCGCATCGGTTGCTGGCCGCGACCGCGCATCTCCTGGATCGCACCCAGTCATACGCCGGCAGTGCTGGGGCGATTGAACCGGGAGCTGAGACAAGTTTTGCGCAAGGCCGGCTTTCCGGTTCCAAGCCGACGTTTTGCTCCGCACATGACCCTCGCGCGACGCTCGGCGCCGCATGCTTTTCACGACGTCACACCGGTGGTTTGGCCAATCGAGCGGATCACCCTGATCCGCTCGCACCTAGAACGCGCCGGTGCCCGCTACGAGATTTTGTGTGAATGGCCGTTGCAGCCTAGAAACACAAAGGGTTGGGAGTCAGACAAGGGTGGGACGTCTCCTGGGAATATGAAATAATCGAAAATCGGCTGTTGTCTCAGGACGACGACAACATATAGCGACAGCAGGGGATGGGCATGGACGAAAACCGCAAGAAAGCATTGAATCTCGCGCTCGGGCAGATCGAGAAACAATTCGGCAAGGGCACAGTGATGCGCATGGGCGATATGCAAGCGGTACGGGATGTTCCCGTTATTTCCACCGGTTCCCTCAGTTTGGACATTGCTCTGGGCATCGGTGGGTTGCCGCGCGGCCGGGTGGTGGAAATCTATGGTCCCGAATCGTCAGGCAAGACGACGTTGACGCTGCAGACGATCGCCGAGGCGCAGAAAGCCGGCGGGATAGCGGCTTTTGTCGATGCCGAGCATGCGTTGGATCCGGACTACGCGCAGAAGCTCGGGGTCGATATCAACGAGTTGCTGCTCTCTCAGCCCGATACCGGTGAGCAGGCATTAGAGATCACCGATATGCTGGTGCGCTCCGGCGCCGTGGACATCATCGTGGTCGATTCGGTTGCCGCGCTTACGCCGAAGGCCGAGATCGAAGGCGAGATGGGTGATTCCCACGTCGGTTTGCAGGCGCGGCTGATGTCGCAGGCCCTGCGCAAGCTCACGGCCAACATCAAGCGTTCGCACAGCCTGGTTATATTCATCAATCAGATTCGGATGAAGATTGGCGTGATGTTCGGCAACCCGGAGACTACGACGGGTGGCAACGCGCTCAAGTTTTACTCTTCGGTACGGCTCGATATTCGCCGGATTGGCGCCATCAAAAAGGGTGACGAGATCATCGGCAACCAAACTCGGGTGAAGGTGGTGAAGAACAAAATGGCTCCGCCCTTCAAGCAGGCGGAGTTCGAAATTCTCTACGGCGAGGGGATTTCGCGTCAAGGCGAGCTCATCGAGCTCGGCGTCAGAGAGGGCATTGTGGAGAAGGCCGGTGCCTGGTATAGCTACGCTGGGGAGCGTATCGGGCAGGGTAAAGACAACGTCCGCAGCTTTCTCAAGGCACAGCCGGAGGTTGCCGTTCAGATCGAGAGCAGGCTGCGCGAACAGCTGTTCAGCAAGCCGGCTAGCTCTGCTGGAGAGGTCGCGGACAGCGCCCGAACACCGCCGGCCGAGGCCTGAACATGCCCGATGAGCAGATGCGGCAGGCGGCGCGCGCGTCTGCACGGCGCTTGTTGAGTCGGCGCGAGCATTCAGCATACGAGCTCACGCATAAGCTGCGTCAACGCGGCTATGCACTCCCTCTGGTGGAGGCAGTGGTTGCCGAACTCGCACGCGGAGGCTGGGTGAGCGACGCACGTTACGCCGCAGCGCTTGTTCACGAACGGCGCAGCCGTGGTTATGGGCCCTTGCGGATCCGCGCTGAGTTATCTCAGCACGGTGTCGATGCGGCACTCGTGGAATCCCATCTGCAATGCAATGATGCTGAGTGGATACGCTTGGCGCAGCGCCATTGCGTTAGGCGCTTCGGTGATCCTTCGAGCGCATCCCTAAAAGAGCAGCAACGCCGGTTTCGGTTTCTCTTGAATCGCGGGTTCACGCGTGATCAGATTCGCATGGCATTACAGGATATAGGTGCGCGAGCGAATGATCGTTCATGCACCATAGGGTAACGGCACGAACACGACATGGACAGAGCCAAGACAAGCGCGGAGATTCGCCAGGCGTTTCTCGATTATTTTCGTGCCAACGATCACGAGATCGTTCCCAGTAGCTCCTTAGTGCCGACGAATGACCCGACACTGCTGTTCACCAATGCCGGAATGGTGCAGTTCAAGGAGACATTCCTCGGCCACGAGCGGCGCCCCTATAGCCGCGCGGCCAGTGCCCAGCGCTGCGTGCGCGCCGGCGGCAAGCACAACGACCTCGAGAATGTGGGCTACACGGCTCGGCATCACACTTTCTTCGAGATGTTGGGCAACTTCAGTTTCGGCGATTACTTCAAGCGCGAAGCGATCCAGTATGCCTGGGAGTTCCTCACCGAAGTCTTGCAGCTGCCACCGCAACGGCTGTGGGTAACGGTTTTCGAGGAAGACGATGAGGCGGCCAATATTTGGCTCGAGGAGATCGGTGTGGCACCCGAGCGGTTTGCTCGCATCGGCGCGCACGATAACTTCTGGGCGATGGGAGATACGGGGCCCTGCGGGCCTTGCTCGGAGATCTTCTATGATCACGGTCCGGAGGTTGCTGGCGGTCCGCCCGGCTCGGCGCAGGCCGACGGTGATCGTTTCGTCGAGATCTGGAATCTCGTATTCATGCAGTATGACCGGGACGAGCACGGGCGGCTGTCGGCGCTACCCAGGCCTTGCGTGGATACCGGCATGGGGCTCGAGCGCATCGCCGCCGTCGTCCAGGGTATGCACAATAATTTCGAGATCGATCTGTTTCACCACCTAGTCCACTCGGCGGCACGGGTCGCCGGTAGTGCCGATCTGAGCAATAACTCGCTGCGCGTGATCGCCGATCATATCCGCGCCTGTGCTTTTCTGATCGTCGATGGGGTTTTCCCCGGCAACGAGGGGCGAGGTTACGTATTGCGGCGGATTATCCGCCGCGCCATTCGCCACGGTTATAAGCTCGGGATCGAGGAGGCGTTTTTCTACCGCTTGGTTTCGCCTTTGGTAGAGAAAATGGGAGCGGCCTATCCGGCGCTCGAACAGGGTCGAGCTCAAGCCGAGCGCATCCTCAAGCAAGAAGAGGAGCGATTCCGCGAGACTTTGGAGCAGGGCTTGAAGCTGCTCGAAGGGGATCTGCGGCGCCTTGAGAGCCAGACCATCCCCGGTGCGACCATCTTCAAGCTCTACGATACATACGGCTTCCCAGTGGATTTAACGGGCGATATCGCGCGTGAGCGCGGCCTGGGGCTCGATATGCCGGGCTTTGAGCAGGCCATGGCGGCGCAACGCGAGCGGGCCCGGGCGGCGAGCGCGTTCAAAGTGGATTATAAGGAGACCGGTGATTTCGAAGGGCATACCGAGTTCACCGGCTATGATCACCTGCAGGATCAGGGCTTGGTGACCGCGCTTTATGCGGAAGGCCGGCGGCGCAATCACTTGGAGGCGGGCGAGCAAGGTATGGTTCTGCTGGACCGGACCCCGTTCTACGCGGAGTCCGGTGGCCAAGTGGGTGACCGAGGCTGGTTGCTGGCATCCGAGCTGGAGTTCGAGGTCTGGGATACGGTCAAGTACCGCGGCGCCTTCGGGCATGTCGGCGTGGTGCGTCAAGGCCGGCTCGCTGCGGGTGAGCGGGTGAGCACGCGGGTCGACGCCGAGCGGCGCCAAGCCACGGTGCTGAACCATTCCGCCACCCATCTACTGCACGCGGCGTTGCGCCGAGTACTCGGCGAGCATGCCCAGCAGAAGGGTTCGTTGGTCGCCCCGGATCGCCTGCGCTTCGACTTCACCCACTTCGAACCTGTGAGTCGAGAGCAGCTCGAGCGCGTCGAGCGGCTGGTCAACGACCGGATCCGAGCGAACGATGTCGCGGACGTGCGCTACATGAGTTATGACGAGGCCATGGATTTCGGTGCCGTTGCGCTGTTCGGCGAGAAATATGCCGATACCGTTCGTGTGATGCGCTTCGGCGAGTTCTCGACCGAGCTCTGCGGTGGTACTCATGTGCGCCGAACGGGCGATATCGGCTTTTTCAAGCTGGTCTCCGAAACCGGTATCTCGGCCGGTATACGCCGCATCGAGGCAATAACCGGTCAGTGTGCGGTGGCTTGGGCGGAGACGGTATCCCGGCAGCTCGCTCACGTGGGCGAGCTGCTGCGTTGCAGCAGCGACAACATTGAACTGCGCCTCGAGCAGTTGATCGACCGGAGCCGTCAACTGGAAAAGGAGTTGGCGCGCCAGCAACAAAAGCTTGCCAGTCAGGCGGGCACGAATCTCGCCGATCGGGCCGTGCTGATCGATGGAGTCAAAGTGCTGGCGACGACGGTGGAGGGAGGTGACAACCGAGCGCTGCGCGACACCTTGGATCAGCTCAAGCACAAGCTCGGCAGCGCCGTGGTCGTCCTGGCAAGTGTGGACGGCGAGAAGGTGCGCCTGGTCGGTGGCGTGACGAAGGATTTCACCGACCGTCTCAAAGCCGGCGAGCTTATCAATGCGGTGGCCTCGCAAATCGGTGGGCGCGGCGGTGGTCGAGCGGATTTCGCGCAAGCGGGGGGGAGTGATCCTACCCAGCTTGATCAGGCACTCGAATCGGTGGCGGCGTGGGTGCGTGAGCGGCTGAGCTAAACTGAGTTTCGGCCTTCGAAGGCCTGGTGCGTCAATATGAGACAATAGGCAGGAACATGGCGCTTATCGTTCAGAAATATGGCGGTAGCTCGGTAGCGACCGTTCCACGCATCGAGCATGTCGCCCGCAAGGCGGCCGCTACTCGTAGCGCGGGAAACGACATCGTCGTCGTGCTCTCCGCGATGAAAGGGGAGACGGACCGTCTGCTTGCGCTTGCCTACGAGGTTTCGCATTCCCAATGTCCGGCACCGCGCGAGCTCGATATGCTGTTGTCGACGGGTGAGCAGGTGACCATCGCGCTGCTGACGATGGCGCTCGAGCGCCTGGGGGTGGCCGCTCGCTGCTATACGGGCGCCCAGGTGCGTATCCTAACCGATAGCTCCCACAGCAAAGCGCGCATTCTCGATATCGACGAGGAGCATCTTGTCGAGGATTTAAAGCTGGGGCGCATCGTTGTCGTAGCCGGTTTCCAGGGTGTCGATGAGACCGGAGCCATTACCACGCTCGGACGCGGCGGTTCCGATACCACCGCCGTTGCGCTTGCCGCTGCACTCGGTGCGGGCGAGTGCCAGATTTTTACCGATGTTGACGGCGTCTATACGACCGACCCCAGGGTGGTGCCTACGGCTCGACGCTTGGATCGGATCACTTTCGAGGAGATGCTGGAGATGGCCAGCCTCGGTTCCAAAGTGCTGCAGATCCGCGCTGTCGAGTTCGCCGGTAAATATCAGGTACCGCTGCGCGTGCTGTCCTCGTTCGAAGAAGGTCCCGGCACGCTTATCACTTATGAGGTGGAAGGCATGGAAGAACCGTTGATATCGAGTATCGCATTCAACCGTGACGAGGCAAAGCTCACCATTCTGGGCGTGCCGGATCGCCCGGGAATTGCGGCCCAAATCCTCGGTCCGGTCTCCGCCGCTAATATCAACGTGGATATGATTGTTCAAAATATCAGCAAAGAAGGTCTGACGGACTTCACGTTCACGGTCCACCGCAGCGAGTACGAGCGGGCGCTTGAGCTTACCCAAAAGCACGCTCAGGAACTGGGGGCGCGTGAAGTGTTTGGCGATACGGATATCGTCAAGCTCTCGCTGGTCGGGGTAGGAATGCGCTCGCATGCCGCCGTCGCCAGCCGGATGTTTACTGCGCTGGCGGATGAAGGGATCAACATCCAGATGATTTCCACCTCCGAGATAAAGATTTCCGTTGTGGTTGATGAGAAGTATTTGGAGCTCGGTACCCGCGCCTTACATAGAGCTTTCGACCTCGATGACAAGGATGGACGCAGGGTGAAAGTGGAGGGCGCGGAGGTGGGCTGAGATCCTTTGCCGATTGTGCAGTAGTTAGTTAGTCAGTCCCGACTAATATAAAGAAGATGGTTGGTATTTCACTTGGCTTGATTAGGTTCAGAGGTTGGATGTGGTTGACGTCCGATTGACCCGCACAAGCTTGGTCTCACGTCGATCTCCGAGCCGGTAGCGTCGATGATCCGCCCTCCGGGATTATGGCCGGGACCGGCCTATATCGCCGACAGAGAGCATGGCGAAGGGAACGCTGTCGGTGATGTGAGGACGCAGGAAGCATTATAGTGTTGCGGGGCAGGAGCCGGGCGGATCGAAAGCAAGGAGAGGAATTGGAAAATGCTTATTCTCACTCGGCGAGTTGGTGAGACTTTGATGATTGGCGACGATGTGACCGTGACCGTATTGGGAGTGAAAGGCAATCAGGTCCGAATCGGTGTTAATGCGCCCAAGCATGTCTCGGTCCATCGTGAAGAAATCTATGATCGAATCCAGCGCGAACAGCAGGAGAAATCCGCATCCGGCGGCGAGAGCGATCGTTCGGAATGATTCGGTTCCAAGGCGTGCGGGTTTACGTGTGTGCCGTTTTTCTCGTATCCTGCAGCCTTGTGCCGGGCTGGGTAATTCCCAGACTCGCAAGGAGGATGAATTTGGGATGGTGATCGGCTCGGTGCTCGGTGAAAATGGCCAACGATGCAAAGCGCGGCGTGGGTGTCTTGCACGCGAGCCGAGCCAAGTCGATTGGTGGTTGGTCTGAGCATTGCCGGGAGATGGCCGAGCGGCTCGCAAAATTCGTTGGGAGTGATTTTTATGCTGCAAATCGGTGTCCCGCGAGGACGGAGCCCAGTAGGCTTGGAGTAACGCGCTCCCTTTACGGGCCGCAGGCCCGTTCGGTTGCAGAGCGTTGCCAGAATCGAACATTGGAGAGATGGCCGAGCGGCTGAAGGCGCTCCCCTGCTAAGGGAGTATGGGCTAACCCCCATCGAGGGTTCGAATCCCTCTCTCTCCGCCATTTATCGCGCATTTGCTCTGATTGTGGCATCCATGGGTGCATAGGAGCGGAGGGGCGTTGATGTCGATGCCTGTGGTCACGCCAGAGTTGCGGGGTTGACGCGCGATAGTAATCTCGCCATACTTCGCGCCGATCATTAAGCGCCCGTAGCTCAACTGGATAGAGCACCTGACTACGGATCAGGAGGTTGGGGGTTCGAATCCTCCCGGGCGCGCCACAAACAAGGGCTGCAGTGATCAGGGAGGCTGGGGCTGCGCTCCAACCCCGCCGAGTTTGTGGTTAGCGCGCCGCGGCTGCGTCGAGGATCCATTTGAGCTCGCCCGCGCGGGGCCGGATCAATTGCGCTGGCAGCCGCTCCGGATCGTAGCGGCCCTCGAGCACGGCTTTGCGCGCGCGCGCCTTGTCACTTCCGCTCACTAGAAAAATCACGCAAACGGCGTTGTTGAATACCGGCGCAGTCAGCGTGATGCGCCCGGTTCCGAGCTTGTCGACCCAGTTTGCCACCGCCATGCGCTTTTGTTCGTGCAGCGCGCGGGTGCCGGGGAAAAGCGATGCGGTGTGCCCATCCGCGCCAAGCCCCAATAGAACCAGGTCAAAACGCGGTAGCGCATCCGGTTGCAAGTGGAAAAATTCGGCCAGGTTTTGCTCATAGGCGGTCGCCGCCTGTTGCGGCGCAAGCTCGCCTTTTATGCGATGGAGATTGGCAGCCGGTACCGGTACCCGGGAGAGCAAAGCGGTCTGTGCCATACAGAAGTTGCTGTCCGGATGATCCGGCGGCACCGAGCGTTCATCACCCCAGAAAAAGTGGCTGTCTCGCCAGGGAATTTTCTGCTGCAACTCGGCATCGTCGGCAAGCAGCGAATACAGTGCCTTCGGTGTGTGGCCGCCGGCGAGGGCGACGCTGAATACACCTTTTTGCTGCACTGCGGTTGCCGCGCGGTTGGCAAATTCGTGGGCGGCGGCGCGGGCCAGAGCCTGGGGGCTTTCAACGATGCAGATCTCGGGTTTCATTAAAACGCTTCACCCAAAAGACGTCGCGGAAAAACAGCGCCAATCTGGCTCGTCAGCGGTGAGGCTGTGTCTTGAAAAGCCGCGCCTAGGCGATTTGATCGATGCTCCCGTGATTCCGACATTTTCATAGCAAACCCGCCTTCAGCGCCGCGCAGCGTGCTGCACCCAACAGCGCGGTCTGATCGTTCATAATCACCCGCACGGGTATTTCCTGTAACAAATCTTTCATGCGGCCCTTGCCGGTGAATGCGGCCATGAACTCCGGACCCTTTAGCTTTTCGATGATGCGGGGTGCGATTCCGCCGCCTAAGTAAACCCCCGCACTTGCCATGAGCTTGAGCGCGAGATTGCCCGCCGCTGCGCCGTAGATCGCGACAAAGAGATCGAGCGCCTGCACACAGAGTGCGTCTTCGCCCTTTAGTGCTGCCTGAGAAATTACGGCTGCCGGGTCTTTGGCGCGCATCGCCTCGGCAAGTTGTTGCGATTCATCGCCGCGCCCGGTATTGCGAAGAAATCGGTAGATGGTGTGCAGGCCCGGTCCCGAGAGCACGCGCTCGTAGCTCACGCGGCGATACCGTTGCAGTAGGTAGTGCAGCAAATCGATTTCCAGTTCGTCGCGCGGGGCGAAGTCCACATGCCCCCCTTCACTGGCAAATGCACGATGACGTTGGCCGTCCCAGTAAAGCCCGGCCTCACCGAGCCCGGTGCCGACGGCGATGACCGCCGCGTTGCCGGTAATATTCGGATTGCCTTGGTTGAGCACGGTCAAGTCGGCGGGGGCTAAGGCCATTGCGCCCCAGGCATTGGCCTCGAGGTCGTTGATCAGATCGACGTTTTTTGATTGCAGGTCGAGTTCCCGTGCCAGTTTCGCGCTGTCGATGAGCCAGGGAAGGTTGGTCGTTTTTGCCTGCCTGTCACGCACCGGGCCGGCTACGCCAAAAGCGGCATGCCGGATGCCCGTGCACCCGTAATCCTTCTCGAACTGCCGCACCACCTGCGCCAAGCTGTCATAATTGCGGCTGCGATAGGTTTTCCCCGCCACGATTGCGAGCCGTTCGCCCTGCAGTTCGAAAAAGGCCAACCGTGTCGAGGTTCCGCCGATATCGCCTGCCAGTATCATGAGTTGCTGCTTCTCCAGCTATTGTCCGTTGCGGTGGCGCCGCTTCGTGATGCGCGTGGCCTCGTCTCCTATTCGCCATGTTCCACGTGCCCGCCGAATTGGTGGCGCATTGCGGAGAGCACCTTGGCTGCGAACTCGTCATTGCCGCGCGAGGCAAAGCGCTGATGGAGCGCGGCACAGAGCACCGGCGCCGGCACGCCCTCTTCGATGGCCGCCAACGCCGTCCAGCGTCCTTCGCCGGAATCCGCCACATGGCCGGTGTATCCGGACAGATCGGGCTGATCGAGTAGCGCGCTCGCGGTGAGATCGAGCAGCCATGAGCCGATCACGCTGCCGCGGCGCCAGACTTCCGTCACGTCGGCGAGCGCGAAATCGTAGCGGTAGCGCTCTGGGTGCGCGAGCGGCGTGGTCTCCGCATTCACCGCCGCCTCTTTTTTCCCCACGTTGGCTCGGTGCAGGATGTTCAATCCTTCGGCGTAAGCGGCCATAACGCCATACTCGATGCCGTTGTGCACCATTTTGACGAAATGTCCTGCGCCCGAGGGGCCGCAGTAGAGGTAGCCTTCCTCGGCGGTACCGCCGGCTTGTTTGCGGCCCGGCGTGCGCGGTGCTGCGGCGCGGCCCGGGGCTAGCGTTTTGAAGATCGGGTCGAGCGACCGGGCCGTCTGTTCGGGGCCGCCGATCATCAGACAATAGCCCCGCTCAAGACCCCAGACACCGCCGCTGGTGCCGACGTCGAGATAGTGGATTCCTTTCAACCCGAGCTCCTCGGCGCGGCGCAGGGCATCCACGTAATACGAATTGCCGCCGTCTATGACGATATCATCGGCGCTTAGGTGGGGGGTAAGTTCATGCAGCACACCATCGACCGCTCCGGCCGGCACCATTAACCACACGGCCCGCGGGGGGGCGAGGCGCTCGACGAGCTCGTCGAGCGATTCGGCCGCCCGCGCGCCTTCCTGCTCCAGCGCGCGCCTCGCCGCGGCGTTGAAATCGAATACGACACACTGATGCTGGCCGCTGCGCATGAGCCGGCGCACCATATTGGATCCCATCCGGCCGAGGCCGATCATTCCCAACTGCATGTCCATTCTCCCATTTGCTTCAATCCGATCGAAGTCTCGTTTCGAATCCACGCCATCCCATATGAGACATGGAAAGAACAGCTATAAAGCGGTGCGCTATCGCTCTAGTGAACACCTTCGGTATTGGCTGGCGGTAGGTGCGGAGGTCCATGTGACGAGGTGGACGCTTATGAATTCGAGGCGTGGTGACCGAGGGTGCCGGCTACCCATGCTCCCTGAAGGTGCGTGGCCGATGCCGTGGTTGTTCCCTTGTTCGATGGGTCCGTGGTCCATATCGCTACCGCTGGGGCTTCGGTCGCGTTCGCACCCTCAGTGTAGCGTTGGCCGGTCCTCTTGTGCCGGCGATACTGCAGCGATGCCCAGGTCGGCACGGGCCATTTTGCTGATCACGGTCCAGATCGCATCATAGATCGCATATGGGCTTGTGAGTAGCGTTTGAGCGTCGATGATATCCGCGGCGCTCCATTCTTGAAGGCGCCTGGCGTAAGCGCAGGCGATCGCAAGCCGTGCCCGCTCGTAGGCGGCGCCCCAGCGTTGTTCCTCCGCCGCGATGATGGCGCGTTCGAGCTTTGCGGTGATTTGGGGTAAATGCGATCCTGCCAGCTGTAAATGTCTTGCCAGAATCTCTTGAGCCCAGCGGACCTGTCTTTCGGTGCCTTGCATCGGTGCTCTCCTTGGATACACCCCTATCTGCCCTCACCTATACGCTAGGAATGGCCGTTGCGAAAGGCGTAATTCGTCTTTACGGCACGATCACAGGCGCAGGCTGTACAGTCCCCCCGCCGATAGTCGGCCCAGTGCAACGGCAGCGAGTGCGCCGCAGGCGCTTCCAGGCGCATTGTTGTGGCAAGAGGGGGTACTCGCTGCCGCTTGCCGTAATGCTCCTCCGGGCTGCGGATTTTGCAGTAAGGGGCGGCTGCTTGCCTTCAGTAGGGCTTGCTTGGCTTCGGAGAGCATGCTATCTGACAGTTGGGGGTGTTTGTTGTCTTAATAATAAATGAGGGGTATGCCACTGGTAGTGCACCAACGGCGGCTTGGCAAGGCAACGACCGCAAGCGGTAGGGTGGGCTGATATGGGAGAGAGCAATAAGTATCGAGCATGGCCGGACGAGAGTATCGGCACGTCCTCGGGCGCAGTCTGGCGACAGACCGGAGCGGAGCATGCGAGCATCGCACCGCCCCCATGCGCGTGGAGCAAGGTGTGGCGACAGGAGTTGCATTGTTCCGCCATCCATGAGGCGGGGCATCTGGTGGTCGCGCGCCAGCGTGGTTACTGGGCGCGTGCGCGTCTCTACTACCCCATGAACGGGGGGAGGCATTCGCTGTACTGGTCCGGGCAGACCATGCTCCAGCCTAATGTATTGCCTGCGGATGCAGTGGCGATCGGATTGGCTGGTTTTATATCCGAGATGGTTCATATCGGCGGTGTCACCATCGCGGATTGCCCGGGCGTGTACGCTCAGGCGGCTTATGACGATTTCACCACGCTGTCCGTATCCGACCGTGCCTACATAGCTTCCGCCGGCGGTATCGATCCGTTCGATCTGCAGCCTCGGCACATTGCAAAGGTCGCCAGAGAAGTGGCGATACTGCGCACCGAAATTCGCCGTGAGGCGGCGGTACTGATCAGGGCGGCCCAGGCGCTGCGATTGAGATAGCGGCGCTTGTTGCCCGTTTTCGGGTAGCTGGCGGGGCTGCTTTTGCGATCATGTGCACCTTGGCGGCGTTGCGATAGGCGGCGGCTGGCAAGGTGGCCGTGTCGGGATATGGTATTGCCCGCTGCCCTGCGCTTGTGCTCAATCGCTTTCCCGGCCGCTTCGCGGATGTCAAGTTACCTCCCATCAGGTTCAAAAAAGCGATTCAGCGGCTCATCACCGACTGCGCTTTGCATACGTGCCTAAGAGCGCAGCCTCGCTGATCACATGCCCCTGCATGGCCCGACGCAGCTCCGTCGCACTCGATTGCTGGGGTACTTCGAGTAGCCGGTCTAAAGCGTAGAGGTGAAAGAAATAGCGATGACGGCCGGTCGGAGGGCAGGGGCCACCATATCCACTGCGCTTCCAGCTATTCATTCCATCGTGGATCGCAGCCGAGAGTTCTCTTGGATCGACATTCTCGGGTAGTCCGGGCAGCGTCGGTGGGATCGCATAGAGTACCCAGTGATACCAGGTTCCGCGCGGTGCATCGGGATCCGAGACGATGAGCGCCAGGCTGCGCGTGCCGCTCGGAATGTCGCTCCAGGCAAGCGGAGGCGAGATATCGCAGCCGTCGCAAGTATAACGCGTGGGTACGGTGCCGCCGTGCGCGAAAGCCTCCGAGCTCAGATTCAGGCTTCCGGCGCTGGCCGTGCCGATGACACCGAGCGCGAGCGAGCCAACAGTTGCAGCCAGGTAAGCTATTCCACGCATGGCCCGCATCCTCTGCTGATTCGCCCTCTAGGATGCCGGCGGGCGCTTTAGCGGGTGGCGCTGCGCGCTTGCAGATAGCTGATGAGACGCGCTGTGCGTTCCTCGCCGGTGAGTGCGCCCGCCTTGGCACTTGCGAGCAGAGCCGCCGGCCAGGTGTCCTCCGCCTCGAGCAATTCGTCGAATGTACCCCACCATACGATCCGGAAATAGGGGTGTACGCAAGCATTGTAAGCCGCTTGCGCTTTGTCGTTGTAGCCGATGACATCGACCGGGGTCAGAACATCCACCAACCGCGGCTTCACCGCGATCAGATCGCCCATTTTCATGCCCCAGCGTCGGGGCTCCATGCGGGTGAGGTACTGAGTGAGTTCGGCTACCGACCGGAACCACTGAATTATCTCCGTCCCGTCCGCGCTGGCGGTGGCGCAGCCGTGCCTAAAGCGTTGTGGATCGCGTTTGACCGTAATCTCGGCCACATCTTGGAATTTCTTGCCTTCCCAAGCATACATCGCCATGGTGCTACCCATTGAAATTGGTTTGCCTCATACGCAAGGATAAACGAAACAAATAGGAAACGGCTCATGCATCAGGAGACCAAAGAGTTCGCAACGCCGGGCCGCTGTATTCAGGAAATCACGGCGGATGTGGCCAGCGTGGTTCGCGAATCCGGGATTCGCAGCGGTCTTTGCCAGCTATTCATCCACCACACCAGCGCCTCGTTGATTATCTGCGAGAACGCCGATCCGGCGGTGCGTGAGGATCTGGAGCATTTTTCACAACGCCTGGTGCCCGACGGCGACCCTTTGTTCACGCACCGCGAGGAGGGTGCGGATGATATGGCGGCCCATGTCCGCACCGTGCTCACTCAGAGTTCGCTGGCCATCCCCGTGGCCGACGGCCGCCTGGCGTTGGGTACGTGGCAGGGCCTCTTCCTATGGGAGCATCGCTACCGCGCTCAACAGCGCCGCATCACGATTACTGTGCTCGGCGAGTGACCGACACCACCCCGGTTCAGGCTGCAGTGTGCTATCCTTGCGCTGCTTCTTGGCAGAACGACAATAGTGACCACGCATGGCGGCTCGACATATATACCGGGTGATCTTCCACAATCAAGGCAAGGTCTACGAGATTTACGCCAGGAAGGTTGCCGATAGCGGAATACTCGGCTTTGTGCAGATTGAAGAACTTATCTTCGGCGAGCGCACCCAAGTGGTGGTCGATCCCGCAGAGGAGCGATTGAAGGGCGAGTTCGACGGAGTCAAGCGCACCTTTATACCCATGCACGCCATTATTCGCATCGACGAGGTGGAGAAACAGGGCGTCGCCAAGATCACCGATGCCGAAGGCAACATTGCCCAATTTCCGATGCCGATGTATCGGCCCGATCGGGGCGGTGGCGGCGACCGCAGCTAACCGGCAGGCGATTGAATCAGGGGCTCTTCTAATATACCTTGCGTACTGCGAAATTGGAGTAACGAGCAGCCTAGCGTGCTCCGTCGGTCACGCGCCTGGGCGATTTTCGAAGTGGACAAGGCCAGCTTATCCGGAGAGGTGTCCGAGCGGTCGAAGGAGCACGCCTGGAAAGTGTGTGTACCTCACGGTACCGAGGGTTCGAATCCCTCCCTCTCCGCCAATCAATTCGATTAACTGGCTGAATTAAATCAGTATTATCGGTTAGTTAAGCGACGCAGCCCCCTAATTGGTCCCCATGTAGGCGTTTGTCTGATTGCCTAGCTCTATCCGAAGCACGCCTGCCGGATGGCGATCAAATGCTCACCGGCAAGTGCGCTTTCGGTAGCAGTCAGACGATTCCAGGGATTTCTTTCATGACTCACCGGGATTTACCTTAGACGGCGGTTTAGCTGGTGACCACTCCAGACAGCAGTTGGCCCCGTCGAAGGCGATTAGTCGTCCAGGCGTGTATCAGTTACCTCGAAACTCGCTCCGCACCGTGCAGACACCCTGGCTAAGTGTTATGAGGGCCGTGGTTTGGAGAAAGCGGCGAATCTGGCGAAAATGGTTGCTACGCTTGGCTTTCGGCGTGGCGGGCATCTGGCGATTGGCGGCGAAAACTGGCGAAAGTTCTCTGCCACCCGTCATGCTACTCGGCTGTATCCCGGATCCCCGTTAACCGGATGTCCCATCCGGTCTCCGCGAGCAGCCGTCCCGGCATGGCCCGCTGGGTAATGCCACGTGTGCTCCATGTGGTTCTGACCGGACCTGGTGGCCTCGCCACGGTTGGCGTCGCTGCTGGCTACATGCTTGCTTGGCGTATGGTCGCCCGCTAGTGCGAAAAGGCCCGTGATCCGTGACTCCTCGATTGACACGTCCCTGCGATGGTCGCTCACTGGCCAAAAGCTGCCATACGCAACAAAAGCCCACTGATGCCGAATTCTTCTGATTGTTGCGCGGCGGATGATACTGTCGAACTTCTTTACACTAACGTACTGTATTTGAGCGATTTGTTGCGCTGCTCTATTTTATCTATTTGATTAGTCGATTGATTGTCAATTACAACTTAAATATTGCCAATGCTCAATATGCGTCGGTTTTGCTTCCATAACCCCAAACGCCGCGTCCGTTCGGAACCGCGGCCGGCGGAGAGAAGTCCTCGAAAGCATATGGGCAGGGGGAACACTATGAACCCAGACCAACAATTCCTGGATGCGCTCGCCGGCGAACTGGCACGCCTAAATCACGAGTTGAGCCACACCACCAGTTGGGTCAAGCAGGTTCAAGCCGGCAAGCAGTCCGTCGAACTTCTCAAGCACGGTCTCACGAGGCGCGATGTCGAATACTGAGCTCGTGGCGCCATCCGGGCTCAACAGAAGACACGGGCCAGGTTGGCGAAGATGTACGCACGGTTCAACTCCAGAATCCACGAGTGATCGCAAGACCTGATCAGGGCTACACGCGTCACGATCGCCATGCGCGTTGCTCCATGTCCCATCGTTTTGCTTCCATACACTCATGGTGACACCGCCATCTTGTGCACCGACTATCGCTGCGAGGCCGCACCCTTGGCCACGGCGATGTTCGCCCGCTGGTCGCAGGAGAACTTCTTTAAATATGCCCGCGAATACTTCGTTTTGGACCGCCTGGCGGACTATCGTATTGAGGTTGTTTCCGACCCCCTGCGGGTCGCCAATCCAGCGTATCGTCACCTCGATGGGCACGTACGCTCGGCCACCGGCAAGCTCACTCGGCGCTTAGCCAAGTTCGCCGCCATGACTCTCGAGGAGCCCACCGAGCCACAGCGCGTCGAACCATTCCTACGGCACAAGGCGGCGTTGCAAGAAGAAATCGAGGCTCTGTAGTAGGAGCTCGACACCCTCAAGGTCCAGCGCAAGGAAACCCCTCACCATATCACCGTCGCGGAGCTGCCCGAGGCGGCGCGCTTCCGCCAGCTCAGCACCCAGTCTAAGCACCTCGTTGACACCATGAAGATGATTGTCTACCGCGCCGAGATGGCGATGGCCAACAACCTGCGCGAGACCTCACACGCCCCGACGAGGCCCGTCGGCTGTTGCGCGCCCTCTACACCACCGAGGCGGATCTCCTACCGGATCGCGAGGCGGGAATCTTGACCGTGCGGCTGCAGCACAGCGCCAATGTCGCCAAATGACCGGGTGATCGAGAAACTCTGCGAGGAATTCAACGCGACAGAGAAGCTGTTCGCGCAGACGAATCTACGCCTGGTGCTGAAGCTGGGTTCGAAGTAAATTCCTCGAAGTCAGTTCATTTGAACATAGGGATGATTTCGCTCCGGTTAAACCAAAATAGGAATGATTGGCTATGTCTACGCCGTTCTATCCAGTACCCACACTGTCTGTTTCCGGTGCGACATGTCAAAGGTGTGCCAGGAAAATACGCAGCGCACTGGCTCCGTTAGTGAGTGATCCCGAACAGATATCAGTGGATCTTGACCAGCAAACTATTTCCCTGCCCTCAGGCACAGACGTCCAGATTGCTGCGGCGGCGGTGACCGAAGCCGGTTACCCCGCGCAGCCGTTAGCGCCAACGAAGAAGCCAGGCGACACCAAGCAACCCGTCTCGCTGCCAAAGACGGGCGCAAGCTCTGCCAATCCGCAGACAAACAAGGCCAAGCCCAGTGAAGAACTAACATATATTGCCGTTACTGGCGCCACCTGCGCCTCTTGTGTCCGCACCATCGAACAAGCGTTGATGTCGGTGAGCGGTATTACCTCGGCGCACCTGAACCTGGCGGACAACACCGCGACCGCTGGCGGCGAGGCCGATGCAGACCAGCTGGTTAAAGCCATCGAACAGGCCGGGTACGGCGCCCGCGTGATCACCGATCCCGACACCGCTGATGTGCAAGCCGATCAGGCCAACCGGGCACAGTACCGTTCCCTGCTGCTCAAAATGGCCGTCAGTCTGGGCCTGGGGTTCGCGTTGATGGTGTGGGGCATGGGTTTCGATTCCATGTCTGTAACCGACGCCAACCAGACCAGCTGGTTTGTTCTCGGCATTGTTACCCTGGTGGTTATGGCCACCACCGGCGGGCACTATTTTGTCGGTGCGGTGAAAGCACTGCGTCACGGCAACAGCAATATGGATACACTGATTGCGCTGGGTACCGGCACCGCGTGGCTGTACTCCATGGTCGTAGCAGCAGCACCCGGGTTACTGCCGGAAATGGCACGACATGTCTATTTTGAAGCTTCTGCCATGATCATCGGCTTCATAAACCTGGGTCAGGTGCTGGAGCTGCGCGGTAAGGGAAAAACCTCAGCAGCCATCCGCCGGTTGCTGGATTTGCGTGCAAAAACGGCACGGGTCATTCGTAACGGTGAAGAGCACAACATTCCGGTTGAAGAGGTTCAGCGCGGCGATCACATCCGCGTCCGTCCCGGCGAAAAACTGCCGGTTGACGGTATTATGATTGAAGGCGAAACCCGCATTGACGAAAGCATGCTCACCGGCGAACCCATGCCGGTGGCCAAGACCCAGGGCGACGAGGTATCCGCCGGCACTCTCAATACCCGCGGTGCCATGGTGTACGAGGCCACCCGGGTTGGTAGCGAAACCGCTCTGGCGCAGATCATTCAGTTGGTAAAAAAGGCCCAGGGATCCAAACCCGCCATCGGCAGACTGGCCGACCGCATTTCGTCGGTGTTCGTACCCAGCGTGGTGGTCATCGCGCTGGTATCGGCCCTGGTATGGTATCTGCTCGGGCCGGAGCCGAAAATTGCCCACATGATGATCGCAGCCACCACCGTGCTGATCATCGCCTGCCCCTGTGCCCTGGGGCTGGCCACCCCCATGTCGGTCATGGTAGGGGTGGGCAAGGCTGCGGAATACGGCGCACTCATCCGCCAGGGCGATGCCCTGCAACTGGCTGGCAAAGTGGATCTGGTGATTCTCGACAAAACCGGCACCATCACCGAAGGCAAACCGGCGGTCACCCAGGTTGTTGCACTGGATAATGACGAGTCTGCGTTGCTGGCGCTGGCGGCGGGTTTGGAGCAGCATTCCGAGCACCCGCTAGCCGACGCCATTATGGCGGAAGCGAAATCCAGACAACTGGCTCCGCGCCAGGTCAGCGGCTTTGATGCCCGCAACGGCCAGGGTGTGCAAGCCACCTGCAACAACGCCACCATCCGCATTGGCAACCGCCGTTGGCTCGAAAGCGAGGGGGTTGATCTGGCGGCGCTGCGTACCCACGAGCACAGCATCGCTGCCGAAGCCGGTACGCCGCTGTTTATCGCCCGCGACCGGCAAGCGCTGGGGGTGATCGGGGTGGCCGATACCATCAAGGCCGACTCCAAAGCGGCCATTGCCCGCCTGCACGAGGCCGGTATCCGCGTGATGATGGTCACCGGCGATATCGGTGCCACCGCCGAGGCTATCGCCAAACTGACGGATATTGATGACATCCGTGCGGAGGTATTGCCTAAAGACAAAGCCGCCATCGTGGAAGAGATGCGCAAAAAAGGCCATGTCGTCGCCATGGTGGGTGACGGCATCAACGATGCCCCGGCCCTCGCCGCCGCCGACGTTGGCTTTGCCATTGGCACTGGCACCGACGTCGCCATTGAAAGTGCGTCAATTACCTTAATGCGCGGCTCGCTGCACGGTGTGCCGGATGCCATTGAAATCTCCCGTGCCACCGTGCGCAATATTCATCAAAACCTGTTTGGCGCGTTTATTTATAACACTCTGGGTATTCCCATTGCCGCTGGCGTGCTCTACCCGGTCTGGGGCATGCTGATGAGTCCTATTTTTGCGGGTGCCGCCATGTCCCTGTCCTCGGTAACCGTAGTCACCAACGCCAACCGTTTGCGACTGTTTAAAACCAGCACCCCTAATCAACTCCAGTCCCATACCGATAAAGGAAAAGAAGCATGAAACGCGCACTACATAGTCTCAGCCTTGCCGTTGTTCTGTCTTCCGCCAGCACACTAGCGGCGGCTGACACCAAGCCTGAAATCACCGTATATAAATCCCCCACCTGTAGCTGCTGCATCGATTGGGCTAAACATATGGAAGCCAGCGGTTTCAGCGTCAAGCGCATCGATACCAAGCGTATCAACACCATCAAGGCAGACGCAGGGCTGACCCCGGATCTGGCCAGTTGTCATACCGCCTTTATCGACGGTTATGTCATTGAAGGCCACGTGCCGGCAGACGACGTTAAGCGCTTGCTCGCAGAATCCCCAGACACTCTGGGGCTATCGGTACCGGGTATGCCCATTGGTTCGCCCGGCATGGAGATGGGCGACCGGCACGATTACTATCAGGTGCTGATGTTTAACGACCGCGGCCAGAGCCGGGTGTTTGCCGAACACAACTGACACGGTCAGGGAAATCTTTCAGTCATCACGCGCGGTGGTTCGACGCTCTCCAGTGTGCCGGGGCAATACGCAAGCCTCTACGACAACGTTTTCATACCGGGTAACCACTTGTTAGGTAAGGCAACAACCGGCGTCTTCAAGTATCCGGAGATCTATCATTGGGACTGGCAGAAAATGCGCAAGCGCGTAAGCGACCACGTGCCGGTCTACCTCGTGCTCGGTGCCCGCGAACTCATGCTACGCAAAGGCGGTAACGCGCTAGCCGATGGCCTAATCAATGCCAACGCCGCCACGCGACTGCATCGATCTCAACAGCGCCGGCGCGGAGCAGCTTGAGCGGCTCGTGTAGGTGGGGTCGGCGCGGGCGAAGGCGATAATCACGCGGGTGACCGTGGCATTCCGTCGGCGAATTCGTGCGAGCAAGGGGGGCTTGGCAAGGCGCGTGTAAGTGACATCGTGGCGTCCGGTCAAATCTGCCCACGGTGCCCATTATGGATCGCCTGCACGCGCTCGGCATCGGTGTCATCGCGGCGCCGCGGCCAGCCATAGAAACCGCTCCTGGAGGCCTGTATGACTCGGCAAAGCATGCTCACCGGATAATTCACCTTCCCCGCCTTAATGAATTGATACCTCAGATCGACTCGTCGGCGAAGAAGGCGGCCGCTTTTTTAGAATATCTCGTTCCATCCGGAGCTTGCGTCTCTCCTCGCGCAGCTGCCGTAGCTCCACATTCCGCTCATCTCTCTTCGCCGATGGTCCAACGCGCCCGGCCTTCGCAAGGGTAGGATACACGACAAGGGGTGCGCTGAATTACGACGGCGTCTGCTGATGGCGCTTCGCCGGGCAAAAGCTTGCTTTGATCCGGTGAACGGCAAGTGCAGATCATAGATGCGGCTTGTCCGATCGCGGATTGCGGTGCGAGCTTCCAACAGCGGTGCGAACCTACCGACCGGGCGGGTGGGCAGCGTTTGAACGCCGGTCCATGGAACGTCTCAGGAGAGAAAAGCGATGTCGCGGAGTCCAACCTCCCATCCGCGCGATGCCAGCGACGAGGCCCTTCGCACGTTTCTCGCTTCGGCGCATAGGGTCGATCTGGCATTATGGCTAAGCCAACTGCCTCGTGACGAAGCGTGGCAGCACCTTTCCGGTCTAGAACTATCGCGGCAGGCAATGGTCTTCGAGAACCTGCCACTGGATGTCCAGGTCGCCATGGCACGAAAGGTGCCGCGACAGAGTCTGGCCCGGATCGTCCATGCCATGGATGCTGATGGTCGCGCGGACTTCTACAAACGGCTTTCGCCCGGCGAACAGGATCGGCTGGCCGGCGACCTGGAGCCGGAGGATCGCGACGATGTTCTGAGGCTCTCGACCTATGCCGAGGAGTGTGCGGGTGCGATCATGACATCCGATTACGCGACGCTCGACGCCGATATGACCGCTGAGCGCGCGCTTGCGGAGTTGCGCCGGCAGGCTCCGGGCACCGAAACGATCTATCGCTCCTACGTCGTGGATCGCGACCATCGCTTGATGGGATCGGTTCGACTGCACGCGTTGATCCTGTCCGCCGACGATACGCCAATCACGGATCTGATGGAGTCGGCGCCGGTTTCGGTCGCGCTCGACACTGATCAGGAAGACGTCGGGAAACTCATCGCGCATTACGATTTGCTCGCCATTCCCGTAGTGGATTCTGACGGGCGATTGATGGGCATCGTTACCCATGACGATGCGGCCGATGTAATGCAGGCCGAAGCTACCGAGGATTTTCAGAAGATCTCCATCGTGCTGCCCTTCACGCAGAACCTGCTCCAGGCGGGGATCGGCATGCTCTATTCGAGGCGCATCGTTTGGCTGACGCTACTGGTGTTCGGAAACCTCTTTTCGGGCGCCGGCATCGCCTATTTCGAGGATATGATCCTGGCCTATGTCTCGCTTGTCTTCTTCCTGCCGCTTCTGATCGACAGCAGCGGCAATGCGGGGTCGCAATCGGCGACGTTGATGGTGCGAGCACTGGCCACGGGGGACGTGGCTCTGAAGGACTGGCGCGATCTGATCCTGCGCGAACTGGCTGTCGCAGCAGCGCTTGGGGGGACGATGGCGGCGGTGGTGTTTCCTGTTGGCGCGTGGCGCGGCGGCGTGGATATCGCTCTGACCGTCGGCCTGACGATGTTTGCCGTAGTGATGATCGGCAGCCTCGTCGGGATGTCGCTGCCTTTTCTCCTCAGTCGCTTGCGGCTTGACCCGGCGACGGCGAGCGGGCCGCTGGTCACGACGATTTCGGACGCAACCGGCGTTCTAGTCTACTTTTCGATCGCAACGCTAATTCTCAGTCTCTGATCATTAAAGCCTGTCCATGATTTTTGATATACGCGAGAGTGGAGAGGTGAGGAAGAAAGCCTATCCCAGTGACATTACTCGCGAGCAGTTTGAACAGATCAGGCCATTACTGGAGAGTGCGCGCAAGCGCACCAAACCGAGGACGGTGGATCTCTATGAGGTGTTCTGCGCGATCCTGTATCTACTCAAAAGCGGTTGTCAGTGGCGAATGTTGCCAGGCGAGTTTCCGAAGTGGCGCACGGTTCATTCCTACTTTGCCAAGTGGAGCGAACCGTGAGGAGAGGGTGGCAGCCTGCTGGAGCAGGCGTTAAAACAATCAGGTTGGCGCGGCCCGTACCAAACAGGGGCGCAGCGCCACAACGAGCTTTTTGATCGTTAATGCATAGAGTGTGAAGAACACGGACAGTGCTGAACACAAGGGATATGACGCGGGCAAGAAGGTCTCGAGAATCAAGCGCCCTATTGCGGTGGATACCCAAGGGTTGCCGCATGCCATTGCGATCACCACGGCCGATGTGACCGACCGCAAAGGGGCCTTGGCGGCCATGGATCGCTGCGCATCGAATCTACAGCCGGTTCAGAGCGTATTGGTGGATGGGGGCTACACGGGGCGCCCTTTTGCGCAAGCCGTACAGAAGAAGCTCCAGGCGACGGTACAGGTGGTCAAACGCACGAAGCGCACACCTTTGCCGTGCTGCCCCAGCGTTGGGTTGTGGAACGCTCCTTCGGCTGGCTGGAAAAATGCCGCCGCTTATGGAAGAACTGCGAGCGTACGCTCAATACCAGTCTGCAGTTCGTCCATCTGGCGTTTTTGGCACTGTTGCTTCGGAGATTGTGGGCAGGCTCTTAGAAGCTGTCTGGGCAAATGTTATACGCATTTTGCGAGCATGAGGCGCAGCATAGCGATTCGCACCCTATTCTCGGCCGAGAGCGGCAGGATTTCGTAGTCCTTGGACAGGCGGCGGTAATTGCCGAGCCAAGCAAACGTTCGCTCGCCGATCCAGCGCATTGGCAAAACGGCAAAGGTATCTTTGATCTTTTGGGCGATGTGCCGCTTCAATCCCAACGTGTTCTCGACAAAGCCAACGGCTGTGCCACGATAGCCCGCATCGTCGGAGAAGCCCTTCACCGCGCTCAGGCCGGGTTTAATGAGGTGTCACAAGATGGGCCGGGAATCGCTGGCGAGACGGAAACCTTCGGCACCGGCTAGCCCAGCAATGACTTTGCCGAGCGCCAGCACGCCGAAGATGAGGAACAGCACGGCTGCCGACCGATGCACCCAGCGTGGCGAGACCCTGCGGAGCAACGTTCGGCCAACGAGAATTCCCAACAGCGAGACGGCCCATAAAGCAAGGGTCCCGCCGACGAACACGGACCAGAGTGCCCCCGATTGCGCTGCGAGCGCGACCATTGCCAGCTGAGTTTTGTCGCCCACCGCTGCGAGAAAGAGCAACGCGAATGCCGAGGCCAGTGCGCTGTAGTCCACGGGATGCCTATGTCGGTCTCTTTTTGGAACAGTGAACACGCTGGCGTCACGGTATCAAATAACCGGCCCACCAAGCCTAATTTGTCTCTGGACAAACAAGTCGAGTGCCTGAATCGCTCAACCAAGACAGCTACCATCAAGGTACCATTATGACGAGTTACAAGAGCAACGATTCAGCGGCTGACCTCGCGCCATCCGCAACCCATCCTGGCAGCGTAACCGGTCCGTGTCCTGCAGACTGTGCCGGGACTCTATAATCAGATCAGTTGATCACGCTTGCCGAAGCCAACTATGCGAAGCGTTCACGCCAAGCGAATCTCTATGCTGGATCCGGTCCGCGACTGCCGCGAGATCGTCTACCTGCTGACCTGCTACGAGTTTCCCTGGGACATTGAGCGCGCCCTGGAGTTCGCCCTGTTTCGCACCTACGCCGTACCCTCCATCTCGGGCCTGCTCGACCGAACAGGAGAGTTCACTCGGCGGCCGCGCAAGCGTTACGACGACACCGAGTTGATCTTGGCGGAGATCCTGGAAAACGGGTTCGACACCCCACGCGGGCAAGCCGCGCTCAAACGCCTGAACGGGATGCACGGCCGCTTTCGCATCGCCAACGGCGATTTTCTCTACGTCCTCAGCACCTTCGTGTTCGAGCCCCCGCGTTGGATCGATCGCTTCGGCTGGCGGCCCCTCACGGCTACGGAACGGCTCGGTTTCTTCCACTACTATCGGGAACTCGGCCAACGGATGCAGATCCGCGACATTCCCGCTACCCTCGAAGCGTTCGAGCGATACAATCAGGACTACGAGGCACGGCGCTTTCGATACCGGGACACCAACCAGCGTATCGGCACCATCACCCGCGACCTGCTGCTCGGCTTCTATCTACCGCGGTTCCTGCTGCCCCTGGGCCGACCGTTCGCTCATGCAGTGATGGACGAACCCCTGTTACAGGCGATGGGGTTCAAGCGGCCCTCCAATCTCCTGCGCCGCCTGGTCACGGGGAGCCTGAAGCTGCGGGCGCGGGTCCAGCGATGGATGCCGCCGCGGCAACGTCCCCATTTGCTGACGCGTGTCAAACGACCCACCTATCCAGAGGGATATGAGATCGCTGAACTCGGCACGTTCGACGAGAAACCGAGCAGTAGCGGAGCCCCGGTATGAGGCCGGTCGAATTTCACCTGCACTCGCACTGGCGCGTCCAGGCGGGCATCGACGAGGTCTTCGAAGTGATCAGCGAGCCCCTGCATTTCGTCCGCTGGTGGCCGGCCGTCTATCTGGAGGTGGAGGAGATCGAACCGGGTGACGGCGACGGTGTCGGCAGGACGCTGAATCTCCACACCCGGGGCCTGTTGCCCTACACCTTGCATTGGCGGGCTACGGCGACGGAGGTGAACAAGCCCATGCGGCTGGTCGTCGAGGCGCGGGGAGACCTCGAGGGCACGGGGGAATGGAACCTGCACCAGGATGGCGAATGGACCGAAGTCGACTACGACTGGAAGGTGTTCGCCAATAAACCCTGGATGCGGTACCTGGCCCCGCTCCTGCGGCCGGTGTTCGCGGCCAACCACCACTGGGCGATGAACAAGGGCCGCCAGGGACTCGCGCAGGAACTGCGTCGGGTGCGGGACGGCCAGTCAGCTACGTAATTCCGGGGCCTCACAATCACGAAACGGCAAGCCGATGGACTGTGCCTATGGCGAATAGGCCGATCGCGACCAGCCATGCGATACCGGGGACGGGTACCGCATTCGCCGCCAATTGTCCTAACACTCTGTGGGTAACCGCTGTCGGATGGATCTTGTCGAAAAAAACGAACTCCCGAGGCTGGCTGCACAGTGTACCCGGAACGCCGATGAAACCTTCGAAACAGGGTTGCGTCGTGTTCACCCCAGCCGGCAGTCCGAAGCCTGTCGGGTCGTCGATGAAATCGCGCAGGAACGTGAATACATCCAGGCGTGTAACCTCGGCACTGATGGAGTCGAGGCCGGCATCAACGAGGTCGTTGAAATTCTGCGACAGCGTAGTGGCCAATAATTCGATCCCCGGTACGCTGGGCGCGAGTGCCATCATCTCTGGTATCAGGCCGAGATCAGGGACCGAGGGGATGAGCAGGTCACGCGCACCCGCCATGACCAGGTCGTTGATGGCCACAAGCAAATCGGCTGCGCTTTGTGCAATGAGCTGATCGGCGAACTCCGGCGATCCGCCGTTTGCGACCGAAAGGATGGCATCACGCACGTCGTTCGATCCAATCCAGACCGTGTATAGACTGGCCGAATCCAGGTGGTCGCCATTGTTGAACAAAAGGAGATCCCGCTGGCCGAACAACGTCAGCTGGAGCGCTGTCGTGGCGTCAGTGAGGGGGTTGAAAGCTGGGTTGGCTAGATCGGAGGCGTGATATCTAGTACGTGCGCCACCGACCGCATAGTTGGTACCGCCGGCGAATGACGGATTGATGTCACCCGGAAGCCCGAGTCTGCGCCACAGCGTTTCGGTGTAATTCGGCCCGTCGGAAAACCGCCCTTGAAAATAGGGCGGGTCTTGCGGCAGCGGCCCACCAGGCGAGCCCTGCGTGGCCAGGCGTAGATTACCCACATCCGACAGACTGTCACCCAGCACCACGAGATCGGCATAGGCATGAGACAAAGCGGGGAGCAGGCACGACAACAAGGTTAGCACCGCAAGCGAACGACGGATTGTAATTGGCATAGCCATGGCGGATGTCCTCGACGATAAAGCGATAAAGGGGCCAGACTCAATGGCGCTTAGCTCGGAAAATTCACAAAAAAGGCGATCCTCGTTTAACCCACTGATATAATGGGTGTTCCGCCAAAAACGCTTCGGAAGAAGCCAAACGAGGTCGCCCGTGTCGAATTCTACCCCGGAGCAACTGCGTTTTCCTGCCATCGATGGACTCGCCGTACGCGGCGCCTTCGACGGCGGGGCGCTGTCCTCGGATTTCGACGCGCTTCTGCTGCGCGGCGTCGACCGCCAGCTCGGACTCACCGCGCGCCTCGCGGCGGCTATGTCGATCACCCGCTGGCGGCACTGTTCGCCGATCCGCGAGATTGCCGCGGCTGTCGAATGCGCAGAGCGTGGTGCGCGGGAGGACACACATGAACGTGCCGAATAGCACCATCAGCACCATCCTGCGGAAACTCGACTTCGATGATCTCCACGACTGGGCCGGTGCGAAGATCGTCAATCGGGGCAAGAATTATGTGAAGCACGTCGATCAGCTTTCCCACACTGAGGACAATACCCTTGTCGCATGGGTCACCGGCAACGATCGATACGCAACGTCCGTCCGGATCGGCGCTGATGGTGATTTCGACGAGTTCTGCACCTGCCCCTATTCGTGGGGACCGTGCAAGCACGCAGTAGCCGTAATCCTGGCCGCGGCAGAACATTTGAAGGTCAAACGGATGATCCCGTCACTGGATGAAGGCAGCGATCTCGGCCAGACATTGCGTGGCGATATCGAGGAAAACGAATGGCTCAACGGCGAGCGGGAGGAGAACAATGAGTCTGGGCGCACCCCAAGTCGCACAGAGGCTCAGACCAAGCTTGAAGAAACGCTCGAAAGTAAAAGCTACGATGAACTGCTCCACCTGCTCATTGAGCTGAGCACCCGGTTCCCAAAGGTCAAGCAGTACATCGTCGAATCCGAACAGCTTGCTAGTGGCCATGTGGACAAGCTCGTGCGTGCATTGCGATCGGAGATCCGGGATCGCACCGCCGAGGCAGCCTGGTACAACCACTGGCGAGGCGAAGGCAGCCTGCCCGATTACTCACACGTCGAGGATAGATTGCGCGCATTGGCCGAGCAAGGCTATGTCAATGCGGTGCTCCAGCTTGGCGAGGAGCTCTGGATCAAGGGAAACCAGCAAATTGAGCAGTCCGATGACGAGGGCGAGACCGCCATGGCGATCTCCGGGTGCTTGGAAACGGTGATTGCCGCGCTGCCGGGATCATCTCTGTCGCCATCTGAGCAGCTACTCTGGTAATCGACCGGATGCTGGAGGATGACTATTCTCTGCTGGATTGCGCTAACGAGTTCCTTAAACGGCCTGCCTACGCGCGCGTCCATTGGCAGGAAGTCGCGGGTACACTCGAGACACGATTGCAGACCCTACCCAAATCGCTTAGCGCCGATTTTTTCGACCGGTATCGGCGCGAACGACTGATGAACACACTGCTTGAAGCGTACGCCCGTGCCGGATGGAAAGACAAGATCATCCCCCGGCTCGAAGACGACGCGGACGCCAGTCACTGCTACCCACAGCTAGCCGATGAGTTACTGGCGGCTGACGAGCGTGATCGGGCCCGCCGATGGTGCATTCAAGGCTACACACGTACCGTGGACAATGCCCCCGGCATTGCTTCCGCTTTGCAAGAGCGGCTACGCACGATCGCGCAGCAGGAGCGGCGATACGACTTGGTCGCGGCCTATCGGGCACAGGACTTCTTCCACCGGCCCTCGAGCAGAGATTACCAAGAACTACGCAAAGCAGCCGAAAAGGCGGAATACTGGCCCGCCGTGCGGAATGCGGTCCTTCATTATCTCGAGACCGGGCAAAATCCAGCATTCGGTCACCTAGAGGGTAAGAAAAGCGGCTGGCCGCTGTCTTCGCCAGAGGTCGAACCGCCAACCACCCGCAGTCGAAAAGCCTATCAGCGGTTTCCAGATATTGAGACGCTCATCGACATCGCTATCTTAGAAAAGCGTCTCGATGACGTCGTCAACCTTTACCAACGTCTGCGCAAAGCAAAACGGTGGGGCCGGGAGATAGACAAGACCGTGGCGAAAGCCGTGGCCGATACACACCCGGACCTTGCTCCCACGATCTGGACAGAGATCGTCAACAGTCTAATCGATCAGGTCAAACCGAAAGCTTATGAGGAAGCAGCCGTTTACCTGCGTTTAATGAAGAAAATCTACGCGCGGAATCACCGCTTGGAAGATTGGCAGAAGTTGTTGGAAGGATTGCGAAGAGGACACAAAGCCAAGCGGCGGCTCATCGCGATCCTCGATACCCTGTCGAACAACAAGCTCGTGGACTGACTGGCAGCACCGGGCAGTGAATTTCGTTCGCTCGCTCAATGGCTCAGGCCGGATTCGCGTCGCCCCGTTTGCAGAAAACGTGCGCGCAACGCCAACACAGGATGTAATGCGTCTTCTGGCTGCGTGCCGGCTGGAAATCTTCGTTTGCCTGCCCCGACTTTGACACTCCCACGTACAGAACCACATCGCTGCTCTTCGAGATCGGCGAAGAGGACACCGGCGCCGGCGAGGCGGGCACGGTGCGCGGCAGCGTGGCGCCCGAGGCAAAGCCGCCGAGCGTCTCGATGGCAAGTTCGTCGTCCACAGTAATGATGATACTTTGTCCGCCGAGGACATGGCCCTGGGCTACAAGCAGCTCCAATGCGTCGAGGAGGCTTGGCGGAGACTCAAGAGCGGCCTGCGCATGCGCCCGGTCTACCACTGGGCGGTCCACCGCATTCACGCTCAGGTGGCGCTGACAGTGCTGGCGTTGCGGCTCGAGCGAGCCGCGGAGCTGGCCTGCGCGGATACCTGGCGCAATATCCGCGATGATCTCAAGCAGATAAAACTCGCGCAATTGTCGAGCCCCAACGGCACCGTCTGGCAGGTCACCGAACCTGCCCAAGCCGCCGCTAAGAGACTGAAAGCACTAAAGATCAAAGCCCCGGCACCGCTGCTCGACCTCGCCTGACGACCTGCGTACATGGGTGTTTTTAGCAGCGCCCACAAGCTATTGTTGTACCTATAAAATATGGAATCATGTGCGTAGGCATTGTCAAAGTCGGGCGCGAGCGTATCGCCTAGAAGGGTCTGTCGGTATATGGACGTCGATCGTCGATCAGGCACCAGGTTCCCTTAAGGGAGCGGGTTGCCGAACAGCATGCCGTAGACTTCGATGGATTGCGCATCCGCATCGACGGCGAGTTCTTCGGCCAGTGACGCGGTGAGTGCAATTCGCGGTCGGGCGTTCGGCTCGAAAGACGGGGGTGCTGTGTGGTCCCGGGTAATTTTGTGGCCGGGTTCGATCTTGGCACTCAAAGCGTCTGCGGCATGCACCACCCAGGATTCGTCCCGATAATGCCGGCTCCGATTAGGATGATGGTGATAGGCGGTTACCTCACAGAACACCGCCGGTAGGCCCCAACGGTGCAATAAAGCTTTTCCAACCGCAGCATGGGTAAACCCGAGCACCTTCTGTTCCACACGATAGAGCGGATCGTTCGAATCGGCGAACCGGGACAAAACCTGCTCCGAGTGCTCTGGGAGCTGCTGATAGATCGCCAACTTGCCGATGTCGTGGAGCAGCCCGGCGACGAAGATTTGCTCGCTCTCGGCGATCCGTAGCCGCTTGGACAATAAGCGCGCCATAATGCCGCAGTAAACGCTGTGGTGCCAAAAATCGGCGACATCAACCAGCTGCGTGTCAATGCGGGCAAACGCGCTGGCTACGCTAGTGGCGAGCACGAGCTCGTGCAGCGCTCGGATCCCGAGCACCGAGATCGCGAGGGGTACGCTGTCGATCCGGGTCGCTAGGCCGAAATAAGCACTGTTGACCAAGCGCAGCAAGCGTGCTGTGAGAGCCGGTTCGTGGCGGATCACCTTGCCTATATCCGCCACACTGTAGCGGGTGTCGGCCAGCATCTCGTTGATGCGGTGATAGGCTCGTGGCAGGGAGGCGAGGTTCGCGGTATGGGCGGCAATTTCATCGGCTGTCATCGCGCGAATGGCTTTCCATGCGGTAGCTGTGGGTGTCCTGCGAGTCGAGGGTTGCCATGACACACAGAAAATCATCCTGCCACTGGATGTGTGTGGTGCGAGGCCCTGAACGTTGGTTGTATTCGACCAATCACCCGTAATCTTAGCGTTCGGGCTCCGCACGAAGTTTCGAAGGTTTCGCAATAATCAAAAATGCATCCTGACTCGCAAGGCATCGCGTGAACGTCTGACCGCCTTAGCCGATCGCCCGCTGTTCGGCTTGTGCACTCAATCCTCGTGCCGGGCAAGCTGCTCAGTCAGTTCGGCGGGCGTTTGCAGCGGCGGTAAGCAGCTGTGTGCACGGCAGATCCAGGCTCCCTGGCCTTCCAGGTGTACCGCGCCAATCGCCATGAGACCATCATCTCCGGGCAAAAAGAACACCTGTCGGGCGGGCGCATAATCCTGCTCGACGGCTCCGCGCCAAGCCGCTGCCTCTCCCGGAGGGCAACGGATTAGGACCGTTTCCACCGGGTTGAGCTGTTCTTCGAGTGCCGTGATCAGCGCGCAATGGCCGTGCGGCAACTCTTTCATGGCGCCGGCGCCGGCCTCTACCGTGCGTTCGGCCGCTGCCAAATAGCGCGGTTCGGCGAGTAGATGTCCGAGCCGTGCGAGCGCGAGCGCGGCAATGGCATTGCCCGAGGGGCAGGCGTCATCGCCGAGCGGGCGGGGACGCTGTACCAGCGGCTCGTGGTCGTCGGCGGTAAAGAAAAAACCGCCGTGGGTCTTATCCTCAAAGCGGGCTAACAGCAGATCGGCGATGGCGCGCGCCCATTGCAACCAGTGCGGCTCCCAGCGCGCTTCGAGCTGTTCGAGCAGCGCGGCGAGCAGATAGGCATGATCATCCAAATAGGCCGGCAAATCCGCCTGGCCGTCTTTCCAGACCGTAAGCAGGCGACCGTTGCGCCAGAGGTTCGAATGTAGGAAGTGCAGCGTTTGATCGCCTGCGGCCGTAAGGGCTGTATTGCCAAAACGCCGCCCCGCTCTCGCCAGCCCGCTGACCATCAAGGCATTCCAGCTGGTAAGAACCTTCTCATCCCGCGGCGGGCGTGGCCTTTGCTCACGGGCCTCGCGCAGGCGCTCACGCGCCGATCGCCACAGGGCTATCAACTCCTGGCGCGGGCGGTGCTGATTGTTGGCTAAGTCGGTGAAGGTCAAACGGACATAAAGGTGCCAGCGGCCTTCGAAATTGGGCTGATTATTAAGACCGCAACGGGCCAGGACGACCTCGGCCTCGTCTTCGCGCAGCACATTGCGAATCTCCTCCGGAGTCCAGAGGTAGAAGGCGCCTTCGCCGCCTTCGCTGTCTGCATCCAGGGAAGCGTAGAAGGCCCCGTCTGGATGGCGCATTTCGCGCAAAGCCCACTCGGCGGTCTCGTTCGCCACCCGTTGGAAGAGCTCCTCGCCAGTGGCTCGCCAAGCGTCTGCGTAGAGTGCTAGAAGCTGGCCATTGTCGTAGAGCATTTTCTCGAAGTGCGGAATGATCCAGTAATTATCCACCGAATAGCGGGCGAATCCGCCGCCGATTTGATCGTAGATTCCGCCCAACGCCATTTTGCGCAGCGTCAATTGGGCCATGCGCAAGGCGTCGTAGTCGGGGACGTCGTTGGCCGCCGTACGGGCATAATGGCGTAGCAGCCGCTCGATGCTGCTTGGCTGGGGGAACTTTGGCGCTGGACCGAAGCCGCCGAAGGTTGAATCAAATTCTCTGGCCAGCGCACTGCGGGCGTTGTCGAACAGCGCCGCCTTCGGTGCTCCGGCGCGGTTCGGCGGTGGCTCGGACAGGCGGTTAAGCGCATCCAGCACGGCCTGATTTTGCTTTTTGATGGCCTCGTGTTGTTGGCGATAGGCTTGGGCGATCTGCAGTAGAATTTCGTGAAAGCCTGGCAGCCCGTAGTGCGATTTCGGCGGGAAATAGGTTCCGCAAAAAAACGGCATCTGCTCGGGGGTTAGGAACACGGTCAGCGGCCACCCGCCTGGCCGGTTGTTCAACAGCTGGTGGGCCGTTTGGTAAATTCGGTCCAAGTCGGGCCGCTCCTCGCGGTCGACTTTGATGTTGATGAAGTGTTCGTTCATCGCCCGCGCGATTGTCTCGTCTTCGAACGACTCGTGGGCCATGACGTGGCACCAGTGACAGGCCGAATACCCGATGGAGAGCAGGATAGGGCGGTCCTCGCGCCGCGCTCGCTCCAGTGCCTCCTGACCCCACGGGTACCAATCAACCGGGTTGTCGGCGTGTTGGAGCAGATACGGGCTGGTAGTGGCGGCGAGTCGATTGCGAGCATGTCGGGCTTTGCGCATAGCGGCGACCTCACTGCTGGCGGAGGATGGGCGGAGCCGCGGGGCACCAACGGCGCCAGACTGGATTTGCCCATGCTAACATCTTCGGCGAGGGCTTCGGCGGTGAACCAAGGAGGCGTAGTTGCGCATCGATCCACACAGCGGATTGGTAAGTCGCGCGCGTCATGTGGCCTCGCCGAACTGCGATGAGCGCCCACCCGAGACCGTGGTGGATCTGGTGGTTATCCACGGTATCAGCCTGCCGCCAGGGCAATTCGGTGGGCCCTGGATCGATGCCCTGTTCACCAATACCTTGAGTCCGCGCGCGCATCCCTATTTCGAGCAACTACACGGCCTGCGCGTTTCAAGCCATCTACTGATCCGCCGCCGGGGTGAAGTGATTCAGTACGTGCCCTTGCATCGGCGGGCCTGGCACGCAGGTGTCTCCCGCTTCGAGGGACGGGAGCGCTGCAACGATTTTTCGATCGGCATCGAACTGGAGGGGGCAGACCATCGCCCTTATACCGAGGCTCAGTATCGCCGTTTGCTTGGCTTGCTGCGCGCCATTATGGTGGCCTATCCGGCTGTGACCCCGGCGCGGATCGTCGGGCACTGCCATGTTGCCCCTGGACGCAAGAGCGATCCGGGGCCGGTTTTTGACTGGCAACGGCTGCACGTCGAGCTTTGTGTCCCAGGCTCCGAAGATGAAACACTCTGTATCAGTCCATAAAGTGTGGAGTCGGCCGGCGCTGGGCTTGCCTGCCATACAAGCAGCGTGCGAGCCGTATAATCAGTATGCCGGTAACACCTCGGTTGCAAGGAAGAGCGCATGCATTTGATCGCCATTTTGCTTGCCCTATGGGCCAAACAATATCCGCAGCAATTGGACCGATTGCGCGTTACCGACTCATGCTACCGTTATGCACGTTGGCTGCAGGCTCGGTTGCCGGTAGGGCTTTGGGATAACCGTGCCGGAGTGGCCCTTTTGCTGTTGCCCCCGGTACTGGTTGCCTGGTTGATCCAAGGCTGGTTCGGGGATTGGTTGTTTGGCTTGGGTGGCATGCTGCTCAGTGTGGTCGCGCTGCTATTCGCGTTTGGCACGGAACACAGTGACCAGCTGGTAGAGCAGTTTTTACAGGCTTGGCGCGAGGGTGACCAAGCGTTCGCGCGACAGGCGGCCGCGAGCTTGAATGGGGGAACGCTTCCGCCGACCCTTGGCGAGGGACTGCCGCAAGCCGCGGTGCAGGGGCTTTTCTGTTACAGCCATGAGCGAATTTTTGGCGTGCTCTTCTGGCTGGTTGTGCTGGGCCCCGTAGGCGCCTTCGCTTATCACTTGATTGTGCTCGCGCGTCGCTTTGGGGACCATCATCCGGACAGCGGACACGGCTTTCGCCAGTCAGCGAGAGAGTTTGCATGGGTGGCCGGCTGGCTGCCGGCGCGTGTTACCGCTGGCTCATTCGCGTTGGCCGGCAGTTTCATCCATTGTTTGGAAGGTTGGCGCGAGCGGCGCCATCTTCCGGAGCTGGACGGCAACGCCGAGCTGCTTGCCGCAACGGGGTTTGGTGCGCTCGGCCTTGCGCCGAGCAATTCCCTGCGCGATCTGCTGGATCAGACGCTCAACGATGCGCGGTCTTTGATCCGTAGGGCAATCGTGGTCTGGCTCGTGGCCATTGCTCTGCTGACCCTGTTTGGTTGGGTGCCATGATGTGAAGTACTAACGTTTGGAACGCAGTCGGATCTACAGTCGCCTGGCTTTCCGTGTTGAGAACACGATCGTGCTATATAGTGTTAGTTTTGGATTTGGGTAGACGGTGATGGGTACCCGACAACAGCCGCGTCGCGCTCGCTATGAAGACCTCTTCTCGCTGCCCGACACTGTGGTGGGGGAGATCATTGCGGGGGAGCTCCACGCCCACCCAAGACCCGGTCCACGCCATGCGCTGGCGAGTTCCTCGCTTGGCGGGGAACTCGACGCTCCCTTCGGCAAGGGGCGCGGCGGGCCGGGTGGTTGGTGGATACTGGACGAGCCCGAGCTGCACTTGGGGGAAGACATTCTCGTTCCCGACCTGGCCGGCTGGCGGCGGGAGCGGATGCCGAGATTGCCGACGACTGCCTGGTTCGAGCTGGCTCCGGACTGGGTCTGCGAGGTCCTCTCACCGGCCACGGCGAAGCTCGACCGTATGTCGAAGATGCCCCGCTATGCGGCCAATGACGTGGCCCATTGCTGGCTGGTCGACCCCGATGCCCGCACCTTGGAAGCCTTCAAGCGCAGCGACGGCCGCTGGCTTTTGCTGGCGAGCTTTGTCGACGAGGCCGATGTGGTCGCCGAGCCGTTCGACTCCGTGCCCTTTCCGCTCGCCGTGTTGTGGGCGGAGTGAAGTCTCTCTTGAATTCTGCGGCCGGGCTTACTTGCCGGCCATGCCGACTTCGTCAACCGTCCTCAATGTGCCGCTATCTGTGGCGCGGTCTCTTGCTCAATCTGCTCATCCCGCTTGGGCCGCGCAATCTCCAGATCGTATTGCTCTTGTAGCCCGAGCCAGAGCTGGGGTGTGGTCTCGAAGTAACGGGCCAGACGCAACGCGGTATCCGTTGTCACGTATAGCTCGTGGGCCGGCGCGTTGACGTTGATGTCCAGCGGCTCTAGGAATTCATGGTGAAGGATATCGCCCGGGCTCGTCGGCGCAATCGGTTCGCCACCCGCTTCCACCACATCGGTGAAGTCCGTTTCCTCCAAGTCTTCGATTCGGATGCTCATCATCAAGACCCTCAATGATACTCGGCTATCTCCACATCGTAGGCGTTGCCGTCCTCCCATCGGAAGCATACCCGCCAATGGTCGTTGATGCGGATGCTGTGCTGACCAGCCCGCTCGCTGTTCAGAATCTCTAATCGGTTGGCCGCCGATACGCGTAAGTCATTGAGCACATAGGCTCGATGGATCATGTCCAGCTTCTCGCGCGCCCACTTACGGATCTCTGGCGGTAATCGTTTGATCGGCATTCCTAGGAAGACCGCTGCTGTTGTTTTTTCACCGAACGTTCGAATCATGCTGTTCTCAGGAGAAGCTTTGAAAAATTCTATCCGTGATTAATTTATGTATAATTTTCAAAAATTTAAATTAAAACCCGACGAGTTCAAGAGAACTTTGTTAGAAGGGCGAAGCGAATGGAGTATGCATGAAGTAACATATAAAATAAATACTTGGTTGAAGATGAATTCTTTACCAACCCGGCCCAAGGGTGTCGAATGCCCGCGTCCTTTCGGCGCGGGATGCGATGACCAACGGTTTGTGTTGGCGAGGCCATGGCTGAAGAGCGCTAGGCGCTTGCTTGGCAGAAGCGTTCACCTACATTGAGAATCCCTTCGCGGAATTGCCGAGCCGCTTCGTCCAGATTGGGGCGATTGAGGCGGTAATGTAGCTACGAGGTCCTCTCCCGCATCACAGTGTGTGATTGGCGTTATGTGGGATGTTCAAGCGAATGATATTTACCAGCCAGCGCCGCCGCGGCCATCTCCAACCCATGCCGGCTGAGCCGCGTAAACCGACGCTACTGGTGCTGACCTCGACCTATCCGCGTTGGCCAGGCGACCATGAACCGGGGTTTGTGCACGCGCTGTGTCAGCGTCTGACCGATCGCTTCGAAGTGGTGGTGCTGACCTCGCGCGCGCCCGGCGCCGCTCTCAGGGAGACGATGGGCGGAGTTGAGGTCATCCGCTATCGCTATGCACCACAGCGCTTGGAAACACTGGTCTACGGCGGCGGCATCGCCGCCCATCTCGAGCGTTGCCCATGGAAGCTGTTGTTGGTGCCGGGTTTCATCCTCGGCCAATACTTGGCCGTTCGGCGACTAGTGAAGCGTCGGCGCATCGATTTGATCCACGCGCACTGGCTGATCCCGCAAGGCATGATCGCGCGCTGGCTCGTGCGGTACGTGGTGCCCGTGCCGTTTGTCGTGACCTCACATGGTGGTGATCTGTTCGGTCTGCGTGGTCAACGGCTGCAGCGAATCAAATGCGGAATTGCGACCGCGAGCGCGGCCATGACCGTAGTCAGTGAGGCCATGCGTCAAGAGGCAGGACGGCTCGGACTGCACCCGCCGCGTCTGGAAGTTTTACCTATGGGCGTGGACATGTGCGATCGGTTCATCCCAGACGACACGATCACGCGGTGTACCGACGAGATTCTGTTCGTCGGCCGCCTGGTGCCCAAAAAGGGGCTGTCGTACTTGCTCGATGCCATGCCCGCCGTGCTTGCACAGCGGCCGGGCGCGGTCCTCTCCATTGCCGGGTTCGGTCCGGAGCAGGAAGTTTTGCAGGCCCAGGTCGCGCGGCTCGACATCGAGGCGAGTGTGCGCTTTTTGGGTGCGTTTACTCAGGCCGATCTCCCGGCGTTATACCGCCGCGCCGCGTTGTTGGCGGCACCGTTCGTGCGCGATACCAGCGGTAACCAGGAAGGTCTGCCGGTGGTGCTGATGGAGGCAATTGGCTGTGGCTGCCCGGTGGTGGCGGGTGATGTGGCCGGAGTGCAGGATCTGCTGGGCGAACATAGTGATTGGGTATGCGTGGATGCCACCAACACCCCGGCGCTGGCCGAAACCATCCTGCGCGTGCTAGCGCATCCGGTGGAGGCAGGCGAACGAGCGCTCAACCTGCGCGAGGCGCTGGCACGCCGTGTGGATTGGCGCATCATCGCTCGCGGCTACACCGATTTGCTCGAAGCTTGCCTGGCCGGTGCCGTTGGCGCTGTGTCGGCCGCGCCACGCTGAGGTTATGGCAAATGAACAAACAACCCAAGCTGGTTCTACGTGAGAGCTGCGTTTACGATCTCAGCCGTGATTGGGCGCCTGGTCGATTCGTGGAGATGGGCGCCGGCACTGGCCACATGGCCAGTTTGTTTTTGGCGCGTGGCTTTCGCGGTGCCTGCCACGATCTCGGAGCCGACAGCCGAGCTATGATCCGGCGTCGATTCGCCGACGCCGGAGAGGCTATCCGGGTGGTCGATATGGTGTCTCAGCTAAACGATGCCGAGTTCGATTATCTGTTGGCATTCGAGGTGCTCGAGCACATCGAGGACCACCTTGATATTCTGCGTCAGTGGGTCCAAAAGCTGCGCCCCGGTGGTCGCGTGCTGGTGTCCGTACCCGCGCACGCATGCAAGTTCGGGCGTTCCGATCAACTGGTCGGTCATGTGCGCCGCTATGAACGAGCCCAGCTGCATGAGTTATTGGAAGCCGCCGGTATCGGCGCGATCCGTATCGTCAACTACGGCTTTCCCATCACCGAGCTAACGCGTCGGTTATCCAACTGGATGGTGCGCAATGACAGCAGCTATGAGCATCTCGATGCCGAGCAGCGCAGCATCCGCAGCGCGCAGAGTAAGCCGCGGGCGATCGATCGTGCGCTCTGCGTGGTCAGCGGCAACGCGGTGCGTCCGTTCTGCGTGATCCAGCGCTGGTTCTACCGCTACGACCTCGGCGACGGTTTGGTCGCCAGTGGCGTTAGGATCTCCGCCTAGACCGTGCGGGCGCGCAACGCTTTCAGACGGGGTTCCAGGCGCCGGATCAGCGCGGCCCAGTCTTCGATCGCTACATTCGGGCGGCGTCGATCGGATAGCTGCGCCGTGATCGCGCGTGCCAGATCGTGTGCGTCCTCGGCACGATACAATACTGCCGGCGTATCGGCGAGCAGCGTAGGCATCACACCTACTGCGGCGGCTACGAGTGGCAACTCGCAGGCGAGCATTTCATAGGCCTTCTGCGGGAAGCAATAGCGCCCGAACGCAGTATCGCGCAGGTAGATCACGCCCACATCCAGTGCACAGAATAGCTCCGCCGTGCGCGCGTGCGGCAGCGTGCCAAGGTAATGCACGCGCGCGTGTCGTGGCGGTGGGAAGTCGTGATCGTGGGGTCCGGCCAGCACGAGCTGCGCGTGTGGATGAGCGGCGGCCACCACGGGCCAAGCAGCATACAGCGCGTCCACGCCCTTATCCTTGCGCAGATTGCCGGCGGTGCCGATCAGTACGCCCTTCTCGGGTAGGCCCAGGTTGCGGCGGCAAGCCGACGGGTCGCGCGGCCGGAACACGACGGTATCCACAGTGCTCGGCATCGCGATGACCTCGCCGCGGGCGCGATAGCCGGTGCGGATCAGTTCGGACAGCGGTTCGCTGGTGGTGGTCACCAAATCGGCGTTGCGGATGGCGCGGCGCAGCGCACCCACCAGGCCGGGAATGTGCGCCTGGCCAAAGCTCTCGAAGTTGTCGTACAGATCGGCGGCATAGGGTCGATTTATGCGCTTGGCGAGCCACGCGCCCAGCACCACGTGCGGGATGTCCGATGCACCGATGACGATATCCGGCGCAAAATCGCGCAGGCGGCGTAGCAAATGCAATGGATAGCCGGCCAGGGCCGGGGCATACAGCCGGCCCAGCGAGCGCGATTCCCAAGTCAGGCGGCCACGGCCCGTACCCGCATCGTGCACCCATTCGCCGGCTGCATGTCCCTGGTAGCTGAGACAGAAGCCGCGCACATCGTGTCCCAGCCGCGCCAACTGGAAAGGAATCTCGTAGAGCCGCGCGTATCGCTCGGCGATGACGTCCTTGCCCATGTAGCGGCGCTTGCAGAGGAAGGCGATGCGCATGCGGTGTCAAACCGGTTTCGGCGCCGGCCGCGTCGCGGTCGGAAAGTCAACACGGATGCGGGCGGTGGGATGGTGCAGCAATGGCATTGCGTCCCCTGGTTCCAATGAGGCCCATGCTCCTATCCCTTGTTGGCCACTGGGACCTCACATGCCCCCAGCGGCGTTGCCTGATGCAAGGCTTTTTCGGAAACAGGCAAAGGACAAAGCGATTGTCCCGCAAAGGCGTGTGCCCGCATTGAGAATCCTGTCGCGGAATTGCGATTTACCTCATCCGGATGGGCGCCGAGGCCCCAGCATGGGATTCCTCGCTGTTGCGGGTTTACTCGGGGGTTTGCATCCAGGTGGGGATGTCACGCCGTCCGTGAAGGATGCGCCAGACATCGATGTGATCATCCCGCTCGACGTAGAAAGCCAGATAGGGATAGCCTTTTATCGGCCAGCATCGCAGACCGGGCAGGTTCAATCCATGAGCATAGCGTGTCGAGCCGATGGTCGGGTGGCGGCTTATGTGCTGGAAGGCCCGTTCCAGAGCATCGATAAACGCGAGCGCGGCGCGCTCGGCCCCCTCGTTCCAGTAATAGTCGATGACATCTTGAACATCCCGATCCGCTTGGGTGCGGGTAATAATGGGTTTAGGCTTCACTCTGAAGCGCGCTGACGGATGCGATCACGCAAGCGGTGAAAATACGCCTCATCAGCCGGGCCGCTGAACGGGGAAGCGGCGCCTTGCAACAATAGACTACGCAAACGGGTGCGCTCCTGATCCTGTCGGATTAGCTCACGGATATACTCGCTGCTCGAGCTATAACCGCCCTGTATGACTTGTTCGTCGACGAAGGACTTGAGCGAATCGGGGAGAAAAACATTCATCGTACTCATGACGTTATGATGGATGTCTTGGATATTCTTGGCAAGAATGCCTGTGGCTGAGGAGCGCCAGTGCGGGTCGACGCTCAATAGCCATTGTAAAGCGTATTAGACTGAAAGGGGCACTTAAAGCGCAGAGCAGCCACGCGATGACTGTCCGGACAAGTAGCAATCATCTCGGCGTCAACGACTACTTGGCAGGCGAGCTCCTGAGTGAGCGGCGCCACGAGTACATCGGCGGTGATATCTACGCCATGGTGGGCGCCAGCGATCGGCACAACCTGATTGCCGGCAATCTTTTCGCCGCCCTGCATCCGCTTGTCCGCGGCATCCCGTGCCAGCTTTTCATGGCGGACATGAAAGTCCACCTTACCGTTGCCGGCGAGGATGCGTTTTATTACCCGGATCTCATGCTCGCCTGTGATCCCGATGACCGCGCCCGCTATTACCGGCAGCGCCCGTGTCTCATCGTGGAGGTGCTTTCGGAGGCGACCGAGCGTATCGACCGCCGCGAGAAGCTGCTCGCCTACAGCCGTATTGAGAGCCTCCAGGAATACTTGCTGCTGTCCCAGAACGAGCCGCTGGCAGAGCTTCATCGCCGCCGTGATGACTGGCACGCTTACCGGGTCCGCGAAGGCTCGGTGCCGATCGAATGCCTCGATACGGCGTTGGATATCGACACGATCTACGCGGATCTCCCGCCCGTCGAGAGCGTACGAAGCGAGCCATAATTCAGTGCCGTCTTCCGTGCGCCAATCTCTGGAGCGTCCTTGATTGTGTTTTCGCCTATTCTGCACGGCGAGCAGGTGTCGCGGCTGTACTCAGATCTTCAAGGTCGGGTCGAGCCACAGACGGAAGCCACCGGCAAAGGCGTTCTCATTGTCGCCGCGGCGGCAGTTTGACGGCAGCTTCTTGAGTTCGTCGACATTGCCGCCCCCGATGACGATGTACTGCGGCAAAAGCGCAGCTTGTAGTTTTTCGATCACCTTGCAGACCGACTTGCGCCACTTCTTTTTGCCGCGGCGTTCGAGGCCCCGTTCGCCGACGAAATCCTCAAATGTGCTGCGCTTCTTGTAGGGAAGATGGGCCAGTTCCAGCGGTACGCAGACGTGCTCGACGATCAGCGCCGAGCCGAGACCGGTACCCAGACCGAGAAACAGCATGCGCCCGCCCTGATAGCTGCCGATCGCCTGCATCATCGCATCGTTGACAAGCCGAACCGGCTTGTCGAAAGCCGCGCCGAAATCGAAATCCTTCCAGCCCGGACCGAGATTGACCGGATCGGCTGCGGGCCGATTGTCGGAAACTGGACCCGGGTAGCCGATTCCGATTGCATCGTAATCCCAGTCTGCGGTGAGCTTCGTCATTTCCTCGACCATCTCCTCGGCCGTCATATCGGCGCTGGAATCGATCCGGCGCTTTTCGCTGCCTGTGCTCAGGCGAGCCTTGACATGCGAGCCCCCGATGTCGATCGCGAGAACGATTCTGTCTCGTTGCGCCGCGGCCCCGCGTTTTGCTGTGGTGTCTGCGCCCACCTTCGAGCTCCCTCGCTCAGCTCTAGAGTATTGCTTTGTATTTAATAAGATAATACTTCGCTGTTGACGCGGCTAGGCGGACAGCGATGTGTGCGCTCAACCGAGCAGACGTTTGGCGCTCGCCAGTGCCGCGCCCACGACTTGATCCATGTTGTAGTAGCGATATTGCGCCAGCCGGCCGACGAAGGTCACCTCGGATTCCTGCTCCGCCAACGCCTGGTAGCGCTTGAACAGTGCCTCGTTCTCGGCTCTGGGGACCGGATAGTAGGGATCGCCCTCGGCCTGCGGATACTCGCGCACGATCGACGTGCCGGAATGGTGCTGGCCGGTCAAGTGCTTGAACTCGGTGATGCGCGTGTAGTCGTGCTCGTTGGGGTAGTTGACCGTGCCGGTTTCCTGGAACTGCGCTACATCGGGCAAGTGCTCGTGCTCGAAGCGCAGCGAGCGATACGGCAGGCGGCCGTAGCGGTAGTCGAAATAGGCGTCGATCGGTCCAGTGTAGACGATATGCCGGGCCTTGATCCGGTCCCGGAGGGCGCTGAAATCCACGCCGAGCTCGACCGTGATGTTCGGGTGATCGAGTATAGCCTCGAACATCTTCGTGTAACCGTGCTTCGGCATGGCCTGGAAGGTATCGGTGAAATAGCGGTCGTCGGTGTTGGTGCGCACCGGGATCCGCGCCGCCACGCCGGCTTTGAGCTGCGAGGGCTCCAGCCCCCACTGCTTGCGGGTGTAGTTGAGGAAGAACTTCTCGTAAAGGTCGCGCCCGACCGAGTTCAGCACCACGTCCTCGCTGCTGCGCACCGGCTCGCGCGGCTCGCGCACGCGCTCGAAGAAGGCGGCCGCACCTTGCTCATCCAGCTCCAGCCCGTACAGCCGGTTGAGCGTGTCCCGGTTAATCGGAAACGGATAGCCCACCCCGTCGACCACGCCGCGTACGCGGTGCTCGTACGCCCGCCACTCGGTGAACCGCGACAGGTACTCGAAAATGCGCTCGCCGTTGGTATGGAAGATGTGCGGCCCATAGCGATGCACCAGTACACCGTGCTCGTCGTATTCGTCGTAGGCATTGCCCGCGATGTGCGCACGGCGGTCGATCACCAACACCCGCTGGCCGGCGTCAGCCAGTTCACGCGCTACGACACTGCCGGCGTAGCCGGCGCCGACGATGAGGGTGCTCAGCGATTTCATGCGATTGTTCTGTAGTATCGGACGACAACCCGCGGCGAGTTCGAGTGCGGTTCCGGCAAAGCGGGGGAATAAACGGCCTGGGAACCTCGAAAAGTCCTATTTCGCATCGTCATCCCGGCGCAAGCCGGGATCCATCTCGCTTTTCCCCAAGAAAAAATGGATCTCGGTCCGCTCGAAGCGCTATCACGCGACCAGCATAGCCCGCACCGGCGGCCAAAAAATCCGCATGGTTCACAGATCGTTCTCTTCCTACCATTCCTGGAATTCGGAAGGACGTAGCCGATAGCGTGCGATATTGTCCTCATGCAACTGCAGCAGCTCATTGATGGCCATGGCCACGAATGCGTTCACATCCTCAGCGGCAACGGATGTGCCGGCCAACTGCCGCACTGCGGGTGGCGTGATGGCGGAGCCGCTGCGCACGATGCCGCTCACGACGGCGATGAGCGCATCGCGGTAGCGCAGACGCAGGGGGTCGGGCTAGGGCAGAGCTTGCTTGATCAACTTATAGCGTAACTTCTCATTAAGTCCGGGCGTAATGTGTGCGGGGTGGCGGGATAAGATTACGGTCGTGCATTAAATGCAAAATTATCAAGTGCTTATTGTTGATGGTAAGCAACGAACCACTCTCTTCAATGTCTTCTTGCCGGACTTAATGAGAAGTTACCTTATAGCTTATAGCGCCGTAAGAAATTGAATTTTACCCAATTTCCTGGCCGGTTCATCCACTTACCTATATGCTGGCTTTCGGTGCCCGATTCGGACGACGAGCACAACGAGGGCTTCGCCCTGGAGTTCACAGATGACGCGGTAATTGCCGACACGATAGCGCCACAACACCGAGTATTTGCCCGTGGGCGACTTCCCGATCCGGCGTGGATTGTCTAATGACGCCACACGCTGTTCGAGAAAGTCGCGAATTCACTGTCGCGTTTACGGATCGAATTTCCTGACCGTCTTTCGAACCAATCGAGCGTACTCAATCCTCCAGGTCACGCCAGAACTCTTGCGGGCTCATCGTCTGTTCTTCTCCGCGCCGCACACGCTCCAGAACCTGCTCGACCAGGTAAATATCCTCGAGATCGTCCAGATGTTCTTCGACAGCCTCGCGAATATAATACGTCGCCGTGCGGCCCGTGCGCTCTGCCAAGCGTTGAAGGCGCGCATATGTTTCATCCGACAGGCGGATTGCGGTTTGTTTGCTCATGGTCGCCTCCTGGGATAAATGTAAGCCGTAGCATCCATCTGCAGTCAGGTACAGGTAAGGGCTGGGGTAAGCGCTGGTTTTCACTTGGCTACAGCAGGTTGATCGTCATCGCACTGCTACTGCTACGCCTATCCGTCCGCGGCGAAGCGCGCAGCCGCCCATCGGCCGCAAGCCGTGCCAGACGGCGTTGCAACGTGCGTCTGGGCAGTTGTGGAAACGGCCGCTCCAAAGTCTCAACGGATAGGCCGTATGGCGTAGGCGTTGCCTGCAATGTGCGGTCGGGGGTCGATCACCAGGCACGCGGTAGGCGGCGTCGGCCAACTCACGCGCGACGACACTACTGCCGGCGCAGCCGCTCCATCAGGTTGCTGATTTCCTCATCCGTGCGAATACCGTTTAGACGCAAACTCTCCTCGATGAGGTGGGTAATGGTCACGCCGCGTCTTGCCGCGGCCGCCTTCAAAGCGCGGCGCCTCTGTTCGGGTAGATCGATCGTGAGCTTCGACATTTCCGGCCTCAGAAAATATGGAAATACAGCTTCCTGAACTTTACGTCCTCACGTCCTGCCTTGTGATGTCTCAAACTCCGGTCTGCCGGCCGATGAAAAAGGCCTTACCTGAAAGCCGCATGCCCCCGATTCATCCAGGTGAAATCCTCCGCGATGATCTTGCCGAAGGTCCGGTAGGACGATAGGAAAGTTCGGTTTTGCACAGGCGGAAAAAGACACCGAGAGGATGAAGCAGTGCATTGAAATGCTTGCCGAGAGTCCGCGCATGGGAAGAGCGGCGGACGCTATCCGTCCGGATGCCCGCCAGCAACACCCGGCTTCTTGCTGGAGTGGCAAATCCCGCAACTGGGAGCCGATCCGGGTGATCTCGCTTAATTCCCAGCGGGAGTCGAAGGTCACGCCCGCCAAGCCAGAAAAGCACGTGGCGTGAAGGTGATCAGATGCGACAAGTACCTTGACAATTACCGACGGTGAGGCCGCTGCCGTTGACGGACTCCGAGTCATGACATATGCTTAGGCATATGTCATTCCGTAGGGGTGAGCATGGCTGATCCAGAGCGTCACGTCCGCTTGTTCCGCAACGGCCGCAATCAGGCCTTGCGTATTCCCCGCGAGTTCGAGCTGGAGGGGGATGAAGCGATCGTGCGCAAGGAAGGTGACCGCCTGATCGTCGAGCCGCTGCGAAAGGGCCGGTTGCTGGCACTGCTGGCTACCCTCGATCCCTTGGACGAGCCATTCCCCGACGTCGACGAGGATCTGGCGCCGCTGGACGATGTGGATCTTTGAGCGTGGCGCTGCGTTATCTGCTCGACACCAACATCGTCTCGGATCTGGCCAGGCATCCACGAGGTCTGGTGGCCAGCCGGATTGCCGAGGTCGGTGAGGCCTCCGTCTGCACCAGTATCGTCGTTGCTGCGGAACTGCGCTATGGCGTACAAAAGTCGGAATCAAAGAAACTCGCCGAACGAATCGATCTCTTGTTATCCGCGCTGGAAGTCCTGCCGGTGGAGCCACCGGCGGACCGCCGCTATGGAGAGATCCGTCACTACCTCACGCAGCAGGGCACCCTGATCGGCCCGAACGATCTGTTGATCGCGGCACACGCGCTGGCGTTGGAGCTCACCATCGTCACTGCTAACTTGCGAGAATTTGAGCGCGTACCGGGCCTCAAGATCAAGAATTGGTTGTCCGAATAAACGAATTATTTTTTCCCTGAACGCGGTCACGAGCCTAATTTATTTTAGCGGGGGAGCCATGAAGAATCTGATGCAGCAGCGCATCTGCTCCAGTATCGCAACCAGCCAGTTCCACTCGATTGGCGTGTCTCAGAACCAGCATTTTTGGGGAAAGCTGCTGCCGTAAGGGCACGGCGGCTCACGCAGCGCATATGCATCCCCCTTCGTATCGTCTGGCGGTGGTACGCTGCACCACCCAGGCCTCCTGGTCGCGGTCGACAAATTCCGCGCTTCCAACGGTAAGGCACTCCGATCGGCGTGCATCGCGCCCTCCTCGATACGGTACCTCAGCACACACAGGCCGAAGCGCTCCGAACTTCAAACAGCCTATCGCGTCAGCGGCGCCGGGCAAACTTCAACGGAAACTGCTGCCGATGGCGGCGGCGGTGAGTGATGTGCCAGACATACCCTGGCCTCTATGCTCCGGTTGGCCCAGGGCATCGCACTCCCTCCTTAGAACGTGGTTTTGAGTTCAGAAATTGGCCGTCTAAGCTTTCTGATTAAGCTCCATATAATGTCGACCACGCTACAAAGTGCGCAGGATATGAACAACCTGCAAGGCCCGCCCGGCTGGCGCATTCACCCGCTCTCAGGGGAGCGGACCGGAACATGGAGCATCTCAGTATCCGGCAACTGGCGGCTGACGTTTGACCTTGAGCATGGCGAAGTCGTCAATCTGGATTTAGAGGATTACCACTGATGAGCGAAGAAATTACTAAACTCGGAATGAAGCCCTCGCATCCTGGGGAGTTCATTCGCGAGGAAATTCTGAACGAGCTTGGGCTGTCCACTGCCCGGGCGGCTGAAATTCTCGGTGTGCGCCGCGCGAGCCTCTCCGATCTCGTAAACGGCCATGCTGGGCTGTCGCCGGAGATGGCCTTGCGGATTGAAAAGGCGTTCGGGGTGAGCATGGATACCTTACTGCGCATGCAGGCATGGCACGATACCTACACCATGCGCCAGCGGGCAGGGGAAATTGAAGTGCAGCGCTTTACCCCAGGATGAGGCAGAGGAAGGCGAACAATGACGAGCAAGCCTATTGGCTGCGCGTCCGAATGGCAGCGCACCATCGGCTATGTTCCGCAGCACATCTACTTGGCCGACACCAGCGTGGCTGAAAACATCGCCTTCGGCGTAAACAAGAGGGACATCGATATGCAGGCCGTCGAGCGCGCCACACATGCCGCGCAAATCTACGACTTCATCGTCGATGAGTTGCCGTAAGGCTATGATACCCGTATCGGGGATCGAGGAATTCGCCTATCCGGCAGCCAGCGCGTTGGATGGGCAAACGGAGTGTCCAGCGGCCAAAAATACACATAGTTCACAGATCGTTCTCTATATCTGCGAAGCGGGGCGAAGGTGGGCCGGAGCGCGATTGAGGATTCGAGCAGGGTAAGACACTCATGTATTAAAAAAAGCGGTAAAAATACAAATTGAAGCTCACAGTATTTCGGCCGATTGAGTTACTCATCCTTTCAGGAAGTTTCGAAGATCGTCAGCGAAAAGCGCAAACTCCAGAGGAATGCGAACATGCCATGGAGAAAGGGCCATCGAACCTTCGAGCCACATGAAGGGAGGGGATTCGAGATTCTTTTTTTTGGATATCGCCTTGGAGAAGACGGTCCATACATCCTTCCGACGCAGTGGGCGGCATAGCGACTCTACGAACGTTTTCTCGTGCCGCATGTCCGCGACAGTGCCGAACAGAGCCATTGCGTGCGCATCTGCCGCATTTGGGCGTCGCAGAAAGCTTTCCACATTGGAAAGTATCTCGCCAACGTGCTCGGTCAACGCGGAGGAAATCGCGGGGTCAGCAGCGACCAATTGTGCGGCGGAAATCGCTGTTTCATGGAGCTTCGCTGCATACGCTAATTCAGCTTCGCCTCGGAGTTCTTTACCAAAGACAGGGGCAGGCTGATTTTTTTTCATTTGGTAGCCACGGGTAGTCGCATGCGTGGAGATGAGAAAACAGTGTTCAATGATGACTCGGCGTCGGGAGAAAAGGGAGCCAGCTTTGGGAACGAATGGATAGGCGATGCCTGCCTGAGCTTCTTTGAGATGGTCACGAGCCAAGGCCAGGTAATAACCCTTTGGCGCGTGATGTGGCTCCCCTCCGATGTCCAGGATACGTTTAAGGGCTGCCTGGGAATTCAGGGACCAGCCCGCATCGACCAAAGCCCAGGGTGTGTCGTCGAACAACCCCTCTTGCCTGAAGTACGAGAGTGCAATATCACGCTCCCGTGCAGCTGACAGAACGACCATTTTTCGGGTAGAGGCGTTCCCCATTAGCTCGTCCAGAAACCTGCTTGCCTGATCGTAGGGTAAATGCTTCGACCACTCGGTGACGCTACAGGACAGATGCCTGCGGATGGTCTCCCGGACATCGTCGTCCAGGCCCATTCTCACTGTGATGTCGTGCCTGCTGTTGTTTTGCCCGGGGGTCACGGGGAAGCGCCGCCAATCAGTATTATCCGGCGTAATCGAGGGCGGTAGCCATGCCCGGCGCGATCCGTACAGGTAGCGTAGCTCTAAAACATCACTACCGCTCTGCAGTGCTTGCGCCATCCGAAACAAGATTTCCGCGTCGCGAGCCACGAAATAAAGCCGGCGTAAGCCGTGGCGCTTCGCATGGTCCAGAACCCAGATGACGTACGCCAGCAGGAAGGGGACGACAATCCTATGTCTTAGGTGATCCAGCGGGTTGTCTTCGTGGTCGGCATCTGTACCCACAGATAGGCGCAATCGCCGGGTCAATCCAGCCAGGAACGAACGCCCACGGTGTCTTGGCAGCCGACGCCCAGCCATACGAGCTTCCTGAGCGGTCAGCATGCCGTCTCGAATGTGGCAAGCCTTTATGTTTGCGTTAGAAGCCATTCGAATATCTGCATGAAGATTATCTCCGCTATGAATGAGTTGCGCCGCTTCCAATCCTTCTGCGTTCAGGACGTGATGAAAGAGTTGGCCATGATGCTTGCTGACGCCGACATCGCAGGACACATACAGTGCATCGCCTTTTTCCATCACACCACAATCCATCAATATGGGCGCAAGAACGGAAGACGGGAGATACATATCCGAAATGAAAATAATTCGGTTACCAATTTTGCGAAGATGACGGATCTGGGAAACGACTGCTGGAATGGGGTAAATACTCTCACGCTCAAGCTCGACTTCCGCGTGAATCAGTTCGTGCACTTGAACAGGTAGACCGTGAGGCAAGTGTAACTGTTCGTAGATATTCTTTATGGTTACCGTCTGACGCGGTTGTGCAATTCTGTGAGCTATTTTCTCTGCGCGTATACGCAGCGACTGGAATCGTGCTGCAAATTTATGTCTTTCATTATTGTTTAAGTTTTCCGGTGTAAGGCGCACGCCGAGTTCATAAAACAGATCTCTCGGGTGCGCAAAAGTGCGAGTGATGCAGGTGTCGAACACGTCGAACGAGTAAGCCGACTTGGTTGTCCTGCCTATCATTATTGATTGCCCTCATTCCATTACAACTAATATCAAAAATATTGTACCTAGAACGCTCTAACGATAAATCAAGTATTTACATTATTATTCCAGCATTGTCATCATGATTTGTGGTTCTAAAATAATTCAAATAAGATCTAGTAGTCTATTTATTTTTCGGAACAGTGGCGCTTTCCGCAGCAATCGTATAAACTTAATAACCAGCGTACTTTTTACTTCTTCTGACCATTCGTATAGCTCTTTTTCTTTTTTCATGTAGGCGTCAGACGCATATTGAAGGGTTGCGGTAGCTGAAGAAGAAAAACAGCTAATTTGCGAGTGAACAAGCTTGAAATCTAGCGGACCATAAGCAGACTGCGGCTGGGTTCTGCTGTCGTCATATTCTCCATTCCCAAGTTTTAATATCAGATTTCGAAGATTTTCGGTAGCATTGCCGATGCTAAGTTCTTCTTCTAGGCAATATGCTTGATATGCTATTTTTTCTGCCGGCGGATACAGTAGTTCGTTTATTACCGGATAAATATGATCGCAGCTGCGTATCTCCCATGCCGTATCAATATATATGGGCACGGGCCTGTATTCTATGATTGCAGTTGGCAACCCGGAAAGCATGCCTTCAAGCGCGATAGTGGAAGGAAATGCAATCATGGCGGAGGATGTTGCCAGTAATTTGGTCAAATGCCCGTTGGCAGCTCTCACGCCCAATGCCTGAGCGAGCCCATTTGTAATTCTCCACACACAATCTATATTTAGTTTATCTGTTAATTTTTTGATATCAGAAAGTGCACGTATCACATTTATGTGATGGTCGTTATTATGGGCCGGTGTGCGCGCGCAGCAGATTAATAACGTGGGACGTTGCCTCGATTGTATTACTCTTTTTATTGAAAATCCGTCTAACCTGGGTAAACCAATTACACTGATTTTATCTCCAAGCCCCATGGCTGAAAGTATTCTTGCTTGGTGTCGACCTATTACCGATATATGGTTTGCAATAAGTGGTTGGAGAACAGTGCCAGTCTTTAAAACAAAGCTATGGTTATTCCAAATGTACGACCATTCGATTACACCATCCATGACATAAAGCACTGGAATATTTCTTTTGCGCGCTTCAACAGCAATTATCCTCTGGAATGGCAACCACTCCAGGCTGAGAAGCACCAAGTCTGGTTTTTCCTTGTCGAGAAATAGCGTAGCAGCCGCCTTGCGGTCGTCAACATAGATAGGAGTTATTTGTTCAGTTGAGAGCGCGTTCCCATATATGCGCCCGGCATCCTCATGCGAGTTAAGAACGAGTACTTTCATTGCATTAATAGATGAATGCGATATTAGTGGTAATCATACGAAAAATTATGTTTTAGTGAGCGGCGGTACGGGTTTGAAAAAATTTTACTCAAATGAATAAGAAAATAACTCGATGTCGTATCGGTAGACATTTTTTACTATATCTATCGATTTTTTGGAGTACATCTCTCTGTAATTAAATAGCTCTTTGTTACGAGATTTATTCCTATACTCTAAGCTGCCATTCTGCAAGCCAAGTTTCCGCCTAATATGAATATAATTTTCATTTATAGTTTCATATCGGCCAATGTAATCTACCAGTATATTTTGTGTCGTTGGGTGACAAATAAATTTATATTGTGGTATGAAATGTACATGGGCATATATGTTATCTTTATTTACCCAAGTGCGCACAAAGTTATTGAATGATTTTAGCTCTTCAAGCTTGTGTTTATTCCAAAATTTGAGATCATTTTCATTGCGTGCCTCGCCACCATTTTTTAGGTAGTTGTATGCAGAAAACAACCTGTCCCACGGGTTTCTGACAAAACAGAATTTAAAGTATCTGTCGAAATCGGTATGTGAGTAAACTATTAAATGCTTAGTAATAGTGTTATGACCAAGTTTCATTTTTCCAAATAAAGAAATTGCCACTGAGCTTCCGCCTGTTTTCGGGATGTGTATAAAAATACACTCGTGTTTATCAAACAAACTAAACGACGACTCGCTATTAGCTGATCGCTTCTCTTGTAATAATTGGAAGCGGGCTGGGTGAAGTTGAGCAAATAGCGCTCGTCGTATGTCATGTGGTAGTGCAAAAAACATTTTGTTCCGAAATAATATTAACGGTCTCATGGTCTGGGCCATCAAAGAAATCGCCATCATCAGGTTCGCCATCCAGTCTTATAGCTTTGGTTCCAACTTCTTCTTTCCTGTGTATGTTGGTAAACTGCTACGACTGCAACTGTTTTGTGGCATCCTCAGAGTGACACCTTTTTGTGGGTAATCAAAACAGCGGTCTTGCTGCCAGATAGACTGCGGACCGCTTCGTTCATGGCTTTCTCGGTTTGTGCGTCCAATGCACTGGTCGCTTCGTCGAAGAACAGTACCGAAGGGCTGCGATACAATGCTCGGGCAATACCCACACGCTGGCGTTGTCCTCCAGGAAGGCGGATACCGCGATCACCAACGGGAGTGTCATACCCTTCAGGCGATTCGTGTGTGACAAAGTCATGGATTTGCGCGGCACGCGCAGCGCGCTCTACTGCTTGCATATCAATATTTTCCTTTTTAATTCCAAAGGCGATGTTCTGGGCCACGCTGGTATCGGCCAGGTAGATGTGCTGCGGTACATAGCCAATCGCGCGCGGCCAGGCAGCGATGTTGCTATCGTTTATCGCTTTACCATCTACGCTGAGAGAGCCTTGTTGCGGTTGCAGCGGGTCGAGCAACAGGTTCATGAGAGGAATGGCACTTACTTAAGCCGTAAGTCACTGAAAATAAAGTGTAGGAGCATAGACTAGGATATTGCAATCGCGTTGTTCAAACCGATCCCAGCCGAAAATTGACGATTCGCCCCCATCATAAGCCATTGAAATCGTTTTGTGTCGCCGCCGAGGCGCGCTATTGTAATTTATTGATATAGTAGAATTTATTCGCTTAAGTAAGTGCCATTCGTTCATGAGAGTGTTTTTGCCGGCGATGCCGATGCTGCCGGTTATCGCTAGGGTGTAGTTTTCGGAGACGGGTTTGTGGAGTGCAGTGGGATAAGTGTAGTGGATGCTTTGCAGGCGAATTTCCCTTCTTAGGGTCAGAGGCGTGGTGATGCGTGGATTCTGCATAAGTCTATGCATCCCCTTACTGATACAGTACGCTCGGGCGTAGCCCCAGTCGGTTACGAATCCAGTACCACAGCAGGATGTTCCAGGCCGCGAGGCTGGCTCCGGTCGCGATCGCGGCACCTTCCACGCCGAAGCGTGGGATTAGTAGAGCGTTCAGCGTCACGTTGACGGCGACACTGATGCCGACGCCCGTCATGGAAAGGCGCTCGTGGCCGGTCATGTTTAGTATGTTCCCCGTGGGGCCGGCGAACACGTTGAAAAGCTGGGCGAGCGCTAGAATTTGCAATGCGATGGCGCCGGGCGCATAGGCTGGCCCATACAAGAACTCGATGAGCGGGCGCGCAAATACTGCAAAGACCAGGGCGACGGGCAGGGTAAGCAGGAATACCCGCGATACGGCGCCAGAGATAAGCCGTTGCAGTTTCGCGTGTTCGCCCTGCTGGTATAGGTGCGCGATGCGCGGCACAATCACCGTATTTGCCGCTATCAGGAAGAAGGTGACGAGATCGGCGGCGCGAGTCGCTACTGAATAGACACCCGACGCCTGTGCCCCTTGCAACGCGCCGAGCATGATCAGGTCGACTCGGCTGTTTACAAGGTAGAGCATGCCGAGCCACATGAACGGCAGGGCTTGTCGCAGGGTCGTCGCAGTGGGCGCCACCTTGCTGGAAAACCCCCTAATCCTGTGCAGTTGCAATTCGTTAATGACCAAGGGTGCGAGTGCGCTGAGTGTCATGACCACCGTCAGATCGGTGGCCGTGAGACGGCCCTGCCAAAACCATAGCGCGAGCAGTACTGCAAGCATCGATGCGGGCGCTAACAGCAGTTGCGGCCATTGGCTGTGGAAGAACGCGCCTTGCACCCGCAGCAGGCTAACCCGAATGGCGGCGAGGTTACCTAGGAGCGGCAGGGGGGCTGCGATCACGAACAGCCAACGCGCGCCGGCGGCCGCCGGGATGAACACCGCGCTCGCGAGTGCCGCGGCAGCCAGCAGTCCGGCGCCGATTACGCGCCGGTTGGCCCAGTGGAGCAGCCATTTGAGACTCTCGGGGCGCCGGGCGCCCTCCCGAATTAGATAGGCCGGCAGCCCGAGGCTCGCTGGAATCCCCAACACGGCTGTCCACGCGATTACATAGGCGTACAGACCGTAATCGTGGGGGCCGAGCGCGCGTGCATAGAGCAGGCTGGCGGTAAACGCCAGCAGCGTGGCGCCGATCTTCAGCGCCGCTGTCATGGCCGCAGAGCGGACCAGTCGACCGCGTTCGGTGTCGCGGCGCAGATCGGCGCGGATGCCCTGGATCAACTGTTGCGGGCGCATCTGTAGAGTGGCCTGACCGGCTTGTCCTGTCGGTGCCCTTGCATGATTTGCCATGGTGTTTGCGCAGACCGGCAATGCTCTCACTCAGCCGTTCACTAATGCTCAGAGGTTACAGGGGACCTCGAAAAATCACATTTCGCATCGTCATCTCTGCGTAGGCCGGGATGACGGAATTCGGGAGTTATTCGAGGTTTCCTACAGACGTTGAGCGTTCGATGGTCTTCATTGGTTTTGTTCAGCACGGCCCGGCCCGGTCCCACTTTGCTGGGAGAACTACGCCGAACATCGCGGCTCTCTGAGCCGCCACGGTTTTTCTGCGCACGCCTGCCTTGTCCATGGCCTCCTATCAAACCGCTTTAGGGCTCGCGGTTCTGCTAACGGTTGCACAGAATCTCTCGCTTGCGTAATTCCGATTGAGACAAGATGGATACCGGCCTGCGCCGGTATGACGGGAGAGAGCGAAGCCTCGGGCTTCGGTTTGGAGTGAGGTTGCCCCGTCAGCCCGGAGCATTCATGGCTTTTGGCCTGTGCATCCTACTACGGCTAGAGCCAGCGCACTCCAGGATGGCTGCTCTCGGTAGGCGGCGCGAGAATGCTCCTCTGGAGCCAAAAAGTACGCTCGAGCTATGCCGCGTCATCCACGACACGGATTTCGACGTGCTTGCCGGCACTCGCCAGGATGTTCACGAGCTTGTCTAGGCTGAACTTGTCGATCCTACCGCGCATGAGGTCGCTCAGTCGCGGTTGAGTAATCCCGAGTCGCTTAGACGCTTCTTGTTGTGAGAGCCCAAGTGCTTCCACATACTGGTGGATTAGGATCATTAGCTCGGAGCGAAGCTTCATGTTTTCTGCTTTGCCCCGACTATCCTCCACGGCATCCCAAACGCTATCGAATTGCTGGCTCTCCACCATAATATGTTCCTCCCCTGCGCGAGAAGCCGCTGTAACCGCTGCTTGGCGACGTCAAGATCCGCCTTAGGGGTTTCCCGGGTTTTCTTTTCGAAGGCATGCGGCACATGCACTGCCTCTTCAAAGCGAGCAATATAGATCACGCGGTAGGCATTGCCGTCGTCACGTATGCGAATCTCTTCAACGCCCCGGCCTATGGACTTCATCGGCTTGAAGTCATCCGCTCGCAGTCCGCGTTGAACCCGATCCAGCTGGAAGCCTGCCTGTTGCCGTGCCCCCGTAGGGAAACTGCGAATCACATCCAGGCTATCGCCTCAGAACGTTATGCGCCGCATCGAGATAAAGCTATCTCATTTCTGATATAAACCGCCAGTCTGGTTGATAGGGGGAGGTACGCTATGTGTCTCTTCAGCGGATTAGCTCGATTTGCGCACCGCCGATATCGACGATACCGCGCCAAGCCTTATCGCTGGTGAGCACCCGTGCGCCGCGACGCTGCGCCAAAGCCAGGCACGCGCGGTCGCCGAAGGAGAGCCCGAACGGCTTCGTCACCGGAAGCAGGAGTCCGGCGCCGTAGGCAAGCTCCTCATCGAAGGTGATCCGCTCGATAGGGAGAGGGTCGAGCACGGCATGGATATCGGTCTCGGCGACGCCATTGCGGGCGTAGTGCCCGACGACTTCGCCAAGGTTCACCGTCGTCATGATTGCACCTGGTAGCTCCGTACGAACCCTCTCGGCACCGGGGTCGCTGAGCAGCATAGCCTAGGCAGTGCCGAGGCGTCGAGCACCGCCGGAATCATTCCTGTTCGGCCTCTCGGTGCCGCTCTTGCAGGAACGCATCCAGGGAAGCTTCAGGCTTGCCCGCAAGAAGGCGCCGGGTCAACTCCTGGGCTCGGGCAACCGTCTCGTCGACGGTGCGGATGCGGATGTCGCGCCCGTCAAGCTCGATCACTACATCGCCGCCATGCTCGAGACCAATTGCTTTGCGAAACTCCGCAGGCAAGCTAATGCGCCCTGATTGGGAGACACGCCCCTTAGCTATAGTCATGGCTAATCTTGCTCACACACCATTCGTTAAATATTAAGGGGCGCATTATTATAGTGGCAATTAGCGGGAAGGGG
>NZ_CH672427.1:2660346-2688509 GCF_000153205.1 Nitrococcus mobilis Nb-231
GGAAAACTCACAGGGCGGATGGACGGGCGGCCAGCGGTGGTCGCGGTGAGCTACGGGAGGTCTGGATGCGCGGCCATGGTCTGCCAACGCCTTTGGGCAGAATGTCACCACCTCGGCCGCCAATCGCCGGAAAGCTGTGTTTGGAGACACCAGCCCCCTTCCCCGGATTAACCGCGACACGCTCAACCGGTTGTACGGGCGGGAGCCGGGTAAGGCGAGGTATGGTGGAGTAACAGCACGATTTGACAGGTCAGGTCACACTTAACGAAATACTAAAAATAGTCGTTTGTTCGCTATATGATATGTCTAAGTTACTGTTAACTTGAGCAAAGAAGGCCGCTTCCTCATACCGGCGGCGATCCGCAACGAATTGGGACTGAGAGCCGGCGAAGCGCTGACGCTGTCGGTCGTGGACGGTGAAGTGCGCGTGATCCGCCGGGTAAGCGCAATTCGTCGCATGCAGAAGCGGCTCGCTGGTCTGCGTGACCCGAAGAACCCCGCGGTCGATGAGTTGCTGCGTGAACGCCGTGCGGTATCGGCCGAGGAATGAGAGCACTGTCGTTTATGACGCCTCCACGCTCCTGGCCGTGGTTTTCGACGAGCCTGGGTCTGACAGCGTCATCGACTATCTTGCCCATCCGGACGGGAAAGTGAGCGCGGTGAATTGGTCCGAAGTGGGCGCCAAGCTGGCCGAACGCGGATTGCAGGAAAAAGAGCTTGTGCACGAACTCGCTGCCTTCGCTCATACGGGAGGGGCAGCTGCTATTGCTGCTCAAGGATGCTCGACGTGTGTTGTGATTGTTCTTGCCGTTTGGGATGGCGCCGTTGAAACGAGGGCTACTTCTTCGAGCTCGGTCAGCGCCAGGGCTTTGGTATGCAGGCGGTAAAGGCGCAGTGGCAGGCTGGTTAGAGGGTGCGGCGCAATACGCTTCGCTATTGCGCCCTACGGGGTTACGCGGCGCCGGCGGATTCAATGGGGCTGCCGTGGCCTGCTGTCGGATTGGCGTCTGTTTCAGCGTTCATGTAAGGCGGATCGCAATCCAATGTGTGCCACGAATGGATCGAAATCCCGGTCACTATACAACAGAGCGAAATCGTCCTGGATGCAACGCGTTGCGATAAGCGTGTCGACGGTCTTGCGTATCGTCACGCCGCATTGCCGTAGCATCCGGAAATGTCTGGCGGCCTGAATCGCGATGCCCTGCCCAACAAGATCGATAATCTGGAATGAGGCCATGAGCCTGCGGGCCTGATTGAAGTCCCTGTCTGTGGTGAACCCTTGCAGCACCTCGGCAAGAATCAGGTCGCCGACCAGCAGCGGCTCGGCGCCTAGCAAGGCGTCCAATCTATCGGCCTCGGGCGTCGAACTGCCACGAAAGTAGTCGATCCATACACTCGAATCGACTAGGATCACACGTCGTTCCGCATGGTCTCAAGATCACCCTGCCAGTTCAACTTACCCCGGAACTGTTTGACCTGCTCTTGCTGACGAAGCCGCAACAAGGTTTGCAATGCAAGCTCAACGACCTCGCGCTTGGTCTTAAGACCCGTCAACCGAAGCGCGCGCTCCATCAGTTTGTCGTCAATCACGATGTTTGTGCGCATAATGGTGTATCACTCAACAAATCTATACACATCATAGCATGAGACCGTACGTGCTGCGCTTGCACTGTCACTGCGGCGAGCTGTGGTGGCGCCTCACCACAGCAGCTGTACCCCGAATTGCCGCATCGCTCGGTCGGTTGTGGCCAGCGGTAGTGATTCGATCGCTGCTTGCGCGGCCAGCATGCGGTCGAACGGGTCGCGGTGGGGCGCGCTCCACAGGCCTGCCTTGAGCGCGTGAGAGGTGGTGATGGGAAGCGGTTCGGCCTGCAGTCCACTGATGGCCATGGAGTAATCGGCCACGACACGCGCTGCGCCGGGCAGTTTGCCAAGGCGGTATTTTGTGGATATCTCCCAAGCGGAGGCAGCGCTTACGAATACGCCGGTGTCATCGTCTTCAAGCAAAGCGTACACGCTTGGGGACAAATTTTCGGGAGCCATAAGCGCCCATAGGAAAACGTGGGTGTCGAGCAGCAGTTTCATTGGCCTTCCCAGGCATTCAGCTCGGTTTCTGGCAGTGGATCGAAAAACTCCTCATCAAGATGTCCCTCGATGAAGCCCAGCTTGCGCTTGGGCTTTTCCAGCGGCACCAGTCGCGCATAGGGTTTGCCGGCTTTGGCCAGGATGATCTCGGTGCCGGCGTGAGCCTCGTCGAGCAACCGCGATAAATGTGTTTTGGCCTCGTGCACGTTAACGATGCGTTTCATAGCACCTCTAATCTAGTCTAGTCATATGACTAAGTCTATCATGCTCAAGTGCGCTCGACTACGGCTGCCAATCGCAACGCTAAAATTTGTAGTTGATGTCGAATTGCAGGTTATGGGTAAATAGGTTGTTACTACCCTCATTGTTGATGAATTGGCCCATATAGCCCAGCATGAGGCCCGTGTATGGGCTTAGCTGCGCCATCAGACCACCGAAAGCACGGTTCTCGCTAAACCCTTCCGGTCCAAAATCATTTTCGGTCAAATAAGCAAGCACCTCGTCCCCGGCATACCAGCTCAAACGCTCGAAGTACGGAAGCGGGTGTTTGAGCATGGCAAATTGACGTATCCGGACCCCGACGGCTCCGCCATTGAGGGCGATGCGCTCCTCCAGACGGCTGCGTAGCGTGACGCTGAGCGCACCGAACGGCTTGACCCACAGGAAATCTTCGTGAGGACGGCTTTCTTGAAAGTTGTCCCCATTCAGCGGTCTTATCCAATCGTGGGTATAGCCCAACCAGATGCTGGCATGTTCCGAAAGATTGTAGCCGCCTTGCACCCAGATCAGATTCTCTGAAAACCGCAATCCATTATCGTTCGGGTCGCGCAGATCCCGATCGCCTCGGGTCCGGGCCTGATCGATGAACATCCAGCGGAAATCTTGCGCCTCGGGGGAGATGAAGCTGAAATCACCCTGAAGAGTCAGGGAGGTCCAGGTACCGAAGACATCGTCGGTACGGCCCAGGGCTTGATGAGCCGCCAGAAGAAGGATAAGGGCGAGAGAAAATTGGATGTTTATCGTTCTACTTTTTATTGAACGACTCCTCTTAATTTAAGATAAATTCATAACTTGTTGAATATAATTAAATTTTATTTAAGGAAAATATACGCTGTATTTAATTAGTTTTTCTAGCTTTCGGCCGAGATTGTCTACCCGCTTCCGACAGGCTGCTCCAAGGGTTGACATAACGTTTTAGTAGCTAATTCGTAAGATGATTGTTGTTATCGACGATGACCGAGGATGCTCAAATATCCCTTGCAATAAAGCAAGAGGGGAGGATACCCCGGAATCGTTCCAGCAACAGCTGCCACGCTGCCGATGGGGCCGCGGTGTTGCTTCGATTCTTTTGAATTACGAGGGTGGCGAATACGTGGCAGGTCGAGAGCGAGGTGCGTAAAGGCCGAAAAAGTCGATTGCGGGCTCCTGCTCAGCGAGAGGTCGCCATGGTGCGTGGTGGATCGAACTGCAGCGCCGCCAGCCGCGCGTAGAGTTTACTGCGAGATAGCAGCTCATGATGGGTACCGATGGCATGGATGTGGCCTCGGTCCAGCACCACGATGCGGTCGGCCGCGCTGACGGTGGCCAACCGGTGGGCGATGACGATGCTGGTGCGATCGCTCATCAGCCGCTCCAGTGCTTTCTGCACGCGTCGTTCGCTCTCGGCATCCAAGCTGCTGGTGGCTTCGTCCAATAGCAGCAGAGCGGGGTTGCGCAGGATGGCGCGAGCGATGGCGATACGCTGGCGCTGACCGCCGGAGAGTTGCATGCCGCCCGGCCCCAGCGGCGTGGCGAAACCCTGCGGTAGCCGCTCCAAAAACTCCGTACAGTGCGCCGCCGCAGCGGCGGCGCGCACGGCCTCGTTGTCGGCCTCCGGCCGGCTGTAGCGGATGTTTTCCCAGGCGTCGCCGGTGAACAGCACGGGCTCCTGGGATACGAGTGCAATGCGCCGGCGCAGCGCGGCCGGGTCCACTTTGCGCAGGTCGACGCCGTCGAAACGCACGCGGCCGGCCTGTGGATCATAGAAGCGTAGGATCAGCGCCAGTAGGGTGCTCTTGCCGCCGCCGGACGGGCCGACCAGGGCGAGCCGCTCCCCTGGCGCCACGTGCAGCGAGATCGCATCCAGCGCCAACTGTTCGGGCCGTGCCGGGTAACAGAAACGTACATTCTCGAGCGCGAGTTCGCCGCGGGGCGGTTCGGGCAGTGGGCTTGGATGGAGCGGGACGGCGATTACGGAGCGGGTAGCCAAGAGCTCCAGCAATCGCTCGGTAGCACCGGCGGCGCGCAGCAGATCGCCGGCGACCTCGGAGATGGCGCCCACGGCGCCAGCCGCAAGCACCGCGTAGAAGACGAACGCCGAGAGCTCACCGACGCTCATCCGCCCCGCCAGCACGTCGTGACCGCCCTGCCAGAGGATGACGCCGACGGCGGCGAATGCCAGCAGCATCGCCACGCTCAGCAACCAGCTCCGCTGGCGGATACGGGCTGCCGCAGTGGCGAAGGCGGCTTCGACGCGTTCGCGGAAGCGCCGGCGGTCCTCCGTCTCATGTCCGAAGGCCTGCACCGTGCGAATGGCGTGCAGTGTCTCGCCGGCGTAGCTGCCGACGTCTGCCACCCGATCCTGACTCGCTCGCGAGAGCCGGCGCACGCGGCGACCGAAAATTAGGATGGGCACCAGCACCAGCGGCAGGCCGAGGAGCACCAGCGAGGTGAGCTTGGGACTGGTGACGAACAACATGATCAGGGCACCCGCCAGCAGTAGTGTATTGCGCAGGGCGATGGAGAAGGAGGAGCCGAGGATGGTCTGCAGTAATGTGGTGTCCGTGGTGATACGTGATTGGATCTCGCCCACGCCGTTGACCTCGAAGAAGGCCGGTTCCAGGGACACCACATGATCGAACACTGCCCCGCGCAGGTCCGCTGCTACTCGCTCGCCGATCCACGACACTAGGTAATGGCGTATCGCCGAGGCCACCGTCATTACGGTGATGAGCGCCAGGGTGAGCAGCAACAGGCGGTCGAGTCGTTCGGCGTCGTCGGCGAGAAAGCCGTGATCCACGATCAGCCGCAGGCCCTGGCCGATGGCGAGCACGCTGATGGCGGCGACCACTAGCGCCAGCGCTGCTGCAGCCACGCGCCAGCGGTAGGGTGCCAAATAGCACAGTATAGGCTGGAGTCCAGAGAATCTCTGACCACTGGGGCGGTCGCGAAGGTAAGGCTGGCGCGGCATCGGCACGAATCCCAAGCGTACGCTTAACCTTGCCCGCTTCCCCATGAGCGGGGGAGCGGGCGGTAGCCTTGCAGCGCATTACGCATAGTATCGGCCGGCCTGCTCTCGTTGCAGCAGCGCCGTTTGCTCGATCGACGGTAGCCGTGCCCAGATGCGATTGATGCCGCTGATCACGGCTTTGACCGAGGCGCTAACGATGTTGCCGTCGATCCCGACGCCGAATACATCACCGGCCACGCCGTCGCAGGCGAGTTCCACGAAGCACACCGCCTGGGCGTCGGATCCTCGGCCTATGGAGTGTTCCTTGTAGTGTTGCACCCGCACATCCGCGGCGAGGGCGGCGAGCAGTGCGTCGATGGGGCCGTTGCCCATGCCGGTGAGAACCTTGTCGTGGCCCTGCTTGCGTACCCTGAGGCGGATGCCCTGGCGGCCGTCGGCGTCGAACAGCGATTGGCCGACGTAGTCGATCGGTTCGACGGGCTCCAGGTACTCGCGGCGGAAGATCGCCCACATCTCGTCGGCGCGGATTTCCTTGCCGGACGTGTCGGCGGCCTGCTGCACCACGCGGCTGAACTCCACCTGCATGCGTCGCGGCATGACCAGCCCGTACTCGCGCTCGAGCAGGTAGGCGACCCCGCCCTTGCCCGATTGGCTGTTGACTCGGATCACCGACTCGTAGCTGCGGCCGAGGTCCTCGGGGTCGATGGGCAGGTACGGCACCGCCCAGGGCTCGTCGCTGTTGCGCGCCGTAAAGCCCTTCTTGATTGCGTCCTGATGTGAACCTGAGAAGGCGGTGAACACTAAGTCGCCCGCGTACGGGTGTCGCGGGTGGATGGGAAGCCGAGTGCACTGCTCCACGGTGCGTGCCACATCGTTGATGCGCGAGAAGTCGAGCCTGGGGTGCACACCCTGAGTATAGAGGTTGAGGGCGAGGGTCACCAAATCTACGTTGCCGGTTCGCTCGCCATTGCCGAATAGACAGCCTTCCACGCGCTCGGCGCCGGCCATCACCGCGAACTCGGCCGCCGCCACGGCGCTGCCCCGGTCGTTGTGCGGATGCACGCTGAGCACGATGCCGTCACGCCGTGCCAGGTGGCGATGCATCCATTCGATCTGATCGGCGAACACGTTGGGGGTAGACATCTCCACCGTCGCTGGCAGGTTGACGATGACCGGGTGCTCCGGTGTGGCCTCCCAGACGGCCGTCACCGCATCGACCACCTCCTTGGCGAAGTCGAGTTCCGTCGCCGAGAAGGTCTCCGGGCTGTACTGGAACGTCCATTCCGTTTGCGGTTGCGCAGCGGCGAGCCGTTTGATGAGCTTCGCGCCGTGGACCGCCACCGCACGCACGCCGGCGCGGTCGAGCCGGAAAACCGTCTTCCGGAACACCGGGGAGGTGGCGTTGTAGAGATGGACGATGGCGCGTTTTGCGCCGCGCAGCGAGGCCATGGTCTGTTCGATCAGGTGATCGCGGGCCTGGGTGATCACCTCGATGCGCACGTCCTCCGGGATGCGCTCTTCTTCGATCAGACGCCGCACCACAGTGTAGTCGGTCTGCGAGGCGGAAGGAAAACCCACCTCGATCTCTTTGAAACCCACGGCGAGGAGCATGTCGAACATCTCGAGCTTGGTCGCGACGCTCATGGGCTCGAACAGGGCCTGATTGCCGTCGCGCAGATCGGTGCTCATCCACACCGGCGGGCGGGTGATTTCGACATCCGGCCAGGTACGGTCAGTAAGCCGGATGGGACGGTATGGACGGTATTTCTTCGACGGATCGCTCAACATCGCTTATCTCTCCAGGCACTTGGGTTGGGGATGCAGATACGTGGCGATGTCGTGGCCACCGGGCTGCCACCGGCGCGTGGCCCGGCGACCGCTCGGCAGTCGGCGGCTCTCGTGGTGATGTGTATGGAGGGGCATGGTGCTCGCTCCTCAAAACGAATACGGCTTCCGCCTCGTGAGGCGGGTTCAATGGGAAAGCGGTTTAAAGGGGGGTGAGGTTAGCTGCGCGCAAGGCGCAGCAACTCCTGCGGAAGCGACCGCAGGCGGAAAGGAAAAAGAAAATGATTATAGGGCTTTGCACCAGACATGCTTTCAGTTAACGCGCCGAACGCATGAAAGTCAATCCATCCTCTGCGTCCGATTTACGGGTTTATACAAAACCCTGTCTCGCATATATGATCTCAACTGACATTAGAACCGCGCCGGGAAGGAAGGGGTGGGGCGGTTGAAAGAGGAATGGTGTTACGTCTTTCGGCTGACAGGCTCGGAAGGGCTGTCTAGGGTGATGCCGAGGGCAAGACTTTGGTCTGTGAAGCACAATCCGTCTAGAGGGGGGCGCTCGTAAAGCGGCGCCTGATAGAGAAGGTTGCAGATGCTTACCCTATATGGTCTCAAGAACTGCGATGCCTGTCGTAAGGCGCGCCGGTGGTTGGACGCCAACGCCACCGATTACCGCTTTCGCGATGTACGCAGCGAGGGTGTGACCGAGGCGAAGCTTCGTGTCTGGGCTGAGCAGGTCGGTTGGGAAGTCCTGCTCAATCGTCGCAGCACCACTTGGCGCCAGTTACCGGATACCAACCAGGCGATCGATTCCGCCGTCGCTATCGCTCTTATGGCTCGCTATCCTGCACTTATCAAGCGTCCAGTGCTCGAGGCCGGCGAGCGCGTGTTGGTGGGCTTCCGCGAAGCAGACTACCAGAGCCTGCTTTGAAAAGAGGGTTCTCCTAGTCCTCCTTGACCCCTCCCGCGCTTGGGATTGGGATCGCCGAGTTGCGCTCGGCGCTTTTTTGGGCTCAGTGCGGCTACTGGGGCCGACGTGCGTTTGCCGGACAATCGCGTGCAACGACCGTCCCCGGCTTAACGCCAAGGACGGTCGTTGCACCATTCGGGATGTTTACTTGTATGTCACTTTGCCTTTCATACCAAAAATGAACATCTGCCAGTCCGTTACTACGACCCGCCTCGGGCCGCCGTCGACGGTGCCGATGACGCCTCGAACGCTCCGAGCGCCGCCGACGATGGCCGCCCTCGCCTTGCGTTCGAGGGTCTTATCCTGGTGAAGGTCTCGAATTACGATTCTGGGCATGGTAGTGCTCCCAAGTATCCGATTTTGAATGGAGTCGGTTAAGAGAACGAACGATAGACTTGCGCCGGTGTTTGAGCATTCAGTCTCCATCGTCTCATTATTGTTAATGCAAATAACGGGCCAATTTTTGCAATTCATCCAGTTATCATGCGCAAGTGGCAGAAAAATAAGCGAAACACATGCCGGCCCGATTCACTCATCATTTGCTTTTCCCTCATTTTATGTTCCTCCCGACCCCACATCGTTACCCACAACTCAGGCCATTCACGTCGATTATCCGCCCTTAATGGCCTCGTTAAAGCCGAATGCGGCGCGGCCTCAAGGGAGCGAAGGATTTCGAGCCCCCGCGAGCGTGCGAGCGGTGAGATCGGCGGCATCTTGCTCGGCGAGCTGCTAATAGCCATTCGGGAGCTGCTGAACGACAAAGACCCCAACCCATCTTTAACGCTCTCTGCCTGATTTCGGGCTGATTTGGGCGTGTATGCGAAGAGAAGTTATTGATTCGTATAGTGGCGAGGGTGGCGCGCTGGATGTAGTGCCATAATATTTGTTGTTATCCCTTGTGCGGAGCGCCCGCCCACGCTAGCCTCGCGGGCATGTTCATCCGCCGCACCCAGACCCGCAGCACGGCCACCGGCGAGTCGTATGTCACGTATCGTCTGGTGCGCTCCGAGCAGCGCGCCGGTAAGGTCCGCCAGCGCACCCTGTTGAACCTGGGGCGGCACTTCCCAGTGGCGCAGGCACACTGGTCGGCGTTGTGTGCGCGCATCGAGCAACGGCTCAGCGGCCAGGCGGCGCTGTTCGACGAGGAGGGGAAGGGCCTCCCGCTCGCCGTCGAGCGCCAGGCCGAGCGTATTGCGGCGCGGCTGCTCGCCGAGCAGGGCGGTACGCCGGCACCGGCCGATGCTGGCGGTGTACCCGGCGGTGGGGGTGACGTGCAGTCGGTGGACGTGGACTCGCTCTCACTGGTGCGCCCGCGCTCGGTGGGCGTCGAGCAGCTCGCCCTGTGGGCGCTGCGCCAGGCGGGCTTGGAGGAGCAGCTCCAAGCGCTGGGGCTGACCGGCCCGCAACGTGCGGCGGCGCTGGGGCTGATCGTTGCCCGCATGGCCGCCCCGGGCTCGGAGCGGGCGACGTATCAGTGGCTCGCCCGGCGCAGCGGCCTCGGCGAGCTGCTGGAGGTGGACTTCGAGGCGATGAGCCCGATGCAGCTCTACCGTACCTCCGATATCCTGCTGCGCCACCGCGCGGCCCTCGAAGGGCATCTGTTCGCCCGGGTGAGCGATCTGTTCGCGCTCGCCCCGACAATCACGCTCTACGATCTGACCAACACTTACTTCGAGGGCGAGGCACCGGTCAATCCGGCCGCGCGCCACGGCCACTCCAAGGAGCGGCGCAGCGACTGCCCGCTGCTCACCCTGGCGCTGGTGCTCGATGCTGCGGCTTTGTGCGCCGCTCGCGGGTCTTCGCTGGCAATGCGGCCGAGGCGCAGACCCTCCAGGGGATGCTCACCGGCCTCGCGGCGCCCGCCGGCGCGCTTGTGGTCATGGACCGCGGGGTGGCCACCGAGGCCAACCTCGCCTGGCTGGCCGAGCAGGGCTACCGCTATCTGGTGGTCAGCCGCGAGCGCCGCCGCGCGGTCGATTTTAAAGAGGCCATCACCCTCGACAACGCCGGCGGGCAGGCCGTGGAGCTACTCAAAGTGCCCTCGGCCGATGGCCAGGAGGTGCGCCTGTATTGTCGCTCCGAGGGCCGCGTGCGCAAGGAGCAAGCGATCGCCGGACGCCTGATGGACCGCTTCGAGGCTGGGCTCGACAAGCTTGCGACCGGACTCAGCCGGCGGGGCACCACCAAGCGCATCGACAAGCTCTGGGAGCGCATCGGGCGGCTCAAGGAGAAAAGCCGCGGCCTCGGCCAGCACTACCACATTGAAGTGATCGCCGGTGACAGCGGCGAGCGCGCCCGTGCGATCCACTGGCAGCGCCTGCCCGTGAAAGGCTCTCTGGTCACCGAGCCGGGCGTCTATTGCCTGCGCAGCAACGAGACCGGCTGGGACGAGAAGACAATGTGGCGCACCTACATCATGCTCACCGACCTTGAGGCGGTCTTCCGAAGCCTGAAATCGGAGCTCGGCCTGCGCCCGATCTTCCATCACAAGGAAGAGCGCGCCGAGGGGCACCTGTTCATCACCGTGCTCGCCTATCAGTTCGTCCAGCTCATCCGCCACCGCCTCGCCGCCCACGGCATCTGCGAGCGTTGGAGCACGCTACGCGATACCCTCGCCGGCCAGTGCCGGGTCACCGCCACGTTCAACCGCGGCGATGGCCGCACCCTGCACGTGCGCAAGGCCACCCGCGCCGAGCCCGATCAGGCGCGAATCTATCAGGCCCTCGGGGCCGATCCCGCCCCGGGCGGCGTGCAGAAAACAATCGTGTGAGCCCGCTGATTTATAAAATGAACGTAATGTAGTGCCACTCGCCGCCGCGGCCGATCTTAACTCTCTGAGTATCGGGAAGTTATTTTTGGGGACGTTAAACTTGGGCCAAGGGCGTTGTCGGGCAGCTTCGCGCCCGACGCCCGGAAGAAGCCCAAAAAGCCGAGATCATCGCCAATCGAATTCGCAACGAGGGTATTTGATGGGCAAAGGGGCCGGGTCCGTAATCAATATAGCCGGCGAGGCTCGGGAGGCGCCCAGAGCAGTATCCGATCCCGATAGCCCCACCATCGTCCAAGACACCGAACCCAACCCACTACAGGCACGCGCCCTGAAGCTGATCCGAATGTTCCCAGTGCCGCGCACTTGAGATCCGCAAATAATCTAATACTGTCCATCAGATAGACATCAGCCATTCCAGGAACTTCTGTTTGGCCATTACTACGATACCGTCGCCTGGGTGGCGCGGAAGCTGGCAACTCTGTTTCCGGAAAAGCTGGTGGGGCTCTATGCGGGCGCGGGCAAAAGCGCGCTCTATCGCGGGCCGGAGGACCGCAACGAGGCCGAGCGCGAGGATCTAAAGTGTCTGGTCGAGGAGCAGGCGATCCCTCTCATGCCGAAACCCACAGCCGATCATAGGACGCGGTAAGGAACGAGCCGTGTCGGTTTGCTGAGGAAGCCCGGGGAACCGGGGAAACTGCCTATGCACTTGGATTGATATTCGAACATAAGTGTACGATTCACTCCCTGTGAATGGAGCGAACTTCAGCAAGCGAGTGCAGGAACTGGGGAAGCCGCGCGGCGTGGGGGTGTGCTTCGTGAAGATGCGCAGCAAGGGCAGTCATGGGCGGTTGTACTACGGTGAGCGGTGGACGGCGGTGCAGGATTCGCAAGCACGAGATCGGAGTCGGCCTGCTCCGCGCTGCGCTACCTCATGGACCCCACCGAAGGCGAGGACTACCCTTGCGAAACTTTCCGCGTCCTCAGGAATAACGAAATGCCCAAGTTCGAGGAATGCCGGACCCGCCGCCTAGTACTCGCTGCCTGAGAGCAGCAGAATAGCGAGCAGTTTGCAAGGCGGAGCAGATAATGCTGACGGAACTGCGCATCAAGAACTTCAAGGCATGGAAGGACACGGGCCGGGTGCGCCTCGCGCCGCTTACCGTGATCTTCGGCGCCAACAGCGCGGGCAAGAGCAGCCTCGGCCATCTGCTGCTCGGCCTCCAGCAGACCACCCTGCTCACCGACCGCAGGCGCGCCATCCATCTCGGCGATCGGCACTCACCGATCGATCTGGGCACGCTGTCCGATTGCCTGTACGAGCACGACATGAAGGAGAAGCTCGAGTTCACCCTAGGCTGGCGACTGCCCCAGGCCGTGAGTCTGCGTGATCCTCTAGCGCCGAAGAATACCTATAAGGGCGACCGCATGCGCCTCGAATCCGTGATTCGAGCGGATTCGAAAGAACAGCCGCAGCTGGAACGCTTCCGGTACGAGCTGCGTAACCAGGGTGACACGACGCTGAGCGTCGAACATGGTATTCGCGATAAAAGCGGGCCGTACCTTGATGTCGATCCAATGAGGCTGGTGATGAAGCAGGGTCGAAAGTGGCCCATCGAGGCGCCGGAGAAATTCTACCGCTTCTCGGGCGTGACGCTGGCGCGCTACCAGAATGCTGACGCGCTGTCGGAGTTTCCGTTGCGACTGGAGCAGCTGCTGGCGGACCTGACCTATCTCGGACCGCTGCGTGAGCCGCCGCAGCGCACTTACTCCTGGGCCGGCGATACTGTGCCGGAGGTGGGTGCGCGCGGTGAACTGGCGATTCCGGCGTTGCTGGCCGCAACACACGATGGGGTCAAGCTCAATCGGGGTCCCGGGAAGAGGTATGAGGCGTTCGACGCTTTCGTTGCCCGCTGGCTGCGTGATTTGGGTGTCATCGACAGCTTTGTGGTGCGTCCCATCGCCGAAGGCCGCAAGGAATACGAGGTTCTGGTGCGTACCCGCAGGAGCTCCGCGGAAGTGAAGCTCACCGACGTGGGCTTCGGGGTGTCACAGGTACTGCCCGCACTGGTACAGGCCTTCTACGCCCAGCCCAACTCCACGGTATGGATGGAGCAGCCGGAGATTCACTTGCATCCCCAGGCTCAGGCCGAGCTGGCGGACGCCTTCATCAGTGCCGTGCAAGCCAGCCAGAACGGCACCCCCCGGAACGTACAGCTGATCGTGGAGAGTCATTCCGAGCACTTCTTGCAGCGCTTGCAGCGGCGCGTGGCCGAGCAGGCGATATCTCCGGATGAAGTTGCTGCTTATTTCGTACGCCAGGGAGGTGTCGGTGTGAAGCTGGTACCCCTGCAGATCAATCCGTTTGGCGATATCGAGAACTGGCCGGACAATTTCTTTGCCGACGAGATGGCAGAGATCACGGCGCGCACCGTAGCCGCGATGAGGCGTAAGCAACAGGAAACCGGTTCCGCACATGAATGAAGTGGTGATCGACACCAACGTGCTGCTGGTGGCCGATGGTGCGCATGACGAAGTCTCGCCACAGTGCGTTACCGCTTGCGTCGAGCGGTTGCAAGAAGCGACACGGCAGCGTGTGGTGGTCGTGGATGATCGCTATCGGCTTGTTTCCGAATATCTGAACAAACTTGATACAAAGCGCGGCAAAGGTGCTGGCGTAGTTTTTCTCAAATGGCTGCTGCAGAATCAGGCTAACCGCAGGCATGTCCATTGCATACCAGTGACCGAACGCCAACCGGATTCTTTTGATGAGTTCCCGAGCGCCACGCTGGAACCGCAGTTCGACCCCGCTGACCGTAAGTTTGCCGCAGTGGCCAATGCCCATCCGGCAAAACCACCCATTTGGCAGGCCGCTGACTGCAAATGGCTGGATTGGTGGCAGGCGCTCGCCGACGCGGGCATACGAGTCGAGTTCTTGTGCCCGAATGACGTGTGCGTCTTCTATCAGAACAAGTTTCCGGGCAGATCCGTGCCGGCGTTGCCATGACGGACGAGTTCTTCCGCTTTCCCCATACGCCGCACATCGTCTGGCTGGGCGAGGGGTCACCGCGCGACGACAAGCTACTCTCCGCGACGGAGGTAGACGCGCTGCTGGCCGGGCCGGTGGTGGTGGAAGAAAAGCTGGACGGCGCCAATCTCGGATTCTCACTGCCGCTGGATGGCACATTGCGTGCCCAGAACCGGGGCACGTACCTGCAGGCGCCGTTCACGGGTCAGTTCAAGCGGCTCACCGCGTGGCTGGCTCAGCATGAACGCCCACTCGCAGAGACACTCGGCAATGATCTGATCGCCTTCGGTGAGTGGTGCGCGGCGCGCCATACGCTCGGCTATGATCGCCTGCCGGACTGGTGGCTGCTGTTCGATGTCTATGACCGCCGAGCAGGCCGCTTCTGGGGCACAAGGCGTCGCGACACCTGGGCCGCCGCGGCCGGGGTTGCCGTGGTGCCTGAGCTGCATCGCGGCGAGACGAATCTGGCCCGGCTGCGCGAATGGGCAATGACCGAACGCAGCCATTATCGCGATGGCCCGCTCGAGGGCGTGGTCGTGCGCAGCGAAGATGCGGACTGGAGCAATGCCCGCGGCAAGCTGGTGAATCCGGCGTTCGCGGCGGGCATCGAAGCGCACTGGCGGCGCCGCCGCATCGAGTGGAACCGGCTTTCCTCATCGCCAATGCCGCGGAGCCCGACCCGATGACCGGTTTCGGCACTGATGCACAAGGCATTGACCGACGCCGACTACGACCTGCTGGATGAGGCAGACAGCGGCGGGACGCGGCGCATGTCAGCGGCGGCATGCGCCGGGCGAAGTCTGGGTGTGCCTCGCCGGCATCGCCGCACGGCTGGCCGTGCCCGAGCGCGCCGTCGCCGAGTGTATCGGGCTAACGGCGGGTTTCACGCCAGTGCCGGCCGGCGCTTGGTACACCCGAACTACCATTCGGAGATCGAGCGTGTGGGGCAAGCGCTGGCGGCGCTGGGGAAGCATCTGGTGGTGGAGACCGCGTGAGGGAGTGCAAATTCAGGAGCTCATGGAGCCAGTCGTGCGCACTCGGCTTGGAGCCAGCTGCACTCATACGCCTCGTACGGTGAGCGATGACCGGCGGCCGACGCCAGCATCATTCCACCGGTTTCGATTGCCAGTTCAGCCCAGGCAAGGAATGGATTATTGAATCTGGTATACGGTTTTCTACGTGGCATGGTGGCTTCCCCTTGGGATGGCCGAGAACCTGCGAGCACTTAGCGCTGCCGGCACGCTAGGAGTCTATTCGTCACACCGGCGAAGGCCGGTGTCCAGCTCTTGATGTGCTTCAGATTAAGGTTTTTGCTGGAAGTCGTTGGGGCTTGGCGGTCTTGGCAGCTTCGCTGCTGCCTGTCTCGTAGCTTCAGATCAAAAGGGCGACTGAGGTTCCCGCCTGAATTTAACCATCCTGTGAGGTTCTGCCCGGAATCGGATTGACGCTGGGTTTAAATTAGTGTGAGCGGAGGTTTTCGCCAACAAATTGAGGAATGGGGAGCAAGGATGCTGAAGACGGTAAAGGACGCTCGGGCGCTGCATGTGGCAATGCTGAATTATCAGGTAACCGGCAGCATCGAAGCTTGGCGTAGGTAATCGACGCGCGTGAGCAAGGGCGTGTCTTCTTCGAAAAAGCTATCTGACACAAAGTATGGATGAGTTGCTGCGGGAGGCGCTGCTGCGGTTCTCCGGGCAGACCAAGCAGGTCGTCTTTGAGCTTGCCCAGACAATGAGGCACAAACCGCTGCTGATCGTCATCGCCGCGCCCAATGTGCCGCTAATCTCACGACAGCGGGCGATACGACGAAGCGCGAGCGAGGTTCAAAACTCAAGCGGCGACTGTCTGATGGGGTTGCCGCCAGGAACAAAGTCGGCGGGGGCCGAACATGAGTGCAACTTCCGGTAGTGCTGTCGCCCAATATCTAACATGTCGAGCTTGCGGGACCCGGACGAAGCATCCCGTTGGGCACCGCTCTAATGGAGCTGCCGAATTATGAGCAGCCCAGGCATAGCAGTAGCTGCTATCGTAGACGCCATGAAACAGGCGTCGCTCTACCAGCTTCTTGGCGATGATCTAGTTGACACCCTCACACAACTAGGTGGTTCCGCGCCCACTATCGATGAGCTGCGGCATGTCGCAAAAACACTGCATGCCGATAACAATCCGGCTGCGATTCAGAGCGACGCCATTCGAAACCAGCTCATAGAGGCCCTGCCGCTCGACAAAGCGAAAGAGCTGTGTGCGAAGCTAGGCATTGCGCAGGGAGGAAATATTTACGCACGTCTTAAGATGATCGAGTTTGGGTGCCAGCGGGCGCAGGATGAAACATTGTTAAGTTTCTTTGGGATCGTGGCTGATCCGTCCGCTCCGTTTATCCGCCAGCCTGCCAGCCTTGAAGCGACGCCCGGCTACGGACTTTTTGATTATCAGCGCGAGATTGTTCTCAGAACGCAACATGTGCTTGAAGAGCCGCCTCGGAAAGCGTTGCTGCATATGCCGACGGGTTCCGGAAAAACTAGGACGGCAATGCATTTTATTGCGCGTCACCTGCAAAAATACGGACCGACGTTGGTTTGCTGGCTGGCAAACAGTGGGGAATTGCTTGAGCAGGCGGCTGACGAAGCGGAACGGAGCTGGCGGATGTTGGGAGATCGGTCAATTGGCATCTACCGATTTTGGGGCGACCACTCGGTTGATCTCGGCTCTGTCCGGGACGGAGTATTGGTGGCGGGATTCGCCAAGATGCATGCCGCCTATTTGCGTGAGCAAAATACGTTGATTGCATTAGGCGACCGCTCCTCGCTTACGGTGGTTGATGAAGCCCATCAGGCTATCGCCCCGACGTACCGCTCCGTCATTGATGCCCTCTACACAAAGCGCCCTGTTAATGCGCTGTTAGGGTTAACTGCGACACCCGGGCGAAGCTGGGATGATGCCGGAGCGGATAAGGAATTGTCAGACTTCTTCGGTGGTGAGAAAGTGACTCTCACTGTCAAGGACTATCCTGATCCCGTCAGCTTCCTGATTGCCGAAGGATATCTTGCCAACCCGCGCTTTCGCACCTTGGCCTTCGACGGGCCTATCCCGCTATCCAAGAAAGACGAGGCTGTTCTGGATGAAGGCGGCGAGCTTTCAGAAGAGGTCCTGCGTGTTCTGTCCGAAAGCAGCGAGCGCAATTACAAGATCATAACCGCGATTGAAGAGCTATCGGTCCGGCACCGCCGCATCATCGTGTTCGGCGCCTCCGTGCCCCATGCCTATCTGCTGACTGGTATTCTGATTGCGAGAGGTCACGATACCAAGGTTATAACTAGCGAAACGCCAATTGCCCGGCGAGAGCGGTACATACGCCAATTCAAGAGCGATAACCCATATCCGATGGTTCTCTGTAACTACGGCGTGCTGACTACAGGTTTTGACGCGCCAAAGACCAGTGCCGCAGTTATTGCGCGTCCAACGCGATCCCTCGTCCTTTACAGCCAAATGGTGGGCCGCGCCATTCGTGGGCCGCGGGCGAATGGAAATCATGAAGCCGAGATCGTAACGGTCGTGGACACGACATTGCCGGGGTTCGGGAGCGTCGCCGAAGCATTTGCGAATTGGGAGGACGTTTGGAATGAGCACAAATGAGGCAATGATGGTTTCGGAGAATGGGTATGCCGGCGAGGTTATACCACCGTCCCTGGCTGTCAAAGCGATGCGGGACAGCGGATACAAGAACACGGCATATGCACTCGCTGAATTGATCGACAATTCGATCCAGGCCAAAGCTGATTTAGTGGAAGTGTTCTGTGTTGAAAGAAAGATTTTTGTAAAGCAAAGGGAGCGAAAACGTATTGTAGAAATCGGTGTCCTTGACAATGGGAAAGGGATGGATGCAGCTACATTGCGACTTGCCTTGCAGTTTGGCAACGGCACGCATCTAGCTGACCGCAGCGGCATCGGCCGCTTTGGCATGGGGCTTCCTAACGCATCGATATCCCAGTGCCGGCGAGTTGACGTATGGACATGGCAGGCCGGGCCCGACAACGCGCTTCACACCTGCCTTGATATCAACGACATCGAGGCAGGGAGGACGCGCATTGTCCCCGAGCCGAGAGTACAGAAGGTGCCGAATGAGTGGCGTGCGCACTCGGAGGAAATCAGTACTACCGGCACACTAGTGGTTTGGAGCGATTTTGAAGATCATCGACTCACATGGAAAGGCGGGCGTTCGACCCTGGAGCACACCGAGATTCTCAGCGGCCGGATGTACCGAAAATTTATCAATACGGGAAAGGCCGAGATTCGGCTTGTGGCGCTTGAAGAAGACAATGTCACGCTGGATCGGAAAGCGAAGGCGAACGACCCGCTCTACCTCATGTCACCTTCCTCGACACCGGCACCCTTTAACAACATACCGATGTTCCAGCGATGGGGTGAGGAAGATACCGACTTTAAGATCGACTACGAAGGCCATCGCCATATTGTTAGTGTGCGGATGTCGTGGGCGCGCCCGGAGACAGTGACAGATGATGGATTGGATCGAGGTAAAACCGATTACGGCAAACACGCAGGACGGAATATTGGTGTCTCGATAGTTCGAGCGGGGCGTGAACTTGAATTGGATAGTTCCTGGGCTATTGGATACAATCCGGTCGAACGGTGGTGGGGTGTCGAGGTCGAGTTTCCGCCAGCTCTCGATGAGGTATTCGGCGTTACGAACAACAAACAAGTGGCGACAGTTTTTTCTCATATGTCGCAGTTTGAGTGGAAAACTGAGGCGGAGCCCGGTGAAAAATATATGGATTTCAAGCGGCGGCTCCAAGAAGAAGGAGACACGCGGTATCTTTTAATCGATATTGTCCACCATATTAGAGAACAACTGACACAAATACGAAATCGCTTGAAAGATCAGACGAAAGGCCGCCGGTCCGGTAGCCGCAGGCATGATGATATTTCGGTCGAAGACACGGCGTCAACCAAATGGAAGGAGCGCGCAAGTAAGGGCTACAAGATAGAAGCTGATGATGAACCCTATGATGAGGATGCGCAGGAAAAACTCGTCGAGGATCTCGTAGAGAACAAGCATTACGATAAGCGCGTAGCGCGCGAGATCGCAATTGCCGTCCAAAAGCGGGGGAGAAAGGTTATTTTCGTGACGGCAGAGTCCGACTCCCAGGCGTTTTTCAACGTCGATATTCGGCCTGGTGGTATCACCGAAGTTTGTTTTAACTCCCGGCATCCGGCTTATGGAAAGCTGATCAAGGCCCTTGATATCGACGTATCAGGGGCTTCAGATAGTGATCTCGTGTCGCGAATTGAAAACGCATCTAATATGTTAAAGCTATTACTCGCGGCATGGGCGCGGTACGAAGAAGAAGATGTGCCATCACGCGAGAAAATTCGGGATGTACGCCACGAATGGGGTAAGATGGCGAGGGATTTTCTGGCGGATGCGAGCTAGCGGATGAGGTCACCTGGAGAGGAATTGCTTGCACTGTGCACACAGGCCCACACGGACATTGTGCTCGTTTCGCCATTCATTAAAGTGGCAGCATTTGAGCGGGTGCTTAGTGCAATTCCATATGGAATAAAGAGCATCAGATGCGTGACGCGGTGGCACCCAGAGGAAATTGCTTCGGGAGCCTCAGATGTCGAGATATTTGACGTAATAAAGGCAAGAGCGGGAGCCCGGCTTTTTATTCATCCGTTGCTTCATGCAAAGTATTTTCGAGCGGATGATAAATGCCTTATTGGGTCGGCCAATCTGACCCAAAGCGCACTTGGTTGGGCGATGCCTGCCAATTTGGAGCTTATGTACGAGGTTCTGGCTGATGCGCAGATGCTGAGGGATTTCGAGAAGCGTCTTTTCGCGGTCTCCTTTGAAGCTTCGCAACAGCTAATGAACGAAATGGCCGCTGCCGCGGATCTCATACGGGTTACCGGTAGCTATCCGAAGCAGTTGAGGGAGGAAAATCTGGGCTACGACGACACTAGCACCTTACCGGAAGATGTGTGGCTGCCGCTTTGTACCAGACCTGAGCGCCTCTTCCAGATATACGCCAGACAGGACATCGACTGGATCATCGGCTGGACAGTTGAGGCGGGCCAGCGGGACCTTCGATCGTTACGGATTCCGGCAGGTCTTGGTGATATGGTCTTCTACCGTTTTGTTGCGGCCTCCATTCAGCAAACGCCACTAGTCCAGCGAATTCAGGAAGCTGCAGTGAACGTGATAACGCCGGAGGTCGGTAGGAATCTGATCCTTTCGACTGTTGATGAGCAATACTGTGTCTATAGCCCAGAAGAGCATTGGAATACGATTTTGGCGTGGCTGCTTCATTTTCTCCCGCATGTTTATCGCCAGCCTTCAGGATCTAATAATTTACAAAAAGGTTCTGAAATCGGCGAGCTCCGGAAATAGAGCTATCGTGCGGCGGCGCGGTAGGGTAGCGTGTAAATGAGTGAAGCTTCAGATAACAGGAAGGCCTATACCAGCAGGGATAGATGGCTTTCTTGAAGGAGCGCAACCTGGTCTTCCTGATGCTACCGTCATGTAATCGTCATCGAGTATATTCAGGTTGTTGATGTTGCCATTAAATGCTGCATCAAGATGCAACAGCATGAAAAAAGCAAGGTAATAGTGCACTGAGAAGACAAACACGATTGAGAGATGAATAGGCCGTATCTCTATTTGTGGCAGGCGAGACAGGCCTTTGCCCTACCGTACAGATCGTCGATATCGAGAGGCTCGCTGTCCGGTCTCAGCGGGTTCGGCAGAACTTTCGAACGCATGCGCGCGAGCCGCTGTTCGTGATCTTGCCTGATCTGCGCGATGCGCTCCGGACGTTCTAGCTCTTCCAGTGATTCGCCCTGGCTCCAGGTGAATGGTGAGCCGTGTTCGACGGCGTCTTTTTCGTACGCCTTGGCTTCCTCAAACGCTTCGGGGTGCTGCTCCTTGAGACGCACCCATTCGATCTTCTGCTGAAAAAAGCAGAAAGTGCAGCCGCTGCGTGTTCGCCAGGAATAGTATTTCGGCAGGCCGAGTCCGGCGCCGTCGAGGATTTCCAGCACGCCGGCCTTGTCGACCCCGGCCTGCTTGAAAGGAAGTTTGACGATGAGATTGTTGTGCTTGGACGAGTAACCTTCGCGGTATTCCTCGTCGCTGCGGATTGCGACATAACTGTAGATTGTCATTCCATCGGCTAGCAGCGGGCGAAGCCAGTGCTCGAACGGGCGCAGTTTGAGCTGCCGTGTGCACCAGCGTGTTTGCGGTGACGGCAAAAAATCATTGTACTGCTTGAGCCAGAAATCAAAGTCGCGGTCGGGGTTCAGGCGCAGGATCGGCTTCCCAAGGAAGCCCTCAAGCCGTCCGAGATACTCGTACACTTCCGGCAGTTCCTTGCCGGTGTCCGTGAAAAAATACTCGATATCCAGCTCGGACTGATGCTGCCGCATGTAGACAGCAAGCGCCGCGCTGTCGCGCCCGCCGGACAGGCCAAGTACGTGTTTTACTGAGTTGGTTGTCAAGAAGCGGCCTTTCCTTTTTCATTCTTGTGTAGGAGTGGAGACTTCTGCATATAGCGCGCGCTGAGTTCCGCTAGCGCCGCCAGAATAATATTGTGGCGGCTGATGTTGGCTTCCTCCAAGGCAGCCGCGACACGCCCGATGAGCTCGTTAACGGCCGTACGGTCGGAATCGGCGATGTCGAATTCCTCCAGCAGCGGCGCGGGGCGGCCGTCCATTCCGATAAACACGGCCATCGCCTGCCGCTTGTCGGGACGGCCCTTGACGCGCGCGTAGGTCTCGGCGCGGAGGAATTTCTGCGCCATGTCGGCAAGCTCTATTGTGGCTTGGTCGAGGTCAGGATCAACCCAGTCACGCGGCGGCTTGTTCGCGGCGAGGCTGGCGATGCCTTCGAAGCTCTCGTCTGAACCGTTGAACTGTGACAGGCGACCGACGAAAGCATCGAGCCTGAAGTCGCCGGCGAGCTGCCTGATGTTTTCGGCGCGCTCGCGAAGTTCCGCCAGGGACTGGGGTGAGGCGTTCGGGACCTGCAACTCCGCCAGCATGATATCGCGCAAACGGTGGAGCATTGCGGGATACGCCTGGACCAGTTCTTCCAACCCCTCGCGAACGCTTGCGATAACACGATGCAAATCCTTGGCGTCTGCAAGCGAAACGTCTTCGCCAAGCGTTTCCGGAATGTCGTCGAACAGGAACTGGTTCGGATCGTGCGCACGTTTGAACAAGTTGCGGATTTTTACGGCATTGGAGGACAATCGCATCGTCCGCTCGGTCCACTTCGGAAGCTGATCGTAGATCGCGACAAGGCCGCGTCCGACATCGATGGGTTCTAGGTGCACAAGCTCGTTTGTTTTGTCGAGTTCGCGAACGACTTCCGCCATGCCCGACAACAAACGGCGTGCGACATTGCTGAGGTCCATCCAGCGCAACTGGATGAAGGTAGGGTCCTTAGCGAGATAGTCCACGTCTACGTCGTCGAATTTCGCCCTAAATATGCCGTCCCGATAGACTGCAATTTTGTCGCGCTGCGACAGTAGGAAGGCGACAGCGAGGATTGGCATCATGCCGTCCTTCACGCCGAAGGGTGGCTTGCGCCATTCTTGGAACAGTTCGGAGATGGCGACCGTGCGATTGGCATGTGCCTTCACGTGCTCGAACGCTTTCTGCCAAATTGGCGCCAGGCGATACGGATCGAAGCTGCTTGTCATCGGCGAAACGAAACGCCCGTTCTTTCCCTCTTGGGTATACAGCCCCGTCGCTTCCAGTATGGAAGCGAACAAGCCACCTTCAGCCGGAAAGCCCTCGATACCAAGGCGCGGTTCACCCTCGTTGAGGACCATGCGCCGCAACAGGCTGTTCTGCGCTGCGACGGCGTTGCTTGATGGCTTCTGGCGGTTCAACAACTCGTTATGCAGTCGCGGCGATTGGTCGAAACGGTGATCCGCTAGCTTGGAAGCGATGCCGTTCAAATCAGCCTGCTGCAGGCGCTTAGGCTGGTGGTTTTTGCGGAACCACAACGCATTGTCGAACGCCTTGTGCAGCTCCGTTTCCAGTAGAGCCTGCAAAGCGGCGAGACGAGCGGCGACTTCTCGCCGCGCGACAGAATCGCCGGCTAATTCAGGGTGGTCGTTGTTGACACGGTCGAGCGCGAACAACTCGCGCGCTAGTGGCACGACGGCCCAAGCTTTTTTCGATATCCCGACAACGATGTCCCATGCATCGCTATGGCGCGCTGCCTTGCGGCACAGATCTTCGGCGTAGTCTTCGCTTTCTCCATCGGTCGGGATTGCCAATAGGAACTGGCCGATTGCCCCATTCTCTGGTTTAAGCCTGGCGGCGAATTCGACGAGACCGTTGACTGGAACGATGTTTACGTCGAACCATCTGAGCGCGCCCGTCTCATGATAGTGGCGTTTGGCAAGGATCGGCTGTAGACCGGCAAGTGTCTTGAGTTCCTTGAAATTAACCTCGTCGATCTCGTCGAGGGCGGTGCGGACCGCTTGGTCGATATCGAAGTCGCTCCCTGCGAAGATGGCGCGAGCGTCGAGGAATTTCTTGAAGATCGTGAACGACCAAGTGTCCAGTTGCAAAAGCGCTTTTTCAAGCGTCCTGATCGAGGTGTCGGGGAAACAGGTGCGCAGCAAGTCGGAGTTCGCAACGAGTCCCGAGCGTTCCTTGAACAGGTCGATGACGGCGATTGTTTTCAGCAGCCTGATATGAAGGGCGTCACCGCCGATGGCTTCGCAGCGTTCAAGCGCTTCCGCCGCCAAGGCCCATCGGTGACCGTCGGGTGAAGCGAGAATGGACGGCTCCAGATTGGCGCGAAGGTAATCCCAGAGCCGGTCGGGGTGATACAGCTCGCCGTCCCCGGCCTGGTTCAGGAAATCTTGAAAGCCGTGCGGTTCAGATGAATTCAGAAAGCCGAATATGCTTCGCTGATTCTGGCCAAAGCGCCGCCGCGATATCGGTCCCAGCAGGCACGCTACGACAGGGTGCAGCGGCCAGCATGCTTCCAGCCTGAAGGCCAGCCGCTCCGCATCGCCGCTGCGATCCCGGCGCGCAAAACCGGCGACGGCGAAGGCCAGTGTGCCGGGTTTTTTTGGATGATGATCGCTTTCGATCGCACGGGAGATCAGGTCGATCTGTTCTTCTCCCGCGGTATTGACGACAAGGTCGATGAAGCGGCCCTGAATCTTCGCCCACTCGTCGCGCATCTCGTGCGACAGGCGATGAGCATATTCCTCGAACGCTTGGTGCAGCACGCCCACGATAAGGAAACGGCCCTCGCTCCGCGACGCCACCTCGGCGAGCTGTTGAAGGATGTAAATGTCGAAGCCGTCCCGCGCGGCGGCTTCGAGGAATTTGCCCATCTCGTCGATGAGCAGCACCAGACCGCCGTGAGTTCTAGGCTTTTCGGCAGCGGCTTCGGTGAGTGCTGCGATCAGGCTGCTTTCGGTCCAGCCGTCGCGCGGCTGCTGTGATGCGAGCTCTGTCCGCTCCACAGCTTCGCCGATGACGGTGATGGGATCGCCGCGCCGGGCGACGACGGGAAGGATGCGCCATCCTTTCGTGCCCGTCGGCAATGCGTCTTGAATTGCTTTCGTCAGCTTTTGTCCGAAGACTTTTGCCGCTCCCTTTTGCAAATCGGCATTGCTGTTCAGTAATGCGCTTAGGGCGATGGCAAGGCTCGATTTGCCGCTGCCGTAGGGACCGGTCCATGTGAATGCGCCCTGTCCCGTTTCGCAGACATGACGCGCCATTGTTAAAAGAATGTCGGCGGAAGACTGCGGACAAACGAAACCTTCAAGGGCGACCGCGTCTCCAAGATCGGAATCGATTCGGATCGATCTCAGGAAACGACGGGCTATGCGAACACGCTCATTCAAAGCCATCAGGCGGCCTCCTTCCCGGCAAACGCGCCGTAATCGCTTCGAATCCAGGACAGGGCTGCTTCCTCATTGATATCGATGTTGCGCACGACCTGTTTTAGACCGGCCGTCTCGGACCATTGCAACGCGCCGGCTGTCACGTCGTCGAGTGCGGCAAGCCGGTCGGCGACATCGTCTTCGTCGAATAGGAATGTGCGGCCCGGCCCGCCGGGCGCGTGAGCAACGGCCTCGGAGGACAGCGTGGCGGCGTGCGGTGCGTAGCGCGACCAGAAGTCGATCAGGGCATAGGTGAGGACTCCGTTGCCCAATGTCGTCTTCGCACCACGCACAAAACGAAATCCATCCTTCTTGCCGATAGCCTTGATCAATCCAAGCTCTGTCAATGGCGACTCAAGCACATCGTCGGGCCCGGTCTTGCCGGACGGCTGCCGCGCGACGTAGGTACGAATAAAACATGCAACATCATTCTTGATCGTGGTATTAGCAACTCTCGACCAATTGCAGTCCTTCGCAAGACGGTCGAGCTTTTTGATCAGTTCGTCCCGCTCGAATGTAATGGCGGGATAGTGGTTAAACGTCCAAAACCACGTTGTCTTGGCTTCGCGAGCCGCCAATTGCCAGTGAATTAGCCACAGCGTTGCGGGGTGTTCCATATACGGATCGAGCCCCTTTGGGCCGAACAGCAGGCGGCCGAGCTCCGTCGTCCGAACTGAGTTGATCGTGGGTTCCTCGATTACGCCGGTGGCCTTGGCCCAATGACGCATGGACGCGACCATGTTTTTACCGACGCCGAATCGCGCGATGGCATCGTTGCCCCAACAGGCGATCCTGTTCTCGGATTGGCTCTCGGTTTCTGCAACGCGGTCGAAAGCTTTTTTCAACCACCCGTAGCGGAGCGGAAAGGTTTCATGTCCCGAAAACTGCGGGGTATAGCTCTCTTGATCGAATGATACGCGTGCCATGCTTCCCCCGGCTACTGGATGATACCTCCAGTTCGACTGTAGCGGACAAGCCGTGTTATGGTCAACGGAAGCTGGAGACTACTCTCCAGTAGAGAGACGCTGACCGAAATAGAAGCTCAGCACGGTAATGCAAACATACTGCATTGAAAAATAATGAAAATTAAAGAAACCGTTTATCTCGATCATCAGGCGACGACATCGGTCGATTCGCACGTTTTGGCTGAAATGATTCCCTATTTTAGCGATTCGTTCGGCAATCCGCACTCGTCGGATCACTACCTTGGCTGGGTATCTTCGCGCGCTGTCGAAGACGCCGCCGCGCGAGTGGCGCGTCTGATCGGCGCTGATGCCGACGAAATCATCTTCACGTCCGGCGCGACCGAGTCGAACAACCTCGCCTTGCTCGGCCTCGGGCGCCGCGCTGTCGGTGGCAAGCGCGACCGCGTTCTGTTGAGCGCCATCGAGCACAAGTGCGTGCTATCGGTAGGGAGAGTCCTGCAAGAGCAATATGGTTTCAGGGTGGATTTAATACCTGTCGATAGCGAAGGTTTTGTAGATTTGTCAGTTCTCGAAGAGATGCTGGGTGAAGATGTTCTCGCCGTGTCGGTTATGGCAGTGAATAACGAGATCGGCACGATTCAGGACATCGCGCAAGTCTCAAAGCTCGCGTGGAGTCGCGGGGCCGTTGTTCATTGCGATGCGGCGCAAGCGCCCGTTGCAATGAATCTGGAAGGAATTGCAGGGCAGAGTGATATTGTCAGTCTCTCTGCACATAAGATGTATGGCCCGAAAGGAATCGGGGTCGTCTATATCTCGCGCGAGTTACAGGGCAAGGTCGAACCGCTGATATACGGTGGCGGTCAGCAGGACGGTTTGCGCTCCGGCACGCTGCCTGTTCCGCTCTGTGTCGGCATGGGGGCGGCGGCAGACCTGCTTGCCGGTGACGATGCTGAGGATTGGCGTGCGGAGTTGCATCGCCGGAGGGATGCGTTCGTCGAAAAACTGAGTGGCCTGACGTGGCCTGTAGAGTTAAACGGCCCGGTTGGGCACGTCCGCCATCCGGGCAACGCCAACATCCGCTTCGTGGGTTTCTCCGCGCACGACATCCTGAGTGCGCTTCAGCCGCGTCTTGCGGCCTCGACGGGTTCCGCCTGCACCTCGGGCATCCCGGAACCGTCCTATGTATTGAGAGCTATCGGTCTCGATAGTGATGAAGCCGAGTCTTCGATCCGCTTCAGTCTCGGTTTCGGCACAAGTGATGAAGACGTTGCAGAGGCTGTGGGCCTTATTGAAGAGATACTGGCGAAGCTGTCGAAGGCTAAAGCTGGTGCGCTCAGTCTGAGCTGATCCTTTGAGCTGCCCGAACCACTGATGCCCATCAAGCCGGTTAGGGCCACGCGGCTGATGTTGCTGGAGCCGACGTAGGCTTCGCCTTCGATTATCTCGCCGCCTTCGGTACGGACGAAGATATAGGCCTTGAGATGGAAGCTGCGCTCTCTGGCCTCGAAAACCTTCGCCTCGGCACCTTCGTCGCCGAGAAGTAGAATCTTGCGCAATGCGTCGGGATCGGTTACGTCCAAGTAGTCGCTGGTAAGAAGGCGCAGGCGCGCGCCACGGAGGGTTACCGCTTCCGCCAGGGCATCGAAGATCAGTTCCAGCCCGCTGCTCTTGATGAAGGCAACCGCCAGATCGATTTCCGTGGCGTGCTGGATGGCATGCAAAAGCTTCGGCAGAAAGGGGTCGTCGGCACCGCCTGTGGTCAGATGCGCCGGCACGCCTATCTCGATCGCCGCAGCAGGGCGTTCAGCCAGTATTCGCTGTTTCGCTCCGGGCGTTGGTCCGGTGCGACCCAGACCTCCAGAGCGCGAAGTATGGCCATCTCCTTCAGGAGTTCGGCCAGGCCATTTTCATCCAGGTCCGTGAAATGGCGGCCGCCGGCGTTGCGCTCACCCGAGCCGTGCTTGAATGAGGCATACAGCACGCCGTGCGGCCGTAGCCCATTGCCGAGCCGCACGAAGGCATCGCTTAGTCGCCTCATAGGGAGATGCAGCAGGCTGGCGCATGCCCAGATACCGTCGAGCCGGGGCTCTAGCGTCAGATCCTCGAATCGTTTGACCGCCACATTGAGCCCCAGACGCTGCGCCGCTACGGCCGCGAGCCTGGGCGACCCGTCAAAAGCGCTCACCTGGTAGCCGGCCCTCACGAACGCGGCTGCGTCACGCCCTGAACCGCAACCGGCATCCAGTATCGCTGCATCGGCTGGTAGATAAGCCAGGAAACGGTGGCGGGCGGCCGACATGTCTATGTCGACGGTTTGGTCGAAAAACCGCTCCGCATGGCGGTCATAGTAGGAGAGCGTCGCCGACGCTCTGCGCTGCTTATCGTGTTGCGGTTGAGCCACGGTCAGTGGGCGGCCTGATCTACTGCAATCCGCCT
>NZ_CH672427.1:2688609-2710128 GCF_000153205.1 Nitrococcus mobilis Nb-231
GATTCCCGCCACGCTGCGCGACACTTTTCTGTCGAGGGGCGCTGCTCAACGACTACACGATACCGCGGATCCTGCCGGAAACCGACGTTGTGCATCGGTTCCGCTCGGTTCCCGTTTGCGTGGCTGGAGTTCCAGCCGGAACGCTGTGTATGTAAACGCGATGAACATGCCCCAGCGTTGCGTGCCGATGGGCAGGGTGGTTAATCGATTAAAATGCTCTAAACGTCCGAACCGGTCAGCCGGTCGAGGACGTTGGCGGGCACGAACACGGCGTCCTCGCCGTCAGCGAGCTGGCGGAGCTGGGCGCGCTCGTCTTCGGTAAGCTGGACGCCCTGGACGACGTAACCGCCGTTGGTGCGGTACAGGGCAGGACATCCTGCCGCCCCGGAGTTGATGTCCTTCCATAGGAACGTCAGGGTCCTAGCTGTCTGGGACATAGTATCCTCCTCGTTGTTTGGGTCATGTCTCGCCATGTTCGTATTTTCTCACTGTTTCCCGCAGCGTTCCCGTTATCCCGATGGGTGGGACGATGTGGGGTGTAACGAACCTGACACTCGACAATATAATATAGTAAATATTACTTCGCAACTTATTATGAAATGTTATTACGTATTCATAACAATTTGTAATTAAAGAGTTTTTCCTATGGCTTACCGAAAGTAGCAAGTCGGGTCTTGGTTCGCCGCATTCTAGTCAATCGATCCGACTGATGCTCGCGTAGGGCAGGCCGAAATGTTCACCAATAGCCTTTTAATGTATACGCCTCGCTTGCATAGGCTGCTCAATGCTTGCGCTGCGTTTGGATGCCCAGCGCGAGAGCAAACGGGCCGACGGCTATGGTTAGTCATCTCCGAAGGTATGCCGTAGCTGGTTCAGGAAAGTACCGGAACGGATCTTACCGACGGTCGTTAGCCCTCAGGTCGGGCGGGATTAAGCGGGGGTCACCCAGCCGCCTTGGCGACAGTAGAGCTTGTAGGGATTTGGCTCGCCCTCCGGGCGGCGGGAGAAGCGCCGATAGCTCCATTGGTATTGGCAGGGTTGCTGGCGGACTGCGGCTTCGATGGCCCGGTTCATGGCCGTTGCCGCCCGCAGCGGATCGGAATCACGCACGGCCTCGTCCACCGTGCGCCAGTGCAGCCGATAGCCGCGCCCGTGCGCGAGCCGTTCGGCCCAACCGATTACGATAGGGGCGCGGCTGCGCGCCGCGAGTTTGCCGAGCAACGTCATGGTTTTTGCCGGCACACCGAAAAAAGGTGCGAAAACGCCTTCGCCCGGCGGCTGTTGATCCGGTAGGATGCCGATTGCCGCCCCGGCGCGTAAAGCCCGATACAGTGCCCGAACTCCGGCCGGTCGCGCCGGCCAGAAATGAGCTCCGCTGCGCCCGCGCGCGCGGTTGATCAACTCCTCCAGCTCGGGCTGCCGAGGCGGGCGGTAGAGCGCATGCAGGCTCGTGCGCCGTGCCACCCACACTTGCAGCAATTCCCATGCGCCGAGATGCGGTGCGACGATTAGCACGCCGCGGCCGCTTGCAATCGCCGCATCCAGGATTTCACTGCCCTCGACGTCCCGGATCAGTTGCAGCAGTCGCTGTGGGGGCCGATGCCAAAGCGGTCCGAGTTCCAGCAATGCCTTGGCCGATTCACGCAGGCTGCAACGGACCAACGCCCGCTTGTGAGCAATCGAGCGGTCCGGGAAGCACAGCTCGATATTGACGCGAGCGGTGTGGCGGGCGTTGTTGGGGATCAGAGCGGCGAGCGTGCCCGCCAGCGCGCCACCGGCATGCAGTAACGGCAGCGGTAACCGGGCGAGCAGACGCAGCAGTTGTTCGATCAGAGCGGCGCGCGACATGGGCGGTTCCGATGCGTGACGCCGATCGACGGCGCTTGGAGGCAAGGGTAGCCGGCGAAGGCCGGCGCCGTCCTGCCTGCCGGTCACTCTCGGCGATGCTGTTCGCGCAGCGTCGGATCGCTCGGGTCGAAGTCCTTGAGCTGATATTCGGCGCCGCAATATGGGCACATGCCCTCGCCCGTTTTGTGGAGCGGGATATAGACCTTGGGATGGGAGTTCCACAGGTACATCCCGGGCATGGGGCAGGACAGCGGCAAGTCGTCCACTGTTACTTCGTAACGGTTGGCGGCGTTGGGCTGAATCAGATCGCGACGGTCGTGGGTCTGTGGGTCAGGCACTGGTAGGCTCTCGTAATCGTGGTTTCAGTGCACCGCCACCAACCACTGAGGGTGAGCGTCGCGGCGGCCTTCCACTTGATCGAAAAACAGTCGTTGGAGATGCTCGGTGACGGGGCCGCGTCGACCCACGCCGATTTCCCGGTTATCCACCTCGCGGATGGGCGTCACCTCGGCGGCCGTGCCGGTAAAAAAGGCTTCATCGGCCGTGTAGACCTCATCGCGCGTAATGCGTTTTTCCCGGACTTCATAGCCCGCTTCCTGGGCCAGGGTGATCACGGCATCGCGGGTGACACCCGCGAGCGCCGAGGCCAGCTCCGGAGTAAAGATGATGCCATCGTAGACGATGAAGAAATTTTCCCCGGAACCTTCGGCAACGAACCCATCGACGTCGAGCAGCAGTGCCTCGTCATAGCCGCAGGCGACTGCTTCTTGCAATGCCAGCATCGAGTTGATGTAGTGGCCGTTGGCCTTGGCCCGACACATGGTTACGTTGACGTGATGGCGGGTATAGGAGGAGGTTCTGATCCGGATCCCGCGCTGCATGTTCTCCTCACCGAGGTAGGCGCCCCATTCCCAGGCGGACACGCTAACGTGGGTGCGCAGATTCTCCGCCCGCAGCCCCATCCCCTCGGCCCCGTAATAGCACATGGGCCGGATGTAGGCGCTTTTCAGGGCGTTTTCGCGGACGCAGTCGATGCACGCCTGATTGATCTCGTCTTGCGAGAAGGGCATGTGCATGCCCAGGATCTTGGCGGAGCCGAACAAGCGCCGGGTATGCTCGCGGAGCCGAAAGATGGCGGGGCCGCTGATGGTATTGTAAGCACGCACGCCTTCAAACACGCCGAGGCCATAGTGAAGGGTATGGGTAAGCACATGCACCTTGGCTTCCCGCCAAGGCACGAACTCACCGTCCATCCAGATGACCCCGTCGCGATCGGCCATTGTCATCCTGCGTGCTCCTCGAATTGGTGGGCTAACTGTTAGCCGTTCTCATCATCGGCTCCCATAAGCTCGAGCCATAATTCGGCGACTCGATCGCGCTGCGTTTGCAGCGTCTCGGCGGCTGTCCGAGCGGGCTGTTCCTGCAGAGCGAGGCGATGTACGCACGCCCGGTAGGCACGGTAGGCCTCTGCAAGCACTTGTGCCTGTTTTGCCGAAATCCATCCGCAGGAGCTGAGTTCATCCAGAAGTCGAATATTGTCTGTATAGCGTAGCAGGGCCGGGTTTTCTGCGGCACACGCAAGAACCCCATATTGCACCATAAATTCGATATCGGCGATACCGCCGCGATCCTGCTTGAGGTCGAAGACGCCGGGCTGATCGGCGGCTTTTTCGCGGCGCATCCGTTCCCGCATTTGCCGCACCTCCCGGCGCAGGCTCTGGCTGTCGCGCCGGCGGGTCAGCACTTGGCGGCGTATGGCCTCCACTGCTTTGGCGAGGTGCGGCGAGCCGGCGACCACACGCGAGCGCACGAGTGCCTGGTGCTCCCAGGTCCACGCCTGGTGAAGCTGGTAATGGCTAAAGGCCTCCAGGCTCGAGGTGAGCAGGCCGGCCTTACCGCTGGGGCGCAGCCGTGTGTCGACGGCGTAGAGGACGCCGCCGGGGGTGGGGGTGGTTAAAATGTGGATGATCCGCTGTACCAGGCGTGCAAAGAACACGGGATTGTCCACCGGGCGGGCGCCGTCTGTCATTTGCTGCTCGCCGTGCGCCTCGTGGATGAATACCAGGTCCAAGTCTGAGCCGTAGCCGAGCTCGAAACTGCCGAGTTTGCCGTAGGCAAGTATGACCAAGCCCTGCTGCACCGACGCGCCGTTCACCCGCCCGGTGGGCTGTCCGTAACGGTCGGAGACGTGGCGCCAGGCCAGCGACAGTACGGCCTCGAGAACCACCTCAGCAATGTCTGTGAGATAATCGCTGACTACCATCAAAGGCACGGCGCCGGAGAGATCGGCGGCCGCCACCCGCAGATTGTTGGTTTGTTTGCAATGGCGCAGCACCTCCATCTGCTGCTCGAGATCGGTTGGCGGCACGTCTTCCAGACGCTGCGTAAGCTCGCGCTGGAGGGCGTCACGGCCAAGCGGCGCGTAGAGCGTGCGCGGGTCGAGCAGTTCATCCAGCAATATTGGATGGCGGGTGAGCTGTTGAGCGATCCAGGGGCTGCCGGCGCAGAGCTGGACCAGTTGCGACAGCGCCAGCGGATGTTCGTTGAGCAGCGCGAGATACGCGGTGCGTTGGGCGACGGATTCCAGCAGTTGCAGCACCCGCGGCAAAGTGGCATCCGGACAGCGTCCGCCGCCGATGGCCCGCACCAGCATGGGCATGAGGCGATCGAGACGATTGCGCCCTTGGGCCGAGAGCGCACGGCAGCCATGGCTGTGGTGCAGCGCGGTTAATCGTTCATGCGCTTCGGCGGGCTTCTCGAAGCCGGCTGCGGCGAGTCGCTCGGCCGCCTCGTCCGCCGTGGCGGTGCCTTGCCAAAGCTCGGCCAACGCGTCGGGTTCCGTATCGTCCCCAGCGCTGCCGCCCTGCGGCGCCACGAATACTTGATCGAAATGCTCCTGCACTTTCTGCCGCCAACCGTCCAGCTGTCGGCGCAAGGTCGCGTAGTCGGGATATCCCATGGCATGGGCGAGACGCAGGCGATCGAGCGCATCGCTTGGCAGCTCGTGCGTCTGGCGATCATCGATCATCTGCAGCCGGTTTTCGAGCCGGCGTAGGAACCGATAGGCTTGGCTGAGCTCGTTTTGGGCAAAGCGTGGGAGCTGCCCTTGGGCGGCCAAGCAGTCCAGGACCGCCAATAATCCGCGCCGGCGCAATGCGCGCTCCTGCCCCCCACGAATGAGTTGAAAAACCTGGGCGATGAACTCGATTTCTCGAATTCCACCGCGCCCGAGCTTGATGTTGTCCTCCAGGCCCTTGCGTTGGACCTCGCGTGCCACCAGCGCTTTCATCGCCCGTAAGGATTCCATGGCACCGTAATCCAGGTAGCGGCGGTAAACAAAGGGCATGAGCTCTTCTAGCAGCTGTCCGCCGCGCTCGTAATCGCCGCCGACCACCCGTGCTTTGATCAAAGCGTAGCGTTCCCACTCGCGGCCCTGGGTCTGGTAGTAGATCTCCATGCCGTTGAAGCTGGTGACCAGCGGGCCGCTCTGACCATAGGGGCGCAGGCGCATGTCCACGCGGAAGGCCTGGCCGTCCGGTGTTTGCTCATCGAGAGCGGCGATAAGCTGGCGCCCGAGTCGAGTGAAATACTCCTCGTTGGCGAGCGGCCGGGTTCCGTCGGTGTGCCCCGGTTCCGGATAACAGAAGATAAGATCGATGTCTGAGGAGAAGTTGAGCTCCCGCCCGCCGAGCTTGCCCATACCCAGGACAATCATCTGTTGCGGTTCGCCGGCGGCGTCGCGCGGCGTGCCCCATTGCTCGCGCAGCCATTCGTGAAGGCAGGCGAGCGCCTGATTGATGCACGCTTCGGCCAGCGCCGAGAGCCCCTGTAGGGTGTCGTCGAGCTCGGCCCAGCCGGCGAGATCGCGCCAGGCGATGCGTACCATCTCCCGGCACCGAAAGCGCCGCAGTGCGGCCTTCAGGGCGGCGGCCCCAGAGAGTTCGGCCGTCCACTGATGCAGCCGCGTGCGGTAGCCATCGGCCGGGTAGGACCGCTCGAGATCGCCGCTCTCGAACAGCTCCTCAAGCAGCTTGGGATCGCGCCGACAGGCACGGGTGATGAAATTGCTGCAGGCCCAAACCGCTGGTAAAGAAGCGAGCACGGGTTCGGCTGCCGATCGCTGTGTCTCGCTGTCAAGGCCTTGCAGCGCTATACGCACAGGTTCGCGCAAGGGCTCGGGCAAGCTCGCCACCGCTTCGTGGAGCGCGCTTTGGGATGGCTCGGAAGGTGTCATGGCCAATAGAGCTTACTGGGCGATGGGAACGTCAGGCAACTGGAATGGGAAAGACGGTCCGCGCAGCGCTGGAGGTCCATGGCAACATTTGTTTGACGTATGCAGGCGTACCGGCGGGTTTGGCAAGGTGTGTTGTGGTTAACCGGCTGCATTGCAAAGGGGGCGAGGCTGGTCTAATGTCCACGGTGGTTCGTGACCTGACCGGCGCTTTCCATCGTAGGGTGATCGGCGTTGTTTTAGGGGATGCCGCAGTGGAACTCGTCGCCCAGCAATCGACCCATGGGCGCAAGCCAGTGGCCTGGGTCCGCCACCGGGTTTCGGAGATAACCTGCCGCTTCGGCGGATTGGGAGAAAACGGCAGATGACTGACGAGTGGCTTGATGATGAAATCGATCTATGTAGGGAACCTGCCTTTTACTGCATCTGAAGATGAAATACGCGATCTATTTGCTCAGTACGGCGAGGTGAATGAGGTGCGGCTCATCACTGACCGCGATACGGGGCGTCCACGGGGGTTTGGCTTCGTGCGGATGGCTCCGGCTGATGCTGATGCGGCCATCGAGGCTCTCAATGGGACCGAGTTGGACGGGCGTGCCCTGCGCATCAACGAGGCACAGGAGCGACAGGAACGGCGGCCAAGGCAGCCTGGCCGTGGTCCGCGTCGCTACTAACGGCGTTGCTAATTAGGCCAATTAGCGATTGAAACCAGCCCCCACTGGCTTGCCGGTGGGGGCTTTGTGTTTGTTGCGTACGTGCAACGCCTGTGCAGCAAGAACCTTATGATTTTGGGTGCCTAATCGATCCGGAGTCCAGGTGAGCGAAAAGCCATGCGAGCGTGTCGTGCTTGACACCAGCGTTTTCACCAACCCCAGTGTGGCCGCCGTTTTTGGCGATAACGCCACCAGCGCCCTCGCCCAGTTCGTGATTCTGGCGCGACAAGTGAGCCCGCGCATGGAATTCTATATGCCGCCCTCGGTGCTTGGTGAGCTGCACCATTTTACCGATGCCGAACACTTGCCGGGTGATTTGGAGCTGGTGATCAAACTGCGTGCCCCTCGCCGGCACGATATCAGTGTGCCGGGTATGTTCCTCTACGAGCTCATCGAGGACATCCGGCAGCGTATCGACCGGGGATTGCGAGTGGCCGAGAAAGCGGTGCGCGAGGTACAACCGACGAGCGTGGACAGGACCATTCGTTGGCTGCGGGATCGTTATCGGGACGCTTTGCGCACCGGTTTGCTGGATTCCAGCGAGGATCTGGATGTGATTTTGCTGGCGGTGGAGCTCGATGGTGCGGTTGCCTCTGCCGACCGGGGTCTGCTGCAGTGGGCCGAGAAGGGCGGGTTGCGCCTGATTCCGCCGCAGCGGCTGCGTAGCATTTTGGAGCATTTAATCGAAAATGGGACTGCCGGCGAGTAGGGTTTCAAGCTTGGAGGTGGAACGTCGGAAGGTCTTGCGGAAGGTCAGTTCCCAGTGATTGCCCAAACGCTCACGTGCGAGCTCCTGCACGCTGATCGTGCGTGAGTCCTGGTCGATATGGTCCAATAAGGCTTTGATGCTTGCTTCTTGCCGCAGACGGATACGGTAAACCTTGGATATTTTGTGGGTGCGCTCCATGTCGTGCAACGCTTGGTCGAACCCGCTCACCAGGGCCTTGCCGAGCGCCGGGCCGAGCGTGTGGATTCGGTCCCGCTGACCCAGCTCATGCAGTGCCATGACCATCCGAACCACCCGATGAATATAGAATTCACCCGGCAGTTCGAGCTCTAATGCCGCCTCTGTGGCCACATCTTCGACATTGATGGAGGGGCAGACGTATTTGACTCGTCGATCGTCCAGCGTCGCTTTGAGCACGATTCCTTCGCCGCCCTCGGCGTCGAGATGGCGTACGATCTCGAGCACTTCGGTAAGCTCATTCACCGTAAAGCAGCCAAAGTGGCGTGGGAAGGGAAGGCCATAGTGGGACAGGAGTGCATCGCGTTGCGCGAGCGGGACGAGTTGTTCCTGGCCTTGGCGCAGCAGGTCGAAAACGAACAGCGCCACGTCATCTCCGCCTCTCGGCGAGGCCATATCCATGTAAGGGTTGCCGGGGCCGGCCACCTCCGCGCAGAGGATTAGGTCGGGATGCTCTATGAACAGCCGTTCCAGGGCCGTCATGTCCAGCAGATCGGGCAGGCGGTCCGTGGTAAAGGGGCAGATGCGACCGCTACGGGTAATGGCCACGCAGCGGTCCGCTACGCGAAAGATGCGCACGTTATAGCCGTCGATCTTCTCTTCGACCTGAAAGGGGCCGCTCAGGCTCTGGCGAATGCCTGCAGCGAGCGCGAAGACCCGGGCGATGTGAGGGTAGTCAGGGATGACCCGATCAGCTACCAGGACCGCGCCACGCGGAATGCCTTGGTAATCGGTGCGAATACGAATATAGCGTATCCCAAAATCGCAGCACCGCTCCGCAGCATTGTTCGCGTGTGCCTCGAGGAACCGCTCGGGCCGTGGTGCCACGGGATGGCGTTTACGGGCGCTCATGCTGGATCCTCCAGGTGCGATACGTCAGGTTGACACGTCAGGTTCGTCAACCTTTAGCATAGACGTCTCCTTATCTTCGCATTAGGCGATCCTATCGTGCACTGCGGGTGCGGCAGGCCGCTTCATCCTACGAAATTCCGTACCTGACGAGGCGGCTTGGTAGTATTGAACACTCCGGTCACGGGCGTTTTCGGCACAGCCCTAAACGAGACCGCGCTCGCGCCACTTGGCGAAAATGGTGTGAACTCGCGCGGCGGCTTGTTTGACCGCGGCCTCCGGTTTGTCCTGGCCGCGCGCGACACAAGTCATCATGTTTGAGATTACGGACGTATTGAACACTTCGCTGATGGCCGGGCTGGCGTAGCCGGGATGGCCGAGATTGGTCGTCCATTCGACGGCGTTTTTGAGCACCCGCAGTTTGCCACCGGCCTCACCCGGCAATTTGAAGGGGTCGCTATCGAACCACGCCTCGCTCAGATCCTGAGCTGTCTGCGCGCCGGATAGCGGTTCGTAGCCGCGCTCGCCGGGCGGCACAGAGACCTGGGGATAGCTCGGGGTGTTATAAAGTTTGCTTTGGTAGATCGCCATGTCGTAGTTTGCGACCAGGTGTTTAATAAATGCCTTGGCGGTCGGCGCGTTGGCCTGTGCGAATTTGGGCACCACGTAATTGTAGACCCCCTGCATATTGGCCCAGCGGGTGCCGTTGGGGCCTCGCAGTGCCGGCGTGAAGAAGATGTCCTTGGCAAGGTTCGGCCGGCTCCCCTGGGCCGAGCGGTAAGCGGAGATCGAGTTGAGAACGAAGGAGGCCCGCCCGGCGATCAGCGCTTGATTGTTAGAGGTTGCGTTCCAGGTGAAAACCTCCGGAGTAAGCGCTTTTGCATAGAGATCCTGCAGGTACTTGACCGCCTCGACGGCGCGTTTGTAATAGATTCCCTGATCCAATATGACAGTGCCGGATTTGTCTTGCAAAGCGGTATCGAAGGCCCAGAGTACGGCGCGCACGGTCAAATTCGAATCGATCTCCTGGGACAAACCGATACCAACCGGCACGTCCCGGCGGCGCTTGATTGCACAGCCGGTATCGGCGAGTTCCTTCCAAGTGCGGGGGCCGTCGGCCGCTCCGGCTGTCTCCCAGAGGTTTTTGCGGTAGTTGCCCGGATTGATAGCCCAGCCATGACAAAATGCGTAGTAGCGCTTGGTTACAGGGTTATAGGAAACCCGCCTGGAGACGGTGGAGGGCTGTCCGAATTGTTGCTGGATTTCCTCATTGAGGTCATTCAGAGCGATTAGGCTGGGTTCGAACTGCGCCGCCTCGGGACCCAGTTCGATGAGGTCGTGGCCGGCGCCGGCCGAGACCTCTGAGCTTAGCGCCGTGGCAAGCTCGGCAACGCCGATATGATCGACGCTGATGTCTACCTCGTTTTCCTCTCCCCAGCGTCTGGCAAAATCATCGAACCATTTATCATAACTCGGAATGAAATGGCTCCATTGCAAGAGCTTCAGACGTTTGTCAGCGGCGCGCGCGCTGCGCCCGGCGATGATCCAGGGACCAAGGCCGACAGCTAGCCCCAGTGCGCTGCCACCGACTAGGAACCGGCGTCGGCTGATGTCCGCCACGGAATTTCGGTTGACTGGAGAAGTAGCCGGTTTGTTGTTGGAGTTCTGACCCGAGCCAGGCATTGTGATAACTCCTGACCTGTTATTTTTTGTATAAGCGCGCGGCGAGCGCGCTTCCCCCTCATTAAGGGTTGATACGTTTAATGCACGCAAGGCTAACTTGCAACCAGTTCACAAATTATAATGGGTTGGGTTCAGTACGATTGTCCGGTTAGGTGCTAGGGAGCCGGGCGTCCTGTTTGCCCGGTTGGCGCCGTGTGGTAGGAAATATTCCACGCGGGCGAGAATCGCGAAGCGGGGGTGGGTTGTCGTCGATCTGTTGATACTGCTCGTAATGGCGAATGGGGCGCCCATCGTGGCGCGCAATCTCTTGGGTGCGCGCCTGGCCCGACCGCTGGATGGGGGGCGCTGCTGGTTTGACGGGCGGCCGCTGTTTGGGCATTCGAAAACTTTGCGCGGGGTCTTCTCCGCGCTGTTGCTAACGGCACTGACGGCGCCGTTGCTCGGATATGGTGTTCGCCTTGGCCTGAGCGTTGGCGCGCTCGCAATGGCGGGAGATCTGCTCTCGAGTTTCCTCAAGCGGCGGTTGGGGCTTGCGCCCAGCAGTATGGCCTTGGGCTTGGATCAAATCCCCGAATCATTGCTGCCGGCGTTGGTTTTGCGTGGGGCGTTTGGCCTCGATGGTGACGAAGTGCTTACCGTAAGCGGGGCGTTTTTCCTGCTCGGGTTGGTGTTGTCGGCGCTGTTGTATGCTGTCGGGATCCGTAAGCAGCCTTATTGATCCGCCTTCGCCCGGTCCAAGCGATGCAGCACGACCTCGGGCCGACAGTTGAACCGCACGCCCACTATGGAAGAGCCCGCACCTACCGAGGTGTACCCATATAGTGCCCGGTAGCGCCAGGCGCCGGCGGTGAAATTGCGTGGACAGTCGGCGTTAGTGAGTAGGGCGATTCCACCCGGTAGTCGTATTTGGCCACCGTGAGTATGACCGCAGAGCATGGCGTCGAAACCGCTGTGCGCGGCCTGTCGGTACAGCTCCGGCGAGTGGCACAGGAGAATGGAGGGCGCCTGTTCGGGGACGCCGCGGCAGGCGCGCTCCAGATTGTCCGCACGGAAGAAGTGGGGATCGTCGACGCCAACGAAGTAGAGGCTTTGACTGCCCCGCTCGAGCCGACCCCACTCGTTGAGCAACACTCGAATGCCCATCTCCTCCATTGGCGGCACCATACGGATGGAATCGTGATTGCCTAATACCGCATATACCGGCTCGCGCAGATGTCGACGCAGATGGTGAAGTCCCGCCAGCGCCGGCTCCAGCGGGCCGCACGTGCGATAGCGATAATCGCCGGTCAATACGCAGACATCGTAGTCGAGCGCGCGTACCCGCTCGGCTAATAGTCTAGGGAAATCCGGGTGGGCGTCCAGGTGAAGATCCGTGATGTGCAGCAGCCGCAAACCGATCAGCGCCGCAGGCAGGTTCCGGATCGGCAGTCGGTGGTGGACGAGACCGATATCCTGGGCATTGCGTTGGCCGCGGCGATAGAGGCCGGATAAACGCAAGGCGAGTTGCAGCAGCCGACGCAGGGAGAGCGCATTTTCCGGATGGAAATAGGTGCGCCCGCGACCGAACACAGGCGCTTCGCCTTCTGATTCGATACCCAGGCGCTGGCGTAGGTGCATGGGCTCTAATCGCGCATTGAGCGCATCCATCGATCCAAGCCGTTGGGCGGGCTCGTTCATATCATGCTCACTCGAAACCCGGCCGTTGCGCCGGTGTTTGCCGGTTGCCGCCAAGTAATCATCCTTGTCGCCCTCCACTTTAGCGTTTCCTGCCCGGCCAGAGAACGCCTCAATCCACACTTTGACGTGCAGCAGATTAGGATAACTGAGTTAGTGGTCACCGGAACAAAATAATGGGGGCGGTCACCGTGTCTCGAGTGGCCCTGGTTGGGGTACCCACTGTTTCCCTCCCGCCGGTTCCGTAAAATATTATTCACAAGAGTGCAAATAGACATCGAAGCGTGTGCTACGCCCGATAATCCGATAATGTGGCGATTCTCCCGCCAGCGGCTCGGCTTGCCGGGGGCGTTTGACCACGACTCGGTCCGAGGCGGCCGCGCGGGCCGCTTGCAGCAGAGAACCGGCATCATCGGCGGTGCCGAGCAACGCTTGTAGTATCTGCATCTCCTTGCCGGGAGCGGCCCCCTTGGTTTGCCGTGGATACATGGGGTCGAGGAAGACCACCTCCGGTCGCTGTACCGTCGCACAGCTTCGTAGCCAGACGGTGGCATCGCCGCCGATGAGGCGCATGCGAGCGAGCCAGTCCAAACTCTGCGTTTGCCGGCTCGCCCGATCGAAGCCGTCTTCCAGCAACGCGAGGATCACCGGTGATCGCTCGAGCAGGGTCACTCGCGCCCCGAGCCGCGCTAGAATATGGGCGTCACGTCCCAGTCCAGCGGTGGCATCCACCACGTATCGTGAGCCGTATCGCGGTAGGCCGCAGGCACGGGCAATGGCTTCGCCGCGAGGGCTTGCATGGCCGGCTCGATAAGCTTGGCGTCCGCCACCGAGCTCCGCGCGAATGGCCAGTTCCCGGCGGCGGACCGTGCGCAAGCGCAGCGATAAACCCTCGATGCCGCAAGCAAGGTATAGCCCCTCGGTAGGAGAAGAGTCGATGAGTTTTGCACCGAGCCGTCTAGCGAGCCCCTGCGCCGTGGCGCGGCATTCTGCGACGATCGGCAGAATTCCGACTATAGCACCGGGTTTTGGCAAGTCATTGATTGGTTTGGCTGTACCTAAGTGGCTCGGTATGATAAGCATGCGGGGGTCACTCACCACGACAATTACCCTTCTAAAGGCCTAATGAAATGAAGGTAGCGCGAAGCGATGGCTGATAATACCGAAGCGGCCAACACCCCAGCGGAGCTGTCTCGGGCGCTTGCCGAGATCGCGAGTAGGAGCCAGCAGTTGGTGCGGAATTTCCTGGCTCGTGAAGAATCTGCCCATCACCTCTCGATGGTGGATACCTTGCGCATGGGTAGGCTCTTTCAGGATCTGTATGCTCGGTTGATGGCTGATCCCATGCAGTTGGCCCAGCGTCAGCTCGCGTTCTGGCAAGACTACACGCTGCTCATGCAGCGTTCCACGTTGCGCATGATGGGCTTCGATATCGAGCCGATGATCCGTCCGCACGAGAAGGACAAGCGCTTTAAACATGAGTCCTGGGAGTCGAACCTGCTGTTCGATTTCATCAAGCAATCCTATTTGCTCACGGCTGACTACCTCCATCACACGGTGAAGAACATCGAGGGCCTTGACGATAAGACCGAGAAGAAAATCGATTTCTATACCCGGCAGTTCATCAATGCGATGTCGCCCTCCAACTTTCTCGCCACCAATCCGGAGATTCTGAGCAAAACGATCGAGAGCCGCGGACAGAACCTGCTTAAGGGGCTCAATAACTTGCTAGAGGATCTGGAGCGGGGCGGCGGTGCCCTGAAGATCCGGATGACCGATCCGGATGCTTTCGAACTCGGCCGAGATTTGGCTCTGACGCCCGGCAAGGTGATCCATCAGACCGACTTGGCGCAACTGATCCAATACGAACCCGCGACGGAGCAAGTATACAAGCGGCCGATTTTGTTCATCCCGCCTTGGATCAACAAGTATTATATTCTCGATCTGCAGCCGAAGAATTCCCTGATCAAATGGCTAGTGGAGCGAGGGCATACCGTATTTACCCTTTCTTGGCGCAATCCGAGCGCCGCGTTCGCGGACAAGGCTTTCGATGATTATCTGCTGGAAGGGCCGTTGGCCGCGTTGGATGCCATCGGGCAGGCCGTGGACGCAAAAGAGATTAATTTGGTCGGTTACTGCCTGGGTGGAACGCTGCTCGCCTGCGCTTTGGCCTATATGGCGGCGAGAAAGGACCACCGTGCCCACAGTGCCACGTTCTTTACCAGCCTCCTGGACTTCGAGAACCCGGGCGAACTGGAGATCTTCGTCGATGAGGATCAGCTGAAATCGCTGGAGCAGCAGATGGAGCGCCGCGGCTACCTGGTCGGCGATCAAATGGCCAGAACCATGAGCAGCCTGCGGGCGAACGATCTCATCTGGTCGTTTTTCGTCAATAATTATCTACGCGGCGAGGATCCGTTCCCGTTCGATCTGCTCTACTGGAATCAGGATTCCACCAACATGCCAGCGCGCATGCACGCCTTTTACCTGCGCAACATGTACTTGGAGAACCGGCTGCGCGAGCCGGGAGGGGTCGTCCTGGCCGGTGAACCGATCGATCTCGGCAAAGTCAAAGTGCCGGCTTTCTTCCTCTCCACCCGAGAGGATCACATAGCGCCCTGGAAGGCAACTTACCAAGGCTTACGCTTACTGAGCGGCAAAGCCCGGTTTGTTCTGAGCGGCTCCGGGCACATCGCCGGTGTAATCAACCCGCCGGCAAAGAACAAATACGGCTATTGGACGAATACCCGCGCCCCCGAAGATCCGGATGAGTGGCTGGCGGCCGCTGAGTACCACCCCGGCTCTTGGTGGCCGCACTGGCTCGGCTGGTTGAACTCTAAAGGCGGCGCCAAGGTGGCGGGCCGCCAAGTCGGTGCCGGTCAGCTCGAGCCCATTGAGGACGCACCGGGCAGCTATGTCAGAGAGCGGCATGATTGAGCGCTGCCGACGATCGTCGTGGGGCGGGCGCTGCTTGCGGGAGATTGGACGCCTTTTGGGTTGATGGGCGGCCCGCCCATGGCCGTTAAGCATGGCCGTTAAGGGGGGTTATCGTAAATGCAGACCATCTAGATGACGGCCCTCAAGGCCCATAGGGGATATTCATGGCAGGTCTCGGCTAGCCGCCGATCCTGCGGAGGTTGATTTTGCCGAATGCACATCTTGGTAAACCGACCGGTTGCTGAGGGGAATGATTTTTTACTGTCGAGGCGAGGGTGAGATGGTCGAGGACAAGCCCCGGGTGGGCGTGATCATGGGCAGCAAGTCCGATTGGTCGACGATGCGCGTCGCCGCTGAGGTGCTTGCTGAATTCGGCATTACCCATGAGGCGCGCATTGTCTCGGCGCACCGCACGCCGGAGTGGTTGCGCGAGTATGCGCAGCAGGCGCGGTCGCGCGGGCTGGAGGTTGTTATCGCTGGGGCGGGTGGCGCCGCCCATCTGCCGGGTATGGTGGCCGCCTACACGACCGTGCCCGTCCTTGGAGTTCCGGTACTAAGCCAGACTTTGCAGGGGCTCGATTCCTTGCTGTCTATCGTGCAAATGCCCGCCGGCGTCCCGGTGGCGACCTTCGCCATCGGCCAGGCGGGGGCGCGTAATGCCGCTTTGTTTGCCGTGGCGCTGCTCGGCCGGGATCAGCCCGAACTGCAACAGGCGCTGCAGGCATTTCGGCAACGCCAGGCGCGCGCGGTGATGGAGGACACGTTGCCTTGAACAACCCTGTTCTGCCCGGCGCCACGCTGGGTGTACTCGGCAGCGGTCAACTCGGGCGTATGTTCGCAATCGCCGCCCGCCGCATGGGCTATCGAGTGCATGCCTATTCTCCGGATCGGGAAACTCCGACCGGCCAGGTGGCCGATCGCGAGATCTACGCGGATTACGAGGATTTGGCGGCATTGGCTGATTTTGCGCGTGAAGTGGACGTCATTACCTTCGAGTTCGAAAACGTACCCGCCAAGGCCACCGAGTGTGTGGCGCGCTACGTGCCGGTCCGGCCCCGGGGCGAGGTACTACACATTATCCAAAATCGTTACCGCGAGAAAACGTTCCTAGCCAGCAACGGTTTTCCCACCGCGCCGTTCGTTGCCGTGACCACGCGGGAAGAATTGGCCGCGGCGGTGCAGCGCATGCGCCCCCCGGTTGTGCTCAAGACCGCCGGCTACGGTTACGACGGCAAAGGACAGGCGGTAATCCACGAGCCGGAGGGCGTGGACGCGGCTTGGTCCAAGATCGGCGGGGTCGAGGCCATTGTCGAGCGCTTCATCGATTTCCGCCAAGAAGTCTCCGTCGTGGCGGCGCGGGGCGGCGACGGCGCGTTTAGGCATTATGGCGTAATCGAAAACCAGCACCATAATCACATCCTCGACCTGTCTATCCCCGGGCTGAGCCTGCCTGATCGCCTCGAAGCCCAGGCGTTGGAGATCAGCCGGGGAATTCTGGAAGCGCTGGATGTGGTCGGGGTACTGTGCGTGGAGTTCTTCGTTACGGCCGAGCAGGGCTTGTTGGTCAACGAATTGGCGCCTCGTCCCCATAATTCCGGTCATTTCAGCTTCGATGCGTGTATTACCAGTCAATTCGAGCAGCAGGTGCGCACCATTTGCGCGCTTCCCATGGGGGATACACAGATGTTGCGCCCGTGCGCCATGGTGAATCTGCTGGGCGAACTATGGAGCAGTGGCGAGCCGAACTGGGCGGCGGCTTGTGCCGACCCGGCGGTGAAATTGCATCTCTATGGCAAGCGCGAGGCTCGTCCGGCCCGCAAAATGGGGCATATCACCGCATTCGGTTCGGATCGAGAGAGTGCTGCGCGGCAGGCGGTAGCGGCACGTGCGGCGTTGGCTGCAGCAAAGGTTTGAGTTTCGGCCAGACATTGGCCAACAAGCGGGGTTGTGCTGCAGCGGTGGGGTGGATGCCGTCGGGTTGCATGAGTTGCGGGTTCTCTGCAACCCCCGCCAACAGCTTGGGCACTAACGGGATCGCTTCGGCCTGAGCGACCTCATGGAACAGCGCTTGGAAGCGCTCGGTGAAAACGGTCCCGTAGTTTGGTGGGAGTCGCACCCCAATTAGCAGTACCCGGATACCCCGGTGTTTCGCCAGGCGCACGATTTGGCCAAGATGCGAGCGGATCTCGGCAAGCGGTATGCCGCGCAGACCATCGTTGCCGCCGAGTTCGACGATGAGGATGACCGGATGATAACGGTCCAAGGCAGCCGGCAGGCGAGCGAGCCCACCACCTGTCGTATCGCCGGAGATACTGGCGTTGACTACCCGATAGTCCCATTTTTGTTTGGCAAGGCGCGCGGCCAGCAGCGCGACCCAGCCGGCGTTATGATTGATGCCGTGCGCTGCGCTGAGGCTGTCACCGAGCACCAGGATCGCGCGCTCGTTCGCGCGCGCCGGCAAGGCCGACAGTAGCAGTAGAACGATTAGGAGTCGGTGGATCATGACGACCGTTTCACGCGTGGACATGCTGGCCACCGAGGGGCTCACCATGCGCTTCGCCGCGCCCGAGGGCAATATTACATTGTTCGAAAATTTGCATATTAACATCCCGCGTGGCAATGCCGTGGCTATTCTGGGCGCTTCGGGCTCCGGCAAGTCTACGCTGCTTGGCCTGCTGGCCGGGTTGGAGCAGCCTTATGCCGGACGCGTGTGGCTCGACGGGGTGGATCTGACCGCCCTGGATGAGGACGGGCGGGCGCGCTTGCGCGCGGGCCGCGTCGGATTCGTGTTTCAATCCTTCCATCTGTTGCCGGGGCTCACGGCGTTGGAAAACGTCATGCTGCCCCGAGAGCTGGCAGGAGAATCGCAAGCGCGCGCTCAGGCGCGCGCCGCGCTGGAGGCGGTCGGGCTTATCGAGCGGCTGAATTTTTATCCGGCGCAGCTCTCGGGCGGCGAGCAGCAGCGGGTGGCGTTGGCGCGGGCGTTTGTTACCCCGCCGGCGCTGCTGTTTGCCGACGAGCCCACGGGCAATCTCGATCAGCACACCGCCGAGCGTGTCGCTCGGTTGCTCTTCGGGCTCAATGAGGCCCATGGAACCACGCTGATTCTTGCGACCCACGACGCCCCTCTGGCCGAGCGCTGCCAGATGGTGCTGCGCTTGCACGCGGGTCGTTTGGAAGCGCTGAGATGAGCACTCCGCCGTGCTGAGCTTGCAGCTGTTGCTACGCGATTGGCGGGCCGGCGAGCTGCGTTTGCTCGCTTTGGCGGTGGTCGTTTCGGTCGCGGCCGTTACCTCGGTCGCCTGGCTTGCCCAGCGCATTGGTGTCGTAGCAACCCGCGCCCCGGCTGCCGAGTTGCTCGGCGCTGATCTCGCGGTGCGCAGCAGCCAGCCGATACCCGAGTTGTGGCGGCAGCAGGCTCGAGCGTGGGGCTTGCGCACCGCGCGCACGGTCGAGTTCCCGAGCGTGGTGCTCGCCGGCGAGCGTACCGAGTTGGTGTCGGTAAAAGCGGCGGATCCGGCCTATCCCTTGCGCGGGCAGCTACGCGTCCGCGCGGGTCGTTCGGCACCGGAGCATGCAAGCCAAGGAAATCCCGGTCGCGGCCGGGTTTGGGTGGATCCGCGGCTGCTTACCCTCCTCGATCTGGCCATCGGGGATCGCATTCGGCTCGGTCGAAGTACGTTTCGGATCACTCGATTGATTACCTTGGAGCCGGATCGGGAAGGTTTCCTGTACAGCCTGGCTCCCCGAGTGCTGCTGCGCTGGGATGACCTTGCCGCCACCGGGCTGGTGCAGCCGGCGAGCCGGGTGCGCTACCAGCTGCTCCTGGCCGGCGCGGCACCGCCGTTGCAGCGCTACGCGCATTGGCTGGCGCCGCGTGCGGCGAGCGGTGTGGAGCTGGTGCATCCGAGCGAGGCGCGGTTTGGCATTCGCGAGGTGGTCCAGAAAGCGCAGCGTTTTCTCAGCCTGGCGGCACTGTTGACGGTTGTGGTGGCCGGCGTGGCCATGCTGCTTACCACGCGCCATTACGCCGAGCGTCAAATTCTAGGCGTCGCGCTCATGCGTTGCTTCGGTGCTACCCGTGGGAGGGTCATACGGTTGCTTGCCGGCAAGCTGTTCTGGCTCGGGGTCAGCGCCGGTGCCCTCGGTGCGCTGGTCGGCTATTTGGTGCATCTTGCCATGTTGGCGGTGCTCGCCGGGCTCGTGGTGGTGACGCTGCCGGCCCCCAGCCTGGGGCCGCTGCTGTTGGGTTGGCTGATGGCGCTGGCGGCGTTGCTGGGTTTCTCGTTACCTACGTTGCTGCGCCTGCAGGGGGTTACCCCGTTGCGCGTGCTGCGGCGAGAGGCCGATCGGGACTTGATCAGCGGCAGCATGCCTTATGGGCTGGCCGTGGCAGTCGTATTCGTTCTCATGTGGTGGCAGGCCGCTGACTTCGAGCTGGCTGCCTATGTCTTTGCGGCGGTCTTTGGCAGCTTGGTGCTGCTGGTGGTGGGTGCGAGCATTGTTGTTTTGGGAGCGCGTCATTGGCATCGTCGCGGCGGCACTGGCCGTATGCTCTGGCTTAGCGGGCTGAGTCGGCGCCCAGGTGCCGCCGTTGTGCAGATCGCGGCCGTCGGTTTGGGTTTGATGGCGCTCTACCTCCTGATAGTGGTGCGCACGGATCTGCTGGATGCTTGGCGCGCTCGAATCCCCGCGGACGCACCCAATCAGTTTCTGATCAATATTCAATCCGATGAGGTGGTTGCAGTGCGCCGGCTATTGGCGAGCCGGGCCAGTATTGATCCACGCTTCTATCCCATGATCCGCGGGCGGCTCATGGCCCGCAACGGGCAGGCGCTTACGGCGGGGGATTATACCGAAGACCGAGCGAAGCGTTTGATTCGGCGTGAGTTCAATCTTTCCTGGGCGCGGCGCCCAGCAGCGGATAATCGTGTAATTGCCGGCCGATGGTGGTCCGCCGAGCGAGGGAATCCGCAGCAGCTCTCCGTCGAGCGCGGGTTGGCCGAGTCTTTGGGGATTCGCCTGGGCGATCGCCTGACCTTCCGGGTAGGGGGCGAAACCGTGAGTGCCACCGTGACCAACCTGCGTGTCGTTGATTGGGATAGCTTTCATGTCAACTTTTTCGTCCTGGCTCCCCCAGGGCTGCTGCAGGGCTTTCCGACCACATGGATTACCAGTTTCTATCTGCCGCCAGACAATGCGGATCTCATGGCGCAGTTGGTTCGCCAGCACCCCAGTATTACGGTAATCGATGTCGAGGCCCTGCTGCGCACCGTGCGCCAGATGATCGAACAAGGTAGTCGGATAGTGGAGATCATGGCGCTGATGACGCTCACAGCAGGGCTGCTGGTGCTGTTTTCCGCTCTGCAAATCACCGGCGAGGAACGCCGGCTCGAGAACGCCCTCCTACGTGCCCTGGGAGCGACGCGAGGGCATCTGCGGCGTATGGCACGCCTGGAATTCCTTCTCGTGGGGGCAGCGGCTGGCACTTTGGCCGGCTTTGCCGCCACCGCAGCCGGCTACGTCGCAGCCGAGCGTTTGTTCGAGCTTCCCTACCGGGCCGATTGGGTTGCCATTCCGGTCGGTGCAGCGCTCGGAGCGGCCGTAGTTTGGTTAGCCGCGGTGGCGGCCGGGTATCGATATCATAATGTCTCACCCATGCGGCTGCTGCGCGCGGCACAATGAAGGTGAGCTTGCTGCAGCGTCCGGATCGTGGTGAGCCGGTCTGCGTCTTGACCACCAGGCCAGGCCAGGCGGATAACGTTCGGCCGTGCGAGGCTAGCGTACCTGGACCTCAAAGTCAGCGAGCAGTGGGCGCAGATTCCAGTCCGGATCGCCGAAAACCAGGAAATCCGGATTGAGCAGGGAAGCCTTGGTGTTGTAGGTCAGGGGACGGAGATCGACTCGAGTGACGCGGCCGCCGGCTGCTTCGACTACGCATTGCGCAGCCGCTGTGTCCCACTCCGAGGTCGGGCCGAAGCGGGGATAGAGATCCGCTTTGCCTTCCGCTACCAGGCAGAACTTCAGCGAGCTGCCCACCGATCGGGTCTCGTGCGGCGGGAGGCGCTCGAGCAGTCGGTCTACGGCCTCGCCCCGGTGCGATCGGCTGACCACCAGCATCGGCGGCCCGTCCTCCGGCAGTACGCGGGTGTGAATCGGAGTGCGTACACCGCCGCTGATACGCCAGGCGCCATTGCCCCGGTTGCCGATATAAGTGGTTTTAAACACCGGGGCATGCACGATACCCAGAATGGGCTGCCCCTCTTTCACCAGCGCGATATTGACCGTGAACTCGCCGTTTTTTTTGATGAACTCCTTGGTGCCGTCCAGCGGATCCACCAGCCAATAGAGCGGCCAGTCGCGGCGGCTGGTGTAGTCGGGGAGGCCACCTTCTTCGGATAATATCGGCAGCGTCGGAGTCAGCTCCTGCAGCCGGGCGAGGATATGTTCATGGGCGGCGCGATCAGCCTCGGTGAGGGGGGACTGGTCGGTTTTGGTCTCAACAGCGAAGTCCCGCTGATAGACGCGCATGATGCGCTCGCCGGCTTCCTCGGCCAGGATGATGAGGGATTCGGCCAGTTGCCCACGGTGCTCGACATCCATGCTGTTCAGATCTCCGG
>NZ_CH672427.1:2710375-2817005 GCF_000153205.1 Nitrococcus mobilis Nb-231
CTGACCCAATTTTGGGCCGCAACGCGGCGATCGGGGGGCAGTGTTAACAGACCCTAGCTCAGACGATATTCCCGGACCATGAAAAGAGCGGCGATCGTGCGTGCTTCGGTCAATTCCTCACAGGTGAGCAAGCCCGCCAGATCAGATAGCGGCCAGGATACTACCTCGAGGGCTTCCGGTTCATCACCCTCGAGGGAGTCCGGATAGAGTTGCTCGGCCAACACCACCTGTGTCTGATGCGCGAGATAGCCCGGCGCGAGGGTCAGTGAACGCAATGGGGTGAGGCGTGCAGCCGCATAGCCTACTTCCTCGCGCAGCTCACGAGCGGCCGCTGAAAGTGGTTCCTCGTCCTGTTCTATCCGACCTTTGGGTAAGCCGAGCTCGTAACGATCCGTTCCGGCCGCGTATTCACGTACCAGTAGCACTGTGTCGCCCTCGAGGATGGGTACGATCAGTACGGCGCCGGCGGATCCGGCGCCCGGTGTGAGCCGCTCGTATTCGGCTTCGACCCCGTTGGCGAAGCGCAAGCTCACGGCTTCCACCTGGAACAGGCGGGAGCGTGCGACGATGCGCCGCTGCACGGTTATCGGTTTGGGTGGCATGCCAGGACTCCAGCGGACGATGCGGCTATTGTACACACCCCTGTCATCGAGATTACCGTCGAGCGCAACGAGACAGGCTTGTTATGGGTTTGGCAATTCGTCGCGTTGCATGGTTCGCTCCGGCACCTCGGCGTGCCTGCCAAGCGTTGACAAGAATCATGATGCTCGCTAAAATTCCTCAAAATTATACGCGCAACCAGCGCGATGTGTTTCGAACCCCCCGCATTAGCCAATCGCTTTCGCCCCAAGCCAGGTATAGTGAGAACACTAAACCTCTCCCGACGGCAGCATTTGGAGGTTACAAACCGTGAGCGGAAATATCGTCCATGCCTCGGACGAGACCTTCGAACAAGAAGTGTTGAAGGCCGCAGAGCCTGTTCTTGTGGATTATTGGGCAGAATGGTGCGGCCCGTGCAAGATGATTGCTCCTATCCTCGACGAGGTGGCCGAGGCGTACGCTGGCAAATTGAAAGTGATCAAGCTGAATATCGATGATAATCCGGAAACGCCACCGAAATATGGTATTCGGGGGATTCCAACGTTGATGCTGTTCAAAAACGGCGAAGTGGAGGCAACTAAGGTGGGCGCGGTGTCGAAGTCACAGCTCACGGCGTTCCTCGACAGCAACCTCTGATTTTGTCAGGGCGGTCGATTGGGCCGCCCTCTTCGCTCCGATATTGGCCAGTCCGTTCACCAAGCCGCCACAGCACCAGGCCTCGAGTGCGATTGTGGCAGCGAAAGCTGATAGGGCGCTCTCGCAACGCGCCTGCAAGACCAGCGCCAGGGGCTGGGACCCCGTGCGCCGGGTTTAGACCGACCTAACCCATGAAGCACTAAACAATGAATCTCACGGAACTTAAGCAGAAACCCGCCACCGAGCTCGTGGAGATTGCCCAGTCCCTTGGAATCGAGGGTATGGCACGGTCGCGTAAACAGGATGTCATCTTCTCCATTCTCAAGGCGCAAGCCAAGAAAGGTGAAGACATCTGGGGCGATGGCGTTTTGGAAATTCTCCAGGACGGCTTCGGTTTCCTGCGTTCTGCCGACAGTTCATACATGGCAGGACCGGATGATATTTATGTCTCCCCGAGCCAAATTCGGCGTTTCAGTTTGCGTACGGGAGATACGGTAGCAGGGAAAATTCGCCCGCCAAAGGAAGGCGAACGCTATTTCGCACTGCTGAAAGTCAACGAAATCAATTTCGAGAAGCCGGAAGCGGCTCGTCATAAGGTTCTATTTGAGAATTTGACGCCGTTGTTCGCCAAGTCGCGGCTCAAGATGGAGCGGGGCAACGGCAGCACCGAAGACCTCACGGCGCGGATCATCGATCTGGTCGCGCCCATAGGCAAAGGTCAGCGTGGCCTCGTCGTCTCACCGCCGAAAGCCGGCAAGACGATGATGCTGCAGAACATCGCTCAGTCCATTACTTCCAACTACCCCGAATGCTACGTGATCGTCCTGCTCATCGACGAGCGACCCGAGGAGGTTACGGAGATGCAGCGTTCGGTTCGTGGTGAGGTGGTGTCATCAACCTTCGACGAGCCCGCCAGCCGGCACGTACAGGTCGCCGAAATGGTGATCGAGAAAGCCAAGCGCTTGGTCGAGCACAAGCAGGATGTCGTGATTCTGCTCGACTCCATTACCCGCCTGGCGCGCGCCTATAATACGGTGGTGCCTTCATCCGGCAAAGTACTCACCGGTGGTGTGGATGCCAATGCGCTGCATCGGCCGAAGCGGTTCTTTGGGGCGGCTCGCAACGTCGAGGAAGGCGGGTCTCTGACCATCATCGCGACCGCTTTGGTGGAGACGGGCTCGCGGATGGACGATGTCATTTACGAGGAGTTTAAGGGCACGGGTAATATGGAGCTGCACCTGGATCGGCGTATTTCGGAGAAGCGTATTTATCCGTCGATCAATATCAATCGCTCCGGAACCCGGCGTGAGGAGCTCCTCATGGGGCCTGACGAGTTGCAGAAAGCTTGGATTTTGCGCAAGCTGCTGCACCCCATGGACGAGCTGGCGGCGATCGAATTCCTTTTGGATAAACTCAAGGACACCAAGACAAACCAGGAATTTTTCGAGTACATGAAGCGCTGATCGGGTTGACCCAAAAACTTCGGGAGCCCAAAGCGCTTTTCCTGAGTTTGTTTGCTGGACTACTGGTAAGCGTTTGGAGCGCGCCCAGCGCCGTTTCGTACCCATGGATTGCGTATTCGACCCGCGGCGCTCGAGCCTGCTGGCGAGCCACCGGTGCGTATCGATTCCTGCGGCGGGTGGGCAGCCCGAGCCGCTCTAGCCCGGGAACTTCATGAATCGCAAAAACCCTCGCTTACCAATTGAATCCACAGAAGATTTTGCTCAGTCGGGCGTGGTCACCGATACGCCGCTCCTTCACAAAAACTCCTGTGAATCCACAAGCTGCGCAATCATTAATCATCGCGCGGATTCATGAGACTTCCGGGCTAGATGCCGCGCAACAAGAAGCGTCAGAAGCGCCAAGCGGCTTGGAGCGAGAATACGTCGGCCGATACTTTATAAGTGCCAGTGAGATTGCCTCGCGCGCTGTTGCCCTCATCGCCGGCCTTCAAATTGCTATCGGCATCACTGAGAAAGGCGTGTACCCAGCTACCGGTGATATCGAAATTGGCAACTGGGCTGTAGGTGGTTCCCAGGGCAAGCCACTTACGATCCGAACCCGGTATTCGGGGGGTGCGATGCCGCGGGTCGGGGATCGGCGTTTGATCGTAGGCGAGCCCTGCGCGCAGCAGCCAGCGATTCGTGAGGCGGTAGCTCGCTCCGATCGATGCGAACCAAGTATCTTGCCAGTCATTGTCGGTTACGCTGTTGGGAGTGTTGTTATCGAATTTCACCACTAGGCGGCCGAACTCACTCCAGTTCGTCCACTGAACCTCGGCCATCAGCGCCAGCCGTTTAGTCGCCTGATGCAATACTCCGAGACTCGCTGTGGCCGGCGTGGTGAGATCCGCCTTACCGACGGTATCGGTGAAAGCGCCGCCGAGCGCTGCACCGAGCGTATTGGCGATCCCTGCTTGGTCCGGATCGAAGCTGGCTTTACCCTTGAGCGTATGCTCCACCTTGGAGCGGTAAGCTATGCCGATGCGCGTGTTAGGGGTGAGCTCGTAGAGCGCTCCGAGATTGAAGCCGAAACCCCAGTCATCGCCGGTGACGCGGGCGAAGCCGTCCTGATTGCCGGGATTCGCGCCCGGTAGGCCCTGCGCCGCACCGATCGTGCCGAAGTCAATGGCGTTGGTCAGCCGCGCATTGGCGTATTGTGCGATCAACCCAGCCCCGACAGAGAGTTGGGGGGTCGGCTTGAAGGCCAAGACCGGGTTGATGGCCACGGTGGTGAGGCTTGTGTCCACGGCATGGTAACGCCCGATCCAAGCGCGATTATAATCGGTTTTGAGACCCCAGAAGGAGTAAACGCCCAAGCCTAAGTCGAATTTCTCGTTTAGGCGCCATTTGGCGGTCAGTGCCGGCACGAGTGCGTTCACGTCGCCATCATCGGTGGGGCCCTGAATAGGCGTACCCAGCGCGGTGCTGGCGTTGGCGTGCTTGAGTCTGATTTCGGGATCGATGTAGCTCAGGTTGCCGGTTAACTGGTTTTCCGGTAAGTGCCCGATCGTTGCCGGATTATAAGCCATATAGGAGGCGTCTTCGGCGCCGGCGCTGGCGCCGGCCATCGCGTTACCCAAGGCTTTGGCACTTTGCTCGCGAATTTGAAAGCCGGAGGCGGCTGCGGTGCCTACCGAAGCTGCCAATGCAATCGTCATAAATGGCCTTGCCAGTCCCCGGTGCTTGACAGTCATTGTCATGGTACTTTTTTTCCGTCCGTGAATTTTTGTTCGCATCGTATAACATGGTGCCCGTTAGCCTATTTGTAGGCACGACGCTTTGCCAATGTTCCATCCTTAACCATGAGCGGGTCGCCAGAATGTGTGTAGGATGACGGTATATAATTGTCCGGTTCAAGATTCCATGATGCATGTCACTATGATGGCCTAAAAGACTTAGGGTTGTTCCGCAAGCCTTGCGGGTAAAATGCTCAAGCGGTTTCACAGTTGGGCTCGCTTGCGCGTCTGAGCAAGGTTAGGAAGGTCAGTGCGTAAGCGTTGTCGGCATCGGCTAACCGCGATTGCCGAGCGCTTTCTTGCCACTCGGCTGCATCGAGGTGCGGGAAAAAAGCATCACCCTCGACCCGCCCGTGCACTAGGGTCAGATAAATGCGATCGGCCCGGGCGAGAAAGAGCCGGTATATCTGTTCTCCGCCGATAATCATGATTTCCGATGCTCCTGCGGCTACCGCCAAAGCCGCTTCGAGGTCATGTACGAGCATGCAGCCGGGTACCCGATGAGCGGGGTTTCGGCTTAGCACGATATTGTGCCGTCCCGGCAGCGCTCGCCCGATGGTGTCATGGCAGCGCCGGCCCATGACGATGGGCTTGCCCCGAGTGAGCGCTACAAAATGACGCATGTCCGCCGGCAATCGCCAGGGCAGCCCGTGCGCTCGCCCGATGACTCGGTTTTCCGCCATAGCGGCAATCAAAGAAATAACGGGGCGCTGAGAATTGTGGGTCATTCAGGTGGATTCCCCCTCCTAGAGGGTTATGCCGGTGGCGCACAACATACAAGAATATTAGCTTGTCTGCCTTGCGCCGCATCTCGGAGCGCACGGTACTTGCCAGATGTCAGGTCGGCTCGAACAGCTTGCTCATCGCTGAGGCTTCGCCACTTTGATATGCTCTCGTTCCAGTGGCGAGTCATGCAATTTAACAGGTTGTTACCATTATGGGTCTTTCCTCCGAACAGGTTCATTGGTTATTCGGGGTGTTTCTCGCGCTCATCGTCAGCCCCTTGATTTTGCATGATATTCAAGTCTTTCGCCGCCAAAGGTCGGCGCTTCTTATTCCCTGTGCCTTGCTGATTGTAGGCATTGCACTTCTTCTCGATCCCATGATCCACGGCAGCGCACTTCCCGCGAACTACTCCAAAGAAACCGATCAGCATATTTTTTTATCAGCGCTATTACTATCAATCGGAGTGATTGAGGGTGCCCGTTGTTTTGGGAAATTGCCAGCCCTCTTATGGTCCATGGCGTTGCCGGTAGGCCTATTTCTAGCTGGGATAATTTTCTTTTTCCACGCGCAGCATGATACCCACGTATCGATGCTGCTGTTAATTGTTCAGCATAGAATTATGGGCGTAACCCTTATAATAGCAGCGGTAACAAAGGCCGTGGCAGAGTTGAGGCCGCAGCCTGGGTTGCATGCCGCCTGGCTCATCGTTATTCTTGTTTTTTCCAGTGAGCTAATTCTTTACACGGAAGGGGGGTCAATATTTGATGCTTTCAGTGTTTCAACGCAATAGCCCCTACTAAGGGCGCCGTTCGTCCACTTGGCTTTTAAATGGATACACAGGAAGCATTTGATCCAAAAGCGGTGCTCGGAAGTGAAGCATTTTTATTATTTCTCTCTGTAGAGATAAATTGACTTAATATTTCAGATATTTCGTAGTGGACTTCAGGGGGTTTATATGAAAGCAATCAAAGTGAAAAAAATAAAAAACAATATCCTTGCGCTCGTATCTTTTTTGCTTTTCGCGAATTTTGTGCATGCTCATGACCCAGCAGAACATGCAAAAAAATCAGAAAAGCCAGACTGTGCAGCGATAGAATCAATGAATCAATCAGGGGTGGACAAAAATGACCCTGTTCTGATGGCAATAATGATTAAATGTAAAAAGATCAGGCAGTCCGATATGACTGATTATCATACCTCGGAACAAACGACTAAAGAAGTTGAGCACGATACTGACCATCATGGCAAGTCAAAAGAATCATCTGGCCACCATTTCTACCATTAATTGCGCGGCTCGAGAAAGGTGAATCTATCGTTATTAATTGGCTCATCGTTTCTAACTAGGAAGGGTGTAATGGGTAAGGCAAGATGAAAATTATAAAAATGATTGTATTGTTAAGTGCCATCGGCGTGCTGGGAGTTGCAGGTTTTATCTATTCGGGGCTGTACCCGATAGGTGCTGATGTTCCCCATAACGCAGTAACCTATTGGGTTTTGGAAACACTCAGAGAGCGCTCGATCAAACGCGCCGCCAGTGATATCAATGTTCCAGATTTAAGCGATCCTGAACTTCTGCTCTCGGGTGGTCCAGATTATAATGAAATGTGTTTGGAGTGCCATTTAAAACCTGGAAAAAATAAAAGTGATATGAGTGTTGGGCTTTACCCTAGCCCGCCCAATTTATCACAGGATGGCGATGGAAATGATCATAACCATGATGAGCATGGAGATGAAAAATACACTGCGCAACGTCAGTTCTGGATAATCAAGCACGGCATTAAAGCCAGCGGTATGCCAGCCTGGGGTGAGACTCATGATGATCAGCGCATCTGGGCTATGGTTGCATTTTTGCAGAAATTGCCGAGGCTTACGCCAGAGCAATATCAAATTATTACCGCTAGGTCAGACGGTGAAAATAACCACTCTCATTAATAGAGTGTTATTTGGAAAAATTTTTGAGGCCGTGGCATACGATCATTTTTGATCGCAACGAGCTGACTGTTCGGTAAAATAGCGCTTGTTGCCGCTCACCCGAATGGTGAGCTCATGAGGCCGGACCGCTTTCTTATCCGCTGGACCCTGCAATTGATCACCGGACAGGTTCTCGCCAGTGGGGTATTCGAACCATTGTACATGGTTTAGGACACTTCACGTCGACACGAAATTTTCTACTATATGTGTGGCTAATCGGAGCCGTTCTTGCGCCAGAAATTCTTTAGCTGGGTTTGTGCCTAATTCGGTACAATTATTCTTGTTGCGTCAGCGGTAAGCGTGCATATATATGTATGTCAAGTCCCGAGCGCTTGCATTACAACCCATTGCAGCGGACCATGATGGGTAAAGGCATCACCTTATACATAAGTCCATAATATTAAATTGAAACAATATGTTACGAACTGACCCGCTGAACGCCGACTGGGCAGATGGGATCAGTGTTTTCAATCACTTGGCTGGCACCAGCGCGACCTGAGTCGACTGGAACAGACTTGTGTGTAATGGAATGGGGTAAAGGACGCGGTCATACATGCGCTGCCCGGCGACTGGACCAGGGCGGTTTCCCCCTGAAAAAGTCCGTTCATGCTAAGGTTCTTCGGCTACTCCTCAGGGCGGGCTTGTCGAAGCGCTCAGAGCGAACGGATCAATTAAAATTAGCATCGCTTAAATGTTTCGAGATTGGCGGAGCCCAACCGCCTACCGTTCGTTATGGCTACACGGCGATCGGAGCTTTGATGGCCGGATGTGGATCGTACCCGACGATCTCGAAATCATCATAGCAATAGTTGAAAATCGAGTCGGGTTTGCGCTTGATGATCAGCTTCGGCAATGGGCGGGGCGCCCGGGAGAGTTGGAGTCTGGCCTGTTCCAGATGGTTGGAGTACACGTGGACATCGCCACCGGTCCAAACAAAATCGCCGGGCGCTAGGCCGCATTCTTGGGCGATCATATGGGTGAGCAAGGCGTAGCTGGCGATATTAAACGGGACGCCTAGGAATACATCGCAGCTGCGCTGGTAGAGCTGGCAGGACAACTTACCATCGGCGACATAGAATTGGAACAGGGCATGACAGGCGGGCAGGGCCATCCGGCCTTGGGCAACGTTTGCTTGCGGGCTTAGGGATTCCTCCGGAAGGTATGCGACGTTCCAGGCGCTAACGATATGACGGCGCGAGTTCGGGTTTTGCTTGATGCCGTCGATCACGTCTGTAATCTGATCGATTGTGCTGCCATCCTGGGCCGGCCACTTGCGCCACTGTGGTCCATAGATGGGGCCTAGCTCGCCGTTCTCATCGGCCCATTCATCCCAAATGCTTACTCCGTTCTCTTTTAGGTAGCCGATGTTGCTCTCGCCGGAGAGCAACCAGAGCAACTCATGGACGATGGAGCGCAGATGCAGCCGCTTGGTGGTGAGCAGGGGCAAGCCCTGCTGCAGATCGAAGCGCATCTGATAGCCAAACACGGACAGCGTACCGGTTCCCGTGCGGTCGCTCTTGCGCACACCCTGGTGAAGGACATGGCGCAGCAGTTCCAAATACTGTTTCATGAGAACGTCCGTGGCCTGTTCGGTGCGATTGCGCTCATTGTCGGCACCGCTGCCATGGTTACGTTGCCTTGGACGGCTATCATACGTTGGTCGATCCGGCGCCTGCGAGTTGGCCCCGATAAGCCCAGGCGAGCAAACCCAGGCCGGCGATGATCATTGGCAGCGAGAGGATCTGCCCCATGGTGAGCCAGCCAAAAGCGAGATAGCCGAGTTGGGGGTCCGGCATGCGCACGAGCTCTACCAGAAAGCGAAACCCACCATAGCAGAGCAGGAACAATCCGGATACCGCACCGGCCGGCCGTGTTTGCCGGGAGAACAGCCAGAGAACGGTGAACAGTATGACGCCTTCGAGCAGGAACTCGTAGAGCTGCGAGGGGTGCCGGGGCTGAAAACCCAGTGGCGGGTAGACCATTCCCCAAGGCAGGGTTGTTGGCGCACCCCAGAGCTCACCGTTGATGAAGTTGCCGATGCGTCCGGCTCCGAGCCCGATGGGCACTAGTGGAGCCACGAAGTCGGCCACTCGCCAAAAGGACGTCTTGATGCGCCGTGCGAACCACCAAGTCATGGCTATGACGCCGAGCAGCCCTCCGTGGAAGCTCATCCCGCCGTGCCAGATCTGGAACAGAGCCAACGGATTGGCGAGCAGCTGATCCAGGCCATAGAAGAGCATATACCCCACGCGCCCGCCGATTACGACCCCCAACGCGACGAACAGCACCAGATCGTCCACTTGCTGGGGCTTGAGCGGGGAATCGGGCTGCCGTGCCCGGCGCCGACCCAGCCACCAGCCCGCTATGAAGCCGATGGCATACGTGATGCCGTACCAGTGAACGGCTAATGGGCCGAGCCGAAAAGCGATCGGGTCGATGTCCGGGTAGTGCAGCATTGGCGATCTCCGTGGGCCGTTTTTTGGCAGATGCTGCGCACGAGTAGCCCTGACGGGCAATCGGCTCGATGCCGTCTGCATCTTAAGAGCGCAGTACGTCGGGCGAGCGGCTCGCCGTCATCATCATGCAATTGGATTCCATTGAATGGCTTACCGCGCATGGATTGGGCGATGGTATCCAGTCGGCGTTAGTTTTGCGACCTGCGGGCATTCGCTACAATCGACGGTTCCAAGGAGGAGCTTAACCAGCTATAAGAGGCTAGTACTACAGTTGCAAATAATCATTGTCGAGATGTCCGTCGATGATTATTTGCAACTGTAGTACTAAGCCGAACAAGGAGTACCCCATGGCCGCAACCATGCCAACTCTGCGCCAGATGCTTAGCGAACTGATTCGGCTGCCGTCCGTAAGCAGCGTCGATCCGGCTTTGGACCAGGGTAACCGTGCCGTGATCGAGCGGCTGGCGCAATGGCTCGATTCCTTGGGCTTCACCATTGACATACGCGAGTTGCCCGGCCAACCGCACAAGGCGAATTTGGTGGCAACGCTTGGCAGCGGTTCGGAGGGTCTGGTCCTGGCGGGCCATGCCGACACCGTTCCATACGACGTCAATCGCTGGAGCACGGATCCTTTCCAGCTCACGGAGCGGGACGGGCGTTTATATGGGCTCGGCGTCAGCGACATGAAATCCTTTTTTGCCCTTGTGCTCGAAGCGGTCCGGGAGGTGCGGGCGCAGGATTTGCGCCGGCCGCTGACCATTCTCGCTACGGCCGATGAGGAAAGCGGCATGGCCGGTGCCAAGGCTCTGGTCGACGATGGCCGGCCGATCGGTCGCTACGTTTTGATCGGTGAGCCGACGGGACTGCGGCCGATCCATTTGCACAAAGGCGTTATGATGGAATCCGTGCGGCTGATCGGCCGTTCCGGCCATTCCAGCGATCCCGGCTTTGGCGTCAATGCGCTGGAGGCGATGATCGTAGCGCTCAATGAAATCCTGGCCTGGCGTGCGGAGCTGCAGCAGCGCTATCGGGATACCCGATTCCGGGTTCCAGAGCCCACCCTGAATCTGGGGCATATCCACGGCGGTGATAATCCCAATCGCATCTGCGCCGAGGCAGAGCTGCATTTTGATCTACGGCCGTTGCCCGGTATGGATCTGGATGAGTTACAGACGCAGCTGGTCGAGCGCCTTGAGCGGGTGCTGGCCCACTCGGCTGCGACGTTAGAGATACGCCCCTTGTTTCCGGGGTTGCCGCCGCTGTCGACACCGGCGGACTCTTATATCCTCCAGGTTGCGCGGGAGCTGACCGGAGCCGAGCCCGGCGCGGTTGCCTTCGGCACCGAAGGCCCGTTTTTTGCAGCGTTGGGTATGGAGGTGGTGGTGCTGGGCGCCGGGGATATCGATCAGGCCCATCAGCCCGACGAGTATTTATCGGTGGATCGCATTGCCCCCATGATCGATTTACTCCAGCGGTTCATCCGCCGTTTCTGCTTGGAGCCACCAGTAGTCGGGGGGGCGGGATGAAGCGGGAGTCGACCCGTTTCGTTGACTGGTTCCGCCACAGCTCGCCTTACATCAACGCCCATCGGGGCCGGACCTTTGTCATCGCCTTTGGTGGTGAAACGGTGGCCGATGGGACTTTGCCGGCACTGATCCACGATCTTGCGCTGCTGAGCAGCCTCGGCGTTCGGTTGGTACTGGTGCCGGGCGCGCGGCCCCAGATCGAGCAGCGGCTGCGTGCCCGCGGCTGCACGATGCGCTATGTCAATGGGCTGCGCATTACCGACGAGCTTGCTCTCGCTTGCGTGAAAGAAGCGGTAGGCACGGTTCGTGTGGAAATCGAAGCGTTGTTGTCCATGGGGCTTGCCAATTCTCCTATGGCCGGCTTGCGTATCCGGGTGGCATCCGGCAATTTCGTTACCGCCCGCCCGTTGGGCATCCGCGACGGCGTCGATTATCTGCATACCGGAGAAGTGCGGCGAGTGGATGGGGCGGCGATCCGCCAGCGCCTGGATGACAATGCGGTGGTCCTGATCGCTTCGCTAGGCTATTCGCCCACCGGCGAAGTATTCAATCTTTACTCGGAGGATGTGGCGTTGGCCGTGGCTCGGGAGGTCTGCGCCGACAAGCTGCTGTTTCTGCAAGAGGGCGCACAAGTGTACGAGCGTACCGGCGCTTTAGTGCGGGAGATGACCACCGAGGAGGTGCAGCTTTATTTGCATGAGCATGCCGAGCTGACTCCCGAGCTACGGCGGTTGCTTACCGGAACGCTCGAAGCTTGCCGGGGTGGTGTGCGGCGGGTGCACTTGCTTGGCGGAGGTATCGACGGGGCCTTGCTGCTGGAATTGTTCACGCGCGATGGGGCAGGGACACTGATCACCGCGCGGCCGTTCGAGATCACCCGTGCAGCCGTAATCGACGATATCGGCGGCATTTTGGAGCTCATCGAGCCGCTCGAACGCGACGGCACTCTGGTGCGTCGCTCGCGCGAGCGCCTCGAAACGGAAGTCGAGCATTTTACGGTCATCGTACGCGAGGGCACCATCATCGCCTGCGCCGCGCTTTATCGCATGCCGGATGCAGCCCTGGCGGAGCTGGCCTGTTTTGTGGTGCATCCCGACTATCGAGGCGGCGAACGCGGCGATGCCCTGCTCAGGCAAATGGAGCGTACTGCCGCGGCGCAGGGTGTGCAGACTTTGTTCGTGCTGACTACCCGCAGCGCCCACTGGTTCCAGGAGCGGGGCTTTCAGCCCGCGAGCCTGCAGAAACTCCCAGTCGGCCGGCAGCGGCTCTATAACTTTCGGCGCAATTCCCGAGTCTTCATCAAACAGCTGTGAGGGACGACGGCTACTAGTGGTTTGGCCGCCGGCGCGTTGTAGCCAAACGGACGTCTTGCAGGGCTTGGGGCAGCGCATTGTGGCGTAGCATCGTCCGGATATCGGCCACGTAGTCTGCGCCCCGTTCGGAGTAGCGATTTAGATTGCCGGTCAGGCTCGCGGCATCCGGTTGCTTACCGTGGTTGCGCAGCCGCTCTCGCAGTTGCCGCAGTTGGGCGTATGCCCGGTGGGTGTTGAGGTTGTGGACGTAGCTGTGCACCGAGCCGCGTAGGCTGTCGAACGCACGGACATAATGGCGCAGGTGGCTGGCCCGGCGGTGCGGTGTGAGCCCCTGATCCGGATTCCAGGTCCGCTCGCCGAACAGATTGTTGCCTTCACGGGCAAAGCGAGAGCTGCCCCAACCGCTCTCGCTTGCAGCCTGCGCCAAGGCCAGCGCCGGCGGAATCCGATCGACCCGGCGCAGCAGTTGCGCGCGCACATCCGAGTCGTTGAGATCGCCGTTGATGCCATGATCCCGCGCGATCGCTACCACCTGCTCCCGAAGTGATCCCGCGGGTGGGAGCCCGCCTTGGGCAAAAGCGCGCTTAAGGAGCGAGCGCTCAGCCTGCAGGCGGCGGTTTTCGGCCAGAATCAGGGGGAGGAGGCTGCGAAAGAACAACGATTTCTTGCGGCTTGCGGGTTGCTCGGCCAGGTCGGTGGGTAGTGAGGTCACCGCAAGTGGCGGTACCGCTCCGTGCGGGGGCCAGTCGTAGCCGCGTTCGGCAAACAGCGCCGCCAGTGAATCGGCATCCTCGACTTTGATCGGCTGCAAGTGCACGGTGGCGGGGGGCAGGGCGGCATGATTGGTCGTGCCGCACCACCACAACACCCCGCACAGTGTCAGCCCGGATAACAAGGCCGCACCAATGACCCATGGCGGGTGCATGCGTGCGCTGATTCGGGTGACGACATTCGGTTTTTTCATGCCTTGTTTGCTATTCCATGTCCAGGATGGCCTGCCAGTGTTCGGCGCTCACCGGCATGATCGACAGCCGGTTGCCGCGCCGGATCAGCGGCGTCTCCGCCAACGCCGGATTGGCCTTGAGCTCGGTGAGCGGGATGGTGCGCGCCAGGCGCCGTTTGAAGCGGACATCGACCATGTACCAACGCGGCCGATCGGGGTCGCTTTTAGGATCGAAGTACTTTGACTCGGGGTCAAAGGCTGTGTGATCCGGATAGCCGGCGCGTACGATCTCCATGATGCCGACGACACCGGGCTGCGGGCAATTGGAGTGATAGAGCAGCGCGAGATCACCGGGCCGCATCTGATCGCGCAGCATGTTGCGTGCTTGGTAGTTGCGCACGCCTTCCCAGTGATCGGTTTGCGAGGGCTGCGCGGCGAGATCATCAATGCCGTATACGCTCGGCTCGGATTTCATAACCCAGTAGCTCATGCGCTCCCTGCCTCGGCTGATTCATGATCGATTCGGGTTACTCGAGCACGATCGGTTCTCGATTTGGCATCGAGTCAAGCCCCGCTCGGTCGCGACGCCGGCGAGCGGTACATCCCAGGGCTCGACCGGCAGTTCGACGATTCGCTGAAAGCTAAATGCAATACCTAACAATCGGGGCCGTCGCCAACGGCCACGCTGATGGCGTAAGAAGGCGAACGTGTGGTCATAAAAGCCGGCACCCATACCCAGGCGGTGCCCCTGCTGGTCGAATGCCACGAGGGGGACCAGCACCAGATCCAGATCCCGACAGGCAATTCGATTGGCTTGCCGGGGCCGAGGTTCCGGAATGCCGAACCGATTCGCACGTAAGCGCTCACCGGGCCGATACTGGTAAAAGCGGAGGCTTTTGGTCGGTTTTTTTTGCAGAACAGGTAGATAAATCACTCGCCCGTCCTGATGTGCCCGCTGCAAAAAAGCGCCGAGATCCATTTCCCCGTCCATCGCCCAATAGCAGGCGATACGGTGACTGTGATGGTACCAGCGGCTGCGGCGCAACACCGCCGTTAGCTGGCGGGCAGCGCGGGTGCGCTCGCACAGGCCCAACTGCCGGCGCTGCCGGCGCATCCGGTGACGGAGTTCGGCCTTGGATTCCATGCGCCACCCGTTTGCTAGGCCTAGTCAGCAACGAAGCCAACAGGGTGTCTTTGACGGCTGTATTGAGCAGGTGTGTCGTATAGGCACAAAAAGACATCCCCCGCGCAGTGCCGTGCCGGCATCGCCCTTGAACCCTTTGGTCCAGGTGGGAACACCGAGCGACCCTTTAGGCTTTCCGCTCTGGGGCAGACTTGCTCACCAGTGTCGCTACCGTATTTCCCGCGGCGATTGAATGTCGGCTCAAGAAAACGTAGTGCCTGCGCTCGAACACCGCAGGGGATGTCCAAGGCGGATAATGCCGTACTACATGGCAACTCGTCCAGCCCTTGCGGCGGTGAGCCGATCCGAGCCAACCCTATCTGAACAGGAGAGAGTTGCGGATCCAATAAGCCAGGTGCAGCCCGAACAGTACGATAAGGTAAGAACAAGTAGCTGCCAGCACGTGGCCCCAGATGGAATCTTCACCGCCCTTTACATGGCTGAACACCAGCCAGGCGGAGACAATGGAGAGGATGATGAGCAGGGTCGCGACGATGAGATCGAATTTCAGTACGGTACGTTGGTCCGTTGCTTGTGGTACGACGTGACGATAAAACAAAAAACCGCCTATAAAGATCGGCAAAACGAGTAGCTGTGATGTAAGCATGGCAACACCCCGGTGCAATGCGCTAATGCGGCAGCGTTTAGCTCGACGATTCCCTCATTCGCTACGCCCCCGCGGCCCACTCGAGGAGTGCCGCGAACATGGCCTCGTCGCTTGGATCGGCCGCGACCGCGATAGGTGAGCACAAGCCTTTTGAGCGGGCAACATCAGCAATGCGGCGGCTGCCAAAGACAAAGGTGGACTGGTTGAGCAAATGGCATAGTCTGGGGCCGATTCCGCTCCACAGAGCAAGAAAAGCCTCGCCGCTGGTAATGGCTACGGCATCGGAGCGATTGTGCAGCAACAGTTGCTCAATTTGCTCGAACTGCTCCTTGCTGGGGGGCTGGCGCTCGTAGACCTGGATATAGCTCACCTCAGCGCCCCTTGAGCGCAACACGGAGCCGGCCAACTCGCGCCCCCCCGATCCTCTGAGGATGGCGATCTTCATGCCGCCAACCTTCTCGAGGATGGGGAGTTCCAAGAGTGATTCACTATCAAAGCCGGTTGCTGGGACGATATCGACCGAATAACCCAGACCGGCAATCGCATGCGCGGTTTTTGCTCCGATCGCCGCGATTTTCACCCGACCCTGGAGGCGGCGCTGGGGCTCAAGTTGAGGAAGACCGAAATTGGCGGCGTTGGGGCTGTTGAATATCAGCAGATCGAACGAGGCGAGCTCGGCGCGCAGCCGCGCAAACGAGGGGGTTTTCGGTGTGGCGGAAATGTTGAGCAAGGGGCAGCGCAGTGCGTTTGCGCCCGCGTGCTCGAGCATTCGACAAAACGATTCGGCCTGGTGCGCCGGGCGCGTGACCACGATGTTTCTGTTTTTCAATGAGTCGCGGCCGGCTGGCTTCATCCGATACACCATAGCGAGCTGCAGCGGTCTAGACAGACAAGGCCGCTGCGTTGGTTCGTTAGTCTCGGCTGCCGAAATGTGGACGTTGCTCAACCGGCATCGGTATCGCCGCCGTGCTTGTCGGTGCCGAGCGCTTCGGTCACCCGACGGCTCAAACGGCGCAACCGCTCGCTCACAGCCTCTATTTTGTCGGCACTGCGGCGGGATTCGAGCATCTCATGGGTGATGTTCAGCGCCGCCATCACGGCGATTCGGTCCATACCCACGATCTTGCCCGAGTCGCGGATCTCGCGCATCTGTTCATTGAGATAGGCGGCGGATTCGAGCAGATTGGCGCGCTCCTCATCACGGCAAGCGACAAAATACTCCCTATCCAGGATGGTTACCTTGACGGGTCCGGACATGGGCCTTAATGATTCTCCATAGCTTTGAGACGATTGATCATCGCCTCGATGCGAGTTCGAGCGGTCTCGTTTTTCTCGAGTAACGAGGCACGCTCGGTATTGAGTGCCTCTTGCGTATGGCGGAGCATTTCGTTCTCTTGGCGCAGCCGCTCCACGACCCGCAGCAACGCATCGAGGCGATGCTCTAGCTGGGTGATCTGTTCGTTAGCTGAATCAGTAACTTGGCCTACATCCTTCGTCATATGCTGAATATAGAGTGATGCGCGTGGCCGGTCAACGGCCCAGTCGGGGCCGGCTCTGTTACGATAGGTTTCATTCAATACGCCAGGCGCGCGAAATTGGGCCAGAATGACCATGTTAGAGCTCTATGAACCCCTCGATCAGGCGCTTGCGGCACTGGAGGCGGGTGCGGGCGCCGCTGCAGCCCACGGTCGGCTCTGCGGGATGCTCACGGTCTCGAAAAATGTTGACCGGGCGCGTTGGATTGCCGAGGTGCTGGAGGATACCGCCCCTCGCGGAGACGCGGCCAAAGCCTGTTTGATGTTGCTCAGTCGCCTCTACGAGGAGACCTGTGAGGCACTGGCTGATCCGGAGCTCGGCTGGCGGATTCTGTTGCCGGGCGATTCCGAGCCCCTCGCCTTACGCGCTGCCGCCCTCGGTGCCTGGAGCGAAGGCTATTTGTTCGGTCTGGCCGTGGGCGGGCTGACCGATGGTACCGGCTTGCCGGGCGAGGTGCGCGAGGCCTTGGGCGATCTTGCCGAGATCGCCCAGGTGGATACCGACCCTGAAGTCGACGAAGACAACGAGCAGGCTTATGCGGAGTTGGTCGAATACGTGCGCATGAGTACGCTTTTAATACGCGAGCATGTCGGTGGACCTGATGCCGCTGGTAGGCGGTCCGATGGCCACGAGTCCAAGCCGCGGTTGCATTGACTGAGCTTATCGTGGAGGTGCTCATGGAGCGCAACGAATTTGCCAAGCGCCGAGCCGATTTGAAGCAAATGATGGGCGAGGAGGGTATTGCCATCATACCGGCTGCACCGCAGCGGCGGCGCAACCGCGATGTGTTTTATCCCTATCGGCAGGACAGTGATTTTTTCTATCTCACCGGCTTTGGCGAGCCCGAGGCCGTGGCGGTGCTCATCCCCGGACGTCAGCACGGCGAGTGCCTGCTGTTCTGCCGCGAACGTGATCCCGCCAAGGAGGTATGGGACGGTCCGATCGTTGGCCAAGAGCGGGCGGTCAGTGACTACGGGATGGACGATGCCTTTCCGGTGGACGATATCGACGAGATCCTGCCCGGGCTGATCGAAGGGCGGCGCAAGGTATTCTACACGATGGGCATCGATGCCGAGTTCGATCATCGGGTTATCGGCTGGGTGACTCAGGTGCGCGAGCGGGTACGCTCCGGGGCCCGGGCACCGGCGGAATATGTCTCGCTCGAGCACCTGCTGCACGAGATGCGCCTGATCAAGGGGCGTGCGGAAATCGAGGTGATGCGTTGTGCCGCCGAGATCAGCGCGCAAGCGCATCGACACGCCATGACTGTTTGCCGGCCCGGTCTTTATGAGTATGCGATCGAGGCGGAATTCCACGCCATATTCCGCCGCCACGACGGCTGGCCGGCTTATCCGCCGATCGTGGGCGGCGGCGGCAACGCGTGTATTTTGCACTACATAGAGAACTCGGCGCCTTTGCGCACCGGCGATTTATTGCTAATCGACGCTGGGGTGGAGCTCGACTGTTACGCTTCCGATGTCACCCGCACTTTCCCTGTTAACGGTCGTTTCAGCGGTGAGCAACGGGCCGTCTATGAGCTTGTGCTCGCGGCGCAAGAGGCGGCCATCGCCAAGGTTCGGCCCGGCAATCACTGGAATCAGCCGCATGAGGCCGCCACCGAGGTTTTGGTCGAGGGTATGCTCGAGCTCGGTTTGCTGCGCGGTGAGCGTGACGCCATCATCGAACAAGGAGATTATCGACGTTTTTTCATGCACCGCACGGGTCATTATCTAGGTATGGATGTGCATGACGTAGGCGATTACCGCATCGACGGTCAGTGGCGCGAGCTTGAGCCGGGCATGGCGCTGACGGTGGAGCCCGGCCTCTACATTGCGGCGGGCAGTGACGGCGTAGACGAGCGTTGGTGGAATATCGGCGTGCGCATCGAAGACGACGTGGTCGTGTTGCGAGAGGGTTGCGAGGTGATAAGCGCCACGGCGCCCCGGGCGGTCGATGCGATCGAAGCGCTGATGGCGAAATGAGCGCTGCGCTGGACTACGAGGTTATTATCGTGGGCGGCGGTTTGGTCGGTGCGAGCTTGGCTTGCGCCCTTGCCACGGCGGATGTGCGGGCGGCCGTCATCGAAGCGTTTCCGCCCGAGGTCGATGCTCAGCCGAGCTTCGATGAGCGCCAGATTGCCTTGGCGCCGGCAACACGACGTATTTTCGAAGCCCTGGGGTTGTGGCCGGCGATTGCTGTGGAAGCCACGCCGATCCGTGAGATCCATGTCTCCGAGCAAGGTGGTTTCGGGATCACTCGAATGTCGGCTGTCGAGGAGGGGCTCGATGCCCTAGGCCATATATTGCCTAGCCGCCGCATCGGTGCGACGCTGTTCGAGCGGTTGCGCGCGCGGCCCGAGATCACCCTCTATTGTCCGGCCAAGGCGCAGGATGTGACGGTGGATGCGACGGCGGCAACCGTGCGGATCGAGAGCGAGCAGGGGATGCGAAGCCTGCGCGCGCCGCTGCTCGCCGTCTGCGACGGTGCCCGCTCCAGCATTCGCGAACGGCTCGGGATTCGATTGCGGGAGCGCTCTTATCAACAGGTGGCCGTGATCGCCAATGTGACGCCCGAGCGCAATCCCGAGGGGCGAGCCTACGAACGTTTTCTGGCGGGTGGCCCGCTTGGGGTATTGCCGGCCGCCGGGGGCGGGTGTGCGGTGATCTGGACGGTGCCGGCGGCAGCGGCCGAAGCGGTGCTTAAGTTGGATGAATCGGAGTTTTTGGCGCGGTTACAGGCGGCGTTCGGCTATCGTCTGGGCCGTTTCCTTGCTGCCGGTAAGCGTTCGGCCTATCCTTTGGCGGTCTTGGTAGCTGAACGCTGTGCGGCGCAGCGGGCGTTGGTGATCGGTAACGCCGCGCATACCCTGCATCCGGTGGCCGGGCAGGGTTTCAACTTGGCGCTGCGTGATGTGGCCGTTCTTGCCGAGCTCGTAACGGATACCCTCGAGGCGGGTGGTGATCCGGGAGAACCGCGGCTGCTAGAGCGCTATCAGCGTTTGCGGCGGGTCGATTACCAGCGGACGTTGGCTTTTACTGATGGAATCGTGCGGCTTTTCTCCAATCGGCTGCCCGGTTTGACGCTGGCGCGCAATCTCGGGCTGCTGCTCCTGGATTTGTTTCCGGGCAGTAGGCAGGTGCTCATGCGTCAGGCTATGGGGCGCTCAGGCTGGTTGCCGCGGCTGGCCCGCGGTCTGCCGCTTAATCGCACGGGGCGGAGGACGCGCGGATGAGTCGCACCGATGCGGATGTGGCGATTCAGGGCGCGGGTATGGTCGGTTTGCTACTCGCTGCGGCCTTGGCGCGCCACGGGCTACGGGTGATGTTGCTGGACAACGCAGGCTTGCCGCAGTGGCAAACGCAGCCGTATAGCCAACGGGTCTGCGCCATCAATCTCGCCAGCGAGCGCTTGTTGCGTGTACTGGGGGTTTGGGATGCGTTGCAGCGGGTCAGCCCCTTTCGAGCGATTCGGGTCTGGGATGCGCTCGGCGGTGGCCAGATTGTCTTCGATGCCGCCGATCTGGGTGAGCCGCATCTGGGCCATATCATAGAGAATGATCTGATTCGCAGCGTGCTGCATCAATCGGTCAGGGCTGCAACGGGGGTTCAAATTCGGATTCCGGCGTGTGTCCAACGTTTGGAGCCCGATGATGAGGCGGTGACCCTGCGGTTGAGTGACGGCACTCGCCTTAGGGTTGCTCTGGTCGTCGGCGCCGATGGCGCCCGTTCGGCAATTCGTGAGCTGCTCGGTATCCCGGTACGGCTAGGCCGTTATGCACAAAAGGCGATCGTGGCGCCGATTCGTACCGAAATTGCGCATGGGGAGATTGCTCGGCAATGGTTCCTACCCGGTGGGCCACTGGCTTTTTTGCCGCTTGCCGACGGGCGTTGCTCGATCGTCTGGTCGCTGTCGAGCGCGGAGGCAGAGGCTCGCCTCGCCTTCGACGAGACTGCTTTTTGTGAGGCGTTGGTGCATGGTTCCGCGGGCAGACTGGGTAATGTCTTGGAAGTGGGCGAGCGCGGCGCGTTTCCGTTATATCGGCTGCATGCGGCACGCTATTGTACCGAGCGGGCCGTCCTGGTTGGCGATGCGGCTCATGTGATTCATCCGCTCGCCGGCCAGGGCGTCAATCAGGGTTTTCAGGACGCTGCGGTGCTCGCCAATGCGGTGATCGATGCCCAGCGACGTGGCCGGGATATCGGCGGCCGGCTGGCGTTACGGCGTTACGAACGGGCCCGGCGCGGCGACAATCTGCTCATGGAATGGTCCATGGAAGGATTTCACCAGTTGTTTACGCGCCGCCGCCTACCCCTGGTTCGGTTACGCAGCTTGGGGCTCGGGATGACGCATCGCAGCGCCTCGGCAAAGCGGTTTTTCATGCGTAGGGCGATCGGGGCGGACGCTTCGATTCTGCCGTGACATTGAGATCGAACCACGCGAGCAAGGATCATTATGGGACAGCATACGCCACTCTACGGAAAACATTGCGAGGCGGGTGCCCGTATCGTTGATTTCGCGGGCTGGGACATGCCGATTCAGTATGGCTCGCAAATCGAGGAGCACCGGGCGGTGCGCCGCGACGCCGGTATGTTCGACGTCTCTCACATGGCCATCGTCGAGATAACCGGCGCGCGGGCCCAAGAGTGTCTGCGCCACCTGCTGGCCAACGACGTGGCGAAGCTCAAAGAGCCGGGCAAAGCTCTTTACACTTGTTTGCTGAACGAGCAGGGCGGCGTGCTCGATGATCTGATCGTCTATTATCTCGCTGAGGGGCGCTACCGCACCGTAGTCAACGCGGCCACGCGGGATAAGGATCTGAGCTGGATTAAGATCCAAGGCGAGCGATTTCAGGTCCAGGTCGAATATCGCGCTGATCTGGCGATGCTCGCGGTGCAAGGCCCCCAAGCGCGTGAGAAGGTGCTGCAAGTCTTGCCCTCCGAGCTGGCCGCCGCCGCGCGGGCACTCGCGCCGTTTACGGGGCTTGAGCGTGAGGGGGTCTTCGTTTCGCGCACGGGCTACACTGGCGAAGATGGTTACGAGATCATGTTGCCGGCCGCCGCGGCCCCCGCCCTCTGGGAGGCGCTGCGCGAACAAGGGGTGCAGCCGTGTGGGCTAGGCGCGCGTGATACGCTACGCCTCGAGGCCGGTATGAATCTGTACGGCCAGGACATGGACGAGACGGTTACGCCATTGGAGTCTGGGCTAGCCTGGACGGTGGCCTGGGAGCCGGCCGGGCGGGAGTTTATCGGCCGCGCAGCGTTGCTGGCTCAACGCAGCGCCGGAGTGCAGCGCCAGTTGGTTGGCCTGGTGCTCGAGGCGCGCGGTGTGATCCGTGCGCACCAAGTGGTCCGTGACGATGGGGGGCTGACCGGCACCGTGACGAGCGGCAGTTTCGCCCCGACGCTTGGCAAATCCATCGGCCTTGCCCGGGTGCCGGTGGACTTTGGCAGGCGTTGCGAAGTGCAGATCCGCGATCATTTTCTCCCGGCGCAAGTGATCGATCCGCCGTTCGTGCGCCGCGGCCGGGTACTGGTGTGACAACGAGTGAGTAGGGAATCTGACCATGAGCAATGTGCCGGACGATCTGAAATATACCGATAGTCACGAGTGGCTTCGTTTGGAGCAAGACGGTGCGATTACCGTAGGTATCACCGATTATGCGCAGGAATCGCTTGGCGATCTCGTCTTCGTCGAGATGCCGCAGGTGGGCCGCAGACTCAAAGCCGGTGAAGCTTGTGCCGTGGTCGAATCCGTCAAAGCCGCCTCCGACACCTATGCACCGGTTGCCGGTGAGGTCGTCGATACGAATTCTCGCTTGGCCGAGGAGCCCGAGCTTATCAATCGCTCGCCTTATGATGAAGGCTGGCTCATGCGGATTCAGCCGGATGACGCCAATGCGCTGGAGTCCCTGTTGGATCCTGAGGACTACGAAAATGTCCTTGCCGACGCGCGGTGACGTTCGGCAAGCGATTGCGTAGCAATGTCGTCTCCAGGGGTTGGTCATGCCTTTCATTCCGCACACTGAGCAGGATATTCGGGACATGCTGAGCGCGATCGGCGTTGCCGAGATCGCGACCTTGTTCGACGAGATCCCTGCGTCCTTGCACAGCAGCTTGCCTGCGAGCATGCCGTCTCAGGTCACGGAGATGGAAATCGCCCGGGTGCTGCACGAGCGCGCCGGTCGCGATGCGCAACCGGTGTGCTTCATCGGCGCGGGCGCGTACGATCATCACATCCCCGCGGCGGTTTGGGAGCTCACCACTCGGGGGGAGTTCTACAGCGCCTATACGCCCTATCAAGCCGAAGCCTCGCAGGGGACGTTGCAGGTCGCCTACGAATACCAGACCATGATGGTCGGGCTCACCGGCTTGGATGTCTCCAACGCCTCGCTCTATGACGGCGCTTCGGCGCTTGCAGAGGCGGTGTTGATGGCCGTGCGCGGCAATCGCAAGTCCAGCGCTCGGCGGGTGCTGATGCCCACCACGGTGCATCCGGCCTATCGTCGAGTGACCGAGACCATTGTGCGTAATCAGGCGATTCAGTTGGAGACGGTGGACTACGAGAAGTCTGGCGGGAAGCTGAACCGGGCAGCCCTGGAACGCTGGAGCGGCGAGGACGTGACCGCTCTCGTCATCCAGCAACCGAACTTTTTCGGTTGTCTGGAGGAAGTGGACGAACTCGTCGATTGGGCCCATGCGCATGATGCCCTGGTGATCGCGCTGGTCAACCCGGTTGCACTCGCGGTGCTGGCGCCGCCTGGGGAATGGGGGCAAAGCGGCGCGGACATCGCGTGTGGCGAAGGCCAACCATTGGGCATACCGTTGTCCTCCGGGGGGCCGTACTTCGGCTTCATGGTTTGTAAAAATGCCTATGTTCGGCAGATGCCTGGCCGCATCGTCGGCAGGACTGTAGATGTCGAGGGGCGCCCGGGCTATACCCTGACCCTGCAACCGCGGGAGCAGCATATTCGCCGCTCTAAAGCCACTTCGAATATTTGCACGAATCAGGGGCTCATGGTGACGGCCGCCACACTCTATATGAGCCTGCTCGGAGCTGTTGGGCTGGAGCGGGTGGCGGCCGCCTGTCATGCCAATACCCGATCCTTGTTGGAAGCCGTGGCGGGCATTGAAGGGGTGCGTCCGGCCTTCACCGGTCCTCGCTTCCATGAAGCGGTGCTGCAGCTCGATGCACCGGCCGGGCAGGTGTTGGAGCGGATGGCGGGCGCCGGAGTTCTGGGCGGTTATGATCTGGGTCAGAGTTATCCGGAGCTCGGCCAGGCCATTCTCGTGTGTGCCACCGAGAAGCGTACCGACGAAGATACCGCAGCCTATGCACGGGCAATGCAAAAAGCTCTCCGAGTGGCTCGGCGGGCGTGAGACCCTATCAGCGACGAGGCAACAGCAATGACTACAGTCACATTCAAGGGCAACCCCATTCGTCTTAGCGGTGAGCTTCCTGCTGTCGGCTCGAAGGCGCCGGACTTCCGCTTGACCGCAGGTGATTTGACCGAAATCAGCCTAGCCGATCTGCGTGGGCGTAAGCAGATACTCAACATCGTGCCGAGCCTGGATACACCGACCTGCGCCGCCTCCACGCGCCAGTTCAATCAACGGGCGAGTAGCTATCCAGACACCGCTGTTTTGGCGGTTTCGGCCGATCTACCCTTCGCTCAGAAGCGCTTTTGCGAGGTCGAGGGGATCAGCAACGTCAGACCGCTGTCCATGATGCGGGACAAGCAGTTTGCCCGCGATTACGGGGTATTGATCGAGGACGGGCCGTTGGCCGGCCTGACGGCGCGCGCCGTGGTCGTGCTCGATGCCGAAGGCAGTGTGCTCTACACGCAGCTGGTCCCCGAGCTGGCCGATGAGCCGGACTACGAAGCGGTCCTCGCGGCGCTCGGCTGACCGCGGCTTAGACAGTAGTGGTAGTGTGTAGGCAGGAGGAAGCCAGGCGATGCTGATTTTCGAGCACAGTCGGGAGGGGCGGCGCGCATACGCTCAGGCGCCGCAGCAGCAGGCGGAGCTTACCGATATCCCGGCCCCTTACCGGCGCCGCACGCGCGCGTTATTGCCGGAGGTCTCCGAGCTGCAGGTGGTACGCCACTATACCCGTCTGTCACAGAAGAATTTTTCTATCGATACTCAGCCCTATCCGTTGGGTTCGTGCACGATGAAGTACAATCCCCGGGCCTGCAATGCCCTGGCCATGCTCCCGGAGTTCCTGGCTCGCCACCCCTATGCGCCGGATCGTTTCGGGCAGGGCATGCTCGCCTGTCTGTGGGAGCTTCAGGAGATGTTGGCCGCGGTCACCGGCATGCAAGGCGTTTCGCTCGCGCCCATGGCCGGTGCGCAGGGAGAGCTTGCCGGAGTAGCCATGATCCGCGCTTACCATGAGGCGCGCGGCGCACATGAGCGTACCGAGATCATCGTTCCCGACGCCGCCCACGGCACGAATCCGGCTACGGCGGTGATGTGTGGTTATCAGGTGCGCGAGATCGCCACCGCCGCAGATGGGGACGTGGACATGGCTGCCCTGAAGCGGGCGCTCGGACCGCAGACCGCCGGGATCATGTTGACCAACCCATCCACGGTCGGCGTTTTCGAGCGACGGATCGAGGAAATCGCCCGTCTCGTCCACGAGGCCGGCGGACTGTTGTATTACGATGGCGCGAATCTTAATGCCATTCTCGGCAAGGCGCGCCCGGGTGATATGGGTTTTGATGTTATACATTTGAATCTGCACAAAACCTTTTCCACTCCCCACGGCGGCGGTGGGCCTGGGGCTGGCGCGCTCGGTGCCGGTAAACGCCTGTATGAGTTCATGCCGATTCCTATCGTCGCGCGCGAAGGGACGCAGTATCGTTGGCATACCGAGATCGATCGGCCACAGAGCATCGGCCGGTTGTCCACCTTCGGCGGCAACATCGGTGTGCTGTTGCGCGCGTACGTCTATGCGCGGCTGCTCGGTCGGGAAGGCATGCCCCGGGTCGCGGAGTTTGCCACACTCAATGCCAATTATCTTATGGCGCGGCTGCGGGCCGCTGGGTTTCAAATTGCCTATCCACAGCGCCGGGCGAGCCATGAGTTCATCGTCAGCTTGAAGCGGGAAGCCAAAGAGCTCGGCGTTACCGCCATGGATTTTGCCAAGCGTTTGCTGGACTACGGTTTCCATGCGCCTACCACCTATTTTCCGTTGCTGGTCGCCGAGGCGCTGCTGATCGAGCCTACGGAGACGGAGGCCAAGGAGGAGTTGGACGGTTTTGTGGCGGCGATGTGTCGTATCCGCGACGAGGCGCGCGAGGACGTAGCCTTTGTCAAAAACGCCCCTTATAAGCTAGCGGTGCGGCGACTCGATGAAGTGCGGGCCGCGCGTGATCTGAATCTGAGTTGGAAGCCGCTTACATGACCCTTCGTTCGGTCGCCGTCCAACAAACCCGGCGGCCCTAGCCCACCGCTGGTATTGTCGATAATCCGTTGCCAGTGATCGTTTGGGGTGTTTGCTTGATCCCTCGCCACGTCCTTTAAGGCGCCATTGGGCGGGAATAAGCTACCCTTGTGAGTAAGAGTGCAGTTGGTTTTTTTATGGCCACAATCCAACCGGGACCGGCGTTGTATCAGGATGATATTCAGCAAAGGGGATCGATCGAATGACGGCACTGATCAGCGGTTCACTCGCCTTCGACACGATTATGGTGTTCCGTGATCGTTTCGCGAACCACATTCTGCCGGAGCAGGTTCACATTTTGAATGTCTCCTTCCTGGTCCAGCAGATGCGCCGCGAGTTTGGCGGTTGCGCAGGCAATATCGCCTACAATCTGCAACTGCTCGGCGACGCGGCTATTCCGTTGGCTGCCGTGGGCAGCGACTTTGAGGAGTATGCCCGCTGGCTAGCGCGCTGGGAAATTCCGCAGACGCATATTCACCGGATTGATGATCTCTATACCGCACAGGCCTTCATCACCACTGATCTGGACGATAATCAGATCACCGCTTTTCACCCAGGGGCTATGGCGCAGGCGCACGAGGTGGAGGTGCCCGCCGACTATAGTGACTGCGTGGGAATCGTTGCCCCCAATGGCCGGGAGGCGATGCTCAAGCACGCGCAGCAATTTCAGGAGGCGGGGATTCCGTTCATTTTCGACCCGGGGCAGGGCTTACCGATGTTCGACGGTGAGGAGCTCATGCGCTTCATCGATCAGGCGACCTGGGTAGCGGTCAACGATTATGAGTCGCAGCTGTTGCAGGAGCGAACCGGGCTCATGCAGGAGGCGATCGCTGCCCGTATCCAGGCACTGGTGGTGACGCGCGGCGCCGAGGGCTCGTTGGTTTTCACCGATGATGAGTGTTTGGAGATTCCTGCCGTTACCCCGACTGCGGTGGAGGATCCTACCGGTTGCGGTGATGCTTACCGGGCCGGTGTGCTCTATGGATTGGCACGGGGCTTGGATTGGGTGTCCACGGGGCGGATCGCCTCACTTATGGGTGCGGTCAAAATCGCGCACCACGGCACGCAGAACCATCACTTCACCAGGGAGTGGTTTCGTGAACATTATCGGCAAGCTTTTGGGGAGTCTTTCCCGGCAGGGTAGGCGCCGCGCTCGCCGAAAAACTTCCGTTCGTACTCTGCACGTTTGCCCTGAGCGCAGTCGGGGAGCCTGTCTTGAGCCCTTCGGCTACGCTCACGGTGGACTTGTCGAAGGGCAGCCATGAGTAATTCTGATCTTCGAAGAACATCGGCTCCCTGTTATGGCTACGTTGCATGACGTGGGCCGGAATGTCAGAAAGGGGAAATCTGGGTTTTCTCGGCATCGGCCTACAGGGTTTTTCGGAACGGGTGACGGGCGCGCAATCCGGGAAATCTCAAAAACCCTTTTAGGCTGTATCAGTCACCCGCCTGGGGCGCGTATGGCGCTGAACAACGGTTATTTCGATATATTGAGGCTTCTCCGCCTGGATCCGCACGCGAGCATTTAACTTTTCTGTGGTAGGTGATAGGAAATATTTCCATTGCTCACTTTTATGTACTTTTTTTGCTCTAGCTCTTTTATCAGTGCTACTAATTGCTGCTCCGACAGATTTTCATTGAATAGCGAATTAATGGTGTTGGACAGCGTTTTCACCTTCCTCGGCCTCGATTGGCCGCGGCCTGAGAGGTTTTTAACGATAGCAACTACCTTTTCATCGTTCGATGTAGCAGCGGACATCTGGAATGCTGGAATCTCTGCAAGATCCTGCTCCCGCTGTGCTTTTATTTTTTTGCTTTTAAGGTGCTTGATAAGTGGATCAAAGCCCGAGTCATGCGAGATGATATGAAAGTAAGCGTTCGGTTCCTTCGCAGCCAGCTCGCCGATGTAATATGCGATATGGAAATCAAGTGAGTTTTTACCAGAACCGGAAATTTTTATGTATTGTGCGGCATCACCTAAAGCCTGCATCGAGGCAGCGATATCAAAAGGCACTTTAGCTTGGTTTGTGCCGACAAATACAATGACCTTGAACGAATGACATCGAAGAATTTCCAAATTTCTTGGCTGAATGTTTTCGAAATCTATTAGCACATAATTCGTTGTCAAGGAGACCTCCCTTTCTTTTTCCCTTAACCGTTGGCTCAGCCGTGCATTTTAGCACGCCGTCTTGCTGAGCCGGTACCTGCCCCCTGCCAGCTAGACCTATGTGCGGGTCAAGCACGGGTTCGCTGTGTATACCAGCCGCACCTGAACGTAGTAGACGTTGGGCATCCTTCAACGGGCTGTAAGAGGAGCATTTATGCCTGATGAATTAAGTATAAAATAAATTAAACAACCTTATTGTGTTTCGTTGGGGTCGGGGGTTGATTCCGCAGGCTGCGCTTGTAATGCTAACGTGCTTAACTCAAACGTTTGGCAAGACGATGGATTTCTTGCGTATTCTCTTTATTTTTTGAAAAGTTTCTGGTTTGGCAAGTGCGGAGTTTGCTACGTGGGGTTAATTCAAAACTAACAGGAGATAAAGCATGGCTTATACCAATCCGCATAAACATTAACCGACGCAGGCCCAGTCGCGGTGCGTGATGCTTGCGATGCGCCCGGGCTCATCGAGCAGCGCCTGCCAAGCCTGGCATACGCGATTCACGATGTCCTCGTAGTCCTGGAAAACGCGATTGCCCAGGTAAGTCTGGCGCAAGTACTGCCAGACGTTTTCAGCCGGGTTGAGCTCAGGACTGACCGGCGGTAAAAACGCCAGCGAGAGATTGTCCGGCACGTCGAGCTTAGCCGTGGTATGCCAGCCCGCCTGATCCATTAGCACGACGGCGTGCGCGCCGGGGGCAACGCGGCGGCTGATTTCGCTGAGATGGAGCTGCATGGCTTGGGTATTCGCCGTGGGCAGCACCAGCGCTGCGCCGGTATCACGTGCCGGACACAGCGCGCCGAATAAATAGGCATTGTCATAGCGCTGATCGGCGGGCTGGCGCGGGCGCGTAGCGCGCTTGGCCCACTGATAGACCGAGCTATTTTTCTGCCCGATGCGCATCTCGTCTTGAAACCACAGCTCAAGGGGTGTCTCTGGCGCGAGTGTCTCACTCAGTGCGCTGAGTTGTGCTGGGAGGCTTTTTTTTTTAAACGTATCGATCGATTCAGGGCTCTGGCGCGGGTGCCGTGACCGCGCACTCACATGGGCGAAGCCCAACTCCTTGAGTAGACGGCCGACCGTGGCCTCATTGAGCTCGATGCCATAGCGGGCCTCAATGATCGCCTTGATGTCTACACAGCGCCAGCGCACCACCCCATCCACCTCCGGATCGGGGCCGGCTTCCACCAACTCCGCGACCGCCTGCTTTTGTTCCGGCGTCAACTTGGATGGGCGCCCCGGTGGCTGCGTGTTGAACAGCCCTTGCGGTCCGTGCTCATTAAAGGCAAGCACCCAATCACGCAGCGTTTGTCCATCCATGGCGTTCAGCCGCGCCGCTTCGCTTCGACTAAACCCGTCCCGAACCGCCGCCAGCGCCAGCAGCCGCCGGGTTTGATTGGCATCATCCGAGGTCACAGCCAGCTCACGCAGTTCGTCTGCGCTGTAATCCGATCGAAGGGCAACAGCCCGACTCATGAGTCGTAACCTCTCACTGCAACAACACACTTACCATTCTAAATTACACGTCAATGCCTATGCGGGTTGGTATTATGTGACTATTGATGGGGAAAAATACGAGAAAGAGCTGCTGGATCTTGCTAAGCGTCACACAAGCGGCGCTGGCGAGGGCAAGTTGTCGAAGGACGAAGTTGCAGACCTGTTTAAATCCGCCAAGGATGGACAAGGAGTAACCGAAACTGAGAAAAGAACTCTCGCCTATATTCGGAAAAATTTCGAATTCAATGAAGCTGCTGCCAAGGATTTCGATGACGCTTATGCCAAGCTATAATAAAACAGTAATGGGTGAGGTATTTTCTGGGTAGGCTATTGAAAGTTAATAGTGCTCGTCGAAACCAGGTGTTTTGTATTGGTTACAATCTGATTGTCTATGCTGTCGAATAAAGCGTTGGGAAAACGACTTCGGATTCTGTGTCGAACACGGAACCCGAAGTGTCTCAGCGCCGGCATTAGATGCAAGCATGGATAACTGAATACTCTCTGCGATCTTAGTAGCCGCATTTAGGCTACTTTGGGTGTTTGATGACTGTAGATGTTCAGTCCCAGTTTCAGCCGGTTGGCGAAGCTATAGGGAGTGATGCTCCAGCGGAGTTCTGGCACGCGACTACTCCCGATTTTTCGGCAAACCCAGTGCCAGCGCTTTTGCCGGATCCGCATTTTGTACTACGATGCGCTTGTTGCGACTCGTCGCGCCAGTCGCCACGCTCACCTGGGAGCGGGCGACACCGAGAGCGTGGCCAAGAAAGTGCCGCAAGTGCTCATTTGCCTTGCCCTCTACCGGCGGAGCCGTGATACGCAGCCGTAGCCGTCCATCCGCATCGATCTTGAGCTCGTCACGCGCGGCCCGGGGCTGGACTCGCACGGTCAGGATCAGATCCGTTCCCTGCCAGCGCCAACCGACCATCGATTTCAGGGCTCTAAAAGTAAGGGCGGGCGAGCTGGTCGAGCGGTGGCAGGATCAGCATCTTGAGCACTCCTATAGTGATCAGAGCCGCCAAGGGGGAGAGGTCGATGCCACCGATTACGGGGACCACCTGGCGAAACGGTCTAAGCACCGGTTCGGTGAGGCTGTAGAGCAGGAGCATGGCCGGATGATAGGTGTCGGGTTGGACCCAAGAGAGCACGGCCTGGACGATGATGGCCATCAGATAGAGGTTGAGTAACATGCTGAGCAGTTCTGCGGGCGTGCGGATGATCAGGTACGACAGTTTGGGCGTCACTCCATAGATGACCATGATCAAGGCCAGTGACACCATTTGTAGGAGCACCATCAACACCACGCTGGACAGATCGATCCCGGCGAAACCCGGGATGACCCGACGCAAGGGCTTCAAGGCCGGTTGGGTGATTTGGACCAGGAACTGTGAGATGGGATTGTAGAAATCGGCGCGAACCCATTGCAGGAGAAAGCGCAGCATCACAACCAGGATGTAGAGGCTAAACAGGGTATCAATCAAAAAAGCAACTGGGTTCGACAAATAGCTACTCGGCATTTATTGCTCTCCTAGAAGCCGTCCTAACTCACCGGCGCGGGTCGTTGCCGCCTGTAAGGCCTGCTGGAACAGCTTCTGCGCGCCGCCGCTTTCCAGCACGCGGGTCGCTGCCTCCGTCGTGCCGCCGGGAGAAGTTACGCGCAGACGCAGGCGGCCCGGATCCTCATCGCTCTCCAGGGCCATTCGCGCCGCTCCCAGAGCCGTTTCCAGGGTAAGCAGGCGTGCTGTCTGCTCGGGCAGGCCGAGCTCGATTGCCGCCGCCTCGAGGGTCTCCATCAGTAGGAAAAAATAGGCCGGGCCGCTGCCCGACAACGCCGTGACGATGTCCAGCAGCGTCTCATCATCCAGCCATTGAATGATGCCAACGGCGCGGAGCAGAGATTCGGCCAGATCTCGCTGATTCTGCGAAACATACTCGTTGGCATACAGCGCGGTGGCGCCGGCGCGTACCAATGCGGGAGTATTGGGCATGGTGCGCACCACGGCGATCTGACCGCCAAGCCAACGGCTGATATCCGGCTCACGTACACCCGCGGCGATGGAGATTACCAGGCTTTTTTGCTCGCGCAAGATGGGGCCTAGCGGCTCGAGCACGGATTTGATGATCTGCGGCTTGACTGCAAGGACCACCGCAGCGGCACGCAGGACGGCCTTCCGGTTGTCTTCGTGAACGTGGATACGGAAACGGTTGGCCAAGTCCATGCGTTTAGCCGGATCGGGATCGGCGACGTGCACCCGCTCCGCCCGGTAGCCGTCCGCGATGAGACCACCGACGAGACTGTAAGCCATGTTGCCGCCACCGATGAATGTGATGCTCTCCTCCGCCATTACGCCTCCTCAGACCAAGTGCTCTATTGCCATCGAAGCCATTGTGGTCGGTACCGTGCAAGTGTAATAGAGTCGTTGCGATTCTCGTCGATGCCCCCGCAGCTACTGTTGCCAGCGGGCATTGCCATGGATAGCGTAGCCAGCCATTCCGCGCGACCAACTTCATTTGCAAAGCTGCGTTTCGCACGGAAGGGCAGCGGCCTGCTTTCGGCTACGGTGAGCCGCTGTCTTCATCGATCCGTCGCGCACTCGATGAAAAGCCGATCCCGGCGTCGGCTCCCGCGCTGTCATCTCCTTGTGTTCGAACACTGTGACTTCAGTCAAAGTTCTCTGCCGCCGTCTTTGTTTTATTGCTTAGCGTGCGGTGGGCGAGTCCAACGTCATGGGAGGGCGAGATCAGCACGTGCATCAACCTTGATCGGCGCTTCCGAGAGGTGGCTTTCGCCGAAGCCGCTTCGCCCGGTTGTCATGGTGGCCTCGAGCGCCGTGGCGGTTTCTCATCGGCCCCGCACGGCATTTAATACATCCAAGCTCTGAGATGCTCTGATTGGGAGAGGCCCCGAAGTGGATATCGCTGACTTGCTTGCCTTCTCTGTCAAAAACAATGCCTCCGACCTGCACATTTCCGCTGGGTTGCCGCCCATGATACGGGTGGACGGAGATGTGCGTCGAATCAATTTACCGGCGATGGAGCATAAGGAGGTCCATCGCCTGATCTACGACATCATGAGCGATCGCCAGAGGAAGGATTTCGAGGAGAGCTGGGAGACGGATTTCTCCTTCCAAATAAAAGGCCTGGCCCGTTTCCGAATTAATGCCTTCAATCACAACCGGGGCGCCGGGGCCGTCTTCCGTACCATTCCTTCCAATGTGCTCGCGTTGGAGGAACTCGGCGCGCCGGATATCTTCAAGACCATAGCGGATAATCCCCGCGGGTTGGTTTTGGTCACCGGTCCGACCGGCTCCGGAAAATCCACCACCCTGGCGGCGATGATCGATTATAAAAACGAGAATTATCACGAGCATATCCTGACTATCGAAGATCCCATCGAGTTCGTGCACGAATCTAAAAAGTGTCTGGTCAATCAGCGCGAGGTGCACCGGGATACGCTTGGTTTCAACGAAGCACTGCGCTCGGCGCTGCGCGAAGATCCGGACGTAATTTTGGTGGGCGAATTGCGTGATTTGGAAACCATCCGTTTGGCGCTGACGGCGGCCGAGACCGGCCACCTCGTGTTCGGGACGCTGCATACCAGTTCGGCGGCCAAGACCATCGACCGAATCATCGATGTCTTCCCTGCCGCCGAAAAATCGATGGTCCGTTCGATGCTTTCCGAATCGCTGCGCTCCGTGATCTCGCAGACTCTAATGAAGAAAATTGGCGGCGGTCGGATCGCGGCTCACGAGATCATGATCGGAACCCCGGCGATCCGTAACTTGGTGCGTGAGGATAAGATCGCGCAAATGTACTCGGCCATTCAGACCGGTCAAGCCGCCGGCATGCAGACCTTGGATCAATGTTTACAACAGCTGTTACGCAGAAACTTGGTGAGCAAGCAAGATGCTCGCGCCAAGGCGGTCAGCAAGGATATGTTCGCCTGAATACGGGGCGGGCCGGATGACAGGAAGGGGCAAAGGTCAAGCTATGGATTTCAATGCCTTGCTCGAGCTGATGGTCACTAAAAAGGGATCCGACCTGTTCATCACCGCAGGAGCAGCGCCAAGCATGAAGGTGGCGGGTCGGATCATGCCCGTCACCAAGGCGGCGTTGAGCGCCGAGCAAGCCCGCCAGGTCGTATTCTCCGTCATGACGGAACGTCAGCGGGTCGAATTTGAAGAAACTCGGGAGTGTAATTTTGCCCTGAGCGCCAAGGGGCTCGGCCGTTTTCGCGTCAGTGCCTTTTATCAGCGCAACAACGTCGGGATGGTGCTACGGCGGATCGAAACGCGGATCCCCACCATCGAAGAGCTGCGCCTGCCGCCGATCTTGCGTGAACTCGCCATGACCAAGCGGGGTATGATTATTTTCGTTGGTGCCACGGGCACCGGCAAGTCCACCTCACTGGCCTCCATGATCGGCCATCGTAATGAGAACAGCGCTGGTCATATCGTGACCATCGAGGACCCGATCGAGTACATGCATCAGCACCGTGGCTGTATTGTCACGCAGCGCGAGGTCGGTATCGATACCGCCTCTTTTGAGGTGGCGCTGAGGAATACGCTGCGGCAGGCGCCGGATGTCATCCTTATCGGCGAGATCCGTACCCGCGAGACCATGGATTACGCAATCGCCTTCGCCGAGACCGGCCACCTCTGCCTGGCGACTTTACACGCCAATAACGCCAATCAGGCCATGGACCGAATCATCAATTTTTTCCCAGTAGACCGGCATCGGCAACTGTTCACCGACCTCGCGTTCAATCTCAAGGGGGTGATTGCTCAGCAGTTGATCCCGACCCCGGATGGCAAAGGGCGCGTGCCGGCCATCGAGATTCTCATCGGCACGCCGCTCGTCTCCGACAAGATTGCGCAAGGCGAGGTCCTGGAGCTCAAGGAGGTCATGAAACGCTCCCGTGAGCAAGGTATGCAAAGCTTCGACCAACATCTCTACGAGCTCTACACCCAGGGGCAGATCACTTATGAGGATGCGCTGCGCTACGCTGATTCGGCCAACGAGGTGCGTCTGATGGCGAAGCTGGCCCAGGGCAATACGCCGGAGCAGCTAGACCAGACGACCCGGGGTATGCGCTTGCTGATGGACGACGATGTTTAATGGTCGAGCAACACGGTGCGGGGCTTGATGTAAGTGAGGTGCGTGTGGAGGGTGTAGCGGATGCCAAGCGGGGCACTACACTAGAGCGGATCGTCGTGGCGATGGATCAGGAGTCCGTCGACCAAGGTGTGATTTACCCGCCCCGGCAGTTCCCAGCCGAGGAAAGGGGAGTTCTTGGCTTGGCTGCGCAGCGTCTCCGGTGTGCACCACCACACCGCATCGGGATCGAAAATACATATATCAGCCGGTGCTCCTGGCGTTAAACACCCGGTTTCCAGGCCCAGAACCCGGGCCGGGTTGATGGTCACGCAAGCCAAGCCCTGGCGTAGATCGAAGACGCCCTCCTCGACCAGTCGTAACAGCAGCGAGAGCAGCGTATCGACCCCGCAAGCACCCGAGGCTGTGCTGGTGAAAGGACCGTTTTTGGCATCCGAATCATGGGGCTGATGATCAGAGCAGATGACCCCGATGGTCCCATCGTTCAGCGCGGCGCGAAGCGCTTTGCGATCGGCTATACTGCGCAGCGGTGGCTGTAGATGGAAGCGGGCGTCGAACTCAGCGCAGTCCGTCTCTGTTAGAAAAAGTTGATGAATGGCGACGTCCGCCGTTACCGGCAGCCCGCTGTTTTGGGCGCGCGCGATCAACTCTACGCCTTGCTGCGTTGACAGCCGCCCGAAATGAGTACGACCTTGTATATCCGCCACCAGGGCGAGGCTGCGACCCAGCTCGGCGAGCTCGGCCGTCGCTGGGATGCCCGGTATGCCGAGCCGGGTGGCGACGATTCCATCATGCAGGTAGCCGGCCTGTGAGAGCCAGGGATCGGCGGGCGTGAGCAGCACGGGTATCTCGAACGTTGCGGCATACTCGAGTGCGCGCTGCAGCACCAGAGTATCGCGTATGGTGTGGCCCGCATCGGTCATAGCGGCGCAGCCGGCTTGCTGCAGCGCGACCATTTCACTGAGCCGCTCGCCGGCGAGCCCCAAGGTCAGCGCGCCGAGGGGCAGCACTCGGACGCTGTTAGCCTCCTGCGCCCGGCGGTGCATCAATTCCACCACCGAAGGGGTATCCATCACGGGATGGGTATCGGGTAGGCAGGCTAGCGTAGTGATGCCACCCGCTGCGCCGGCACGGGTCTCGCTGGCGATGGTTGCCTTGTGCTCCGCCCCTGGTTCGCCCAGGCGCGTGGCAAGATCGATCAACCCGGGGCAAACGATTTGACCGGTGGCATCGATTTCGAGGTCTACGGTGAGATCGGTCGGGGACTCACCGACGGCCAGAATACGTCCGTCCGCGACCACTACTTCGGCCAACTCATCGCGACCGCTGGCCGGGTCGATCACCCGGCCCCCATGGATACGAATCCGATTCATGCCGGTTCCCGAGGCATTTCTTGGTAGACTCCAAGCGTCATGGACATGACCGCCATGCGTACCGCGATGCCATTGGTTACCTGTTCGAGAATGACTGAGCGCGGGCCTTCGGCGACGCGCGAGTCGATTTCCACACCCCGGTTGATGGGGCCGGGATGCATGACGATGGCGTCCGGTTTCGCGGCAGCCAGTTTATCCTCGGTCAAGCCATAGATTCGGAAATACTCGGGCTCGCTCGGCAACAGCGCACCCTGCATACGTTCGCGTTGCAGCCTGAGCATCATCACCACATCCGCCTCCTGCAGCCCCAGGCGCATGTCGTGGAAAACGCGTACCCCCAAGCTTTCGATGTCACGTGGCAGCAACGTGCGCGGTGCGATGACTCGAATTTCCCCGGTCCCCAGCGCGCTGAGGGCGTGAATCTGCGAGCGGGCCACGCGAGAGTGCATCACATCGCCCACGATCGCGATGATGAGTGGTTCGAAGTCGCCTTTGTGACGGCGGATGGTGAAGGCATCCAACATGGCCTGAGTGGGATGGGCGTGGCGACCGTCGCCGGCATTCAACACGCTGACGCCTGGCCCGACGTGCCGCGCCACGTAGTCAGCGGCGCCGCTCTCGGCGTGGCGGACTACGAACATGTCGGCTTGCATTGCCTCGAGGTTGCGCAACATATCCAGCAGGCTCTCACCTTTTACGCTCGTAGTAGCTACGTTTACATTGAGCACGTCGGCGGAGAGGCGCTTGGCGGCTAGTTCGAAAGTGATGCGAGTCCGTGTGCTGGCCTCGAAGAACAAATTGATCACCGTTCGCCCGCGCAGTAAGGGGACCTTCTTGACCGATTTGTCGATTACCCCCGCGAACGACTCGGCCGTATCGAGGATCTGCAGCAGCAGCTGGCGCGGAAGGCCTTCGGTAGTCAAAAAATGCCGTAATCGCCCATCGGCATGGAGCTGCGTAGTCATGTGCGGCCCCGCTCGATACTCAGCTTGAGCGGTGAAGGTCCCAGCAGTTTGATCTGCTCTGCCGGATTCAGCTTGAGATGCGCGCCTACGACATCCGCCGCAATGGGCAGCTCGCGGCCGCCTCGGTCCACGAGCACGGCCAGGCGTACCGCCGCCGGTCGCCCGTAGTCGAAAATCTCGTTGAGCGCCGCGCGAACCGTGCGCCCGCTATAGAGTACATCGTCGATCAGGATGATCAGGCAGCCGTCCACATCGAAGGGCAGATGGGAGGGTTGCACGCGGGGATGCACCCCGATGCGGCCGAAATCGTCCCGGTGAAAATGGATATTAAGAGCCCCGATCGGGCTCGCCAGACCGAGTAGCCGATGCAGGCGCTCGGCAAGCCAGACTCCCCCGGTGTGGATGCCGATTAAGGCGACCGGCTGCTCCGGGTCGCGCCACGCAACAAGCGCGCGCAGCGCTTGACTCATGTCGGTAAGGAGGTGGTCCACCTCGGGCAACGACTTCATAGTAGCCTTTGCTCGTTGAGCCAGGTCTCGAGAATAATTTGTGCGGCGAATTGATCGACGAGCGCTTTGCCGGTGGTGCCTCGTAGGCGTCGCCCGGTGGCTTGCAGCCGTGCGCGCGCTTCATGCGAAGACAGGCGTTCGTCTACTTGGTGGACGGGTAGCCCGCCGCGCTGCTCCAACCGCTGCGCGAAGGCAACGGCCTGTAGTGTGGTTTCCGAGGCCGAGCCGTCCGTGTGGCGGGGAATACCCACGACCAGCGCAGTGGGTTGCCAAGCCTCGATGAGGTGGAGCAACGCGGCCCAGTCCGGCTGGCCTTGCCGACAACGTAAGGTAGTCACTGGCCTTGCGCCGCCGGTCAGAGGCTGCCCGACCGCGACACCCAAGCGGCGCCAGCCATAGTCGAAACCTAAATAAATCTGTGTAGACACCAGCTTATTGCGGCTCAGGCGTGCCCGGTATCCGACGAGAGCAGGGTCAAATCCACTCCCAGTAGTCGAGCGGCCGCTCGCCAGCGCTCCGGCCCGTCCCGTTCGAAGATGATGGTGGGGTCGGGTGGGCCGCTCAACCAGGCGTTCTGCGCCATCTCGTATTCCAATTGGCCGGTGCCCCAACCAGCATAGCCAAGGGCGACCAGGTACTGCTTTGGCCCTTCGCCTTGCGCCAGCGCCTCCAGAATATCCCGCGATGTGGTGATCGTCACCTCCTCGGAAACGCGCAGCGATGAATCCCACTTGCCCGCCGGCGAATGCAGCACAAAGCCGCGTTCGCGTTGCACCGGGCCGCCCACGTATACAGGTTGTGCACCGATCGTCCTAGGTGCTTCGCCGAATCCCATATGGGTGAACAGTTCGGCGAGCGTCAGCTCCGAGGGTCGATTGATCACGATGCCCAACGCCCCGTCAGCATTATGCTCGCAGATGTACGCCACCGTCTGGGCGAAGTTCGGATCGGACAGTGCCGGCATCGCGATCAGAAAATGATTGGTCAGGTCGCTGGGCTTGTCCATAGACGAAGTATCCGACAGTCTGGCGAGTTCATACAAGCGCCATCAAGCGCAATGAAGCCGTTCAGTGGGGATAGAAATGGCGCGCGTCATCGAATTCCCAGCTTCGCGTAATGACCAGCAAGTCACGGCCTTGGAGCACCGTCTTGGGGATTTTCGCGTACGGCTCCGCTAATTTTACGATGCGCTTGGCGGCCTCGTTCAAAATATTGAAAGGTGAGGGGGCCAGCACGTTGATCGAGAAGACGCTGCCGTCCGGACGCAACGCGACTTCAAGGATGAGTCGCCCCGAGAGGTCACGCTCACGGGCCTCGCGCGGATAATTGAGATTACCGATGCGTTCGACCTTCTCTATCCATTGCCGCATGTATTCTGCAGCGGCGTGGGAATGGGTCCGGGCATCGATGTGCTGCTCGCTGGGATATTGGGCGCTAACGCTTTCCACAATGCTCGAGAGTTCCCTGCGGGCCGCCACGTGGACACTGGTATCGAGGATACCCGCCATGTTGAGGTGCGGCGTCGGCTTCGATAAGGGAGCGGCTTTGGGGGGCGCAGGCTTTTTGGATTCGACGGGACGGGTTTGTTCATCTTGTTTATGCGGTGGTTTTACCGCTCCTGGGGTCGCCTCCGCGTGAGCGGCCGCCGAGGTTGGTTGCCGCTCGTGGGGTTTGGTTTTGAGGATGGTTCTGCCACCCCCATTTTGATTGGCCTGTGCCAAGAAATCGAAATCCCGCGGTGGGGATTCCTGGGGCCGTTGGGCTAAGGTGATCTCGATTGGCGGCGTTATCCGGCGGGTGCGCTCGACCTGCCAGGTAAACCCAAGCCCCAGCAAGACCATCAGGTGCAGGGCGAGCGAGAGCAAAAAGATTAATGGGAGGCGCGCATGGAGGCCAACCTGGGACGCGCCGTTGGTCATTGGCATAACATCCTCTTGCCTGCCTAAACACCGTGCTGAACAGGTCGATCCGTGCGGGCGCAGCGTAGCACAGTCGGGTCGATCATCTCCGCCATGTGCGTCACATGTTTGCTCGATCGTTCTGGAGGTATTGCTCGATTAGGTCGAAGAGCTTGCCGCTGATGTTGATGCCGTAGTGGGCATCGAGCTCGCGCACGCAGGTAGGGCTGGTGACGTTAATTTCGGTCAGATAATCGCCAATGACATCAAGGCCTACGAACAGCAAGCCACGTTCGCGTAGCGCCGGCGCTACCTGCTCGCAGATCCAGCGATCCCGATCGCTGAGCTCGATGCCCTCGCCGCGGCCGCCGGCGGCGATATTGCCGCGGGTCTCGCCATGGGCTGGAATCCTTGCCAGCACATAAGGGACCGGTTCACCCGCTACTAGCAGAATCCGTTTGTCGCCGGAGCGAATCTCCTCGATGTAGCGCTGGGCCATCAGCTGACGCCGACCGTGATCGCTCAGGGTCTCGATGATCACGCTGGTATTCGGGTCGCCCTGCTCGAGCACGAAAACGGATTCCCCACCCATGCCATGCAGCGGCTTGAGGACCGCTTTGCCTTGTTCATGGATGAAACCGCGCAGCTCATCGGCTGCCGCACTCACCAGGGTGGGTGCGCAGCATTGCGGGAAATGAGTGGCAAAGAGCTTCTCTTGCGCATCACGCAGCCCCTGTGGACGGTTGACCACCAGTGTCCCGGCACGCTCCGCCGCCTCCAGGATATAGGTCGCATAGAGATATTCGTTGCTTACCGGCGGATCCTTGCGCATGAGAATCACTTCGAGCTCGGCCAGCGGATGGCGCTGGCGTTTACCCAGCTCGTACCAGCGATGGCGATCGTCCTGGACATGTAACTCGGAGCTATTACCCCAGGCCTGCCCGTCGCGCAACGAGAGATCGCCGAGCTCCAGGTAACGAATAGCCCAGCCGCGGCGTTCGGCTTCCAGGAGCATGGCGAGCGTCGTATCTTTGTAGGGCGTAATGGAGCCGATGGGATCCATCACCACGCCCAGTTTGATCATCGAGTTAGACCTTCCCTGTGGTGACGCCATCGGCAAGCTCTCGGGCTGCGGTCAGCAACGCCAACCGAGCAACCACCCCGTAGGCGTGCAAGCGGTTGGATTCGGCATCGGGGGCGTGGTAGGGATCCGGATCGATACGGCGGCCGATCGATGGCGTTGGTCGTGTATTTGAGGCGGATCTCCTCGAACAATGCACGCACATTGCTGGTCAAACATTCCTCACGCGCATGCCACTTGGAATTGTTCTCTCCGCCATAGCGATGCAGTGGTGTAATCAGCCACGGATCGATATGGATCAGTTCACAGAATTCCTTTACCACCCAGCGATAATAATCGAAATAGTCGCTTTTGCGCCGCTTCGTCGAATCTAACGCAAGCGGAGGTATTACAGGCTGCTCCAGCGCTTCGAGCATAGCTGAGTGGCTGCCGGAGAGATCGTTGTTGCGCAGCATGAGGCCGTGCCCGAAGCCCGCCACGCCTAGACGCGCGCCGGGGCGCACCAGCGGTTCCAAGGTGACTCGGCGTCCGCTGGGCAAATCGAACGGGGTGACTGTGCTAATGGCGGGCCGCAACGAGCCGCTACATAGGGCATAACCGGCAGTAACCAAGAGTGCGTACAACGGGGCGAGGTTTTCTAGGTAGAACAGGTTGCGGATATGGCTGTTGGGCACGATAAGGATATTGTGCGCGCTTGCGCAGCCCCGCTCCATAGCGGATTGGATGGCGCGCACACAAAGTGGCTGGAACTCGGAGTTAAGCTTATTGAAGCCCGCCGGAAACAAATTGATGTCAACCGGCGCCAGTTTGACGCCGGCGTTACGCAGATCGACCGAGGCATAGAACGGGGCCGGCGTGCGTTGCCAGTGTCGACGCAGCCAACTCTCGATGGTGCTCTGATTCGCGAGCAGCAGCGCTTCGACCCGGTGGAGAGGGCCGGTTAAGGCCGTGGTGAGATGCGCAACGGCCGGTGTGGGCATGGTCAGCATATTTGCCTCGTATGCGGCTACCAGCGCGGCGTCAGTTTGATCGACATGCTCTTGGCTCCAGGGTGTCAATTATCCGACGGAGCAATGAGGCTCGGTAAATTGGGGCGTGGGCAAATGCTACTTGAACTCGGAATTATCACGCAATCAGGTGGCGAACCGGGCAATTTCAGCCATGCGATCGTCATGACGCTAGAATAGATAAGGGGACAGCAGGTGGACCAAGCTATCAATAATACCGATTTGGCTGGCCTCAAGGTGATGGTCATCGATGATAGCAAGACCATTCGGCGTACGGCCGAGACCCTTCTCAAGCAGGCGGGCTGCGAGGTGATTACCGCGACGGACGGCTTTGAGGCACTGGGGAAAATCGCCGATCACCATCCGAGGATCATCTTCGTCGATATCATGATGCCGCGGCTCGATGGCTACCAAACCTGCGCGCTTATCAAGCACAACCGGATATTCAAAGAAACCCCGGTCATTATGCTATCCAGCAAGGACGGTCTGTTCGATCGGGCCCGAGGGCGCATCGTCGGCTCCGACCAGTATCTGACCAAACCATTTACCCGAGAGGAGCTGCTGGCTGCGATACGGCGTCATCGAGACAAGGCCGCTTGAGCGCGCCACCGCTGCGAGCCGGCAGCGTGCCGCCTTCGCACCATAACGCCGTGGATCTCTCGATTGTCCGGTCGGCCCCAAGTGAGCCTTACTAAAATGCTAACGCCCATGCCAAGGGAGTACTGCGAATGACCCGGATACTCATTGTGGATGACTCGCCCACGGAGACCCACATCCTCAAGACCATGCTGGAGAAACATGGTTTTGCGGTCAGTATCGCCGTCGATGGCGATCAAGGCATGAGCAAAGCGCGCGACGAACAGCCGGATCTGATTCTGATGGACATCGTAATGCCGGGCGTCAACGGTTTTCAGGCTACCCGCAAGCTCTCCAAGGATTCGGCGACCGCTTCGATCCCGATCGTGATGATCTCTACCAAGGACCAAGACACCGATCAGCTCTGGGCTAAGCGCCAAGGCGCTTTGGACTACATCGTCAAGCCGGTGACCGAAGCGGAGCTGCTAGCAAAAATCGGCCCGGTACTGAAACGCAGAGGCAGCACAAATGGTTAGCCGACAGAGCGCGCCCACACACCCCTTCGAACTGCTCGCCAGGCTTGAGCGGCTAGCTCGCGCGCATCGCGCCGAATCGGCGGATCGGGAAAAGAAGCGGGATGAATGGCGCGGAGTGGGATTTCGCCTCGGCGGGCAGCGTTTCGTCGCGCCGTTGGGTGAAGTCGTCGAGATCCTGACGCCGCCCCGTGTCGCCCGTGTCCCGCATACCAAAAGCTGGGTATCTGGAGTCGCCAACGTGCGTGGCAATCTCCTGCCGATCATGGACCTCAATGCTTATCTCGGCAAGGGTCCGATTAACCTAAATCGACTCTCGCGGGTGCTGGTCATCGAACGGGAAGCCGGTTTCACCGGTTTGTTGGTCGATGAGGTGCTAGGGATGTGTCATTTCCTCTACCCGGAGCAATGGCGGGTACTCGTCGACCCCGGCATGGAGCAGGTGGCGCCTTATTTAGATGGCGTTTTGCACCGCGACGGCAGCGATTGGTTGATTTTCCGCCTGACGCGGCTGACGCAGCACCCGAAGTTTCTCAAGGTGGCGGCTTGAATCCAGTATTCCAATAGAGCGACTGGATGCCAAGGCGACCGATAAACGCAGTTGGCCATGACTTAATCGCATCAACGGAGCCAGCGTCTTCCACGGAGGGGTAAAACCATGAAGACGTCACTACAACCACGGCAGGCGGTAGGGCTGCGCAGGACAGCGCATATTCTCGCCGTTCTGGTTATTCTCGCGACCCTGCTGATGACCGCGAGCCTCGGTTACGTAGTCTATTACGGAAAATTTGCTCGGGAGTCCATCTCGCGGGTCGAAGCGATTCGAGTACAAGCCCAGCAGATCGTCCAGCACACGGCCGAAGCGGTCGACGGTAACGCCAAGGCCTTCGATCGGTTGCAACAGGCCAGGGACGAGCTTCAAGTTAACGTCGAGGCGCTGGCCGCGGCTAAGTCGGTCACCGATCGACAGGTCTCATCCCGGACCGTAGAGGCTTTGCACGATGTGGCTCAACCTTGGCAGAAGATGCGCGGCGAGATCGATACCATTCTCAAGGGCCGCGATCAAGTGCTTGCTGCCGCCTCGGGTATGGGGGCTAAGAATACCCTTGCGCCCGCCCCGGAGCTGATTCAAGTGCAGCAGGCTGCGGAGGCAATTGCCGTCGGCTCCGATAAGCTTCTCGCCCGTGTTGATACGCTGGCCGGCGTCTACCGTAACCTCGAGGATGCGCGTCCGGTCAAGGGTTGGCACGGCGTGGTTTTCGGCGTGTTTGCCTTGATCCTGCTGACATTGCGGGGCGTTGTCTCCTGGCGTTTGTCCCAGAGGGAGCTGCGGGCGGCCGAGGAGGCGCGTGCGCGAGCCGACGAACAGAGCAATAAAACTCAAGCAGCTATCCGCGTCCTGCTCGACGAGATCGAAGGTCTGCGGGAAGGCGATCTTACGGTACAGGCCTCGGTGGGTGAGGCGTTCACCGGCGCCATCGGCGATGCCTTCAACGACGCTATTGAAGAGCTGCGCGGTTTGGTGGCTACGATCAATGAGATCTCAGGAAAAGTCTCTTCCGCCGCGCAGCAGACCCAGGCGACGGCCATGCATCTAGCCGAGGCCTCCGATCACCAGGCGCACCAGATTACAGGCGCCTCGGCGGCGGTCAGCGAGATGGCGGTGTCAATCGATCAGGTCTCACGTAATGCCGAGGAGTCCTCCCAGGTCGCACAACAGGCCGTGGAGATCGCGCTCAAGGGCGCGGCTACGGTCAAACGAACCATCGCCCAGATGGATAACACCCGCGAACAGATCCAGGAGACCTCGAAGCGAATCAAGCGGCTGGGCGAGAGTTCGCAGGAAATTGGCAATATCGTCGAGTTGATCAACGATATCGCCGACCAAACCAACATCCTGGCATTGAACGCCTCGATTCAGGCGGCTATGGCAGGTGAGTCCGGTCGCGGCTTCGCTGTGGTAGCCGATGAAGTCCAGCGGCTAGCCGAACGCTCCGGTAATGCGACCAAGCAGATCGAAGGTTTGGTGAAAACCATTCAGGCGGACACCAACGAGGCGGCGATCTCGATGGAGCAGAGTACCACCGGTGTGGTCGCCGGTGCGCGCCAAGCCGAGGAGGCCGGCGATGCGTTGCACGAGATCGAGAATGTCTCTCAGCACTTGGCGGGTTTGATTCGCAGTATCTCCGAGGCGTCGCGGCAACAGGCCAATGCCGCGGGCAATATCTCCGATTCGATGAACGTCATTCAGGAGATCACCTCCCAGACCTCGGCAGGGACTAACGAGACGGCGAGCTCGATCGGTAACCTGGCGGATCTGGCCGCGGAGCTGCGTGGTTCCGTAGCCGGCTTTAAGTTGCCCGGTCAGCGTGAGGCACAAAATTAAGCGAGGCTTGCGGATATGCTTGCGTATCGTTTTTGGTGGGGCCTATTTCCAGGTTGCGCTCAGCGCGCCTTGGCTTGTGCAGGATGACCGTCGCCGCGACGCGCGCGGGAAGCGTTAATACGCCCTGGTGATGTGATCATGAATAAACAGACTGATTTCGATTACGATTACAGCGCCCTTGGGTGGGTTAAAAATGAGCTCGATGCGACCCTGCGCCAAGCGGCCGAAGCTCTAGAATCGTGTGCCGAGAACTCGACCGATCGCGCCGAGTTGCAGCGCTGCATCACAAGCCTGCATCAGGTGCGCGGCATACTGCAGATATTGGAGCTCCATGGCGCGGCGGCGCTCGCCGAGGAGATGGAGCAGCTCGGTCAGGCGCTGTTGGTCGACCCTTCGATGGGCGGCGAGCTGGCTCAGGAAACCCTGATGCGGGCCATCCTGCAGCTCCAGGACTATCTGGAGCGGGTAGTGAGCGGGCAGCCGGATGCCACCATCCTGCTGCTGCCGCTGATCAACGAGCTAAGGAGCGCGCGCGGCGCTCCCATTATCGCCGAGAGCGCACTGTTTGCCCCGCATCTGAAGCTATTGTGCGAGCAGCCGGAGCAGTCGCGGTGGCCGAGAGACGGCACCGACAGCGTGACGTTAACGGCTCGTCGGATGCGCTCGTTTTATCAGCGTGGACTGTTGGCCTATCTCCGGGGGCAAGACCCAGCGAGCGGGTTGAATCAAATGCGCGAGGCCTTGCTGGCTATGGATCAGGCCAGTCCCGATGATCGTGACGGCACTTTGTGGTGGCTTGCAGCTGGATTGATCGACGTGTTGGATGCCGGGGAACTCGTTGAGCATGCGGCCGCGGCGCGCCGTCTGCTGAGTCAAGTGGAGCACCAGTTCAAAGCGGCGCTGGAAAGCGGTGCCGGGGTCGCCATGGCCGAGGATCTATTGCGTGGCTTGCTCTACCATCTGGCTCTGGTCAGTCCGGTGACGGAGCGAGTAGCGGCAATCCAGACATTCTACGATCTTCCGAGCCTGATGGCCGAGCACGCCCGGATCAAGCAAAGTCGTGAGCGGTTGTTCGGCCCGGGTCGCGATGCCTTGGTCGGTGTAGCCCGTGCTATCTGCGAGGATCTGGCCCATGTGCAAGATACCCTCGACCTGCATGCCCGTGGCAGCGTTCGCAATGCCGAGGATTTGACCACCACCGCCGATTCGCTGAGCCGTATTGCCGACACGCTGGGGGTCATCGGCCTGGCTGACGCCTGCAGTTTGGTGCAGGAGCAGGCGGTGCAGGTGCGTGCGCTGCATGACGAGGGAGGTCTAGAGAATCACCGCGCTTTGCAGGTGGCCGAGGCATTGCTCTATGTAGAATCATCGCTTGCCAATCTGGTGGACGGTCGCCAGCAAGTGGGGCAGGACGACGATGATGAGGTGGGCGCCGCGCAGGGAGCGATCGAGGAGAGCGAGTATCGGCCGGTGTTCATCCAGGCCATCAGCGAGGCGATCACTGAGCTTGGCTATCTCAAAGAGTCGATTGTCCAGTTTGTCGAAAGCGGCGAACGCCAGCGTTTAGAGAGCATCGAACGGCGCTTTGGTGCTGTGCGGGGCAGCCTGATTCTGTTGGAGTTGGAGCGGGTTCCGGAGTTGATCGGGACAACCGAGCATTGCCTGCGTGAGTGTATGCTTAGTACCGCGGAGTTCCCCTCGCCGCAGATACTTGAGGCGCTCGCCGATGCGATCACGGGTGTTGAGTATTACCTGGAGGCAATGCGGGACGGCCGTCCGTACGGCGAGCAGGGTCTCGATGTGAGCGAGGATCGGTTGCGCTGCCTGGTTGGTTTGAGCCCGGGCTCCGGGGAAGCCTCCCAGGCGTTTGCCAGCGAGCCAGCGCCTGCCGTGGCGGAGGAGGCCCGTTCATCGCGCGCGCCCCCGGCGGTTGCCGAGCAGTCGATGTTTTTAGCGGACGCTGGTATCGACTCCTCTAAGAAACGCGGTCGAGTTGATCCAGAAGTACCGGTTTGGGGCGAACAGGTCGATCCGGAGATTCTAGAGATTTTTCTTGAGGAAGCCGACGAGGTCCTGGACACCCTGAGAGAGGTGTTTCCGCGCTGGCAGCGGGAGGTCGACGATACCGAGGCGCTGCTGACGATACGGCGTTTGTTCCATACTCTCAAGGGCAGCGGTCGGTTGGCCGGCGCGCTGTTGCTCGGTGAGCTCGCCTGGTCCGTGGAGAATCTGCTCAATCGGGTCCTCGATCATACCTTGGAGCCCTCGTCGCAGGTATACGCTAGCGTGGCCGAGGCTTTGAGCGTGATTCCCGAACTCATCACGGAGCTGCGCGACGCCACTTCCCCAAGCTGCGATGCCCGGCACTTGATACGCAAGATTTCGATACTGAGCGAGCCCACGCGGCATAACGAGCTGGCCGATCTAACTCCTGGAGCCGCCGGTGCGGCGGAACACTCGGCCAAGACTGAGCGGGGGACTGTTCGGCAAGAGCCTGCCGTCTCAGCGCCATGTGAGCCCGGCCACGCGATGCGGGCGACGCCCGCGCGCGGTGAGTCCGCGCGAGCCGAGAGCGATGCCGAGGCACTGCGTGTGGCGAGGAGTGCGGTCGAAACGCTCGGCAAGACCGGTGACGCGCGATTGGATCCAGTCCTCTACGAGATCTTTGGCAAGGAGACCGGGGATCATCTGGGCTGCATAGAGGAGTTTTTGGCGGAGTGTGAAAAATCGAACACTGGTCAATGTCGGGTTGCCGAGCGTCTTGCGCGCTCGTTGCATACTTTGACGGGCAGTGCGCGGATGGCGCAGGTCGGTCCCATAGCCCAGGTGGGCCGCGAGCTCGAGGAGCTCGTCTCCAGCCGCTATGCCGAGGGCCGCGCATTGGATGCCCCCGATCAAGCCGTGCTCAAACGGGGGGCGCGGGTGATACGGGCGGTCGTCGAAGCCCTGGGTCGAGAGGGGGCGGAACTGCCCGATGTCTCGGAGCTGGTGCGGGACATTGGGACCCGTAGGGCCGCCCTGCCCAAGTCGGCTGCCAAGCACGAGGATCGGTACGAGGCTGAATCATCATTGGCGCCTCCCGGGGCGGATGCGCTCGAAGCTCAGCCGATTGACGCGAATGAACCGGTGCCGAAAGGAGCGTCGGCAGCGCCGGCGCCCCCGCCCGTCCATCCCAGTCCCGAGGCGGCACGAGCACATACCCCGGGCCCTGTCTTCAGCCCCGTGAAACAGTCGGTAGAAGACGCGGAGTTGGTGCAGATCTTCCTCGAGGAAGCCGACGATATTCTGCGTTTTCTCGAAGGTGCAGTGGAGCGTTGGGAGGCAGCACCGGAGGATGAGGCTCGGGTGGCCGAACTGCACCGCTCGTTGCATACCCTAAAGGGGGGGGCACGGCTGGCTGGCTTCGAGGGCATCGGTCATCTCTGCCATGCGTTGGAAAGCGTGCTCGGTGATGTGGGAGCGCAGCGGGTACCTGCCGACGATAGGTTTTTTGATCTGCTCCACGCCAGCTTGGACCGACTGACCGATTTGCTGGAACAAGCCCATGGCGGCGAGCGCTCGTCGACACCGCAGGGGTTGATCGCACGGATCGAGGATCTGCGTGGCACCGGTGTCCCGCTGTCAGCGCCCCGCGGCGACCCGAACCGTGAATTGGTGGAGGTTTTTTTACAAGAGTCTGCCGATATCCTTGCCAACACGGAGACGTTGCTCTACGACTGGCGCCAGAATCCAGAAGCGTTTACCGGCGTGCCTGAGCTGCAGCGGGCCTTGTATACCCTCAAAGGGGGGGCCCGGATGGCGGGGTTCAAGCCGATCGCCGACCTCAGTCAAGGATTGGAGACCCTGCTCGAGGCGGTCGCAGAAGGCAAAGCTGAATTCGGTGAAGCACTGTTCGATGGATTGGAAAGCGCCAATGACCATCTGATGACTCTGCGTAGTACGGCTCTCAACGGGGCCTCTTTGCCTGACGTGCAGCAAGTGTTGGAGGGCCTTGCTCATTTACATCCAGGCGAGCGTGCAGTGGCCGCTGTCGAGCGGGCTGCGGGAGACACTGCACCGGCGGTGGACGAGGCCGAACAAGACAGCAGTCATGCGCCGCGCCGCCAGCCCGATCAGGTCCGGGTCCATTCCCAGCTGCTGGACAGCCTGGTCAATCTAGCTGGTGAAGTCAGTATCTATCGCAGCCGGTTAGAGCAGCAGGGGGGCGATATTGTATTCAATCTGGCGGAGCTGGGGCAGACAGTGGCCCGTCTGCGTGAGCAGCTCCGTGCCTTGGAGATCGAGACCGAAGCCCAGATTCTCTATCGCTTCGAGCGCGAGCATGGCCCAACTGATCCAGGGAGTTTCGATCCCCTAGAGCTGGATCGCTTCTCGCGAATCCAAGAGCTCTCCCGCGCACTGAGCGAGAGCGTTAACGATCTCACCAATATCCAGGGCAGTCTGAACAACCTCAACCGCGAGAGTGAGACCCTGTTGCTGCAGCAGTCACGCGTGAATACCGAGCTACAGGACGGTCTCATGCACACTCGGATGGTGCCCTTCGCCAATTTGGTACCGCGCATGCGCCGGGTGGTGCGCCAAGCCTGTGAGGAACTCGGCAAGCGGGCCCAGCTCAAGGTTTTCGGAGCCCAGGGAGAGATGGACCGTACTGTGCTCGAGCGTCTTATCCCACCATTGGAGCACATGTTGCGCAATGCTGTGGCGCATGGAATCGAGGCCCCTGCCGTACGCGGCAGTTTTGGCAAAGCCGAGCTCGGCACGATTTGCGTAGCTTTGGAGCGCGAGGGAGCCGATGTCACGATCCGGGTCAGTGATGACGGCGCTGGCCTGAATCTGAATGCCATCCGCAGCAAGGCCATCAGCCAGGGGTTGATGAGTGAAGGATCGATGCTCTCCGATAAAGAGATCATGCAGTTCGTGCTCGAACCCGGGTTCAGCACGGCCGAGAAAGTAACGCAAATTGCGGGGCGCGGTGTTGGTCTGGATGTGGTCAACGCCGAGATCAAGCAGTTTGGCCGCAGCCTCGAGATCGACTCGGAGCTGGGTGTGGGGACTCAATTCACCGCCCGTATGCCTTTCACTTTAGCACTCAACCAGGCATTACTCTGCCAAACGGGCGAAGAAGTCTACGCGATTCCGCTCTCCAGCATCGAGGGGGTGGTACGCGTGGGACAAGACGAGCTGCGCGATATTTACACCAGCGCAGACAATGGTTTTTATTCTTATGCTGGCGCGCGTTACGAGGTTCGCAGTTTGGCTGTCATGCTGGGTGTCGGTGATGGTCGTCCGCCGCCCGAACGGCCACGAGTGCCGCTGATTCTGGTTCAGGCCGGAGATCATCGCACCGCTCTGCAGGTGGATGCTCTGTTAGGTCGGCGCGAGATAGTGGTCAAATCCGCCGGTCTGCAGATCAGTCGGGTGCCGGGGCTGCTCGGTGCCACGATATTGGCTGACGGCCGCGTGGTTTTCATCCTCGATGTCGGCGCTCTGGCTCGCTATGACATCGGCTCAAGCGATGAGGACGAGGCCGATGAGTGGCCCATTGCGGCTATGCCCTCGCGCCGGAAGCGCCCGTGGGTGATGGTGGTTGACGACTCGATCACCATGCGCAAGGTGGCGACTCGGCTCCTGCAACGCAATGAGATCGATGTGATCACGGCCAAAGACGGAGTCGATGCCGTAGCCGCGCTGCAGGACGTGGTCCCCGATGCAATGCTACTCGATATCGAGATGCCGCGGATGGATGGTTACGAACTGGCCACTCATATGCGCAATGACGAGCGCCTGCGCGCGGTGCCGATCATCGTCATTACCTCCCGCACCGGCGATAAGCACCGGTTAAAGGCCACGGAGATCGGCGTGGATCGCTATCTTGGCAAACCCTACCAGGAAAGCGAACTGTTGGCGGCTTTGCACGAGCTGCTGACCCCGACCCAGTCACACGCATAGGCCGCAAGGAGCAGGAAATGGCGCATTCCCAGGTCGAGAGCATTCGCTGCCTGCTGATTCCGGTTGTCGAACATAATTTGTTATTGCCGGCCGGTGTAGTGGCCGAAGTCGTTGACTATCAGGAGCCTGACCCCCTTCCCGATCATCTCGCCGATCAGGAATGGTTGCTTGGTTTCGCAGGTTGGCGTGATCAAAAAGTACCATTGATTTCCATGGAGGCGGTGATGACCGGCGAGCGTGCCGCGCCAAGCATCCGGGCCCGGATTATCGTTTTAAAGGGATTAGGTCAGCGATCACAGTTGCCGTATTTCGGTATGCTGACGCGGGAGTTGCCGCGGTTGACCACCCTCTCCGAACCGACCGTTGAGCGTTTAGACGAGTTTGCGCCGCAACCGGGAATTCACTGCCAAGTGCTTGCTGGAGGCGAGCCGGCGTTGCTGCCGGACCTCGAGGAGATCGAATCGCAGATGCATACAGTTTTGTTCGGCTGAGCTCCTCAGTCACTTGCGTTTTGGGCGGGGCACTACCCTAGCGCTAGGGGATGACTCGAACGGGTGGGATGATCTGCTCGGTTCGGTCTTAACCTGAGCTACCGCTGCGGTGTGCTTGTTACGGAGTCGCGTCATTTTACCCTGGGAGGGCCTTTGCAGGATTTGCGAAGGCCCTCCCAAGATACGTGAGTGTGGCTCAGTAGCGGTAATGATCGGGTTTATACGGACCGGTCACGGGTATCCCGATATAGTTGGCCTGTTCTTCGGTCAGTTCAGTGAGCTGAGCATCGATTTTCGCCAGATGCAGCCGTGCCACTTCTTCGTCCAAATGCTTTGGCAGCACGTAGACCCGCTTCTCGTAGTCCCGTTCGCCGCGGAACAGCTCTATCTGGGCTAGGACCTGGTTGGTAAAGCTGTTGGACATAACAAAGCTGGGATGGCCTGTGGCGCAGCCCAGATTAACCAGCCGTCCTTCGGCGAGCAGGATGATTCGCTTGCCGTCCGGAAAGATCACATGATCTACCTGGGGTTTGATGTTTTCCCAAGTATATTGCCGCAGGCTGGTGACATCGAGCTCGCTGTCGAAGTGGCCAATGTTGCACAGGATGGCTTGATTTTTCATGCGCAGCATATGGCCCTGATCGATCACATGGTAGTTGCCAGTGGCCGTGACGAAAATGTCGGCTTGTTCGACGATACCGGGTTGCTCTAGATTGACCACGCGGTACCCTTCCATGGCGGCTTGCAGCGCGCAGATCGGATCGATTTCAGTGACCCACACGGTGGCGCCCAAGCCGCGCAACGACTGCGCACAGCCTTTACCGACATCGCCATAGCCGCAGACGATGGCGATCTTGCCGGCAATCATGACATCGGTGGCGCGCTTGATGCCGTCGACCAGTGATTCGCGGCAGCCGTAGAGATTGTCGAATTTGGATTTTGTCACCGAATCGTTGACATTGATTGCCGCGAACGGCAGGCGCCCTTCCTTTTCCATTTGATACAAGCGGTGGACACCGGTGGTCGTCTCTTCGGTTACCCCGCGGATGCTCTCGAGCAGCCCCTGGTAAAATCCCGGTTTGTCTTTGAGCCGCTGGCGAATGGCTGCGAATGCCGCGCGTTCCTCCTCATTATCGGGGTTATCCAGCACGCTCGGATCGGCTTCTGCACGAGCCCCTAGAGTCGCCACCAAAGTGGCGTCCCCGCCGTCGTCAAGAATCATGTTGGGGCGGCGGTCTTCCGGCCATTCCATGATCCGATGAGTGAACTCCCAGTACTCCTCCAGGGTTTCACCCTTGTAGGCGAATACCGGGATACCCCGCTGGGCGATCGCTGCAGCGGCGTGATCCTGGGTGGAGTAGATGTTGCATGAGGCCCAGCGCACCGTGGCGCCGAGCTCGACCAGAGTCTCGATCAGCACCGCGGTTTGTATCGTCATGTGCAAGCTACCGGCGATGCGAGCACCTTTGAGCGGTTTCTCAGCGCCGTATTTCTCCCGAAGCGCCATCAGGCCGGGCATTTCCGTCTCGGCGATGGCAATTTCCTTACGACCCCAAGCGGCTAGGGTCAAGTCCGCAACATGGTGATCGGTTCGGGTGCTTTCCACGACAGCGTTCATGGTGTTTCTCCATACCTGAACCGAGCGCCGTTGGTTTAAAGGTCCCGATAATCGCCGAGCCTGGCAGGAATCCAAGACGTGTCCTGTTGCAGCGCTCCTCGGCGAGATCGACCATTTCTCGCATAAGCAGGGCGTTAAGGTGAATGTGTTTAGGTGAGGGCGAAGCATGCCATGCTATGAAATCCCTTTTCCCTAATCGTTTGCTTTGGGTAGAACAACTCCTGTTCCTTGCGCTATACGCCCATTGCACCGAACAGCATCGTGCCCTGTCGACTATAATCCGGCGGCTTCCCGCAGCATCTCGGCTTTGTCCGTTCTCTCCCAGGTGAAGTTCTCCTCCTCGCGGCCGAAGTGTCCGTATGCGGCCGTTTCCTGGTAGATCGGTCGAACCAGATCAAGCATCTTCAGGACCGCGTAGGGGCGCAGATCGAAAAACTCGCGTACGAGCTCTACCAGTCGAACCTCGGATAACCGGCCCGTCCCGAAGGTCTCGATACTGATCGAGGTGGGCTCGGCCACGCCGATTGCATAAGAAACCTGAATCTCGCAACGCTCGGCCAAGCCGGCGGCGACAATGTTCTTGGCGACGTAGCGGCAAGCGTAAGCAGCCGAGCGATCCACTTTGGATGGATCCTTGCCGGAGAATGCGCCCCCACCGTGACGTGCCATGCCGCCGTAGGTGTCGACGATGATTTTACGACCCGTCAGACCGCAGTCTCCCACCGGGCCGCCAATGACGAACTTGCCGGTGGGATTGATTAGATACTTGGTCCGCTGGTCGATCCATTCACGCGGAAGAATCGGCTTGATGATCTCTTCAATCACCGCCTCGTGCACATCGGCTTCTTTGATCTCCGGGGCATGTTGGGTGGAGAGCACCACGGTCTCTATTCCGGCCGGTCGGTTATCCGCGTAACGAAAAGTGATCTGACTTTTGGCATCCGGGCGCAGCCAAGGGAGTCGCCCACTTTTGCGTACATCGGCCTGGCGCCTGACGAGGCGGTGCGCATAGGTGATCGGTGCCGGCATCAGGACGTCCGTTTCGTTAGAGGCATAACCAAACATAAGTCCCTGATCGCCTGCTCCTTGTTCCTCCGGTAGCTGTCGATCGACTCCTTGGGCGATATCCGGTGATTGCTTGCCGATGGCGTTGAGCACCGCGCAGGCATCGCCATCGAAACCCATGTCGCCGTGGTCATAACCGATCTCTTTGACCGTCCGGCGCGTTAATTCCTCAAGATCCACCCAGGCGCTGGTGGTAATCTCGCCGGCGATGATGACCATGCCGGTCTTCACCAGCGTCTCACAAGCCACGCGAGCCTGCCGGTCTTGCGTGAGGATCGCATCCAGCACGGCATCGGAAATTTGGTCTGCGACCTTGTCCGGATGGCCCGCGGATACGGACTCTGATGTGAATAGGTATTGATTGCTCATTGTTTCGACTCTCTTGGCCTGATCCGATCGAGTACTGGCCACGGTCCGCTGTTGAGTCCTATCCGAGCCAGGCACTCAAAAGGCCGTATTTCGTAGGAAAAGGGATAACTAAAAATGTGGGTATCGGCACGGTCAAGGCGGTTTTACATCCGACCGTGCGGCATTGCGTGCATTGCTGGAACCTCCCTTTTCCGTGACCAAGCGCCAAACCATCGTCGCTCTAGGTGTGGGGCGGCGCACTACGTTAGGGCCTGTTAACATCTCTTCCGAATTGTGGGAGAGGTTAATGGTTTATCGCAATCGGCCCAACGATAAAGAACCGTGCCGCCCAAGCGCATGGGTTTCATTGTGGCATAGGCTTGCGAATATAAGAGACTTTCCGTCGCATCGCGGGTAGCTTAAAAGGTTCTCCCAGTTCGCCAACAATTTCAAGTCAAGCGATCGGCTCTTTTGAGAATGTCGCCTTGCCTGAGCTGGGCATCTCGGCGAGAATTACGCGCTTGCCAATGCGGGTGCTATAGGCGGTGCTCGCGCCTACGTTATTACAGGCTGCCCTACAGGTGGCGTCTTTGCGGTCCTGCTTAAGAGCCAACAATCGGATCGGGAGCTAGTGAATGCCATCGCGCCGAGAACTTGCCAACGCCATCCGTGCGCTCAGCATGGATGCCGTTCAGCGTGCCAAGTCGGGTCATCCGGGTGCCCCTATGGGCATGGCCGATATCGCTGAGGTGCTTTGGAACGACTTCCTGCGCCATAACCCCGGCAATCCGCAGTGGTGCAACCGAGACCGTTTCGTGCTGTCCAATGGGCATGGTTCGATGCTGCAGTACGCGCTATTGCATTTGACCGGCTACGGTTTGACGATCGGCGATTTGCAGCAGTTTCGCCAATTACACTCCAAGACGCCTGGCCACCCTGAATTTGGCTACACTCTCGGCGTGGAGACGACCACTGGACCGCTCGGCCAGGGGTTAGCCAATTCGGTGGGAATGGCGATTGCCGAGAAAGTCCTGGGTGCACAATTCAATCGACCAGGGCATGCCATTGTCGATCACTACACGTACGTTTTCCTCGGTGATGGCTGCCTGATGGAAGGCATCTCCCATGAAGCGTGCTCGCTTGCCGGTACCTTGGGGCTTGGCAAACTCATTGCAGTCTACGACGATAACGGCATCTCCATCGACGGCAAGGTGGCGGGCTGGTTTACCGATGATACGCCAGGCCGGTTCGAGGCCTACGGCTGGCACGTAATTCGGGAAATCGATGGGCACGATGCCGAGGCCGTGAAGGCAGCCTTTGAACAGGCCCGCAGCGTTGCGGATCGACCCACCTTGATCTGCGCCAAGACCATAATTGGTTTTGGTGCACCGAATGTCTGTGGCACCCACGGAGTGCACGGTGCCCCGTTGGGCGATGATGAGATTCGCGCTACGCGAGAGTTTCTCGACTGGCCGCATCCGCCGTTCCACATCCCCGAAGCAATCTATGCGGGTTGGGATGCACACGAGAGTGGCGCACGCTGGGAACGAGAGTGGGATGAAATTTTCGCAGACTATAAGCGAGCCCATCCTGAGCTGGCGCGTACTTTCGAGCGCCGTATTCGCGGTGACTTGCCGGGATCTTGGCAATCGCTGGCACGGGAGTTGGTACAGCAAGCCGATGAGCAAAGGCGAACTGTAGCCACTCGGAAAGCCTCGCAAATGGCGTTGAACGGGTTCGGCCAGCATCTGCCCGAGTTGATCGGTGGCTCCGCCGACCTCACGGAATCCAATAACACATGGTGGGATGACTGTACGGCGGTGAGCCGGCAGGACGGCGACGGCAACTATATTTATTATGGCGTGCGCGAGTTCGGCATGTCAGCCATTGTCAACGGCATTGCGCTTCATGGTGGTTTCGTGCCTTATGCCGGCACCTTCCTAGTATTCTCAGATTATGCGCGCAACGCTGTGCGTATGGCGGCTCTGATGAAGATCCGAAGCATATTCGTCTATACCCATGACTCCATTGGTCTAGGAGAGGACGGGCCGACGCATCAGCCGATCGAACATCTGGCCACTTTGCGTTTGATTCCGAACATCAGCCTTTGGCGGCCGTGCGATGCGGTGGAGACTGTGGTCGCTTGGCAAGCCGCGCTGGAGCGTCGTACCGGGCCTACCTGTCTGAGTCTGTCGCGGCAGAATTTGCCCCACCAACCGCGTGAACCCGGGCAGCTCGAGCAGATTCGCCGCGGTGGCTACGTATTGCGCGACGCCGGGCCTGAGCCGCAGGCAATCATCATCGCTACCGGGTCTGAGGTGGCGCTTGCCGTAGACGCCCAGGAACGCCTGGCCGCCGAGGGGTATCGTGTGCGAGTGGTTTCCATGCCCTCAGTGGATACGTTCCTTGCCCAAAATGTCGCTTATCGGGAGTCGGTCTTGCCGAGCGCCATCACAGCTCGGCTGGCTATAGAGGCCGCTGTGCCCGATTCCTGGTTGCGTTTCGTCGGCCCGCAAGGCCGTATCCTTGGATTATCTGCTTTCGGTGAATCGGCGCCGGGGCCGGATGTTTATCAACAGTTCGGTTTGACCGTCGATCAAGCGATCGAGACGGTCAGGAATTTGCTCTGAGCCCTGACGTATACCCAATCATTCTAGTCAGCTTGGGAGGTGACCATGGCCATAAAGGTTGGTATCAACGGTTACGGCCGTATCGGCCGCAATATTCTACGCGCTCTCTATGAGGCGGGTCGCACGGACGAGATTCAAGTCGCGGCAATCAACGATCTTGGCGATGCCGAGACGAACGCGCACTTGACACGCTATGATTCGGCACATGGCAAGTTTCCGGGCACCATCGAGGTCAGCGATGGCAATCTGGTGGTCAACGGTGATCCCATTCGTGTCCTCTCCGAGCGTGATCCCGGTAAACTTCCCTGGGGTGATCTTGGCGTGGATGCTGTGCTCGAGTGCACTGGTTTGTTCACTACCGGAGAGAAGGCGGCGGCGCATTTGGAGGGAGGCGCCAAAAAAGTCGTGATCTCGGCTCCGGCCAAAGGTGTGGATGCCACGGTGGTGTATGGCGTCAACGAGGACACGCTCGCCTCCAGTCACACCGTGATTTCCTGCGCCTCTTGCACGACGAATTGTTTGGCCCCGCTCGTCAAGGTTCTGCACAATGCCGTTGGGGTGGAGCATGGTCTGATGACCACGATCCACGCCTTTACCAACGATCAGGTCCTAAACGATGTGTACCACCAGGATCTGCGTCGGGCCCGTAGTGCCGTGATGTCGCAGATTCCGACCAAGACCGGAGCCGCGGCGGCCGTCGGCTTGGTGCTGCCGGAGCTCAACGGCAAGTTGGACGGCTTTGCCGTGCGCGTTCCGACCATCAATGTTTCGCTGGTCGATCTGACCTTTAGGGCGAGCCGTGACACCTCGGTCGAGGAGGTCAATGGCGTGCTCAAGCAAGCTGCGCAAGGTCCGCTGCGGGGCGTGTTGGCGTACAATGACGCGCCGTTGGTATCGATCGATTTCAACCATGACCCGCATTCGTCGATTTTCGAAGCGACCTTGACCAAGGTCACTGGCGATCGTCTGGTCAAAGTCTGTTCCTGGTACGACAATGAATGGGGATTCTCTAACCGCATGCTGGATGTCGCAATCGCCTTGATGAAAGCGAAGTAGGCTGGCATGCAGTGACGAGTATACGCATCGGATGCGTGCCGAAGGTGCGCGTCCGGTCGCGTTTTGGTATCGGATCGGGTACGGAGAGATTAAGGCTTATGGGCGTGCTGCGCATGACCGATTTGGATTTGGCCGGCAAGCGGGTTCTGATTCGGGAAGACCTCAATGTTCCGGTGAAAAATGGGGTGGTTACCGACGATACACGGATTCGGGCCTGCCTGCCCACCATTCGTGCTGCGCTCGCAGCATCGGCGAAGGTCATGCTCATGAGCCATTTTGGACGACCCGAGGAAGGCCGCTTCGACGAGCGCTACTCGCTCGCGCCGGTTGCCGAGCGCCTCTCCGAGTTGCTCGAGCGGCCGGTGCGGTTGGCTCGGGAATGGCTCGAGGGCGTGCTGCCCGCCGCCGGCGAGGTCGTTCTTTGCGAAAACGTGCGCTTCAATAAAGGCGAGCAGGCGGATGATGCCGCTCTGGCGCAGCAAATGGCCGCGTTGTGCGACATTTACGTTATGGATGCTTTCGGCACCGCCCATCGCGCCCAGGCTTCTACTCATGGAGTTGCCCGGTTCGCCCCGCAGGCCTGCGCGGGGCCGCTGCTGATTGCGGAGTTGGATGCGCTGAGCAACGCCTTTGAGCAGCCGGCCCGGCCCATGGTCGCTGTCGTGGGCGGCTCGAAGGTCTCTACTAAACTGACCGTGCTCGAGTCGTTGATCGATGTGGTCGATTCACTCATCGTTGGAGGCGGTATTGCCAACACCTTCATCGCGGCCGCCGGTCACCCGGTCGGCCGATCGTTGTATGAGCCGGATCTGGTGGATACCGCCAAGCGACTTACGGCGAGTGCCACGGCGAAAGGAGGCGCAATTCCGCTTCCTGTGGATGTTGCCTGTGCCAAGGCGTTCGACGAAAAGGCCACGGCGCTTATCAAGACCCTCGATCAAGTGGCAGAGGATGATCTCATTCTGGACATAGGGCCACGTACGGCCGAGCAGTATGCGCAAGTTCTCAAGGGAGCCGGCACGATCGTCTGGAATGGGCCGGTTGGTGTATTCGAGTTTGACCACTTCGGTGATGGCACCCGGGTACTGGCGGATGCCATCGCCGCTAGCGCCGCGTTTTCCCTTGCCGGTGGGGGTGATACGCTGGCGGCGATCTCCAAATACGGTGTCGGTGACAAAATCTCCTATATTTCTACGGGAGGCGGTGCGTTTCTGGAGTTTCTCGAGGGTAAGAAGCTGCCTGCTGTCGCGGCCCTCGAGGCGCGGGCCGGCTGATTTTCCCATTCGGCACGGGGTAGGCATTAGATGTGTTACTTGAAACCGGGCAGTGCCTTCGGTCAGCACCCTTTAAGTAAGGCTACGCGACGGCTGCGTGCTCGGCGTTGGAGTGCTGAATGCGTTGGAATATTGATTCGCAGCTCTCGCCCCTGGGTGGCGCACCGCTGCGATCCTCGAGAAATTCGATGAATTCCATTTCTTTTAAGGGAGGGCGTCGGCGCTGATTCTCTCACAGAGGAAAAGGTAGGCTATATGGTCCGTCAGACCAAGATTGTCGCAACTCTGGGGCCTGCAACCGATCGTGAGCCCGCTTTGAACAGCGTGCTGCGGGCGGGCGTCGATGTGGTCCGCTTGAATCTCTCCCATGGCAATCACGATGAGCATCGACAGCGTGCAGCTAAGCTTCGGCGCGCAGCTCAACACCACAACCGGGTGGTCGGATTGCTGTGTGATCTCCAAGGGCCCAAGATTCGTATCGAAAACTTTCGTGACGGCATGGTGGAGCTGGTCGAGGGGCAGCGATTTTTCCTTGATCCTTCGCTAGCGGAAAATGCCGGCACCCAAAGCGGTGTCGGTGTAGGCTACGCCGATCTGCCACAGGATGTCGTTGCCGGGGACGTGCTGCTACTCAACGATGGGCTCATTCGCCTGAGCGTCGATCGAGTGGAGGACTGCCGGATTTTTACCACCATAGAGATTGGCGGTACCTTGTCGGGCCACAAGGGCATCAATCGGCTCGGTGGTGGGCTCTCGGTTGGTGCCCTGACCGATAAAGATCGTCTGGACATCAAACTCGCAGCGGAGCTGCAAGCCGATTACCTGGCGGTTTCCTTCCCCAAGGGGGGCGACGACATCGAGGAGGCGCGCGAGTTACTGCGCGCCGCCGGTGGCGATGCCGCCATCGTTGCTAAAATTGAGCGCCGCGAAGCAGTAGATAACTTGGCCGAGGTCATAAAGGCGGCTGATGCGGTGATGATCGCGCGCGGCGATCTAGCCGTGGAAATCGGCGACGCCGAACTGCCGGGTGTGCAAAAGCGCATCATGCGGTTGTCCCGAGAACGTGATTGCGTTGTGATCACCGCAACTCAGATGATGCAATCCATGGTGGATCATCCGATGCCCACGCGTGCCGAGGTGTTGGATGTGGCCAATGCCGTTTTGGATGGAACGGATGCGGTGATGCTGTCAGAGGAATCCGCAGTAGGGCGTTACCCGGCCAAAGCCGTTGCAGCCATGGCGCGCGTGTGCGTTGGCGCAGAGCGCTATGCTGAGGAGGCACACCCCCCACTTTCGGGTCCGGAACCCCACTACACGCGTATTGACGAGACCATTGCCAAAACGGCAATCGCGGCGGCCAACCAGCTTAGCGTGCGGGCCATCGCTGCCATGACGGAATCCGGTGCTACTGCGCGGTGGATGTCGCGTATCAGCACGGACATCCCGATCTACGCACTCTCCGAGCAACCACGCACTCGCACCAAAGTGACGCTCTATCGGGGAGTGCACCCGATCAATTTCGATCCAGCTGGGCGCGATCACGTCGCGGCCAATCGCGGTGCAGTCGATGAACTTCTCAAAGCGGGCGCCATTCGCGAGGGTGATCTGGTACTGATTACCAAGGGGGATTTGGCTGGTGTTCAGGGCGGCACCAATACCATGAAAATCGTGCGGGTGGGCGATCCCATTCCAAGTGACTCAATGTAACGTTCCGGGGGCCGAGACCAGTAGCAGTTTCTTTTGTTAGCGTGCCTTTGCCGGCAGTAAACTGGCGTTCAGGGTTTCATCAGTCCGCCTCGACCAGTCGCCGCTGTGCCTCCCGGTATTTCTCTGCGGTCTGCGCAATGATCTTCGCCGGCAGACGTGGACCGGGAGTCGTCTGATCCCAGGCCAGTGACGCGAGGTAGTCGCGCACGAACTGCTTGTCGAAGCTTGGCGGCGAGCTTCCCGACCGATACTGATCCGCGGGCCAGAAGCGCGAGGAGTCCGGAGTCAAGATCTCGTCGATGAGCAGCAGTTGACCATCGTGATCGCGGGCGAATTCGAACTTGGTGTCCGCGATGATGATGCCGCATCGGCGTGCGTAGCTGGTGGCCTCATTGTAGATTTTCAGTGTCATGCGGCGCACCTGCTCAGCGGTATCGTGACCGAGTATCTGCACAGTTTGAGCGAAATCGATGTTTTGGTCGTGACTGCCCGCAGTGGCCTTCGTGGCGGGCGTGAAAATCGGTTCGGGAAGCTGATCGGCCTGTTGTAGGCCCGGAGGTAAGGGTATGCCGCAGACTTGGCCGCTGCGCCGATACTCGTTCCAGGCCGAACCGACGAGATAGCCGCGCGCTACGGCCTCGATCGGTAGGGGTTGCAGTCGTCTTACTACCATTGCCCGGGATTGCACCTGGCGAACTTCGCTGGCCCGGGTCAGTACTGACTCGAGGGGATCTGCCAGGAGATGGTTGCCGATGATAGGGCGCGTTCGCTCGAACCAGAAGCGGGACAAAGCCGTGAGTATGATGCCCTTTCCGGGTATCGGATCCGGTAGGATGACATCAAACGCCGAAAGACGATCGGTGGTGACGATGAGCAGACGCGCATCGTCAATCTCGTAGATATCCCGCACCTTGCCCCGTTGGACGAGCCGCAAGTCGGTAAGTTGGGATTTGAATAAGGTCTCGGGAACGGTTGCCATGAACGGTATCGCTGTGGGCCAATCTTTTAGTTGGTTAATGTATGCGAGCTTATTATATTCCGGGTGGCTGCGGCCGGAAATGACTCGCGGTGCTTAAATGCGGTGCTGTTTGCTTTTCTAATATAATGTGTTGTGGCCTAAAGGGTGCGTTCGGGCGAGGGGAGATGATGGTGCATAGAAGTGGAGCGGCTTTCCGCGCGCTGCGCATCGCGGTGCTCACGATATCCGATACCCGTGGGCTCGCCGAGGACCGCTCTGGTGATGCGCTTTGCCAGGGGATCGCCGAATCCGGCCATGAGCTTGTGCAACGCGAGCTCGTGCCTGACGATGTCTATCGAATTCGCGCCGCCGTGTCGGCTTGGATCGCCGATCCGCAGGTGCAAGTCGTACTTTGCACGGGCGGTACCGGCTTCGCAGCGCGAGACCGCACGCCCGAAGCCTTGATCGTATTATTTGATCAAGAGGTTCGGGGTTTTGGCGAGCTGTTTCGTCAACTCTCCTTCGAGGAGATTGGCAGCTCGACCCTTCAATCGAGAGCTTTGGCCGGGTTTGCCAATCGAACCCTCATCGCCTGCCTCCCGGGCTCGACGGGGGCTTGTCGAACCGCGTGGAATCGTATCCTGCGCGAACAGCTGGATGTGCGTCATCGTCCTTGCAATCTAGCCGAGCTGGTGCTACTGGAAGAACGAGATGAATTAGGGAAGCTTAATTGATCCGTTTGCCCAGAGCCCTTCGGCCAGCGCAGGAGAGCCCTGCCGAGGAGTATTACTTAAGATATTTGCTCTATAAAATTCTGTTCGTGCTTCGACAAACCTATTCTGAGCTTAGTCGAAGGGTTTAGCATCACAGGGATTTTCTCCAAGTTTTCTTAGCATGTGATGAGTTCGTCAGTTTGCAGCGTTTAGTGGGCTCGGAAGTGCGTGTCTTGAGTAGCAAAGCGGCGTTGTAGCCGCAGACAGCCGAGCCGAGCGTGGCTTATCGGAGGCGGTGGACAAAAGCGGCGCAATAAGTTTATCGTTTCCAGCCCGGCTAAGGTTTTAAATAAAAATTATTATTTGCTACGGTTGGCATTCTAGGGGGTGGTATGGGAAGCCGTACCCAAATCGACGGGTTTATCGATATGAGCCTGCATGCTGACGGAGTCGAGGGGGTCCAGCGACTCTGTGCGGCGCTCGGCGAGGCCTACGGTTTCGATCATTTTATCTATGGTGCCAGTTTCCCCACCTCTTTGATCAAGCCCGCCGTGCTGGTTATCAGTGGCCACCCCGAGGCTTGGCGAGACCATTATCAGGCGTGTGGCTACCTTGCGGTGGATCCAGCCGTCCAGCATTGCACACGCAGTATTCGACCGTTGATTTGGCAGGATCTAATGTTGGATCCGAAGATAGATGAAAAACCCTTTACGGTTATGCAAGAAGCACGCGAATTTGGTCTGGTCAGCGGTGTAAGTCTTTCCATTCGTGGTAGTCGTGGCGAACTCGGCGTGCTGAGTTTTTCCAGCGAGCGTACGGCACAGCAAACGCGCTCGGAGATCGATAGTGCAATTCCGGATTTATACCTGCTCTCCGCCTATGTTCATGAGGCGGTCGGTCGGTTGGTTACTCAGGGCTCGTTACCTTTCAACCGGCCAGAGCTCACCGCTCGTGAACATGAGTGCTTGCTTTGGGCTGCCGAAGGTAAGACGTCTTGGGAGATCGCTCGCATCTTGGGAATCAGTGAGCGTACTGCGATTTTCCATCTGCAGAATGCGGCTCGGCGGCTGAATGCTTCTAGCCGCCAACAGGCGGTGGCGCGTGCAGTTTCACAAGGTTTGATTAGTCTGCAGCTTGGTTAGTTTAAGGTTCTCTATGGAAACTCTTATCAAGCACGTTCTTGTCATTCCGGTGAAAGTTGCAACTCAATCAAATTACTAGCTATCTGGCTATTATAAAATCAATATGTTGCGAACTGGCTAGGCTAACCTCCGACAGACTGCCAACGTCACGGCTGCGCAGCGATTTCCGGCCAATCTTTCGATAATTTGTTGAAACATATGTATTTCGTGCTTCTAGCTTTGTAAAAAGCTCCAGAAAAATATGCTTCTAAATCAGTTTGTTAAGCGTTGACTGGGAATTGCTGACGGCTGTGTGTTGAAAAAGTTTTGCACTCGCGAGCGCGAATCAACTCGCTTTCCCAAGATATTTTTGCTCAGGGCGGGTTTTGGCAAGTAATTTGCTACTCCTAGTGAAGAAAAAATGCTGCGCAACTGTAATATCTTACAGTTATGGGCTTGTTGCTGTTCCCGTTTACTGGAGCTTAGCGGCAAAAAGCAATAGGCGCAAAACGGGGATGTAGATGCATAAAACATGTATTGGAAGAGCATCCGATAGTATCTTCTCCCATGAGTCACTGCGGCAGTTGTATCGGTTTCGCCATCAGATCTTCAAGGAACGACTGGGTTGGCAGATTCCGAGCCGAGGCTCTCTGGAATGGGATAGCTATGATGAGCTCGATCCCGTGTATGGCGCGTACTATCGTCGAGGGGCGATCATCGGTGCGTTTCGTCTGTTGCCGACCACCGGCCCCTATATGTTGCGGGATATTTTTGCCGAGCTGTTACGAGGGGAACCCCCACCTTGCGCCGCTGATGTATGGGAACTGTCGCGGTTTGCTGTGACGCCGGTGTGCGGCGACTCCAGGGCGCAATTGACCTGCTCGGAAGACATGTTCGAGGTGTTGCGCGCTTGCTACGATTTCTCTTGCTCCAACGGTATCCGGCAACTCGTATTGGTTACCAGTGTAGCCGTTGAGCGGATGTTGCGTGGCGTTCGTGTTCCGCTCGTGCGGTTGGGTGATGGTAGGCCGACGCAGCTTGATAAGGTGCTCTCCGTTGCGTGTCGGGTCGCGATTACCGATGAGTTGTACGAAGTGCTGCATCCGTTGTGTTATGAGAGCGCGCTCGAGGGAGCAGCATGAAGTACGGTGAGGTATTGGCTCAGCTGGGGGCTTACCATTGAAGGAAGGCGGGCCCTAGGCTCTCGATACGCTCTCCCCGGCGCATGAAGGCCTATGCGCAGGCCTCGAAGCACCGGCCAGTCGATTTGCGATGACGGTGCCTGCAGGCAGAGGGTGCCCTCACCGGTTGGCCGGCGCCGCATGGTAGCGTCGCGCCATCATGTCAATAGGGTGTATCTGGCTTGTTATGAGAACAGCAAGGTTTCTGACGGGCATGGGCAAGGGTGACGATCAATGGCTGTTCGAGTGCCACGCACCGGATCGCGAGCGTTTCGTTCACTGACACGATCTAGCGTCTCGGGAAATGTCCCACGGCGAGGTGGGGACCGTACCCCTTGTAGGCCCAGCGCTTTTATCGAATCGGATGGGCGGCTGACGCAGAGCAATACGGCGCTCGCGCAGTTGCTCGGCTATGGCACCGAAGAGATCGAGGGGCGGTCTGTAACCGAGCTGGTACAACCTGATTTTCTGGGGCGATTGCGGTATGCGCGCGAGCGCTTGTTGCAGCCCGATTATAAGTGCTGTGGTGAAACCCTGTTGCTGGACTGGTTCAATCGCCAAGGCCAGGTAGTATCTACCCAGGCGAGCTTGGAGCGGGTCAGTGGCGAGCATCGATTAATACGGTTGCAGCTTGAATCCGGGGCCAGTCCGGGCAAGTGCCAGGCCGATGCTTCCGCGGCGCCGGGATGGTTTCGAGGGATGGTAGAAGCGGCCACAGATGCCATGCTGTTGGTCGACAATTGGGGGGTCGTTCGGTTCATCAACAGCAGCGGCGAGCGGCTTTTTCGGCAGCCGCGCAGTAGCGCACTCGGCAATAGTGTGGAGCAACTCCTCAGTATGCCAATACCCGATATGAGCACGGCCGCACGCACTGTGACCGGGTTGATCACCGATACCCTTCGGTTGCGTTGCCAGGAGCAGTTGGCCCTCTGGGGGGTAGGTGGGGATGGCAGTGAGTTCTCGGCCGTGGTGAGCGTGATTCCGCTTGAAGGTCTCTCCGAGCCAATGGCGCTGCTGCAGGTGCATGATATTACCGAAGAGCAGCAGCGCGAAGCCCGATTGCGGCATCTGACCAATTTCGATCCGGTGACGGGATTGCCCAACCGAGCGCTTTTCACCGACCGGCTTAGAGTTGCTGCAACACGCTGTACCCGCGGAGAGAACAGTCTTGTATTGGGCTACATCGATATCGATCGGTTTAAGGATTTCAATGAGACGCTGGGCCATCGTACCGGCGATGATGTGCTACGCGAGATCGCGCGGCGCCTCAAACGGCATGTGTGTGATGAAAACACGCTGGCTCGTCTCAATGGGGACGAGTTTGCACTGTTGATCGAGGGAAGCTATACCGCCAACGAAATTAAAATCTTGGCACGAGGCATGTTGGATTCCCTCGCGCAGCCTTTTTTTATTGCCGGTCATGAGTTATTTGTCACGGCCAGCGCCGGTTTCGCCGTCTACGATTGTGTCGGTGACGAAGCCGGAGATTTGCTGCGTAAGGCCGAGATCGCGATGTATCGCGCGAAGTCGCAGGGTCGTAATAACTTTTGTTTCTACAGCGCCGCTTTGGAAGGTGGTGTCTCCGAGCGCCTGCGGTTGGAAGTTGAACTGCGTCATGCTTTGGAGCGTCAGGAGTTCATCCTCTATTACCAGCCTTTGGTCGAGGTGAGGGGCCATAGAGTCATCGGGCTCGAGGCACTGTTGCGCTGGCAGCATCCACAACGTGGGCTGATCGGGCCGAGCGAGTTCATTCCGGTGCTGGAGGAGACCAAGCTGATCGTGCCCGTTGGCGAATGGATAATGCATGAGGCTTGCCGATTTCTAGTCGCCTTGTCCAAGGATTTCGGGCGTTCGTTGCGTTTGGCCGTGAATGTTTCCGCCGAGCAGATCCGCCATCCTGGGTTTGCGCGGTCGGTTGAACGAGCACTGCTCGCTAGTGGTTTGCCAGCCTCGGTATTGGAACTCGAACTCACCGAAACCTTGCTCATGGACCACACTGCGACGGTGCATGAAAGCCTGGCGGCCCTAAAGCAACTCGGCGTTGCCATTTCTGTGGATGATTTCGGTACCGGTTACTCATCTTTGGCTTATTTGAAGCGCTTCCCGGTATCCGCGCTCAAGATCGACCGTAGCTTCATAACGGATGTCGCAGGTGGTAGCGATGATAGGGCCATCGCGGGTGCGATCATCGCTATGGCGCGCAGCCTTGGTTTGGGCGTGGTGGCGGAAGGGGTCGAGAGTGAGAGTCAAGCGCGTTTTTTGCGCCGGTGGCCGGAACTCATCGTACAAGGCTATTTTTTCGCACCCCCGTTGCCGCCCGCCGAGGCGCGTATTCGCTGGGCGGGCTTGTGGACCTACCGAAAATGAGCGATTTGCTCTGGGCTTGATCTGCGTGTCGCGCTAAGCTCCGGTTTGATCAGGGAAGGAGATCGGCTCTGCGGACGCTATCGGCCGGCGGTCACGGCTGAAAATTAGCTGCGATTAAGGTAGAGTACCCTACCCTTAATTAGAGCAGCGAGTTCGGGGTGAATACGTTATGCGGGATTTCAAGGTGGCACCATCTATCCTCTCCGCCAACTTCGCCCGCTTAGGCGATGAGGTCCGGCGGGTGCTGGACGCGGGTGCGGATATGGTGCACTTCGATGTAATGGACAATCATTACGTCCCTAACCTCACCATCGGTCCAGTCGTCTGCAAGGCCTTGCGGGATGAGGGCATCACCGCGGACATCGATGTTCACCTCATGGTGAAGCCAGTGGATAATATCGTGCCGGCCTTTGCTAAGGCCGGTGCCAGCTGGATTACCTTCCACCCCGAGGCGAGCGAGCATGTCGACCGTACGCTACAGCTCATTCGTGACAACGGTTGCCGCGCCGGTTTGGTATTCAATCCCGCAACACCCTTGGACTATTTACGCTACGTCCTGGACAAGGTGGATATGGTATTGATCATGTCGGTGAATCCGGGTTTTGGGGGGCAAGCGTTTATTCCCTCGGCTCTGGATAAGCTGCGTGAGGCCCGCTCGCTCATCGACGCTAGTCAGCGTCCGATACGGCTGGAAATTGACGGCGGCATCAAAACCGATAATATCCGCGCCGCGGCCGAGGCGGGTGCGGACACTTTCGTGGCCGGTTCGGCGATCTTTGGTGTGGAGGATTATCAACAGGTGATCAGCGAGATGCGCGCCGAGCTGGCAAAGGCGGCAGCTTGAGTAAGACTACTTTGAATAGAACAATGTTCTCAGACGTTCGTGTCGTATTGTTCGATCTCGACGGTACGCTAGTGGATACCGCCCCTGACTTGGCGGCGGCCACGGATCATATGCTCGAGAGCCTCAGCCTCCCGCCGGTCGGCGAGGCGAGGGTACGTACTTGGATCGGCCACGGCGTGAACCACCTCATCAAGCGCGCACTCGCCGCGACCAGCGGCAGCGAGCAGGAGGAGCTGTTCGAGTCGGGTTCACGGCTATTCCTGGATTATTACGCCGGCCATCTTGCCGATCGCACCTCGCCCTACCCAGGTGTGGTCGAGGCTCTCGATGAGTTGGTTGGGCGCGGCTTACACCTGGGAGTGGTGACCAATAAACCCGCGCGGTTCACGGAACCGCTTTTGGAATCACTCGGTCTGCGCGATGCGTTCCAGGCCGTGGTAACGGGGGATGCTGTCACCGAGCAGAAGCCTGCCCCAGAGCCGATGCTAAAGGCTGTCCGTTTGTGCGGGGGGATCCCCCAACAAGCGATCATGGTAGGTGATTCGATGACCGATGTCGAAGCCGCGCGACGGGCGGGGTTGGGCGTAATCGGTGTGCCGTACGGATATAATCATGGTGATAAGCTTTTTTGGACGGCGCCTGATTTGATGATTCAATCGCTGGCCGAGCTTCCGGCCTTACTCGAAAGTAACAAAGCAGACGAATGCGGCTGACGGTCACCACGTATGATAACAACGCACAACAGGCGCTGCACGAGCGATGGCGTCCTTGTAGGGTAAGGTCGCTACGCTTTTCGCAAAACCAGCCCTGTTGGTGGTGGCAATGGAGCAGAGACAATTCGATCGCCTGAAAGAGGCTGGATACAACCGCATCCCGCTTGTTCGCGAAATTCTGGCCGACTTCGATACTCCTCTGTCAACCTATTTGAAGCTTGCCGAAGGGGCCTATAGCTTCTTGCTGGAATCGGTTCAGGGTGGCGAGAAATGGGGACGTTACTCGATCATCGGCGGACCCTGTCGCACTTTTCTCCGCGTGTTCGGACAACGGGCGGAAATCGTTCGAGACGGTCAGGTCGTCGAGAGTCATACCGTCACCGACCCGTTGGCGTGGATTGAGCGTTTCCAGCATGGGGTCAAGGCGGCGCCGTCCCCGGATTTCCCCCACATGCCGCGTTTTTTGGGTGGGTTGGTCGGTTATTTTGGTTACGATACGGTCCGTTACATTGAACCTCGTCTTGGTCACTGCCCGAACCCCGATCCTTTGGGTGTTCCGGACATTCTGCTCATGGTTTCAGAGGAGGTTCTGGTATTCGACAACTTGGCCGGCAAGCTCTACCTCGTGGTCCATGTCGACCCCGCGCAGGGCGATGCTTTCAGCCGCGGGCAATCGAGGCTTGCCGAGCTGGCCGAGCGTCTGCGTGGCGGGGTAAACCGTTACCGCCTCGGCGAGTCGCGGCACCAGGTCGCCGAAGAAGATTTCGCCTCGAATTTCACCCAGCGGCAGTACGAATCGGTCGTGCAACGCATCAAGCGTTACATTGTCAACGGCGATTGCATGCAAGTCGTGCCCTCGCAGCGTATGACCGCGGCCTATCGCGGCCACCCGCTCGATCTTTACCGGGCGCTGCGCAGCACCAATCCTTCGCCTTATATGTTCTTTCTCGATCTTGAGACCTTCCAGATTGCCGGCTCTTCCCCGGAGATACTCTGCCGCCTCGAGGAGGGCGAGGTCACGGTGCGACCGATCGCCGGTACCCGGCGGCGGGGGAGCACGGAGTTGGAAGACCTGGCGCTGGAGCAGGAGCTGCTGGCCGATCCGAAAGAGCTCGCCGAGCATTTGATGTTGATCGATCTCGGGCGCAACGATGTGGGCCGGGTCAGTGCGATCGGCAGCGTACGGGTTACCGACCGGATGGCCATCGAGCGCTACTCCCATGTCATGCACATCGTCTCGCATGTGACCGGACAGTTGCGTGAGGCCCTGGGACCCATGGATGTGCTGCGGGCGACATTTCCTGCGGGGACCCTATCCGGGGCGCCTAAAATCCGGGCAATGGAAATCATCGATGAGGTCGAGACCGTCAAGCGCGGCGTCTACGCCGGCGCCGTGGGTTATCTGTCCTGGTCCGGCAATATGGATGTGGCGATCGCCATTCGTACCGCGGTGGTGAAAGACGGCCGTGTCCATATCCAGGCCGGTGGTGGCGTGGTGCACGACTCGGTGCCGCGTTTGGAATGGGAGGAAACCCTGAGCAAAGGGCGCGCGCTGTTCCGTGCCGTTACCATGGCAGAAGCCGGACTGGATAGTTGAAGGTGGCACCATGCTGCTGATGATCGATAATTACGATTCCTTTACCTACAACCTTGTGCAGTATTTGGGCGAGCTCGGCGCCGATGTGGGGGTCTACCGTAACGATGCAATCACGCTCGACGAGATCGAGCGGCTAGCGCCCCAGCGTATTGTCATCTCGCCCGGACCATGCACCCCCAACGAAGCAGGTATCTCGTTGGAGGTTGTTCGTTACTTCTCAGGGCGTATTCCTTTGCTCGGCGTTTGCTTGGGTCACCAAGCCATTGGCCAGGCCTGCGGCGCTCGAGTGGTGCACGCTACTCATGTGCTGCATGGCAAGGTCTCGGATGTCTACCATAATGGGCGCGGCGTGTTCAGCGGGTTGCCGAATCCATTGCAGGCGACCCGCTATCACTCGTTGGTGCTGGACCGCGATACTCTGCCGGATTGTCTGGAGGTGACGGCCTGGACGCAGGATGCCGATGGCACGCTGGAGGAGATTATGGGGATTCGGCATCGATCGTTGGAGGTGGAGGGGGTACAGTTTCACCCCGAATCGATCCTGACTCTGGCAGGGCACGATCTGCTACGCAATTTCCTTGCGCGGCCTCGTGAGGCGGCTTGATGCCATTGGGAGCCGTGTCCTGGCGAGGGGAGCGAGGTTGCTGAATAATGGATATTCAGACAGCGATCCGCACTGTAATGGGCCACCAGCACCTCAGCCGCCGCGAGATGGGGGCGGTGATGCGCACGATTATGATCGGGGAAGCCACGCCGGCGCAGATCGGTGGGTTCCTGGTCGGGTTGCACATGAAGGGCGAGACGGTGGAGGAGATTGCCGCGGCGGCAGAGGTCATGCGTGAGCTTGCTGCCCGTGTCGTGGCCGATCCAACTCACCTGGTCGATACTTGTGGTACCGGCGGGGACGCCAAGGGGACGTTCAATGTATCCACGGCCAGCGCCTTCGTGGTGGCCGCCGCCGGAGGCAAGGTGGCTAAACACGGCAACCGCTCGGTCTCCAGCGCTTGCGGAAGCGCGGACGTGCTCGAGGCGGCTGGGGCCAGCCTGAATCTCGATCCCAAGCAGGTCGCCGATTGCATCGACCGTATCGGGGTCGGCTTCCTGTTCGCGCCTAGGCACCATTCGGCCATGCGACACGCCATCGGCCCGCGGCGGGAAATGGGTGTGCGCACGTTGTTCAATCTGCTCGGACCCTTGACCAATCCGGCGGGGGCACCGCACCAGTTGCTCGGTGTATTCAGCGAACATTGGGTGCGCCCAATCGCCGAGGCGTTGCGTGCATTGGGTAGCCGGCGAGTCATGGTCGTACATGCGGCTGATGGCCTCGACGAAATCAGTATCAGTGCTACCACGCACGTTGCGGAGCTCGACGGCGGTGAGGTGCGGGAATATACCCTCGAGCCGGAGCAGTATGGCATCGGGCGAGCGCCTCTCGATGCCATCCGGATCGGCACCGCCGCGGAGAGCTTGGCCATCATTCGTCGGGTTTATGAGGGACACCCCGGGCCTGCGGCCGATATCCTTACCCTCAACGCCGGGGCGGCGATCTATGTGGCTCGGTTGACGCAGAGCCTTGCAAGCGGGGTCGAGCGAGCCCGAGAGATCCTGGCGAGCGGAGCCGCCTGGGATAAGCTGGGTGAGTTCGTCGAGTATACTAATCAGCTTGAAGAATCAGCACGCGGCTGACCAAACCCGCTGACCAGTTGAGTGCTTGCAGGTTATCGCCGCATATTGCCGCATCGGAATGGGTCATCGGCCCAGGGCGATGTGCAATATAGGCTGCGGCGCCACGACTGGAGCGTGGGGAGAGGACCGGTTATATGGGAATTCCGAGCGATACCCCGGATGTGCTCAGAAAAATTTTGCGGCGCAAAGCCGAGATCATAGCCGAGCGCAGTGAGCAACTCGGCCTCAAAGCGTTCAGCGAACGGGTGGAGCATGCGCCTGCGCCACGGGGTTTTCTAACCGCCTTACGCCGTGAGGTCGATGCTGGGCGCCCGGGCATAATAGCCGAGCTTAAAAAGGCATCACCCAGTAAAGGCGTGTTGCGTGCGCAGTTCGATGTGACAAGTATTGCCCGCAGTTATCACCGGGCCGGCGCAACCTGCTTGTCGGTGCTTACCGATGAGGATTTCTTCCAGGGTTGCGATGCTGACCTGCAGATCGCCCGCTCCGCTTCCACACTGCCTACGCTGCGCAAAGATTTTATTATCGACGCCTACCAGGTCTACGAATCGCGCGCCCTGGGTGCGGATTGCATCCTGCTGATCGTGGCGGCGCTGGGGGATGCGACTCTGCTGGAGCTCTATATTCTGGCTCGGGAATTGGGAATGGATGTGCTGGTTGAGGTTCATTCGGAGCAGGAGTTGGAACGGGCGCTTGCGCTCCATCCTCGGATGATCGGGATCAACAACCGGGACTTGCACAGCTTTGAGACGGATATCGAGACTACGCTCAGGCTGCGCGAGAAAGTGCCATCGGATGTGCTGCTCGTTACCGAGAGCGGCATTCTCACGGCCGAGGAAGTTGCACATATGCGCGCGCACGGTGTGCATTGCTTTCTCATCGGCGAGGCCTGTATGCGGATGCCCGACCCGGGGGAAAAACTGCAGGCGCTTTTTGGTACCGGATGATCTTGGCCGCATAGCAGTGGATGAAAAAACGTGCATTGCAAATGCCGGGTTAGGATTAAATGGATAATCAAGACGATAAAACTAAGGGGGGGCTCGTGAGCTTGCCGAAGACCGTGACTGATCGGTCAGTACCCATATACCTAGAAGCTGTGCCTCCGCTGCTTCGGGAAGGTGCGGCTGGCATCGATGCAGTCCTAGAGAAGATCGATGCGATCCACGGGGCTGTGGAGCTCGATGGGGTGAATATCCCCGAGATTCGACAGGAGAGTTCCAAGAGCAAGAAAGGCGAGCGGCTCAAGCCCTTTGAGTCGCGCCTCGAGCCGCGCGAACTCGCGAAACGTATTCAGGAGGATTTTGGCCTCGACTGTATTATCAACCGTGTCGTTGTCCATTTGGCGCGAGAGCGCCAAGCTGAATGGTTCCGGCAGGCGTGGGAAGAATACGGCATACGCCGATTCGTGCTGGTCGGTGGCGAGAAGTCGGGTGAATGTTATCCCGGCCCGTCGGTTCCCGAGAGCAATGAGCTGGTGCACCGTGTGATCGACGATTGTGAGCTGCGGGTTGGAAATATCTGTATTCCCACCCGTGCGCAAGAAGCCCAGCGTATGGCGCGGAAGCTGGCTACGGGTGCGGATTTCTTCACCACGCAAATCGTTTACCATGCCCGGGAGTTCACGCGTTTGCTCGACGATCTCCAAGCCTCCGCTCTGCCAAGTAGGGCGCCTCCCACTTTGCTGCTCACCTTGTGTCCAGTGCAGTCGCAGCGGAATATCCGCTTTCTCCATTGGTTGGGCGTGAGTCTCTCCGCGGAGCTGGAGGCGTGGCTGGCGCGTGATCCAGAGCGGGTCGCGGAGCGCTCATTGCAGCACCTCGAGCGGATGTGGATCGAAATCCATCGGCACTGGCGCGCTCACCATGACCGCTTCCCGATAGGTATCAGTCTCGCGCCGATCGGGCGGATTCCACCCATGACAACTGTGCAACTCGCACGCAACTTGATATCGATGACTGATCGGGCAATGATTCGTAGGGCGGGCACGGAGCGTACGCTTTAAGCGTTTCCGTTGGGGGTTTTTCCCCATGCGCACCCTTTAAATCAGGGGCTTACCTGGCGGCTGTTGTTCGCCTTTGCAGATGAGCATTCCGGAGTCATCGCGGGCGGTGGCATAGACGAGTCCATTGCCCAAGCTCGCCTTTTTCAAAATTACTGCTCCTTACTAAAAATGCCGCCTGTCGTGATGCGCTGGAGGCGCACTACGTTAATGGCGCTCATAGGCTTATGTGCCTGGCAACCAGGGCAGGGTATCGAGTCAGCGTGGCCTGGGCCGATGAGTCACATAAGTGGTTCATGTATTAAGGGGGATGGCATGACCAATCGCGGTTTGGCGGTGCTGGGTATAAGGCTGTTTGCACTTTTTATCGCCCTACAAGCGCTGCTCTCGTCGCTGCAACCCTACTCCAGATGGCGGCACGCACCGGCTTCAGAGCCGATAACCGGCACGAGCGCCCTGCTGGGGTTGTTGTTGTGTCTTATGGTGGCGGGTTTACTATGGGTTTGTGTGGGGCGTATTGCCGATTGGGTGCTGCCGGCGCGGCGCGGCCATTTGCTCGCACACGGTGATACCGTTACGGTGAGTGACGCGCAGATAATCGCCTATTCGGCCGTGGGCTTGTATCTGGTGGCGGATTCGTTGCCGGATATTCTTCTTACTTTTTGGCCGTTACTGTCGAGCTATGCGCAGATGGGTGGTTCGCCCGAGCAACTGAGCTTGGTGGCTGCCGGCATTCGTTTCGCGTTGGGCATTACGCTCTTTTTCGGTGGCCGCGGGCTGGCGGGCCTCGTACGACAACTGCGTCGTGCGCCGATGCGCTGATGAACGGCTGGACCGATTATTGGCGCGCGGTTTGGGTGTGTGATCGCCCAAGTACGTGCCAATTGCCAGGTGTTTTTATTCACGGGGAGGGATGATGACTCCGGGGTTGAGAATACCCGTGGGATCCAAAGCCGCTTTTAGCCGACGCATCAGATCGATCTCGACAACCGATTTATAGCGTGCGACCTCAGGCGGTTTGAGGCGGCCTACACCATGCTCGGCGGCAAACGAACCGCCCATATCGACGACGATGTCGTGCACAATGCGATTGAACTCATCCCAGTGGGCGAGAAATACCTCCGGGTCCATGGCAAGGGGTTGTGAAAGGTTGAAGTGAATGTTGCCATCACCGATATGGCCAAACGGACAGGGCCGAGTGCCGGGAAGGCGCTTGATGAGCACCGCGCTCGCGCGCTCGATGAACTCCGCGATTCGGGAGAGGGGTACTGATATATCGTGCTTGATGCTCCCTCCTTCGTATTTTTGCGCGGCTGGGATACTTTTGCGAATTCGCCACAATGCCTCGGCTTCCGAGTGGTCTTCGGCCACTCGCCACTCCGCGACGAGGCGGTTTTCGGCAGCCTGCTGCAACGTCTCGCGCAGTAGACCAGGGAGCTCATCTGTCCAGCGCGAACTGGTGAGTTCAAGCAGCAGATACCAAGGGTAAGGCGTCGCAAAGGGTTCTCGGCAGCCCTGTATGTGCCGCAGCGCGAATTCTACCGGGACGCGGCCCATAATTTCACAGGCGACCAAGGTTTCCCCGGCCGCCGTTTGCAGCCTATCGAGCAGTGCGATCGCGTGCTCAATCTCGAGAAGCCCGATTATGGCTGAGCTACGCTGTCGAGGCCGGGGATAAAGCTTTAGCACAGCGGCCGTAATAATACCGAGCGTGCCCTCGGACCCGATGAACAGATCCTTGAGGTCATAGCCGCTGTTATCCTTGCGCAATGGGGTCAGCCCATTCCATATGTGACCGTCAGATAGCACGACCTCGACACCCAGTACGAGTTCGCGGGTGTTGCCGTAGCGCAGCACGTTCATACCACCGGCGTTAGTGGCTAGGTTGCCGCCGATATGACAACGGTCCTCTGCCGCGTAGCTCAGCGGGAATAGCCGGTGCGCAGCCGCTGCAGCGGCCTGCACGTCAGCCAATACGCAGCCCGCCTCCGCCGTTAGCGTGAAGTTGCTGCGATCGACTTCACGTATGCGGTTCATGCGTTCCAGATTGAGCAGAATTTGTCGATCGGCATCCTGCGGGGCTGCGCCACCGCATAAGCCGGTATTGCCGGCCTGTGGGACGATTGTCGCACCGGCTTCAGCGCAGGCTCGTACTACGGCTGCCACTTCTGTGGTTTGTGCCGGCAGGACCACGGCTGCTGCGTGTGGTTTGAAGCGTCCGCGGCGCTCTTCCAGGTAGGGTGCCATGCGAGCCGAACCGCAGACGACTCCTTCCGGGCCTACGGTTTGCTGCAACCTCTGGAGCAGTCGTTCATGCGTTTGATGCTGAGGGTTCATAGTGGCGTCGCTGGTATGCTAGGCAAACGGGTATGGGAAGTTGGATCATGCCTCGTGTATTGCAGGTTTTGCTGACACATTGTAAATCCTATTCTAAGGATTTTGCGGGTAAGGTGTGCGAGACGGTTACGGGTGCGCGTAATGAACCGAGAATTTTGGTTACAGCGGTGGGCACAGGGTGAAATCGGCTTCCATCAACCCGAAGTGAATTTTTACTTGCAGCGCTATTGGCACGTACTCGGGGTGCCGGCCGGCGCGAGCGTATTGGTCACACTCTGCGGTAAGAGCCGGGATATGATGTGGCTGCGCGCTCAAGGCCATCCCGTGTTCGGCATAGAGATCAGTCGCTACGCCGCCGAGCAGTTCTTCGAGGAAAACGCTCTACAAGCCCACTGTGAGCATCGACCACCGTTCCTGCACTACTCTGCTGCGGGTGTGAGCCTGCTTGTAGGGGATATCTTCGATCTGCAACCAAGCGCTATAGGTGTTGTCGATGCCGTCTATGATCGGGCCTCTTTGGTTGCCTTGCCGCCGGCCATGCGGCTTTGTTATGCAGAGCGTTTAACTGCTTTGTTGCGCCCTGGCGGGTCGATGCTATTAATTACGTTCGAATATGACCAGCAGCAGATGCCGGGGCCTCCTTTTGCTGTGCCTGAATCCGAAGTAAACGCGCTTTACCGGGGGGCCTTTCAGCTCGAAATCTTGTGCACAGCCGATGTGCTAACTCTCTACCCGTGCCTTCATGCGCGAGGCTTAACTGGTCTCCAGGAGAGGGTCTATCGCCTGGTTCGGCGTGGCTAGACCCTCTCCGCTGTATGCTCGGCTTAGGAACTCGTTATGGAAAGTTCGGTATGTTGGGTTCGACGCCCTCGATATCGACGTCGTCGTGATGGTTGCGGATCAACTGCTCGATTTCATCGACGCGTCGTTTGGCTACGTCCACCATCATCAGGACTTCGCCTGCATCGACAGCCTTCTGGAACTTCTCCAGGCGGGAGTTGGCCATGCCGATGCCGATCATGCCGGATACCCAGGCACCGAAACCCGCTCCGGCGACCGTTAAGGCCAAGACCGCGCCACCGCCGATCACCAAGCCCGCAGGCGGGACCGTCACCGCCACCAACCCGGCCAACGCGCCGGTGAGCCCGCCAGCCGTCAAGCCTTTCTCCGCTGCGGGAATGAGGTCGGATTTCTGCCACTCAGTCGCCTTTGGCAGATCCTCTAGCGGTACCCCCTCGCGGGCTACAACATGTATATGTCGCTCCTCCACATGATTGAGCAAGAGTTCGTGGACAACGCTTCGGGTCGTTTCCACGTTAGGGAGCAAGAAATATAGCCTACGCATAACTTGACTTGCCTCCAAAATGCCCAGCGGTTAGCTGCTATGCAGCTGACTTTTTAAACCCTCAATCCTTACTGTTCACACTACAGAGAGTAGGAGGCGGTGGCAGGGCTTTCAAGCGCACCTCATAGCAATATTTCCCACTGCCTGCAGATACGGCATTTTAGGGAGCCGTGTGCGTTATCCTGGCTTGCTAACTAAACCGCAGGCGCTGAGTCGACTTTAAGCCATAATGCCGGCGCTGGGCCTTGTTCCAAGGCGGCTGGTTCGCTCCAGAATTAGTCTCTGCTTGGTTGGCTGACACCCGATTCGCTCTTACGCCAGGCAGTGCAGTAATCGGCGCTAAAGCTTGCTCGCCATTTAAAGCAAAGCAGGCCCGAGTAAAAAAGGAGTGATTAAATGTGGTTTCGCCTCATGGGCTTGTTGCTATTGCTAATGTTGTTTGCCACGCGCGCTGCGGCAACCTCCTTGGACGTGAACCTCAGCCGCCATGCCGTACGTGCTGGGTTGGCTCAGCAGCTGTCCAGCGCCAGCCTGGAGGTGGGCGGTAACTGGTTGCATCACATAGACGATGGGGATGTCCTCGACGCGGCTTTACACCTGGTCGATGTCCCGGAGCCCGGTCGCGGCGCGTTGGAGCTTGGCGTGGGTGGGAAGCTGCTCTTCATCAACGCGGACGATCCTGATGTCGAGGGGGCGGCCTTGGCATTGGGTGGCAAAGTCAGGTACACCTGGCCGACCTTCAACCGCTTCGGGATTGGTGCCCATATCTACTATGCTCCGGCGGTGAGTTCGCTTGGAGAGGTTAAACGTTATTTCGAGGGGGCGTTGCGGGCGGAGTATCTCATATTGCAGCATGCCAATGTCTATTTGGGAGTGCGTACCGTTCGCATCGGTGATGATCGGCGTAACGAAACCCGCACTTTCGATGCCGGCGTGCTGGGCGGGCTGCGACTTGATTTTTAATCGTGAGCCAAAGGCTTAGACTGATGGTTTGCCTGGTGAGTGGGGTTGGCAGCTCAGCCTGATCGCCCCCTCGATCAGTGCCGTTCAATGGGCATGCTCAGCACCGCGACAATTTTTGAATGCGCGCGCGCCGCCTGGCTTTTCGGTAAATGCTCATGTGGGGTGGCGTTTATAGGCTAGAGTGACCCCATCGGCGATGGGGACCAAGCACAGCTCGATCCGCTCGTCAGCGTGCAAATCGCGGTTGAACTCCCTAATCGCCAGTGTGTTCGGGTCCGTTTCTCCAGGCTCCGCGACTCGGCCCGCCCAGAGCGTGTTGTCGATGATCAGCAACCCACCGGGACGCACCAACTCCAAAGCGTGTTCGTAGTAATCGCGATAGGTTTTTTTGTCGGCATCGATGAATGCCATATCGAAATGGTTCGCCATGGATTCCATCTGCAAAGAGCGCAGGGTGTCGATTGCATGGCCCAGCCGGAGCTCGATCCGCTCATCTACACCGGCCTCGCGCCAGTAGCGGCGAGCAATATCGGTCCACTCGCGGTTGAGATCGCAGGTGAGAAGATGGCCTCCGGAGGGCAGCGCCAGCGCCATTGCCAAGGCGCTGTAGCCGGTAAAAGTGCCGATTTCAAGGATATTGCGTGCGTTGAGCACACGTACCAATAGCGCCAACAGCGCTCCTTCCTCCGGGGCGATCTGCATGTTGGCTTCACGCAGCCGTGCCGTCTCCTCCCGAAGACGGCGCTGAATGGGGGCCTCTCGCACCCCGACCGACAAAAGGTAGCTATGAAGCTCGCTGGAGAGTTGCAGGGTTCGATTGCTCATGGTCGGGAGTGTGCTGCATAGGTTGTGACGACCCTGACATTTTGCTGCTCAGGTGATTTCTATACTAGCGATTATCTACCCACAACGACAGGATACAACCAGGGGCATACATACGATGGCTGTGATGGAGGCTACCACAGCAGAGCGGCGCGCTGGCGGCATTGGGAGCCTAAGGGTACTGCAGATAACCGATACGCACCTGTTTGCTGATCTCTCGGGTCAGTTGGTCGGGGTCGATACGGAGCGCAGCTATGCTGAGGTCATGGAAAAGGTCTTGGGCGAATTTTGGCCTGTGGACCTGATTCTGGCAACGGGTGATTTGGTGCATGATGGCTCGGAGAGCGGCTATCGCCGCTTCAAGAGTCAGTTCGAGGACCTGGCGGTCCGCACATTGGTGATTCCGGGCAATCACGATGATGCAACCATCATGCGCCGTATCTTTAGCACCGGACGTGTGACCTGGTCGGGCAGCGCTTTGCTTGGGGCGTGGCAGTTCGTCATGTTGGACTCCTCCCAACTCGGAAGTGCGGCCGGGCATTTGGCTAGATCGCAGCTGCAGATGCTTGAACAGTGCCTGACTTCATATCCTGAGCACCATGCCCTGGTCTGTTTGCACCATCATCCGCTCGCCATTGGCTGCGATTGGATCGATCGCATCGCGGTGGACAATGGCCGTGAGTTGTTCGAGATCCTGGATCGCCATGAGCAGGTCCGTGGCGTTGTTTGGGGGCATGTGCATCAGGAGTTCGAGACCATCCGCCACGGTGTCCGCTTGCTCGCGAGTCCGTCGACCTGCGTACAGTTCAGGCCCGGTCAGCAGGAATTTACCATTGATGATGTGCCACCCGGATTCCGTTGGTTACAGCTTTATGCCGATGGACGTATTAAGACTTCGATTATTCGCGTCGATGCGGCTCAAGGCGGGGTGGATCTCGACTGCGAGGGTTATCGATAACGGCTCGGCTGCGCCAAGAGAGTGACGAAACGAGAGCAAATGGGGTCGACTGCAGTGCACAGCACGAGGGCGAGTGATGCGCTCGGAGCCGAGCGAGAGGCTCGAGAGGAAGCGTTTGCGCGTCTCTACAAGGAACTTGAGAAGGCCCAGCTGCGCGCCGAAGAGGTGGCTGATTACTACCGCGGCGAACTCGAAGCAGTGCGTCGGCGGGCTGAAGAAGAGACGATTCGCCTTCAGGCGGCGGAGGTCAGCCGACGCAAACGGGCAGAAGATCAAGTTGTTTACCTAAAAGCCGAGTATAAGGCGGCTCGAGCCGAGGCAGACCATGCGCTGCGGCGCTATCGCGAGTTGCAGCAGAGTTTGCATGAGTTGGAGCAGCAGAGCGCGGAGCAGGCTCGTGTCGAAGTCGATCGCCATCGCGAGGCCGCCAACATTGCCTGGAAAACCGCAGAAGAGGAAGCCGAACATCTCGAGTGGGAGCTCAATGATTTGCGCCGGCAGTTCGAGCGTGAACGTGAAGAGCGTCGCCAGCTCGAGCGCAGCTGGCGGCAACAGGAGGAAAACAATGACCGGGTTGAGCAGGAACATCGCCGACTGATTAGTCGGCTTAACCGTGCCCTCAAGCTCTCGGAGGACCGTCGGCGGCGGGCGGAGGCGGCGGGGCAACCCAGCCTACGCTCTGGGCGCTCAGCCAATCCGAGTTCGTTTGCTAAGCCTGCGAATGCTACCCATGAGGTGGACCCGGCGGCCGGCTGGGGTAATGTGCCGCTTGCGGTCTCTGCGGATATGGCCGACGAGTTTCTCAGCGTCGCGGAAGATTGCTCATTGGATACTTCTGACCTTGAGTGCAGCCCGCCAGGGTTGGCTGCGGAACCGGACTCGGTTAGCGATACCGAGGCCGAAGTATTGATTATGGAGCTCAATGTGACGGAGCAAGTAGAGCGGCGTCACGCGGCGGTCGCGGCTCGGCAGTCGGTTGTGGGACGAGTGTCTTCATCCGATTCGCCAGCCTTCTGGCTGACATGGAAATGGCTTGCGCTCACCGGGATCGTGGCCGCATTCGCGGTGGCCGCGATAATCCTCCAGTTTTAGCGGGGTAAAAAATCATCGTACGAATGGCTGGCTCAAGGTGCACGGCGGCAATCGAGTTGCCGGGCCGATAGCGCAGATCTCATGCTAATCGGTTCGGTTTATCCCGCGGTTCTTGGAAGAGAGCACCGATTCTCTTGAGGCTACCAGCGACTGGTGAGTGCGCGCCGGTCGAGCGTCCCATATTGGTCCCATACTGAGTGTATTTCAAACCTCGATCATCTCGAAGTCTTCTTTGGTGGCGCCACATTCTGGGCAGACAAAATCCTCTGGAATGTCATCCCAGTGGGTTCCAGGCTCGATCCCAGCCTCGGGGAGACCCTTTTCTTCCTCGTAAATCCAGCCACAAATGACACACATGTAGGCCTTATACTGTATCGCTTGTACCATCGTTTGCGTCGCTCGCTTGCTCGTTCCTAGTCGTGGAAGCGACGATACTCTACGCTATGGCCGTTGTAGCGAAAACCCTGTAAGCGCGTCATATGATGCAAACTATACGCGCTGAGCCCATGCCAGCGGGTGACCGATGAGTGCCGAGCGCCGCCGAGCGTTACATGGACTATACGCCCTCACCGATTCGGGACTGCAGCGACCGCAGGATTTGCCTACGCGGGTCGAGGCCGTACTGAGCGGCGGTGCTCATTTGTTGCAGTATCGGGATAAATCCGCCCGCCCGCAGCGCCGGCAAGAGGCGCTGCAGCTCGCTGCGCTGTGCCGAGCGTATGGTGCTGTGTTCATCGTCAACGACGACGTCGAGCTGGCGGTTACCGTTGCGGCAGACGGGGTTCACCTTGGACGCGATGATCTATCCTTGAGCGCTGCTCGAGCCCGGTTGGGACCTGCGGCGATCATCGGTATCTCTTGTTACAACGAACTCGGCCGGGCTCGAGCAGCAGCGGCCGGCGGAGCCGATTATGTCGCCTTCGGCAGCGTATTTCCCTCGCCCACCAAACCCCGTGCCGTGCATGCCCCGCTGGAGCTGTTGGCTGCGGCGCGGGAAGTCCTGAGCTTACCGATCGTGGCCATCGGAGGCATAACGCCAGACAACGCTCGGCGGGTGGTTGCTACGGGCGTTGATGCCGTGGCAGTTGTCAGGGGGGTGTTTGGTGTGCCGGATCCGGCTTCGGCTGCCCGGCGGGTGGCGTGCTTGTTTGATGATTGAGGCTTACGAGTTAAAGTGGCCGCATTCAAAGCGGTTCGAGCGCCTGCGAGGGCGCTACGATTCGCATCGCGGGGCGGACAACGCTTAAATCAGGAAGAGACTTGCCCATGAACCGTTCGCACGAACTTTTCGTCGAAGCGCAAAATCATCTGGTCGGTGGCGTCAACTCCGCTGTGCGAGCTTTTCGCGCGGTTGGGGGCGAGCCCGTATTCATCCACCGTGGCGAGGGTGCCTGGATCGAGGATGTCGATGGTCGGCGCTACGTGGACTATGTGTTGTCGTACGGTCCCTTGGCGGTCGGCCACGCTCACCCGGAAGTAGTGGCAGCCGTGTGCGATGCCGTAGCCCGCGGCTTGAGCTTCGGTGCGCCCTGCGAGCTTGAGACGCACCTTGCCCAACGGATTAAAGCGTTGTTTCCCTCGATCGATCGGCTGCGGATGGTCAGCTCCGGTACCGAAGCTACGATGAGCGCATTGCGCTTGGCCCGAGGTTTTACCGGGCGGGAGCGCATCGTCAAGTTCCAGGGCTGCTACCATGGCCATGTAGATAGTTTGTTGGTCCAAGCCGGCTCGGGGGTTCTGACGCTCGGTATCCCGGGATCGCCGGGCGTGCCCTCTGCCGTAGCCCAACAGACCATTACTGTGCCATACAATGATCTGGCTGCGACGAACGGGGTTTTCGACCAGCACGGTCCAGAGATCGCCGCAGTGATCGTCGAGCCGGTGGCGGGTAATATGAACTGTGTGCCTCCAGCCGAGGGCTTTCTTTCCGGCTTGCGCAGGCTCTGCGACCAAAGCGGCGCGTTGCTGATCTTCGACGAGGTGATGACCGGTTTTCGGGTTTCGTTAGGTGGCGCTCAAGCTCACTATTCGGTGACTCCCGATTTGACCTGTCTAGGGAAGGTGATCGGCGGAGGCATGCCGGTTGGTGCGCTTGGTGGGCGGAGCGAGATCATGGAATGCCTTGCCCCGCTCGGACCCGTGTATCAGGCGGGCACCCTATCGGGCAATCCGGTGGCTATGGCGGCGGGTCTTGCCACGCTGGATGCATTGACTCGTGCTCAGGCGTTCGATTCTGCTGTGGCTGCGACTCGGGCTCTCGTCGCGGGCTTGCATGAGCGAGCCCGCTGTGCTGGTGTGCCTTTCGCTACCAGCCAGGTCGGTACGATGTTTGGACTTTTCTTCACGGAGGCGGATGCAGTCACCGACTTTCAACGGGTTTCGGGGTGTGACGTGGAACGCTTCAGGCGGTTTTTCCATAGCTTGCTTGAGCAAGGCGTATACTTGGCACCCTCCGCGTTCGAAGCCGGTTTTCTCTCCACGGCGCACGATGAGCAGACGCTCGAGCATACTTTGGCAGCCGCGGAGCGAGCGTTTGCCAGCCTGTAATTTCGCTCGCTTTGGATTGCACGTAGGCCGATTTTGCTCGAATCGATGCACGGGTCGGGCTTGGAGTAGAGCTGGCTAGATGCTCGGGTCGAGTCTCTTTTAGCGATCGTGCTGCCGTTGGTTGCTCAAAGCGACAAGCAGCCGCTCGTGAATATTCTCGAAAGCGCCATTGCTCATCACCAGCACGGCATCACCTATTTGCGCTGCCGCTGTGATGTAATCGATCAAACACTCTATATCCTCGGTGATCAGGGCGCGCTCGCCGAGCAGCGGAGCAAACGCATCTTCCAGATTCCATTCTAGCGTGCGTGGCCGATAGACGAATACTCGATCGGCCTGCTGCAATGAAGCGGCGAGCGTGTTGCGATGCACGCCGAGCCGCATGGTATTGGAACGCGGCTCGAGCACTGCCAGGATGCGGCCTTGATGGCGCCCGCGCAGGGCGGCGATTGTAGCGGCGATCGCGGTCGGATGATGGGCGAAATCGTCGTATAACTCTACCCCCCCCACAATTCCGCGCCGCTCGAGTCGGCGGCGCACCCCGCGAAAGTGGCGCAGTGCCTCGATGCCCTGATCGAGCGTAACCCCGGTATGCTGGGCGGCGAGGAGGGCGGCCAGGATGTTACGGGCGTTGTGTTCACCCGGTAGCGGTAGGGTAATTGCTCGGTTTTGCCCCTTGCCGGTCAGGGTCGCCCTAGCGTTCGGACCATCGATCGCCTCCAGCCGCCAGTCGTTGTTGACTCCGGTGCCGAAGCGGATGACCGGCGTCCAGCAACCGAGCGCGAGTGTATCCGTGATGGTCTGATCATCGCCGTTGGCGATGATCAGACCGGTGCTGGGCACGGTTCGTATCAAGTAGTGAAATTGCCGCTGAATAGCCGCCAAGTCGGGGAAAATATCGGCGTGGTCGAATTCGAGGTTATTGATCACCACGGTGCGCGGTCGAAAATGGATGAATTTGGAGCGCTTATCAAAGAAGGCCGTATCGTACTCATCGCCCTCGATAACGAAGAGATCACCGCTGCCGAGCCGGGCGGAGTACCCAAAGTTGCCGGGCACGCCGCCGATGAGAAAACCTGGGGAGAGCCCTGCATACTCTAGTATCCAGGCGAGCAGGCTGCTGGTAGTCGTTTTGCCATGGGTGCCGGTGACCGCTAATACCCAGCGCTCGCGCATTACTTCCTCGGCGAGCCATTGCGGTCCCGATGTGTAGAGCAACCGTTGATCCAGCACCTGCTCCAGCGCGGGATTGCCCCGACTCAACGCATTACCCACCAAGACGCAGTCTGGGACGAGACTCGGTGGCCGGGGGGCATACCCTTCCCGGATAGCGATTCCTTGTTCGGCCAGCAGGGTGCTCATGGGCGGATATACGGCCGCATCAACGCCGCTCACAGTATACCCGGCCTCGCGGGCGAGTAGCGCGATACCGCCCATGAAGGTTCCGCCAATCCCGAGTATATCCAGGTGCATCAGCCGCTCTCCCTACGGAGTTACCTGGGTGTTAGCACGCACGGTAGTTAGCCGTGGATGAGCTGAGATATGAACAGGGAGCCGAAAATATAGCCGAGTGCAACCAGGAGGCCCCCAGGCAGCGGCAATGATAGGGCATGGCGGAGGATGTGGCCTATGACGAGGAGATTCCAGGTTCCAAGACCCGCCATGGCAAAGAGGAGATAGGCATCCTGCGCATTACCCGTGCCGGCGGCGCTGAGCACCGGCAAGCTGATCAGCGTGATGATGGCGTCCGTGCCGAAGATCGCACTCGCTGTCTGGACAAAGCGGATCCGAAGCCCTCGAAAAGCGAGGATGCCGTAGATGAAACCGAGCGTGAACAGCAATCCGACGAGCAGCGTCGGTAGAGCATCGGGCGTCGGCCCATATACCCACATCGCAGCATAGCCCAGGCCCAGACCTGCGGTTAACGTCAACCCCAGCACTTCCCAAGAGCAGGGTAGCTCCTGGGGTGCAGTTCGCAGCAGACAGATGTCGAATAGTTGACGTGCTGTGGTTGTAATTGGCGGCATATGTTTGCTCATGATTGCATGCAAGGAAACATTGATTTGAAAAATTCGTTCACAGCATCCAAAACTTAGCGTAGGGCTGCAGGCGCCGGGTTGGCCAGCATGGTACTCGTTCCGGGCATGAGGATCACCCGCCGCTGCGAGATATGTTGGGTATCCGTAGCAGAATAATCCGGCAAAGAGCTGCTTGGAGGTGGAGACAATGGTTCTGGACAGTATGCTGGAAGATCGGATCCGAATGGGTTCCCTCGTTGTTGATCTGCCCGACGGGTCCATACGGCATTACGGTAACAGTAGCCCGCAGGCCCACTGGTGTATCCATGACGCTTCCGCTCTCAACAAGGTGGCGGCTGACCCCGAGTTCATGCTCGGTCAGACTTACATGGATGGCGCCTGGAGCAGTCCCTCGTTGATCACCTTGCTCGAGGTGTTGATGCGCAACTTCCCCCGCGAGCCGATAAACTGGTTCCGACGAGCCATGATCAAGCTGGTCAAGCCGATTCAGCAGTGGAATCGGATCGCTGCTAGCCAGCGTAACGCGGCCCATCACTACGATTTGGACGTATCGCTGTTCCGCCGGTTTTTGGACGAGGACATGCAGTACTCCTGCGCTTATTGGTCAGGCAGCGGCATGACGCTTGAGCAGGCGCAGCGGGCAAAAAAGGAGCATATTCGTCGTAAGCTATTATTAGCTCCAGGCCAGCGGGTAATCGATATCGGTTGCGGTTGGGGCGGGTTGGCGATCTTTCTTGCCGAGACCTGCGATGTTCGGGTTACGGGGTTGACACTTTCTCGGGAGCAATATCGTGTGGCTCGGGAACGAGTCAAGCAGCGGGGATTGGAAGCGTTGGTGGAGATTCGTCTCGAGGATTATCGGGAGAACACCGAAACTTATGATCGCGTGGTCAGCGTCGGTATGTTCGAGCATGTGGGGGCGTGGAATTACAATGCCTATTTCCGGGCGGTGCGTGAGCGGCTTACCGAGGACGGCGTAGCGCTTATCCATACCATCGGATCGATAGGCCCGCCGGGGTTGACCAACCCTTGGATTCGTCATTATATCTTTCCAGGTGGTTATATCCCTGCCATGTCAGAGGTGATGGCGGCGGTAGAGCGGCAATATTTGGTGAGCACGGATGTGGAAGTGCTGCGGCTGCACTATGCTTTTACCCTGGCTCAATGGCAGCAGCGTTTCCAGCGTGTGCGTGCTGAGGTGGCGGCTGAAAAGAGCGAGCGTTTCTGTCGCATGTGGGAATTCTACCTCGCTCTCAGTGAAGCAGCCTTCCGTTGGCGTGATTTGGTGGTGTTTCAGTTCCAGTTGGCTCGGAATAACCAGGCCGTGCCGTTAACGCGGTTCTATTTACATAGGACGCCCGATGACGAGGTGGAGCGGAGTCGTGCGCTGCACGAGCGGACTGCGACAGAACGGCGCGCCTGACGTTGCGATCGGGCTGCGCGGTGTGTCAGCGTGCCTATGTGTCTTCGGTAAGGGATAAAGAAGGAGCGTCTCCATGACCAAGCGCAACGCCTTTTATGCACAGTCTGGAGGAGTTACGGCGGTTATCAATGCGACGGCCTGCGGCTTGATCGAGACCGCGCGGCATCGCGCCGGCCAGATCGATACGGTTTTTGCGGGCCACAACGGCATTCTCGGTGCGTTACATGAGGAGCTGATCGACACATCCCAAGAGAGCGCGAGAACGATTGCTGCTCTGCGCCATACGCCAGCGGGGGCTTTTGGCTCCGCACGCTATAAGCTCAAGGGACTGCAGGAGAATCGCGCCGAGTACGAGCGCTTGTTCAAGGTCTTTGACGCCCATAATATCGGCTATTTTTTTTACAATGGCGGAGGTGATTCGCAGGACACGACGCATAAGGTTGCACAACTCGGTGAGCAACTCGGTTATCCGATAACCTGCATCGGTATTCCCAAGACCGTGGATAACGACCTGCCGGGTACGGATAGCTGTCCGGGGTTCGGCTCGGTAGCCAAATACATCGCCGTCTCCACCCGCGAGGCCGGACTCGATGTCGCCTCCATGGCCAAGACTTCGACGAAAGTGTTCATCCTCGAGACCATGGGTCGTCACGCGGGCTGGATAGCGGCGGCTGCCGGATTGGCACAAGAGCTCCCTGGCGAGCCGCCGCACCTCATCCTGCTGCCCGAGATCCCGTTTGACCGAGAGCGGTTTCTCTCCCGCGTCGAACAAACGGTGCAAGAGCTTGGCTATTGTGTGGTGGTGGCTTCGGAGGGTACTCGGAATGCTGACGGTGCATTCCTCGCTGACCAGGGTAGTGGCAAGGATGCCTTCGGCCACACTCAGCTTGGCGGCGTGGCCCCCGTGATCGCGCGCCTGATTAACGATACTTTAGGCTACAAGTACCATTACGCCATCGCTGATTACCTCCAACGCGCGGCACGCCATATCGCCTCCCGTACGGACGTCGAGCAAGCCTACGCCGTTGGGCAAGCCGCAGTCGAGTTTGCTTTGGCCGGCAAGAACGCCATTATGTTGACCATCACGCGGCTAAGCGACGACCCCTATCGGTGGCAAGTGGGCGAGGCGCGACTCGCCGAGGTCGCTAACGTAGAGCGCAAGTTGCCTGCCGAGTACATCAGTGAGGACGGCTTGCATATCACTGCGCAGTGCCGACGCTATCTGAGTCCGCTCATTGCCGGCGAGGACTATCCGCCTTATGAAAACGGATTACCGAGCTACGCTCGATTGCGCCGATGCATGGTGGACAAAAAGCTCCCGCGATTCGAGGGAAATTGAGCAGTGGGGCTCTGTTTGGTCGTTGCCGGTTGGTCCGAAAAAAAGGCCGGCATGCGCCGGCCGGAATTGTAGGGGGTGTTCATGTTGTTGTTAGTTGGCAGCGGCTTTTATATACCGCCGCCAGCCTGGGTAATGGGGACCACGAGCTTGGTACACGGGCTCGCGGTAGAGCGGACGACTTGACGGGTGTTGCAGCAATCCTCCCAATCCCGGGCCTATGGATCTAGGATCCACGCCATACGTTGCAAAATGCGTGCAAAAATCACGAATTTGCATGCAAATTAAACGGATAACTTATTTTTGGGCGATTCCATAAAATTTGCTTCTGCATGAATGTCAAATAATTTAACAGTCAGTATCCGGTTCGGTATTTTCGTGACCCGCCGAAATCATCCGAACTGTCGGTTGTGTAATGTGGGCGAGTCGAGGCTGGCACAAACAAGACATCAAGCCAGCAAGGGTGCGATGACTAGACTTATGATGGCCATGACATTGATCAGAATATTCATGGAAGGACCCGAAGTATCCTTGAAAGGGTCGCCCACGGTGTCACCCACAACGGTGGCTCGGTGTACTTCGGAGCCCTTGCCGCCGTAGTTGCCTTTCTCCACGTATTTTTTGGCGTTGTCCCAGGCGCCTCCGGCGTTGGCCATGGTAAGCGCCAAGAGCACCGCTCCGAGCAGAGCCCCACCCAGCATGCCGCCAAGCGCCTCTGGCCCAATAAGAAAGCCAACCGCGGGCGGGGCGATTATGGCCAGAGCGCCGGGCAGTATCATTTTCTTTAAGGCCGCGGTCGTGGCGATGTCGACGCAGCGTGCTGTATCGGGTTCAGCCTTGCCCTCCAGCAGGCCGTGTATCTCGCGGAATTGGCGGCGGATCTCGTGAATCATGGCAAAGGCGGCGTCGCCCACCGCGGTCATCGTGATGGCAGCCACCAGAAACGGGAAGACGCCACCAAGGAACAATCCCACTAGTACCTCAGGGGCTCCTAGGAAGATGGTAAATTCCGGCATGTGATGCCGGATGGTTTGCACGTAGGCGGTAATGATCGCCAGAGCGGCAAGGGCCGCCGCGCTGATGGCGAATCCCTTGCCGATGGCGGCGGTTGTGTTGCCGAGCTCATCGAGCGAGTCGGTGATGCGCCGCGTCTGCGGGCCGAGCTCGGCCATTTCGGCAATACCGCCAGCGTTGTCGGCGACCGGCCCATAGGCGTCGATGGCCATGGTGATACCCACCGTCGCCAACATCCCTACCGCGGCGATGCCGACCCCATAAAGGCCGATTAAAGCGCTGGAGACGCCGATGATGGCGCAAATAGTGAGCATCGGTATCGCCACCGACTCCATGCCGACCGCCAGCCCTTTGATCATGACGGTCGCCGCGCCGGTCTCCCCGGACCGGGCGATGCTGAGCACCGGCCGTCCTGCCGTGTAGTACTCGGTGACGAGCCCGACGACAATGCCCCCGGCTGCGCCGAATAACACGGCCCACCAAGCGTGGTCAGTAATACCCAATGCGGTCACGATGAAATAAGCCACACCAATGAACAACACCGATGCGCCGATGGTTCCGGTTCGCAGCGCCCGTTCCGGCGTCTGAGTGGAAAACAGGCGCACCAGTATGATGCCAAGCAGCGAACAGATCAGCCCCGCTGAGGCCAGCGCCAGTGGCAGGAACATGAGCGTATCGCGCGCCCCCAGTCCCGAGACAACTGCAGCCGGCAAGGTGGCGGCCATGGCGATCGTGGCGATCATCGCCCCACAATAAGACTCGAAGATATCCGAGCCCATACCCGCCACATCGCCCACGTTGTCGCCCACATTATCGGCGATCACGCCGGGGTTGCGGGGGTCATCCTCAGGGATGCCGGCTTCAAGCTTGCCCACCAGGTCAGCGCCGACGTCTGCGCTTTTAGTAAAGATGCCGCCGCCGACACGTGAGAACAGGGCCACTGTTGACGCGCCCATTCCGAAGCCATGGATATTATGCGCCGTGGCGGGATCGCCGCCGTAGAAGAGAAACAGCAAGCCAAGGCCGAGCAGGCCCAATGAGGCCACCGCCAGTCCCATGATGGAACCACCGAAGAATGCAATGGTGAGGGCCGCGGCTGCACCTTGAGTATGCGCGGCCGTCGTCGTGCGATAATTAGCTTTGGTTGCCGTGTACATGCCGATCAGCCCGGCTCCCGCGGACGCTAAGGCACCAATGAGATACGCGGTGGCGGTCTGCCAGCCGAGGAAGATCCAGAGCAGCACAGTGAGCGCCAATGCGACGTAGCCGAGGATGGTGTACTCGCGTCGCATGAAAACCATCGCGCCGAGATGGATTTTCTCGCCGATGGCGACGACGCGCTCCGAGCCCGCTGGGTAGCGCAGGATTGCGCCGTAGATCAGCAGTGCCGCCGCAAGACCCAGTAGGCCTAACACAGGCGGCAAATAAACGATCGACATGGTGATACGCCTCCCATTTTTCGGCCAATCGCGCTATGCGATGGCGATGTTATTCTGCGTTGCGGCGCAATATGGCGCCTACTTTTGTTTTATAATCGCGGCGACTTTGCCAGAAAACAGGGGGCCATTGCACGTCTCGGCAAGGATGCGCTTCGCTAGGTGTCTGCTTGCCACAGGATTGGGGCGTCGATGGCAGTCGTTGTCCGCCTTTGCGGCACGCACCCCTTACTCCGAGCTGTAGCTTTTTTGTGAGGTAGTGAAAACCTATGATCTCCAATACGATCACTTCGGGCCGTAATGTGCCGGAGGAGATCAACGTTGCAATCGAGATTCCCTATCACGGGGATCCGGTAAAGTACGAAGTCGACAAAGAAACCGGTATGATGACGGTGGACCGCTTCATGGCCACCGCTATGTATTACCCTTGTAACTATGGCTATATTCCGCATACTTTGTGCGATGACGGTGACCCGGTCGATGTGCTGGTGGTAACCCCGGTTCCCCTGATAAGCGGTGTTGTGGTGCGTTGCCGGCCGGTCGGGGTATTGGTGATGACCGATGAGGCAGGGCTCGACAGCAAGTTGCTGGCCGTTCCGGCCCAAAAGCTGACCACGATGTACGATCGGGTCCGCGAGCCTTCGGATTTGCCACGAGAGTTGCTCGATCAGATCAGTCATTTCTTTGCGCACTATAAGGATCTCGAGTCCGGCAAGTGGGTGAAGATAGAGGGCTGGTATGATGCAGAGGCCGCTCGCAAGGAAATCCTGGATGCAGTTGCGCGCTATAAGGATGCTCGCGTCAAGCCCAATTTCTGAGTGGCTTAATTTTGTGTGCCGGCGTTGCGGTGCCAGACCGTTGTCAGTCGTCTTGGGCTGGCGTGCTCGGCGTGTTGGCGAGCGGGTACACCGGCAGCTATTTGGCCAGACTGGCGTTGGTGCGAGATATGATTGGAGCGCGTTTATCCAGCCAATGCTCCGGAGCAGATAGCGCTTATGGTCAAACTGACGAAGATCTATACGCGTACCGGGGATCGCGGTGAGACCGCGTTGGGTAACGGCCAGCGCGTGGCCAAGCATCAGCCTCGGGTGGTCGCTTACGGCAGCGTGGATGAGACCAATGCGGTCGTTGGGGTGGCTCGACTCTATGTCGCCGGCGAGTTGGAAGCCAGCTTGCTAAGGATACAAAACGACCTGTTTGATGTGGGGGCGGACCTATGTATGCCGGAGGCGGAACCGCCTAAGCGGCAAGCGCTTAGGGTGCGCGCGGAGCAGGTTGCTTGGCTGGAAAACGAGATCGATCGACTGAATGCTTCGCTGGAGGTTCTGCGCTCGTTCATTCTCCCCGGTGGCACGGTAGCCAGTGCCCACCTTCACCATGCACGCACAGTGGCACGGCGCGCCGAGCGGGATGTCGTGGCATTAATGGACGAGGAGGTGATCAACCCGGTGGTGTTGCGCTACCTCAACCGGCTCTCCGATTTCCTATTTGTGGCGGGGCGTACGGCGAACGCCGCCGCAGATGGCGACATATTGTGGGCTCCCGGTAAATACCGCAACGATGCTGGGTAATTCTCATATTGTCTTCGCGGCCGGCGGGCTCGGCGCCTCGGGACTCCCTTGCCGTTGACAATGAGTGTAAAATTTATATTGTAGTAAAGCTTTGCGGCTGCAATCTCCAAATTTTTGACGCCCAAGTGGGCAGAGTCAGTGGCAAGAGGCTTCCCGTGGTACGTGCTGTCACCCTAGAAGAGTTCGCCGAGCATAGTCAGGCTTTTCAGGACACCGCAGGAGTGAGTACCAACAACCGCTCGCTCGGCTTCGTGCCGGCCTTTCTGGATACCTGTACGGACATCGTATACATTTCTCGGAACGCGAATGGAACGCTCTCGCCTTGTCATTGCCTGGACGGTTTGCCGGATGCGCTCGTTACGCGCCGTGATAGCGCAGGTCATGCGCTGGCAGTAAAAGTATCCGTAATCGCAGGCTTCGAGCGCGGCGGTTGCTTTTTCACGCGTGAACAAGCGGCTCTTTTCGCTGCGACAGAAGAGCTCTGAAAGGCCAGTCTTACACTCCTTCCAGCTTGGCTTGTCTCTCGCATGCAGTAGTATACCCGTGGTATGGATTGGACGCAGATCGCCTTCGATTTGGAAGCCGACGCATGCCCTCGGGTCGAGAGCATGCTTGGGCGATCGGACGTGTTGGCCATCACTTACTTGGACCCTGGCGGACGGCCGGTGCTGGAGCCAGAGGCCGGGGATCCCGTATTATGGCCACAAGTCCGCATCGTGGCCTTGTTGGAAGGGCCGGCGGCTATTGGACCCATCTGGGCTCAGCTCTGCGCCCATTTGGGCCGTGAACCACCAGGATGGTCCGTAGAGACCGTCGAAGACCGGCCTTGGGAGCGGGTGTGGTTGGACGAGTGTGTGCCGCTGCGCTTCGGTGACTGGCTCTGGGTGGTCCCAGCTGGGCTGGAAGCTCCCGTTCCTGAAGCAGTGAACGTCAGGCTCGATCCAGGTTTGGCATTCGGCAGCGGTACTCATCCGAGCACCGCGCTGTGTCTGGAGTGGTTGGCCGAATTTCGGCCGTGCGGCCGCTCGATTGTAGACTATGGTTGTGGCTCCGGTATTCTGGCGGTGGCTGCGTTGTGTCTGGGTGCCCGTATCGCCTATGGGGTGGACACCGATGCCCAGGCGTTGCTGGCGAGTCGTGACAATGCTGAGCGCAACGGTGTCTCAAGCCGACTGCGGCTACTCGCTGCGGACGGTGCGGCACCGCCCGCTGTGGATTTGGTGATGGCCAATATACTGGCGCGGATACTTTGTAGCCTTGCCTCTGAACTAGCTCGGCTCACGCGTCCCGGTGGCACCCTGGTTCTTGCGGGAATCTTGCAGGATCAGGTCGATACGGTAGCGGAAGCCTTCGGCGGTGCTTTCAGGTTTGAGTCCCCTCGAATTCGAGACGGCTGGGTTTGTCTGATCGGGCGGCGCCAAGGCGGGCTCGGCTGTGAGTCACCGTCTGGTGTCGGGTTCGATGCGCTTTAACCCCAAAGGAATTGTGTTTATCATCGATCCTCCTTAGCGGGAGCATAAACCGCCTGCGGCACGTATGGCCGGATATCGGCCAGGCTTCATTTTTTCGCCTTGGTCCATAAACCCATCAACAATAAACCGGTTGTAGTTTGCGGGATGGTGAAGCAAGCCACAGTTGCTGGCGCCCGAGAGGAGCGTCAACCTGAAGGGGGCGTTGGGCTCGAAGGAGCGTGGCCTATCCGAGCCTGCGTTCGTGAGGCGCTGGAGGGTTATTTTCGCCGGCTCGAGGATTGTGAATGCAGTGGCCTCTACAAGATGGTGCTTACCGAGGTCGAGATCCCGCTTCTTCAAGCAGTGATGCGGGTTTGCTCAGGCAATCTGACGAAGGCTGCACAAATGTTGGGCATCAATCGCAGCACATTGCGCAAAAAACTCCAATACTACGGGCTTGAGCATTAACCCTATGCAGCGCTCAGCGCGACGCCCCATCATTGCATGACTATACGACTACCAGAGTTCAGCTAGCAAAATCAGCGAGCTAGCAGTCAGCCAGGAATTCACGAATATGACAGTAGTTCCTCCGCTCCGCTCGGTGCGACGAGCGCTTATCAGCGTTTCCGACAAGACCGGCGTGGTCGATTTCGCGAACGCGCTGGTCGAGCGTGGGGTAGAGATACTTTCCACAGGCGGTACGGCCCGATTGTTGAGTGAATCGGAGTTGCCGGTCGTAGAGGTCTCCGCCTACACCGGTTTTCCCGAAATCATGGATGGGCGGGTGAAGACGCTGCATCCGAAGGTGCATGCGGCTTTGCTTAGGCGTCCCGGGGTGGATGATGCGCTCATGGAGGCGCATGAAATCCGGCCGATCGATCTGTTGGTGGTTAATTTATACCCGTTTGAGGCGGTGGTAGCCCAAACCGATTGTTCTATGGAAGAGGCTCTTGCGAACATCGATATCGGTGGGGTTGCTATGCTGCGTGCCGCAGCGAAGAATTACGCCGCCGTAGCTGCGGTGACGGCTGCCGCCGATTATCCCCAAGTGCTCAAGGAGCTGGACGAGCAGGGCGGGCTGACTCAAGTTACCCGCAGGAGACTGGCGGCATCGGCTTTTGCGCAGACCGCGCACTACGATACCGCCATAGCCCAGTATTTCATGGCCCGTATTGCGGATGACGGGTCAGACGAGCTCCCGCAGACGCTTAGCCTACAGCTCAATAGAACTCATACCTTGCGCTATGGGGAGAATCCTCATCAGAGAGCCGCTTTTTTTCAGTCGCCGGGGGTACGTGAGCGCTCAGTGGCAAGCGCTGCACAGCTGCAGGGCAAGAGACTTTCCTTCAACAATATCGTAGATACGGACACTGCGCTGACCTGTGCCCGTGAGTTCGAACAACCGGCCTGTGTCATCGTTAAACACGCCAATCCCTGTGGGGTGGCCGTAGCGGGCTCACTGCTCGAGGCGTATGGTCAGGCCTATCAGACGGACCCTACCTCGGCGTTTGGCGGGATCATCGCTGTCAACCGCCCGTTGGATGCCGCGACCGCCGCCGCGATCGTCGGGTGTCAGTTTGTAGAAGTAATTATCGCGCCGAGTGTCTTAGATGAGGCCTTGGTTCACACCGCGGTCCGGAAAAACATACGGGTGTTGGCTTATGGACCGTGGAATGACGAATCGGAACTTGGCTATGATTTCAAGCGTGTGCGTGGCGGATTTTTGGTTCAGGAGTGTGACAGCGTGCTTCTCCCGCCCGGTGACGGACTGCGCCCGGTTGGTCGGCGTCACCCCAGCACGAGCGAACTCGAGGATTTATTGTTTGCCTGGAAGGTCGCCAAGTTCGTTAAATCCAACGCCATCGTCTATGCTCGGGATGGTCGAACGCTGGGTATCGGCGCTGGGCAGATGAGCCGTATTGACAGCGCCCGAATCGGCGCTCGCAAGGCGGCGGATGTTGGCCTCGGCCTTGCTGGCAGTGTGCTCGCCTCGGATGCGTTCTTTCCCTTTCGAGACGCTGTTGACCACGCAGCGACAGCCGGGGTCAAAGCTATCATCCAGCCTGGGGGTTCGGTGCGTGACGAAGAAGTCATCGCCGCAGCGGACGAACATGGAATGGCTATGGTATTTGCCGGCATGCGGCATTTTCGGCACTGACCATCCAGCGCCCCTAACATACGGATGCAGTGGCCCGGATAGGCGTTTTCGTATTCCACCCGTACAGTGGGAGCAAAGCCATGAAGGCTCTGGTCATAGGCAGTGGCGGGCGTGAGCATGCGCTCGCGTGGGCGGCGGCGCGCTCGGCCAATGTCGAGATCGTCTATGTCGCTCCAGGTAACGCCGGGACTCAGCGTGAGCCGAAAGTGCAAAATGTCGGTCTCGGGGCCGACGATGTGCCGGCGTTGGTGGATTTCGCGCGCCAATATGAAATCGATCTGACCATAGTCGGCCCCGAAGTACCGTTGATGATGGGGATGGTCGATGCCTTCGACGAGGCGGGCTTGCGCTGCTTCGGCCCCAGCCGGCGCGCGGCCGAGCTTGAGGGTTCAAAGGCCTTTTGTAAGGATTTTCTTATCCGCCATGGCATACCGACCGCCGAACATCGGGTCTTTACGGACCCGGATGCAGCTCGTGATTACATACGCGAGCGGGGCGCACCGATCGTGGTGAAAGTGGACGGCCTGGCCGCCGGCAAAGGTGTGACGGTCGCCATGAATTTGGATGAGGCCCTGCGGGCCGTGGAAGCAGCGCTTGTCGACAAGGCTTTTGGTGCTGCTGGTGAGCGCATCGTAGTGGAAGAGTACTTGGAGGGGGAGGAGGCAAGCTTCATGGTCCTGGTCGACGGCGAGCAGGCGTTGCCGTTGGCTTCGAGCCAGGACCATAAAGCCCGTGACGATGGGGAAAAGGGACCCAACACCGGCGGTATGGGGGCCTATTCGCCGGCTTCAGTGGTAACTGCGTCGTGCCATGAGCGGATCATGGATGAAGTCATTCGACCCACGATCACCGGCTTGGCCAAGGAGGGGCGGCGGTATGTCGGTTTTCTTTACGCAGGTCTTATGATCGCACCGGGGGGCTCACTCAAAGTGCTCGAGTTCAATGTGCGCTTGGGCGACCCTGAGGCTCAAACTGTTCTGATGCGGCTTAAATCCGACTTGATCCAACTGTGTGATGCCGCGCTCGCCGGTCGGTTGAGCACATTGGCGGCCGATTGGGATCCGCGCGCCGGCCTTGCTGTGGTGATGGCATCCGGCGGTTATCCGGATGGCTACAGCAAAGGACACATTCTCACCGGGTTACCCGTTATCGAGCAGGCGAACTGCAAGGTCTTCCATGCCGGCACGGCCTTCGATGAGTACGACAACATCATCAATGTGGGTGGTCGGGTGCTCACGGTGTGCGCGCTCGGGGAGACGGTGGCGCTAGCCCAGGCCAAGGCTTACGAATTAGTGCGAAATATCCATTGGGATGGCGTTTATTATCGCAACGATATCGGCTATCGGGCGGTGGCGCGGGAGCGGGGAGAAGTATCCTAGCCGCAGTGCCCAGTTCGAAGCGATGGTATGTTAGAGCAACGTCATCGTTGGCGGGCAGGGATCCAGATTCGTACCGTAATTCGTGATGGGCGATTTTCCGGCCTGCCGGGGCGGGCATTTTGCACATTTTCCGGTAATCCTAGTTGCTCACTCCTCCCGTTTAGGACATCTTAATTCAAGCTCAAGCTCAAGCTCAAGCTCAAGCTCAAGCTCAAGCTCAAGCTCAAGCTCAAGGACAATCGGCTCAAGGAGGGGCAGTCGAATGAATCTTACCATGCTCGTAGTGCTGGGCGTCATTGCGGCCACAAGCGTCGGGATGATCGTTTTGTATAACCGCTTGGTTCGGTTGCGCAATCAGGTTAAAAACGCCTGGCGCCAAATTGATGTGCAGCTCAAACGCCGCCATGACCTGATTCCCAATCTGGTTGAGGTGGTAAAAGATTACATGAGCTACGAGCAGGAGACACTGCGGCAAGTCATAGCGGCACGCAATCGGGCCGTTGCTGTGGAGGGGCAGGGTTTTGAGGCGGCAATGGCTGCGGAGCAAGGACTCAGCGGCGCATTAGGCCGTCTATTTGCGTTGATGGAGAATTACCCGGACCTCAAGGCCAACAATAATGTGACCGATCTGATGGAGGAACTCTCCAGCACGGAAAATCGAATCGCATTTGCCCGTCAATTTTATAACGACAGTGTGATGACAAAGAACAATGCGATCGAAAGCTTTCCTTCCAATATGATCGCTAATTTATTTAATTTTCGTCATGGACGCTACTTTGAAATCGACACCGCCGCGCGGGAAACACCCCGGGTCGATCTGCGCTGAAGCGGCATGCCACGCAAATGGGTTAACTGTCCTGAGTGCGGGGTGCTCAACCGCTCAGGGGCGGCGACTTGCCGCATGTGCGGGGCAGCGGCCCGTGAATCGCGCATTCGCCCGGGAAGACGAGGCAAGCGGTTGCACCGCACGGACTTCGTGGCGGCTGCCGCGGCCAATCGCCGCAACACCAACCGCTTGGTCCTGCTGCTGTTGCTGATCGGGGCTATTCTTGGTTACTTGCTTGGCTGGAGTTTGGAGCTCTACACCACTGCGGCTATGCGGCAGCATGGCGTAACCGTCTGGTATCTGAGTCCTTGGGGGGTGCGAGGAGCGTTGCTGCTAACGGGTTTTGGCGTGCTCTGGATCGTGCTTGCTTTTCTCGTAGGTGATCGAATTGTGCTCGGCTTGGTTGGTGCGCGTGAGGTGGGTCGGGAGGAATTGCCTCAGCTTCATAATGTGGTGGAGGAGATGGCCATCGCCGCCGGCGTCCCCAAGCCTAGGGTCTATCTCATCGATACACCTGCTCTGAACGCGTTGGCTACAGGGTTGGATACACGGCGCTCGGCCATCGGTGTTACGCGCGGATTGCTCGATAAACTCGATCGTGACGAATTGCAGGGTGTTATCGGCCATGAGATGGGGCATATCGTTAATCTGGACATGCGCTATGCCACGGCTGTAGGGATATTGGTTGGGTTGATCGCGCTGGTTGCCGATTTCGCCTTCCGGGCGCTTTATCTGCGTGGTGCCGGCCGACGTTTTGGTCGCGAGCGCTCAGGCGGCAGTGGCACCGTGATTGCGCTGCTTATGGTCTTGATTTTTGCAGCACTCGCCCCGGTATTTGCCAAGCTGGTGCAGATGGCGGTCTCAAGACAACGGGAATTTCTGGCCGATGCCACGAGCGTTCGCCTGACGCGTAATCCGCATGGCCTGATATCAGCTCTCGAGAAGCTTGCCGTGAGCGCGGAGCCCTTTCGGGGCGCCAACCGGGCTACCCAACACATGTTTATCGTCAACCCCTTGCGCAATTTCTCCGAGCAGGCCAGTCGTCTTTTTGCTACGCACCCGCCGATACCGGCACGGGTTCGGCGGTTGATGAACTTGAATGGCGATTGATGTAAGTCCAGTGTGGGGGATGTTGGGGGGAAGCGAATCATAGGGAGGTGAACCAGGACGATGTCTAGAGATGATCGACAGCTGGCATTGAGTGAGTTGCTGGCTCACTGCGAGGCTACGGTGCGGCGCTATCGTCACGCCGCTGACATTCTTGCAGGAAAGGATGGCGAAGCGGTGTTGCGGCGATTTGCCATTGAACGGGAGAGTTTGACCCAGCGCTTGCGCTACCAAGTGCGTCAACTCGGGGGGCTGCCTGACACTGTCGATGCCGAGTGCGATACCTTCCAGATTCTGGACGAGCGTGTCATGGCCCGTCTGGCGGCGCGGGGCGCGAGCGCCTTATTGCGCAGCCGTATCGACGACGAGCAGCGTGTAATGGCGTTGACCAATGCGGCTCTCACTGGATTACTGCCCGAGTCGGTTCGCCATATCCTCGAAGCCGCCCGCGAGGACGTTCGGCGCACGATCGATCTGCTCGCGCAGGAATCCGACCGTGCGGCTCAGCGTAACTGACGCGGGCCTGTGCTATCGAAGAATAGGATAACTTTCCATAGCGACGCGCAGTCCGACTCCCTCGTGCGCCCGGAGAAAGTTTGGCCTAGCTGCAGTTCGTTTGATGTACGGGGTGAAAGCGTGTCGCAGCGGATACCAACACAGAGTGTCTTTCCGAAAAGGAGCTGCCCAGACGCCGTAATGTGGTGTCAATCGAGTCGACCGCCTTGCAGGAACTGAATAATGCTGGAGAAATCGCGCCGGTCATTGCCGTTGGCGCAGTGCATGGCGTAGAGACTGGACGCCACCGATCCGAGGGGTGTCGATGTTCCCGAGGCAAGGGCGGCGTTCATAGCCAAAGCAAGATCCTTTGCCATGAGGTGGCTGAGGAAACCACCCTCATAACCTCGGGTGGCTGGGGTGTTCTCCATCAGTCCCGGCAATGGATTGTAGGCCTGCAACACCCAATTGTTGCCGGAACTTGAGCGCATGATCTCGGAGATTATGGCTGGGTTCAGTTCGTGAGCCACGGCCAAATTTAGCGCTTCGCAAGTGCCAAGCATTAAAATTCCGAGCAGCATGTTATTACATATTTTGCCGAGCTGCCCGGCACCATGTCCACCGGCGTGAAAGACATTCCTCCCCATCACCTCAAGAATTGGTCGGGCCGCCTCCAATGGCTGTGCCTCGCCTCCGACGATAAACGTTAGGGTGCCGGCCTGCGCGCCGGCGATGCCACCGGAGACAGGCGCATCCAGAAAGGCCAGCCCGCGCGAGTTGGCGGCTGCGGCGACGGCTCGGGCGTCCTCGGCGGCGATCGTGCTGCAGTCGATTAGCAGGGTGCCAGTGCTCACGCTGGCCAGAACTCGGCCGGTGCCTAGATAAAGGTCGCGAACCTGCTTGCCGGCCGGGAGCATGGAAATGACTACCGCAGCGTGCGCCACTGCTTGCGCCGCGGAACGTGCTGGGGTGGCGCCTTTGTCAGCAAGCTGTTGCATAGCCTCGGGAACGAGATCGAAGGCCACCAACCCATGCCCGGCCTTGAGCAGATTGACAGCCATCGGCGCACCCATATTGCCGAGACCGATGAACGCGATCTTTGCCATGACGGCACCTCCTAGAACAACCTCGGTTGCTTCTTGCTAACACCCTCGGATTCGGTGCCCACACCTTGTGTAGTAGGGTTAAGCGTTGTTCAAAGTCCCTTGTATGGCAAGAGCTGTTGATCAGACGGCTCGCTACCCGGTTCAAACGTTGCGTGAGATTGGTTTTGGTGAGAATCCAGCGATCGGTAGGCGCTGGGGCAGAGTTATACGAGCCTTCTCGCGCCGCGCATGTTCGTAATTGTGCACCTAAAAGACGAATCGTGCTTGCGCGTTGGGCTGTCAGGCGATCGATATGACATAGAGTCGGGTGTTGCGGGCCGAAAAAACTGGGGAAGCATTGCTGCCTCCCCAAATACGGTTCCCTGCTAAATAATAGCGCAGCCCGTTTACGCGCAGAATTACGAGCATCCTGGAGCGACGCTTGTGGAGGTTAAGCTGCCCGCAACGGACTTCCCTGTGGCGGATCGGGTCGTTGCGGGTTGTGTTTGATCCAACCGTTGCGGACTTGCATTACCAGGACGCCGCTATCCACGCTGATTAACTTACCGATATTGTATATAGACTCACTGACTGTGCCGTGGGTTCCGCGATCCAGCGGCTTTCCATATTTCGAGGGAAGACTGCGCTACACAATGTTTTTGGGGGGTGGCTTTTACCGCAGGCTGATAATGGGCCAGCCGCGCTGTGCGGCTTGTTGGCGTAGCTCTGGGTCCGGATCGACTGCAACCGGATAAGCGACGCGTTCCAACAGCGGGATATCATTGTGCGAATCACTGTAGAAGTAGCTGTCGGTGAGCTGATGTCCAGTATGTTTCGACCAAGCCTCGAGAGCCTTGATTTTGCCCTCACGGAAAGTCGGGATTCCTTGAATCGCCCCAGTGTAGCGTTCACCGGCCATTTCCGGGTCGGTGGCCAGCAGATGATCGATTCCAAACAAAGCCGCAATCGGCTCGGTCAAGAATCGATTGGTAGCGGTTATGATGAGTAATGTATCTCCTCGGTCGCGGTGTAATTCCACCAGTTCACGGCCTTGATCTAAAACGATTGGACGGATGTGCTCGTCGATGAACTGTGCCCGCCATGCTCGTAGTTGTCTTAGCTCATGCTGAGCCAGTGGTCTCAGCGCGAAGCGTAAATAGCCATGGATGTCTAAAGTGCCTGCCTGGTAGGCCTGGTAAAAACGTTCGTTCTCGGCAGTGTACTCGTTGCCGTCAACAATCTCTTTGTCTACCAAGAAACGGCCCCAGAGGTAATCGCTATCGCCGGCAAGCAGCGTATTATCCAGATCGAAGATAGCTAGAGCCACGTAGAATCTCCGCATGAGGGGTGAGGTGACCATAACCATTTAATAATATACGAAGTAAGCAAATGCAGCGGATGGAGATTTGGTACTATTCGTGCGCTTGTGAAAGAATAGAGTCAATATTCTCGGTTAACAGCCATATTTTTAAGTGATTGATTCTGAAGGGTTCAGACTTAATGTGGGAATTATCCTGAGCAATGCTTCGGGAGGGGTTTTTTGGGCTCGTCGGATTGGGCAGGATGCTTGGCAGTTTCCCCAGGGCGGCATCAATAAGCATGAGACGCCTATTGACGCGCTCTATCGCGAGCTTGACGAGGAGATCGGTCTTGAGCCCAGGCATGTGGAGGTGCTTGGCCGGACTGAAGGCTGGCTGCGCTATCGATTGCCACGCTATTTAATCCACCGCCGCCGCCGTCCGGTCTGCGTCGGTCAGAAGCAGGTATGGTATATGCTACGGCTGACAGGCTCGGATGAGGTCGTCCGGTTAGATGCTTGTGCGCAGCCGGAATTCGACGATTGGTGCTGGGTTCAATATTGGCGACCGGTCGATGAGGTGGTTTTCTTTAAACGACGCGTCTACGATCAAGCATTGACGCAACTGGCACCTTTATTGTTTCCCCAAGGGCCACCACCGCGGCGACGGGAGCCGCGCGCACGCTTGCGGCATCCCTACAGCCGGCGTTACCGAGTACGGTAATCTGGCCCGCGCATAGGGCGAAGCTGAATGCTTGAGATCCTCTACCGTATTGTCCAGGAGGTGAACGCTGCCAGAGATCTGGATCAGGCGCTCAATATCATTGTTGAGCGAGTGGCCACAGCAACGGTCTCGGATGTGTGTTCGGTCTATCTGGCGGCGGAGGATCTCGCCACTTTGATTCTCATGGCCACGCGTGGGCTCAATCCGGGCGTCGCCGGGCAGGTGCGGCTGCGGCTGCATGAGGGCTTGGTCGGTTTGGTTGCCGAGCGTGAGGAGCCGATCAATTTAGGCGACGCCGAGCTGCATCCTCGGTTTCGCTACATCCCGGAGACAGGCGAGGAGCGCTTCCATGCTTTTCTCGGCGTCCCCATCATCCATTACCGCCAGTTGCTGGGTGTCTTAGTCGTTCAGCGCCAGGAGCGGCGCCGCTTTGATGACGACGAGGTCGCTTTCATGGTGACCATGGCGGCGCAGCTTGCCGGTGTGATCGCCTACGCTCAGGCAGTGGGCAGCATCGATGCTCCGCATTCGGGACGCCGCGCCGGGCCTATCCGGCCTTTGACCGGAGTAGCCGGCGCTGCGGGGGTTGCCATCGGTATCGGGCGGGTGATCTATGCTCCGATGGATTTTACGGTGGCTCTAGATCGAGCCCCGGAAAGCGTTGAACTGGAGGAGGAGACATTTCTCAGCGCCGTGTGCTCAGTGCGCAAAGAGTTTTCGGAGCTCGGGGAGTGGCTCGCTGGCAGTGTGCCGGACAACGAGCAAATGCTCTTCGAAGTCTATTTGCACATTTTGGACGGCAACACTTTGGTAGAGGAGGTCCGGCGGCGGATCCGGGCCGGCCAATCGGCGGTGAACGCGGTCCGCGATGCCATTGCCGAACAGGTGCGACTGTTCGATGAAATGGAGGATCCCTACCTTCGCGAGCGCGCCAGCGACATCAGGGATATCGGTCGGCGATTGCTGATACAGCTGTCGGCCGTGGACAAGGACACGCGAAGCATACCGGAGCGAACCATTCTCGTCGGTCATGAAATCAATGCCACCCAGCTTGCCGAGATCCCGCGCGACAAGCTGGCTGGTGTGGTTGCTGCAACCGGTTCGGTAAACTCGCACGTGGCGATCCTGGCGCGTGCTTTGGGTATTCCTGCCGTTATGGGCGTAGTCGATCTCAAGGCAGCTCAGTTGGAGGGACGCGAGCTGATCGTCGATGGCTACACGGGACGAATCTACGCTCAGCCCAGCCGGGCGGTGCGGCGGGAATATCGGCGTTTGATGCGTGAAGATGCCCAAATTTCGGAGCGCCTCAAAGAGCTCCAATCTTTGCCGGCGATGACTTTGGATGGCGTGAACATTGGCCTTTATGTCAACACCGGCTTGGTCGCGGACGTCAACTCCTCACTGGAAATCGGTTGCGATGGAGTGGGACTTCACCGCACCGAATTGCCCTTCATGATTCGCGATCGCTTCCCGGGCGAAGAGGAGCAGGTGCGGCTCTATCGCGAGCTGCTGCAAGCCTATGCGCCGCGGGTGGTTACCTTGCGTACCCTCGATATAGGGGGGGATAAGATGTTGTCTTACTTCCCCATTGCCGATGAGTATCCGTTACTGGGTTGGCGTGGCATACGAGTGATGTTGGACCATCCCGAAATTTTTATGACCCAACTACGCGCCATGCTCAGAGCCGATCTCGGGTTGGGCAACCTGCAGATCATGTTCCCTATGATCAGCCGCTTGGAAGAGGCGGAAGAAGCGGTACAGCTGGTGCAGCGTGCCCGCAAGCAGCTGCGCGAGGATGGGATGACGGTCAATAATCCGAAGCTCGGCGCTATGATCGAGGTGCCAGCGGCTGTTTATCAGGCCGAGAGCCTGGCTAATCGACTCGATTTTCTCTCTATCGGCAGCAATGATTTGGCGCAATATCTCCTGGCCGTCGACCGCAACAACCCGCGGGTCGCGGCGCTCTATGATGAGTTGCACCCTGCCGTATTACGGGCGGTGAATTCGGTAGCCGAGGTCGGCTGTCAGGCCAACGTGCCGGTTTGCGTGTGCGGTGAAATGGCCGCGAATCCAGGTATTGCACCCTTGCTGCTTGCCATGCGGGTAAATGCTCTGAGTATGAGCCGCGCCAGTTTGCTGCGTGTAAAATGGGTGATACGCAGCTTCAGTTTCAGTGAGGCGAAGGAACTGCTAGGGCAGGCGCTTAGCATGGAGTATCCGGAAGAGGTGCGTGCTTTGGTTCGCAATGCACTGGAGGGTAAGGGCTTAGGTGGATTGATGCGAGCGGGAAAATAGATGCTCGGCAAAACTGTGAACAGTAATGATTGTTATTTGACATCGTGTTCATGGAGGATTACATTCTGCGTGTCGAGGATGGAGATCAAGAGCATGTACATTTGCATTTGCCGTGCCGTTACCGATAAGGATATCCGCGCTGCCCTCGAAGAGGGCGCTTGTACGATGCGTGAGCTGCGTCAACGCCTTGGTGTATGCAGCGATTGTGGCAAATGCGGTCCACATGCGCGTAAGTTGCTTGTCGAGCACCGCGAGTTGCAACCCTCCTCAATGGACCTGGTCGTTCAACCGGCCTGAAGCGCGTTGAGTCCGTGTCCCGTACTAGGGCCTGTTGA
>NZ_CH672427.1:2817105-2847153 GCF_000153205.1 Nitrococcus mobilis Nb-231
CCGCGGGTGATCGTCAACAGGCCCTAGATATCCTTGAGCGACCATGGTTTTTACAAATGAGTCAAGTTTTCACGCCGCGAGTTTAGCCTTGGCGATGAGCTGATCGATGGAACGGTCGAGTTGGCGCATCGCATTGGCGATGGGACGGTTGGGTGCCTTGGGGCAGCCGTCCATCAGTTGCGGGACACCGCGCCGGATCACGCGGGACTTGACAGGTATGTTTGTCACCGCAGTCGTCATCGGTGCAAATAATCACTGTTCGCAGATAATCGTGCATCTCAGCAGGCGAAACCACGACGCACGGGCGCGCCTTCTGTATCTCGCTGCCCACCGTCGAATCGAGTCTGGCCAACCAGATCTCGCCGCGGATTACCACACCAGATGCTCATCGTCTTCATTGGCGAACTCGGGCCAAACCAAGCTATCATCCCCCTCGTCAGCCAGTTTTTGACTGGCTTCGGCCCAGCCCTCGCGGGACCTCTTTGCTGGCTTGCGGAGCACAAGGGCGTCATCTTCGACCACCATTTCGACCTCATCCTCGAAGCCGAGCTGCGCTAACAGCGGTTTAGGGATGATGATGCCTCGCGAGTTACCCATTTTCCGAATTACCGTTCTCATGCCATTCACCAGGATGTATAAGGACTTCGCGTATACCCTTTAGCATGTAACAACGATGTTATTACGTCAGTATCAATCTGGCAGCTTTTACCACCTAGCATCACTTGCAATGCCCATTATGATGGTGGGCCCCGGAAATTGCGCCTGCTGGCCCTTTGAGTACTCCACCTATGGCAGCCGGCCATGGAGCCTAACGTTTTGAGTCAACATCGGCTCAGAGACGCATATTGAGTACTGTCCAGGGCCGGCACACTTCCCGGAGATTGACAATAGCTGCGTCAGATCAAGGGCGAAGGGGTTCTGGGTTGCTTTGATCGGGTTATCTTCAGTTGATGCCGCCGGCACCGCTATCCGCCCAACCGCAAGGAGAAAGATCATGAAAGCCGAGTACCGCAAGAGCCCCGAAGCCCTGTCGAGCCTGACGCCGGAGCAGTACCGTGTCACTCAGCAGGACGGAACCGAGCCTCCGTTCACGAACGCCTTCTGGGACAACAAGGAGCCGGGCCTGTATGTCGATGTGGTCTCCGGCGAACCGTTGTTCGCGTCCGTGGACAAGTTCGACAGTGGCACCGGTTGGCCGAGTTTCACCCGGCCGGTGGAGGTGGACAACGTCGTCGAGAACCGGGATAGCAGCCACGGTATGATCCGTATCGAAGTGCGTTCCAGACACGGCGACAGCCATCTCGGACACGTTTTCCCCGATGGTCCGCGCGAGTGCGGCGGCATACGTTATTGCATCAATTCCGCCTCGTTGCGTTTCATTCACCGCGACGAGTTGGGCAGCGCTGGATACGGCGCCTATCTCCACCTGTTCGATAACGGAGGAGGCGACTGATGGCTGATTCCACCGAAAAGGCGATCCTCGCCGGCGGCTGCTTCTGGGGCATGCAGGAACTCCTGCGTCGCCAACCCGGAGTCCTGTCCACCCGCGTGGGCTACAGCGGCGGCGATGTGGAGAATGCGACCTACCGCAACCATGGCACCCACGCCGAAGCGATCGAGATCGTGTTCGACCCGTCGCGGACCAGCTACCGTAAGCTGCTGGAGTTCTTCTTCCAGATCCACGATCCGACCACGCCGAACCGCCAGGGCAACGACCGTGGCATGAGCTACCGTTCCGCCATTTTCTATCTCGATGATGCCCAGCGCCGGATCGCCGAGGAGACGATCGCGGCGGTGGGCGCCTCCGGCCTGTGGCCGGGTAAGGTGGTGACCGAGGTGGCGCCCGCGGGGCCGTTCTGGGAGGCCGAACCCGAGCACCAAGACTATCTGCAGCGCCATCCCTACGGCTACACTTGCCACTACGTGCGACCGGACTGGAAACTGCCGCGCCGCGCCGGCGCCGCTTGAGCTCGGCAGCGCAGCGGCGGCCCACGTGGGGTGATGGTTGCACGGGAGGCCGCCGAGTGCGGAACGCAACGCCTATTTTGTCTGCGAGTGTGCCGCTAGTGTAGTGCCCCGCCTTATTTGGCACTTATAGAGCCCCAGGCCGGTGTCAGCGCAACCACGCCTTGCATCTGGCCACCTGGCCTCACGCTATAAACGCTAAATGGGGCGGGGCACTACACTAGGCCGCGAAACTATCTTGAACCGCCGCCGGGAGATCCCCACCGGCAACGGACGAACGAGGTGCCCAACGTGCCATATGGAATTCTTGGTCAAGCCGCGCCGGAGCTGGTTGTCATCGATTGGATCGACGGCCAGGGACAGCCACGCGCGCCCTGGCAGCTAGCCGATCATTCGGATGCCGTGCGGGTAATCTATTGTTTCCAAGCCTGGTGTCCGGGTTGCCATAGCAGCGGTTTTCCCACCCTGCAGGCGCTGACGGCGGAATACACGGATCGCGGTGTGCAGTTCGCCGTCATCCAGACCGTGTTCGAGGGCCACGATGCCAATGGCGCAGCGCAGCGCCGCGTGATGCAGCGACGTTACGGCTTGGCCTTGCCGTTTGGTCAGGATGACGCCCGTCCGCGTCCGGCCACGATGACCGCTTACCGTACCGGCGGTACGCCATGGTGGCTTGTTATCGATCAGCAGGGGCGGGTGATCTACAACGACTTTCACTGGCGCCTGGATCTGGCGCGTCGGACCTTGGATGCGGCTCTCGAAGGCACGGGCAAGCCGCCCGAGGTGCGCGAAGATACCCTGGTTCACGACGAGGCCGGCCAGCGTTTCGTGTTGAAGTTCCACGACGGCGGAGAGGGTGAACTCGTTTACCGTCGACATGAGCAGGTGCTCGAGCTGGTGCACACCGAGGTGCCGGCCGACCGCCGTGGCCAGGGGTTGGGCGCCCGTCTGATGGAGCGGGCGCTCGAGGCCATCGAAGCGCAGGGCTTCAAGGTGCGGCCGGTGTGCAGCTATACCCGGCATTATCTGCAGCGTTACAAACGCTGGGCGCCGCTGCTGAGTTGAGCGTGCGGTATTCGGACCCGATGGTCACCGGCGCTGGCCAGGTTCAGGCTCCGGTCTCGTCCGAGAGCCGGCTACTTGCCGGCTCAATGGACGGCGATTTCCGCCTCGTCCATGTCCTCGTCTGCGTCAAGGGCTTGGAGATGTTCGCGCTTGAAAAAACGGTCCAGCCACAGGCGCAGCGGCGCGAGCAAGGCGATCAGCACCGGGAAGAGGATGCCGATGGGGCTCGATTTCAGGATCCAGAGCGCCGCAAAGCACGCCACCTGAATGGCCGTGAAGTAATGAATGATCCTGCGCGGGACGTTGCGTACGTAGTGCGTATTCGGGTAGAGATTCCGATCGGTGAACCAGAGCGTAACGCGGTCGAAGAACTGATTCCCCGCCAGAGTGACGAACCCCATGTAGAGGAAGAGACCGAACAGCACGGCCATGGGGATCAACTTGATCAGCGGCAGCAGAAGAATCGATACGCCGATGAGAATGTGAATGGTCAGGGCGGAGAGACGGTTCTCACGCACACCCACGATTCGCTCGCGCCGTTGGCCGTCGACTTCGACGATTTCCGCCTCGGACAGACTTTTGACGTGATTGAGCGCGTGCACCGTGGCGGCGACGATCCACGGCAGCGCGAAAATGGAAGCGCCTAAGACGATGAAGCCGAGCACGAGCAAGTCGAGGTGGAAGCCGCCGCCTTTTTTCAACTGGTAACTGGGGGCATTGACCAGGCGCGAGGTGATGTTCTGATCGAGAAACAACAGGATCGTTGCCATGAACGCCGGGATGATGGTTGCGAAGATCGCCCAGGTGGGAATGCTCATCAGGTCGACGAGCCAGGGGCGGCCGGTCGTAGTCGTGAGTTGGTCGGGCACCGCGGGCCGGTCGAAAGGGACGTCGGCGTACAGGAACGAGAAAGCCGTTGCGATGACGATGGCCAGCGTCGGGCCAAAATCCGAGACGAGATTGCGGATCGTCCGCCTCAGATAGGGTGTTTTCGTGAATCGCTTCATTCCGCGCGCCAAAGCGTAGGTCATGAGTGCGAGGACGAGGCTCGCGAGTTCGAGGGTGGAATTACCGTTTTGGCGGAACACGGGCAAGATGGCGTCCTTGACAGCCTCGACGATAAAAATGACCGCGATGAGTGCGGCGAAGATCTCGTCGGTGAAGCGGGTGAACAGGCGCATCATGGCCGAGGCATCGGTAAGCGCGAGAATGATGAGGAAGACGCCCGACCAAATCCCCGTCCACGCATAGGTGGTCAGGAAGGGGAGGCCAAAGCGTTGGCAGGCGGCGTAGAGAAGGCCGGTGAAGATAACGATCGGCCCGGTCCCGCCGAGGATGGTCAGGGGCTGTCCCGAAAAGAGCGCGAAGATGACACCCCCGGCGGCGGTGACGACGATCATCTCGATGGTGCCGATGGCCCCGTCGGTGAGAAGTTCAGTAAGGCCCCCGAAGGCCACCGCATTCGCGAGGCAGGCAAAAAAGAGAAAAAGCACGGAGGCGAGGGCCTTCGGGTGCAGCCCCTGACGGAAGTCATCGCCGTACCAAGGCAGGACTCGGCGCTTCAGATCTTCGAGAACGCCTCCTGCGAGACGGCCGGTGCGTTGCAGTGAACCAATAGGTGCCATGTGTTCGCTGCCCCTTTCCAAATGGCGCACTATCGCGCACTCGGCCCCGCACACGCAGGACGTCCGATAGTGGATTCAGTCTCAACAAGAACGGTCGGCGGTGTCAAATCTTTTGTGTAACGGGTTAAGAGCTGATCCGGATGACCTCTGATGCCGGCAATTCCTGGTGATCGGGGACCCTAAAAGGCGATTTCCACGCCGCCGAAGATCATGCGCGTCGGTTCTGTGTAGATAATGTACCGTGGGTGATGATGAACCCTAGGTGCTTGTGAAATGCCAAGGAGGTTGGGTTTGGCGGTTCTGTGTTCACTTCACAGCTCAGGGTCCACTTCAGTTGGGCTAAACCGCCCGGCGGTGTGTTGAGGCGCTTGTTGAAGGGGATCGTATGACGCGGCGCTGAGGGTGTCGAAGGCGCTTGGGGATATCGCAACGCGCCTCAAGGAGGGCGGCGCGGGTCATGCCGGTGAGCGGTCGAAAACGGGAGCTCATGTCAGCGAACCGCGACGGACGGGGTGTGCGAAGTCCGCGTGGGACCTGGCAGGCCGTCTCGACACTGGCAGAGTGTCTCGCAGCCTGGTTGCCGTGCGCTATCCTACAGTATGCGGAGCGCCCTATAACTCTATGACATGAATGCAACGCCGGTACCCAGCGCGGTCCAATTCCACCAACTGCACAAGCGCTTTGCCGAACAGCCCCTGTTTCAGGGGTTGGACTTGGCGCTACCGCCACAGCGCATCACCGCCGTGGTGGGAGCCAGTGGCTGCGGCAAATCCACGCTCCTGCAGCTGATCAACGGGCTGCTCAGGCCGGACGCCGGTGAAGTGCGGGTGTTCGGCCAGCCGCTGGACTACGGTGACCTACCGCGCTTGCGACGCCGCATCGGCTATGCGGTGCAGCGAATCGGGCTGTTTCCGCATCTCACCGTACGCGACAATATTGCCATCCTCGCCGAGCGGGAAGGCTGGCCCCGCCCACGGCTGCGCGCGCGGATTGAGCAATTGTTGCGAATGATGGATTTGGCGCCGGCGTTGCTCGGGCGTTATCCGCATGAAATCTCCGGCGGGCAGGCACAGCGCGTGGGGCTGTGCCGAGCGATGATGCTGGAACCGCCGCTTTTGCTGCTCGACGAGGCATTCTCGGCGGTTGACCCGATCACCCGCGCCGAGGTGCATGCGCGCTTCCAAGCATTGCAGCATGCCGAGCCGCGCACGGTAGTGCTGGTCACCCACGATGTGGCTGAAGCCATGCGCCTAGCGGATCATCTGGTGGTGATGGCTCCCGGCCAGATCCTGCAGACGGGCACGCCGCAAAGCATCCGCACGCGCCCCGCCGACGAGCGGGTGGCCCGACTGCTCGAGACGGGTGCATGAACCGAAGGCCGGCCGGTGAGCGGGTAGGGTGGTTGGCGGTGCTCGCGCTCACGGGTCTCTTGTTGATCGTCGGCTCTCCGGCGGCGGCACCTCCTGCACACGGTGAAGCGGGCACGATTACGGTCGGCTCCAAGGCCGATCGCGAAGGTCATCTGCTCGGCGAGATTTTTGCCCAGACCCTGGAGGCCGCGGGCTTTCGGGTCGAGCGCCAGCTCGGGCTCGGGCAGACCATCGTCACGTACCAGGCTCTGGTCGAAGGCGAGATCGACGTTTACCCGGAATACACCGGTACGCTGGCGCATGCCATTTTGGGCGTGGAGCACTCTGACATCGACACCCTGGATCGTCTCGTCAGGCGCCAGGGTCTGCGCGTGCTGCCTCCGCTCGGTTTCAACAACACTTACGCTCTGACCATGCGCCGCGCCAAGGCGCAGCGCCTGGGCATACGCCGCATCGGCGATCTGGCCGCCCACCCGGAGCTGATCATCGGGGTGTCACACGAATTTCGTAAGCGCCAGGACGGCTGGCCCGGGTTGCGCTCCCGCTATGCCTTGCCCCAGTCACCGCTCGGCTTGGAACACGGCATCGCCTACCAGGCGATTCGCGAGGGGAGCATCGACGTTACCGATGCCTATTCCACCGACGGTGACATCGAGCGGTTCGATTTCATGCTCCTGCAAGACGATCAGGGCTATTTCCCCCGCTATCTGGCGGTGCCCCTCGTTGCCGCCGATCTACCGTCACCGGCCGTCGCTGCTCTGCGCCGCCTCGCGGGGTTGCTCGACGAACGGCAGATGCGGGCACTGAATGCCGAAGTCTCCAGCACGGAGCGCAGTTTTTCTGCCGTCGCCGCCGAGTTCCTGGCCGAGCACGGGATCGTCTTCGGGGAGAGTGCCACACAGTCCCACCGCTGGAGTCGGCTCGGCACCAACCTCATCGAGCACCTGCAGCTCACGGGCATTGCCCTGGGGCTGGCCTGCCTGGTTGGGCTGCCGCTCTCGCTCGCCGTGTACCGCTCGCCCCGGCTCGCCCGAATCGTGCTCTACGTGGCTGGGCTGCTGCAAACCATCCCGTCGATCGCGCTGCTTGCACTAATGATCCCGCTGTTTGGCATCGGTGTGCTGCCCGCAGTGATCGCGCTGTTCCTCTATTCGCTGCTGCCCATCGTGCGCGCCGCCATCACCGCCTTGCTCACGGTGGACCCGCTGCTTGTCAACGTGGCAAGCGGCATCGGTCTTACCAAAGCCGAACAGCTGCGCCATGTCATCCTGCCGCTTGCTATGCCCAACCTGCTCACCGGAATTCGGACCGCGGCCATCATCAACATCGGCACGGCGACGCTGGCTGCGTTCATCGGCGCCGGTGGGTTGGGGGAGCCGATTGTCACGGGGTTGGCGCTGAACGACTACCAGCTCGTGCTGTACGGTGCCATTCCGGCGGCACTGCTCGCCATCGCAACGGAGCTGCTGTTCGAGCTCGGCGAGCGGGCGCTGATCCCGGCTCATCTGCGCGAGTCGCGCAAGCTCTGAGAGCCGCACGAGCGATAGTTAGGGATTCGAGCGAACTCTGAACCGACAGGCTTTGCCGCCTCGCAACATGCATTCAGCATGATCGATTTTTGCGTTTAAGAGTTTTTCCAGCAATGCCAGATCGAGCTGACACACCTCGGCATGCTCGCGTGCCAGATGGTGGTACACACAGTTGCGTGCATCGATTATCGGTAATTCGTGATTTGGATCATCCTCCGTTCGTGATTGGTATCCGAGCTCGCGCATGATCCTGGCAACTTCCTCGATTTTTTCATCCGGCTTTTTATTTGCGAGGCGGTAGGCGAACTGTTCGGCCAGCGATTCACCGAGCGACCGCAATGTGTCGGTAAGGCCGGCGCTCCCTAGTTGCTCTTTCATAACGCGAATAAGCGCGTTGGAGAACAAGGCATATTGCTTCGGAAATAAGTGGATGCCCACCTCCGTCAGCCGCCAGGCATAGCCGGGCCTACCGCCTTTAGGCGACTGCACTTCCTTCTGCACATAGCCACCCTGCTCCAAAGCACTCAAATGTTGGTGGACGGCACTGCGCGTGATGGTGAGCTGGTCGGCGAGCTCATCGACCGTAAAAGCTGTTTTTGCTTCTAGCAGGATGGTGAGGAGCTGGCGCTGTCTGGGGCCAAGCGCTGCGATAGGCGGCGTGTCCATAGCAAGAGTATACAAAAGGAGGCCTAACAAGCGCGCTTTATAAACAATTTACTTTACAAAGTAAACATGTATCCTATAAACTTCTCTAAAGGCTGGTAAGGAGAGACCTGAATGATCTTCGGGTTTCGTCATTCCGACCCTTCGACGAGCTTCAGGATAGACCGCGCTTCGCACGAGCCGGACAAAATCGTCAGGAACGGTTTTATTCGTGGCATCTGTGCTCGCTTACTTGCAGGCCATTGCGCTTGCTCGTGGTGTACAAAGCGCGCTCCTGCCGTTTTGTGAATAGCTTTAGCTAGCCCGCTAGAGTGCGCGCTATGGAGGCTGTGTGTAATCCGGCGTTTCGATAATAAAACACTGGAACTTGATCGGGTTGGGAATATTAGATGGGTAAACATTATTTGATGCTCTGGTAGAGGTCAGTATCCAGGCTTTCGTCGGAGTAACAAGAAGATAATTAAAAATTAATCAGAGCTTTATCGGTCGGTAATTTTAGAACCAGATTTTGGTTATTCCAGCCAATTTGGCTGGTTGATGGAACATTCCTCGCTGGCTTGAAAATTTCTTTCGGTTTGGCTGCCACGGTAACTCAACAGGTAAAAGCATACTCCGGTGAGTTTTCCCTGTATCCGTCTAAGCCAAGTAGAGGCCGCTGCCAGTGAAGCGGAAAAGGACTACACACGTGGCATTCCCCAAGCCTCTGCGCGGCTGGAAGTTTGTTCTTTTTAACATCACGCTGGCTCTTGGCCATATCGTCGTGATGTTCAATACGGCGTCCTATGTTGTGCTGTTGCCGCATGTGGCTGGCGATATCGAAGGGCTATTGCCGAGTTTCCTGACTTGGGGCCAGACGTATTTCATGATTGCCTTGGCGTTGGGCGTTCCTGTTGGTCGTATCCTAGCTGGCCGATTCGGCAACTACCGCGTGTTCATTTTTGCTTTTGCTGTGTATGCCGTAGCTTCGTATATTGGCGCCATCAGCCAGATTCATTTCGAGTTTGTGGGTGCTAGAATTCTCCAAGGATTTTCGGGTGGTCTTACGATTTTTCTTGGTCAAGATATGCTGCTAAGCGAATACCCAAACCGACTCAAATCATTGGGGTTGGCGGCATGGGGGCTATTAACCATTACGCCGTTTACCATTGGTTTTCCGGTGGGGGGCTGGATCGCGGATGAACTCGGGTGGCGCGAGCTTTTTTATCTGGATGTCGTGTTCTCCCTGATCGTTGCGGGCTTCATGGGATCATTGTTGTATGGTCGGGGGTTTCAGTATCAGCGTACCCGGTTCGATTTCGTCGGATTTCTCCTGTTGGCGCTGATTTTAGGCGGTACCCAGACTCTTCTGAATATGGGTAACGATTTTGATTGGCTTGATTCGCTCTTTCTCCGTGGCGTGCTGATCGTTGTTGTCGTTGTATTGCCCTGCTTCATCATCTGGGAGTTCGCTGAGCGCCATCCGATCCTAGATCTGCGGCTGTTCGCCGACCGAAATTTTACGATCGGTGTAATCTGTTTGGTGCTCGGATTCGCTTCGATCCAGGGCCTCCTCACCCTGCTCATCGTTCAGTTTCAATTATTGATGGGTTATTCGTCTTTTCTTGCCGGTATGGCGCTCCTGCCGATAATTTTGTTGGGAGCTCCGGTCATGGCCGTGATGCATGAGCTCTCCAAACGGGCCGATGCGCGCCTGCTCGCCTGCCTCAATTTTCTCGGGTTCGCTTTGACTCTGTACTGGATAGGGCTGTACGACGATCCTGGCTCATTCGATCAAATTTTCTGGCCCATGCTGCTCGAAGGTCTTTTCCTGGGCTCATTTTTCACCCCGTTGACTGTACTCACCCTCCACAGATTGTCTGGCACTCAGGTGATGCGTGCGGCGGAATTGGCCAGTATTTTACGCATCGCCGCAGGGGCGTTCGGCATAACTTACCAGGAAGTGGTGCTCTTTCGGCGCGTCCCCTTCCACCAACTTCATTTGGCGAACCATTTTGGGGGTAGGCAGTTTGCATCCTTAGATGTGTTGGGAGAGTTCTCCTCCAAGCTAGCAAGCGCAGGCCTCGATGCCGGGATGGTGCGGGGCAAGCTCCTCGCACTAACCAAACAGCATGCGGCCATTCTGGCCATGAGCGACGCTTTTCTTCTTGCCAGCTATCTGTTTTTGGGACTGGCCGCACTCATTTGGCTGGCTGCGCCTGCTCAATTGCCTTCGCATCCGAGCCAGAAAAAGGAGGTGTTGGAGATGCGGGCGGAAGCATTCATGGAGGAAGTGCCATGAGTTCTCAGCCTGCTTCGGGATGGCTGCGGCTTTGCGGATTCGGCGTGGGGTATCTGCTTCTTGGAGTCGGTTGTGCCTGGATTCCGTCTGGAGGGGAGCGGGCTCAATACCTAGAGCCTCCTTCTATGGAGCATACGCTCTCCCACGCGGCTCATCACGAGCCGGAAAGTCCAATCCCGCAATGGCCGGATGAGCGTTGGTGGAAAAAATTCGGCAGTCCTGAGCTCAATCGGTTGATGGATATCGCGCTCGCGGATAACCCTGGACTCAAAGTGGCGTCCGCTCGGCTACGCGCGGCGCACGCTCTGGTCCGGGTCGAAGGTGCGCGGCTGTTGCCGTTCCTGGAGGCAGACGCCGAGCTGACCGCAGAGCGCATTTCGGAGCACGGCGTGTTTGCCGCCCTAAATCCTGAAGTGGGCGGGATCAGTATTGCTCTTGGCCTGGTCAATCCGTTGAGCTTTCGTTGGGAGCTGGATTTCTGGGGAAAGAATCGCGCCATGCTGGAATCCGCTCTTGGGAGGGCAATGGCTCGGGATGCGGAGCGGGCAGATGTGCGGTTGCTATTGACGACCGCGGTAGCGCGGTCCTACTTCCGCGGGGTGTCGTTGCGCCAGCAGCTCGAGGTGGTCGATGCCATGGTGGCTCTCCGGCGCGATTTACTGAAGCTGGCCAAGATCCGGTTTCGGTTGGGCCTGGATGATGCTACCTCGGTCATGCGAGCCACGGCGGAATTAGAGACGGCAAACAAGCGTGAAGCCGGTACTCGGGAGCAGTTGGACTTCCAAAAATATTTACTGGTTAGGCTGATCGGTCACGGGCCTGATTGGGGGCATGATCTATTCGCCGACACGGCGCTTATCCCGCGGCGGATTCCCTTGCCCGAGGAGCTGCCGATTGGATTATTGGCGCGTCGCCCGGACCTCGCCGCAGCCAAATATCGAGCCGAGGCGGCCGCCAAGTTGATCAAGGTGGCTAAAACCCGCTTTCTGCCCACCATCGACTTGACTGGTTTCGTCGGCTTTAGGGCTCTGACCCTAGCGAGCGGATACGGGGCTCTGCCCGGTCTTTTGTTTTCAGGGTCCAGTCTCGCTTACGGGGGTGGGCCAGGCTTGCGGCTTCCTTGGTTCGAAGGCGGTCGGCTGCGTGGGGAGCTGCAGGCGCAACGAGCGGAATACGATGCAGCAGTGGAGCTCTACAACGACACCTTGCTGGAGGCCATGCGGGAGGTTGCCGACAGCTTGAGTGTTTGGCATGAGACTCGTGCCATGCTCGAGGCACACCGTCGCCTGCTCACTTCGGTGAGTGACGACTGGCGCCTCATTCAAGTGCGCTTTCGCAGTGGTCTCGACGATCGCCGCGAGGTATTGAAGCAACGCCATGCCGTGCTGAAGCAAGAATTCGCATTAAAGGCCCTAGAAGCAGATCAACTCGTGGCAATGGTGGGTTTGATCGAAGCTCTGGGTGGCGGCGTCCCTGTTTCGGAAAGTGCTTCAGTCAATAGATTAAAAACGAAATCAAAACTATATGAATCCCCCTCCAGATAAAGTACGCCCAAAAGCTAAAATACGTCCTAAAGCGATTCGTGCTCGTCGTAACCGCCGCCTCATGCTGGTTGCTTTGATACTGCTTATAGCTACATTGGCTTACGCCGGTTACTGGTGGTATTACGCCCGTTTCTGGGTGTGGACCGATAATGCCTATATTACCGGCAACCTCATCAGGGTGGAGGCGCAGGCTACGGGTATCATTACCCAGGTTTTAGTCGAAGAAACTCAGCGAGTGAAGAAAGGGGATCTGCTCATTCGTCTCGACGAACACCAGGCTCGGGCTCGTCTAGGCCGGACACGAGGCGGGCTGGGAGCGGAGGTGCGCAGGATCGCGGCATTGTTCGTCAAGCAGCGGCAGATACGGCAAAAACTCACCGCCAAGAGGGCTCGGCTCGATTTGGTGCGCCACGATGTGGTCCGTTTCCGGCAGGCGCTGCCAAGCGGTGCAGTATCTGAACAAGTCCTCGAGAATGCCCTCGACCAAGTGCGCGCACTTCATGCCGAGGTCAGAGAAGCCCGGGAGGAACTCCAATCCATCACGGCGCGGGTAGGGGGCGTCAGTATAAGGCACCATCCTGCTGTTGAAGCAGCCAAACACAGATTCATCGAAGCCTATCTCGAGTACATTCGGCAACGTATCTGGGCACCGGCCTCGGGTTATGTGGCCAAGCGTAAAGCCCAGGTCGGAGACCACGTTCACCCAGGTGTTCCATTGATGACGATTGTGCCTTTGGATCATTTGTGGGTGGAAGTAAATTTACGGGAAACCGATCTGCGCCAAGTACGGCCCGGTCAGCCGGCACTGGTTAATGTGGATGTATACGGGAAGCGCCATACATATCATGGGACGGTTGAAGGATTGGTGCCCGGGACCGGAAGCGTATTTGCCTTGCTGCCTCCAGAAAACGCGACCGGCAATTTTATTCATATTGTTGAACGCGTGCCCATACGCGTTGCCTTGTCGAAAAAAGAGATTTTGGAGCATCCTGTCCGTCCGGGGTTATCGACCAAAACCTATATCCACGTGAGTGAGCCGGGGCGCCCTGTGGGCGATTCGCTAGCCGCTACTTCCACTCAGGAATATGAGACGGACATTTATGCTAATGAGCTCACCAATGCGGAAACCTTGGCCCAAAAGATCATTCTGGAGAACCTTGTTTTGGACAACGATTAACCAATGCAGCACTTTGCGTCTGCCGGTTTGTGGTTTAACCGATTCGAAACTCGGAGGCCGGCCGTGAATTAGGGACGAACAACCCGATAGTCGTTCTGGATATTGTGGGGTAGTTGGTTATCAGGTTCCGTGTGATGCTATTGGACAGCGGGTCTGGCGTTTGTGCGTGGCCCGTGATGCGTTGAGACAACTCTACCGGCATTGTTATGGGGTCGATCTGCACGCGTGTTCCATGGGGGCTTCTTCACGCTACACTCCCATCTGTGGATTGCAGGCTGAAGAGATCGGAAGCAGCATCAGGTATTTATATTTTCAGGTCTTTTTCTCTTCCACGATACACGTGGACCGCTTTGAGTTTGCCGCGCTTTACATGCTGCAAGACCGTCTGGCGCGATACCCCGAGCAGGTGAGTGGCTTTGAGCATCGTGACATAGGGTCTATACAACCCAAGTTCCGCAGCTAAACTCGCAAGCGTTTGATTCGATTGAGGCGGCACTGTCGAAAATGACACTACACGCCGCTCTTAGGGTTTCGGTATCTCCAGCGCGGCGAACAAGTCCAGCTGCTCTTGGGTCGTTTTGCTGACTCCGCTGTAGGCGTGCTCTGCGATTATCGCGCGGTGGCGCTGGATTCGGCGAAGCAGTTCCAATGCCGTCTTCGGGCTCACGGTGCTGCCGTGTGCCTTCAGCCGCATGCGCATGATGCGGTAGAGCACCAGGGCCAGGAAGCAGATCAGCGCGTGAGCGCGGATGCGATCGGGCAGACGGTGGTAGACCGGCGCGATCTCCAGGTCGCTCTTTAGTACCCGAAAGCCTCGCTCGATGTCGGCGAGCGCCTTGTAGCGCGCCACGACCTCGGCGGCGGAGAAGTCCACTACGTTGGTCAGCACCACCAACTTGCCGTCGAAGAGCTCGGCGCGGGCGATGGCCTCCTCGTCCACGCTGTAGCTGAAGCGATCGGCCTGGTAGTCCGCCTGGATGAACCGGGTGAGTTCGGCCTCGGCCACCGCCCGCTGGAAACGACTGTAGGCGCCACGATCACTGGCCCGTCGTCCGCGCGTGCTCTGTCCCGCGTCTTGAACATCGAGCTTGCGCACCAGCGCCTCAGCGAAAGCCTCAAGCTCTGCGATTCGCTCTCGGCGCCGGCTCGATTGCTCCGCCGCGCGCTGCGGATCGTGAGCAACGACGAGACGCTGCTCGGCGAACCGCCCCTCGGCCAGGCCTTGTGCGAAGTCCATACCCTCCAGCGTGCCGCCGGGCCGGCACCGCGAGGATGAACTGGAGCTTGCGTGCACTGGCCTCGGCCAACGCGACCAACTCCGAGACGTTATCCAGGCTCAGCAAGCCGCGGTTAGCCACCAGAATGACCCGTTCCACGGGAAAACGCTCCAGCACCTGGCGCAGCATGCCTTGCAGCGTCTTGGTCTCGGCGATGTTGTCGGCGTGCACCGTGTGTATCAGCGGCAGTCCGTCGGCGGACTGCACCACGCCCAGCACGAACTGCCGGGCAATGGCACCCGTTTCCTTGTTCATGCCGAAGGCGCGCACATCCTCGGGCAACTGCCCTTCGCCGTGAATGCGTACGGTGGTGAGATCATAGAACACCACCGAGAGCTGCTGATCGAGCATCGGACGCAGCTGCTCGGCGACGCGCGCCTCCACCGCCTCAGCGTGATCCATCAGCGCGTCCATCGTGCGCAACAACTGGTCATGGCTGATCGACTCCGGCATGCCGGGGATGCTCACCGTCTCCAGCCATTGCAGACAACCGAGCTTGGAGTCCGGCGCGCAGAGGCGGTTGAACACCATCGCTCTGACCAACGCCTCGGCATCGAAGCTGCGCCGCGAAGAGCGCAGCGCCCGCTTGATGGCCTGTCCGAAACCCAGTCCCTGCCAGAGCTCGTGTAGGGCGTAGACATCACCGAACGCACGGGCGCTGTCGTATTCGACCGGATGCGCGGTGTTCTCAGCCCGGCCCAGGGCCCGGTTGAGGCCGTTGATCAGAGGGTCAAGGTGCTTCGGCTCGAGCTTGTCCAGCCGGCCGAGGTTGGCCACAACGCGCTGGCGCACACCGCCACTGTCGGTGCGATAGGACTCGACGAGTTGAAGATAGGTGCGAGATCCCGAGCGGGTGAGGCGCGTATACATGTTGCTACGATAGCACCGACGCGATACGAATGGTAAGCCTTTTACACCGCCTGCGTGACACTACATGTGTTCACGACATATCCTGCTTCCGTCACGATAAGCGCCTGTTTCTTCAAGCCACTGAATGCCCGAAAACCTCAAAAACAGCTCGCGAACTGCGGAACTTGGGATACAAGCCTCCTATGGAAACCGGCTGGAAAACGGCGAATGCCTCGGCATGAAGAACATCGGAAAGCCGTGTGCGGGAAAATCGCATGCACGGTTTGATGAGGGAGGGCAGGCGAGAGCCTGTCCTCTACTTTACGCTATTCTCTCTATTCTCTATGGTGTGCAACCGCTAGAAAGCGATTTCCACGCCGCCGAAGATCATGCGCGTCGGTCCTGGGTTGAAGCTTGCCCGGTCTTGGCCGCCGGCATCGCCGGTCACGAACACCGAGGCGGCGTAGTGTTCGTCGGTGAGGTTGCGCCCGTCGACGAACACTTTCAGGTTTTTGCCGTTGTCCCAGCCGATACGCGCGCCGAGCAGGGCATAGGAATTCGCCGCGAGCGTATTGGTGAAGTCCACGAAGTTCTTGCTCGCCACCTGAACATTCGGGCCGATGTAAAAGCCGCTTGGATGTTGGTAGAGCAGTTCGACCCGCGCATTGTGCTCCGGAATACCGGGTAATTGGTTGTCGCCCAAGACGGGATCGTCATCGAACCGGAAGTGGTTCCAACTATAGCTCCCGCGTATACGGATCTGATCGTAGTCCGCAAGGAGTCCGAGCGGTAAGGTGCTCTCCAAGCCCAGCTCGACACCGGTGTGTAAGGTATCATCGGCGTTTGCCGCGGAGAAATCGGTGAATCTAGGCGGGGTTGGGGTAATGAGAAATTCGTTGTCCAGCCAGGCTTGATAAAAGGCGAGGTCCCACCGCAGCCACTTCGTGCGCCCGCGCGTGCCGATCTCCACCGTCGTGCCGGTTTGGGTTTTCAGCTGCGGTTCGCTCGACACACTGGATAAGTTGTTGAGCGGAGGCGGCTCAGCGCTGCGGCTCACATTGCCGTATATCTGTACCGCTGGTGTAGCCCGCCAGATAAACCCTAATTTCGGGTTGACCTTGGAGAACTCCTGACCGGCTGTTTTTGGGTCGCCTGGATCCGGCATGAGATCCTCATATTCGACCTCCCGATAAAACGCTTGGATGCCAAGCACCAAGGTGAACGTATCGGTCAAGTCAAGCTGATCCTCCAAGTAGACTTGGAAGTTCTGCCATTTATCCCGCTCTTCTGATAATAGCGGCCCACGCTCGCCGTCGGTAACACCGAAATTGCGATCTTTGATGCGCATCCACTGCGCCAAGCCACCCCAGACGATGCGGTTTTTCATCCCCAGCAACTGGCCGTTGATTTGATGGCGCCATGACAAGCCGGCGTCTTCCCAGAGATCGCGAAAGAACCCGAACTCGGTGAAAAGAAAGCTGAAATCCTTTTTGAAGTAATAAGCGCCGAAATCGAGTCGATCACCGTCATTCATGCGCACGCTGTGTTGCAGATCGACCCGGTAAACGGGAAACCCTGAATGAGGGTTGTCGAAAGACCCTGTGTGCTGGCGTGGATTTTCTTCGAGCTGTTGTTTGGTCAATGGAGAAGGTATCAGATATTCGTGGTCCTGGAGGTCGATGTGGAGACGCGACTCATGATGTTCGTTCCAGCGGTAGCCGAGGGTACCGTAACCGTAGTAATGGTCCTGATCATTGTTCTGCCGGTTGCCGTCGAAATCGATATAGGAGAACGAGCCATAAGCGTCCCAGCCGCTGTCGAAGGCGTGGCCGGCGCTGATTCGGGGGTTTAGATAACCGTAAGAGCCCGCGGTGATGCCCGCCTTGACACCACTGCTCGTGTAGCCGGTATGGTTCACGAAATTGATGGCCCCGCCCAGAGTGCTCGCTCCATATTCCAGGGCATTAGCGCCACGGTAAACTTCGATGTGGTCAGCGGGGTAAATGTTAATCGACTCGGTATCGCTCAGGCCGTTCGCGCTGGTAAACGGCAGGCCGTTACGCAGCAACATGATTCCGCGGATCGGCGAAATGATTGAGTTGACATCCGAGCCACGTATCGAGATTCGTGTCCCTCCCCCAACCCCTGCGTTGGCGTCGCCTACATAGACGCCCGGTGCGTAGGCCAGTGCATCGCTTGCCGAAAAGCGTACGCCCTCCTTGAGGCGCTCGCCGTCGATCAGCGTCGTGCCACCCGGTACACGGTCGAGTTTGGCTTGGGTTTGTAAAATCGAAGGGGTGGTCAAGCTTCCAGGGGTGGGCTTGGCGGTCACGGTCAGCGGTGCAAGCGTAGTATTGGCCGGCATTTTGATGGTAACGATGCCCGGCGGACTTACTGTGTAGCTCAATCCGGCGCCGCCGAGGAGCTGATCCAGGGCCTCGCGCAGGCTGTAGCGTCCGTGCAGTGCCGGAGCGCTCTGATCGCGCAAGAGCCCGTCGGCATAGCGGAGTTTGACGTTGACCTCGCTGGCGACCGCTTTTAGAGCGGCGCTGAGCTTTTGTGCTTTGAGGTCGAATTGGAAGCGTCGCTCCTCAGCCCGAGCGGTGTTCAGTGTCAATAGCAAGCCGATGGCGATTGCGAGGGGGCGTTGCCGCATTTCTCGAGTTTCCTTTGAATTGTTTTTGGGATTGCGGGAAGAGCGTAAAAAGTCGGGCACCGATCCTACGGGACCGGTGCCCAAATAGGTTGCAGTAGTGTGGCGAACCTATCAGCGCAGCCTATCCATGGTGCGGAATGTTTGTAAGAATAAGGTGAAGTTTGGCAGATTGGAATGCGACATATTGTCGCACCCAGGGTGCGACAATATGTCGCATTTGTTAATGGATGGCAGTCATTTATCTTCGAACGATTTTCCTATCTATGCTAGGATATTTTTTTCTCATATTGTCAGTAGCTTGAAGAAGCTGCAGTTGGTGCGATGGGTGTCGATGCGATTATGTTATTGGGCGACGGTAATAGGACTAGCTCCTGTGAAGATCGACCCGATGGTAGGGGGTGAGTTTGGTGATTTGAAATCTGCCATCGGGTCGATTTTTTTAGACCCTTTCAGCTCACTCGGTGTTTGTGTCAGGTGCTTGTGACATGCGGGATAGCATATCGATGTAAGATTTGGCGGATTTGGCAAGGTCATGGGTATCCGCCATTTCTTCTGATGTCTTCGGCGTTGCACCTTCTTTATGCAGCGATTGCATCGGCTTCCCTTTCACTACTTTTTCCATCAGTGATTGAGCATTTTTAATCATCATTTCGCCGTGGCTAATGCTCAATTTGTCAACTTCCCCGGTCATTCCCATTTGGCCGAGCATTATGAGATTGGATCCTTCTGCAGCCATTTCGACGGCATGATTGATCATCATGTGCATGTGATGCATCGTCATGTCCTGGCCAGAGTGATCTTCTGCGGCGTAAGCTGAAGCGCAAGCGGCAAAAACCAGCGCTGCCAGTATTGAGCCAACTTTATGTTTCATTGTATCTCTCCTTATAGGGTAGGGATGACCTTGACTGCCGGTATCCTAGCTTTCTGTTGTCATGGACAATACCAACGATAAACAGTGCATGGGTGCCCATGCTGAGGCACCAAGCACAAGTATAGAGTGTTAAAAGGATCTCACAACGAAGTAACCTGGGTGGGTAGTCAATCGTTGCTCGTTTCGGATTCGCAAAAAGCAACTCGATTGCGCGGTCGACCTTTTTAGAAAAGCGAATTGCCAATATCGAATCTGCTCCCATCGCTTGCGGTGGCGAGCACCGTAGGCTTTAGAATTCGAATCGAACCGATCCTAGGATGCTGCGCGGTGCACCGGGCATTATATTCCAGCGGCTCCCGCCCGAATTGGCGTAATATTTCTTATCCAGCAAGTTGTAGATGTTGAGCTGCAGTCTCATGCGGCTTGGGCCAAGGCGCGGGGCATAGGAGATCATCGCATCGACCCGGCCATAGCCCGGCAGTTGAAATGAGTTGGCCCTGTCGCCCTTGCGCTTACCCAGCGCGATGACCCCCAAGGCTCCGTTGAGCTCGGCGTTGAGTTGATAGTTGGCCCACAGGCTGCCTTGATGACGGGGCGCGTTCTCGAACCGGTTGCCCTCCAAGCCGTCGTTGTTGCGAGTGTAGCGCACGTTGGTGTAGGCGTAGGTCGCGAGCAGCTTGAGATGGTCGGTAAGCTGGCCGGCCAGATCGAACTCGAGCCCTGTACTTTTTGCCTTCCCCGCCAAAACTTGAAAGCCTGGGTTGGAGAGGTCGGCCGTGCGTAGGTTGTCCCGCGTCAGCTCGAACAGCGCGAGCGAGCCGGTCAGGCGCCGGTCGAACCAGCCCCCTTTGAGGCCGATTTCGTACTGTTCGGCCTGCTCGGGGTCGAACGTGCTGCCATCGGCGGCGAGGCTGTTGTTGATGCCGAATGATTTGCTGTAGCTCGCATAGGTCGACAACGCGTCAGTGAGCTCGTAGAGCAGGCCGGCGCGTGGGCTGAACTGATTGTTGGTCAGATCATCCCGGTTTGATTTCGCGTCGCCCACCGAAGTCGGCGAAAAATTTTGGCCTGATTTCGTCCAATCGTAGCGCCCGCCGAGAAGCAGATGCAGTCTCCCGCCCAGCGTGATCTGATCCTGAATATAGATGCCGTTCCATCTCTGCTTGCGGTAGAAGTAGCCGTTGTCGGACAGAGAGTCGAAGTCGATCTGGCCATAGATTGGGTTGTAAATGTCGATCGATGGCGCGGGGCTGAAATTCGACGGGGAACGCGTTTCAGATCGAAAGTCGTCGATGCCGATGAGAAGATTGTGGTGGGTGCCGAGGAGCTCGAAGTGGCCGTTGATGTCGAGACTGGCGACCTGGGTTTTTATCTTTTGGGAAGCTTCATGCTGCCATCGATCCAATGTTCGATTATCCACCGCCAACCCACGCGGGAGCGTCTGGCGGTGGTCCAATGTCCAATCCCGCCAGTGAAAGCGCTGCGTGACCTTCCAGTTATCATTCAAACGCCATGTCCAGTCGTAAGCGATCAGAAGTTCCTCCAGAAACTGGCGCCCCGGACCGTCCGTCAGGCTGCGCTTGATCGGGATCGGCGCGGGGCGGTCACCGACGGCCGGGATGCCCATGTCGGCCTGGAAGCGATCTCGCTTGTATTCGAGCTCCACGTTGGCTTCGAAGTGCGCGTTGGGGCGCCACGCCACCACGGGCGCGATGAAGGTCCGCTCGCTGGCGACGAAATCCCGAAACGATTCATTGTTCTGATAGGCGGCATTGAGTCGATAAAGCAGCGTGTGATCGTCGTCCACCGGGCTGGTCAGGTCGAGCGAAGTGCGTTGCTGATGGTAATTGCCGATTTGTTGCTGGATGGCGTAATAGGGTTCGTCCAGCGGTCTTTTGGTGACGTAGTTGACCATGCCGCCGGGCTCGATGCGTCCATACAGCACCGAGGCCGGCCCTTTGAGGATTTCGATGCGCTCGATGTTGGAGACATCGTAGATGTCCTGGCGGTTTATCAGGCCGTTGCGGTAGGCCGTGCCGAAGCCGCTCGTGTCGCTGAAACCGCGGATCACGAAATTATCGTACAGAAACCCGCCGCCCGTGCGCCCCAGCACGCCGCTGACTTTGCCGTTGACGGCGTCGGGCAGCGAACGGGCTTGCGTGTCCTGCAGCACCTGCTGCGGAATGACCTGCACCGACACCGGCGTTTCCATAATCGGCGTGTCGGTTTTGGTGGCGGTGGAGGCGTTGGGGACGCTGTAGCCGGACATGGGGCTGGCGGACACGGTCAAGGCCGGCAGTTGGCTGGCCGTTTCTTGCTCGGCCGACCCGGCAGGCGCACCGGCGGGCTGTTCTTCGGCCTGGGCCGCGTTCAGGGTCAATAGCAAGCCGATGGTGGTCGCGAGCAAGGGGTGTGGCAGCATGGCTTATTGTCTTTGGTGTTGGTCTTTTGATTGTGAGGAAAGCGCAAAAAAACCGGACACCGACCCACGGCGGGATCGGTGTCCAAAGTAGGCTGCAGAAGGGAGGTGAACGGCTTGATGTTCACCTATCCATGGAACGAAACGCTCGTAACGATAAGGCGGAGTTCAGCGGATTGGAATGCGACAAATTGTCGCACTTTGGGTGCGGCAATTTGTCGCGTTTACTTGTGTTCCATGACGAGATAAGTTCAATCCATTTTTATTTAAGCTGCAGTATTTTTTATCTACAACCAGGGGTCACGTCTCGTATTGCCGCATCCCTGTTGAGCATCTTGGGGCGTCCGCGGTGCGATTTCGCGGCACGATTGATATCGTTGCTATCAGGTGAGCAACGCCGGATCAGCTTCCTTGTATGGCAAGCCTCGTGGTCAGAAATCTTGACGAACGGATAGTCGCTGCGCTGCAACGCCGGGCCGCAGAGCACGGTTGGAGCGCTGAAGCCGAGCATCGCGCACTACTCGAGGAGATTTTGCTGCGGCTGAGAGGTAGAAGCTTCGCGGAGGTTATCGCCGAGATTCCCGAGGTCGGGGAAGATCGCGATTTCCAACGGGTAGCTGGCGAGACCGGGGCCGATCGTGTATTTGATTGACACGAACGTTATCAGTGAATCGCGTAAGCGCACGAGAGCCGACAGGGGTGTTCGTGGTTTATTCGCGCGGCTGAGCAAGGGAGGTGAACGTGCGTTTACCTCAATGGCTACGGTCGGGGAGTTACGCCGCGGAGTTGAATTAATCCGCTCCCGCGCTGATCTATGACCTGACCGTTGTCACACGGAACCTGACATATTGCCGGGGAATGTCGCCAAACCGGTTGCCGGAACGAAGTAGCGCGTGTCCAAAATATTACTCGTCATTTGGGCGTGTGCGATCGCAGCGCCTGGCGGCCGTGACTTACTTGGACACGCATGTCGTTGTGTGACTGTACGCGCGAGGGCGAGCGGCGTTGTCCGAGTTCGCGGCGGAACGGCTCGTTGGCGAATCGACATCCGCATTTCCCCAATCGTGCGTCTGGAACTGCAGTATCTATACGCGATTGGGCGGGTTCCTGAGCCGGCTCTGTCGGTGATCGATGCAATGCAGGCTGGAATCGGACTAAAGATGTGTCGCACCGGTTTTATGGCTGTTGCACGGGAGGCGGAATTGCAGCCATTTACCCAAACCACCCGCAAGTAGCGTCGTGGAATGCCGAGAACTTCATTCCGGCGACTGGCTGTCGGAAGAGAACCGAGTTGATCATTTGCACGTGCAGGCGAGAGCAGCTTGCTCTGAGCCTTGGTGCGCGCATGGCGAGCCCCGTTTGTTGGTGGAAACGAGGAGAATCAAGTTTAGCGAGACGGATGGCATGAGCTGCGAGTTCAGCCTGCTCGCTGTCCAAGCGGTCCGTAAGGCTACCAGATCCACCTTGGTGTGCCTGTACGCCAGACTCTACCCGAAATGCTCTGTCGAGCAGACCGTAAGCACCTGCCCTCCCCGGCGTATGCGGTAGGGTTGCTTAATGGCGGGGCTGACCACGTAGCTATTGCCACTGGGATAGAGAGCCCGGAAAGACTCAATCGACGCCGCGCTTACACGGTCTGGATTGACCTTGCACTCCACGGTATCAATGCGATCGTTGCCACGGCGCAGGATGAAATCAACTTCGCGGCGCGACTTATCCTGCCAATAGAAAATATCCCGATCCGCAAATCGAAAGCGCAGCGTATCCAACACCAGGTGTTCCCATAACACACCGCGATCCTCATCACGAATGCGCTCCCAGCCTTTTTCAAACGTGACAAATCCAGTGTCGAAGGCGTAGCATTTCGACCGTCCCACTATCTCGCGTCTTCCTCCTCCATGAAAAGGAGGCAGCAAGTGTATTGCGTGGGCGATCTGCATCGCCTCCATGTGCGCCTTCACGGTTGGTCGGCTTAGTTCGCTTAGCTTCGCCAATTGGCTGTAATCTACCTGTCCTCCACTCTGGCGCAGGAGCAGGCGCAGCAGAGACAAAAAGCCTTCGCGATTGCGTATCGCGAACAGTTCTTGAATGTCACGGGCATAGAAGCTGTCGATCCACTCATTCATGAATGCTGGATCTTTGTGCTCCGATAGCAACGCTTCCGGCAGACCACCGTACAACAGCCTTCGGTCAAGATCGCGCACATCAAAGGGTTGCAGGCATTCCTCCCAGAGAACCGGACACAGGTGTATGGCTTGTTTTCGCCCGGTCAGCGAGTCACGGAATTTGCGCGTGGCGGCGAGCGTCGAAGAACCTGTGGCCAGAATCTTCAAAGATGGATATTCATCCGCCGCGATTTTTAGCAGCCGACTGGGATCGCCGAGACGGTGGACTTCATCAAGGATCAGTATCGCACCGGGTGATTGTGCCTCCAGGAACAGTTCGGGATCAGCCAAAGCCCGTGCGGCCGACGGCAGGTCACAATTTATATACACAGCCTTTGGGAGCATCCGTGCAAGTGTTGTCTTGCCAACCCGGCGAACACCGGAGAGCCAGATCACGGACCGCTTTGCCCAGGCTGCCGCGATGCGGTCCAGCCACAATGAACGCTCAATCATGTAACCATACTTTACATATAGACGACTATTTGTAAAGTATGGTTCCTGTGTAGAGTGAAGTGTCGGCGTTTTGCCGCGACGATAAGAGCTTTGTCGTGTTTCATTGTTATGGGAGCGCGGGAATACAGCGCTGGCGAATTTGCTCCTCCGGTAGCAGGAAGCACACTCGTTTGCCCGTTCGCGACTTGGATGCGACACGGCGACGAGGGCTACGGTGCCGAGCATGCGGCGAAGGCCGGGTGCGACAATTTGTCGCATTGTCTGCAAAGGCCGGCTTTCTATAATACCGTCGGGTTTGATCAGCAGGGCTGGCCGCACTCCGCCTGAGGTGGCGCCGCTGCACCGGAGGCCGAAGGAGGGCGGTTGCGATGCCGCAAAGCTTGCATTCATTCACCTGGACACGGCGTGTTCTCCTGCTTACGGGTATGGGGCTTGCCGGCGCTCTCGCCGTGGTCGAGGCGGCGCCGGCTATACATGCCGAGGTGGCTGCGTTGGAGTTATCTGACCCGGTTACGCTCACGCGGGTCGACGCCCGCAACCCCACGGTGGCCGTCGACCGGCGCTCAGGGACGGTGTATCTGGCTTGGGCGCAGGAGATGCCGGGGACGGATCCCGAGGCAAAGGAGGGTGAGCAGAGAGACGATCCCGAGGTACAAGCGCTGCTGGCGCGCTCGGATGACGGCGGGCGCCATTTTGGTGCGCCGGTGGTGGTCAATACGCCGCAGGATCAGGTGGTGTCTCATACCGTGAGTCCGACCCGGGTCGCGATAGGTCCCAAGGGCGAAGTGTACGTGCTTTACCAGCATCGTGACGTGGACTACAAGCCCGGTGGTTGGCCTCACGGTCGCAACGTCTTTCGGCTCGCCGTGTCGCGCGATGGCGGGCATCACTTTGCCGCCCCCGTGGATGTGGCGAGTCAAGCACTCGAGAGTGCGCCGAACTCGGTTGGAATGCTCAATTTGTTCGTCGCCCCGGAAGGAGGGCTTTACGTCTCTTTCCTCGATTTTCGGGAGCAGCTTGGGTACTTTCTCGAGCACCAAGAGGCTCCGCCATGGAATCAAACTCCGCCCATCCAGCTGCGTGTGGCCCGCTCGCGGGATGGTGGCAAGAGCTTCGAGGCGAGCCGGCTCGTGTCTAAACCGACCTGCGCCTGCTGTGGGACCCAGATGGCCCAAGGCGTAGACGGGCCGTTGTATGTCACCACCCGCGGGGCATGGAAAGAGCTCAAAGGTTCCGTGGACGAGGTCCGCGATCTTTTCATATCCACCTCGCGCGATGAAGGTATGAGTTGGTCCAAGGCTGTCAAGATCCACAACGATCGTTTCAAAATCAGCGGATGCCCGGACGTCAGCTCGGGACTTGCGGTCGATGCGCATGGACGGTTGCATGCCGCCTGGTATACGGGTACCGAATCCCATCCCGGAGTGTTCTATGCGCGCTCGGATGACCAGGGGCAGACCTTCTCAAAGCCCATCACCCTACTCAACGATGAGTGGGTCCCTTATGGGGATGTCAAGCTCGCTCTGGATGGCGAAGGCAATGCCTGGGTTGCTTTCGAGGATCGCCGGGGCGAGGAGGATCGAATCCAGATCGCGCGGATCTCACCGCACGGCGAGGTGACGTTCTCGGCGAGCTGGCCGGGTACGGCCCCCGATATTACTGCGCTCGCCGAGACCGCGCTGGTTAGCTGGGGCGCGCAAGCAAGTGAAGGCCATATGGCCAAGCATATGGCCGGCGGTGCAATCAAGGTTCGGCTCGTCCGCCTCGGGCAAGGTGTAGGACAATGAACCGCATGCGTGTGGTTTGCCGAGGCGGCTTGGTTACAGCCCTGGTTGCGCTCATGGCTTTGGCATGGGTGCCGCCGCTGTGGTCCAAGGTGCGACCTGCCCCGGAATATACGGCGCGGATGCTCGACGGCGGGGAGGAAGTGACGTTGGCCTCGCTGCGCGGCCAGGTGGTTTTGCTCAACACCTGGGCCACCTGGTGCATTCCCTGCCGCCAGGAAATGCCGGGTTTCGAGGCCCTTTACCGCAAATACCGGGAGCGCGGCTTTACGGTGGTCGGGGTCAATATCGACGAAGGGCGCGCCGATGCAAGCGTCGAGCGCTATATTGAAGCGCTTGACGTGAGTTTTCCGATCTGGCGCGATGCCCGCAATCGCTTCAGTAAGCGCTTTCGGGTGTTGGGCGTGCCGGAGACCTTCCTCATCGACCGCGCGGGCCGCATCGTGCACCATTGGCGCGGCCTCATGGTGCCTGATGCCCCGCAGAATCTGGCCTTGATCGAAGCCGCACTCGAGGTATCGGCGCAGGCGGCACAACCATGAACCGTGAGGCGGGGTGGATCGGCGCGTTGTTTGCTTGCCTTGCTGTTGTTCAGCCGGGGCAAGCGGCCGAGGGCGTGGTGCAGCAAACCCAAGGAGGCGGTGAGGTACCGGCGCCAAACGCTGCGGTGACATTGCAACAGGCTGGAGGGGTGGACCCGACACTGGCCTTCGATGGCCGTACCGGCGCGCTCTACGTGGCCTGGGCGCGCCGCACCGACGCCGCTGAGACGGCACCGTTGGAAGTGGTGGTTGCCCGCTCCGATGACGGAGGACACCGTTTTGCCGATCCCGTCGTGGTAAGCGACGGGGAGCGCGATGTGACCTCGGCGGCGATCAATCCGCCCCAGATCGCTGTTGGACCCAACAGCGAGGTGTATGTCCTCTACCAGCGGCGGGTCGTTTCGCCCGCGCTTGAGCACGGGCGGGGTATCCCGCAGCTCGCCCGCTCCACGGATGGCGGGCGCCATTTCGCCTCAGCGGTTGCGGTGACGGCCCGGGAGCAAGCGGCGAGCAGCGCCGGCATGGCCGACCTGAGCATCGGCCCCGACGGCCACGTCTATGTCGCTTGGCTCGACGATCGTAAGCGGCTTGCCCGACAGGCGCTGCCTGCCGACCAACGCCCGCAAGACGTGGCGTGGCTGGACGCGGATGACCCCAAAGTGCAGGTCAGGATTGCACGCGCCAGCGCCCCGGAGCTGCGCTTCGAGCCGAGTGTTCTCATTGCCGACAATGCCTCGGAGCGCAGCCGGGTAGCGATCGCGGCGGGTCGTGACGGCACGCTTTATACGGCCTGGCGCGCTAAGCTCAACCCGTTCAAGGGTTCCTACGACGCGGTGCGCGATATCCTGGTTTCTACCTCCGCCGCCGCCGGACATACCTGGTCAAAACCGGTCAAGGTGCACGACGACCGCTTCAAGGCCGGTTCGGATCCGAAGCTCACTGTTGGGATGGCCATCGATGCCAAGGGTAGGCTGCATGTGGCTTGGTATACGGGCAGTGGGCTGGGGCCGGGGGTTTATTACGCGGAATCGGGTGATCGAGGCAAGCATTTCAGCAAGCCTATCGCGCTTCTCAGCGATGACTGGGTGCCGTATGCCAATGTCAAACTCGTCGTGGCCGAGGAGGGTGCGGCCTGGGTCGCTTTCGAGGATCGGCGCGAGGAGTATGGCGAGCGCGTGACGGTGCTCCGCATCGATCAGCAAGGCAACGTATCCGCGCCGCGGTATTGGCGCGGCAGCGGTCCCGATGTCGCGGTTGAAGGCGACGCGGCGGTTCTTACGTGGATGGGTGCCGGCGGTGCGATCCGGGTCGTTCGGTTAGCGCCCTAACGCTTATGGTGGCTGGCACCACCTCCAGTACCCTTTGGCGGATAATCAGACTGGATGTAGGTATGCCCCGCCAACCTCGCTGACCACTCTCAACAGGGATTGATCAGCTTTCACGACCTTTGGATGAAGGCGCAAGGCTACCTCTGATCTTCGTGGGCGTCTGTTTCCTGAACCGCCCGGTGCGGACCCGCATGCCGGGTGGTGTGGGGAGGGCTGATTAAACGTCAGCCCTTACCCGATTAGGCCGGACCTTACTGCATGGCCCCGTCGATCACATCCGAATGGGCCGAAAATTTGGAGTGCAGCAGCTGACGCAACTCTCGAAGGTTCGGCTGCTCCAACAACCGACCAAACTGATGGGCGGTTAACCCGAGCTGACGGGCATACTTATCGAGGACTGTCTGGGTGGCGACGCCATGGCGTTTCGCAACGACCTGGGTAGCAGAGGTGCGCGTGTGGGTGCCGCCGTGAACAAGCAACGCTACCTCCACGATTTGCCGAAGAGCCTGGGGCGTTCCGCTCGGGAATGACGGAGCACCGTAAGCTGCCGGTAGTGGCGCGGCAGACCGCCTTTGCTGTTTGGCTGCGGACACCGGCAGTAGGCGCCGTAACGACGTATTGAAGGTGTCGACGAGCGGCTCTGCATGGCTCTTGACGAACTCAAAGACTTCGTCATCGACTTCGACTTGGTGGGTACGCATAACGGCCTCCTGGACGATTGCTGGAGGCACAATACTGCAGCACTACAAGTACATCAAGTACTTCAAGTGTTGCAATTGGTCGAAGTGTAACGGCGCCGTCTAACGCTTCGCGTAACCGGCCGCCAAAAGCTGCATAGCGAAGCACCGTAGCTTTTGGCGGTCCGAGTTGACGTGATTGTGTACGCCCGGCACGGGCGATAACTGATGGGGTGAGAGTCCCCTGTGGGAGTGCTGACATGGGAGCACTGACATGGTATTGGCCATGATAACCACTAGCCGACGGCAATGGCGATCCCGCGAGGGATGGTCTGAAGGAAGCCCGAGTGCAAACCTGCGAGCTGACGAACAGAAATTTCATAGAAGGCGTAGCCGCTGGGCGAGTCAGCACAAGATGACGAAGCCCAACAGTACGATGGTAGCGTAAATGGGGCCGTTGTGCAGGGAAAGTTGTCGCTCTTATCCGGGGAGATCTGTCTCACTGGCGGTTGGAAGGACTATGGGAGTCGAACTGAGGCCCGATGCGAAAGCATCGGAATCGTCATCGAACCCTAAGGTCACTTCGGCCGCGCGTCTTGCGGCAACGCAAGGCGTGATGGGGCAGAAGTCAGCAGAGGCCATAGTAGCCGTGGGCACGCGGTGAAGGGCCGAACAGGGAAACGGGGTCTGACCCCTATTTTACAACGCCAAACCCAAACCGTTCATCTGGACCAAAAGCGCACGCGACATCCTGCAAAAGGTCATTCGCGCCAACTCACGCTTAAGTTCCAAACAGAATGAAACACTACACTAGCGAGCTCGAGTAACTGTTCCATCTCAGGACGTATAACGGAGTAGCGATATGCGGTCCATCGGGGGCCGGGCTCGATGCCCGGTTTCCGGTGGACGTATCATTGCTGGTTCGACGGCGCTGCGCGTCTGCACGGCCTGGAACGAAGTGAGCGCGAGATTAGGCGTCAACACGCCCTGAACGCAAAGGGTAACTTCGGCTTCGATCGGACAATCCCGCTCGACCGTTCCCGTTCTGTGCTTGATTTGCGTCTCATAAGGTAATATACGTATGTCATATGTCGCGATCGACCGATACGCAGAAGGCGCAACGTCTCAATGCGGCCTATGGGTTGCTCGCGCGTGGGCTGAAGGTGGCGGAGGCTGCCGTGTTGTTGTCGCGCCAATTCACGCTGTCCCGACGTCAGGCCTATCGCTACATCGAGGCGGCCCAGGCAATCGGCCGGCCGGTGCCAGTGACCGAGCCAACGACGGCCGTGACGTTCAAGCTTCCGCCCAGTTTGGTCGACGCGATTCGAACGCGGGCTGCGGCCGAGGAGACGACGATCAGCGACATGGTCAGTCGGGCGCTGCGCGCGTTTCTCGACGAAGCCGGCGGCAATGGTTGACCGGCGCGGCGCCAGTGATCGCAGCGTCCGTCTCGAGCATGCGTTTGACCGTCTCCTCGCCGTCAAACTGGAACAGGTCTATGGGATTTTGGTACCGGAGCGGGTCCGTGTCGCCGGTGTGGGACCGTGCGTAAGGGAGGGGAGCGATGAAGATCGCCGCGATTTATGCCCGGGTATCCTCCGACCAACAGAAGGGAGCGAACACGATCGCCAGCCAAACCGCGGCATTGATCGAGTTCGCCCGCGAGCAGGGGTTCACCGTACCCGATGAATGGATAATCGAGGACGAAGTTTCAGCGGCGCCAGCCTGCTGCGGCCCGGCTTGAGCGGCTGCGCGACCTCGCGGCCGAGGGCCAAATCCAAGCAGTGCTCATCCACTCGCCGGATCGGCTG
>NZ_CH672427.1:2848771-2865056 GCF_000153205.1 Nitrococcus mobilis Nb-231
CCGAACGCGAAGCTCAGCCGACGCGAAACCGCGCAGCGGTTGAGTGGTCGGCTGGAGCGACTTGTTGGGCCACCTACGCCTTCCTTTCATCGATAACCTTTCCGTCTCGGATAACCTGGATGTGAACGCTATCAGTTACGGTCACAGAGTCACTGACACCGACAAACACCTGATTTAGAAACCTCAGCATGTAGTCTGAAGTTGTGCTCTGTGGATCTAGAGTGACATGCTGGATATTGGCGGAGGCTGCGACCTTTTTAGCCCCCCTCTGAAGTTCCATCGGGCTTACAACAATTCCTCCTTTTGCCCCAGTATCCTGAATGCGAAACGCTAAGGCAGCCATACTTTCTTGGTTTAGGCGCGATTTCGTATACCGGCGGCACTCGATGATAAGGAAGGCTTCGGCCCCTTCGCTAACTCCTTTCGCATCGATCTCCCACTCCGTACCTGAGTTTCCGGCAACGAGCTGTTTTCCTTCAACGTGACCAAGTTCGAAGTGTTCAGCAAACTGATCTAACAGATGCTGTGCAACCTTTTCGTATGACTGCCATGCTTTCGTCGCCACTTCGATCTCCTATTGCGGCCCAACGGAGTTGGCGATGAGCGGTCCCCGTGCGTCGGGGCTCAATGCCCCGGCGCATGGGGGGCTCGATCGCCAGTTCGGCGGCGCTTCGCGCCGGCACTGAATCGAACGAAGGGAGCGCGAGATTAGGCATCAAGCCCGTCCCTCCGCTTGTTGGGTGCCCCCGACCAGCCTTGGTGCCTAATCTCGCGCTTTCCGCGCTCATCGCCAACTCCGTTCAGTGGCGCGAAGCGCCGCTGAACGCAGAGCTAACGTGCTGGGTGGAGCGAAGCGGAACCCAGTCACGTTGAGCGCCGTGTTAGCTGTTGCGTTACTTTGAATTATTGTCGGGCTGTTTCGGTGCGTATGTTTTCTCGCATTGATTTTTCTGACCGTCCGATTGGCGCTCCAGATATACGGTCCAAATACGCTGCCCCTCGTATTGCACTTTTTCTACATCAATAAGGCGCCAGCCGATTGAATACATATCGTGAAGGGTTGGTTTCTTGTTGCCTAGCAACTCAATCCCTAACTCGTCATAGAAACACTTGTGGTCACAATTGAGGGGCTCATCTAGTCCAGGCGGGACGGAACTACCCTCGGAATCCGTAGTTTTAGCGATGAACTGACACGATTCTAATTGATATGCGGGCGCGCCGAACGCGCCATTTGCCGCACAAAGGAACGCCAGCCCAATGCCACAGTTTCGAATGCACGCTTTCATGTTTTACTCCAGCTAACGGAGTTGGCGATGAGCGGTCCCCGTGCGTCGGGGCTCAATGCATCCCATTACACACATCGTCATACCTAGTTGAGCTGTCGGGCATAGCGGGCACCCTCGACGAAGACGGCGATCTCCTGCAGGCCGAGCCAGATGGTTTTGGCTCCCGGTTCGCCATCGTGCTTGCGGGCGAGAAAGCCCCCGCGCTGAGCAATCAGGCGTAACACAGTATTGAGAGGCGGCACTTGCCTGGGTATAGGCTTTTTGTTGAGGATGAACGCCGCTCGCCACTCGTCGGGCTCGAATACGAGATCGGCCGGCAAGTCGGGGAGAGTGCGCCCGAGTCGCATCAACCGATTGATCCGCCAGGCGATCACCATATACAGCGCCAGGGCGGTTTGCAGGCGCTCGGTGTCGGCCAGCTGTAGCTGCTCGACCCGACAGCCTTCCTTGAGCACGAGGAAAAACAGCTCGATTTCCCAACGCGCGCGGTACCAATCGATCAGCTCGACGGCCGCCTCCAGCGTGGGAGCCGCCCGGTTGGTCAAAAGCCGCCACACTACCGGTTTGGCACCGGCAGGTGGGTTGACCTCCGAGGCAATCAGGCAGGTCACTTCGAACGGATTGCCCTGCTTGTTTGGTACGGCCACGCGCTGCACGCGCACGGCTTGTTCGACTGAACGGGCCTTGCGCCCGCGCCCGGCGGGCAGCTCAAAGCGCACGTGCCCCAATGGCGCGCTCGCCATGACCCGATCCCAGAGCTTGCCGCCTTCGGGCAGTACCCGGTTGTGCTGGCAGCGCACCAGGTAGTCCGCCGGATAGCCTAGCTCATGCGCCCTGACCAGCAGCGCCAGAATGTCCGACTCGCGGTCGCCGACACAGACCTGCCGCGTCTTGGCCAACTCGTCGGCCTGTTCAGCGATCCGCTCATAGCTCTCTACCCAACGCACACTCTCTAGCAGCCCGCCGCGCGGTTCATCGCCCGCTTTGAAGGCACGCGCCCAGCTCCACGCGTTGATCACCCCCAGTGGTTCGCGCTGCGGTGTCACTACGTACGTCGGATGCAGATACATTCCGCGCTGGGCCTCGTAGCTCAGCGGCCCCAGCCCCTGCATCGTCCGGCCGTTGTAGTCCAGCTCTGTCGTGTCCTGCAGGCATAGCACCACCGCGTGCTCACGCATACGCGCCTGGCTCGCCCTGGCGTGCGCCGTCAGCACCTCCTCCCAGCCCACCTGCGCATTGTGCAAAAACCGATAGGCCGCCGCCGTCTCCGCCCAGCTCTCGCACGCTCCGGGAATGCTCGCCCCCGGCTTTTGCCCTAGCCGTTCAGCCAATAGCACGGCCCGTTGGTTCAACCGCTGATCACCCAGGTCAATCGTCTCGAACTCTGCGTTCGCCCAGCCCATCTTTCCGCACCTCCAGTGCTTCGCACACTCATATGGTACGGATTTATGTGTAATGGGATGGGCTCAATGCCCCGGCGCATGGGGGGCTCGATCGCCAGTTCGGCGGCGTTTCGCGCCGGCACTGAATCGAACGAAGGGAGCGCGAGATTAGGCATCAAGCCCGTCCCTCCGCTTGTTGAGTACTCTGGTCAGCCTTGGTGCCTAATCTCGCGCTTTCCGCGCTCATCGCCAACTCCGTTCGGTGGCGCGAAGCGCCGCTGAACGCTTGAGCTCAGGGGCGCTTGAGGCGGCAGCCGCTTTGCGGCAGCAAAGCGGCTGACGGGTCAAGCGTCCTCTGCAGCGATTGGTTAGAGGTCGCCCGCACCCTTGCCACCATTACATTTGCGACACAGCACCCACAAGTTTTCTGGATCATTCGTACCCCCTTTTACGACTGCCACTTTGTGATCAATCTCGAGTCGAACCGACGCTCTGTCCGATGCGGAGAGACCACAAAGTTGGCACCGATATCCATCTCGGCGAAGTATCTCAAATCGTAGTTTTGGGGGTATGGCATCACGACTTGATCTTGAGGCTCGAAACTCTCGCAGCGCCTCATCAAGTGCAACCAAAGCTAGCGAATCTGCTGCACGACGGCGAAGATGTTCCCGAAGCTTGGCTCGTGACTCAGTATTCCGTGGAAATAACGGATCTGAAGCTACGTCTGTTGCAAGGTCCCCAATCAAATCATCCCGGTCGGCCTGACGCAGAAGCCACCGGTGGAATCGTGACGTTGTAGGTTTGAGAAGTTTCGGTTTGAGCTTGAATATGCTTCTCGCGGATGAGGGACGAGCGTATTTGCGAGGGGATGCGGCGCGCAATTTCTTGAGCCCACGCTTCGTGGCATCGAGCCGAGCCTTGGCTTTGCGGATATGGGCATCGTCGGAGAAGTGCGATTCCGCTTCGAAGCTATCGCAAATGGCACAAAAGTATGTCGAACTCTGACCCTCTGCTTCGTCGCCATGGAGGTAGTAGCGGGCTGGCATGCGACCTCTAACTACAAGTAGAAATCCTAAATGACGCCTTGCAAGGCGTCGAAGTTAAAGTATAGTTCTGTTCTATACTTGATGATACAAGCACTTGCGTGAAATATGGAATGCTACACGTCGAACCCAAGGATGGGAGAAACGTCATGCCACAGGAGCCACGCCTGCTCGATCAGGTCCGCGATCGCATCCGCTTCCGCCACTACAGTATCCGCACCGAGCAAGCCTATCTGGGATGGATCCGTCGTTTCATCCTCTTCCACAGAAAACGTCATCCGCGCGACATGGGGGCGCCGGAAGTCGAGCGGTTCCTATCGGCGTTGGCGACTGAATACAACGTCGCGGCGTCCACACAGAATCAGGCGCTCAGTGCCATCCTATTTTTATATCGCGAAGTGCTGGGAATCGAGCTGCCTTGGCTCGATGGAGTCAAGCGAGCGAAGCGTCCGCAACGTCTGCCCGTTGTGCTCACGCGAGAGGAAATCCGCTCCGTGCTGGCGCATCTGCAAGGCCGTAACGCGCTGATGGCGTCATTGCTGTATGGCGCCGGGTTGCGGTTGCTGGAATGCGTTCGCCTGCGGGTGAAAGATGTCGAGCTCGACCGGCGGCAAATCGTGGTTCGGGATGGGAAAGGCGGACGGGATCGGGTGACACTGCTGCCGGAGTCGATGCGGCCGTCGCTCGAAGAGCAGATCGACCGTGTTCGAGAAATCCATAATCAGGATCTGACCGATGGCTTTGGTGCCGTTTGGCTGCCGCACGCGCTTGCACGCAAATATCCCAACGCGCCGCGGGAGTTCGGCTGGCAGTACGTGTTCCCGTCGGCGAAGCGCTCCACCGACCCGCGCTCGGGCCGCCGGGGGCGGCATCACATTGACGAACAGACGCTGCAGCGGGCGGTGAAACAGGCCGTGCGCGCGGCGGGTGTGTCGAAACCCGCCTCCTGCCATACGTTCCGGCACTCGTTCGCCACCCATCTACTGGAGGCGGGCTATGGTATCCGCACGATTCAGGAGCTGTTGGGGCACCGGGACGTGAATACCACGATGATCTATACGCACGTCGCGAACTGCGGCGGCCGGGGTGTGCGCAGTCCACTGGATCGGTGATTCCAGGGCTGGTTGCACAAGCCACGTGCCGTCAAACGGCGACCGCAATCGCACCTGCTGTTGATAGGGTGAAATGCTGTGCATTGGCGGTGCCGGCGCGCTTTGCAGCGTCACGGGCCAGGGGCGATAGGCGGGCGCTCGCCGTGCGTTCCGAGGATATCCGTCAGGGCATCGCTTAGATGGGGATAGCGGAACTGAAAGCCGCTGTCCAAAGCTCGTTGGGGTAATACTCGCTGGCCGGTCAGGAAGAGATGCGCCATTTCGCCTTGAGTAAGGCGCACTAGCCAGCCTGGGATGCGGAGTCGGGCCGGGCGGTTTAGGGCTTGCCCCAGGGTTTTGGCGAAATCGCGGTTGGTTTGCGGATGCGGGCTGGTGGCGTTGAAGGGGCCGTGCAGCTTTGGATTGTCGATTAGGTGCTGCGCCAGGGCGATCCAGTCGTCGATGTGAATCCAGGACAGCCACTGCCGACCATCGCCGAGGTAGCCGCCCAGCCCGCGGCGAAAGGCGGGCAGTAGGCCGGCAAGCGGTCCGCCGTCGGGGCCCAGGACCGCACCCGAGCGCATTAGACAGACTCGCGTCCCGGCGGCCTCGGTCGCGAGCGCGGCTTGCTCCCAGGCCTGACACAAGCGGGACTGGTATTCCTCTCCCGCGCTCGCCTGTTCGTCGAGCCGGGTGGCGCCGCGTGCTCCGTAATAGCCCACGGCCGAGCCGCTGATCAGCACGGGGGAGGCGTCGGTGAGGCTGTTGATGTACTCGACTACCTGCTGGGTGACCCCGACGCGGCTTTCCACGAAACGGCGTTTGCGGGTCCGAGTCCAGCGGCCGCTCGCGAGGTTTTGCCCGGCCAAGTTGAAAATGACTTGCGGGGCGGATTCGGGTGGGATGTCCTGCAGGTTGACCACGGCGCGGACGGCTTGGCCGAGACGCTGCTGCGCTCGCGCTACCTCCCGTGTCAGGACAAACACCTGCCAGTTCCTATTGAGGTAATGCCGGTACAGCGCGCCGCCGATGAAACCCGTTCCTCCGGTGATCAGCACGGTGGCCATGCGCGATGCCCTCTTTGCAGACCGTTGCAGCGGTTGGCCTGAGCGGGGCCGATGTTCGGCATCGCCTCATGTCCGCTCCAGGCGCGTGACGAAGTCAGTATAGTCGGATAAGGTCGGGCAGATGGCGATGGTGCAATACGGTATGGTCCGCTGGAAGCTCACAGCGTTTCGCCCTAATGGCAGGGTCTGTGGCAGAGCGGTGTGTTTCAATAAACGCCATGACAAATGAGGTGACGAAATGTCGGAGCGGTTTAGACTGCGCGTGATGCTGCTTGTCTCGCTTAGCCTGCTGCTTTTTGGCTCGGCGCTTGTCGCGGCGCCGACGCAAAGCGCACCACGCGTGTTGTTCGATACCAGTGCGGGCCGTTTCGTTGCGGAGCTCTATCCGCAGAAAGCGCCGACGACAGTAAAGAACTTTTTGCGTTATGTGCGCGAAGGCTTCTATGAGGGCACGATCTTTCACCGGGTGATCTCGGGTTTCGTCATTCAAGGGGGTGGCTATACCGCCGATTTTGAGCATAAGCCGACCCATCCCCCGATTAAAAACGAAGCCGATAACGGCTTGCGTAACGAACGCGGAACGCTCGCCATGGCGCGGACCCCCGATCCCGACTCCGCCACCAGCCAGTTTTTCATCAACCTGGTTGATAACGCGACTTTGGATCGGCATTCCGCCTCGGTCGTCGGCGCGGGGTATGCCGTATTCGGTAAGGTGGTCGAAGGCATGAACGTAATCGATGCGATCGCTCAAGCTAAAACCGGTTCCGCCGGGCCTTTCCCGCAGGACGTTCCTCGCCCGGCGATCGTCATTCGTGATGTGCAGGTGTTAGAAAACGGTTCGGCGGCCGAGGCCAGCCAAGCGCGGTGAGCGACAGCGCGCAGTGACGCGGTAATGACATTGCTTGAAATGATGGGGCGTACCTTCACGCTGCGGGGCATGGGGGGATGTCTTTGCGCGGCGATGTTTTGCTTGGCCGCGGTGCTGATTGGTGCCGCTGCAGCGGCCGAGCCGGCAGCAGGCAACTCCGAATACAATTTTCTAGGCGTGCGCAAAGCCCCCCTTAACAAGCCGATTACGACCGACCGGCCGAGCTTCGGGGATGCCCCCGTTACCGTGCCGTCCGGGCATTTTTTGCTCGAGTCCGGTTATCGTTATGGCCGCGACGGGGACGACAGTGTTCATAATGGGCCTGTGCTGTTGCTGCGCTCGGGTCTGGCCCGAAACCTCGAGTTGCGTCTTGGTTGGGATGGCTACGTCTATGGCAGCAACAATCGGGAAGGCTTCGGCAACACCCGGGTTGGGTTGAAGGTGCAAGCGCTGCGCGAGCAGGGTCCGGTTCCAAGTCTGGTCGTGATTCCGGAGCTCGTCCTCCCCACGGGGGACGCGAACGTCGTGACCGACGAGGTCGAGCCCATGGTGCGCATCGCCTGGGGCCACAGTCTCACGCCATCTACCGCGATCAGTGGCAATTTCAACGTTGCAGCACGTGCCGACGCTGACAGCAGCAAACATCGGCTTGCATACGCCGCTTCCCTTGCGACGGGCTTTGCGCTGAGTACCCGGGTCTCCGGCTATGTCGAATATTTCGGTATCTTTCGCGAAAGCGGGCTCGGTCGGGATACCCATTCGATTGACTCGGGGCTTGCTTATTTGGTCAGTAATCGACTCCAACTCGATGCCTTTGTCGGCGCCGGTTTGAATGACGCGGCTCAGGATATGTTTGCGGGTGCTGGCATCTCGCATCTGTGGTAGACAACGACCCGACTGTCCGCGCTGGCTCGCGCTCGGTCGAGGCATAGGTTTATCGATGGTCGAAATCGCTAAAGATTCCTGGCTGATCGACGGCCCGGAAAGTGAGTTGAGCGTCGTGCTCGCCCACGGCGCCGGCGCGCCCATGGACAGCGAGTTCATGAATGTCATGGCCGCAGGGATGGCGCGGCACGGTTTGCGCGTGGTGCGTTTCGAGTTCCCCTACATGGCCGCCCGCCGCGGTGACGGTAAAAAGCGGCCACCGGATCGTGAACCTACATTGCTCGAGTGCTGGCGTGGGGTTCTGCGTGAGCTCGGCGCGGCCGAGCGCCGGGTGATCGGCGGTAAGTCCCTCGGCGGCCGTATGGCGAGCCTGATCGCCGATGAGCTTGGCGTGGCCGGCCTGATTTGCCTCGGCTATCCTTTTCATCCTCCGGGCCGGCCGGAGCGGCTGCGCATCGATCATCTGCGATCCCTGCAAACCCCGGCCCTGATCCTACAGGGCGAGCGCGATTCCCTGGGGCGGCGCGATGAAGTCTTGGGCTACCCGCTAGCTCCGGCCATTCGGCTCGACTGGCTGCCGGACGGCGATCACTCGTTCAAACCCCGACAAGCCTCGGGGCGCACGTTGGCGGATAATCTGGCGCAGGCGGTGCAGTGGGCTACGGCCTTCATCGACCGCTTGCCCCGCTAAGTTTGATTGTCGGGAGTCAGTCGGGACGTGCTGCGGGCCTTGAATATAGATGTACTTTATAGCTGGCGCGGGAGTACTTTGCGTGACGCATTTTGCAGGCCTGGCTTGGGCCCATTTGCTCGCGGCGACCGCCGTTGGCGGGGTGGCGCCGAACAGCCTGGCTAACGGAGCCTATCCTGAATGCTGCAAGATCGCGCCGGCAAGTGTTGCCGAGCGTCTGCCGTTCAAGGCCGCCGGCAACGAACCGGGCTGGTCGCTGACGATTAGTGATGAGCGCATGGAGCTCAAGTGGAACTATGGTCAGGATCGGATGAGCACGCCCCGGCCGCCGCGACACCCGACCCGCGCCGGCTACCGCTATGCCACTTCCACCGCGGCGCATGCCGTTACGGTGCATGTCGCCGATCGCCTCTGCCGCGATTCCATGACGGGCCTGCCGTATCCGCGCCGCGTGACCGTGCAAATCGATGCTGAGACGTTAACAGGCTGCGGTGGGTCGCCAGTCTCGCTACTTCGGGGCGATGAGTGGGTTGTCGAGGACATTGCAGGCAAAGGCCTCATCGACAGCTCACGCGTCACGTTAAATTTCGGCGCAAATGGGCGCCTTGCTGGCCGTGCCGGCTGTAATACGTACCATGCCCACTACGAGCTGACCGGTGAACGACTGATCGTCGGCGACATCGCGACGACCCGCAGAGCGTGCGCGCCCGCCCTCGAACGGCAGGAAACGGTGTTTCTTCGGCTCTTGCGCGCTGCGCACGGCTTTAATCTAACCACCGATGGCGCCCTCGTTATCCGCACGGCGACCGGTACATCAATAGAAGCCCGTCGCTGAACATCGATCACTGGCCGTGTTCATCGGCGCCGTAGGGCTGGGAAAGCCGATAAGAGGGAACATATTTTATCATCGCTTGTCTCAACCAATAGACCATCTTTTAGATGGTCTATTTGTAGCGATAAACCATGTAAGTAAGCATGGGGAGGTCCTTATGAGTGATAAGTGGGAAGCTCACAATATACCGTCAGAAGACGGCCGAATGCGCAGCCCCAGTTTGACCTGGAACGATGTCCAAGGTAAGTGGCATGAATACAAGGGGAAGGCTCGGCAAAAATGGGGATTGCTCACCAACGACGATATGGATCTCATTGGGGGTTATTACGAAGAGTTATCCGGAAAAATCCAGAAAGTCTATAACATCAGTAAGGAAGAAGCTGACCAGCAAATAGAGGAATGGTTAAAGGGTCACGAGGACTCTTCTAGTATAGGTAGCGAAGGAAATTCGACCTCGTCAATTTAATACTCATCTTATGTTGTAAGGGAAGCTGATTTATTCGCCCTGTCAAGTGCAGGTCGGCCTGGATTACGCAAACCAGGGAAGGTTTCGTAATCCAATGGAGCCAAATAAAGCTGGATAGCGATTCCGGATGGCATTTCGGGGCATGCGTCATGGATGTCACGGATAGCTCAGCTTTCCAAATCTTGAATCGACTCCGAGTTAAGCGACGACTTTGAATAATCTGCTCAAGCGGTGAACGTCGTGCTCGGTATCGCACCCCGTGTTCGGGCAGCCAGCGCTGCCTGTGCTCTCAGCATTGACAGCGCGCTATGTAAAAAAGAATATAGCGTTTCTCGGGGTGGAATCCATGATCGACCAGGCCGATTTTACCGCCGCCGTACTCACCTTCGAGCTGGCGGCCATCAGCACAACGATATTGTTGCTCCTCGGTACGCCGTTGGCGTGGTGGTTGGCGCACGCCCGCTTTCGTGGCAAAGCGGTGGTCGAAGCGATTGTCGGGCTGCCTCTGGTACTGCCGCCGACCGTGCTGGGTTTTTATCTGTTGGTGGCCCTCGGGCGCAATGGGCCGCTCGCTTGGCTGCTTGAGCCGCTCGGTGGAGGCGGGCTTGCGTTCACCTTCCAAGGGCTGGTTATCGGCTCGGTGATTTACTCGTTACCCTTTGTGGTGCAGCCGACCCAGGATGCCTTCACGCTCATCGGTCGCCGGCCTTTACAGGCGGCCGCGACCCTGCGGGCTGCGCCGCTGGATCGGTTCTTTACCATCGCCATACCGCAGGCGACTCGGGGGCTTGTGACCGGCGCCACGCTGGGTTTCGCCCACACGGTAGGAGAGTTCGGAGTGGTGCTGATGATCGGTGGTAACATCCCCGGGGAGACGCAAGTGCTGTCCATCGCCATCTACAATCACGTCGAGGCGCTGGAGTATGGCCGCGCGCACGTCCTCTCCGGTGCGCTGCTGGTGTTCTCTTTCGTGTTGCTGTTCCTTGTCTATGCCATCAATCGCCGCTTGCCGGGCCGCCTATGAGCTTGGAAGCCCGTTTCTGGCATAGCCGGGGCCGCTTCGTGCTGGACGCTCAGCTGCAGGCACCGACGCGGGCGGTTACCGTGCTGTTCGGCCACTCGGGCTGCGGCAAGAGCACGTTGTTGCATTGTCTGGCCGGATTGGAGCGTGCAGCTGGTCGCTGTCGATTGAATGGGACCTGGTGGCAACATGATGAGCGCAAGCTGTTCGTTCCGACCCATAAACGCCGCCTCGGCTTGGTTTTTCAGGATGCTCGGCTGTTCGAGCATCTGAGCGTCGCGGCCAACCTGCGCTATGCCACGCGCCGCAGCCGAGCCGGTGCCGCTGAGTGGAACACGGTAGTGGAACTGCTCGGGCTGGGGCCGTTGCTGCGCCAGACGGCGCCGACACTCTCCGGTGGTGAGCGGCAGCGCGTTGCCATTGCGCGCAGCCTGCTGGCGCGCCCCGAGGTATTGTTGCTCGACGAGCCGCTCGCTAGCCTCGATGCGGCGAGCAAGGCGGCTATTCTGCCTTACTTGGAGCGGCTGACCGCCGAGCTTGCGATGCCTATGGTCTATGTCACACACAGCGCCGATGAGCTGGTCCGGTTGGGGAATCAGGTCATTCTTATGGAGGCCGGTCGGACGTTGGAAGCAGGTCCCCTGGAGACGATGCTTTCGCGCCTTGACCTGCCGCTTGCCCATCGCGAGGATGCGAGCGCGGTGATCGCCGCGCAGGTACAGGGCTGGGATGAGGCGCTGCACCTGTCCATTCTGCGCCTGGGCGCGTTGCAGCTGCGGGTGCCGCAAATCCGCCCACGGGTGGGCCAGCCGGTGCGGTTACGGGTGCGGGCTCGGGATGTGAGCCTGACGCTGGACCCGCCGGGGCGCACCAGTATCCTCAATGTCCTGCCGGCGCAGGTTTTGGAGACCGCGGCTGATAGTCCGGGTCAGCACCTGGTGCGGTTGCGGATCGAAGATCAGATTCTGCTCTCGCGGATCTCCGAGCTCTCGCAGCGTCACCTGTGTCTGCAGCCCGGCATGGCGGTCTTCGCGCAGGTGAAGAGCGTGGCGCTCGTCTAGCCAACCAGTCTTGCGCCGTCGCGAGGTGTGGTGATTTGCCGATGGTGGTGCTCGCCGAGCTGCCTCTTAGTCGCTTCGAGCCGCCCAGTCCCATAGTGTGTTGGCAAGCGCTAGGGGACGGCTAGATTGAATCTTGGCGAAGGCGCTCGCCGCGGTTGTCAGCCGACATCTACCCACGGGCCGCACGACAAAAAAACAGGGTGCGGAATCAGCTGATTGCGTTTTCCACACCCTGCGTCTGGGTTGCCTTTACCAGTCGGTGAGCCGGACGGGCTTTAAGGGCGTGGGCCGCGGCGGTTGAGTATCAGCGAAACTATGAAAAGTATTACGAAGATGACGAACAGGATTTTTGCAAATCCCGCGGCTGCTCCCGCGACCCCTGAAAACCCGAAAAATGCAGCGATTAGAGCAACAACTAAAAATACTAATGCCCAATACAGCATTGATTCCTTCTCCTATGCGGATGACATTCGTTGATCCACTTGTCTTGGCATCTCGTCATAAGGTTGGACTCAAAACCGTACGGTTAGTTCTCTGTCCTCTTAACCGACTTAATTGTTTATTTCGTCTATCTCGTCCTCTGCGTTATCCATGGCATCTTCCATCGATTCGCCAGCTTCCTCTGCTTTCTCTTCCATTTTGTCCATGGCATTTTCGGTCCTATCTTCAGCCTGTTCAGCAGCTTGGTCGATGTTTTCACCCGCTTGCTCGGCGGGGCCTTCGGAGTCACCGCATGCAGTCAATGCAAAAGGAACAATGCTTGCGAGGAGCAGAAAGAAGATGAAAGTGCGTATTGTCATGATCGCCTCTCTATAATTAGTAGCTTGAACAACCAAATATTTAGCAAGTTATATGCCTAACTCTGATTAGCGCAGTTTGCTTGCAGTTTTCACTGAGATTGTAATCATTCCGTCAGTGCCTCGTGATTCCACGCGTATTCGATGGTCGATTACTCAGCGTAGCCGATCACGATAGTAGAGTCGCATGAGGGAGGGGCTAAGACAAGATGCTATTGTATCCTTTGGCCATGCGGCTTTCTTGCGGTAGAGGCAGCGCACGCGTAACGGCCTATCTCGCAGTAGATGGACATCTCACGGATCGTTAGCGGGCAGTCTTTCCTAAGCAGGGGGGAGATATTAGGGAAACTCTGGTCAATCACGTTCTCGTCATTCCGGCGAAAGCCAGACAAATCCGTAGGAACGGATTTGAACAGCTTCAGCTGGCCCGGAGAGCGCAAGCCAGGGAGGGTTTGCGTAGTCCAGTCAAATCAAGAATCTGGACACCGGCCTTCGCCGGTGTGACGAATAAATCAGAGGCTCCTTAGTCGAACGAGCGCGACCATTATGTCGCGAAATGGCGACATAATTTTTCGATGCCTGGCGTCGTATTTCTGGCGATAGCCGTGCTTTAGGGGAACCTTTGAAAATTCCGTTCATGCTTCGATAATGCAGCCGAGGGCGCAGCATGGACGGAATTTTATATTTAATTTCAATATGTTAAGCAATTCACTTCGCAGGACTTTATCTAAGTGCAACCGAAGGGTTCGGGGCGAGCGGATCAATGTAATCGGGATCATCAGGCTAATTGCTGAGGCCGATAATCACGCTCGATGCGTCAAAGATTGCACAAGCCGGCGTGCCGGGCTGAAGTTGCAAGCGGTCGGCGCTGGTGTTGGTGATCATTGCGGCAATGCTCTTATCCTGGCCGAGCTCGATGACCACATCACTGTTGACGGCACCACGGTGCACTCGGGCTACGCGCCCACAGAGTCGGTTGCGTGCGCTCAGATTGAGCGTGGCATCGGTGGTGATGACGATCGAGGAGGATTTGACGAGTGCGACGGCATTCGAACCTTGGGCCAAGCCTAGGCGCGTGAGACTCTCTTCGGTGATAACGGCAGTGATGTTCTGATTCTGGCCGAGGCTTAGTTGTACCTCGGCGTTGACGGCGCCGTGACGGATGGCGTTAATTTGTCCCCAGAGCTGGTTGCGGGCACTGGTCTGCAGATGCAGCCGCTCGAGCACTGGCATCATGGTTTCTAGGCCGTGGATCCGACGCGCGAGCCCGGCGAGGAAGCGCCGATGCTCTTGCTCGAGCTCGCGGAAGACCCGCACCAGTTGCACGCCGTGCTCGGTGAGTCGGGTTCCGCCGCCGCCGCGCCCCCCGGCGGCGCGCTTTACGAGGGCGTGATCGGAGAGATTATTCAGCGCTTCGATACGCTCCCAGGCCGTGCGGTAGCTGATGCCGGCGGCCTGGGCAGCGCGGGTGATCGAGCCCCGCGCGGCGATGGCCTCGAGCAGCTTGATTCCCTCTTCGGCAAGCAGTAACCCGGTGCGATAACGTACTTGAAGGCCGGCTTCCAGCGTCGGCTGCTGGTCGTCTTTACTCATCGCGGTGTGCACTCGATTTGCTTGGCTGTTGCCCTCCGACGATCCTGGGGAAAGGGCGGGAGAATTGTAACGAGAATGCGCACTGATTAAGAGACAGGCGATTCAGTATTCGTTGCCTCGCCAAGACAGCCGCTTGCGCGCATCGCCAACAAACCCCGGCTAAAATTGACAGCCGGGACAATAATAGGTGGCTCGCTGGCCAAGGCGTTCCATTCGAATAATGCCGGCGCAGCGCTGGCAGGCTGCGCCACCGCGGCCATAGACTTCGAGTCGCCGGTGGAAGTAGCCGGGCTGGCCGGTACTGTCAGTAAAATCTCGTAGCGTGGTGCCACCGGCTTCAATTGCCTCGGCGAGCACGCTTTTGACGGCTTGAACCAGGCGCGCGTAGCGGTTACGCCCGATGCACCCGGCTGAGCGCATGGGACGGATTGCGGCCCGATAGAGTGCCTCGTTGGCGTAGATGTTGCCTATGCCGACGACCGCGCGGCTATCCATCAATAAGGCTTTGGCGCAAATTCGACGTCCACGGCTAAGGCCATAGAGATAATCGGCATGGAAGGCACTGGACAGAGGCTCGGGACCTAGGCTTGCGAGCAGATGATGCTGCGCGGGGTCGCCGGTACACCAGTGCAGGCTGCCGAAGCGGCGCGGATCCGTGTAGCGCAGCGCCTGCCCGCTTGCCAGGATGATATCGAGGTGCGCATGCGCGAGCGGCGGGTCTTGTGCGGCAACCAGCCGTAAGCTGCCGGACATGCCTAGGTGCAGAATCAACGTGGCGTCGGCCTCGAGGCGGAAGAGCAGATACTTCGCCCGCCGTTGTATGCCGATGATGCGGCGATCTTCGGCCTGTCGGGGCAAGTTCTCGGCGATAGGCCAGCGCAAGCGCGCATCGCGGATAATGATCTTTGCAATGCGCCGGCCGCGCACGTGGGGTTCAATACCGCGCCGGGTGGTTTCCACTTCGGGTAGCTCGGGCATGGCGATTCGATCCCGCTTACTGGAGCCTTTTTACAATTAATTCACGCACGTGCGAATTAATTGAAACAGGCCCTAGGCAGAGCAGATATTCTCAGCCCAGCGTACGGCCTCGACGTATGCCTGATTGGTCGCCGCGGCGCTGAGTCCCAATGCCCGGATGCGCTCGATGCGTCCTATTTCCAGGTCTCTGACGGCGTCGAGTATCTCTCCCTCGCCACCTTCGCCACGTAACAGGGCCGCGGCGACGGCTTGGTTTACTGGCAGCCGCTCTAGGATCTGCTCCAAGGGAGCATCCAGCAGGGCATCGAGTCCTGATAGCAGTCCAACCATAAAATAGCGCGCGGGATGTTCCGCCCTGATAATGCGTGCGGCGGTCTCGCAAAAACGCGCCCGTATTATGATACTAACGGAGAGTTCGTGGGGTTTGCCTGGAATCGATGCGAGTGCCAGCAAGGCGGCCCATGTCCGTAGTTCCTGGGTTCCCAAATACAGTACGGCTTGACGTATGGAATCGATTCGTCGCGGCAGCGAAAAGAACGCTGAGTTCAAATAACGCAGCAATTTGTAGCTCAGCGCGAGGTCACGGCTGATGAGCTCCTCCAACTCGGCAACTTGCACATCCGCGCGTTGCAGTGCGGCTAGAAGCTCCAGGATACGCAGCCGATTGGCTGGTATGTCGCTGTTGCGCAGTGTACTCGGACGGCTGAGAAAGTAGCCTTGAAAGTAGTCGAAGCCCAAGCGCCTGCAGGCCTCGAAGACCTCTGGGGTCTCGATCTTCTCGGCCAGCAGCATGACCTTGAAGGGGCGCAGGAGCTGCACCTGCTCGGCCAGCTCCGAGAGGGTCAGCCGCGGCACCTCGACTTTGACCAGATCGGCACGCTGTAAGAGCGGTCGCAGGGCCGGATCGTAGATGAAATCATCGAGCGCGATGCGATAACCCGTTGCGCGCAGCAGCTCGAGTCCGTCGATGACCGCCGGTTCCGGCTTGGTATTTTCGAGTATCTCGAGAACGACTCGGTCGGTCGGGAGCGGAAGGTTATCGCGGCTGGCCACGAAGCTTCGGGTCATGTTGATGAACGCCAGACGATCGCCGACCAGCTCATCCAGTCCGAGACGGTGAATGTGTTAAGATAACCTCGGATGTGGCCCGGTCACCGTCCACTATGTGAGCGCTCGGCGCATCAGTATGGCGAAAAGCAGTTCGTAGCCGTACACTTCGAGGTG
>NZ_CH672427.1:2865156-2906387 GCF_000153205.1 Nitrococcus mobilis Nb-231
GTAGAAAATAGCTTAATGGAGTTTGGCGATGCGCTGATGCTGATGTGAACCATTCCATGGACGCTGGCTCCGTTTGGTCGTTATACTAAATAATTCTTAACTATGAAGAATCAACTGTTAATATCGTATAGTTAATTTTTCGTTACAAGGTATTTGCCGCTTATGTTGTACGGCCTATTCGAGTTGCCTGTGTGGGGTTATGTGCTAGTCACGCTCGGGTTGACCCACGTTACGATTGTTAGCGTGACCATCTACCTGCATCGCCATCAGGCCCATCGTGGCATGGATTTGCACCCGGCGATTGCGCACTTCTTCCGTTTTTGGTTGTGGTTGACTACGGGGATGGTCACCTCCGAGTGGGTGGCGGTACACCGCAAGCACCATGCCAAAGTCGAGACCGGGGACGACCCGCACAGTCCCCAGGTGCTTGGCCTCAACGAGGTGCTCTGGCGGGGGACGGAGCTCTATAAAGCGGCGGTAAAGGATCCGGAAATTGTCGCAGCCTATGCGCATGGAACCCCCAACGACTGGATCGAACGCCATGTTTACCGACCGTACTCGTATTGGGGTCTTGGGTTGATGCTGCTCATCGATCTGCTTTGTTTCGGTGTGGTAGGTCTTACTATTTGGGCCGTGCAGATGCTGTGGATTCCATTCTGGGCGGCCGGCGTAGTCAATGGCGTAGGGCATGCGCTCGGTTATCGAAACTTCGAGCCGCCGGATGCATCGACCAACATCATTCCGTTAGGCATCTTGATCGGTGGGGAGGAACTGCATAATAACCATCACGCGTTTCCGAGTTCGGCCAAATTCGCCAGCAAGCCTTGGGAGTTTGACATCGGCTGGATGTATATCCGGCTCTTGCAACACTTGCGCCTAGCTCGAGTCAAACGGGTCGCGCCACACCCGGCCATCCGGGATAAGGCCGAGGTGGATATGGAGACAGCTGCGGCGGTGGTGCGAGCCCGGATGCACGTTTTGGCGATTTACGCGCGCCAGGTATTACTGCCTACCTTACGGGAAGAGTTGCAGCGTGCTGATGCGTCCTGCCGGCGCCTGCTCAAACGGGGGCGGCGCGCACTGCTGCGTGAGCAGAGTCTGCTCGATCGCCGAGCCGAGGCACGGTTGGAGAATGCGCTAGCGCAGAGCCAGCGTCTGAAGACGGTGTATCAGTTCAGGTTGCGTTTGCAGCGACTATGGGGTAGCTCCAATCTCTCTCACGAAACGTTGCTAACCGGGTTGCGGGAGTGGTGTGCGCAAGCCGAGCTCAGCGGTATTCAGGCTCTCCAAGAGTTCGCTCGCGGCCTGCGTGGCTTTACGGTGGTGCATCCGGCACTACGCTAAAAGGACAATAAAACCGAGCGTAACCGACCGCGCCGTGCCCGGTTACGCTTGGTGTTCTTCGCGGCAGCCCAGAATTACTTCAGCTTCGCCTCTTTATAGATCACGTGCTTACGCACGACCGGATCGTATTTGCGAAACTCAAGCTTATTGGGTGTATTCCGCTTGTTCTTGCTCGTAGTATAGAAGTGGCCGGTTCCGGCTGACGACACAAGCTTGATCTTCTCGCGCATGGCAGCTTACCTCAGATTTTTTCTCCGCGCAGACGGATGTCCTTGAGCACCTGGGCTATACCGATTTTATCGATTATTCGCATGCCCTTGGAAGAGACACGCAACCGAACCCAGCGTTGCTCGGTTTCCACCCAAAAACGATGGTAGTGGAGGTTGGGTAGGAAACGGCGCTTAGTCTTGTTATTGGCATGTGAGACGTTATTACCGGTGGTCGGGCGCTTGCCCGTCACCTGGCAAACTTTAGCCATGGCTGCTGCCTCCTCCTATGGGGTTCCCGATGGTGTCGCATGGATTGCGTAGATAATAGTCGCCTGCCCAGATACCGTACGTTGCCCCGGCGTTTGCGAGTCCCGAGCATTGAGTGTCTGGGCGGGGCCGGATTTTCTCTTTGAAAAGGCCCGACTTTTTGAAATCGTGTCGGCTTCTGAACCCTGCTTAGAACGATCGATGTCCGCAGCCTTGTGAAAAGAGGGGTTTATACCAGCATGCGGGTCCGCGTTCAACCTTGCCTACCTTGAATTTTCAGGGCGCGCCACCATTTTGTGCGTAACGAGTACGACGCTGTGTCGAAATCATATCAAGGAGGTGCTTTATGGCCATTCGTCGTTACGAGCCTTGGACGTTGTTCAACGAGTTGAGCAAGGAGCTTTCACGGATCTATGAGGGGCCGCCCGGTACGGATTCCAGCAGCCTCGCCACAAGTGACTGGGTACCGGCGGTCGATATCCGCGAGGAGGCCGGGCACTATGTAATCGACGCCGATCTGCCAGGCGTTCGGCCCGATGACATTGAAATCAGCATGGAAAATGGCATGCTGACCATAAAGGGAAGTCGTCAAGCGCAATCCCAGGAGTCGGGACCGGATTACAAGCGCACCGAACGGGCCAGCGGCGTTTTTTATCGCCGCTTCAGTTTGCCGGATACGGCGGATGCCGAGCGCATCAGCGCGCGTAGCGAGCATGGGGTGCTGCAGGTTACGATTCCTAAGCAGGAAAAGCTGCAGCCTCGACGGGTCAAAGTCGAGGGTTGACGATCCCCACCTGCGCGGGTCCGCTCAAGCGGGCCCGTGTGAATGATTGTGAGGTTTAGCGCGCGGCCACGGTGATGGAGTATAAGGACTACTATAAAATCTTGGGCGTTTCAAAAGATGCATCCGGTGACGAGATCAAGCGCGCTTATCGCAAGCTTGCCCGTAAATATCATCCGGATGTCAGTAAAGCCCCGGATGCCGAGCAGCGGTTCAAAGAAGTCGCCGAGGCTTATGAGGCGCTTAAGGATCCGGACAAGCGGCGCGCCTACGACCAGCTCGGCAGCGATTGGCGTGCCGGCGAGCAGTTCCGACCGCCGCCCGATTGGCAATTCAGAGGGGAATCCGGCTCCGGGGGCTTCAGCGATTTCTTTGATACGTTGTTTGGTGGGAGCGGCGATTCGCCGTTTGATGAGATGTTCGGCGGCGCTACCCCCCCGAGGGGGAGTTTTGCCAGGCGCGGTGAGGATCAGCTAGCAAAGATCACGATAACCCTAGAGGAAGCCTACCACGGGACGACCCGCGCCATCACGATGGAAGGTCAGGAAATCGATGGTCAGGGCCGCGCCCGGCGGACCCAGCGTAATCTGCGGGTCCAGATTCCTAGCGGCGTCCGCGAGGGCCAGCGTATCCGCTTGGCAGGGCAGGGTGGTTCAGGGCTAGGCGATGCCGGCTCCGGCGATCTATTCCTCGAGGTTCATATCGCGCCGCATAAGCTTTATCGGCTGCACGGCAAGGATGTGCACCTCGAGCTGCCGATCGCACCCTGGGAGGCGGCGCTGGGCACGACGCTCAATGTGCCGACCCTCGGTGGTCGGGTAGATCTGAAGATTCCGGCAAATTCCCAAAGCGGTCGGCGACTGCGGTTGCGGGGGCGCGGTTTGCCGGGTGATCCACCGGGCGATCAATATCTGGAGCTGCGCATTGTTAATCCCCTCGTTCAAACTGAACGGGCGCGCGAGCTGTTCCGTGAGCTCGAGCGGGAGCTGGGCTTCAATCCGCGAGCCGGATTTGGAAAGTAGTAATACGCCAAGCTTGCGGGAGAAGGCTGCCTTGAAAAGACGCTGCGTATCCCCAATCTTACCTCCGGGCTTCAGGTGGTTCAGCGCTTGAGGCCGGGTAACTTTGAAACGTGGCCAGCGCGCAAGGAGACAGCTATGGCGACTAAAAATGTTCCTCCCACCAATACGCATCACACCACCGATCATTTTGCCAAAGTAGCGCATGAAGCGGTCGATCGCGCCGCTCGGCATGGTGCTCAAGCTGAAGAGCATTTGCGCGAGGCTGGGGATCATTATAGCGAGCAGTCGCGTCAGGCGATCGATTGGATGACCCGGTACATACACGAACATCCATACGCCGCCCTCGGCTGGGCCGTAGCCGGCGGTTTCGTCCTCGGAAAGCTGCTGCGGTCTCGCTGAGAATTATGACTAATAAGGCGGAGCCGGATGCGGAGCGTGCCTCTGCAGAGGAGGACTCAGGAGCTCCGCCGTTAAGTGAAATCGTCGGTGCGTTGCTCAGCGCAAGCCAGCGGTTCGTTCGGGATGTGGGCGAGTTGTTGGGGCTGGAGACGCGGCGGGCTTTCCAGGCGCTTGCTTGGATGGCGGCGCTGGCGGTATGGGCGGGATTGCTGGGAGCGGGCACGTGGTTCTTGCTGCTCGCGGCGGCCTACACGGCGTTGATTGATTCGGGGATGGTCAGCGCGGCCGCGCTTTTGCTGCTCGCCGGGCTCAACCTGCTGGGAGCAGTTCTGGGTATAGTCATAATTCGCCGCTTAAGTAGGGCGTTGTTGTTTCGAGCCGTTCGTCGAGTAGTACTCGGGGAGTCGAGATATGCGTCGGTTAAGCCGCAGAATACGGGAGTGTGAAGCCGCTATCGGCGTGGATCGCCGCAATCTCGCCACCGCGGTGAGTGCATTGCGAGCTGGCGTCCGCCGCCGTGCCGGTAGCCCGCGAGCATTGGGCGTGGCATTCGGCGGCGGTTTAGTGCTTGGCTTGTTCGAGGGCGGTCGGGTATCTGCCCACGCAAACTTCCCGAGCAGTGCGTCGATGGTCAAGCGCTTCGCACGCGAAGCGCTTTGGCCACTTGGGATGAGCGCACTGCGTGTTCAGCTCCGCCGTGTGCTCGATGACGGCGCTGCTGCTCAGCGCCGCTGATAGACTTCGGCATCGGAGTCTCGAAACTCGCGGGCTTTATCACGCAAACCCTGCTCGACCGCTTCCTGCGGATCGGCGATTTTGTTTTGCTCGGCGTATTCGCGTACCTCCTGAGAGATTTTCATCGAACAGAAACGGGGTCCGCACATAGAGCAGAAGTGCGCTAGCTTATGCGCTTCCTTGGGTAGCGTTGCATCGTGAAACGCTTGCGCACGCTCGGGATCCAACCCCAAGTTAAACTGATCCAACCAACGAAATTCGAAGCGCGCCTTGGATAGGGCATTATCACGCAGTTGCGCTGCGGGATGGCCTTTGGCGAGATCGGCGGCATGCGCAGCGATCTTGTAGGCCACGATCCCCTCGCGCACATCGTGCTTGTCCGGCAGCCCCAGATGCTCCTTGGGCGTGACGTAGCAGAGCATTGCGGTGCCGTACCAGCCGATCATGGCCGCGCCGATTGCCGAAGTGATGTGGTCATAGCCTGGGGCAATGTCGGTCGTGAGTGGCCCCAGGGTATAGAAAGGCGCCTCATCACATAGGCGCAGCTGCTCGGTCATGTTCTCATGGATGAGTTGCATGGGCACGTGGCCAGGCCCTTCGATCATGACTTGGCAGTCGTGGGCCCAGGCCACTTGCGTCAGCTCTCCGAGCGTACGAAGCTCGGCCATCTGCGCCGCGTCGTTGGCATCCGCAATGGATCCCGGCCGCAGGCCGTCGCCGAGGGAGAAGGCGACATCATAGGCGCTCATGATCGCGCAGATCTCTTCGAAGTGCTCGTAGAGAAAGCTTTCGCGGTGGTGGGCTAAGCACCACTTGGCCATGATCGAACCGCCGCGCGAGACGATGCCAGTGACGCGCCCGGCGGTCAGCGGCACAAAGGCGAGTCGTACACCGGCATGGATGGTGAAATAATCGACGCCCTGCTCAGCCTGCTCGATCAGTGTGTCTCGGAAGATCTCCCAACTTAGCTCTTCGGCTTTACCGTCCACTTTCTCCAAGGCCTGATAAATCGGTACCGTGCCGACCGGTACCGGCGAATTGCGCAGTACCCATTCCCGGGTCTCGTGGATGTGCTGCCCGGTGGACAGATCCATGATGGTGTCGGCGCCCCAACGCGTGGCCCAGACCATTTTTTCGACCTCTTCCTCGATAGACGAGGTCACGGCCGAATTCCCCATGTTGGCGTTGATTTTCACTAAGAAATTCCGGCCGATGATCATCGGTTCGGACTCGGGGTGGTTGATATTGGCCGGAATGATGGCGCGGCCACGCGCCACCTCGCTGCGTACGAACTCCGGCGTGATCCGCTCGGGAATCTGGGCGCCGAACGATTGGCCGGGATGGCATCGCGCAAGCCCGCTCGCCGTTTGATAGCGTTCCTGGAGTTGGTTTTCGCGAATGGCGATGTATTCCATCTCCGACGTAATGATGCCGCGGCGGGCATAATGCATTTGTGTGACGTTGCGGCCTGACTGGGCTCGGCGCGGTGCGCGGCTATGCGTAAAACGCAGCGCCACAGTGGCTGGATCGGACCCGCGCCGCTTCCCGTAGCGTGAGCTCGGGCCTTCGAGCTGCTCGCAGTCGCCACGCTCCTCGATCCAACCGGCCCGCATTGCCGGCAAACCGCGGCGCAAGTCTACCTGATGGCCGGGGTCGGTATAGGGTCCGGAAGTGTCGTAAAGATAAAATGGAGCGTTGTGCTCAGGGCCGGTCGCCGAGGGCGTATCCGTGAGTGTAACCTCGCGCATGGGTACCCGAAGGTCCGCACGCGAGCCCTCGACGTAGATTTTGCGCGAGTTTGGAAACGGGCGTAGCACGGACTCATCCAGCCGCCCGGTACGGCTGCCCGGGGACTCTTGGGATCTGGCGCTCATCGTGTTGCCTCCTTACACTGATCGCAGAATGACGACACGGGGTGGGCGCGGGTGATAATCCGGGTGCCGGAAGCTTCCCTACGCCGGTGCTAACCGGGTCAGGTTCCAAGGGACTCTCTCAGCCCCCGGTCTTACCGGGAGCACCCCCACTTCGTCGAACAAGCGCTGTCAGTTTGAACTCGATTGGCGGCACTGGCTAGTCTGATGTGCCGGCGTAGTGCAAGCAACCGCTTGCTTGGCCTGTGCAAACCTTCTAGGCTTAAGCGCTATTTGCGCTGGGGTTATAGAGACAGTGATACGATGGTCGAGCTGAATTTTGCACAGGCGCGGTTCAATATGGTCGAGCAGCAGGTTCGGCCGTGGGAAGTGCTCGACGAGCGCGTGCTCGAGGTGCTCGAATCTTTGCCACGCGAGGCGTTCGTTCCAAAGCATTATCGCAATCTGGCCTACGCCGATCTCCAGCTCCCATTGCCGTACGGTGAAGTGATGATGGAGCCACGGCTCGAGGCTCGTCTGCTGCAGGCGCTCACTCCACATCCTGATGAAAGCGTGCTCGAGATTGGTACGGGCACCGGTTTTCTAAGCGCCTGTCTAGCGCAACTGGTGAGTCAGGTAACGAGTGTGGACATTCAACCGGAGTTCTGCAAGTTGGCCGCGGCGCAGCTCTCCGCGCAAGCAATTCGCAACGTACGTCTCGAGGTGGGCGATGCGGCTCGGGGTTGGGGTGGCGGTCAGCGCTATGACATGATTGCGGTTACTGGGTCTTTACCCGAGCTGCATGAAAATTACCATCGCAGCCTGAGCATTGGGGGGCGGTTGTTCGTGATCGTGGGGGAGCGACCGATTATGGAAGCGTTGCTCATCACGCGGGTGGGAGAGGATCAGTGGGCTACCGAGAGCTTGCTGGACACCAGCATCCGCCCCCTGCGCAATGCGCGTAGAACGGTGCGCTTCGAGCTTTGAAGAGTTTGGCTGGCTTGGGCTTGCAAGTGCACTGTCTCAAATTTTCGCAGCCTTGGAGAACCAGCGGATGGTTATCTCATTCACGGAGTTGCTGTGGCGCGTCCTGAGTCGAACGGAGTTCATGTCGGAGTGGGGCGGCCTTGAGCGAGCATGGACGTGAGCGCTCGATGAGTAGTGTGAGCCCTGACGGGCCAAAGCCGGGTACGGCGGTGCGAGTTATAGCCAGCCGTATCGGTACGCGATTGGCGGGCTTGGTGCTCGCTTCCGCCAGCTTCTGCACCTACGCGGGTGATGATTTGCTCAGCCTCTATGGGGTGGCCCGCGTCAACAACCCCGTGCTCAGGCAGTCCTTGGCGAACTACCAAGCCGTGCAGGAGCGCTGGCCACAGGCCCTGGCCGGCTTACTGCCGAATATCAGCGTGCAAGCCAGCCGCGAGCGCGTTCATTTGGACCAGACAACCAGTTTCGCCAGCGTCGATACCTATTTCTTCAATACCCAATACAGTATCGATCTGACTCAGCCGATCTTCGATTACAGCGCCTACCAGCGCCTGGATCAGGCCGATGCCCAGATCGCCCAGGCGGCAGCCCAGGTGCACGCGGCCGAGCAGGACTTGATGTTTAGGTTGGCGCAACGCTACTTCGATGTGCTCGCGGGACGAGCCGACCTGAGCTTCGCCCGCTCCGATCTCAAGGCCATCGAGCGCCAGCTCGAGCAGGCGGGGCAGCGCTTCGAGGTCGGCCTGATCGCACATACCGCGGTGGAGGAAGCCCGCGCTCGGCGTGACTTGGCGGCGAGCCGGCTTATTCAGGCTGAAAATGAGGTGGCCAACCGGTTAGAAGCGGTGCGACAGGTCATCGGCAAGCAACCGCAGTCGCTGGCTGATCTGGTCCGTAAGCCCAAGCTGAAGGGACCGCAGCCGGCTGAGGAGGGGCGCTGGCAAGCCGCGGCGATAGAACAAAATTGGCAGCTAATCGCCGCGCGCAAAGGGGCGGAGGCAGCTATGGAGAATATCCAGGTGCAGCGCGGCGGGCATTTGCCGACCATCGGTTTGACGGCCAATGCCACGCATCAGGATACGGGCGGAGTCTTCGGCGGCACATCCGATCGGCAGAGCATTGGTGTTCGGGGCGAGTTGCCGATCTTTCAGGGCTTCGCGGTGAGTTCCAGAGTCAGCGAGGCGCAGGCGCGTTATACCCAATCCCGCGAGCAGCTCGAAGAAACCCGGCGCCGTGTCGGCCGGGAGACATCCAATGCCTATCGAGCGGTGCAGACCAGTATCCGGCAGGTACAAGCGCTACAGCAGGCGGTGGTGTCGAATCGCAGTGCACTGAAGGCGACCCAGGCGGGCTACGAGGCCGGAACCCGCACGATCGTCGATGTCCTCGACGCGCAAAGCAATCTATTTAGTGCCGAACGGGATTATCAGCAGGCCCAATATGCCTATCTCGTCAGCACGTTGCGGCTCAAACAGACGGCCGGCACGCTGGACCCGCAAGATCTAACGGCGGTCAACAGCCTGCTCGGTTCCCGCTGAGCCCGATAGTGGCAGGTGGTTCGGTCAGCAGCGGATGAATGGTTTCATAGAGCCGCTGCGTCGCTCCCTTGTTGACCTCGAGCTGTTGTCGCGCCCGCTCGCCTAGAGCGAGTCGGCGGCGCTTGTTGCCAAGCAAGTCTGCAACAGCTTGTGCGAGGAAAGCCGTATCGGTTACCCGCACCAATCCCTCTACGGCTTCCAGGCCGGCGACGAGTTCGGCACAGTTGGACACATGCGGTCCGACCAACACCGGTATGCCGAGTGCCGCGGGTTCAAGCACGTTGTGTCCGCCCGCGGCGACCAGGCTGCCGCCGACAAAAGCTACGTCGGCTGCTGCATAGAGCAGCGGCAGCTCGCCCATGGTATCGGCTAGATAGACCTGCGTTGTTGAACGGACGCGCTCCCTGGTGCTGCGCCGGGCTGTCTCCAGGCCGCTGCGGCGGCACAGCGTGGCGATGGCCTCGAAGCGCTCCGGATGGCGGGGCACCAGTATGAGGAGGGCCTGCGGGGCATATGCATGCATAGTCCGCTGCGCTTCCAATACCAGGGGTTCTTCCCCTTGATGAGTGCTCGCGGCGATCCAGACCGGGCGCTGTGGGTCTAATGCGGCGCGCAGCGCGTGGCCAGCCATCAGGCTGACCGCGCTGATTTCGAGATCGAATTTCATATTGCCGTTGATCTGCACTCGCTGCACGGGCGCGCCTAATGTCCGGAAGCGGCGCGCGTCTGCCTCGCTCTGGGCCGCGATGGTGTGGAAGGCGCCGAGGGCGGGTCGCAGCAAGCCGGCCACGCGCCGATAGCCGGCGGCCGAACGCGCCGATAGACGCGCGTTCGCCAGCACCACGGGGATGCCACGGCGTTGCGCGGTGGCCAGTAGATTGGGCCAGATTTCCGTTTCCATGACGACCACTAGCCGCGGTGCTACGCGACGGAAAAAGCGCGCCACTACATCCGGCAGATCGTAAGGCGCGTAGTAATGGCGTACACGTGTGCCGAGCAGGGCGCGCACGCGCTGCGAGCCTGTCGGCGTGGTGGTGGTGACCACGATGGGAATACCAGGGTGCTCCGTCAGCAAGCGCTCGATCAGTGGGGCCGCCGCGACAGTCTCGCCCACGGAGACGGCATGGATCCAGACAGGACGACCCGCGATCGCGGGGATCAAGGCGAAGCGCTCTGCCCAACGCCGCCGATAGGCCGGCGCGCGGCGGGAGCGAAGCAGCAAGCGTGCCAGGACGACTGGCAGGCTCAGATAGAGCAGGATCGAATAGAGGCTACGCCAATGCATCCGTGTGCTGGTCTCCTTGCCGATGGTGCCAGGGCTAGAACAGCCCCTCTCGCAAGGTCTGGTATACTCGACGTGGCCTCTTGATGGAAGCGATGCCAGGGTGAGTGAACGCCGAGCCCGGAAGATTTATGCGGCCCGTTATTGGTCGAGTTGGCTCGGCGTGGGTTTGTTGCGCTGCATCGCCTGCCTCCCTTTTCCCTGGGCGCTTGCGGTGGGTGATCTCTTAGGACGGTTGTCCTACTATCTCGTACCCTATCGGCGCCGTGTCGTTGAAGCCAATCTCGCCCTGTGCTTACCGGATCTTAACGTTGCCGAACGCGCGGCCTTGGTCCGGCAGAACCTGCGTTTTACCGGGCGTGGCTTGGTGGAGGTCGGTATCGCTTGGTGGGGTAATCCCACTCTCATCCACCGTTTGGGCCATTTCGAGGGGCTTGAATACCTAGCGCAGGCGTTGAGCGAAGGGCGCGGCGTCATTTTACTCGGCGCGCACTTTACTCCGCTGGAGCTCACCGGGCGCATCATGCTCACTCAGATCCCCTTTCAAGTCATCTATCGAGAGCACCGTAACCCGGTGATCGAGCATTGTATGCGCGAGAATCGCCGCCGCCACTACGAGCGCATCGTGTGGCGTCGCGACCTGCGCAGTCTGGTGCGGGCGCTGCGTGAGCGGCGGGTCATCTGGTATCCACCGGATCAGGACTACGGGCGTCCACACTCGGTTTTCGCACCGTTTTTCGGTATTCCCGCAGCAACGCTTACCGCCACCGCGCGGCTCGTCCGACTCACCGGCGCGGCGGTCATTCCCATCTACGGCACGGCTCGGAAATCCGGTGACGGCTACACGATCCGCTTGTATCCGCCGTTGTGGGATTTTCCCTCGGGGGATGACAAGCAAGATGCCACCCGGCTCAATGCTGTGCTCGAGACTGCAATTCGTCGCCACCCCGAGCAGTATTATTGGGTGCATCGGCGTTTCAAAACACGCCCCGATGGCGCTTTGGGGCCTTACCCGATTCGCCGGCGCAAGCGGCTGCGACACAAACCATGAGAATCCCCGATTTTCACGAGCTTAACGTTTTGGTCGCAGGCGATGCCATGCTGGATCGCTATTGGTACGGTGAGGCCGGCCGTATTTCTCCCGAGGCACCGGTGCCGGTCGTGGCTATAGCCCGCAGCGAAAATCGCCCGGGCGGGGCCGCCAATGTTGCGCTGGCGCTCGCCGCACTCGGGGTCCAGACAACTCTTGTGGCTCCGATCGGTCACGATGAGGCGGGGACGGTGTTGCGCGGGCTGCTGGCCGCTGCCGGGGTCAGAACGCATTGGCTCGAGCAGCCGACCGGCACCACCATCACCAAGCTGCGGATAATCAGTCAACACCAGCAGATGCTGCGAGTCGATTTCGAGGGCTCAGCAGCGGCGGTTGCGGGGGTCTCGCCGGAGATCCTGGGGCAGAGCCTTTCCCGCGTGGATGCGGTCATATTCTCCGATTACGCCAAGGGAGCGCTGGCGCAGGTGGCGCCGCTGATTCATGCTTGTCGAGAAGCCGGACGACCGGTGTTGATCGATCCCAAGCGCTCGGAGTTCGCAGCGTACGCCGGTGCCAGTGTTCTCACTCCGAACCGCGCCGAGTTCGAGCGCATGGTTGGGCGCTGCGGCTCTGAGTTCGAGCGGGTCGAGCGCGCCCGCGAGTTGCTGTTGCGATTGGATCTCACGGCGATGCTGCTTACTCGGGGCGAGGAAGGAATGACCTTGATTGAACGCGATCGGGAAGCAGTCCATATCGCCGCGCGGGCCCAGGAAGTATTCGACGTGACGGGTGCGGGTGATACGGTGGTGGCCGTCCTCGGTGCCGCGCTAGCAGCGGGGGAGGAACTGGCGCAGGCGGCGGCGCTGGCCAATCTCGCCGCGGGCGTAGTCGTGGGGAAGCTTGGCACGGCCACGGTCAGTCTGACCGAGCTGCATGCGGCGGCGCAGCGCTGGCTTCCAGCAGCCGACGGCCCCTGCGGTATCGTTACCGAGGGCGAGCTGATCGCTTTGATGGACGGGCTGCGCCAGCGCCAGGATGTCGTGGTCATGACTAATGGCTGCTTCGATATCCTGCATCCCGGGCACATCGCCTACCTCGAGCAAGCCAAAGCCTGCGGGGACTGGCTGATCGTAGCGGTGAACGACGATGATTCGGTGCGCCGCCTCAAAGGCCGCGGTCGACCCATCAATCCGTTGGCGCAGCGGATGGCGGTTTTAGCCGGTTTGGCTGCGGTGGACTGGGTGGTGTCGTTCAGCGAGGATACGCCGGTACGCTTGATCGAGGCGATCGGTCCGGATGTGCTCGTCAAAGGGGGTGATTATCGGTTGGAGGAGGTGGCGGGTCACGAAGGAGTGCTTGCCCGGGGTGGGCAGGTACGGCTCCTGCCGCTCGAAGGCGGCTACTCGACCACCGGCATCGTGGAGCGAATCTATCGCGGCGGTAGCCGGCGCTGACCGCGGGTATCGAAGAGAACAAGCATGGCGGCGCCTCGCTCAGCACAAGCCAAACCCGCGGTTTCCATTTTGAGGTACCACCAGGTGGGCTATTTTGCGGCGCCGCGTCGGCACCGAACGTGCTACTGTCACGTACGCCGCTTCCGCTCGCAGATGAACTATCTCAAGTCCTTCGACTATAACGTCATCAGCCTGGATGAAGCGGTAGCCGGGCTGTTCGATGATCGTCCATTGCCGCCCCGGTCGGTAGTGCTCACCTTCGATGATGGCTATGAAGGCTTTCATGAGCATGCTTTCCCTATTCTTGCGCAGCATGGTTTCACCGCTACGATTTTCATCGTAACGGGCTTAGTGGGTCGCTGTGCCGAGTGGCTAAGCGCCGACCAAGTGAAGGCGCCGCTGATGTCGGCGGAGACTCTATGCGAGCTGCACCGCGCGGGGATCACATTCGGCTCGCACAGCAACACTCATCCTCGGCTCTCCGGTCTCTCCGTGTCCAAGCAGCGCGACCAGATTTTCCGCAGTAAAGCGGTGTTGGAGGAATTGCTGGCGGAAGAGGTGCGGCATTTCTGCTATCCCTATGGCGATTATGGGCGACAAACCCGGGAGTTGGTGGAAGAGGCCGACTACGCTAGCGCCTTGACTTGTTTGCGCGGCGCGGCGAACACTGCGCCCAATCGCTTTGAGATCCCGCGTAAGGCGATCTCGTTCGGCGATAATCTGGTCGGTTATTTTTGGAAGCTGCATATGAAGCATCAACGCAAGGTTCAGCCTGCCGATCGATGAAGTCGCTGCACATCCTCGGCAATCGCCAGTTGGGCGGGGCGGAGCGGTTTTATATCCGCCTGCTCCAGGCATTGAATGTGCCTGGGCACGAAACGATCGTCGCTAACCACGCCGGTCGCCCGGTCGCAACGCTCCTGGAGCGTCTCGGCGTGCCCCAGCGCCATCTCCCGTTCGTCAATAAAGGGGATGCGTTCTCTGTCCTGCGTTTGCGCCACCTTGGCCGCGCCGGAGCACTGGCAGTGGTGTAGCGGTATGAATCGCATCCTCATCATTCGGCTCTCGGCGATCGGTGATATCGTCATGGCCTCTGGGCTGATTCCGGCGTTGCGCCGCAAGTGGCCGCATGCCCATTTAGCGTGGTTGGCCGAGCCACCGGGGGCAAGCTTACTCGAGGCGAATCCGCGCTTGGACGAGGTGATCGTCTGGCCGCGGGCACAGTGGCGGCGACTGCGCGCCGAGCGGCGCTATCCTGAGCTGTTGGGCTCGATCCGCCGTTTCGTAGGTGGGCTGCGTGCGCGTCACTATGATCTGGTGTTGGATCTCCAAGGGCTGGCCAAAAGCGCGCTGTGGGCTTGGCTCAGTGGCGCGCCGCAGCGCATCGGCCTCGCCTCGCGTGAGGGCAGTCGGGGACTGATGACCCAGGTGCTCCAGCCGCCCCGCTCCGACCCCCGTATCGGTTCCGAATACCGCTACCTTGCCGAATGGTTCGGTATCACGGCGAGTTGTTTCCCAATGGATCTGGCACTGACCGCGGCCGATCGGCAGGGCGTGCGTGAGGCATTGGCCCGCCACGCGCTCGAGGGTGACTACGCGGTGCTGTGTCCGTTCACGACCCGGCTGCAGAAGCATTGGTTCGATGAATCCTGGCGTGAGCTGGCTGAGGTGCTCGCCGCGCGGTTCGGGCTGGCGTCGGTACTGCTGGGTGGTCCAGAGGTGCGCGGGAGGGGTGAGCGGATTGCTTGCGAGACGGGCGTTCCTCTGGTGAACCTAGCCGGTGCCCTGACCTTGCGGGAGAGTGCGGCCGCCATCGCCGGGGCGCGGCTTTTAGTCGGTGTCGATACGGGCCTGACCCACATCGGCACGGCCGCCGGCATACCCACGGTGGCGCTGTTCGGCTCCACCCGCCCCTATCTCGAGACGGACAGCCCTTTGACGCGGGTGCTCTATGGGGCGCTGTGGTGTTCGCCTTGCCGGCGCCGGCCGATCTGTGGCGGAGCCTACAGTTGCATGCGTCTGCATCGCCCCGCGCAGGTGCTCGCCGCGGTGCAATCGCTGCTGGAGGCAGCGCGGTGAAGGTGCTGCATGTCGAAAGCGGCCGGCATCTCTACGGTGGTGCACTGCAGGTGCTATTTTTGCTGCGCGGCTTGCAGGGCCTCGTCACCGAGCAAGTCCTGGTTTGTCCGCCAGACAGTGCCATTCGGCAACGGGGTGGGGCTTACGCGGATCGGGTCCACGCTGTTCCCATGCGGGGTGACGGCGATCTTCTCCTGATCCCCCGTCTGCGGCGCGTTCTCCGCACCGAGCAGCCCGATCTGGTGCACCTGCATAGCCGTCGTGGGGCCGATGTCCTGGGCGGCATCGCGGCCCGACTCGCCGGTATCCCTGTGATTGTCAGTCGCCGGGTCGACAATCCTGAACCGCGCTGGCAGGTTGCCGTGAAATACCGGCTCCACTCGCATGTGGTGACTATTTCAGAGGCGATCCGGCAGGTTTTATTGGCCGCGGGCTTACCCTCGGAGAAGGTAACCTGTGTGCCGAGTGCGGTGGATAGCGAGCTCTACCGACCTCAGGCGGAGTATGCTTGGTTCCGCCAGACGTTCGCCTTGAGCCGCGACGAGCGCACAGTGGGTATGGTCGCGCAGTTCATCCCGCGCAAGGGGCATCGGGTGTTGCTGGAGGCGATCCCGCAAGTGTTGCGCCGACACCCGCAGACGCGCTTTCTGCTCTTTGGTCAGGGACCGCGGCAAAGCGCAATTCGCCGCAGCGCCGAGCGGCAAGGGTGGGCGCAGCGCGTCGTATTCGCCGGCTGTCGCGACGATCTGCCGCGAATATTGCCTTGCCTGGATCTGTTGGTGCACCCGGCGTTTTTGGAGGGGTTGGGAGTCAGCCTGCTGCAGGCCGCTGCCTGTGGTCTGCCTGTGGTGGCAAGCCGCGTCGGCGGCATTCCCGAGGTCGTGCGGCCCGGCGAGAACGGTGAGCTTGTGGCACCCGGCGACGCCGAGCAGCTCGCTGTTGCCATCAACCGCTTGCTTGCCGACCGAGAGTTGGCCGCCCGGTACGGTCAGGCCGGGCGCGAGCGAGTGTTGCGCTCGTTCTCGATCCGGGCGATGGCCGAAGGCAACGCCGCTGTCTATGCGCGGGTGCTGGGGCGGACTCGAGCCTTGCCAAGCCATCCCGGACTCGCTTGAGAATACTTCTCGTCGCTTGGCTGGAAACGAGCTTCCCTCATGGCCGCGGTGCTGATCGCCTGCAGCGAGCTTACCGCTGCCCCGGCTGCCGTTTCTCGTTAGTATATCGTGAGATCGCGACGCGGCTGACGCCATGCGGCTGATAGCTGGCGATAAGTTCTCTCGCAGGGAACGTAACCTGAAAGGTTGCACAGTGTAACCGTATCGGTTTCACTCCTTGAATGATCAGAAGCTTTGCTCACAAAGGCCTGGAGCGATTCTACCAAACGGGTGGCAAATCGGGCATTCAGGCAGAACATGCTACGCGACTGCGGCTAATCCTCTCTAACTTGGATCAAGCGGAAGGTCCGAAGGACATGAATTTACCCGGTCTTAGATTGTATGAACTTAAAGGTAATCGTGAGGGCATTTGGACGGTTAAGGTCAGTGGCAACTGGTGCGTGACGTTTCGCTTTGTGGGCCGTGATGTAGAAACTGTGAATTACGAAGATTACCATTGACGAGGTTGGCTCATGAATATGCATAACCCCGCCCATCCGGGTGAGATTCTAAGAGAACTGCTAATTGAGCCTCTGGGACTGTCTATTACCGAGGCTGCCCGCCATTTGGGCATCAGCCGAAAGACCCTTTCCAAGGTGCTCAACGGTCGTGGCATGGTTACGCCGGAGATGGCGCTGCGGCTTGAAATGACATTCAGTAAGCCGAATGCGACCCACTGGCTCAGATTGCAAAACGCCTATGATCTCTGGCAAACCCGGCAACATTGTGCCGCTATCCACGTTACGCCTGTTGAAACCCGTGTTGCTTAATCTCTCTGTATCTCTCTGTTTGCCCAGCAGTTGCCGGCGGCTGAGCCCTCGCGATTGGATGCCGCTTGCCACGAAAACAGAATGAACCGCCGAATCCAGGCGACGTAGGCCCAATCGATCCGAATGCCGTATTGCTTGAACCGTATGCGATCACGCACTCGATCCAACAACAAACGCGGCCTCCCGACATGTCCGTTCTCCATCCGCGGTTATTGTCCGAGTTGCCACACACATCTCCATGTGTCTCAATGCGGTAGACGGAACGGGCTAAGAATATAGGACAATTTTGTCTGCGGATGGACGTATGTGGGGTCGACATTGATTTAATTTAAGTGATTAGAATCATGCGATTACAAGAGCTTTTCGTAACTTCTCATTAAGTCCGGGCGTAATGTGTGCGGGGTGGCGGAGGTAAGATTACGGTCGTGCATTAAATGCAAAATTATCAAGTGCTTATTGTTGATGGTAAGCAACGAACCACTCTCTTCAATGTCTTCTTGCCCGGACTTAATGAGAAGTTACAGCTTTTCGTAGTAATTCTCATCCTGTTCTGCGCGCATTCGTCTACAGAAGATAGGCTGAACCGCCCCGACTTTCCCGGAGGCTCCAACTCTTGAGAGGATGGAGCTATGAAAACCTTGACGAAGTATTCACCTGAAGTCCGGGAGCGTGCTGTGCGGCTGGTGTTTGAACACCGTGCTGAGTACGAATCACAGTGGGCGGCGGTCTGCTCCATCGCCGGCAAAATCGGCTGCACGGCTGAGACGTTACGTCGCTGGGTGCGCCACGTGCTCGCACATGCAAATGGCCGCCTGGATCTAGCTAAGGAGGACACTCGCCGGAGTCTGGAGACGTGGTGCGGCGAGAACCGTGGGTTGTCTGCGTACTTCGATCTGCTGATTGTGTCCGCTGATTACACCCGAGCGGCGCAGATATTGGTTACAGACACCTTGTCCAATCTGAGAAACCGGGTGCGCGCAGAGTTTTCCGGCTAACCCCGCAATCGGCCGGAGCGCCAAACGGCGGTGCTCTTGGGTTCCCGTTGCGCAGGTAAGCGTTTGCAAATCGATAAGTGCTACTTTAGTAGCACATTATGCGCACTGAACTCGTCACGACATTGAAGCGAAAGGCCACTGAACTTCTGAGCGATCTCGCTCGGGACAAGGAGCCCATCTTGATCACGCAGCATGGCCTCCGTTCGGCGTATCTGGTTGATGTAGACAGCTACGAGAAACTCCAGGCAAAGATGAAACTGCTCGAAGGCATCGCTCGGGGTGAAAGGGCGGTAGATGAAGGCAGGACTCTCACCCATGAACAGGCCAAATTCAAGATGGGCTGGTGGCTGAGCTAGTGTGGTCGGAGCCGGCTTTGGCAGACCTGGATGCAATCGCAGACTACATTGCCTTGGAAAACCCGGCTGCAGCAAGACGTCTAGTCCGAAACATCTTCGATCACATTGATCAACTCGAGGCACACTCGGACAGTGGGGCATTTCCTCAAGAGCTCAAGGGTCGACGCTATCGACAGTTCGTCGAGCCTCCGTGTCGGGTCATCTACCGGCACGACGAGAAGCAACAGCCCGTTTTCATCCTCCACGTAATGCGAAGTGAACAGAAACTCCGTAGGAGCAAGCTGCGTAGAGGCCGAAAAAAGTGAAAATTAGCAATGCGCTGCAAGTGACCTCTGGTCCGCTGCGCGCTCCAGCCCAACTTGAATGCAAGAGGAAATAAGGTCAGGCGCATAATTTACGACCCCTCCTTTTTCCCTCGGCCTCCGATGGACCGCATATTGCTATTCCGTTAGGCTGAAGTTCCGTTAATTGGCGCGCAAGCCATTGAAATTATTGGTTCATGAAAATTTGTAGCCATGTAATGACATGCAATAATTTCAATAGATTAGCGTCGCTTCACGTAACTTCAGTTTAGTTGGCGCCCGCGCCAATTCCGGCCTCTTTTCGCCCCTGCGACAATTTGTCGCATTCCCAGTGCCCTGCTGTACTTGTAAATTTACGCGTTCGATTAGTTCCCGACTCTGCAACCGGATGACATGCACTCAAGGGCACGACACGCGTCCTTTGCCCGTGATTTTGTCTCGAGAAGAGAGAGACAGCGGAAATCAGAGGCCATAGATGAGATGACACACCGAAAATCCATCCTTTCCGCTATCTTCCTGCTCCTAGCGCTTCCGGCAGCAGCCGCTCAACCGGTAAAGCTTCCCGCCGTCGTCGTTAAAGGCTCCGCCGAGACCGATCGGAATTTCAGCCCGTCGCTGACATCGCCGGACATCGAAGTCGCACGGGAGCGTATCGAGCGCACGCCGGGCGGCGTGGATGTGATTGATGCGGAGGAATACAAGGCAGGTCGTGTGTCCACTCTTCAGGATGCGCTCAAGTTTTCGCCCGGCGTTTATGTGCAGCCGCGATTTGGCTCCGAGGAGTCCAGGCTTTCGATTCGCGGCTCCGGCCTACAGCGCACATTCCATCTGCGTGGCATTATGCTGTTGCAGGATGGCGTGCCCATCAATAAGGCTGACGGTGGCGGCGATTTCCAGGGGCTGGAACCACTGGCCACGCGTTACATCGAGGTTCAACGCGGCGCGAACGCACTGCAATACGGCTCGACCACGCTGGGCGGTGCGATCAATTTCGTCACGCCTACAGGCTACGATGCCGCGCCCTTTCAGTTGCGCGTCGAAGGCGGCAGCTTCAATTACTTGCGCGGGCAGGCCAGCGTCGCAGGCGTCAAGGGCGATGCCGATTATTATCTATCGCTCAGCCATTTCTCGCAGGAGGGCTTTCGCGACCACGCCGATCAGAACACCCAGCGTTTGTTCAGCGATGTGGGTTATCGCTTCAGCGATAATCTCGAATCGCGCCTGTATTTCTCCGGCATAATCACCGACTCGGAACTGCCGGGCACTTTGACCAAGGCGCAACTCAAGGACGATCCCCGACAGGCGAACGCATTCAGCGTGATGGGCGATCAGAAGCGCGACTTCAACCGTGCGCGTGTCGCCACCAAGACTACTTACCGTTTCGGCGACTCGCGCATCGAAGGCAGCCTGTTCTACACCTACGAGCATCTTAACCACCCAATTTTCCAGGTGCTGGACATCGAGTACAACGATTACGGCGCCTATCTGCGCTATATCTCGGAGGCTGAGCTGTTCGGCCGCCAGAATATTTTCACGCTGGGATTCTCACCCCAGCGCGGAACCGCGCGCGACGACCGCTTCGTCAATGTTGGCGGTCAGGAGGGTGTGCGCACCAACAAGCTCTTCCAGGTCGCCGAGAATTACACACTGTTCGCCGAAAACCAGCATTACGTGATCCCCAAGCTTGCCATCGTCGTCGGCGCACAATACACGCTTGCCCGGCGTAAGCTCGACGACCGCTTCTTCGACGATGGCGTGGATAACAGCTTTGATCGTAATTATTGGAACTTCAGCCCCAAACTGGGCGCGCGCTATGAGTTCACCCCGCACAATCAGATCTACGGCAACATCAGCAAGAGCTTCGAGCCACCGAGTTTTGCCGAGCTGGCGGGCGGCCCCAACGTCACACAGAACAGCGCGCAGAAAGCCTGGACCTTCGAGATCGGCACGCGCGGCGACACAGAATGCCGTTCCTGTCTGCCGGGTATGACGCACCTTGGTTGGGATTTGACCTACTATTACGCTGACGTAAAAGATGAATTACTCAGCCTGGTCGATCCCGCGACCGGCCTTCCGCTGGGCACCGTCAACGCGAACGACACCATCCACCAAGGTGTGGAGGTGGGTTTATCCCTGGAGTTCCTGAACCATCTGGCTTTGCGCAGCGCTTATCTTTGGAACGACTTCCGCTTCGATGACGACCCGGTCTTCGGCGACAACAAACTCGCCGGTATTCCCGAGCATCTTTTGAACACCGAGTTTCTCTATCAGCACGCTAGCGGATTCTATGCCGGCCCGAACTTTACCTGGTCGCCCTCCGACTTCGCTGTGGACCACGCCAACACCTTGTTCAACGACAACTACGCCGTGCTGGGCTTCAAGTTGGGTTACAAGCCCAGCACACTCCAGGGGTTCAGCGGCTTTATCGATATTCGAAACATCCTCAATAAGAAATATGCGGCCGATACTGGCGTGCTTGCCAACGCCAACGGAATGGACGCTGCCGCCTTCCTGCCGGGCGACGGTGTGTCGGCCTACGCAGGCATCGAGTGGCGCCTTTGAGGAAAAAGAGGACCCGAGAAGCTGGGGACTACCTTCGGATTTTAGCGGTTGCCGACTGGGGGTAATCCGACGGACTGCATGCGATGGTGACGCATCAGGAAGATTGCCCGTGCACAAAACCAGCGCAGTTTGGCACTCAGTCACTCGACACTTGTCCACGGCGCGATTTGCTGCACGCACCTTGCCCGGTTTCGCGAGACGAGCCATCGCACTCTACGCGGTAACGGCACTGGGCTAAATGAAGGTTCTCACGATATCGGTGAACTCTGGAGTACGCAAATAGCCATATGATTTGTGGTGAATACCACCCCAGTCGTTCATAACCAAATCGTCTTTAACGCGGACGTCCGCCGCGTTGGGTTCATAGTCGTCGCGGAGGTAGACGTCAAAGGCAACAGGATCTCTGCGGTCAGCTAGGTTGGTCCAACTCTGCACGATGCTCGGGGCTCTCACCAGCGAGCTTTCTTTTATGATCTGATATTTAACGTGCGGAAGCCCCAGTGGTGAGCCTATAGTTACGAAGTGCGTAATCGCGAGCTTCGGTTCCTCGCGCCCGAGTTCCCGTAGTGTGTCGTAAGCTATTATGGATCCCATCGAATGGCTAACCAGCATGATTCGCTTGTCGCTGTTTTTGCGTATTGCCTTTTTTAGGCGATCTCGCAGCTCCGTTCGTTTTGCTTTGTCAGTGTAATACTTGTGCAGGTCTTGGAGCTTTTTTTCTAAAACGTGGTCTGCAGCAGCGTCCAGCCCGACTAACTTCTTCGCCGCATCGAGAATGTCTCCCCCAAAATCCAACGCCTGCGCCCATAGATAATCCTGCCAGCTGTCCTTGTAGCGCTTTAGCGCACCGGGCTTTGCTGCTTTATAGAGGTCTGGGTTCGGGTCCGGATTATCGTACATCACATCGGCCCAATATACAGACTGGAAGTTAATCTCTTTCCGAGTAATTTTTTGATTCTTAGCCAGTCCTTCGAGGATGGCATTATTCCAACCTTCAGCCAACACTTCAGCCGGTGGTTTATTCGATAAACCATGTACACCGATAATGACATTACTCATTATTTATCTCCTTATTAGGGTATATTTTACAGTTTTTTAGAAATGCCATACATTCCCCACTGAAGCAAGGCTTGCCACCCTCCTCGAATACGCTTGCGGAAACTCAAAATTACCGTCGCTTAAAATCCTTCGTCATCTGGGATCGGCTTACAGCTTCTATTCTTCTGACTACGTATTACCCCCCTTGCACGCTCAGCACGGTTGCAGCTTTGCCTCTCGCCCATGGCAACATCTTGTGGGCGTGACAACACTCACGACGAACTTATCCAGCTTATGCTGACAAATTCCCTCTTGTGTTACTTGTATAGTAGAGAAGGTAGCAAATAATTTTTCTTTTTCACTACCGTTCATCGGTCAGGCTCGTTTAACCCGGAAAATTCATGAATCACACACGCCCTCGCTTGCCCCTTGAATCCACAAGAGCTTTTGCTCAGTCGGCCGTAATCACCGATACGCCACTCCTTCACAAAAACTCCTGTGAATCTAATTTGCTGCGCCAGCATCGCGCGGATTCATGAAATTTCCGGGTTAAGTTAGATAATCCCCGTGTGGGGCGTATTTTTGGATGCGTCCAAGCAGCTCTAGATCGGTCTTGGGTTCCATGGCTGCCATTGCCTTCTGGGATTATTCAAATCTTACAACTACGCTGCACTCACCGCGCGCAGGGCGGTCCATGTCCGAGGCCCGACGATGCCGTCTGCTTTGAGATCTTGCGAGCGCTGAAAAGCTTGGACCGCCGCCAGGGTGTTCTGGCCGAAGATGCCGTCCTCCTCCAAGATATGGCCGGCCCGGCTCAGCATGGCCTGGAGATGCAGAACAGGTTGGCCGCGCGCCATCAGCCTCAGCAGGGGCTCGGTCGGACGGGGGACAGTAGGTATTGCATCCGCCGTGTCCGAGGTTAATGGGCTCACAGTCGGGGCGAGGCTGGAGCTGCCATGCGCATCAAGCCCCAGCACTTCACGATACGGAAAGACCGGGCAATCCTTCGTCGAGACTTCGCGATGCCCGTGGAACGTGACCATGCCACCGTAGGCCGTGTCGATCTCGCCGCAGAGCCTGATCAGGCTCTCATATTGCGCCTTTGTGAAGCGTTCGGCGGTCAGTCCGTGTAGGCAAATGGCGATGGTTCCAGCGTTGTTGCCGGCCTGCGCGGCGGGGATGCGCTCGAGCGGCCGACCTTCTTGCACCGTGCCGTCCTTCTTGATGAAAAAGTGATACCCGACATCCGACCAGTTGCGGCTGTTGACGTGCCAATCGCGCATGACGCTGATATCGTCGTGCTCCGGCCGGTCGCTGGCGCTGCAATGGATGAAGATGCGATCGACCTCGCGGCCAGGTGCCTTGAATGTCATGGTGATCTCCTCTCCAAGAGGCCGCCGCAGCGGCGAGGCCTCCTCTCCTTGGGTTGTTCTTCGTTCGCAAACAAAAAACGCCCGCCCGCGAGAGCAGTCCGCCGGAACATAACAGAGCTACCCAAGCACCGCCACCAGGTACTGGATCAATACGACGCCGCCGACCCCTCCGAAAGGCAGCAAGACCGCCTTGACGACCGGCTGCTGGATGAACGGGACGAACGCGCCTTTGCGGAGATGGCGGATTTCCTCAACGAGCAGATGAAGTTGCTCGGCGTGCTGCCCCGGCACAGATGGATCTCCTTTGACCCGAACACACTCATCCGTTAGCCGCTCTATGGCCCATGAGCGGGCTTTCTCGGCCGCTCGCTCCAGAGCAATGCCGCAGGTGGCGGCGAAGACGAACAAAAGCGTGAGCACCAGGACAAGGCCGATCGGCATGTTCCAGTTATCGAAATAGGGAAGCCGCGAGAGGATCATGATCGACAAGACGATGAACGGAAAGACGATCAATTGACCAATCACTCCGGTTCGCTCCGCTATCAATTTGATCTTGAGCGAGGGCCCCAAATACGTTTCCTCCACTCGATGCGGTTGCGAGGGGCGCTCTATGATTTCCCGTTGCCACGGCTGATTCTCATCGGCGAGTTGTCTTATGAAGCGCACCGCGAGGCGGGTGGCATCCACTACAAAGAACACCAGCGCGACCATCATGCCCACGCTGATAATAAGCATCCCTTGATCGACCAGGTCGCTGATCTCACCGCGATAAGGTCGGCCCGGCGGCCCGAAGGTGCGGATTAACAAACTCCCAAGAAGCATAAACAAAACCCCGTAGAGAAGCGTCCTTTTGATACGGTTCCGGCACGAGCCCAGCGCCAAGTATTCTTGCCACAGGAGATCGACGCTGCGTTGGGCACCACTATTGCGCCCCCACCGGTGCAATGCCAGCGTCGACACCATCCCCAGCTCCCTGACGAGGTTTTTGGCTGGGCGGCGAGACAAAGAAAATTGCCGAGCTACGCGATCGTTGTCGATGTCGATGTCGTGCTTCGCCTTCCAGAAGAACACTAATGAGAGCACGCTAGCCAAGCCCCTGAGTAACTCAGTGGGCCAGATGCTGACGCCCTCGAGCCAGAGCAGCGGCTCTTCTGCATATCGATTCGAGTAAAGGGGGTAGCCGACCGCTAGGGCGAACAGGACGACCAGAAGCACAGGCGTTAGCACCAAGACGGGATGGGAGCGAATCTCGCGGACCAACGCGTGCATGGCCTGCGCCACGGATTCGCTCGCAAGGTACAGCAATCCCAACAGCAACACCGGCACCGCTAAGTACCAACCCACGGCCGGGAACGGTCGGCGGCGTGACGGATGGATGCTGAAATTATTGTCATTCGGGACGGTCAAGTCGATTGGGCCGCTGCGCCCGATTTCAAAGATTCGCGGCGAGTGAGCGATCAATTCGACAATGGTCTTTGGGTCTGGCGGGCGATCAGTCGGTTGCGGATGCTGCTGCAGGCGCTCCTCCGGTCGCTGCGTGATATTTCGTGTTTGAATGGACGTGGGGGGATCCAAAGCCAGCTGGGAAGCGGCATAAAACAGCGAGGTTTGGTAGCCGTCCCGGAAAGGGGGGATATCGCCCTGGAGCGCTGGGCTTAGCTTCAATCCAAAACCGGACGCTACGATGAGGTTTCTCGTCCATTCGTACTCGGCCGGATGGGCCAAGCGCGCGTCCAAATCCGTAGTGAAAAAAATGGCTCTGGGGAAGCGTTTTTTTAGGGCCTGCAAGAGCAATAGCTTGTCATAGACGTCGCTGCCGAGTACGCCGATCGCTTGGAGCGTTTGTTCCTTTGCCGCCAATTCCGCCTGCAGCGCGTAGAGGCTTTGGGAGAGCCGGTGCAGGTAGTCGAACTGGCCACGGCCCTCCGGGCGTTCGATTCGTTCGGCGTTCTCGGTTTTCTCCGTAACGCGTCTGGCATTTTGGCCCGCTTTTTCCGGCATGCCCGGGAGCTGACCGTCTATACCGCGGAGATAGCTGAAGCGGTGGATCCAGTTAGGTGGCTCGGCAAGGCGGCAAGCCTCTTCGTTGTCGGCATTCCCCTTGCTTAAGCCACAGTGCCAGTCTCGCACGACGCCGGTGAACGCTTCCGGCAAGGAGCGGCCATAGAAGCTATCCCATTCCGCAATGAGTGCAATATGATCCGTGTGAATTCCCTTATGCGGCGAAAACTGCAAGCCCTTCTTATTTTGTTCGCAGATTCTCGCCAGCTGATTTCGGCAGCGATTCTCCCCGGAGTTGCAAACGGCATTGACTCCGCGGCGCCTTAGTTCACATATCAGCGCTTCAGCCAGATCCTTGTCGGTCGCGATGGTCCGCAGCAAATGCGTTCCTGTCACTTCATTTCGAGGCTTCGGCAGGAATTCATCCGCGACCGTTGCGGAAGGCGAATAGATTTCCACTTCATTCGAAAGCGCCGATCCTTTGCTTTGATTGAGTTCCTGTGCCATCGCCTGGAGGGTGGTCGATCCGGCCGGTCCCAGGATTTTGAATTGCAGATTGGTTCGCCCTTCCCGCACGAGTTCGAGCAGCTCACTGAGCTTAGTAAGGGGTTCGTCGTGAAAGGCATCGTCGTCTAGCCACAAGAGCAGCAAAGGCGGTTGGGACTCGGTGTTCTGCGACTGGATAGGGCTGAACCATTCATAAGGGATGCGGCGTGGCAGCGGTTGCTTGGCATTTTCTTTAGCGTTATTGATTGCCTCGTCTGGCTCGAAATAGCCGATGTGCTCGGAATCGTCGGGGCCATACCCGGCCCGGCCCAAAGCGGATATGACGGCGTAGCGGCTGCGCAACCGCCATTCGCGATACTCGGCATAGGGTCCACCAAATACCATGACGCCCATGACGATAAGCTTTTTTTCCTTGCCGCCGCTGCCCGCTTGGTCCAAATAGGTGTTGATTTGAGATCGCAGCGCCTCGAAGGTATGCCGCGGGCCCCGCTGTGCCTGCGCAAAGGACTCTAGGTATTGATCCGTTGCCTGCTCGGCATCGCGGCCTTTGTACAAGGCTACTGCCGCGAACGGGTCCTGCCACAGGCGGGCCGGCACGTCCTCGGCGCTGTGGACAACCAGCTCCGTTTTCTCCCGCGGGGCGGCGGGTCGAGAGCCCTTCAGTGGAGCATGCTGATAGAGCGCGGCGCTGAGCAGCGCCAACAAAACAACCACTCCAGAAAGTGGTAAGGCCGGACCCGGTCGCTCCGGTGTTTCCATGCGGCGTCTCCCTGGCACCGCTCAAGGCTGCCTGTCCAAAGAATATAGTCTTCAGGGGGCGCCGTTGCGACCGGATGTGTTACTGAGGCAACTCCACTGCCGCGGCATCAAGTTGAATGATGGGTCTGTGGAAATGAGACGCGATGAGATGAGCAAGATATGGCCTGGCGAAACCGGATAGCCATCACGAATGACGAGCATGCGCGCCGTTTCGCCGACTATCCGACTCGGCGCCAGGCTACAGAATGGACAGGGTGGCTCCATTTCCTTTATCAGGGATTCTATTGCTTTCGCGCGGCAATCTTCCTGTTTTTCGGGCGTCGGAGCGAAAAGGATCTCTAGCCCGGGAGTTTCATAAATCCGCGCGATGATCGCGCAACAAATTGAATTAACAGGAGTTTTGTGAAGAAGCGGCGTATCGGTGACTACGCCCGACTGAGCAAAATCTTCTGTGAATTCAAGGGGCAAGCGAGGGCGTGTGCGATTTATGAAATTTCCGGGCTAGGTGTCAAGGAACCTGACATCTAGGCTGCTGAAGTAAGGACCAGCGCCTGGGTTGAGAGACAATACACTCGTTAAGTAATCAGTATGGCGCGCCCGGCAGGATTCGAACCTGCGACCTTCGGCTCCGGAGGCCGACGCTCTATCCAGCTGAGCTACGGGCGCCGCGCCACATTACGATACCGCTGAAGAGCGGCTGTGTCCAAGTGGAAATAATGCGCCCTGCGGCTGGCGAGTTGGCAACTACAGCTCATTTTATTATAGTAAACCGAATGTATATTTTTCTTGTTGCCGTATCGGCGTCGAAGTAGGAGGAATCTGATGAGTCAAGAGCAAGAGCAAGACCGGCAGTTTATTCGCAACTTTATGGCGGTCCTCGTTGCCCTGACGGTGATGGGAATCGGTTGCGGTGTCCTAGCCAATATCGTGGCAGGGTAATGCTGTGGCCGGTGCTTAAGGATCATTTTGATTAATTGACCCGTTCGCCCAACGCCCTTCGGCAAGCTCAGGAGTAGTTTGTCGAAGGGCAGGGCATGAATGGAAAATTTCAGGGCTTCCTTAGAGCCTGTTCGCAATCTTCTAATGAGCAGAACAAGGAACGCCAGATGGACGAACTGCAGACTGGTATTAAGCGTACGCGCGCAGTTCTTCCATAAGCGGCGGCATTTTTCCAGCCAGCCGAAGGAGCGTTCCACAACCCAACGCTGGGGCAGCACGACAAAGGTGTGCGCTTCGTTGCGTTTGACCACCTGTACCGTCGCCTGAAGCTTCTTTTGTACGGCTTGCGCAAAAGGGCGCCCCGTGTAGCCCCATCCACCAATACGCTCTGAATCGACTGCAGATTGGATGCGCAGCGATCCATGGCCGCCAAGGCCCCTTTGCGGTCGGTCACATCGGCCGTGGTGATCGCAATGGCATGCGGCAACCCTTGGGTATCCACCGCAATAGGGCGCTTGATTCTCGAGACCTTCTTGCCCGCGTCATATCCCTTGTGTTCAGCACTGTCCGTGTTCTTCACACTCTGTGCATCAACGATCAAGAAGCTCGTTGTGGCGCTGCGCCCCTGTTTGGTACGGGCCGCGCCAACCTGATTTTTTTAACGCCTGCTCCAGCAGGCTGCCACCCTCTCCTCGCGGTTCGCTCCACTTGGCAAAGTAGGAATGAACCGTGCGCCACTTCGGAAACTCGCTCGGCAACATCCGCCACTGACAACCGCTTTTGAGTAAATACAGGATCGCGCAGAACACCTCGTAGAGATCCACCGTCCTCGGTTTGGTGCGCTTGCGCGCACTCTCCAGTAAGGGCCTGATCTGTTCAAACTGCTCGCGTGTGATATCGCTTGAATATTGCTTCCTCACCCCCTCATTATCAGGGAGAAGAGAGATTATGAAGAGGCTCTTAGGAGGATCGGATGAGCCAAGAGCAAGACCGGCCGTTTACTCGCAACCTTATGACGGTCCTCGTTGCCCGGGCGGTAGTGGGAATCGCCTGCGGTGTCCTAAGCTAACGTCGTGGCAGGCGCCTACTTGGTGCTTCAGAGGGCGCAAGAAGTCAGGACCACGACAGGCGGTTTATTTGTGATTGCATAAGCGTTGATTGTTGCCTTGACTCTAGTGGCAAAAGTATTGCCGCGTCCCTGCTAATATGTATTGGCGGCTGCCTGGCTTTTTAGGAGGACGCGATGAGTCAGGAACAAGATCGGCGATTTATTCGTAATTTTATAGTCGTGCTCGCGGCGCTGGCTCTGGCCGGAGTATTGTTTGCCATCCTCGCCAACATTGTGGTAGACGATTTTGAACAGCCCGGGCAGCGAGCTCAGCAAATTGCCCGATTGCAAGCCGAATTGCAAGCCGAGCGCATGCAACCGGTCGGCCAAGTCAATACGACCGACGAGTCCGCGACGGCCGCCGGTGAGAGCGATGCACGTAGCGGTGAGCAGGTAGTCAAGCAGGTGTGCTCGGCCTGTCATACAGCCCAGTTCATGAACGCACCGCAGATCGGTAACAAGGCTGAGTGGGCGCCCCGTGCTAAAGAAGGCTTGGATACGCTGACAACGCATGTCTTGCAAGGGTTCGGTAATATGCCTCCGCAGAGCGGCTCTGTCAGCGAAGCGGAGGTGCGCGCTGCCATCGAGTACATGGTGGAGAACAAGACGGGTATTGATCTGAACTAGGTCGATGATTCTCTCTTCTACCTCGCCCCGACCTTCGGTCGGGGCGTTGTTTTATGGGCCGGGGACCTGACAACTATATTTTTTCCTTCTCGCGTAAATACTGCCGGCCTGCCCAGTCCCGCGCGAATTGCCAGGCGACGCGGCCGCTGCGTGAGCCACGAGCGAGGGCAAAGCACAGTGCGGCCTGGCGGACTGCCTCCGGTTTATTTATGGTTACACCGAGCTCCGCCAGCCAACTGAAACAGATATCCAAATAATTCTCTTGATTGAATGGGTAGAAAGAGAGCCATAAGCCGAACCGCTCGGACAGCGAGATCTTCTCTTCTACTGCTTCCCCATGATGAATCTCACCATCGATATTACGTGCCGCCTCATTCTCGCTCAGGTATTCGGGCAGCAGATGCCGCCGGTTGGAGGTCGCGTAGATCAGCAGGTTATCCGGCGTTGCCGTCAGCGACCCGTCTAAGGCCGCCTTGAGCGCCTTATAGCTGGGGTCACCGGCCTCGAAGGAAAGATCGTCGCAGAAAAGGATGAACCGCTCGGTCCGGTCATGGATCGGTTCCATGATCTGTGGGAGATCCACTAAGTCGTGACCTTCCACCTGAATCTCCCGCAACCCTTGTTCGGCATATTCGTTGAGCAGTGCTTTGATCAGTGAGGATTTGCCGGTACCGCGCGAGCCCCAGAGCAGGACGTTGTTGGCGGGCAACCCGGCGAGAAACTGTCGGGTATTGCGGTCGATTTCAGCTACTTGCTGCTCGATATTGCGCAAGCTCTGAAGCCGGATACGGTGTGGATGTCGCACCGGCTCCAGGTAACCCTCTCCGGTGTCACGGCGCCAGCGAAAGGCAATCGCATCATCCCAGCACAGTGCTCTTCGGGTCGGCGGCACGAGGGCCTCAAGTCGTTCCAGCAAGCGCTCGGCGTGGGTGAACACCTGTTCGAGCTTGTCCATTGAGTACCCCTAATTCTGTTCTCGAGCGAGAAGCAGTTTGCGCGGCGGCCACACCTGGAGGGGAAAGAAGTTTGAATAATCTCTTGACTGATGCGAATAGTTATCATTACATAAGCAGGTGATTCGATAAGCTACCGGAGATAAGCGATGCACTACCGGATCGATGCGTATTTGGTGCATGGTAATCCACGGCTACAGATCAAGGAGGCCGAGTCCGGCACCGTTCGTTTGGTGTGGGACTATCCGAAGCGGCCAGAGACCAAGCCGGACTCCGAGCAAGCACTTGCCCAGTCGCTTGCTACAGAAGAAGCGCTCCATAAGCTGTTTCGAGGTCTGTTTCTGTTGACTACCACTCAGTATCTCAACAGCCAGGTTAAGGGTGATTGAGCTTTTCGCCAAGCGATGAGTGCTTTCCATTGGCAGTACTAACCCGCGTCGATCTGTCGCTCGGCCCGCCGCGCGGGCAGCACGATGGTGATCGCGAGACCACCGTGGAGATTGGCGGCGCCGATCCGCCCGTCATGCGACGTTACTGCACGGTGGGCAATGGCGAGCCCGAGGTCGTAACCACCGCTGTCAATGGTCTCGATCCGTGCCCAGCCATCCGGCCGCTCGCCGAGCTTGCGGCGCAGATTGCTCACGTGCTACGTCTATGTTGCGGTCAAAGGGTTGCAGGGGTGTCCTACGGCTTTACGAGAGATATCGTCGCGCGACACCGGGTATCCGACCGCCCGCAGCAGTACCGCCAATACGTCGAACTCCGCGCTGGTGAGCTCCGCCGATGCCCCGCCGCACTCATGGCGGCGTCCGGTAATGGGTGCCGTCGTAGCGTATTGAAGTCGCGTTTGAAATCTGTCACCTCGGTTCAGTATCTCGGCCGCCCACATCATGCTTGTGGCTGTGCGGGAGGCGGCTCGTGCTGGAGTAGTGAGGTTGAGGCGGGCATTTGACGCCCTCGAGGGAATCGAGTAGTGCTCGACACGCTCAAGTACAGCAAGCAATTACAGCAGGCGGATGTTAGCCGGGAGCAAGCCGAAGCGCTGCATGAAGCGGCCAGCGAATCGGTGGCGGCACGCGCACAGCTCGAAAGCGTGGGGCTGGAGCTAGTCGGTCGTATCGACCATGCGGTGCAGCGCCTTGATGCGAAGATGGACGCGCTGCGCTCCGAGCGCATGAGCGCAGAGCAGCACCTGGACGCCAAGATCGATGGTGTAGAGCAACGCCTGGACACCAAGATCAATAGTGGAGGGCAATGCTTGAACGCCAAGATCGCAGGTGTCGATCTCAAGCTAAGCGCTGAGATCAGGCAACTGCGCTGGATGATGGGTGTATTGGTCGCGCTCAATGCAGCCATTTTAGTTAAGCTGCTGCTCATCTGAGTATTCTATTAATTTCTTCAGCAAATCATGGACTGTGTGGTGATCGAGGTTATGCATATAGTGTGCACCTCGCGGTCTGCGTTCTGATGTTCACCTGGTGGCCACGGGCAAATCCGACGAGGATGTCGGTGCTTCTCGTTATTCGTAACCAAGCAAGCAACAAAAAAGCCGACCTGTGGTCGGTTTCGCAGTCATGCTGAGCTGAGCAAGTGCTTCACTATCTGGCTAGAGCTCCAATTATTTGGCCGCTATTTTTTTAGGGGCGGCGAGTCCCTGCTGCCAAGCCCCGTTGGGCCATTCTGAGTTTTAATTTTGCCTTTACTAAGCCTGCCGAATTGTTGACTCACCCACCAAAGCACGTCTAGCGTCGAAATTCTGGTGACTTCGTCACGGTGTGACGTAATAGCATGATAACTGGCTCAAATATCGGTTGGCATGGGCGGTAGCAATTCCCGGTGATCGAGTCTTTGCTAGGTTTCGCGCTGCCCGGTAGGGTCCGCTTTTTCTGTGGGCACGACAACCTGCCACCGTGGTGGTGGCGCCGTCGCTCGGGAGCTGGTGGGCTTTATCTGGGATATCGTCGGCCAGAAGATGGCAAAGCGCGCGCCCCAGTCAGACCACTAAGGCACTCGCACCACGGCAAACCGGGAACGAGTTCGTATCTTCCCTTGGCGCATTCAGTGGCTTGGGAACAGCGTAAGTGGCTCGACGTTGAGCAGGGGTCGTCAGTGCTACGTGCGCCTTGCACGCACGGGCGCTGTTCGCTCGCCGGCGGGCCGCCGGCGAAAGTATATCCATCCAGTCGATAGCATGCATGAAACCACATCAACACCTCTTCGCCGGAGCCTTCGTGGCGGCATTGCTAGGCGGACTTGCGCTGTTGCTCTCTTACCCAAGCCCATAGCACGCGGCGGCTACCGTGGCCCACTGAGGCGACTGGATAAGCGCGGGCATAACCTCTTTTCATCGTGGCAGTGCGCAGGGGCACATGCAGCAGGTGTGCGAAAGGGGTGCCGCAGCGGTGCAAGGCGCAAAGAGAAAAATTGCTGGCTGGCCGAGCGTCCCTGCCCTCGGCTGGCTGGCGACCACCAATAGTCACGGATGTGGATAAAGCGGGGTTGTTGCCGTTTTTCTTGCTTGCTGAATAAGCGATGTGCGGTTACCTGGTTTACACCTCCTTGGTAAGAATCAGCCGTTCGTTGCGGGTAAGTCGCAGAATATAGCGCTCGCCGTGGTGATTGATGGCCACGGTACGGTTGCCGTGAAAGAGATCCCGTGTATCGAGGCCTGGCGGTAAAATCGGCGGTTCAGTGCTTGCCTGATTGCGGGATCGGCACAGGGTTTCCATTTTCCTGGTGGCCATGCTATCTCCTCCTGTTGACTTGAATGATAATGATTTTTGTTATCGTGTCAACCGCCCCTCCTATACCGCGAAGACACGTCAGTGCGATGGCGTAATTCCTCACGTACAATTCGTCCGCATACCCTCGGGCCGACCGAGTCGGCCCATGTCCCATACTCCCGGAAGGTTTCGCATGGCTTCGAATTTCAGCTGGAACGGATTCTTGATCCGCTTCGTAGCGGCACTGATCCTGGTCTTCGCGACCTACAATCCGGAACACCTATCCTATTTCCACTGGGTGGTCACGAATCGCGATACACAGCAGTTGGCGCTGAAAGTGTTCACCGGCGTGGTGCTGCTGATCGGCTGGACGGTATTCCTACGAGCGACCCTGCGCTCACTCGGCCTGATCGGCACTGCGCTCGCGGTTGCTTTTTTCGGCACTTTGCTGTGGGTGGTGATCGATTTCGGCTGGGTGGCAGCGAACAACAGGCGGCTGATGAGCTACCTGTTGCTGCTTACACTGACGGCGGTGCTGTCTACCGGAATGTCTTGGTCGCACATTCGTCGGCGCATGAGCGGGCAGGTGGATGTCGACGACGTCGATGAGTGACGGCGCGGACCGAGGTTATTTTAAGGAAACCCTGCAGTCAGATTGATTAGCCAAAGAAATACAAACGGAATATCCGCAATGCCGAACTCGCGCCCAGAGGAGTGTCGAATAATGAAGCATACCCACCGCGCGGTTATGAGCTACGCAGTCGGGTTAATGCTATTGCTCGGAATAGCGGCAGCAGCACACGCAGCGCCCATTACCCTAGTCGACCGGCAAAACCAAGGAACCGTTGACGGGACGAACGGCGGCGCGAGTTTCGGGCAGTCGTTCACCCCCACCTTGCCGGCCATCGATGCGATTGAATTCTTTATGGCCGGTCTGGGCCAAACCGTCATGGTGAACATCCTCGACGGCTTGGCCGGCGCCGACGGCCTAGGCGGCCCCGTCATCGCCACCTCGGATCCCGTTACGGTGTTCACCCTGAGCGGCCCGCAGAACATCCACTTCGATTTCCCCGCCCGAGTCGCCCTGACACCGGGGCAGCTCTACGTCGCGCAGCTGTTCACTCCGGGCGGGATCGAGGGCGTTAGTTGGACTACCGGTGATGCCTATGGCGGCGGTCAATTCCTGCAGGAGGGGCTCGCGTCGAGTGATTTTGTGGCGCGAGATCTGATCTTCGCCGAGGGCCTGACCTACTCACTTTCGCTGCCCGAATCGAGCTGGCTCTTCAGCCTGGGGCTCTTAGGCGCAGGACTTGCTACTCGGCGCCGTCAGCCGCCGCCCAATACATGTGCGGCCGCGTGATTAAGGCACACGGACCACCGCTGGAGCCCCGCTTCAAGTCACGGTGGCCTTGCGTTTGAACTCAGGCTTGTTCCAGGCCTGACTCGCCATGACCCGGTGCAGAGCGGCCACCGCGTCCCAGATATCGACATAGCGCAGATAAAGCGGCGCGAGGCCGAAGCGCAGAATGTCGGGGGCACGGAAATCGCCGATCACGCCCTCGACGATCAGCGCCTGGATGATGGCATAACCCTGCGGATGCCGAACAGCAACCTGGCTGCCACGTCGTGTCGAGTCATGCGGACAGGCATGCTCGAAGCCGAAAGCCGCGCACTCCTGGTCGAGTAAGCGCAAGTACAAATCACCCAGGCGCCGGGACTTCTCGCGCACCAGCTGCAGGTCCGCCTCCAGCAACAAATCGACGCCGACCTCCAGCGCGGCGAGCCCCAACACCGGCGGCGTCCCGACGAGATGACGCTCGATCCCGGCGGCCGGACGATAATCCGGTGCGAACGTGAACGGTGCCGCATGCCCCATCCAGCCGGCGATGGTCGGCTGCGCGTCCCGTAGATGGCGCCGGGCGATAAAGAGATAGGCGGGCGCACCGGGGCCGCCGTTAAGATACTTATAGCCACAACCCACCGCCATATCGACCCCGGCCGCATTGAGTTCGATGGGCATCGCACCGGCGCTATGGCTTAGATCCCAGAGCGTGAGGACGCCTTTTGCTTGTGCCTGACGGGTCAACGCAGCCAAGTCGTGGAGGCGTCCGCTGCGGTAATCGACTTGGGTCATCACCAGCACCGCGACTTTCTCGTCCAGGGCGTCGGAGAGCTCGTCGGCATGCACCAAGCGCAGCTCATGGCCTTGGCCCAGCAACTCGATGAGTCCCTCGATGATGTAGAGATCCGTGGGAAAGTTGGTACGCTCGGAGACGATGATCCTGCGCCTCGGGCGCAGGCGCAGCGCCGCGGCGAGCAGCTTGAAAAGATTGATCGAGGTCGAATCCGCGGCGATGACCTCGTCATCGCGCGCACCGATCAGCCGGGCGATCTTGGCACCGATGCGCCGCGGCATACCGATCCAGTCGTGCCTGTTCCACGAGCGGATTAGGTCCTCACCCCATTGCACCCGCACGAGCTCATCAAGCCGCTGTCGAGCACCAACCGGCAACGCCCCGAGCGAATTGCCATCGAGATAGATGAGGCCGCTTGGCAGCTCGAAGCGTCCGCGCAACGTGCCGAGCGGATCTTCGCGATCGAGCCGTTCGCAATCATCTCGGGACAGGCCGTACATCAACTGGTCTCCCGCACCACCGCTCGATTCGCCTCGAACGGTCTATCTTCGATACGCTCTAGGAAATTGGAGCCGAACGGCGTAACCGTGTAAAGAGCGAACATGGCAACTCGGCACCGCTACAGCATCGGCATTCACGGCGGCGCGGGTAACCGTCCCGCGCCGGCGGCCAACATAGGGCTCATCAGGGAAAGCCTGAGAACGATCCTGGAGCAAGGCAGCGCCCGACTCGCTGCCGGCGCGACGGCGCTTGACACCGTCGTGCATTGCACCCGCCTGCTCGAAGATGATCCCCTCTATAACGCCGGCTACGGTAGTGTTCCCAACTCGGCCGGCCGCTTCGAGCTGGAGGCGTGCGTGATGGAGGGGCGGACCCTAGAGGCAGGTGCAGTCACTTATGTCGAGCGCATCCGCAACCCGGTCGAGCTCGCTCGCCGAATCATGGAGCAGACACCGCATGTCATGCTCGCTGGACGTGGAGCCGGCGACTTTGCCGCAACCAACGGCATCGCAACCGTCAGCCAAGCCTACTTCCAAGAGGGTTGGCACAAATACGGCCGGGCCGACGAGCATGGCTACGGCACGGTCGGGGCGGTGGCTCGGGACTGCGCTGGCAATCTGGCCGCCGCCACGTCGACCGGGGGGCAAAAGGGCAAGCGGCCGGGCCGGGTGGGTGACAGCCCACTCGTTGGCGCCGGCACTTATGCCGACAATGAGGGCTGCGCTGTCTCCTGTACAGGATGGGGCGAAGATTTCATCCGCACGGCGTTGGCCGCTTACCTTGATTTTCTGATCGTCCGTGAAGGCCTCGAGGCTCATACGGCCGCCCGGATCGCCATCGAATATCTGGTCGCAAAGGTCAACGGCAACGGCGGTTTCATTCTGGTCGATCGAACCGGCGCGATCGCCACTGCCCAGTCAAGCACGTATTTGCACTGTGGCTGGATCGAACACGGCGGCAAGCCAACGACCGCTTTGCGATCACCCATCCAGATCGCCCGCGCAGAAGGTTGACCGCCGGCGCTTCAACAAGCCCTACAAAAGGGTACGTACCGTCCACAGCTCGGGGAAGAAACGCAGGTCGAGCACTTTTTTCAAATAACCCACGCCCGAGGAACCGCCGGTGCCGCGCTTGAAGCCGATGATGCGCTCCACCGTCTTCATGTGCTCGAAGCGCCAGCGCTGAAAAGCGTGCTCGAGGTCGACGAGTTTCTCGGCGAGTTCGTAGAGATCCCAATGGTCCTCCACATTGTGATAGACGCTTTGCCAGGCGGCTTCGACCCGTTCATCGGGTTCATAGGGCTCGCTCCAGTCCCGCTCGAGCTTTGCCGATGGTACTGGCAGGCCGCGGCGATGCAGCAGCCGGAGGGTTTCATCGTATAGACTTGGGCGCTCCAGCGCCTGTTGCAGACGCGCGTATACGGCGGGGTCATTGTGGTGGACTTCGATCAGGCGCCGGTTTTTGTTGCCGAGGAGAAATTCGATCAGCCGGTACTGGTAGGACTGAAAGCCCGAGCTGTGGCCGAGCGTGTCGCGGAAGCTCGAGTAGTCGGTAGGGGTCAATGTGGCCAACACGCTCCAGGACTGAATGAGCTGGCGCTGGATGGCCGCGACCCGGGCGAGCATCTTGAACGCTGGTCCGAGCCGCTCCGTACGCACGCAACCCAAGGCGGCGGACAGTTCGAAGACAATGAGCTTCATCCAGAGCTCGCTCGTCTGGTGAATGGTAATGAACAGCATCTCGTCGTGCTGGCGCGATAGCGGCTTTTGGCAGCCTAGCAAGCGATCCAAGCAAAGATACTGCCCGTAGGACATCTCGGCACTGAAATCCCAGTGAATTGCCTCATCACCGAGATCGACGACCCGCGTAGGCGGGCCGGAACTCTGACCGGCCTTGCTCATGGCGTCACGCTCATCTCCCTTGCGGCCGCTGCCCATCGGAGCTCACCTCGATTATCCCCGCAGTACATTCAGTCTATGCTGCAAGAAGCCGCACTCGAAATGCATCCCAGCAGAAAAAGAGCGAAACGGGCCTGATTATGAGGAGGATTTGGGCATGAAGCGGGATAAGGACAAAGAAGCGGTGGACCAGAGCCGACGCGCTTTGCTGCGCACCGGCGCCCTATTCGGAGGCCTAATGCTTCTGGGCGGCGGCGCGGGCAATGCATTGGCCACGACGGTGCGTCTACCTATGGCCAATGGAGAACGCCCGCTGGCACGCTATCCGCAGAAACGCGCACTGCTCGTGCTGACCTCGCGTCCTGTACAGCTCGAGACCCCGATGGCGGTCTTCAACCAAGGGGTGATCACCCCCAACGATGCGTTCTTCGTGCGCTGGCATCTCGCCAACGTGCCGACTCGCATCGACGGGCGCCGCTTTACGATCCGTATTCACGGGCGAGTTAAACAGCCGCTGGAGCTCACCCCGGCGCAGCTCGCAAGCGATTTCGAGCCGGTCGAGCTCACGGCCGTCTGCCAGTGCTCCGGCAACAGCCGCGGCCTGTTCGAGCCACGGGTAGCGGGCGGTCAATGGGCCAACGGCGCCATGGGCAATGCTCATTGGAAAGGCGTGCGCCTGCGTGAGGTTCTCGATAAGGCCGGCCTCAGAGCTGATGCGGTACAGGTCCGCTTCAACGGCGCTGAGGGGCCAACGTTACCTCAAATTCCCGACTTCATGAAATCCTTGGACCTAGATATGGCGCGCAGTGAGGACGTGCTGATCGCCTATGCGATGAACGGCGCACCGCTGCCCTTGCTCAACGGCTACCCCCTGCGCCTGGTGGTACCGGGTTGGTACGCGACCTATTGGGTGAAGATGCTCGATGAGATCGAAGTACTCAATCATGCGGATCAGAGCTTTTGGACCGCCAAGGCCTACCGCGTTCCGGCCAATGCCTGCGGCTGCTTGAAGCCCGGCGAGAAAAACGTCCCGCTGGTTCCGATCAGCCGCATGAACGTACGCTCCTTCATCACCAGTGTGGCCGACGGCGCGCAGATCCCCGCAGGGCGGAAGCTCGAAGTGCGTGGCATCGCCTTCGACGGCGGATTCGGGATCAAGCGTGTACTCTTCTCCAGCGACGGCGGTCGCCACTGGTTGGAGGCCCGCCTCGGTAAGGATCACGGCAAATACAGTTTCCGCGAGTGGCAAGCCAGCTTCCGGCCGCACAAGGGGCAGTCCTACTCACTCCTTGCCCTGGCAATCAACACGATCGGCGAAAGCCAGCGCTTCACGCCACGGTGGAACCCGACCGGCTACCTGCGCAACGTGGTCGAAACCGTCAAGGTCAGCGCCGTCTGAGGAGAATCGCGCCATGCAGCACATTGGCAATCGTCTTGGATATCGCTTGGCATCGAGTATCGGTTGCGTCTTCCTAGCCCTGCCGATTCCCGCATTCGCTCTGGCGTTCGGCGCCGTTACGGTGAAACTGCCGCCGGCGGCCGAGCTCCCCGGCCAACCGCCCAGCGTGGCTCAGGCCTGCGGGATCTGCCATTCTGGGGATTACATCACCACGCAACCGCCGCTTACACAGCAGCAGTGGAAGAGTGTGGCGACCACAATGGTCAACCGTTACGGCTGCCCGATCTCCACGCAGGACATCCCGATCATTACCAAGTGGCTGGTCAAGGTTAACGGTAAAAACAGATGACACTGGCCACTTCAGGCATGGCCGTGTAACCCCGAATCATTTTGGGGCATAACTGCACAATTTGAGTGCAAAACAACCCACCCAGAAACCCTGCCCAAGCAATAGTTCGGTCACGGACGCCGCTCAGGGCCATGCAAGGCCATGCGCGCCTCATTGGCACGGCATTTGTTAGTACTTAACTCAGCCACGGCGAATTATGATTCGCCCGCAACCAGTCGACCCGGGCACCGCAATCCGTGGCGAGTCGGCCCATCGAGAATCTCTCAAACAACAGGAGTCGCACCATGGACAAACAAGCTATGCGCGCAGCCATCCTCGAGGCCAAGGCCCAAAAAGGCATCACCTGGGAACAGCTGGGGCAAACCATCGACATGTCACCGGTATGGACGGCTTCGGCCTGTCTGGGCGAGAACAGCATGCCGGCGGAACTGGCGCGCGAGATCTGCCATACTTTGGAGCTTTCCAGCGAAGTGGCTACCGCGCTGCAAGAATGCCCTCTCAAAGGCAGCAACAGCGAAGAGACCGTGCCACGCGATCCGCTCATCTATCGCCTCTACGAAGTCATGACGGTCTATGGCGAGAGCATCAAGCAGGTCATCCATGAAAAATTCGGCGATGGCATCATGAGCGCCATCGACTTCACCCTCGACGTCGACGTGGAAAAGGATCCCAAAGGCGACCGGGTGGTATTGACCTGGAACGGCAAGTTTCTCCCTTACAAGCGTTGGTAACAACGACCACGGCCCCATCTGCTGCCGGCGACAGCATGCCGATGGGGCCCATTTATCAGCGCGGGCAAAGATCTCCCCAGCGCTGAATCCACGCGCCGCCACGGCGGTCCGTGCCGGCGGCGCGTCTTGCATGCGTCCACCTGTATAAAGGGTACGCAACACGCTTTATCCCACCGCGACGAGGCTAAAATTTATAGTGTAGGGACGCAAAAAAGTTGCGCACGGAGCAGGGCGCCGGCCTTGCACAGCATCGCTGTTCAGCACCCGGTTAAACGCTCCCAAGGGATTGATTTAGCTCTTATCGAGAAGATAATTGATCCCGGCCGTAACCGAAAGCCCTTGGTCGGGAAATCGGTATTGCCCATGGGGCACCTCGAAAAGCCTGTTTGCCGTTCGCTGGTAGAATTCACTCATTCTGAGCCACGTACGGGTTGAGCGCCATGCAGCGGCAACTCGAATGAATTTTACCCGGCTGTCAGATGTCAGCGGTTGGGTTCTGGATAATCGAGGGCCTGCCGAAAATCGAAGCTCAACAAATCCCCAATCCAAGCGCTTAGCTCGAGTCGGGGTCCGAGGCCGGCTGCACCAGTGCATCGAGCAGATAGTACTTGCCTAAGAATTAGGCTTTACAAGCATACGGTGGAATGCCGCCAAGCGGGGTGCGACAATTTGTCGCATTTACTCATGCCCCATAGCAAGCCATCTTGTAATAGAATCCCGCAATGTCGAACGGCGCACGCCATGAGCACTGGCCGCCGAATTCGAAAACCGCTAAAGAGACACTTGGCAAACGCACGACCAACCCGATTCATAGCGGTTGAATCCACTAACAGCCGCTGGTGAAATTGGAATGAATCGGCGTAGCCGGCAGCGTTCATACGGCGCCCTGCGCAACCAGGAGATAGGATGGCTAAGAAACTGCTGGCGAGTGCATTGCTCGCCCTGTCGGGGCTTGTCTTCGCCGACGAAGGCGTAAGCATCGATCAGGCCTGGATCCGGCTGCTGCCGGCCGAACTACCGGCGGGCGGTTATTTCGTGCTCGATAATCATACCGATCATACGATCACCCTAGCG
>NZ_CH672427.1:2906595-3613155 GCF_000153205.1 Nitrococcus mobilis Nb-231
CTCGCCGCGCCGAGTTCCTGGTCAAGGGAGCGGCGGCGCGGGGCTGGTCCGAGTCGCAGTAGGCTCATTTTTACGATAACGAGGCGGCACCGTGCCTACAGCGGCAACATGGACCAATTTGTCTACGCAAACGACGCCGAACTGGTCGGTGGTCGGGTTGGTGCTCGCATTGCACGCCGTGTTGCTATGGGGAATAACGCAGATGCAGCAGCCGGCGCCGGGACTAACGCCCGGTGAACCGCTGATGGTGCGCTTCATTGAAGCGCCGCCGGCGCCCGAGCCGGTAGCACCGGAAACCAAACCTGCTCCGAAGGTCAAACCGGTGCCTAAGCCTAAGCCTAAGCCTAAGCCTAAGCCTAAGCCTAAGCCGCGGGTGGAGCGACCGCCTAAACTGGTCAAACGACCCAAGCCGGTGGAAAAACCGCTTATCGCGCAGACTCGACCCGAGCCGGTACCGATGAAAACGGCGCCGCCCGCCCCGCCTCGCCAGGAACCCGTAGCACAGCCACCGCCCAAGCCGTCACCACCCGTGCAATCGCCGCCGGAGCAAGCGCCGCGCTCGGCGCCAACTAGCGACACGGCCAAGGAAGCACCGATCATCCCGCCCAATATCGTGGCGGCTTATCGGGACAACCCACCGCCGAACTATCCGATGCGTTCGCGCCGCTTGGGTGAACAGGGCAAGGTCTTATTGCGGGTGCACGTCACCGCCAGCGGGCACGTCAGCCAGATCAAGGTGCAGCGTTCTTGCGGTCATCGCCGCTTGGATCGGGCGGCGCTGGAGGCCGTACGCAATTGGCGCTTCGCGCCGGCACGCCAGGCCGGACAGCCCACGGCCGCTTGGGTGCTGGTCCCAATTCAATTCGAACTAAGTTAAGGGTTGACCGTGGAAACCGAACATGCGTTAGGCTTCATTAATTTTCTGCAGCAGGCCGACGGCCTCGCCAAAACCATTTTAGCGCTGATGTTGTTCGCTTCGTTGATCAGCTGGTATTTGATCCTGACCAAGACGGTGCACAATAGCCTGGCGATCAGGCGCAGCCGGCAGTTTCTGGAGTTTTTCTGGGCTACGCCCTCGCTAACCGCCGTGGCCGCACACTTGGAGGAGCAACAGCCGAAAGACCCATTCTCGCGCCTGGCCCACCATGGCGTGATCGCCAGCTCTCATCACGAACGCTACGGGGTAAATCGCGTGAGTACAGCGGGCAGCGCCGGCGACTTCGTCACTCGTGCGCTGCGCAAAGTGATCGACGAGGAGACCGCGCGGGCCGAGTCCGGTCTTACGTTGCTCGCCTCAATCGGCTCCACCGCACCCTTTGTCGGACTACTTGGCACGGTGTGGGGTATCTACCACGCGCTCATTGCCATTGCCCAAAGCGGCAGTGGCGGCTTGGATCAGGTGGCCGGACCGGTAGGCGAGGCGCTCATCATGACCGCTATCGGGCTGGCCGTCGCCATCCCGGCGGTACTCGGTTACAACTTTCTAGTGCGTAGCAATCGGCTGATGTTGGCGCGGCTCGATGGCTTCGCCTACGATCTTTTCGCCTTTCTTGCTACCGGCGCTAAACTCGATGGGCAGGCCCAGCCGACCGAAGTCGTTGCTCATTTGCGCACGGCCGAACCGGCCGTGGCCGGCCGACGGAGCTAAGCTATGGCTTTCGGCAGCTTTAGTGGACAAAGTGGCCGCGATGGTGCGACCCCCATGACGGAAATCAACGTGATACCGTTGGTCGATATCATGCTGGTGTTGCTGGTGATCTTCATCGTCACCGCACCGTTGATCACCCATTCCGTGGAAATCGATCTACCCAAAGTGGCAAGCCAACCGAGCGAGGCGGAACCGGAGAGCGTGCAGGTCGCCATCGACTCCGAGGGCCGCTTTTACTGGGACAGCGAATTGATCGACCGGGACGAGTTGAGCGCGCGCCTGCTTACGGCCGGCGAACGACTGCCAACGCCTGAGTTGCACCTGCACGCCGACCGCTCGACCCGCTACGAGGTACTGGCCGAAATCATGGCTGAAGCAGGCAAAGTGGGGTTGGGCCGGATCGGCTTCGTATCCGATCCCCCGCAAGCTGGCGATCCGCATCAAACGCCAGCACAGCCCGCAGCGATTTCGGCCCGACAAGCACAGCCCCCCACTGCCGATCATTGAGGGTTTCGCTACACGGCGCGCTCCTGCTGCGGGCGATTTTAAATGCAACATTTGGGGCACGACAGTTTATGCCGGCGTTCACCTTGTCACCCGGTAGCACCACCTTCAGCTCCGCGTGCACCAAATTCAACCATAATAGCCCCGCGTAAATCCACTATCTAAAATAAGCAAAAAGATGGATGCCAAGGGTGGATTACTGCGAGGGGTCGTAAAATGCTAGTGATTTTGGCCGCGCCCTTGACGACCGCCGGCGGCGACGCGGATAGCACGCGCGCGCCTAAAGCGGCTCACGCCGTTGCCAGTAGACAATCAGCGAAGACGCATCAATCCTAGGCTGGATAGAGAGGTGGATTCGTGTGACTCGCGATAGAGGGTGAGCATCCCTGCTCATGCTATAAATCCTTTGTTGGAAAGTTTACAGAGATGGATCGGTTTTTTCGCGAGGTGTATCGCATTATTAGAAAATAACTCGCTCGACAGATCGCTACCCGCCCGATGGCGCCCCTAGAACCGCCTAAAGCGTCCAGCCGCACCCTGATGACCGAAACCCGGGTAGCCCTTGTCATCCGTAGTATCCGCGTCGTGCCAGAGTGAACGCCATCGCCATGGCATGACGAATGAGCCCGACCAGATACCGACCCCGGCAGCTTTGGCTTGCCACTCTTCGGCTAAGTAAGCACGGCTGCAGCAGCGATAGGCCGGCGCCCAGCCCCAGCGAACCATCCAGGCATTGAGATCCTGCCCTTGGAGATGGCAGACGGCGATCCGGTGCCCAGCGCGATCTCGTTCATTGCCTTCGCAGCGCACCGTCTGCCCGCCGATGCGGGCGGCCAACGCAGCCGCGGCCTTCTGCCCACATCGCCACGGGAATCCGTCCGAGTCGTAACAGGGCTGAGCGCGTTCGGGAGCATCGATGCCATACAGACGAATGCGTTCGCCCTGGATCTCCAGCGTATCGCCGTCCACCACGAGAGGAATGCCGGCTAAAGTCTCTGCAAATACAAGGTTTGGCAGTAACGCGAGCAGAATCAGAAAAAATCGCATGGAGTGCTTGGTTGGCCAAGTAGCTCAAGGCAACTGACGCTGTAGTCTCTCCCGGGCCTCAGTCCAAGGGCTTTGATCTTCCGGATTATTCTCTGCATCCGAAATGCGGGCATCGAGGAGTAATTTTTCTTTTTCAGTAACGGGTACGTCGTCGGGAGACAGCGTTTCCCATACAGCCTCGATCAGCTCCAATCGTTCGGCGGCGCTGAGGCACTTTACCTGCGAGATTAATGCTGCGTCGATCATGTGTGAAGGATACCGTAGAAGCTGAGTGAGGCCCAACGGAGTAGCGATATGCGGTAAAGGGCGCAAGGGGACGGATTTATTTTATAAATCGTCCCCATTTATATTGGTCCGCGGCGGATTTGTGGTTAGATAATGAATGGCGTAACCGCAACTGCAACTCGACGATGACTTGAAGCAGATTGGTACCCGTGAACTCAAGGGTCACCTGTCTGCCGTGTTGCGGCGGATGCGCGACGGTGAGGAGATTTCGGTGACCTCCCACGGCAAGGTGGTGGTGCGTCTTTCGCCACCACCGGCTGAGGGCGGTGTAGAGTCTGATGCGCTGGCGAGATTGCGCCGCCATGGTTGGTTGCGAGCCGGCAGCGGCAGCCGAATCCGCGGTTCAGCGCGTCCAGCCGCCGTGCCTGACGGTACGGTGGATGAGATTCTGCGCTGGGCGCGCGGCGATTGATCCAGTATTGGGATACCTCGGCGCTGTTGAAACTGTACCTCGAGAAGTCGGGGTCCGAGCAGGTACGCGATGAAGCCTGCCGCGCGGTGGTATGTACGCATCTGATCGCCGGGTGGAGGTGCACGCCGGCCAGGCTGAATGCCGCCGGGCGTGAGTTGGGCATGACGTTGCTTGCCGTGTAGGCTTACAGGTAGCTCCGGCCGAAAAAGTTAGCCGGCTGCAACCGGATCGCCGCTTCCAGGTGCGGCTGGCGCGGTCAAATTCGAGGTATGAATCGAATGTCCAAAACCGAGAGTGAGTCGGTTCGAATTGACCGCTGGCTTTGGGCGGCCCGGTTTTTCAAGACTCGGCGGCTCGCCGTCGATGCCATCAAAGGCGGCAAAGTCAGTGTGAACGGTGTGCGGGCCAAACCGGCGAAAGAATTACGGGTCGGCTCCGAGGTCCGTGTGACCAAGGGCTCATATGAATTCGTGGTGATTGTTCAGGCGCTTGCCGAACAGCGCGGTCCCGCGGTGGAGGCCCAGAAACTTTATCAGGAGCTGGAGTCGAGTATCGAGCGCCGCCAGCGCGTCAGAGAGCAGCATAAAATCGCGGCTGCGGCAATGCCACGTGTGGATCATCGACCCGATAAGCGCGCGCGGCGGCACTTAGCAGAGTTCAAACGTAAGCCGGGCGGGTAGTAATCCGGAGTTTAGGCGATCACGGCTCAGGTGGTGGAAACACGACTCTGAGCATCACTCACCGTACAACCCCCGCGCGCTGGCGAGGGTTGCCGGGTCGTGTAGCGCTTGCGCAACGATGAAACTCGCTCGCTAATCAAACGAGCGTTGCAGCTCGGAGAGCATCGCTTGGTAGACCGCGTCGCCGGGTTCGGCAACCGCGCCCGTGCTGGGCTCCCAGCTCGTCGTCCAGACCACCAGGGTGGTGTTATCCTCGGTAATCGGCACGGCCCGGATTTCGCCGACGAATTCTTGGACGTTATCCTTCGAGGCGGAATCGGTACCGACATCGATACGGTAGCGCATGATCCGCGCCTGGTCGTCCAGACCGACCAGCGTCTCGTAGAAGGTTCCGTTGATGATGCGCTTGGCGCCGATCTGGTTGCCGGCGTAAGCACCCACCGGCTCACACTCGACCTCGTCTGCCGCCCAGGACATGTCGTGGAAGTTCCGCAGTGCGCCCCAAACCCTATTGACGGGGGCGTCGACGACGACCGAATTGAAGCAGCCCATGTCTCGCTCCTTCTGTTCCAATAATTAACGAATTTGTTATCGCCGCGCTCTCGCAAGAGCAGTCCGGACGGCCAAATTAATGCTGAAAGTAGTGTAGTTGACGCATCGGGTGAAGTCTATGACAACCAATGCGCCCCGCAGGCATCTTCGATCAGCAAAGGATTCAGCCGCGTTTACCGCGTAGCGGCCGGCTATCAATCGGCGGCCGGCCGCGATTGAACGATAGCCGGGTTCGAGAAGCGGTTGCAAACGGATCCCCGCTCGGCCAGGAATTCATCGAGAAGGCGTGCCGTGTACGAGCCTTCGCTTACCTGGGCGACCGTCTCGGGTGCTCCCTCCGCCACAATTCGACCACCGCCTTGGCCGCCCTCGGGGCCCAAGTCGATGAGCCAGTCGACCTCGGCAAGCATATCCAGATTATGCTCGATGACGACCACGGTGTTGCCGGCGGCCACGAGCCGGTGCAGCACGCGGATGAGTTTTTCCACATCGGCCATGTGCAGTCCCACCGTGGGTTCATCCAGAAGGTAAAGCGTATGCGGCGAGCGGCCGCGGCGCTCGCCGGGCCGGGCCTTGGCGAGCTCCGTGACGAGCTTGAGGCGCTGCGCTTCCCCGCCGGAGAGCGTGGGGCTCGGCTGACCGAGGGCCAGGTAGCCGAGGCCCGTGTCCTGGAGCAAGCGCAGGGCATGCTGGATTTTGCGATGAACGCCGAAGAACTCGGCGGCCTCGGCGACGCTCAGCTGCAGCACAGCGCCGATGGACTGGCCGCGGTATTCGACGGCCAAGGTCTCCGGCGTAAAGCGCAGCCCGTTACACAGATCGCAGCGCAGGGTGACGTCCGGCAGGAAACTCATCGCCACCCGCTGCAGGCCCTGACCCTCGCAGGCTGGGCAACGGCCGTCCTTGGTATTAAAGGAGAAGCGCCCTGGGCCATAGCCGCGCACGCGCGCCTCTTCGGTTTGCGCGAACAGGCGGCGGACATCATCCCAGAAGCCGACATAGGTGGCCGGGCAGGAGCGCGGCGTTTTGCCGATCGGGCTTTGGTCGACTTCCAGTACCCGGTCTATCGACTCCCAGCCTATGAGGTCCTTGCAGTCGCGCAAAGGTGCCCGTGAGCGACTGCGCTTGGCGGCTACGAGCCGTCGTAGGTTGGCGTACAGAACAGTGCGTACCAGGGTGCTCTTACCCGAGCCGGAGACGCCGCTGACCCCCACCAGTCGCCCCAGTGGCAGAGACACATCGATCCCGTGCAGGTTGTGCCGGTTGGCGCCGACGAGCCGGATAACCCGGTCGGGGGTTTGTGGTCGACGGCGGCGGGCAAGCAGTGGATGACGCAGCGGCTCGGCCAGCAAGCGCCCGGTGAGCGAGTCCGCGCTTTGCGCCAGTTGCAGCGGCGTTCCGGTGGCCACCACGTGCCCGCCCGCCGCGCCGGCCGCCGGTCCGAGATCGATCACATGTTCGGCGCAGCGGATGGTTTCCTCGTCGTGTTCGACGACAACAATGGTGTTGCCCTTGGCCCGCAACCGCCGGAGGCTGTCGAGCAGCATCCGATTATCCCGCGGATGCAGGCCAATCGTGGGTTCGTCCAGAACATAACAGGCGCCGTGGAGGCTGGAGCCGAGTTGAGCGGCGAGCCGAATCCGTTGCGCCTCACCGCCGGAGAGCGTGGGAGCGGCGCGGTCCAAGGTCAGATAACTAAGCCCCACCTCCTTGAGGAAAGCGAGACGGTGGCATAGTTCCGGCAACAGATCGCGAGCAATCGCGGCCTCGCGCCCAGTAAGCTCGAGGCTGTCGAAAATGTGTGCGGCCGCCTCGACCGACAGAGCAGTGTAATCGGCGATGTTTCGGCCCTGGAACCGGATGGCGAGCGCTTCAGGGCATAGGCGGCGTCCCTGACAAGCCGGGCAAGGGTGCGGTTCGGCATCGCTCTCGGCCACCAGCCACTCGACTTCCTCGCCCGTTTGCAGCGCGTCAAACCCGGCGAGTACGACACCGACCCCATAACAGCTCGGACACCAGCCGTGCTTGGAATTGAACGAGAGGCGTCGCGGGTCGGCTTCTTGGAAGCTACGCCCGCAGTTCGGGCAGGCACGCTGGATAGAAAACAACGCTTCGCCCGGCTTGCCGAAGTCCACCTTGACGCGGCCCTTGCCGAGCTCGAGTGCCCACTGCAGCTGCGCTCGCAGTCGCGCCTCATTTTCGGGCTCGAGCATCAGCTCGGCGACGGGCAGATCAATGTCGTGCTCACGGTAGCGGTCCAGGCGCGGCCAGTTGGCCGTGGGTAGCAGCACACGATCCACGCGCAGTTGCGTGAAGCCTTTGCCCGCGGCCCACTTGGCGAGCTCCGTGTAATAGCCCTTGCGGGCGGTTACAAGCGGTGCGAGTACGTGAGCCGGTCGGCCCCGGTGGGCGCGCAGTAGCCGGGCGACGATGGCGTCCACGGTTTGTGCCTCGATCGGCAGATCGCAGTCCGGACAGTGTTGGACTCCGAGTTTGACGAACAGCAAGCGCAGAAAATGATACAGCTCGGTCTGGGTCGCTACGGTGCTCTTGCGCCCGCCGCGGCTGGTGCGCTGCTCGATTGCGACCGTAGGTGGAATACCGAAGATGGCATCCACCTCCGGTCGGGCGGCCGGTTGGACAAACTGCCGGGCGTAGGCGTTGAGTGATTCGAGGTAACGGCGCTGGCCTTCGTTGTAGAGGATATCGAAGGCCAGAGTGCTTTTGCCGGAGCCGGAAATTCCGGTGATTACCGTAAGCCGATCGCGCGGTACATGCACGTCGATGTTCTTCAGGTTGTGCTCGCGGGCGTGATGGATGTAGATGCTCTCGGCGCCGTGTTGCGCCGCGGGGACCGCCGCACCGGGTTCGGCTGTTGCGCTGTTCGAGGACAACGGCTTTGTTGCACGGGCTTTCAGATACGCCGCCAGGGCCTGCCCAGTATGGCTTGCCGCGACAGCCATGACCTGCGCCGGCGAGCCGCTGCAGACGATCTCGCCGCCGCGCTCACCGCCTTCGGGGCCGAGATCGATGATCCAGTCCGCCGCCGCGATGACATCGAGGTTATGCTCGATGACGAGCAGGGAGTGGCCAGCTTGCAGCAAGCGCTCGAAGGCGTGCAGGAGCGTGGCGATATCCTCGAAATGCAGCCCGGTGGTCGGTTCGTCGAACAGGAACAGCAGCCGTTTATGTTGGGCTTGGCGCCGGGCGGCGCCGGTGAGATGGCCGGCCAGCTTCAAGCGCTGTGCTTCGCCACCGGAGAGCGTCGGGACCGGCTGGCCGAGCTGCAGGTACCCCAAACCGACCGCCTCCAATGGCGTCAAGGCGGCGACGATATCGGGGTAGTCAGCGAAGAAGGCGCTGGCCTGGGTTACGGTCATGGCCAACACGTCGGCCACGGATTTCGGCGTTGTCCGGCAGTCGGCGGAAGGGGCGAGTTTCACTTCCAATACTTCGGCGCGGTAGCGGCGGCCGTCACAATCCGGGCACCGCAGATAGACGTCGCTGAGAAATTGCATCTCCACGTGCTCGAAGCCGTTGCCGCCGCAGCTTGGACAACGCCCGCTGCCGCTGTTGAAACTGAAGGTTCCGGGTTGATAGCCGCGCTCCCGTGCCAGTGGTTCGGCGGCGAACGCCTTGCGGATGGCGGTGAAGGCGCCCACGTAGCTGGCGGGGTTGGAGCGTGTGGTCTTGCCGATGGGTGATTGATCCACCAGCACCACCTCGTCGAGTTGCTCGTGACCGTGCAGTGCGGTGAATTGCCCGGGCCGTTCCGCCGGTCGACCCTGCAGTTTGCGCAGGGCGTTGTAGAGCACGCTTTGCAATAAGGTGGATTTGCCGGACCCGGATACTCCAGTGAGCACCGCGAGCCGCTGCAACGGGAGTCGCACATCGAGGTTTTTGAGGTTGTGCGCGGCAGCGCCGTCAATCTCCAGCCATAGACTGGGTGAGCCGCGTGGGCGTTCTATCTCGGCCGAGCCGATGGTGCGACGTCCGCTGAGATAGTCCGCCGTGAGCGAACCTCGCGCCTGCAGCAGCTCAGCCGGCGGGCCGCAGAAAACGATGTCACCACCGCGCTCGCCGGGCCCGGGCCCCAAATCGAGAATCCGATCGGCCGCGCGCATGACTTGGGGGTCGTGCTCGACAACCAACAGCGTGTTGCCGGCATCGCGCAGGCGCTGCATCACCTCGATGATGCGCTGCATGTCCCGCGGGTGCAGGCCAATGCTGGGCTCGTCCAGCACGAACAGCGTGTTCACCAGCGAGGTGCCGAGTGCCGTGGTCAGATTGATCCGCTGCACCTCGCCGCCGGAGAGCGTGCGTGATTGGCGATCGAGGGTGAGATAGCCGAGTCCGACCTCGCCGAGGTAGCGCAGCCGCGTGCGGATACCCTCGAGCAGCACCTCCGCCGCTTCGTCCATTGGAGCCGGAAGTTGCAGGAGCTGAAAGAAGTGGACGGCGCGCTCGAGCGGTAATCGCATGAGATCGTGAATACTGAGTCCCGGCAGTTTGGTCAGGCGCTCTCGCGGCAGTGCGGCGCCGGCGGGGTAGAAGCGTGCCGCGGGGTCGAGTACCGCGTCGGCGTCTTTGCGGCGGCCCAGGCGCCAAAGCAGGGTCTGCGGTTTGAGTCGCGCTCCGTGGCAGGCCGAGCACAGATCATAGCTGCGGTACTTCGAGAGCAGTACCCGCACATGCATCTTGTAACTTTTCGACTCCAGCCAGTCGAAATAACCTCGCACGCCGTACCAGCGGTCTGCGCCGTCCCCCTCACCGTCGAGGACCCAGCGTCGGTCGCTTTCCGTTAGATTGCACCAGGGGGTATCGGTGGGTAGGTCGCGGTGGCGTGCAAAGCGCAGTAGATCGCGTTGGCATTCGGCGGATTGCCCGGAGCGCCACGGTCGGATAGCCCCTGCGGCGAGGCTGAGTCGTTCATCCGGGATCACCGCAGCGTAGTCGATCCCCAGCGTGCGACCGAAGCCGCGGCAGACAGTGCAGGCGCCGATCGGTGAGTTGAAGGAGAAGAAGCTAGGATGTGGGTCGGTGTAGTGGAGGTCGCAGTCGGCGCAGTGCAGATCCGTTGAGAACCGCCACGGGGCTTGGGGTTGGCGGTGCTCGTCGAGGGGGTAGACGCTCGTTCGGCCGAGGCCATGCTTGAGAGCCGCCTCCAAGGCCTCGACGATCCGATTCCGGTGATTCGCTGCAAGGCGCAGACGATCTTGGCTCACCTCGATACGCTGGTTATCCGTAGAGTGCAGCCGGGTGTAGCCCTGTCGCCCTAGGAGCGCGCGGATCTCCTCCGGCGTGAAGTTTGCCGGCACCTCGACCGCGAAGGTGATTATGGCTCGTTGGCCTTCGCCGCGGGCGATTAACTGCTCGAAGATGCCATCGGCGGTATCGCGTACCACGCGGTGACCGCAGCGCTGGCAATACAGCCGTGCCGCACGGGCGAACAGCAGCTTCAGATGATCGTTCAACTCGGTCATGGTGCCCACGGTGGAGCGTGAGCTGCGCACCGGGTTGGTCTGATCGATGGCGATGGCAGGAGGGATCCCATCGATGCGCTCGGCGGCGGGTTTGTCCATTCGATCCAGGAACTGTCGGGCATACGGTGAGAACGTCTCGACATAGCGGCGCTGGCCTTCCGCGTAGACGGTATCGAAGGCGAGCGAGGATTTGCCCGATCCGCTGACGCCGGTGATCACCACCAATTCGCCTAAGGGGATATCGAGATCGAGATTGCGCAGATTATTTTGGCGCGCACCTCGGATTGAAATGCATCTTTTCGACAAAGACTTAAACATCCCTCTCGTCGCGGTTTGCGAGCAGTGCCTATGTGGAGATGGCGGGCATGGAGTCGCTCATCAAGCGGACTTTAGATCGTTGCGCTAATCGATCATAGGGCGAATGATCACCGGTGGCTGCATTCCGCTATAGGTGGGCTGACTTCGGATCATCGATCAATCCGCCACGGCAGCGCCCTGCAGCGCTCCGTGGCGGGGATGGTGAAGGATTTGAGGTCCCAGCTGGCGCTGGGGCTGGGTCTTACGGTCAGTTTGCTTGGTTCAGGAGGGTGAACTCCACTCGCCGATTGAGTTGCCGTCCCTGCTCCGTCGCATTGGAGGCGACTGGATTACTCTCGCCGCGCCCGACCACACGCATGCTCGCCCGCTCGACCCCCCGCTGTGCCATTGCATCGGCGACCGACTGGGCTCGGCGCTTAGAGAGGCGTTGGTTGTAGTTTGCGGCGCCGGTGCTGTCGGTGTAGCCCACGATTTTTACCTGTATCTGCGGACGCTCACGTAGGTAAGTGGCGAGTTTGTCAAGCGGTGCCTGCGCGGCCGATTGCAGCCGCGCGCTGTCGAAGGCAAACAGCACATGGCTGAGGGTGAGCATGATGCCTTGCTCGGTCTGTTTGGGCTTGAGCTCGGCGAGTTGTTCCCTGAGCACTTCGATCTGGCGTTGTTGCGTCTCCACTAGCTGACTGCGGCTCTGGAGCCGAAGCGTATCGCGTTGCTTCATGATCTGCTGGGATTGCACAATGGCGGCTTGCTTCGCCGCCTCGGCCTGGGCGATCTCGGCGTGCCGTTGTGCCGTGTAGGCTAGATGTTCGGCGCGGGCTTGGTTCTGCTCCTCCGTCCAAGCGGTTTGCGCTGCCTGTAGGCTGTCCTGCGCCCGGCGCAGTTCCACGGCGGTGTAAGCCTGAACCTGCTGGTCGGCGGCGGCTCGGGCGACCGCTTGCTGTGCCGTCCCGAGCGCATCGAGGTTTTGCTGCACGGGGGCCGACCTGCAGGCCGCGAGCAAAGCCGAGCCCAATAAGGCGATTAGGATACGATGGTTCATCGTCCGGCCCCTCCTTGCTGAATCTCCTCGCGCAGCGTCTCAAGACTCTTTTGCAGATCGGCCTTTTGTGCCTGTGCTTGTTTAGCCTCGGCCTGAGTCTGCGCCAAGCGCGCGTCTAGGGTCGCTTCTTCGGCGAGACGGCGCGCCTCGAGGTAGCTTTTAGGCTCGGTGGCGAGCCGGCGGGCCTTATCAAGCCGCTGTTTGGCTTCATACAAGGGTACCGATTGGCTCTCTCGGCCGACCGTCTGCTCGGCCTGGGTGATCGCGTACTGCGCTTTGGACAGCGCATCATCGGGTTTCTCGGGGGGGGGCGAGGCGCATGCTGAAAGCAGCACGGCGGCTGATAGCAGCATGCCATAACGCACGGGAGTTTTGGAGTGCATTCCTTGCTCCTCTGTTGGTTGGTTTATTTTGTGTTTTATTTGGCGTACCGATTACGGAACTCAACCCTTGATGATTTTTAGAGTTCGGTTAATCTTCGTTCCCCGTAACTATAGCCAAATAGGTGGTTTGCTGCGATCTTGGCGACCATATGCTGCTGTGGGAGCCGAGCCGCGTATGCTACCCTCCCGTTGCTTGTCTGCCCGGGTCGGATTGGGATGTGGGCAGCGCCGGTAGCGCATCGATCACCAGTGCGCTGTGGTCGGGGCCGGCCAGGCGTTGCGCAATGGCCCGGGCGGAACTTGTCGTCGCACTCGTCCAGATACGGATCAGGCCGCCGCCGGCGCTTGACCGAACCAAATCCTTTTCCTCGAGCCGCCGCCGAAGCTCGCGCGCGACCGCGGGGCCGGTATCGATGATGGCTATCTCGGGGCCGGCCGCACGCTCGATTAAGGGCCGCAAATGGGGGTAATGCGTGCAACCCAGTACGATCGTATCGCTGCCTTGGTGTAGCAGGTAGCTCACATGCGCCTCGACCCGCCGCATGGCCTCGATCCCGTCGATTTCGCCGCGTTCGACCAGCAGCACCAGATCCGGCGCCGGCCGGGTTACGACCTGCACCGCGCCTGCAAAGCGCGCCAGTAGTCCCGCGAAACGAGCACTCGCCAGCGTGCCTTCGGTTGCAAGTACCCCGACCACATTGCAGCGGGTGGCGGCCGCGGCGCGCTTCACGGCGGGTTCCATGGCGATGATGGGCAATTCGAACTGCCGGCGCAGTGCTTCGGCGGCCGCCGCGGTGGCGGTATTACAGGCGACGACCAGCGCCTTGGCCCGCTGGGTCTGGAGAAAACCGGCCAGCGCCAGGGCGCGCGTGCGGATGAACGCGGCGGAGCACCCACCGTAAGGCGCGTGAGCACAATCTGCAACATAAAGCAGCTGTTCCGTCGGTAGCAGCCGCCGAATGGCGTGGACGACCGACAGTCCGCCCAGGCCAGAGTCGAAAATGCCGATCGGGTCGTCGCACGCAGTGCCCATCGGGAGCCTTGTTCCTTGTCGTGGCCGGCGCGTCGCTTTCCGGTCAGTATCGATCCGTTAGTTCCAATGCTCGAGCCAGCAGGGCGAGCATGGCGCAGCCGGCCGCCTCGGCGCTGGACCCGAAGCTGACAACGCCGTCCTCGTGGCCGCCCAGCGCGAGGGCGCCGCTGCGGCGGACCTCGGCGGCGGCGAGCAGCCGGCCCACCTCGGCGGCCATCGCCGGCGTTCCGTAGGGCACATCGGCCGCAGTGAGCGCAACGCCCAGCGCTTGGGCGTGCCGCCATATCGCGGGACAGTGGGCGTGGAAGACATAGGTGAACTCCGGCGCGGTCGCATAGATGGCGCCGTGGGTCAGTGCCTCGGAAGAAGGATGAATCGGACCCTCGGCTAGAATGCGATTGTGTCTGGTATCGCACTCCCGTACCCACACATAATGCTTTGGTTCCAGTCGGGCGAGGTGGCCTGTTTGGGTGCCGCTGATTAGAAACGCCGGGGCACGCGCGTCATGCGGGTTCTCCTGCCGCCGGCTCAGGTTGCCGAAGTCGAGGCCGGCGTAGCGGGTAGGATCCTGCCCGATCAGCCCGAGCTTGCGCAGCAACTCCCGCCAAGCGTTCAGCGAGCGGATCAGCGCCGTCTCGGGTGGATCGCTCCAGCGGTGATCGAGCCGATATTTGATGACGCCTTCCTGTTCGGTCATCGCTTGCGCCGTGTCGTCGACACCTGACCACCCGCAATTAAAATAATCCGACCACGCCGGCGCGGCTCAGATAATCTCTCCGTCGTTGGCCTCGATTTTGCCCATGATCAACTCACGCAGACCAGGCGAGAGATCGCGCAATGGCAAAATGGTGAAGGCATTGCCGCGCGTGAACAACAACCAGGCTTCATCGAGCCTGAGCAACCGATTGAATTCCTGCCACGCCATTTGGCCTTGGCCGCTGGCGACCCGCGCCTCGATGCCCGCGTCGTCGAATCGGTAGCAAGCCGCCTCGCCTTGTTCGGTCTGATACGCTCGAAGCCAGCGTAGGAACATCAGGGAGCGCAAGAGCATCGGCAGTACGACCACGAAAATCAGCACTCCGACCAATACCCAGGTATACCAGCTGTAATTCTGCTTCAAAAGGAGAGTGGTTACGGCGTAGCCGATGAGAAGCGCCGCCAGATAACGTTTGCGCCCCAAGTAGCTGTTAAGGAGCTTGCGCAATACGCGGCGCAACATGGGCTTTTCGATTCGGACCGTAATCTCGTAAGATCGGGGCGGCTCGTTGCCGGCTTGGTTCGAACCGGAAAGAGGGGTCTGTTCGGGAATCGTGGCTGTATTGTCAACGACGCTGGACATGGCTAAATAGACTCGTATGTGTAACTGGAAAGGCCCATTTTAATCGTTCTAACCTGGCGCTACACTCTGCCCTTGGCAGCGGGTCCGGATCCGCCTGCCTCGTCGCCTCGGGGCGGCCGCACCTCTCGATCACCTAGAACGAATGCAAGGGGCCTGTTTCGCAATGATCGAAGCAGAACAATTGTCGCTTAGCTACGGTGCTGTCAAGGCCGTCTGCGATGTTTCCTTCCGAATAGCCCGTAGCGAGATCGTCGGTTTGTTGGGCCACAATGGGGCTGGTAAGACGACGATCATGAAAATGCTGACCGGCTATCTCGAGCCGAGCGCCGGGCGCATTACCATCGACGGCTTCGATATCACTCGGGAGCGCCATGAAATCCAACGCTGCATCGGCTATTTGCCGGAGAACTGCCCGGTCTATCCAGATATGAGTGTGATCGATTACCTGGATTATCAGGCGTCCTTGCAGGGCGTGCCGTCGGCCGAGCGCGCGGCAGCCACTCGCCAAGCGATCCGCAGCACGGGCCTCGAACCCCGGGCTATGCACAGTGTAGCCACCCTATCGCGCGGCTATCGGCAACGGGTCGGCGTGGCGCGGGCGATCCTGCATAAGCCGCGCATCGTCATCCTGGACGAGCCCACCAATGGGCTTGATCCGAGCCAGATTCAGCACATGCGCAAGTTAATACGCGAGCTCGCCCAGCACGCCACGGTGCTGCTCTCGACACACATTCTGCAGGAGGTCGAGGCGGTATGCACTCGGGTGCTGATGATTCGCCAGGGCCGCCTGGCGCTCGATGCCAAGCTCAGTGAACTTGATCAAACCCACGGCCTGCAGGTCTGCGTGGGCGCGCCGCCCAAGCGGGTCCGCGCCGTGCTTGCCGCGGTCGGCGGCGTTGAGCGTATCGAGGAGACCGGCGCCGAGCAAGGTCGCTACAGTTATCGATTGCAACTGGGAGAGAGCGACCCGGCGGGGATTGCTTGCGCCGTGGGACGCGCCATGCATGCAAACGGCATTGCGCTCTACCGGTTGCAGCCGGAGATCATGGAGCTCGAGGCGGTATTCCGTGAGATCAACGAGGCAGAGGAGGCCGTCCATGCCTGATGTGCTGAGGGTCGCGCGTAAGGAGCTCGCGGCCTTCTTCGGTTCACCGGTTGCCTATATCTTTCTGGCGGCCTTCCTCGGCGTAACGTTATTCGTCTTTTTCTGGGTGGAGACTTTCTTCGCCCGTGATCTTGCCAACGTTCGGCCATTGTTCCAGTGGATGCCGATCCTGCTCATCTTTCTCGTAGCCGCCGTGACCATGCGGATGTGGAGTGAGGAGCGTCGCTCGGGAACGCTGGAGCTGTTGATGACCGTGCCGGTTACTCCGTTACGGCTGGTGCTCGGCAAGTTTCTCGCCTGCCTCGCTCTGGTGGCGGTGGCGTTGGTACTGACCTTGCCGCTGCCGATCATGGTTGCTCTATTGGGGCCGTTGGATTGGGGCCCGGTGGTTGGCGGCTATTTAGCGACGTTATTGCTTGCTGCGGCCTATGCCGCCATTGGCTTGTATGTCTCTTCACGTACCGACAATCAGATCGTCAGTCTTATTGGCAGCGTGTTGATCTGTACGCTGTTCTATCTCATCGGCTCCAGTACCCTCACCGATCTGTTTGGGCAGCGGGTCGCGGATGGATTAGCGTTGCTCGGCACGGGCGCGCGGTTCGACTCCATCACGCGTGGCGTGCTCGATCTGCGCGACCTCTATTACTATCTCAGCCTGGTCGGTGTGTTCTTGACGCTCAACGTCTATTCGCTGGAACGGTTGCGCTGGGCGGGTTCCGAGGCGGCTGGGCAGGGCAGGCACCGGCAGTGGCAGGTCGCAGCGGCGCTGTTCATCGCCAATTTCGTAGCGGCCAATTTCTGGCTGCAACCGATTGGCTGGGCCCGCGCGGATATTACGGCGGGCCAGATCTATTCCATCTCTCCGGCGACTCGCCTCTATCTCTCCCAGCTCCAGGAGCCGCTGCTTATCCGCGGCTATTTCAGCGCCAAGACGCACCCGTTGTTGGCGCCGCTGGTGCCGCAACTCGAGAATCTGCTGCAAGAGTATGCAGTGGTTGGCGGCAAGCGCGTCCATGTGGGCTTGGTCGATCCTCAGCAAGACGCGCAGCTCGAGCGCGAGGCGAACGAGAGTTACGGCATCAAGCCCGTGCCGTTTCGCACCGAAAGCAAGTATCAAGCTGGGGTGGTCAACTCGTATTTCAACATCCTGGTGAAGTACGGCGATCAGTATGGAACGTTGAATTTCCGCGACCTGGTCGAGGTCAAGGGCGGCTCGGCAGGGCAGCTGCAGGTGGAGCTGCGCAATCCCGAGTACCAGATCACGCGGACCATCAAGAAAGTGATCTACGCCTATCAAGGGGGCGGCAACGTGTTCAGTCATATCACCGAGCCGGTCACCTTCCATGGTTTTCTATCGAGCGACCACCGCCTACCCGCCGATCTGGTGCAGTTGCGCAAGGGCTTGGATTCCATTCTTGGAAAGTTGCGTGCCGAGTCGCACGGAATGCTACAGGTTCGAATCCGGGATCCGCAGGCCGATGGCGGTGAACTGGCCCGGCAGATCCAGCAGCAATACGGCTTTCAGCCCATGGTCACGAGCTTGTTGGACTCCAACCGATTCTACTTTTACATGCTGCTGCAACGGGGTGATCAGACGGTGCCGGTGCCATTGCCCGAGAGCCTCGATCGGGCGGATCTCAAGCGCAACATCGAAGCGGCTTTGAAACGCTTCGCAACGGGTTTATTGAAGACCATCGCGCTCTATACTCCGCCGCCGCAGCCGGGCTACTACGGTAGCGGGATGGCGCGCTACCAGGCTTTGGAGGCCAAGTTGCGGGAGAATGCCGCAGTGCGCCCGACCGATCTGAAAACGGGTCGGGTGCCGGCGGCGAGCGATCTGTTACTGGTGGTCTCGCCTTGGGAACTCGACGATAAACAGCTATTCGCCATCGATCAGTTCCTAATGCGGGGTGGTACGGTCGCCATCGCCGCTTCACCGTTCGACGTGGGCCTTGGCCGCGCCGGCCTCACGGTTAGAAAGCGTCGGACCGGCTTGGAGAAGTGGCTCGCGGCCAAGGGCATCAAAATCACCGAGACCATGGTCCTCGATCCACAAAACATCGCGCTGCCGATTCCAGTGGAGCGCATGGCAGGCGGTGTACGGGTACAGGAGATCCGCAGTCTGGCTTACCCCTATTTGGTAGACATCCGGCCGGATGGCATGCTTGCCGACAGCCCCATCACCGCGGGTCTCGAGCAGGTCACCATGGATTGGGCCTCGCCGGTGCGGATCGAGGCGCAGGCCAATGAGGAGCGCAAGGTGATCCGGGTGCTGCAGAGCTCGCCCGAGGCGTGGAGTTCGGAGTCGGAGGTCATCGAACCAAACTTCGAGCGTTACGGGAGCATGGGTTTCGCCACCGGCGAAGACCGCGGCCGCAAGCTACTGGCGGGCGTCGTACAAGGGCGATTCCAGTCTTTTTTCAAAGACAAGCCCTCACCCCTGCTCGCGGATAAGCACGAGGATGACGACGCGGCGGGGGAGGCTAAGACGGATGCGGGCGAAGAGGATACCAAGCTAAAAGTCGCCGGTGTGATCGAGCGCTCGCCTGCCTCCGCCCGGCTTATCCTGTTCGGCTCCAGCAGCTTTCTCGCCGATTCCGCGCTTGATTTGATCGCTAATGCGACCGGGACCCAGTATTTGAATCCAGTACAGCTTGTGCAGAACGCCATCGATTGGTCGCTGGAGGACCCGGGCTTACTTGCAATTCGCGGTCGCAGCCATTTCTCGCGCTTGCTCGAACCCCTTTCGGAGGACACCCAGCGCTTTTGGGAATATCTTAGCTACGGTTTCGGGCTCGGTGGTTTGGCGATCGTCTTTGGTGTTCAACGAGTTATGCGGCGGCGACGGGAGCGCTACTATTTGGCCGTGCTGCGGGAAGGGAAGGTCTGAGCATGAAACGGCTGAACATTATTTTGGCTGGCGTGCTCGCGGCCCAGCTTTTGCTTGCCGGGATGCTATTTTGGAACGCCGAGCGCTACACGCTCGCTCAGCCTGGCCAACCTCTGATCGTTTTCGCACGCGATCAGGTCGACACCATTGTGATCGATACCCGTGAGGAAGGCTCGGTTACGCTGCGCAAGGGTGCCGAGGGTTGGAACCTGCCCTCCCGCGAGGGTTTTCCGGCCGACGCATCCAAGGTGGATGGCTTTCTCGTGGCACTGCGTGACTTGCGGCCGCGGTTGCCGGTGGCCGTTACCGAAGGGGCCGACCAGCGTTTTCATGTAGGCTCGGCGGATTTCGAGCGTCGCATCACGCTGAAACACGGTGAGGATGCGCTGGCCACTCTCTATTTGGGAGACTCGGCTGGACCAAACGAGGTTTTCGCTCGATCGGAGACGGGTAAGGCCGTCTACGAAATTGCCTTTGGACTCTGGCAGGCGAGCATCGAGCCCAACCAGTGGATGGATCGTAATGTCTTGCAACAAAAGCCTCGGGACATCGTCCGCATCGATCTGCCCTCGTTTACGCTGCAGCGTAAGGACGACAAATGGCAGCTCGCTGGGCTGGGCAACGGTGCCGGCACGGATGCGGAGGAAGCCGCTCGGATCATCGATCGATTGGCCCATCTCACGTTCGAAGACGTGCAGGGCAAAGCAGACCAGTCGATCCGAGCGCCGGTGCCCGAGTTGAGTTATACGTTGACGCTGCAAGACGGACGCACGGTGAAATACCGCTTTAGCAAGGCCGCTCAGGGTGATGATTACCTGCTACGGACCTCGGCCGATGACTATGTGTTCAAAGTGAGTAAGGCGGTGGTGGCTGAAATCCACGACCTCAAGCGGGAGGCGCTCGTCAAGCAGACGAAGGAGGAGCCGGCCGATAAGGCGACGACGGGTGCGGATAAGGGCCATACTGGTAATGCCGCCTCCAGTTCCTGATGCCTTTTGGGCCGTGCTCACTCGCTCGTCCGCTCGTTGGTGCCTACTGTCGCGGGCATGCCCTATGCCGCGCCGAGACTGAGCGCGCGCTAGGCGGTCAGTCGACGAGCGCTCTTACTCGGATGCTAGTGCGTTGGTTCGGGTTGTTGGTTCTCATGCTCATACCATCTGCGGTCGTCGCGCTCGACGCTGCGGGTCTGCAGGCCTGTGTCAAGTTGGAGAACGCCCAGGAGCGCTTGCATTGCTACGATGGCGCGATGGGCCGCCAGCCCCAAGAAGGTGGCGAATATGAGCAGCCAGCGGAGCACAGTCGCTCCAGCAGCTCGACGAATGCCTATGCCTCAGTCGAGCAGGCTACGGCCGCAGCCGAGCGGGCGGAGAAGACGCCGACTGCCGTTGGATTGAGCCGGCGCTGGCAAGTCACGTCGCAGCGGGGCTGGGCGCGCTTTTTCACTCCCTATAAGCCCGTCTATGCCCTGCCGCTGTCCTACAATTTCCGGCCCAACCAAAAGCCTACCGGCAGTCGCGACGCTGCCGATATCGACGACCTAGAGGTCAAATTCCAGTTCAGTTTCAAGGCGCCGCTGTGGCGGAATCTGCTCCTCAACGGCGGCGATCTCTGGTTTGGCTATACGCAGCTTTCATTTTGGCAGGCCTACAACAGCAATGTCTCGTCACCCTTTCGGGAGACCAATTACGAGCCGGAGTTGATCTATTCGCTGCGCACCCGTTTCAACCTGCTCGGGCTCCACGGCCGGCTGCTTACGCTGAGCCTCAATCATCAATCCAACGGCCGTTCCGACCCCCTTTCCAGGAGCTGGAATCGACTCATCGGTGGCGTGTTATTCGACAATGAACAGTTCGGCTTCCAGCTTCGAGGTTGGTGGCGGATTCCGGAGTCGGCCAGCAACGACGATAATCCCAACATCGAGAATTTTGTCGGACGCAGTGAATTCTTGGGGGTCTACCGGCACAACGAGCAGACTTTCGGATTGTTGCTGCGCTCCAACCTCAAGCCGGAGGCCCTACGTGGGGCGGTGCAGCTCAACTGGGTATTCCCTTTGTTGGGTGGACCGCTCAAGGGTTATCTGCAATGGTTCTACGGTTACGGGGAGAGCCTGATCGATTACGATCATGTCAACAATCGCTTCAGCCTAGGGCTCTCGCTGCTCGACTGGCTGTGATGATTCGGACCGTGGTGGCAAGCGGTGCCGTCACGGGCGGCGACACTGGACGGGCCTGCGGTGTCGGGTTCAGCGCTCCAAGTACTGGAGTTTGCCCGGTTTGCCGTCCCATTCCTCGGCGTCCTTAGGCGCGTCTTTCATCTCGGTGATCACGGGCCATTTTTGGGCGAGCTCGGCGTTGAGTTCGAGGAAATGATGCTGCTCCTCCGGCAGGTCATCCTCGGAGAATATCGCCTCGGCCGGGCATTCGGGCTCGCACAACGTGCAGTCGATGCACTCCTCGGGATCGATGGCCAGGAAATTGGGTCCTTCGTGGAAGCAGTCGACCGGGCATACCTCCACGCAGTCCGTATATTTGCACTTGATACAGTTTTCGGTGACAACGTAAGTCATGGTGTTCTCCGCAAAGGTTTGCTTTATAGGCATGCTAGGCAGGCGCTGCGGATGCATCAACCTACAGCTTTAAGGGGAAATCGGGTGCCCGGCTGCGAATGAACTAACTCGGATGGTTGATCAGATAGGCGATGTCGCCGGCGATGTCTTTGGGATTGTCGTCGTGGCGGCCCATCAGCCGCATTCGTCCCGTTTGATCGAAAATCAGCAGCGTGCTGGTGTGATTGACGGGGTAGTTGCCCGCAGCGTCCGGTTCTCCGTAGCTGTAGGTCAAATGGTAGCGGCTTGTCAATTTGGGCAGCGCTTCGGGATCGGGTCGCAGGGCGATGAAGCGGGGGTTAAACGAGTGGATGTAGCGTTCGAGCACCGCCGGCGTGTCGCGCTTGGGATCCACTGTTACGAAGACCACCCGTAGGTCATCGGCCGCCTCGCCCAGGCGCTGCACGACGGCTTGGAGTTTTGCGAGGCTAGTAGGGCAGATGTCCGGACAGTGTGTGTAGCCGAAAGACAGCGCCACGATTTTGCCGCGCAAGTCCTCGGCGGTGAGTCGTTTGCCCTCGGCGGTGGGTGCTTTAAAGAGCGCCAGTTTGGCCTGAGAGCCGGATATGTCGGTCAATCGGAACTCATGGGGCGAGGGATTGCACGCGGTGAGCAATAGCACACCCACCAACATAAGGATTTCTCGGCGCAGCACAGCCGCTCTTCGCATGGCGTGATTCATCGCAACCGTAATGATGAGCTTGTATTTACTTCAACCTTCGAGCCGCCGCACGCTGCGCTGACTGGGTTGGAAGCGAAGCTGTGACCCCTAAGCCGACCGGCCGCTAGCCCTCGGGCAGTGGTGGTAAACCCGCTGCCGGGTGCGGCGGCATTCAGCCTATGGAATCTACAGTCATGCTACCGCGTGCCGCGAGGCTCAGTCGAGTGGGTCGGTCGCTGAGTTTAGGTCCGCTCAGTGTACCGGGAGTGGGTACGGTGATCTGGCCCTGGCAGCGAAGCCAAGCAAATTTTATCTTATACTGGTTACGGCTGGCATTGTCCCATAGCCAGCATCGATGCAAGCTACAGATTGAGTGAGGCGAGCCATGCGCGAGATCGTCGCGGGTATTCATATGTGGTCGCGGTTGGCCCAGCCGCAAAACTACAATTTCAACGGCCATCTGGTGATGCACCCCGGAGGTAACCTCGTTATCGATCCGGTCGAAGCCGAAGCCGAGGAGCTGGAACGCCTCGTTGCCACGGGTGTGGCGCAGATCGTGCTCACCAATCGCAACCACTCGCGCGCCGCCAATCAGGTGCGGGAGCATACCGGTGCGCAGGTCCTGATCCATCCAGCGGATGCCGGTCATGCCCGGCAGCAGGGGACCGAAATCGATGGTGATCTGGCCGTGGATCAGACCATCGGACCGTTTCGGGTGCTCGATGCCTCGGGCAAATCACCAGGTGAGGTGGCGCTCTTTTGGCCGGAGCGGCGCCTCCTGTTGGTCGGTGATGCGATCATCAGCGATCCGCCGGGTAAATGCCGGCTGCTGCCGGAGGCGAAGCTCGATGATCCCGCTGCGCTGCGCGCGAGCGTCAAGCGCCTTTGCGAGACGGTCGATTTCGATCGTCTGCTGGTCGGCGACGGTGAGCCGATTCTGAGCGACGCCAAAGCCCGCGTGCGCGAGTTGGTGGAGAGTTTCTCGCAGGCGTAGCGATCGCCTTGCGGGCGCTGGCTTAAAGGCGGTTACTTATTTATAAGCCGTGCGGTGTGGCAGAGGAGCAGCCGCCCGCAACTTAATATCTGCAGCCGGGCGAAACCCAATCTTCATGGGCGTTTGAGTTCAGCTCGCGCCCGAGCAAGCACATCATCAGCTGGAACTGACGCTTAGCTTTTTGGTGGATGTTTTGCCTCATGATGAATTATATAAACAACAAACGCAGAGAGTATTGCGGCAAAGAAGCACCAGATGGATACAAAGGCATAAGCGAATAAGGCGGCACTAATGGTGACAGAGATAAAAATAAGGGCTCCAAAAATCCTGAGGCTGTTAACCGTGGAAAACAGCAAGGGAACTGCGACAATTACCGCATAGACAATTCTCAGCGTTGTTCTCGGTATGATGCCATCATAGATTAAGGTAGACTCATACAGTATTGAACCTTTAACGGTGGTTACAGATAACCAGTCCTGGTTTATCAATAATGGTATGTAGAGTGAGGCCCCAAAGAGAAAGCCGATAATGGTAAATCCCTTGAATAACGTTCTGCGCGAAGTTTTTGTTTCAACAAGAAGGGCGGCCAGGGGAACAAAGAATGGCCATAAGAAATAGGCAAAGAAAAGAAATCCCATTGCGGCCATATCAATACTAAAGCCGGCTCTTTGTTCAAAAGAAAGCCATAGAGCCCCTTCGGTGATTTGCTGTATCCCAAATAAAAGTGGAAAGCTCGCCAGTGCCAGATAACGTTTATCACCACGACAGGATTTGTTTAGAGTATAAACTCCAGTGGGTATCAGAATGGCTGCGGCAGTAAAACAAGCTGTTGCAGAAAAGCACATATAAACCACCCAACTAAATTAATTTATGCTTTCATAATTACATATTACAGATAAACCGAGTCGAAACTTGAAAGGGTAAGCTACTAGTTAGACTCGATGGCTTTTGTTTTACTTACAGGTCACGCTGAATTGGCGGGGAGAGCAAAGGGCTCTATTCGGCCGGTCTTGCATGCCAGGGTCAATGAAGGGTCCTGACATATCGGAGGCGTAGACCGTTCGCTGCCTTTTTGCCTTTGAAAGTATCAATTTTGGTCCTATGCGAGTCCCGCCATCTACTTTGTCAGACTGAATAGCTCTGTATTATACGCGGTCATTTTGTTTTTTGATGTTTGCATGATCGGATTTTATTACGGCACATCAAGCTGTGCTGTCGGTGTTATGGAAGGAAATAACCCGACAATTTTACCTTTAGGTGATCATGGTCGATATATCGTCTAATTTGTATGCCCCGAGTCGTGATTTCATTGCTAGCGCGTAAAGGCGGCATCGGCCCACCCGAGCCGGCGGTTGATGTTACGCGAGCTGCCGTTGACCACCTCGTCGGCCCGACGCAGCTCGCGGCGCAACTGCTCGGTGGTCGCGTCGATGCGGATCAGCAGGTCTTCGGTAGCACTGGGCATCGGATTACCTTGGTATTTGCGTCATAATGACGTAGCTTTACTTTCCAAGCGAGGCACAGAGCGAGACATGACCGACGACAGCCTGATCATCAAGCACCTCCAGGCCATACGCGCAATCCTCGGTGAACACGGCGAGCGCCTGGAGCGGATCGAAACGCGATTATCCAGCATTGAGCACACGGTCGGTTTCATCTACGCCGGCGCGGGCGATGACCGCGCCACGATGCAAGGGCTCGCCCGGCGCGTGGAGCGCATCGAGCGGCGCTTGGAGCTGCGGGAAGGCGACGATTGATGCTCGACACACTCAAATACAGCAAGCAGCTCCAAGAGCTCGGGCTTAGCGAGGCGCAAGCTAAGGCCCACGCCCAGGCGCTCTACAACGCGGCAAAGGAATCGAAAGCCAACTCCGGCGGGCGCTTCGATACGCTCGCCTACGCGCTGCACCTAGAGAGCGCCGGCGTCGATTTGGAGCAGGCCAACGCCCAAGCCCGCGCGCTGCACGAGCTCATGATGGAGTCGATCGCGACCAAGGAACATGTCGACGGTGTCGCCGGTACGCTGCGCTCCGGGATCAAGCTTGTGGAGCAGCGCCTGGAGGCCAAGATCGACGCCGTGGAGCAATCGTTGCGCTCGGGGATCACCGCTGTCGAGCAGCGCCTTGAGGCCAAGATCGATCGTATTCACTGGATGCTCGGCGTGCTGATCGCACTCAACGCCGCCGTGCTGGTCAAGTTGGTGCTGCTGTGACCGCCGAGGAGCTGCGCGCGGTGCGCCGTGAGCTCGGCCTGACCCAAATGCAGATGGCCGCGCAGCTCGGGCTGCACTGGCGCCACTACCAGCGCCTGGAGGCCGGCACGCACAAGATCATGCGGCAAACCGCGCTCGCCGTCGCGGCACTCGCCGGCACGCCGCCCGCCTCGGCGCGGCCACGATAACAAGAAAGTTTTCACCGTGGGCTTGCCGGTACATCACTTGGAATGAGGGGAACCGCATGAAAGACATCCTGATCGTGTTCGTCATACTGGTCGGAATCATCGCCGCCTGGGCGCTACTGCTCACCGCACGCGAGATCGTCGGTCCCATCTTGGTCCTCGGCCTGTTCCTGGCCGTTTATTTCCTGCCCTGGCTGGTCGCTGCCGGGCGCAAACATCACAACGCCGGGGCAATTTTGCCCTAGATTTGTTTTTCGGCTAGACGCTGCTCGGCTGGGTCGCGGCGCTGGTCTGGGCGTTTATGAACCCCGCCCCCGCTGCGCCGATCGCGGCCTCGACAGTGGCGCGCTCAAAACCCCAAGCTTTGGGATACCTACAGTATCCGCTCACTGATCGACGCACACGCGCTATGGCGTGCCGAGAAGGCGCTGCCCGGCTATAGTATCGGCCACTACAACATCACCGCCGGCACCTTCGGCGCGCTGGTGCGCGATGTGCGCCGCCGCTGCTTACGCCCGTAAGCAGCGAAGCGCCCGGTTGGGGGAGTCATCCGGTAGCAGGGTTAGGGTCTAATACTGCTACCTTAACGAATTCGTTGGCCGACGGATGGCTTAGCACGCCGCATGGCGGGGCCTGGTGAGCAAGGGATAGGGCTTAAGGGCGTCGTTTGACTGCACGGGGTTGTGGCAGGCGTTTTTGCCGGCCTATTGGGGACAACGCCATCGCCTGCAGCAATGCGGTGGCAAAAGCCTGCAGTGCCTTTCCAGACAGTAGCAACAGCTGGGAGGCGGCGTTGTTGAGCAATTGTAGCGCCGATTTGAAGCTGAGTTGGCGCGGGATTTTCTCGAAGCACTGCGCGGCTCGGTTCAAGTTGGCGCGCACGAGATTGTAGGCCAACAAATGAGCCGCGATCTCTTTTCTGACCCGCTCTGGGCTCTTGCAGCGCAGCCGCTCCATGGCCATATCGGTTTTGATGCTGCGCAGATCCAACTCGATCGTCCAGCGTGAGCGGTAGTGCTCGGCCAGGGCGCGGCGGGGGTAGCGTTTGGGGTTCGATAGGGTGGTGACGTAGACGATGCCGTTGACTGCCAGCTCGCGAATGGTCAGCGTCGGCGGCAGCTTGAGGTAGTCTTGTGCGCTCATCCACACGGGCTTGCGGGGCGGCTTGGCCCATTTAATGAGATGATCCTTGGCGCCGAGTCGCTCGCCGCGGTGCCAATGCGGCTTTCGCTGGGCATGCTTTTGAAAGAGCCCCTGCACCCCGTGGTGGACCAGCAACGCCATGATCGCGTAGGTGCAGTAGTAGCGGTCGGCGAGTAGCAGGTCGCCCGGCTGCAGGGTGTGCAGGAGGGTGCTGAACAAAGAGCTCTCTCCGCTGCCCTTGCCCTGATAAGGGCCGAGGGCATAATCGAGCACAGCACCCGCGCCGAGCGAAATCAGGGCCACGATGCGCACGATGGGAAACCCGAGGCCGGGTTGTTGGTTGCCCTGTTGGGGGAACTCACGCTGATTATCGAGCGTATCGGGCATCAGTGCGGTAGTGCCATCGGCGAGCACCACGCGATGGCCACGCCAACCCCAGGCTGAAGGCGCGCGTTGGTGCAGCGTCTGTCCGCTCTCCCGGACCGCGTTCTCCAAGGGCGCACGGGGCAGGCGTTGGCGGGCTTTGCAATACGGCCCGGTGTTGATGGAATTGGCGCTTTGGCCGCTTTGCAGCCGCTCGGACAGCACCCGCGCCACCGCGTGTTTGCACGAACCGTCCTGACTGAGCACCTGGAAGAGGAAGGCTTTCAATACCACCAAGGGGGTGAATATCCGATCACGCCCGCCGCACGCGCGTTCGGCGAACTGGCTCAACACACGGGTGGATAAAACATCGAAAAACGGCAGTCCGCGCACTTGTAGGAAGGACCTCTTCAAGCGCTGGATTTGCCATGAGCGGGCGCAGCGAATAGAGTTTTTCATGGCTAGGCTCTCGGGATCGGATGGGAGGGTTTTCTCACAATCAATTCTATCCGAAATGCTCCGAGAGCCTAGCCTTTAATAATCACACAACTTCATGATCAATATACAATTGTGGTCGTTAAGGTAGCAGTATTAGGGTTAGGGTCTACTCATTGGAGCTCGCGGCGATCCTGCAGGCCCCGCTGGGGATATACTGGGGGATCAAACATCTAAGAGAGCTCGCTGTGACAACAGGCGCGCATTGTCTCTCGCTTCGGAACCAACAACGGCCGGGCGGATGGTAATATCCCGCAGTTCGAATACCCCCTGAGTGGCGCCATTATTTATGCGAAATTTCGGTTGGGTGGCGCAGCGTAATCCAATGCGCCTTTTCAGCCGATGAGATAAATTGTTACCGGCGCGTGCCGATGGATGTCAGGGATGCAATTGAGGTTTTCCATATGAAAGAACGTCGTCTGTTTATTGTTGCAGGTGCAGTGAGCGCTGCGCTGGCACTGGCTGCGTGTACGACCAACCCTTACACCGGGGAGCGTCAGGCCGGTAAGGCCGGTGTCGGTGCTGGGGTAGGGGCGGCCGTGGGCGCTGGGATCGGTGCGGCCGCCGCTAAAAAACATCGTGGCAGAGGGGCGCTAATTGGTGCCGCGAGTGGCGCGGCGCTCGGTGGTGGCGTGGGTTATTACATGGACGTGCAGGAAGCCAAGCTGCGCGAAAAAATGCAGGGCACCGGGGTGAGCGTGACGCGTCAGGGCGATGCCATCATTTTGAACATGCCGAACAACGTCACGTTCGATATCGACAGCAGTTCGCTGAAACCGGCCGGTGCTAATACCCTAACCGGCGTGGCTATGGTGCTCAAAGAATACGATCAGACCGGGGTGAATGTAGTGGGCCATACCGACAGCACCGGTGGCCACGCGCACAATATGAAGCTTTCGAAGAAACGCGCCGACAGCGTTGCCAGTTCGTTGATCATACAAGGCGTGGCGGCCAACCGTATCCGCACCGCTGGTGTCGGCCCGGATGACCCGATTGCCTCCAACAGCACCGCCGAGGGCCGCGCCCAGAACCGCCGGGTAGAGATAACGCTGACCCCGCTGTAATAATCTACCCAAAGCCTTGTATTTGATGAGTCGTAGCCGGTCGGCCGACCTCGCCGGCCGGAGCGCGGCTCAGCGTCAGGTGGTGCCGGGCCCGGCACCACCTGGGCCAGTCAGGGCAGAGGCCGGGGTCGGACCAGCGTAATCCTTTGATAAATCAGAAAACCATTGAAAAATAACACTTAAATCAAAGCTTAAACGGACCATTGTTTTATTCAAAACGCTGTTCTAAGGAAGGAACTCAATGCCACGCGCAAACGCCAGACCCGCTGCCCAATAGCATCACACGGAACCTGACACATAAGGCGGCGGGCAATGACGCTTCCCAGAAACCCAGTGCTACTAAAGTCGCTAATCAAGTAAGCTCGTGGGGAGGTTATATTAGTCTACACTATAATAAAATCATGAGCTCCTGATAGGAGAATATTGTGCCAGATGCTGTTGACTCTGTTTCCACTCAAAATGTACCCACGAATATAGAAGAAATTGTTGCTTCTATGCAAGATACCGTGCTGGAAATTTGGGCAAATTTTGTGGATCATAGCCCTTTTCTGGTGATGGGAGTATTGATTTTATTGTTCACGTGGGGAATGTCTGCGCTTGCTGTCCGTCTAGTAGGCGCTTTTTTGAGTCACTCTAAAATTCGGGGGTCATTACGCGAATTGCTCGCTCGGCTGCTTAGTATTGGCATTTGGGTCGTTGGAATATTATTTGCTGCTATGGTGACATTCCCTGGTTTAACACCAGCCCGGGCCTTGGGTGCTATGGGTATTGTATCCATTGCTGTGGGTTTTGCTTTTAAAGATATTTTCGAGAATTTTTTCGCCGGAATTTTGCTGCTTTGGCGTTTTCCATTTGAGAATGGAGATTTTATTGAATGTGAGGGGATTAGCGGAAAGGTGGAAAATATTTCCGTTCGGCAAACTTTAATTCGCCAAACCTCTGGCGAGCTAGTTATTGCCCCTAATTCTTTTCTCTTTCTCAATCCTACTAAGGTGCTAACCGATTTGCCTCAGCGGCGAATAACGATTATTGCCGGAATAGCCTATGGTGAAAATGTAACCGATGCAGTCCGCGTGATTGAGCACGCCGTGGATGGATGTTCGACGGTACACAAGGACCGACCGATTGAAATTTTTCCACAAGCATTTGGAGCCAGCAGTATTGATATTGAAGTAACGTGGTGGGCTGATCCTACACCGGTGGATATTCGCCGTTCGCGGGGCGAGGTGATCGCGGCTATTAAACAGGCTTTGGACGAGGCCGGAATTGAAATTCCGTTCCCCTATCGAACTTTAACCTTCAAGCATCCCTTGAAGACCATGTTGCTGGGAGAAAAAGACGGAGAAATAAGCTAAGCTGAAAAGCGAAAAATATTTTACTAGTGATATTATTGATAAAGCCTCTTCTGGTCAGCCCAATTTCAGCTACACCGCTGCAGTCTAGCGAGGCTTTTTCAAAGCACCCCTTAGTAGAATGAACTTGGCCTATCGAGGTCTGGGTTGTTATTAATTATTTTCTGAACGTCCAAAAAGATGTTTCTTTTCACAAGCAGTTGCTGAATGCCGTCGTGCACAACATTCAGCCAGCGTATCCATTTTTTCAGTCGGTTATCCATTGAATCTAACGACACCCATCAGCCGCGAGCGGTTAGCGAGTCGGCTGGATGGGCTCATTAGGCTTATCAGAAGGCGTATTCGACCTGGTAAATTGCTCTAAGTGGTTCACAAGTTCCTCGTACTCTAATTGGTATTTCAGTGGACCTAATTTTAAAGTGATCTCTTTCGTTCGAAGATCTATCTCATCGATTATTCCAATTAGTGTTCCACCGATTGCACCGATCGTAAACTGACCAAAGCAGCCCTTATCCGGGTGAATAAAGGTCTTACCCTCAGATTGTTTAATAATCTTATCGACAGCCTCTCCGAGACGGTGCTCTGCTCTAACGTCCCCTAGCACCACAGTAAGCAATCGAATCCCCTTTTCATTGAATTCTGATACAGCCGATGCCCATAAACTACTGTTTCTGGTAATGGGCTTACCTTCAAGATCGAAGATCTGAATCTTCGCTCCACGAAAAGCTTCCCTTAAAGTACTCCTCTTCGCTTCTTCAGCTAGTGCCGCGACCAAATTTGAAAAATATGTTTCTATGAGAACGCTAGAACCACAGAGGCCTGCTAGACGTTGTGGCGCAGTGCATGGTGTAGTGGGATAATTATGAGGCAACGAAGCAACCCGATTCTGGAGAATTGTCTGGAGGGCTTTTTGTACCTCTGGGGTAAAAATCTCCTCCGGCCAAGGAGGCGGAGTCCCCGCGGCACGTTCCGAGAACAACTCCTTTGCGCCTCGCGGGTCAAGGCGAACGAGCCACTCGACTAGGGCTTCTCTAGCACTTGCAGTCGTTTGCAGTCTGGTTCTGGTAGCAACTGTCAAGAGACTCTTAGCACTGGTGACCATTCCCCCAGCTGATGCATGGTTGACAGCACTGCATGCCAATGCAAACACACACAGAAGCCACAGCGGGCTTCCATTTAGACACTTCCATTTCATTCTTGTCTTTCCCTCCCCACCTTGCCTGACTTCTAAGCATTTATCCGTCGTGCGTAGCATGGCGGATAAATGTCTGTTGGGCTAATCCGCCACGCGCTGTGTCGAGGCGTCGGCGGTGTTACGGCGCCCGTCAGGGGTGCCGGCGTCCCGAATCACCTCGGTAGGTGGTCGAAAACGGGGGATCATGTCGGTGAATGTGGCGGATTCATGGGGCTCTCCGGGCAATTTCGGTGTTCGGGACGCACGCAAGCTCAGGCCTCTGCGGGGCTTGGCAGCGGCGTGTCGGTGGCATCGGCTCAGCTCAATCGCTCGGCATCATCCGCTCTCCCGTCGTGGCGGCGTTGACAACAGCGTCCCGACGCGCAGCACACCGCCGTGGCAGGCCATGCACGGATAGACTACCGCCGTGTCGGCGGCGTTTGTGCACGCCTCACTGGTTGTCTCCTTGCTCGGTGCCGAGCGGCTCAGGCACTCGCCAATGCGCGCGAGCTTCACGCGGCGAGCGCGATTGGCGAGGAAGCCATAGTGGCGGATGCGCATGAACCCCTTGGGCAGAACGTGGAGCAGGAAGCGGCGCACGAACTCCACACTGGCTAGGCGCATGATCTTGACCCGGTGGCCGTCGGTGTAGCGAAAGGCTACCGACTCGTCCTCAATGCCAGGAGGCGGGTGTTGCTGATGGCGATGCGGTGGCTGTAGCGTGCCAGATACTTGACCACCGCCTTAGTGTGCCCCAGACAGGTGTTCCACGAAAAAGGCAAGATACGAGGTCTTGTAATAACACTCCAAGCGTCTGGGGGGTGCGCGATTGCAAGACAATACCTGACTCGGCACGGGGCAGCCCGAACTCTCCGGTGGCGTTGCGCCGTATTTGATCCGATAGGGCCCGATCTGTTGAGATCGTAGTATAAGCTTTGCGCGGTGCATTCAAACCACCTTAGCTTGGGAACAATGCAAAGCGAGAGAGGGATCGAGAACGGGAGATGACACAATCGCGACCGCGTCATTATTTTGCCTATGGTTCGAATCTGCACCCGCTGCGGCTGGGTCGGCGTACCCCGTCTTGCCGGCTGCTGGGTGTGGCGGAGCTTGCTGGCTACCATTTGCGCTTTCATAAACGCAGCGATGCCGACGGCTCGGCCAAGTGCAACATCCTGCCAACCGATGAGCTCCGGCATACGGTTATGGGCGCCGTCTATCAGCTCGACGCGCAGGACCGGCCCGTTTTGGATCGTATCGAGGGGCTGGGCCCGGGTGGTTATGAGCGGCGAACGGCGGAAGTGGTTTTGGCAGGGCAGCGCACGCCAGTATTCTTCTACGCTGCACTGGAGACCCATATCGACGCTTGGCTGACCCCGTTTACTTGGTACCGTGACCTCGTTTGGTACGGCGCGGCCTGGCACGGGTTCCCGGCGAGCTATGTGGAGCGCATTCGCCGGGTGGCGGCGCGTGCCGATCCCGACCCCGCGCGCTCGGCTGAGCAGCAGGCGTTGTTCCAGGCGATGCAGGTCTGGCGCCCGGAACACGGTTACGTGTAACCGTGCAGCGGGTCTACACATCGTCGGATCTGCTCATTGTCGGGCATTTGGCCGAAATATTGAAACGGCGCAACATCAATCATTTTGTGCGCAACTTCTATCTCACCGGCGGCGCCGGCGAGCTGCCGCCTACGGCCATCTGGCCCGAGCTCTGGGTGGACGACGAGGACTACGAGCTGGCGCGGCGGCTGATCGGCGAAGTGCTCGGCACCACCGGCTTGCCGGCGCCCGCTTGGGTGTGCTCCAGTTGCGGCGAGCGGATCGAAGGCCAATTCGCCGCCTGCTGGAACTGCGCCACCCCGGCGCCGCTCGAGGACTAACGGCGCGTCTGCTTTTGCGCTGAGCGCCTAAGGCGGCTAATCTGCGGCGCCATGATTACACTGCGAAACATTACTCTGCGCCGCGGTCCCGAGCCGCTCCTGGAAGAGGCCAATCTCGTCGTCTACCCCGGCCACAAGATCGGCCTCGTAGGCATGAACGGTTCGGGCAAAAGCTCCCTGTTCGGGTTGCTGCTCGGCGAGTTGCAGGCCGATGCCGGTGACCTGGCATTGCCCAGCGGCTTGGCCGTCGCTCATATGAGCCAGCAGACCCCGGCGCTCGCGCGCGCGGCCATCGATTATGTCCTCGACGGCGATGCGCAGCTGCGTGAAGTGGAGCGCGCCATGGCCGCGGCCGAGGCCTCGGGAGAGGGGGAGGCGATCGCCGCCAGCCACGCCCGCTTCGATGCCATCGATGGTTACAGCGCCCGAGCCCGCGCCGCGGAGCTGCTCGACGGGCTCGGTTTTGCGGCCACCGAGCAGATGCAAGCGGTCAAGGAGTTCTCCGGTGGTTGGCGGGTGCGGCTGAATCTCGCCCGCGCGCTTATACAGCGCTCGGATCTACTGCTACTCGACGAGCCGACCAACCATTTGGATCTGGAGGCGGTCCTTTGGCTCGAGGGCTGGCTGCGTGCCTATCCGGGCACACTCATACTCATCTCCCACGACCGTGAATTTTTGGATGCGGTCATCGACGGAATCGCCCATATCGAGCAGCGGCAGCTGAGTTACTATCGGGGTGGTTACAGCGAGTTCGAGCGGCAGCGGGCGGCCCAACTCGCCCAACAACAGGCCCTGCGCGATAAGCAGCAGCGGGAGATCGCACACCTGCAGCGGTTCATCGACCGGTTCCGGGCCAAAGCGAGCAAGGCGCGTGCCGCGCAGAGCCGGGTCAAGGCGTTGGAGCGCATGGAACGCGTCGCTCCGGCGCATGTGGACTCACCGTTCCAGTTCGCTTTTCCCGAGCCGCCCAAAGCTTCAAACCCCATGCTGCAACTTGAGGGCGTTTCGCTTGGTTATGCCGATCGCGCCGTGCTGTCCGACATTCGCCTGAGTTTGCGCCCGGGCAGCCGGATTGGTCTACTGGGGCCGAACGGTGCCGGCAAGTCCACTCTGGTGCGGGCCTTAGCAGGGAAATTAACACCTAGGAGCGGGGCGCTGACCCGCAGTCCGCGTCTCGAGGTGGGCTATTTTGCTCAGCATCAGCTCGAGCAACTCGACACCGCGGCGAGCCCGCTGCAGCATTTGCAGCGTTTGGCCCCGGCGGCGCAGGTGCAGGAGCTGCGGGATTTTCTAGGTGGCTTTGGCTTCTCGGGCGAGCCGGCCACCGCGGCTTGCGCGCCACTTTCCGGCGGCGAGCGGGCGCGGCTTGTGCTGGCCTTGCTGGTCTGGCAACGCCCCAATTTGTTGCTGCTCGACGAGCCGACCAATCATCTGGATCTGGCGATGCGCCATGCTTTGGTCGTGGCGCTGCAAGGCTTTGCCGGGGCAACGGTCACCATCGCCCACGATCGCCATCTGCTCAATAGCACGGTGGATGAGTATTTGCTGGTGGCCGACGGGAGCGTGCGGCGCTTCGACGGCGATCTGGAGGATTATAGGCAATGGCTTGGTGAGCGCCGCCGTCAACGCCAGGTCTATACTGCCGGTGGTGACACCGAGAAGGTTAACCGCGCGGCGGTGCGCAAGGCGGAGCGGCGTCGAGAAGCGCAGCAACGGGCTGCGTTGCAGCCGTTGCGCCAGCAGGTCGACGAGTTGCTGCAGGAGCTGGAACGGGTGGGCGACGAAATGAGTGCGATTGAAATCGAGCTTGCCGAGCCGGCGGTGTACGAAGCCGGTGAAAAACAGCGTCTAAGGCAGTTGCTGCAGCGCCAGGGCGAACTGCGAGGCCGCCAGACAAGCCTAGAGAGCGCTTGGATGGAGGCCGAGGAGGCTCTCCAGGCGAGGCAGGCTCCATAAACTAAAAGGGGGTTGTAAAACCCGCCGCCGGCCCGTATGCATTAGACTTATAAGCGCATGCTCGTGAAATGGGAGGCCGGGCTCATGGCCTATACTGTCGCCCACAAGCTCATCGCCGATCATCGGTTGGAGGGCGAGATGCAGCCGGGTGCGGAGATTGGACTGCGCATCGATCAGACCCTCACCCAGGACGCCACCGGGACGCTGGCCATGCAGGAGTTCGAGGCCATGGGTCTAGCCCGGGTGCGCACCGAGCTCTCCGCCCAATATGTGGATCACAATCTGCTCCAGGTGGATTTCAAAAACGCCGACGACCACCTCTTTCTGCGCAGTGCCGCACGCAAGTTCGGGTTGTGGTTCAGTCCGCCCGGCAACGGCGTGAGCCATCCCGTTCATATGCAACGTTTCGGCGCCCCCGGCAAAACTTTGCTGGGCTCCGACAGCCATACGTGTGCAGCCGGTTCGCTCGGCATGTTGGCGATCGGCGCCGGTGGGCTGGAGGTCGCCATGGCCATGGCGGGCGAGCCGTTCTATCTCAAGATGCCGCAGATCATGGGGGTGTGCCTGACCGGTAAGCTGCCCGACTGGGTCAGCGCCAAGGATGTGATCTTGGAGATGCTGCGCCGCCACGGCGTGGCGGGCGGGGTGGGTAAAATCATCGAATATTATGGCCCGGGCCTTGCCGAATTGAGCGCCATGGACCGCCATGTGATTGCTAATATGGGGGCGGAACTGGGAGCGACGACGACGGTTTTCCCCTCGGACGAACAGACCCGGCGTTTTCTGCGCCAGCAAGGCCGTGAAGCCGAGTGGCGCCCTCTGCAAGCCGACGCCGGCGCGGACTACGATGTGCACGAGACGATCGACCTCGCCGCGATCGAGCCGCTGATTGCGCTGCCGAGCAGCCCGGGCAATGTGGTGCCGGTACGTGAAGTCGCGGGGCGCCCGATCTATCAGAGCTATCTCGGCTCCTCCGCCAATCCGGGGCTGCGTGACTTCGGCATCGCTGCCAACATGGTCGCCGAGCGGCAGATCGCTCCGGGGGTGTCGTTCGATATCAATCCCACCTCACGCCAACTCCTTGACTCGCTGATCAAGTTCGATTTGCTGAGCGCCTTGCTCGCGGCCGGGGCGCGGCTGCATCAGACCGGTTGTAATGGTTGCATCGGCATGGGGCAGGCGCCGGCCACTGGCCGCATCAGCCTGCGCACGGTGCCGCGCAATTTCCCAGGGCGCTCCGGCACCGAGGAGGACGCGGTTTATTTGTGCAGCCCGGAGACGGCGGCGGCATCGGCTTTGACCGGCGTGATTACGGACCCGCGTACCCTCGATAGGGTTTATCCGCGCTTCGTGGAACCCGAGAGGCTGGCTAGTGCGGCGGATGTGCTGCAGCCGCCGGAGGAGGACGGCGCCGCCGTCGAGCTGCAAAAGGGACCTAATATTCGCGGGCTGCCCGCGCTCGAGCCGCTCCAAGACGAGATCGGGGGGCCGGTGCTGCTAAAGGCCGGCGACGACGTCTCGACCGACGAGATCATGCCGGCCGGCGTGCAGGTGTTGGCGCTGCGCAGCAATATCGAGGCGATCAGCCGGTTCGCCTTCAGCCGTCTGGATGAGAGTTACTACGAACGGGCCATGGAATATCAACGGCACGGCTCGCTTATCGTCGCCGGCAATAATTACGGTCAGGGTTCCAGCCGTGAGCACGCGGCCGTCTGCCCCGCCTATCTCGGCGTGCGGGCGGTGCTTGCCAAATCGTTTGCCCGGATCCATTGGCAGAATCTGATTAATTTTGGTGTGCTGCCGCTGCAATTCCGCAATCCGGAAGATTGGCAGCGGATAGGCCAAGGTGATGTCCTCGAGATCAAGGGGATTCACGAGGCCTTGCGCCAGGGCGATGAACTGCGTGCGAACAATCGGACCCGCGATGAGGTCTATCTACTTAGGCACTCCTTAAGTGAGCGGCAGATCGAGGTTCTGATGCATGGCAGCCTGATCAATTACGTTCGCCACAAGCACGCGGCTTGAGATTGCTATGGGTGTTGCAGAGTCTGTTTTAGCGATGAGAAAGGTTGTTGCACCCGAGCATCATAGCCGTGCAAGCGAGGTGCAATGGTATGCGATTGCAAAGGTGGTGGCTTTTCGCGGGCATGCTACTCGTTTTGAGTGGCTGCGGCTCACAACCGGTGATCCCCGACGCGCCTGCTAATAATCCGCAGCTCGCTCAGGTGCATGCTCGACCGAATGATTATCGGGGGCTGGCTGTGCGCTGGGGTGGAACGCTCGTCGAGGTTGAGAACCGCGCGCAGGAAACTGTATTGCTGATCATGGGCCAGCCGCTGGATGATGACGGTAGGCCGCGGACCGACGGCGCCAATCAAGGGCGCTTCATGGCAAAGATCAATGACTTCCTGGATCCGGTTATCTACTCGGCCGGTCGTTCGGTGACCGTGGTCGGCATGCTGGTAGGTTCGGAGCCGCGCAAGATTGGTGGCTACGCTTACCGCTATCCCGTCGTCGCTGTGGAAGCACATCATCTCTGGCTGCAACCACGGCAAATGGCTTATGGTTCCTGCCCCAATCGGTTCTGGTACAGTTCCCCATTTTATTATCCATGGTACCGATTCGGGTATATAGGGCCGGCTGGTTATTGTTAGCAGCGGGACTGGTCTGGGGGCGAATGCGATTCGCTACCGTGAACTCGCCGATGACCTGACTGCGCTCCACGAGTTCGCGCTGCAGACGTTCGATCGCTTTGGCCTGCTCAGCGCTCAAGGGCGGTTTTTGCCCATTTCGCAAGCTCCCCCTCGACAGCGAAAGTATCACTCACCTCCGTGCCCGGAGAAATCGAAGCTATGCACCATTGCACCTGATTCAGCGCGGCAACACTCGCCGAGCCTGCTTCTTCGCCGAGGAGGACTATCGCGCTAGCCCATCTTTAACGCTCTCTGCCTGATTTCGGGCTGATTTGGGCGTGTATGCGAAGAGAAGTTATTGATTCGTATAGTGGTGAGGGTGGCGCGCTGGATGTAGTGCCATAATATTTGTTGTTACCCCTTGTGCGGAGCGCCCGCCCACGCTAGCCTCGCGGGCATGTTCATCCGCCGCACCCAGACCCGCAGCACGGCCACCGGCGAGTCGTATGTCACGTATCGTCTGGTGCGCTCCGAGCGGCGCGCCGGTAAGGTCCGCCAGCGCACCCTGTTGAACCTGGGGCGGCACTTCCCAGTGGCGCAGGCACACTGGTCGGCGTTGTGTGCGCGCATCGAGCAACGGCTCAGCGGCCAGGCGGCGCTGTTCGACGAGGAGGGGAAGGGCCTCCCGCTCGCCGTCGAGCGCCAGGCCGAGCGTATTGCGGCGCGGCTGCTCGCCGAGCAGGGCGGTACGCCGGCACCGGCCGATGCTGGCGGTGTACCCGGCGGTGGGGGTGACGTGCAGTCGGTGGACGTGGACTCGCTCTCACTGGTGCGCCCGCGCTCGGTGGGCGTCGAGCAGCTCGCCCTGTGGGCGCTGCGCCAGGCGGGCTTGGAGGAGCAGCTCCAAGCGCTGGGGCTGACCGGCCCGCAACGTGCGGCGGCGCTGGGGCTGATCGTTGCCCGCATGGCCGCCCCGGGCTCGGAGCGGGCGACGTATCAGTGGCTCGCCCGGCGCAGCGGCCTCGGCGAGCTGCTGGAGGTGGACTTCGAGGCGATGAGCCCGATGCAGCTCTACCGTACCTCCGATATCCTGCTGCGCCACCGCGCGGCCCTCGAAGGGCATCTGTTCGCCCGGGTGAGCGATCTGTTCGCGCTCGCCCCGACAATCACGCTCTACGATCTGACCAACACTTACTTCGAGGGCGAGGCACCGGTCAATCCGGGCCGCGCGCCACGGCCACTCCAAGGAGCGGCGCAGCGACTGCCCGCTGCTCACCCTGGCGCTGGTGCTCGATGCTGCGGCTTTGTGCGCCGCTCGCGGGTCTTCGCTGGCAATGCGGCCGAGGCGCAGACCCTCCAGGGGATGCTCACCGGCCTCGCGGCGCCCGCCGGCGCGCTTGTGGTCATGGACCGCGGGGTGGCCACCGAGGCCAACCTCGCCTGGCTGGCCGAGCAGGGCTACCGCTATCTGGTGGTCAGCCGCGAGCGCCGCCGCGCGGTCGATTTTAAAGAGGCCATCACCCTCGACAACGCCGGCGGGCAGGCCGTGGAGCTACTCAAAGTGCCCTCGGCCGATGGCCAGGAGGTGCGCCTGTATTGTCGCTCCGAGGGCCGCGTGCGCAAGGAGCAAGCGATCGCCGGACGCCTGATGGACCGCTTCGAGGCTGGGCTCGACAAGCTTGCGACCGGACTCAGCCGGCGGGGCACCACCAAGCGCATCGACAAGCTCTGGGAGCGCATCGGGCGGCTCAAGGAGAAAAGCCGCGGCCTCGGCCAGCACTACCACATTGAAGTGATCGCCGGTGACAGCGGCGAGCGCGCCCGTGCGATCCACTGGCAGCGCCTGCCCGTGAAAGGCTCTCTGGTCACCGAGCCGGGCGTCTATTGCCTGCGCAGCAACGAGACCGGCTGGGACGAGAAGACAATGTGGCGCACCTACATCATGCTCACCGACCTTGAGGCGGTCTTCCGAAGCCTGAAATCGGAGCTCGGCCTGCGCCCGATCTTCCATCACAAGGAAGAGCGCGCCGAGGGGCACCTGTTCATCACCGTGCTCGCCTATCAGTTCGTCCAGCTCATCCGCCACCGCCTCGCCGCCCACGGCATCTGCGAGCGTTGGAGCACGCTACGCGATACCCTCGCCGGCCAGTGCCGGGTCACCGCCACGTTCAACCGCGGCGATGGCCGCACCCTGCACGTGCGCAAGGCCACCCGCGCCGAGCCCGATCAGGCGCGAATCTATCAGGCCCTCGGGGCCGATCCCGCCCCGGGCGGCGTGCAGAAAACAATCGTGTGAGCCCGCTGATTTATAAAATGAACGTAATGTAGTGCCACTCGCCGCCGCGGCCGATCTTAACTCTCTGAGTATCGGGAAGTTATTTTTGGGGACGTTAAACTTGGGCTAGTGTGGGAGAAGCGGGGCCGTGAGGCTTCGCCTTACCCCGATTGGGTTACCAGAGAAACATCCGCATATGAAAGAGATTAGTAAGCCTTGCCCAGAGAATGACTATCTTGGCGAACATGCGGAATTGATCTTGTCGAGCCTGTTTCGTATGACGGGTAGGAATTTGGTCGATCCCACGCTATCTGATAAAGACCGCTATCGATCGCTATTCGAAGCACCATTTGCTATTGTCTCACACAATACGGAAGTTGATCCGGTCTTCAACTATGGCAATAAAATTGCGTTAGAACTCTTCGAGATGAAATGGGTTGATTTTGTCAACTTGCCATCGAGGATTTCAGCAGAGCAGCAAATCAGAGAAGAAAGACAGCAACTGCTTGCACGTGTAACCAAGTATGGTTTTATAGAAGACTATAAAGGTGTGCGAATATCTTCTTCAGGAAAGCGGTTTCTCGTTGAAGATTCTATTGTATGGAATATGATAGATCAGAATGGTACTTATCGTGGTCAAGCCGCTGTTCTATACAGATGGTCAAAACTATGATTATTGATGATTCTAAAAACATAAAAAATGTGCTGTTTCGCCACGCCGCTGATTTGCGTTTTGTCGTTTTGCTGATTGGTATCGCAGTGTTTCGGTTCGTACCTTGAACTCGGCAGGCCGGTGAGTGGGGGCAGGTCTCGGGGCGAGGTCTGCTGGAACGGTCACGGCCGAGACGCTGCGTCACGTCAGAAGCGTGCAAGGATGCGCGATCTCTTCGGCAGCGGCGCCTCCAGAACGGTCTCACCCTGAATGTCGAGCGTGTTGACTTCTTCGGTGATGTCCGGCAAAGGCCCGCGCGCGGCAACATGCCGCACCAGCTCACTCGGTGGATGCCCCCTGCGCAGGATCGCCACCCTGTCGCCAGCTTCCGCCCGATCCAGCAGTTCGCTCAAGCGCCGTCGCGCTTCTGTTAGGCTAATCTCTATCATCGCTTTCCATACTTGTACATAAAGTATGTACAAGTATGAGCCGGCCGAATTACGTGCGCAGTGGGCTTCCGGTCACTACAGATAAGCTCGGTTCAGCGCGGGTGGGTTTGCTCCACCCGATCCTTCCCTCCGCCTTCCGGATCCAAGCAAATGAACGAAGGAACCCCGTCTTCGATGGCGTAGGCCGGGAGGTTCGACGAGCTCGAGCAGACCTTGCCGTCGTCGGTGAACACCAGGTCACGGAGCCAAGTGACGCGAGTCGGGCTCGGGTAGCTAACGAAGCGCTCCTCGCGTGGAATGAAGCGCAGGATGCGATCGGACATATTGGCGGTGATCCAGACGTCTCCGGTCTCGCGCTGAACGTTGAGCGCGTAGGGGGTCTCGTATTCGTCCGGCGAGAGCGTTGGTAGTGGGTAGACCTTGAACTCGGCGGTGGTGGGGTCGAAGCGCAGCAGGGCACTTTCGTCGAAGGAGGGAATCCAAAGGATTCCATCGGCGTCGAAGCGCGGGCGCCTGGGCCCCTTGAGTGGCGTGTCGTACTCGGTGATCTCCAGCGTCTTTGGATCGACGTGGCCGATCTTGTCCGCCCATACTTTTGTGTACCAGACACCGCCATCCCTCGGATTGATGTCGATGCCGTAGGGCAGATTGAAGAGATCCTGGTACTCGATGCCATCGAGCAACTTGTGCGGTGAAAGCTCAATGGGCTTATTGCCGCGCGGTGTTCGAGCCGCGTACCCGAGCAGCGCCGGAAAGAAAGTATCGGTGACCCAACGCCAAAAACCGTTGTGCGGAAGCTGCAGCACCTGGAGCTCTTTGGTCTGCGGGTCGAAGCGTCCCACTTGGTTTGACACGGCAATCGTGAACCAAACGATCCCTTTGTTGTCGATACGGATGGTGTGCGGATAGAGCGCACCCTTGCCGATCTCAATCACCTCGAACTCCTTGCGCTGCGGATCGAAGCCCATCAAGGTTGCCGAAAGGGCATTGGTGATCCAAAAACGCCCGTCCTCAGCTTGCACGAGGCTATGCGGTCCGTGCTTACCGGTGAAGATCCCAATTGGCAGCGCCGCGCCCGAGAACATTCCGCCCACCGGTAAATCCGAATCGGGTAGGGGGATCTCTTCGACTTCGGCCGTCTCGCGATCGAGCACCCAGACGACGTCGTGGCCCTCGTCCACGCCGTAGAGCTTTCCGTCTGCGCCGACCACGGTGTCATGGATGAAGGACATACCGTCGCCAACTAGCCACTCTTCGATCTTGGCACGCGCGAGTTCGGGGCTGGCGTCGTAGGTCTGAACGATGTCGATCGGCTGCCCGTCGAAGCCGGTTGCAAGCACTTCGCTGAACCGCTCGACCTGGGCGTCCGTGACGATCGCCATGTAGCCTTCCATTTTTTTTATCGATTTCTTCCAGGAATTCACACTTCGCTTGCCTCGGGTGAGCGGGTCTCCGATCTGGTGGCAGTAGTTGCACTGCGCGATGAAGGGTTGACGCTCCACGGCGTCATGCCACGGGAGCGACGTGAGGTGCGCCGATGCGGGAAGCGCGTTGGAGCGGTCGAGCTCGGATTCGAACGGACCGATCTGCAGATCGAGCGTTCGCCGATCATTGCGGTCGAGCGTCAACCTCTGCGTTTGATCGGCGAAGTTCGGGACTCGCGCCCGGACCGTCAGCTCGCCACCGAAGCTGACGTCGATGAAATACCGCCCATCGCCATTGGTGAAGACGGTCTCCTTGCGCAGCCGATCGGTGCTGAACACCGTCACCATCGCGCCGTTGATCGGTTGATCCGCCGGCGTGGTTACGATTCCCTCCAACGTCCCTGCCCGTGCCGGCACTGCGCGCTCGAGGGCCATGACGCAGAAGTAGAGCAAAAAGAGTTGTCGCAACGTTCGGTTCACTCTTCTACCACCTATATTGCCCCAGTTGAGCACGGCCAGGTCATTCCGTTCGGCTGGTGAGCCGGTCATTTGGTGGAGTTGATCGCCGGTTTCCGCGCCCAGATTTGGGGCTTAAGCGGGTTGTCGCAGATGGCCGCGCTCCGCTTGCATATCGGCCGTGGGCCGCGCGCACGCCCCAGCTTGGAGCGAGCCTGGCTGGCCATGCCTTATTGCAGCAACTGTTCAATGACATTTCCGAGGTTTATGAGGTTTTTTTCGCTGGAATCCGCAGCCCCAGAGTATAAGCGGAATTCGAAGTGAAATTGGGCGCCGGTAATCTTGGTCCTGGAGCGCGCCCGCCAATTCCCCGGTTCTGTGCCGGATCAAGGGTGATGGCACCGATGCATTCGCGATGCAGGGCTAGGCGGTTATAGTGTCGAAAGTGGGACTGGTTCCGGGGCGAGGGTTGGGGTGACGATTGCATGGAGATGGCGGTATGACGGCTGGGCAACATCCCGATATGGACGAATCGGCCACTGGTGCAGAAATGCGTGACGCGCACCGCCACCCAATGCGCTCCGGGGCGGCCGAGCGGGTCGCCGTGGTTGCGGGGCTGCGTACGCCGTTTGCCCGACAGCTTACGGCCTACCGCGATCTCAATCCCGTCCAGCTTGGTACGCTGGTCACTAACGAGCTGCTGGCCCGTATGGAATTCGACCCCAAGCTGATCGAGCGGGTGGTCTTCGGTCAGGTTCTGGCCTTACCCGAAGCGCCCAACATCGCCCGGGAGGTGGTGCTGCGGGCGGGATTGGACCCGATGACCGATGCCTACAGCGTGACGCGCGCCTGTGCCACCAGCTTTCAGGCTACGGCGGATATTGCGCAGGCCATACGCCTCGGTGACATCGAGGTGGGGTTGGCCGGTGGTGCGGATACGACCTCGGTTCTGCCGATTCGGCTCTCGACGCGGCTCGCCGGTGCCCTGCTGAGAGCCTCGAAGGCGAAGACGCTGCCCAAGCGATTGGCGGCGTTTCGCGCGTTGCGTCCCAAGGATTTTATGCCGCGCTATCCGGCCGTGCGGGATTACACCACTGAGCTGAGCATGGGAGAGATTGGCGAGCAAATGGCGAAGAGTCATGGCATCAGCCGCGCGCGGCAAGATGAGTTCGCACTGCGCTCGCACCGTTTAGCTCATCAAGCCTGGGAGGCGGGCAAGCTGGACGGCGAGGTGATGCATGCCTTCGTGGGTGAGGACCGCCAGCCTATCCACCGCGATAACAACATTCGCGGCGATACGTCGCTGGAAGCGTTGGCCAAGCTCAAACCGGCGTTTGATCGCCGGCACGGCACGGTCACGGCCGGCAACTCCACGCCCTTGACCGATGGCGCGAGCGCTCTGGTGCTGATGAAGGACAGCCGCGCCCGCGCACTTGGCTACGAGCCCTTGGGCTGGATCCGCTCCTGGGCATTCGCGGCGGTGAACCCTTTCCATGATGCGCTCATGGGGCCAAGTTACGTGACGCCGATCGCGCTCGAGCGGGCCGGTCTGCGGCTCGAGGAGCTGACTCTGATCGATATCCATGAAGCCTTCGCCTCCCAGACGCTTGCTAATCTCAAGTATTGGCCGGATCCGAACTTCGCCCGCGAGCAACTGGGCCGGGATGAGCCGATCGGCGAGGTGGATTGGGAGCGGCTTAACGTGCTCGGTGGATCCATCGCCTACGGTCATCCGTTCGCCGCTACCGGCGGGCGCATGATCGTGCAAACGCTGCGCGAGCTGCGCCGGCGCGGCGGGGGTACCGCCTTGGTGACGGCTTGCGCGGCCGGCGGCCTCGGTGCTGCCATGGTTCTGGAGGTGGCATGATGGCAACGCATGAGGCATCGGTGCGAGGTTCGGATACGCCGCGGCCGGCGTTGTGCCTCGAGCGGCGCGAGGATGGCATCGCCTGCATCCGGATCGATTGTCCGGGACAGAGTCAGAATACGCTCGGGCGTGCGGAGATGAACCAGGCCAGCCAGCTGCTCGATCGCCTGGAGCGCGATGAGTCGGTCAAAGGAATTATCTTTATCAGCGGCAAGGCCGGCTCGTTCGTCGCCGGCGTCGATATCCATCTATTTGAGGCTTTCAAAAGCGCCGCAGAGGCCAGTGCCCTCTCCGCTGAGGGGCAAGCAATCTTTGATCGCATCGCGGCTTTTCGGGTGCCTGTGGTGGCCGCCATCGACGGAGTGTGCTTCGGTGGCGGCCTGGAATTGGCGCTGGCCTGTCATGCCCGGGTGTGCACGGGCAGCGAGCAGACTCGTTTGGGTCTGCCCGAAGTTCAGCTCGGCCTGCTGCCCGGCGGTGGCGGCACCCAGCGGTTGCCGCGGTTGATCGGCCTGCCGGCGGCGCTCGATCTGATGCTGACGGGCAAGCGTTTGCGCGCGACGCAGGCACAACGACTCGGGTTGGTCGACGACCGGGTGCCGACATCGATCCTCCTGGATACGGCGCTGCAGTGGGTCGAGGTTTGCCAACGCGGCCGGGTTCGACGCGGTGGCGGTTGGCTCCAAGCGCTGACGGCTTGGGCGCTACGAGGCAATCCGCTGGGCCGCGCCATGGTCTTCAAGCAGGCGCGCAAACAAGTAGCGGCGCGTACCCAAGGCAACTATCCGGCACCAACACGTCTCATCGAGTGCGTGGAGCGCGGTCTGAGCGAAGGAATTGAGCCGGGGCTCAAGGCCGAGGCGCAAGCGTTCGGCGAGCTGGCGATGACCCCCCAGGCGCGTCAGCTCATCAATTTGTACTTCGCCACCAGCGCCATGAAAAAAGACACCGGCGTGGCCGACCCGGATGTGGAGCCTAGGGCGGTGCGGCGGGTAGGGGTGCTGGGCGCCGGGCTGATGGGCGCGGGGATCAGCTTCGTGACCGCCGCGCGGGCCAAAGTACCCGTGCGTCTCAAGGATGTCGAGCCCAAGGGCCTTGCCAGCGGATTGAAGTACATCGATGAGCGCATCGATCAGCGCCTAAGTCGGCATGCCATCAGCCGCTTCGAGGCGGAGCGGGCGCGCTGCCGGGTTACCCCGACCCTGGATTTCAGTGGCTGCCGCAGCCTGGATCTGGTCATCGAGGCGGTGTTCGAAGATCTCGAACTCAAACATCGGATGATTCGCGAGGTGGAGGCGAACTGCAACGCGGATGTCATTTTCGCCAGCAACACCTCGTCGCTGCCGCTCGCTCGGATTGCGCAGGCCGCCGAGCGGCCGCAGAACGTCATCGGCCTGCATTATTTCTCGCCGGTGGATCGCATGCCGTTGTTGGAGGTCATCGCCCACGAGCGTACCGCGCCGGAGGTGATCGCCACGGCGATGGCTTTCGGCCGGGCGCAAGGCAAGACACCGATCGTGGTGCGCGATGGGGTCGGCTTCTACGTCAACCGCATCCTGGCTCCCTATCTCAACGAGGCCGTGCATCTGCTGGAGGAGGGGGTGGCCATCGATCGCATCGATCAGGCGCTGGTGCGCTTCGGCTTTCCAGTGGGTCCGTTCAAGCTGCTGGATGAGGTGGGGATCGACATTATTGCTAAGGTGGCTCCCGTCCTGCATGAGGCTTTCGGCGAGCGCATGCGGCCGGTGAGTGCGGTCGAGCGAATGCTCGAGGCGGACCGGCTCGGCAAGAAAAACGGCCGTGGATTTTACCGCTACGGCGGCAAGCGCAGCGGCAAAGAAGTCGATGAGAGCGTCTATGGCCTATTGGCGGTGAGCACCCGGCAGGAGATGGCTGATACGGCGATCGTCGAGCGCACGCTCATCCTCCTACTCAACGAGGCGGCCCGTTGTCTGGATGAGGGGATCATTCGGGAGGCGCGTGACGGCGATGTCGGGGCGGTATTCGGCATCGGCTTTCCACCGTTTCTGGGCGGGCCTTTTCGGTATATGGACAGCCGCGGCCTCGATGCCGTGGCGAGCGCACTCGCGGGTTTCGAATCCAGCGTGGGCCGCCGCTACGCACCAGCCCCGCTGGTGAGCGCCATGGCCCGGGAGCCGCGTCGTTTCTACCCGGGTTAGGGCCTGTTGCCAACCACTCCGGCTTCTGAAGCTTACAATGCACTCAGTGCTCCGTGAGGCGATGCGGTAGAGCTAGGCCTCCAAAACCCGCTCAGCCGGTGCAGTGTCGAAAGGCATCACCTGGCCTTCTACTCGCATTCCCATGACGAACGCAGCAAAAGGCGCACAGAGCGAGCCTAGCGGTAGTCCTCGTTGATTATCAGCTTCCTGCCTGCCAACCCCACTTAACCGCAGCATTTTTCAGCGAATGGCCCGCAAAAATCGTATCTGCCGGGCGGTAGGCGGTTGGCGATCGGGCAGGTAGAACAGATGGTCGTACTCACAGAGGTATATCAGGCTCGCTTGTGATAGCCGCCACCGATTCGTGACGCCGAGTGGCGCATCAGGCGCGTGGACTATAGCTCGGACGGGGGCTATGTGCTCGCCTGCGGAGGGCTCTCCGAGCTGGTCCAGGGTAGAGAAGGGCTCTTCTTAAACAAGCTGGACGATGTCCGCATCCTGGACCCGAAGGGCACCGGGCTGGTGGACGATACTTCCAGCAACTTTGGTGCCAGCCTCCTGTACATCGATTCCCTGCTGCGTAAGACCGCCCCTTCGGATGAGTGCATTCATCTCGGTCACCGGGCGGCTATCGACGAGTTACCCTATCAGCTCGACCCGACGCTGCAGGCCCTGGCACAGCCGCACCAGCGGCTCCTGATCGCCGACGCGGTTGGCCTCGGTAAGACCCTCGAAGCCGGCATTCTCGCCAGCGAGCTGATCGCCCGCGGTCGCGGCAAGCGCATCCTGGTGCTGGCGGTCAAGTCCATGCTAGCGCAGTTCCAGCAGGAGTTCTGGAACCGCTTCACCATTCCCCTGGTGCGGCTGGACTCGGTGGGCCTGCAACGGGTGCGCAGCCGCATCCCGGCGAACCACAATCCGTTCCACTATTTCGATCGCGCCATTATCTCTATCGATACCCTCAAACAGGACATCGAGTATCGCCACCATTTGGAGCAGGCTTACTGGGACATCATCATCGACGAGGCGCACAACGTCGCCGAACGGGGCCGCCACTCCCAGCGCGCCGGCAGGCGAAGCTCCTGGCGACCCGCTCGGATACGCTCATCATGCTCTCCGCTACACCCCATGACGGCAAGGCGGAGAGCTTTGCCAGCCTAGTGAACATGCTGGACCCGACCGCCATCGCCAACCCCGCTGATTACACCCAGCACGATTATCGCGATAAGAGCCTGGTTATCCGCCGTTTCAAAAAGGATGTCCGGGATCAGCTCCAGGGCAATTTCCCGGAGCGGCAAATCGAGGTGGTGAAGACCCAGGCTACCGCAGCGGAAGAAGAAGCCTACGCCCGGCTGATGGACGTCTCGTTCCATAACCTGGATGGGCGTGGGCAAGGCGTCGGTCAGCTCTTCCGCACAACCCTGGAGAAAGCCCTGTTCCCCAGCCCGGCGGCTTGCCTGTCCACTGTGCGCAACCGCATGGCCCGCCTGCGAAAGCGCCTGGAGAAGGAGCGTGACGGCGAGCGTCAGACCACCTTGGTCGAAGACTTGGATACTTTGCAGGGCCTGGAAGTCGAGCTGCAGGCCATTACCCCGGAGCAGTTCAGCAAGTACCAACTCCTGCGCCGACAGCTCTGCGACGGGTTGGGTTGGGCCCCCATGGATCCGAATGACCGCCTGGTCCTTTTCACCGAAAGCCTGGTGACGCTGGACTTTCTGGCCAAGCGTCTGCCCGACGATCTTAAACTCAACACGGCCACTTCGTCCTCACGCCGGACAAGGCCCGAATCAGCGCCGAGATCCGCCGCGTCCGGCAGGAAGAGGGCACCGCCTGGCCCACGCTGCACTACATCTGGCCGCTGCACCCGGTCATGGAATGGCTCTCCGACCGCGTGCTGAACGCCTTCGGCCGGCACACCGCACCGGTCATCCGTCTGCCGGACAAATTGGCGGCCGATGAGCACATTATTCTCATGCACGGCGGCTTCCCGAACCGCCGCGGCCATGTGCTGATACAGGACTGGGTCGGCGTGCGCCTGCAAGGCACTCAGGTGGTGGAGCAGCTCGACTGGGTCGATGTGGCGAGCCGCCTTGATCTCCGCCCCGGCAAGCTCGCCAACCGCGGCCAAGCCGGCGACACCGCGGCGCTGCGTGCACTGCTGCTGCCGCCGGCGGTCGACGTCGCCTGCCTTCGCCTGCGGGCGCTCAAGGAGCGCTTCGAGGTCGAACGCAAGGATGCCCTCGAGGCCCAGCGCCAGCACCACATCGACCGCGTGTTCCGCGACTACCGGGATTGGCTCGACAACACCCAGACTACTGAAGACGACCCTTACTTACAGGCCGTCGCGGTATTTACCGGTCAAACGGCAAAGGAACAGGGTTAATGCCTCGATTCCTGTATCTGGCCCGCCTTTCCGAGGACCGCGGGCATCCTGCCCGCCACACGGCCGGCAGGCCGTGTGGATTGTCGATGCGGGCAAGATGGCCGCGGTCCAGCGAGACGCCTGCGGACCGTGCTGATCATCCAGACCAGGGCCAGTCCTCAGCCGTAGCGATCAAGCCGGCCTTGACGGGGTTCTGGCGTATGTAATGGATACAGGCATCCAGATGCGCTTGATCACGGATATAGCGATCAAAGTAGTCAGGCATCCACAGTCTGCCGGTACGGTCCAGCTTTTTGTTGATCTGCCGGGCGGTGTAGGACTTCCACGAATGCACGATGGCGGGCAAGGAATGCCCCTTTTCTGCTAGCTCCAGCAACACATGGACATGGTTCGGCATGACACACCAGGCCAGGAGCCGGTACCGCGCGCCGTCAAAATGCAGCAATGCCTTCTGAACGATCTGGGCAATGGCTGGGACTTGCAAGTGGCAAGCGCCATGACCGGCATCGGCGTATTGCTCGACGCTTTCCTGAAGTGCAGCCGCGCGTTCTGACTGGATTGTGTGCTGGGTATCTGTTTCGAGTTCCTGTTTCCAGCACTCTATCAGCACCTTGGGGACCGCGTCAGCGAGCCTGAAAGTCACGAACTGGGTCAGTTGCGTGGCATCGAGGTGAGGCAGGTAGCCGCGTGAATGCCAGCCTTTGGGTTCGGACGGGTTGGGTGTTTTGGATTTCATCGTGTGCGGCTGGTGCGGCGAGAGCTGTTGTCGCTCTGGTTTGTATCACGATGAATGATTGCTTTGCGAGGGCCAACAAGGACCGCAGGCATCCTGCCCGCCACACGGCCGGCAGGCCGTGCTATGCAGGGGAATGCGGGCAAGATGCCCGCGGTCCGGCAAGATGCTCACAGTCTTGGCACTGCAACATGGAGGTAGTTGCCGGATGCACCACATCGGCCTGATCAACGACAACGAGTTCTATTCCGAGCACTACCTTGCCGAGATCTTCGCCGGCGATATCCGCGGCGTGCTGGATGCCTGGCAGGCCCGCGAAACCAAGGCCCGGGAGGCGGCCAAGACCAACGGCGCGGGTGGCGCCGCCTACGCCGGTTATCGCACCCCCGCCAACCGGCTCGCCGGCCTCGCCCGCGAGCTGCTGCAGCGCATCGAAGGCACCGAGCGCCAGCGCCAGGGCACCGAGCGCGTGCGCGCAAGCCGCGCCGTCACGCGCCGGTTGTTGGAGATATTCGAGCTGCCCTTGCTCGGCGAGCTGCGCTCCGGCCAGGGCGAACCGCTGTTATGGATATTGGAAGCCCTGCCCGGCTTCGGCGAGGAGGCGGACCAGAATCCGCTCGCCTGCGCCATCCAGCCCGAACAGCTCAAAACCCTGAGCGACGAACCGCTGCCCAAAGACATCGGCGCAGCCGACGCACCCGACTGGCAGAAGCGCCTGAGCCAGCAGGTCTTCAGCCAGCCCAGCCCGCCGCGCTGGGTTTTGCTCACCGGCTTGCGCCAATGGCTGCTGCTCGATCGCGCCAAGTTCGCTCAGCACCGCCTGTTGCGCTTTGATTGGATGGAGCTGTGCAGTCGCCGGGAGACGGAATCCCTCAAAGCCGTGAGCGCTTTGCTGCACCGGCAATCCCTGCTTGCGAGCCAAGGCCAGGCCCTGCTCGACACCCTGGACGAGAACGCCCACAAGCACGCTACAGCGTTTCCGAGGATCTCAAGTACGCCTTGCGCGAGTGCATCGAGCGGCTCGGCAACGAGGCCGCCGCCAGAAAAAGAGCCTCTACTCGGGAGAAGGGGCCCTCGACCCCGGCGAGCTCAGTTTGGAATGTCTGCGCTACCTCTACCGGCTGCTGTTCCTGTTCTACATCGAGGCTCGCCCGGAATTGCACTATGCGCCGGTGGCCAGCGAAACCTACCTGAAAGGCTATTCCTTGGAGCACCTGCGCGAGCTGGAGCTGATGCCGCTGACCAGCGAGGCGGAACGGGGCGGGCGCTATTTTCACGACAGCCTCGATCGGCTGTTCCATCTAGTCCACGAAGGCTATCAGCCGAAACAGGACCTGTTCGCCGAGCAAAGCCGTCAGACCGGCCGCGATGCTTTCGAGATGCAGGCGCTCAAGAGCCATCTGTTCGACCCGACCCGTACCCCCCGGCTCAACCGGGTGGTGTTCCCAAACCACCTGCTGCAGCAGGTGATCCGACTTATGTCGCTGTCGCAGGAGGGCGGGAGCGGCGCGCGCAAACGCCGCGGGCGCATCTTCTACGCCCAGCTCGGCATCAACCAGCTCGGCGCCGTCTATGAAGCGCTGCTGAGCTACCGGGGCTTCTTCGCCACAACCGATCTCTACGAGGTCAAGCCCAAAGGCGAGCGATGGGATCCGATCGGCATCGGTTTTTTCGTCAAAGCCGAGGCGCTCTCAGACTACGCCGAAGAAGAAAAAGTCTTCCTCCGGGATGAGGCCGGGCACCAGAAGCTCCTCATGCACCCCAAGGGCAGCTTCATCTACCGCTTGGCCGGGCGCGACCGACAGAAATCCGCCTCCTGCTACACGCCGGAGGTGCTCACCCGTAGCTTGGTCAAATACGCGCTTAAGGCGCTCTATAAAGAACAGCTCGACCCGCTGCCGGACGATGCCGCCCGTGCCGAGCGGGTGTTGTCCCTCACCGTCTGCGAGCCCGCGATGGGCAGCGTGGCCTTCCTGAACGAGGCCATCAACCAACTCGCGGACCAGTATCTGCAGCTGGTGCAAAGCGCGAGCGGCACGCGCATCCCTCAGCAGGACTACGCCCGCGAGAAGCAGCAGGTCAAGATGTATCTGGCCGATCAAAACGTGTTCGGCGTGGACTCGAACCCCGTGGCGGTGGAACTGGCGGAGGTCTCTTTATGGCTCAATGCCCTGTCCGCGGACCGTTTCGTGCCCTGGTTCGGCCTGCAGCTCCACCACGGCAACTCCCTGATCGGCGCCCGCCGCGAGGTCTACCGCCGCGCTCAGCCCGGCCACACGAGAGATGGCAGCTGGCTTAAGACGGCTCCGGAACGCTTGCCGCTCGGCCAGACGCGGCCGCAAGGCCGCATCTGGCACTTTCTGCTGCCCGATGCCGGCATGGCCAAGTACACGGCCAGGGATGTTAGGGCACTCTACCCCAATCAAATCAGGAGTATCGAAAGCTGGCGTAGACAATTCACCCGGCCTTTCAGTCAGGACCATATCGCCCGGTTGGAAAAGCTCAGCGCGCGCATCGTGGAGCTTTGGGACCACCACGCCGCCAACCTCGCCGAATTGCGCCGGCGCACCACCGACCCCTACGCCATCCGCGGCCGCGCCGCCCGCGGCGAGCGCACCAGTCTGGAATACAAAGACACCGCTATGGACCAGGAGCTGCTGGCGAACGAGCTGGCGAACGAGCTGGAGAACGCCAGTGCCTACCGCCGCTTGAAACTCGCCATGGATTACTGGTGTGCGCTGTGGTTCTGGCCCATCGCGGCCGCCGCCGAGCTGCCGGAGCGGGATGAATGGCTGCTGAATCTGGAGAACCTGCTGCTCGGCGACACCGTGGCCACCCACTGCGTGGGCGAGCCGATCCAGCTCTACGCCGCCACCAACCCGGAGGCGGGCCGGCGCTTTATGGATAAGTTCGGCGTGGTCAATTTCAAAGGGCTGTTCGCCGCCTTCCCGCGCCTGGCAATGGCCGATGGCATTGCTCGCCGGCGCAAGTTCTTCCACTGGGAGCTCGCCTTCGCCGACATCTTCCGCGACCGCGGCGGCTTTGATTTGATTCTGGGCAATCCACCCTGGATCAAGGTGGAGTGGAGCTCCGGCGACATGCTGGGCGACTACGAACCACGTTTTGTCATCCGTAAGCTTACCGCGCCGCAGCTCGCCCGGCTGCGCGACGAGACCTTCGAGCGCATCCCGGCGCTGAAGCCGGGCTGGACCGAGGAGTTCGAGGAATCGGAAGGCACGCAGAATTTTCTCAACGCGCAGGTGAACTACCCGCAGCTGCGCGGCGTGTAAACCAACCTTTACAAGTGTTTCCTGCCACGGGCGTTGGCCAATGGTAGCGAGAAGGGCGTGAGCGGTTTTCTGCATCCGGAAGGCGTGTATGACGACTCCAAGGGCGGGGTGTTCCGGCGCGAGCTGTACCCGCGGTTGCGGGGGCATTTTCAGTTTGCAAACGAACTGACGCTTTTTGCTGAGGTGGACCATCACACGCGATACAGCATCAACGTCTGCGGGCCGTTACGCGCGCACATTGGTTTTCAGAACATCGCCAATCTCTTCATACCGCAAACGATTGACGCCTCCTTCTCAGACGACGGCGGGGACGCGGTACCGGGTATCAAGGAAGAGGTGGAGCAGCCAAACGGTGCGATCAAGACCGTCTGGAACACTAACGGCCACCGCGACCGCATCATCGAGATCGGTGCCCGTGAGCTGGGGCTGTTCGCCCGGCTCTACGACGAAGCCGGCACCGACGCTCTGGAAGCCCGCCTGCCCGCACTGCACGCCCGGCAGCTGCTGAGCGTACTGGAGAAGTTCGCTGCTCAGCCCCGGCGGCTGGGGGATCTAAAGGGCGAATACCTATCGCTGGAGATGTGGCACGAGCCCAACGCCCAGAAAGACGGCACCATCAAGCGGGAAACCCGCTTCCCTGATAGCCCGGAGCAATGGGTCCTTTCCGGTCCGCACTTCTTCGTCGGCAGTCCGTTCTACAAAACCCCGCGCGTCGAGTGCACCCAGAACAGCCACTACGACGTTCTCGACCTGCAAGCCCTGCCGGACGACTACCGGCCGCGCACCAACTACGTCCCCGCCTGCGATCCCGACACCCACCGCGCCCGCGCGCCGCGGGTGCCCTGGGTGGACGAGGGGGCGAGCAGTCCGAAGCGGGTGACGGAGTATTATCGGCTCACGTCCCGGACAATGATTGGTTCTTCCTCAGAGCGGACCCTGCAAAGCGCAATTATTCAGAAGCATGTTGCGCACATAGATCTCGGCTTTTCTATCCTGCCCAAGGATAAAGAAATATTGCTTACCCTAGCTGCAGGCTATGTGTCCGTCATTTTCGATTTCTTTGTTAAAAGCACAGGAAAGGGCCATTTCCGAAATGACATAGCCGCTCTTTTGCCAGTGTTGGACTTCAAACAACACGCTATTGCTGCCTACTCGCGAATTCTGACGCTGAACGTGATCACAGTTGGATATGCAGAACTCTGGGAGACAAGCTGGCAACCCGACTTCCAGCGCCAACACTGGTCCATCGCCCCCAACAGCGACCACCCCGGTGCCCGTGTACTGCCCCAGGACTTCTTCGCCAACCTGACTCCGCGCTGGCAGCGCGACTGCGCCCTGCGCGCCGACTACGCCCGCCGCCAGACTCTGGTGGAGATCGACGTCCTCGTCGCCCAGGCCCTTGGCCTCACTCTGGACGAGCTGCTCACGATCTATCGTGTCCAGTTCCCGGTCATGCGCCAGTACGAGGCCGAAACCTACTACGATCAGGCCGGCCGCATCGTCTTCACCCCCAGCAAGGGCCTGATCGGCGTCGGCCTGCCGCGCAAGGCCAAAAAGGCTGAGCTCGCGGAAGGCACCCGCTACGCCATCCACACCGCCGGCCGCAGCGAAGCGGGCATTGCCCTCGGCTGGGAAGACATCCAAGACCTGGAGGCCGGCACCGTCACCAAGACCTTCAGCGACGACACCCTCCCGGCGGCCCCACGCGCGCACCGTCGAATACCGCCCCCCCTTCTTCAAACCCGACCGCGAACAGGACTACCGCATCGCCTGGAATGCATTCGGCGTTGGGCGCTAAAATGAGGCGCACTGACTATGTTTTTTTGTGCAAATGCCCTGAAATTCGAAAAAGCGATGCCTTTGATGTAGCCAGCCATGCAACCCACGGTCGGCTTGTTTATCAGCCAGATAAAAAACTGCCGTATGCAGACACTCTCAAAAGGGGGAATGGTGGAAGTCATCGAGGCCGACCATCAGCATGCCTGCACTCCTATGCTGCGACCGGGTCTGAGCCGGAAATTTATGCGTGGCGCCCTCAAACATTCTGGTAACAAGGTCAGGGGTAGACGGTGGGTAGCGGAGTCGAGACTACACTGCGGGGGAACACGTTAGTCACTGACATTAGGTGGACGTCCACATTGAGTGGCCCGGCAGCACCAAGCAGCTCATAACAGCGGTTATACGAAGGATAGGGCAATACATTCCCTAACCGTCAATGAATTCACGCGGCGAGTTCTTAGAACCATGAACGTACTCGAATACAAGAATTACAGAAAATCCCTCACCGCGCTTCGACGCCGTGGAGGTCGTTTTCAGAAGGCTGCTGAAAAAGCGATCGTTTACCAAGACGATTTAAAAGACGAGCGCCTCAGGAAAAAACTTCCCGTAACGAATCATGGTGAAAACAGGATCGACAAGGCTGTTAAATATGACCTTGGGGGTAATGGCTGTCGCTTAGTTACCGTGCAGGACAATGGTCGAATTTTCCTGTGTTTCGCTGGAGCCCACGACGATGTGGACAAATGGTTAGACAAAAACCGTGGTTTAACGATACGGGTGGACGAAGGCAACCGCGTTATTCCTTCTTTCGAGTCTAAAGACTATACCAACCCGGAAGAGCGGCTTCAGCGCGACGCGGGCTACACGGACAAGCCGCTAGTATCGCTTTTGCAGCAACGACATCAGGACGCCATCATGAAGGGGTTGGCCTGGTCGTTAGCCAAGGCTATTGGCGAGGCTACCGTGGAAGTCAGTGATGATGAGATCCAGCAACTCGTTGATCGTATCGAAGACCTAGTGCAACAAACCGCTGTTTTTGATGCCCTGATGTTGTTACGCGAGGAAAATATTGACGGGGCCACCAACCGGATACGTGCGTTTACTGGTGAGCTTTGCAAATTAGGCGACCAGGAGCAAAGTCTGCCCTACCTCGAGGACAGCGAATACTTCCAGAATGTTGATGTGAGCTCCGAGCATTACCAGAAACTCATCGAAAACTTCGCTCGGAACGCGGACTACAAGGACTGGATGCTGTTCATGCGCCCGGCCCAGCAGCGGTTTGTAGATGCCGACTACGCCGGCCCTGCGAAGGTGACTGGTGTCTCAGGATCCGGCAAGACAGCCGTGGTTGTACGCAGGGCCATCGCGCTCACTGAACGGTATCCGGATCAGCAAGTCCTGGTGCTGACGCTCAATCGATCCCTTGCTGTGCTGATTGAGGAATTAGTCAACACTGCTGCCTTGGAGGAGGTGCGTGATCGTATCGAGGTGTTGCCGTTCTTCATGCTCTGTCAACGCTTCCTCTACCAGTTCGAGCCCGATAATACCCGCCTATACGACGATGTTACCTGGAAGTCCAGGGAACACATCGATGCGATCTGGCGCGAATACTATCGTTGCGAGCTTCACAACTACGACGCGCGTGCCCTGCAAAAGGTCCATGACAGCCTTATCTCACGCGGGATCGATGCAGAGAGCTATATCCGCGAGGAATTCGACTGGATTCGCAGCGCTACTGCGCCAGGGAACCGAGACGCTTACCTATCGATGGAGCGTACTGGCAGGACATACCCGCTGGATGCCAATTTCCGACAAGATCTTTTGAGGGGATTGGAGAGCTGGGAAAGGAAGATGACCTTCGTTGGGGTCACCGACTATCTTGGCATTGCCAACGCGCTATATCACCATATCGATAAGATCGAGCCAAGATATCGGTGTGTTCTCGTGGATGAGTCGCAGGATTTCGGGACCATAGATTTTCAGCTTATCAGGCGACTGGTGGCAGAGGACTCCAACGATGTGTTCTTGTGTGGTGATGCCGCACAAAAAGTATCTAGCAAGCATCACAGCTTGTCGGACGCGGGTCTGGCCGTGGCCGGTTCGAGGTCACACAAACTGGTCCTCAACTACCGAAATAGTCGGCAAATATTGGAGCTTGCACACGGCATGCTGATGGACAACCTGTTTAATGAAATGCTACAGATACATGACTTCGAGATATTGGACCCGGAATACGCCAATTTTGGTGGTCCAACCCCACTCTTTCTGTCAGCAGCGAGCCTTGGTGATGAGCTTGCAGCCGCCGTGACGTACGCAAAGTCTGAAGCCGAGGAGAACTCTGCTGCAAAGATCTGCATCGCAATTTGTGGTTTCTCGGAGCACGAACTGGAAGCGTTTGCCCAAAACCAGCGCCTGCCGCTGCTCAACGGCGAGACGGATCTCAAGGGCCACCAGGTTATCGTGTCCGACCTGGAAAACACCAAGGGATTCGAATTCCACTGCATGATCATAGTCAACTGCGCGGATGGCGTTGTACCGAATCCCCGTGCGCCGGTGGAAGAGGCATTTCGTGACTTGTCGCGGCTATACGTCGCTATGACACGAGCGCGCCATCAGCTGGTACTCAGTTGTTGCGGGGCGCCATCACCCTTCTTGGAAGGACAACTCAAGCATCTGAGTCAGTATTTGTGGGAGGAGTACATCGGACAAGAGCAAGACCTTGCGCCACTTGAGCCACCGAAACGCCTGGAGCAGTTGCGGCACGATACGCCGCCACGGGATATTCTCAGCATGACAGGCGAAGAGTACTTGTACCAGGAAGATGCCATAGGATGCCCCGCGCTACTGGTGGAAAAACTCCGAAAGCTAGTTACCGGCAAGAGTCGCATCGTGCAAGGCACTCCAGCTGAGTGGCGCTCTATTTCCGCAGCGCTCAAAGATACCCGGTCTAAACCAAGGTGCAGGCAACTGTTTGGCCCGGAGGGTTACCGCGTGTTTCGAGAGTGGTTCGACAACTAGCCCAGTAAACCTACCCAACACGCCACTGAACAAAAGCTCTCGTTCTTCACCGCAACTATGAAAGTTGGCTCACTGTACCAGGGTTTTGTGCGGCCGATACACGTCTGAAGAGACTGGCTACACAACAAGGAGAACGACAGTGAGAGAATACGCCGAACACATATTGCGTAGCGCACTGGACAATCCACAGGCGAGCTTCCATCCGGGCCAGTGGGAGGCAATCGACGCGCTGGTGAACGAACGCAAGAAGCTACTGGTGGTGCAGCGCACGGGGTGGGGCAAGAGTGTGATCTATTTTCTGGTGGCTCGTTTGCTGCGTGAGCAGGGGCGTGGTCCCAGTGTCATTGTTTCTCCGCTGCTGGCGCTGATGCGCAACCAGATAGATGCCGCGGACAGATTGGGTGTCCGTGCCATAACGCTTAATTCTACCAACTACGATCAGGCTGATGATCTCATCGCGGAGATTCAAGCCAACCGCGTGGACTGTCTGCTGGTGTCGCCGGAAAAATTGGCCAATGAAGATTTTGTGACGCGGGCCATCGAGCCAGTGCTGGAGCAGATTGGCTTCCTGGTAGTGGACGAAGCGCATTGCATTTCCGACTGGGGGCATGATTTTCGCCCCGACTATCGGCGGCTGCTGAATATCCTGATGCAAATGCCGCCCAACATGTCGGTGCTAGCGACGACGGCCACGGCAAACAACCGTGTGATTGACGATGTCGTGGCGCAGTTGGGCCATATCGAAGTGCAGCGTGGCCCGCTGATGCGGCATAGCCTGTCTTTGCAAAACGTTGTGCTGTCTGATCAGGGCAGCCGCCTTGCCTGGCTGGCTGATACTTTGCCGAAGTTGCCCGGCACTGGCGTCATCTACGTCCTTACCAAGCGCGATGCACAACAGGTACGCGACTGGCTCGTCCATTGCGGGATCAATGCCCAGGCATATTACAGCGGCATTGAGCATGACGATTTTACCGACACCAACCATTATCGCGAGCATCTGGAAGCGCGGCTACTCAACAACGAGTTGAAGGTGCTGGTTGCCACCACGGCGCTGGGTATGGGCTATGACAAGCCGGACCTGGCCTTTGTCATCCACTACCAGGCGCCGGGCTCTATCGTGTCTTACTACCAGCAGGTAGGCCGTGCCGGCCGTGGCATCAGTCAGGCTTATGGATTTTTGCTGGCTGGTTGCGAGGACCAGGATATTCACGAGTATTTCCGCCGCTCGGCCTTTCCATCCGAAAATCAGGTGCAGAAACTGCTGGATGTGCTGGGCGAGTCTGATGGTCTGTCAGTGGTAGAGTTGCAAAGGCACCTGAATCTGTGTCAGGGACAAATCGACAAGCTGCTCAAGTTCCTGAGCGTAGAAAGTCCGTCGCCTATCTACAAGCAAGACAGGAAGTGGGTGCGGACGCCAGTTTCCTACCAGATGGATCACGAACAAATCGCTCGTCTGACCAGAATGCGCGAGCAGGAATGGCAGGAGGTGCAGGCTTATGTCCAGACCGATGATTGTCTGATGATGTTTCTCGGAAAGGCACTGGATGACCCTTACCTCAATCCGTGCGGCAGATGTGCCAACTGTCTGGGGCAAACACTCGTTGCTACCGAGCCTTCGCTAGATACCGCGCGCAAAGCCTGCCAGTTCATTCGCCACGCGGAATTCGACTTCCAGTCCAGGAGGCAGGTGGCTTCCGGTGCCTTTCCCAAATACAATTTCACGGGCAATTTGCCGCAACGACTGCGCGCCTCGAAAGGTAAAATCCTTAGCCGCTGGAACGATGCTGCCTGGGGCAGACTGGTGGCTGATGATAAGCACGCCGGCCACTTCCAGGATGCGCTGGTCCTTGCCATGGCTGAGATGATTCGCGAGCGCTGGCAGCTTGCGCCGCCACCGCAGTGGGTCACCTGCGTGCCTTCGCTTCGCCACCCCGAACTGGTGCCGGATTTTACCATGCGGCTTGCAGGCCAACTGGGTCTGCCGTTCCGGGCAGTGATCGACAAGGTCAAGGATAACGCGCCGCAAAAGTTACAGGAAAACCGTTACCATCAGTGCAGCAATCTGGATGGTATTTTTGCCATAACGGGCGATGTTACAAATGAACCGGTGCTGTTGGTAGACGACATTATCGACTCAGGCTGGACGATGACCGTGCTAGCCGCACTTCTCAAACAGTATGGCAGCGGTGATGTGTACCCTGTTGCGCTCGCTTCTGCCGCCCCAGGGAAATAATGCATGCTGACCGCCCATACACAGGCTGTTTTACTGCTGACAGCGCATTTCCCCGGAACACAAGCCGGGGATAGCAGTCCCCTCACCAATACAGAGTGGGCTGAATTTGCCTGTTGGCTCAAGGATCACGACCAGCGTCCGGAAGACTTGCTTGCAGCGGATTTTGCTGGGTACCTGGATGGTTGGTCGCACAAGAAGATCACACTAGAACGCCTTGACTCACTGCTGGCTCGGGGCTCCGCCTTGGCTATGGCGCTGGAAAAATGGCAGCGGGCGGGTATTTGGGTGATTACCCGGTCCGATATTAATTACCCAAAATTACTGAAGAAAAAACTGGGCCAGAAGGCGCCGCCTGTATTCTTTGGGAGTGGCAACAGCAGGCTGCTCAACCAAGCGGGGATCGCTATGGTTGGCTCACGCCGGAGCACTGAGCAGGATCTGCGGTACAGCCGTGAATTGGGTGCATGTTGTGCCGGCGCTGCCTATGCCGTGGTATCCGGTGGCGCGCAGGGCGTGGACGAGTCGGCCATGTTGGGTGCGCTAGATGTCGATGGTACAGCTGTGGGCATACTGGCCAAGGAATTGCTGCGTTCGGCCAATTCCACCAAGTACCGTAGACACTTGATAGCGGGTAACCTGGCGCTGGTTTCGCCCTTTAACCCCGAGGCCAGCTTCAATGCAGGTAATGCCATGCAGCGCAATAAGTATATTTACTGTATGGCCCAAGCCGCCATTTCCGTGCACTCCGGCACCAGCGGCGGCACGTGGAACGGCGTGCGAGAAAACCTCAAGCATGGTTGGGTGCCGATGTGGATTAAGCCTACGCAAGACCCCGAGGCAGGCAATGCACTACTGGTGAAAGAGGGGGGCCACTGGTTGCTGGATAAGCCGTCCGAGATCGATTTTGCCGGGCTCGTTCAGCCTGCTAGCGTCCCCAAGCCTTCGGGCGAGCTGATGTCGTTGGCACAATCGGCGGTGCCTGCTAACGGCGATCGCCTGGAGGCCGCCAACATCAGCCTGCAAGCAGCCAGCGAGTTACCCGAAAACGATGCCCTCGCAGTAAAGTGTGGCGCCTCCAGCCAGACGCAATCGGCAACCGGCGCTGGTCTGAAAGTGCCAGATCCATGGCAGTGGGCCTTGGAGGCTGCCAGCCTGCCCCTGTACGAGTATTTCCTACGCATCCTCAAGTACCAAGCCGCCGCCCCAAAAACCATCGAGGAGCTGCAGGTACTGCCTCAGCTTGCTAAGGTTCACAAGGCGCAATTGCAGGCCTGGGTGAAAAAGGCTGCAAAGGACGGGCATATCGACGAGGTGTCATTGGAGGGTAAAACCGTCTGCTATCAATGGAATGAAAGTAGAAACTTGAATTTGCTTTGAAAATCTCTGAGCAAAGCCAGCACCAGAACGGCATCCCAACGAAACCCGAAGCGGTGCGCTACGTCGCCGAGGTACAGGTCGACCTAATCGAGGACGAAAGTGGCTGGTCGCCTTACCTCAGTGTTGGCGACGCGCCTGTTGGCTGAATGACGTGGAGATCGTCGATTACTATTAGGCGAAGCCGATCGAGAAATGCCATGATCGAACTCGCTAACGTCCATTCCGGCGAGGTGCTCTTGGAGGAGTTCCTCATTCCCATGAACATCAGCCAGAACCGCATTGCTCGAGAGATTGGTGTGCCGCCACGGCGCATCAATGAAATCTGCCTAGGCCAGCGCGCTATCAGCGCCGAGACGGCCATTCTGCTTGCCGATTACTTCGGCAACAGCGCCCGCTTCTGGCTCGGTCTGCAGATGGACTACGACTTGGAAGAGGCGCGCAAGCGGCTTCTTTACACAGCCTAGCGTTGTACGCCAGTGTGTAGATTCAACTCGGGCAAGTATTAGGCTTGTGCTAAATTGTGTACATGAGCACACGAGACGAAGATAACAGCCGGGGCGCTACCACCACCTTGACCGTCCGGCTGCCGCCGGAGATCAAAGACCAGCTGGGCGAGCTCGCCGAGCGCACTCGCCGCACGAAATCTTTTCTTGCCGGGGAAGCCATTGCCCGGTACGTAGCTCGCGAACTGGATATCATCGAAGGCATTCAGCGCGGGCTCGAGGACGTGTGGGCCGGGCGCGTAGTGCCGCATGACGAGGCGATGCGGGAAATCCGGGCGACCATCGCGAAAACCGCCAAAACGCCGCAGCCCCGGTGAGGCAGATTGTCTGGTCACAGGATGCGCTCAGCGAATTCAACGACATTGTCGCCTATATCGCCCGCGACAAATTGACCGCCGCCCTGAAGGTGGCCGACCGCATCGAGGAGGCTATTTCCAGCCTCGCCGCTATGCCAACAGGCCGCCGGGGGCGCGTGGCAGGGACTTACGAAAAGGTTGTTTCCGGCCTGCCCTATATCATCGCCTACACCCTCGAGCCGACGCCTGCCGGTGAGGAAATCCTTGCCGTGTTGCGGATAATCCATGGAGCGCGGGACTGGAAGGAAGGATAATGGCCTTAATCTGTCCTTCTGCTTGGGGGTGATGCACCGCCGCCAAATTCGTTGCAAGCTCCAAAGGGTGCGTCGTGCTGCCGGTGCTGCCGGTGCTGCCGGTGCTGACGATTACCTAAGTTAGCGCCCACGGGAAATACCGCACTGCGTACCAGTCCCGTTTTTCAAACCCGACTACGAATAGGCTGACTGCATCGCCTTAGTAGTGCGCCTCAATGGGGTATCGCCGGAGAGGTCTAGTGCATGTTCGAACAGCCATGGATGGCAGCTGAAACGAATTGAATCGGAGAGAGCATGCTTCCCACCGTTGTCGCCGGGGAGCTGCGCGAGGCCGTCAGCCAATTCCTGCGCAGTGCATTCCCCATTGCAACACCCTATTTCCAGCACTCGGAGCTCGCTGGAAGCGGTCCCCATGCGTTGATCGACGATCTGTTGGCGCGTCCCGGCGCCCTGTTCAAGGGACCGTACCTCGATATCAGACTGCCGTTTCGGTTGGCGGAAACCGGCGAGCTGCCTTTCCGGCATCTGCAGGTGCCGTTCCGACCCTATTTTCATCAACTCACGGCGTTCCAACGTCTCTGTGGTGACGCACCGCAGCCTACCATCGTCGCCACTGGCACCGCCACCGCCACCGCCACCGCCACCGCCACCGGCCCCGGCCCCGGCACCGGCTCCGGCAAGACGGAGTGCTTCATGCTGCCGGTGCTGGATGATTGCCTGAGTCGGCGGCAGCGGGGCATCAAGACCATCGTCATCTACCCGATGAATGCACTGGCGAGCGACCAGGCTCGGCGGTTCGCGCAAGAGGCGCACAAGCTGGACACCCGGTTGACCGTAGGCCTCTTCGTGGGCGGCGAGCAGCAGGATGCGCACACCACCATGGGACCGGAGCATGTCATCACCTGCCAGAAGACGCTGCGCTAGAACCCGCCGGATATCCTGCTGACCAACTACAAGATGCTGGATTTCTTGTTGATCCGGCCCAAGGATCAGCTGTTGTGGCGCTGCAACGTGCCGGGCACGCTGCGGTATCTGGTGGTCGATGAGTTGCACACCTTCGATGGCGCGCAGGGTACCGACCTCGCCTGCCTGATCCGCCGGCTGCGGGATCGGCTGGAGGGCGGGCCGGAGTTGGCCTGTGTGGGGACCTCCGCTACGCTCGGCTCGGATTCCATGGACGCCCTGGTCGGCTATGCCAGCGAGGTATTCACGACGGTATTCGATGAGGCGTCCGTTATCGGCGAGGATCGACTGTCCCCGGAGGAGTACCTGCTGGGTCGGACGCAGACGGAGCGGGCGGTGCGGCGTGAGGCGATTCGGTTTTTCGGTTGGCCGGAGCGCCACGAGCAGCGGCTGGACCCGAGCCGCTACGAGAGGCCGAGGATTATCTGTTTCACCAGGCCCGGCTCTGGCTGCATGACCTACCTAGCGAAGAGATTCCGCCCCTCAATGCCGCCGACCAGCGCAAGCGGGCGGCGGCCGCTGTCCGCCTGGGCGAGTTGCTGCACCAGCACCAGGCCTTCCATGAGTTGGTCCGAGCCACCGGCGAGCTGACGGATCTGAGCGTGCTGGCAGAAGACTGGCGGCAGCGCCTGAACCTGCCGAGCCCGGAGCAGGCCCAACGGCTGCTGACCAGCCTGACCTTGCTGGTGGCCGCGGCGCGCCTGTGGCGTGATCGAGAGAGCGAAGACCCGGAGCAAGGGTGCCAGCCCTTCCTCCAAGTGCGTCAGCAGCTATGGCTGCGGGAGCTGCGCCGCCTGGGGTGCAGTGGCCAAGAAGGGTGATAGTCATCTTAACGCGGATCTGCAGTCCTTCTATCAGGCGTGGTTTCAATACTCGTCGCAATCCACCCTGCTGGTGCCGCTGGTGGACGGGCAGGATTCCGACGGTCTGGCGCGGAGCTTGTGTTGCTGTTGTCTGCGTCTGCAGCCGGCGGCGAGTAACGGCACAGCGTGCGCGGAATGTGGCGGCGAGGCGCTGCGCCGGGTCTGGGTGCCGAACATGGTAAAGCCCAATAGCTCGGGCGAGCACGAGCGCCTGCAGTGCCACCACGATTGCCCGGAATGCGGCGCGCGGGATTCGCTCGCTATCGTGGGGTATCGCGCGGCCACGCTGACCAGTGTGATGACGGGGCGGTTGTTCGCCACCCCTTATAATGATGATTTCAAGCTGATCGCCTTCTCGGATTCGGTGCAGGATGCAGCCCATCGGGCCGGCTTCCTCGGTGCCAACACCTGGCGCCAAGTCGTCCGCCAGGCCATGGCCGGTTGGCTGCGCCAGCAGCCCATGGCGCTGACTTTGAAGGAAATGATCGAGCTGCTGCCGGCGTTCTGGCGCGATCGAATCGATCATGACGGGCGTTTTTGCGGCCTTTTCCTAGCGCCGACATGGCCTGGTTTACGATTACCGAGCGCTGACGCAAACCGGGCGTCTGCCCGCCCGTAGCGATTTTCCGGGGCTGGTCAGCCAGCGCCTCCCCTGGGAGTGCGTGGCGGAGTTCGGGCGGCGCGGCACCCTCGGGCGCTCGCAGCGGCCCCCGGCCGCGGTCACGCTTTCGCACCTGGCGAACAACTTCGAGGCGCTGGTGCTGGGCAGTCGCGATACCTGGGCGGTGCGCTGGCTGAAGAAAACGCTCGCCCGGGACGCCGTATTCGCGGCGGCGGAGGCGCGGCAGATTTTCCAGCTCTTTCGCAGGCGCTGACCCGCGCGGGTTGGCTGGTCGAGCGTGCGGCGAGTGGCGAGAGCGTTTATCTGCTGAACCCGGATCGGCTGTCGATTACCGGGCGGAGCCTGAGCGCCGAGTGCAGCCAGTGCCGGCATAGCCTGAGCTTTGCACCGGACTCGCGTGGTCTGTATGCGGGCCTGCCCTGCTTGCGCCCGCAGTGCCTGGGTGCGCTGGAAGTGCGCACCGAGCCGGAGCGCGCGCCGGCAGTCTATCGCAAGCTCGAGCTTGCGCAGGGGCTGATGGATGCCACCGTTGGCATCATTTCTAACCGCAAGTTCCGCGACGACGCGGACAGCGATCCCATTCTCCGTCGTCGCCGCTAACAGATTCCCACGGCCATCGAGGTTATCGCCCAAGCGGTGGGCGATCCCGAGCAGCCGGATCTGGGCGACCTGGCGATCGCCTCCGCTATTGGCTACCTTGATCTGCGTCTTTCGGAAATCGGCTGGCAGCAGCGCGAGACCGGACTGGCGCAGTGGTGCAAACAGATCGACGAACGCCCATCATTGGCTCAGACACGCCCCGCCTAGGTGCGGGGTCGTGCCGTTCTGGTCGAGGCATAGGAGGCATAGCCGATAGTGGTTGGGTGCTTGACGGTCGGTGAACACCGTTATTGCTCCAACCTGAAGCCGGCCTTGAGCACCACTTGGTAATGGGCGACCCGACCGTTTTCGATGTGCCCACGGGTCTCGATGACCTCGAACCATTGTAAATGGTTGACGGTTTTAGAGGCCCGATCGATGGCGTTGGTTATGGCCTCCTCGATGCTATTGGGCGACGAGCCGGCCAACTCAATCAGCTTATAGATATGATCGCTCATTGGGTCATTCTCTCCGCTTTGTTGGTCCGAATGGGTTGGGATGGTCATGTGTTTCTCAAACTATAATAGTCATGCGTTTCTCGAAGTTATAGCAGATAGGCGGTTGAGGCCATGAGAATGTGCTGCTATACAGTGCCTGCGTTGCGGGACGAGGACGGGTCCATGAAACGAGCTAATTTGATGGTCCAATTTATTCATGCATTAATGCACCCAAGGTTTGTCGTACGTCGCTACGGTGGGTAGCTGCAAGAGCGTGCTTGGGGCTTGAGCTGTCAACGGAGTTCTCATGCGCCACGGTGAGTGTTTGCATCGCTGTATGTGGGTAATCCTGCTGTTATTGATCATCAGCATGGCCGGTTGTGCAACGTACGGCGAGCGGGTCGCCCCGGTGCCTTTGCCCTCGGCTCAGGCTGGCGCAGTGGATGTCGATGGCGCCCAGATCTTGGCCCGTGCCTTCGTCGATTCCAAAGCGGCCGAGCAGGCATTCGGATTCGACATACGTGGTGCGGGGCTGCTGCCGGTGCAGTTCGTGGTGGACAACCAAAGCGGCCAGGCGATGGCCGTGCAGTCGCAGCAGACTTTGTTGATCGACCAGCAAGGCAATGCCTGGCCCTTGCTCTCGGCCAAGCGCGCGCAGGAGCGGGTGCAGTCCACGGTCGTGCAGGGCGAGAGCATCAAGGCCGGCGCCAAGACCTCGTTACTTACGGGGCTGGCGGGAGCGGTGGCCGGTGCAGCGGTCGGCATCGTCACGGGTGGCAAGGTCGGCTTATCCGCGGGCAAGGGTGCCGCGGCCGGCGCCGCGCTCGGCGCGATTGGCGGCGGCGCCTCGCGCTACTCCCAGGTGGGCCAGGATGTGCGCCAGGATTTAGAGCAGAACTCGTTGGAAAATCGGGTCATCGGCAAGGGGGAGCTTGTCCACGGTTATCTGTTCTTCCCAGGGAAGGACGAGGCCGACACGGCGCAGTCTTTGCGTCTCGGGCTACGCATTGGTCAGACGACGCGCGTCGTTACTGTTCCGATCACGGCATCGACGGCGGTGGGGGGGTAGGTCTGGTTTCAGGGTAGTATGGCCGTAGTGGCCGCCATTCGGGTAAATCCGCCTTTCCACCCGCTGTTGGGACGCTGTGCATCGCTTAGGGGGCGTTGCGGCTGCGGTGCGATTTGCGCGCATCGAGAGCGACCGAGCTCGGCTGTTCGGTGCTTGTCCCTGCCGATAGGGCGAGATCGCGGATGCTCAACTCGTCGAATCGCTCCGCGGGCGCCACTTCGATTTGCGTCATGTATTGCTGCACTGCCTCCGGGGCGTGTAATCGCTCGGGAGTCAGGCCGCGGTGCTCGCCGTGCCGGCGCAGCGTCGCGAGCGCCTCGCGAACGTGGATGGCTTCGAGCGGCACCGCCGGCAAATAACTCACCGCCTGCGGGCTCTCGATGCGCTCGAGCAGCCTGCAGTCGCTTAACGTGTTCAACACTTCATCGAACGGCTGCTGGGGGAGACGCAGCCGGGCCGCCAGCTGTTCGGCGCTCCACGGCGGTTCGTGGCGGTAGTAGCGTTCGGCTACCAAGACCAGCACGGTCAGCCCAATCCACTCGATCATGCGTAAGGACAGGCGCGGCTCTCGGTGTAGCCAACGCAGATACCGAGGGTGCTGATGATAGTAGGCGATGTTTGACCCGATCAACAGGATCAGCCAGCTCAGATAGAGCCACATCATAAATAAGATCAGGCCGGCGAAGGCTGAATAGATGGCGGTGTACTTGCTGGACGTGGCGATGACGGCGGCAAAAATCCAGCCCGTGATCTGCCAAAGGATACCCGCCACCATGCCACCGACCAGCGCCGAGCTTACCTGGACCCGAGTATTCGGGACGAACGCGTAGATGAACGTAAATGCGCCGATGATGAGCAGAAAAGGCACTATACGGGTGATCAGCTCGATGGCGAGCCCCAGCGGCTGCACCGCGCTCAGCTGTTGCACCGTCTCAGAGCCGAATACCGCTGCAGTAATGCCCAGGGCCGTGAAGATCAGCACAGGCCCGACGAGCAGCACGCTCAGATAATCGCTGAACAATTGTGCCGGTGCGCGCTGGTGGCGGATATGCCAGAGCTCGTTGAACGCCCGCTCGATCTTCTGCATAAGCCCTACCACTGTGTAGAGCAGCAACGCTAAACCTAAGCTGCCCAATACGCCGACCTGGACGTTCTCTACGAATTCGATGATGCGTTGGGTGATCTCGGCCCCTTTGGGACCGAGGGGTGCAAGGAACTGGTTCAGTGCCGGTTCGATCTGATTGTGGACCCCAAATGCCTTCAGCACCGAGAAGCTCACAGCCAGCAGCGGCACCAGCGAGAGCAAGGTGGTGTATACGAGGCTTGTCGCCTGCAGCATCAGCTGTCCTCGGGACAAATCCCGCAACACGGCGTAGCCGAGGCGCAGTACGAATACGCCCGCCGACTTCCACCAGGGATAATCGGTTGTTTCGGCATTCAGCACCTGCTGGATGAACCAGCGCTTGAGTCTTGTAGTGCTTGTCACGGGTTTTCGATCTTTTGTTACGCATCATTATGAGCTTGGGATAAGGGTATCCTTGGTCGCTTGCAACCGATTTTCAATGGCAACTTTTTTCAGTCATACCACCAAGGGATCGGCGAAATGCCCCTCTTGATGAAGACGGATCGAGCGGCTCGCCGGCTTTTTGGGAGCGTATACTGCTTGGAAGGGGTGCGCTGCTCGGGAGATTGTCCATGTCTTCGCGCCATCCGCTTACTGATTTGCCGACTCATCAAGTCACCAATCAGCCGCCGCCGCTCGGCGACTATCAAGCCTTCTCTACGGATCGGGTGCTGTGTGAGGCCGTCAGCCGCGAAGGGGCGCCGTGGGTCAGCGAGTATCTGCGCGCGTTGGGGGCGCTGACCGGCAGCGAGCAGCTCATGGAGCAAGGCTTTTTGGCGAACCGCCAGCCGCCGGAGCTCGTCACCTTCGATCCCTATGGTCGGCGTATCGATGAGGTGCGTTATCACCCGGCCTACCATGAGTTGATGGGTTTGGCGATTCGCCATGGTGTGCATAGCATCGCCTGGGATCGTCAAGGCGAAGGGGGGCACGTCGCCCATGCGGCGGCCTTGTATTTGTTGACCCAGCCGGAGCAGGGTGTGTGTTGCCCCATCACGATGACCCACGCGGCGGTGCCGGCGCTGCGCCTGGAGTCGGCGGTGGCGCAGGACTGGGAGCCGAGGATTCGGGTGCGTGAATACGATCCGCGCTGCTTGCCCAGTTCCGAGAAGGCGGGTGTCACCTTCGGCATGGCCATGACCGAGAAGCAGGGCGGCTCCGATGTCCGGGCCAATACCACGCGTGCTCAAACATTGAGAGGGGACCAATACACGCTGACCGGACACAAGTGGTTTTGTTCTGCGCCGATGTCGGATGCCTTCCTCAGCTTGGCGCAAACGCCGGCGGGATTGACTTGTTTCCTGGTGCCGAGATGGCGTCCGGATGGCCGGCGCAATCCGTTTTTTATCCAACGGCTGAAGGATAAGCTGGGTAATCGCTCCAATGCCTCGGCCGAGATCGAATATTCCGACACCTGGGCACGGCGGGTGGGCGAGGAGGGGCGTGGCGTGCGCACCATCATCGAAATGGTGCAGCAGACGCGCTTGGATGCCGCAACCGCCCCTGTGGGTATGATGCGGCAAGCTTTCGTACAAGCTCTGCACCACGTTCGCCACCGTAGCGCCTTCGGTAAGCCGCTAATCCATCAGCCGTTGATGCGCAATCTGCTTGCCGATCTGGCGCTTGAGCTGGAGGCGGGTGTGGCCTTGCTGCTGCGCATCGCGCGCACCTTCGATCGAGGCGCGCAAGACCCCCATGAGCGCCTGCTCGGGCGAGTGGGCACGGCATTAGCCAAGTACTGGACCAACAAGCGTGCCCCTGAGTTCATCTACGAAGCGATGGAATGCCTCGGTGGTAACGGTTATGTGGAGGAGTCCATTCTACCGCGGCTCTATCGAGAAGCCCCGGTAAACAGTATCTGGGAGGGCTCCGGCAACGTCATCTGCCTGGATGTGTTGCGGGCCATCGAGCGCGATCCGCAGATCGTCCCCGCTTTCCTGACGGAAGTGGACTCGGCGCGCGGTGGGCACCGTAGGCTCGATGCGGCTATTGAGCGGTTCAAACAGGAGCTCGGCTACCGCGAGGCGGCTGAACTGCGGGCTCGGCGGATAGCGGAGCTCATGGCGCTTACCCTGCAGGCGAGCCTGCTGGTGCGCCATGCCCCGGCCGCGGTGGCCGATGCCTTCTGCGAGAGCCGGCTCGGCGGCACCGGAGGAATGCTTTATGGCACGCTTGCCGCGGGGGTTGGAGTCGATGCCATCCTGGAGCGCGCCTGGAGTGCCGAGTAAGAGCGGCGAGCGGTGCCGCCCGGCGCTCCGGATTCGCCCGCCTACCACGTGCCGGTGTTCTCCATGGAAACCCAGGGTTCTTGCGGTGCCAAAGGCTCGTTTTTCTGCAGCAGTTCGATGGATATGCCATCGGGTGAGCGAACGAACGCCATATGGCCGTCACGCGGCGGCCGGTTAATCGGGACGCCATTGTCCATGAGGCGCTGACAGGTGGCGTAAATATCATCGACCCGAAACGCCAAGTGGCCGAAGTTGCGTCCACCCTCGTAGCGCTCCGGATCCCAATTGTAGGTCAGTTCGAGCATCGGCGCACCTTCGCGCAAAGCCCGCCCCTCGTCCTCGGGTGCGGCCAGGAAGATCAATGTGAATCGGCCCCGTTCGCTCTCGCGCCGCCTGATTTCCTTTAGCCCAAGCGTGTTGCAGTAAAAATCCAGCGACTCCTCGAGGTTGCTGATGCGGACCATGGTGTGTAGGTATTGCACGGCGAATCCCCCTGCGCTGTGAGTGATCGTTGAGCGTGAGCACCGGGATAGGAGATGGGAGCCAGTGGCGGCGAAATCTAGGCCTCAAAGAGCGCATAGACGGGCACTGGCCTGCTCCAAGGTCGGCGCTGTCTTGGCGAAACAAAACCGCAGCAGCCGCTGTTGGGGCGGCGGATGCTGGTAGAAAACGGAGATCGGGATCGAGGCCACTCCGGCGTTCGCTAGCAGCTGATCGGCGTACTCTACATCATTGCACGTGGAAAGCTCGCTGTAGTCCAGGAGCTGGAAATAAGTCCCGCGGGTCGGGGTGAAACGAAAGCGGGAGCGCCGCAACATAGCGCAGAAATGGTCCCGTTTCGCCTGGTAGAAGGCAGGGAGCTGCCTATAGTGTTCCGGCTCCTCGGTCATGAAGTGCGCGAAGGCGTGTTGGGCCGGGGTCATGGTGCTGAAGGTCAGGTACTGATGGACTTTGCGCAGCTCCGCCGTCAACCGAGGTGGAGCGATGCAATACCCCACCTTCCAACCGGTGCAATGGTACGTTTTACCAAAAGAGGAGACCACGAACGATCGTGCCGCGAGCTCGGCGTGGCGCAGCAGACTTTGATGTTGGCAGCGGTCGAATACGATGTGTTCGTAGACTTCATCGGCGAGCAGCAAGACATCGGTACTCTGCGTTATTTGCGCTAACGCTTCCAGATCCGTGGGCTTGAATACTGCCCCGGTGGGGTTGTGCGGTGAGTTGAGGATGATCAGCCGGGTGTGTGCCGTCAGCGCATCGCGCACCCGATCCCAATCCACGCGGAAATTCGGTGGACAAAGCGGCAGGTGCCGAACGTGTCCGCCGGCCAGAGTGACTGCGGGCTCATAGGCGTCGTAAGCCGGATCGAAGACAATCACTTCGTCGCCGGCGCGCACGACGGCGCAGATTGCCGCAAACAGGGCCTCCGTCGCGCCGGAGGTGACCGTAATCGCTGCCTGGGCATCCAGCGCGCACCCATAGAGCGCGCATACCTTCGCAGCAATGGCCTCGCGCAGCATCGGCTCCCCCGCTAACGGTGCGTACTGGTTATGACCGGCATGAACCGCCTCGGCGAGCAACGCGCGCAGCCGCTCAGGGACAGGGAAATCCGGAAAGCCTTGCGAGAGATTGATGGCGCCGTGCTCGAGTGCTTTTTGCGACATCACCGAGAAGATGGTCATGCCGAGGTGCGGTAATTTGCTACGAATGGGGCTCGGCATCGCGGCATCGTCCTCGGCAAGGGGTCATGCCGCCGAGGTTGGCAGAGGAGGTGAGCCAATTCAATGCAGCTAATGGCTGTAAGTGGAGCAAGTCCTGCTCGAACGATTTTCCATGTGCCGGTCAGCTCCTTACGGGCAGCCTTGCTGCGCTTGCCGGTATCGGGGGCATCCCCGCAGTCCATTGTTACCGGAGCAAGCGCCCGCCAGCGATTTGCCTATATGGCTCTATCCCTGTTTGCTTGGCGGTGCATCCCTGCGGCAATCGTTCGAGCAGGCTCGCCCCGCTCCCAGCCGCGACCTTTGTTCATGAAGGTCGTATATTGATAGGCATTAGTCGTGCCAACGAGTAAACCCCTTTTAAACCCGTGCTTCTCGACGCGCCGTGCGACTCGCGCTGTCGCCGTCTGGCGTCGCTGTTTCAGGGGCATTGAGCTGCGCGCTACTCGCCTGCTGCTGACCGCCGTCGTCAGAATGTGACGGCCTGGGTCGTCCGGTTCCAGCCGTACGGCCGCGGCCTCGACGGAGACTTGCCCGGCGGGAAAACTCACAGGGCGGACGGACGGGCGGCCAGCCGTGGTCGCGGTGAGCTACGCTGTGTCAGGATGCGCGGGCCTGGTCTGCCAACGCCTTTCGGCAGAATGTCACCACCTCGGCCGCCAATTGCTGCAAAGCGGTGTTTGCCGCCACCACACCGCCGTACGCATCTTCGCTGGGGGCGGTTGTGTTGAGTTCCAGCACCTGGCTCGCAAGCAGCGTGTCGTGCGCCAAATTCACGAGTTGGACGCGCACCACGAGCCGTTCCCGGCTCGGCGGCGCGTTGCTGAAGTCCTGCTCCAAGCGCAACAGCTCGGTGCGTAGACTGTAGTCCACGGCGATGCCGGCGGGGGAGGCGAATGCCGAGCGGAATGGGCCGAGTTGATTCAATGCGCTAGTGAGCGCTTCCCGCAGCATACGGGCCGGGTCGTCCACCCAGCGGCTCAGCGAATAGTAGCGGATCTCCCAAGGCGTGCGCCGGTAGGCCATGGCCGTTGTGTCGTAGCCCGCGGCGACCTGCGGGGGTTCAACCACGATTGCGCCTTGGCGGTCCTCTGGTGGGGTCGAGGCAACGTTGCCAAGCGGTGCTTTGAGTTGCAGTTGATACAGATGGGTTGCTTCTTGGGGGGGCGACGGTAGTACGGAACAGCCGCTTAGTAGCGTAACGGTGGCAAGCAAGACCGGTCTGAGCACGCCACTCTCCTCGTGGTCGGTTTATTATTCGCCGGGTCCGGATGGGCGCCGCCCCGTGCCCCGCAGCAGAGCGGCGGGTTCGCGTTCGAGCTTCTGGATTAGGCGGTCGAGATGGCTCGTCGTGCGACGAATCTGAGCGAAAAGCGCCTTAAGCTCCGGCATGGTGGTGCGAAGGCCCGTCTCGCCGGAGCGACCGAGCCCTGTCAGGGTGGTCGCCGTTTGATTCAGGCTCCGACTCAACTGATCCAACCCCTGCAGACTGCGATCCAGTCGCCCAAGGGTTTTCGGTATGTGGCGCGTAATTTGGGCGCTGTTTTGCGTAATTTGATCCAGGTGCACCAGGGTCTGCTCGATGCGTTCGCTGTTGGTGGCCAGAGTACTGGATAAGCGGGCGAAATCGGCAAGAATGCTCGCTATGGCTTGGCGGTTGTGCTCCGAGAGCAGCTCTTCGAACTGCTTGCCGATTCGGTTCAATGTGCCGATGCCTTCGGAGAGTGCCTGGTCGAGCTGCGTCAACGCGGAGTTCTTTGATCGAATCACAGGATAGGGCTCACCCGGCGGAGCCGATAGGGGCGCTGCGTTCGCGGCGTAGCCAGAGAGCTCGACCAAGGTCGCGCCCGTTAACCCGCGCGGTTTAAAAGCGGCCCTGGTGGCGGTGTTAATGGGCGTGGATCGTGCCGCGGCAAGCACTACATGCACCCGACTGGGGTCGCGGTGGTCGATTGCGATACGCACGACCTTGCCCACGCCGATCCCTTTGTAGGTTACCTGGGCACCCGGAGTGAGCCCAGCCACCGACCCCGCCGTGTACACTGAGTACTGTCGAAATTGTCCTGTGTGCTTCAGCCCACCGGCGAACCACAGTCCGGTTGCAACTAAACCGATGGTGAGCAGGACGACGAACAGCCCTACCAACGTGTAGCTTACTTTTGATCCCATGAGGCTCCTGCCCGCTGCATCCGAGCGCCTCCGAAATAGCAGCGTACGGCTGGCTCAAGTGACTGCGTGAGCGCCTGCGCGGGACCTGAGGCAAGGACCCGGCCTGCGCCGATGAAAGCGATCTCATCGGCAATTTCCCACAGCGAGACGGGATCATGGGTGACCAGAATCACGGTCAGCCCCAGTAAATTACGTAAATGCACGATCAACTTGTCGAACGCCGTAGCGCCCACCGGGTCGAGCCCGGCCGTGGGTTCGTCCAGGAACAGCAGATCCGGGTCCAGCGCAAGTGAACGGGCGAGCGCCGCGCGCTTGGTCATGCCGCCGGAGAGCTCGCTTGGATAAAGCGTGGCGGCCTCCGGAGCCAACCCGGCCAGGCGAAGTTTAAGCCGTGCAATCTCGTAGACGGCCGAGCGTGGCAGCGCGGTGTGTTCCCGCAGCGGAAAGGCGACGTTATCCAACACCGTCATTCCAGTGAACAGGGCGCCACGCTGGAACATCACGCCCATCCGGCCGCGCAGCCCCCGCTCGGCGGAACGAGACAAGGTGGTCGTGGCCTGGCCGAAGAGCTCGATCGTGCCCGCTACAGGTTGCAACAGCAGCGCCATGGCTCTCAATAAAACGGTTTTGCCCGATCCGCTGCTGCCGGCGATAGCGGTGAGGCAGCCGGCTTGGATATCTAGGTTCAATTCATTATGTACAGTTCGATCGCCAAGGCGGGTCACCAGGTTGCGGATCCGTATTGCCGGGTCAGCCATGCTCAAAGACCTAACCAACTGAAAAGGACGATCGAGAACACGGCGTCAGCCACGATGACCCAGAATATGCCCTGGACCACGCTGATCGTGGTATACCGTCCGACTTCATCGGCGCTGTAACGAATTCGGAAGCCCTGGTAACAACCGATGCTGGCGATCAGGGCGGCAAACACCGGAGCCTTGGCGATGCCGACCCAGAACATGTTCGGGGGCACTGCGGTGGGTAGGCGTCGCAAAAAGACGTCGAAGTCCACGCCGTACAAGAGGCTCGAAACCAACATCCCGCCCAGCAGACCGATGGCGTCTGCCCAGACCGTGAGCAGCGGTAACGCAATGAGCAGCGCTAAAAATTTGGGCAACACCAGCATTTCGAAGGGGGTAACCCCCATGGTGCGCAGCGCATCGACCTCTTCGGTGAGGTGCATGGTCCCAATCTGCGCCGTGTAGGAGGCGCCCGTGCGCCCGGCGACGATGACCGCGGTCATCAATGGCCCCATCTCGCGCAGGATGATAACGCCCAGCAGATCAACCAGGAAAATGTTGGCACCATAAGTTTGCAGGATATCGCCGCTTTGATAGGCCATGACGATGCCGATCAGAAAGGCAAGTAGGCCGATGATTGGTATCGCCATTACCCCTGCGCGTTCGAGCTCTACGGCGATCTCATGCCAGCGTAAGCGATGTGGGCGCAGCATCCGGGGGAGGCTGTCGGCGGTAAGGCGACCGATGAAGGCCAGATACTCGGTTATACCAAAACAGCCGTCGGTGACCCTGCGACCCAGCCGTTCCAATGGATTGCTGTATGGGCGCCGCGGTGTCACCTCCATTTCGCTGGCGACGAGCTTGAGCACGGCGTGTCGCTCGGCGCTGACGTCCTCCAGCTGCACACTGGCACCAGCGGTGCGTAGCCGGCGGCAGAGCCGTTGCACCATGACCGCGCCGGCGGTATCCAGGGTGGAGATTTCGCCCAAGTTGATTCGCCATTCACCGCTTGTCATCGGCGCGTTACGCCGGATTTGCCGCTCTACGGCGGCAAGCCGCTCTACAGACCAATCCCCCGAGCAGATGACACGCCGCTGTGCGACCCGCCAGTTCAATCGGGGCTCGGGTTCTGTGGTTGCAAATGCTTCTCTAATGACGTGTATCCTGGCTGCGACTGGGGTCGTTGTGTCCAGCGGTCAAAACTTGGCGCAGCGCCTGGGCCCAGCCGAGCAGGCATCGTTCGCGTTCGCTCACGCTGATGCTCGGCTGGTAAAGGGCCGCGGGCCGCCAGTGATGCCGAATATCCTCCAACGAGGGCCAGATGCCGGCCTGCAACCCGGCCAGATAGGCGGCGCCGAGCGCGGTGGTTTCGATCACGTGCGGACGCTCCACGGTCAGGTCGACCAGGTCCGCCAGACGCTGCAGTAGCCACGCATTGGCCGCCATGCCACCGTCGACCCGCAGCCTTTGCGGAGGCTCACCGGCGTCGCTCGCCATGGCGACCATGAGATCGTGGGTCTGGTAGCAGACCGCTTCCAGCGCCGCGCGGGCGATTTCCGCCGGCCCGGTATCATGAGTGATCCCGGACAGCGCGCCGCGCGCATGGGGATCCCAATGCGGGGCGCCCAGCCCGGAGAAGGCCGGCACCAGGTAAACGCCTTTGTTCGATTCCAGCCGCCGTGCGTACTCCTCGCTTTCGGCCGCGTTGCGCAGTAGCCCGAGTGAGTCACGCAGCCACTTGATCGCGGCGCCGGCAATAAAGATCGAGCCCTCCAGGGCGTAGGTCGGCTCACCGCCGAGGCGATAGGCGAGCGTGGTGAGCAGCCGATTACGTGAAGCTACCGGCCGCGCACCGGTGTTGAGCAGCGCAAAGCAGCCCGTGCCATAGGTGCTTTTGACCATGCCGGGGCTGAAGCAACCCTGACCCACCATGGCGGCGTGCTGATCGCCGGCGACACCTTGGACGGGTAGGGCGCGGCCGAAATGGGTTGGCTCTGTCCGGCCGAACTCGGCTGCACAGTCGCGTACTTCAGGCAGCATTTTCGGCGGCACCTGGAATAGTGTGAGCAACTCCTCATCCCATTGCTGGGTGTGGATGTTGAACAGCAGAGTGCGGGCGGCATTGGTGGCGTCGGTCGCATGTATGCGCCCGTTGCTGAGCCGCCACAATAGATAGCTATCGACGGTGCCGAAGGCCAGGCGACCCATTTCGGCCTGGCGGCGCGCACCCTCGACATGGTCGAGGATCCAGGCGAGTTTTGTTGCCGAGAAGTAGGGGTCCAGCAGCAGCCCCGTGCGGGCGGTGATGTCTGCCTCGTGCCCTTGGGCGCGTAGCTGGGCACAATGCTCGGCCGTGCGTCGATCTTGCCAGACGATGGCGTTGTAGACAGGCTGTCCGGTCTGTCGGTCCCAGACCAGCGTGGTCTCACGCTGGTTGGTGATGCCCATGCTGAGCACTTCGGCGCCGGCCTTCTCGGCCCGTGCGAGCGCTTCGCGGCAGACGGCCACCGTGGAGCGGTAAATATCGTCCGGGCGCTGCTCCACCCAGCCTGCCTGGGGGTAGAGCTGGGGGAATTCCTGCGCCGCCGCGGCCGCGATGCCTCCTGCAGTGTCAAAGACGATTGCTCGGGAGCTGGTTGTGCCTTGGTCTACGGCGAGAATGGCCGGTCGGTTTGCCATGTCTTTATTTTCGCTAGCCTCTTGCCGACGACAGTGCCGCCGGGGGATGAAATTACTGAGCCCCATCGAGGTAAGTTCGGCTCTGCTTGGAATGTTTCGTTGCCGGCGGCAAATGTCAAGTCGCGGCATGGCGGCTGTTGGGTTTGCCCGTTTATGTTGCACCGGGCAAATTCACTGGGTTCGATATCAGCGTTTTGCGAAATGAGTCACGGTCAGCAAGGCTCGGCGTGCAGCGCTGGGGTTGTTTGCAAAAATTGTAGATAAGTTCGCAGTTTCCCCGGTCGGACGTGGCTAATCTACCCAACAGTCACGATCGGTGCTAATAGCGCCGGTGTGGCGGGATAGGAGTGATGCAACCGTTGCTGCGAGTAGTAGCTGAGCTTGGCCCGAGCCCTGTGGCTCGGGCTTTTTTATGCGCGCCCGGCTCGGTCCGGCCCGGTGCGGGTTAGTGAATCACGCCGTGCCTCCGTCGCTCGAGGTAATGCCAGGCACTTGCCACTGCGGATCGAAACAAGAATACTTATCTAGTCAAATATCAAATTAAATCAATAGTTTATCACTTGAAATAAGAGCTTGCAGCGCCTATGGTACAGATGAACATCTAGCTGGAGGAGCTAGCCATGAAAGGCGACAAGAAAGTCATCGATTATCTGAACAAAGCGCTGACCAATGAGCTGACGGCCATCAATCAGTATTTCCTGCATGCCCGCATGTATAAGAACTGGGGGCTGCACGAGTTGAACGAGCATGAGTATCACGAATCCATCGATGAGATGAAGCACGCTGACAAGCTCATCGAACGGATTCTGTTCCTCGAAGGGCTGCCGAACCTGCAGGACCTCGGCAAGCTGCTGGTCGGTGAGAATCCGAAGGAAATGCTGGAGCTCGACCTCAAGCTCGAACGGGATGCGGTGCCGTTGCTGCGCGAAGCCATCGCGCATTGCGAGACGACTCAGGACTACATCAGCCGCGAACTGTTCGAGGACATCCTCGAGAGCGAGGAAGATCATATCGACTGGCTTGAGACTCAGCTCGACCTGATTAAGCGCGTCGGGCTTGAAAACTACTTACAGTCAAAGATGTAAGATGTTCAGCGCAGGCTGGATAAAAAGCCCAACTGCGGTTGGGCTTTTTTTTGTGGTGGACGCCGGGCAAAGTGCATACCCACGGCGGAGCCGCAATCAATGCTAGTATGAGCCGAATCGGTAATTGTCTTGGGAGCGAGGTTCGGGAGCGGCAATGCAATCACCGCAGGAACGCGAGCCGGCGCGGCGTTTGCTGGAATTCATCGATGAGAGCCCTTCGCCGTGGCATGCGGCTGCACGGCTGACCGCCGCTTTGAGCGCGGCCGGATTCGTCGCGCTGGATGAGGCACAACCCTGGGATCTGGTCCCTGGCCGAGGGTACTACGTCATTCGCGGTGGCTCCTCGGTCATCGCCTTTCGCCTCGGCGAGCGCCCGCTGCAGGGCGCGGGGCTGCGGATTATCGGGGCGCATACGGATTCGCCCGGTTTGCGGGTCAAACCAGCCGGCGCGAGCATCCGCGGCGACATGGCGATGTTGGGCGTGGAAGTCTATGGTGGACCGATCCTCGCGAGCTTTGCCGACCGCGATCTGACGTTGGCCGGGCGGGTATTGGTGCAGACCGGAACGGGCCAGGAAGAGCGGCTCTACCGGTATCCGGGGGCACTGGTGCGGCTGCCCAATCTGGCGATCCACATGAATCGCAACGTCAACGAGGAAGGATTGCGTTTTGACCCACAGGAGCAGCTGCCGCTGATCTTCGAGTGCAGCGAAACCGAGCCGGAGCCGACGGAAGACCGATTTCGGCAGCGCCTCGCCGGTTGGCTGGATATTTCGCCGCAGAGCCTGCGGTCTTGGGAATTGGCCGTGGTGGATACGCAGCCCGGTGCCTTCTTCGGTCCGGCCGAGGAGTTTGTTGCCACGGCCCGACTCGATAATCTGGCTTCCTGTCATGCAGCCCTGGAAGCCATATTAACGGTGGAGCCTACTGCCGGAGTGTCACTGATCGCCTGTTTCGATCACGAGGAGGTGGGCTCGGAGAGCTACCAGGGGGCCGCCGGCTGCTTCCTGCCCGATACGCTAGAGGCTATTCGTGTGGCGCTCGGTGTCGAGCGTGCCGTATTACAGCGCGAGCTCGCCGGCGGTTGGCTGCTCAGCGCGGATATGGCGCATGCCTATCACCCCAATTTCCCAGCTTATTATGACGAGCCCCACGCCCCGCGAGTGAACGCCGGCCCGGTGATCAAGCTCAATGCCAAACAGCGCTATGCCACCGATGCGGTGGGCGATGCTTATTTTCAAGCGCTCTGCGAGCGGGCCGGCGTGCCCTGGCAGCGCTACGTTCACCGCGCAAACCTCCCCTGCGGCAGCACCATAGGCCCGATCTGTGCCGCCCGCCTCGGTCTGCGCACCGTGGACATCGGTGCGCCGATGTGGTCCATGCACAGTATTCGCGAGAGCGCCGGCGCATTCGATCACGGCTACATGATCCGTGCGCTCAGCGCATTTTTTGCCGAGGTGTAAGGAACTCGCCGTGCAGGTATCGACGCGCCGGGCCGCGGGACGAGAGGCGCGGCTTTTCGAGTTGCTGGCCGATGGGCGGTTTCATTCTGGTGAGGCCATTGCCCGGACTTTGGGCGTGAGTCGAGCGGCGGTTTGGAAGAATATGCAACGCCTGCGGGCACTGGGCGGCGCGATCGATGCCGTCCGTGGGCGTGGTTATCGCAGCCGCTATCCCATCGAGGCGCTCTCGGCGGAGAGTATCGCCGCCCATCTGGACCCGCTCGTGCAAGCGCGGCTGGATCGGCTCGATGTCGTGACAAGCATCGATTCCACTAATGCGGCGCTGCTTGGCGAGGCGCTTAGCGATCGGCGGGTGCTTTTTGCCGAGCATCAACGCTGTGGCCGCGGCCGGCGCGGCCGGCGCTGGGAATCACCTTGGTGCGGCGGGCTGTATCTGTCACTGCGCTGGGTTTATACCGATCTGCCTTCAGGCCCTGGTGCGCTGGCCCTGCTAGTCGGGGTGGCACTTGCCGATACGCTGGAGGCGCTCGGCTACGGGGCCATCGGTGTCAAATGGCCGAACGATTTGATCCGGGATGGGCGCAAGCTCGGCGGGGTGCTCATCGAACTCGCCGGCGATCCGACTGGAACGTGCCGGTTGGTCATCGGGGTTGGCATTAATTGGCAATTGCCGCCGGCGCTCGAAGCAGAACTCGATCAGCCCGCCACCGGTCTCATGGATACCGTTCACACTGCTCGGCTGCCGGGCCGCAATCAGGTGGCAGCGGCGCTAATCGATGCCTTGGTGCGCGCTTGTCATGCCTTCCCCGCTGATCTCGACGCCGCGTTGGCCGAGCGCTGGCCGCGGCGCGACGTGCTCTACGGCCGTGAAATCACCATCCGCCAGCCCTCCGGGTTCGTCACCGGGCGCATGGCCGGCATCGACCGGGAAGGCGCTCTGCTGCTCGACACGCCAGTCGGTCAGCAGCGGTTTTACAGCGGCGATATCCGGGTGAGACTCACCGAATGAAGCTGCTGCTCGATATCGGCAATAGCCGGATCAAGTGGGCCTGCGCCGAGGGTGGGCGGCTCGTCGGCGCCGCCGCTGCTGCTGTGCTCCCTCATGGGGGCGCTGTGCTGGAAGAGCTGCTTGCGAGCTGGGCTGTGCTCCAAGCCCCGAGCGGCGGTGTGCTTGGCGTTTCGGTCGCCGCGCCGCGCATCGCCCGCGAGATCGATGATTGGGTCGAACGACACTGGGCCTGTCATCTGCAGTGGCTTACTACCCCGCGCGCCGGGGGCGGCATTCAGATCGCCTACCCGCAGCCGGCGGCATTGGGTGCCGATCGTTGGGCGGCCATGGTAGCTGCTCGGCACCGGGGCTGCTTGCCGGCTTGTGTAGTCGATTGTGGCACCGCCGTGACGCTGGATGCCGTAGACGGCGCGGGGCGCCACCTGGGCGGGGTCATCGTGCCCGGGCTTGGGGCGATGCGGCGCTCGCTCACCGAGCGCGCCCATCAGCTCCCTGCGGTCGGCGACGGTTGCATAGAGGCACTGGCGACGGACACCCCCACCGGCATCCGCAGCGGTACTCTGCTGGGCCTCGCGGCACTGATTGACGGTCTGGTCGATCGATTGGCGGAACGCAGCGGTTTGCCGCTGCAGCCGCTGTTGACCGGGGGAGACGCCGCGCTGCTTCTCCCCTGGCTTACCCGACGGTATGAGCACGCGCCCAACCTGACCCTGGAAGGGCTCGCCGTGCTTGCGGAGGAAGGGATCTGAGGCCAATCGTTATTTTTAAGCTGGCGCCGGATTGACAACCGAATGGCGCGCCGCGCTATGCTAAGCTTCCTAGGTGTGCGGACTGACGATTGCCCGGTGCGCAGCGGGGGTAGCCTGCAAGACAAGCAAGCTGGCGTAGCTCAGTTGGTAGAGCAGCTGATTTGTAATCAGCCGGTCGGGGGTTCGAATCCTCTCGCCAGCTCCATTAAAAACAATTAGTTATAATTGCTGTTCCCCGTGTGTGACTTTCTGTGTAGACGATATGTAGACGCTGACCGCTTCCAGATTACGCTTGCCGACACCTATGAATCCTTCCGGCCATCATCATCTGATGTGGGTGGCTAATTGAGCGGCCGGCCATACGCGTCGCGATCGCTCAATGACCGCGCATTCAGCAGAAGCGGGCATTCAGTTCTAACCGCCTTACGTTCGATATCGACCCGGGGCGAACGGACAAGGGACTGCACGGAACTGGCAGCGACAGTGGGGTTCCATGTGCTCAAGATGAAAGCACGATATTGCGGATAGGGGAGATGCGGCCACTGAAGAGGCCTGTCCATTCAGTGGCTTATGGATGTCTACTCTCTGCTGGACGCTCAGGAGCATCTGATTTATTCATCACACCGGCGGAGGCCGGTGTCCAGGCTCTTGATTTGACTGGATTCCGGCTTTCGCCGGAATGACGAAAAGGCAATTGATCGGGGTTTTCCTCAATATCGTGCCGGCACAGTTATTCAGTATACGTGCCGACTAGATAATCACTGTTGGACGAAGCCGCTTCGCGGAGGAGAACGGCGGCGTTCGATTTACTGAATAATGGCGACTAAACCCCAAGCTAAAGCCATGGCAGCGATCCATCGCGCTCAGGTGCGTGATGAACTACGCCAAGCAGATGAACAGAGCCTTGACGCTCGGGTCGACCGCTACCTTGAGGTCAACCATGCGGGCATCATTGGCAACCACTATTTCGCCGCTGCGTCCTCGGAATGCATCAATTTGTACCGTGACGGGCACTTCATTGCGGCGGTAATGGCTACCCAGGCCGTTAATGAGGGCATGCTCAAGTTCCTGGAGGAGAGGAACGGCCTTTGCTGTGCCAACCACGATGATCTCATGAAGACCTTACGGCAAAGGGACATCATGACGCAGAAATGTGTCGGGGCAGCAGAGAAAATTTGGAAAAGTTTCCGGAACGACGTGCATCACATGAACCCGAAGGTGTCCACCATTTCGTTTCCGGAATTGGCGAGGACGAACCTTCAGTCTTTGGCCGTCGTTGAGGGAGAGATATTTGGAGTTGATATCGTTGATGGGAAACTGTGCCCGAAACAGCCCAAGTACTGGGACATACAGAGCGACGACACCGTCCCAGTCTTCCTGAGGCTCGGCATATGAAAACCGAACAAAGCGTATATGGACTCGGATATCGAAAAGCGATGCTGGTTCCTTGCTCTGATTTTTGCTGCCGGTGATGTGAGGCTTTATGCGGCAACGGGCGAACGCGATGGCGGTGTCACCATGAGCGTATGGAAGCAAGACGATGGGACATGGAGCAACGCGCACGGCGATCGTGGCGCGTGTAGCCCTGATCAGGTCTTGCGATCACGGCTTGTGCCCTGCGGGCGGCTTTGTTCAGCATTCCAAGATTGCCTCCCACCGCCTGGTGCTTGATGCGGCTTGGACTCCACGCGTACTTGACGGCGTGCGGCGGCTTACGAGCCGTGGATTCTGGAGTTGAACCGTGTGTACATCTTCGCCAACCTGTCCCGTGTCTTTCGTTGAGCCCGGGTGGCGCCGCGAGCCCAGTATTCGACGTCGCGCTTCGTGATGCCGTGCTTGAGAAGCTCGGCGGAGTGCTTGCCGGCTTGAACCTGCTTGGCCCAACTGGTGGTGTGGCTCAACTCGTGATTTAGGCGTGCCAGTTCGCCGGCGAGCGCATCCAGGAATTGTTGGTCTGGGTTCATAGCGTTCCCCCTGCCTATATGGTTTTCGAGGACTTCTCGCCGCTGGCCGTGGTTCCGAACGGACGCGGCGTTTGGGGTTATGGAAGCAAAGCCGACGCATATTGAGCATTGGCAATATTTAAGCCGCGATTGTCAATCAATTGACTAATCAAATAGATAAAAGAGAGCAGCGCAACAAATCGCTCAAATACAGTACGTTAGTGTAAAGAAGTTCGACAGTATCATCCGCCGCGCAACAATCAGAAGAATTCGGCATCAGTGTGCTTCTGCGATCCAGGCGCTGGCCGCCTCGCGCGTCTGATCACTCAGGTCGAACTGCACTGGCTGTTGCGTCTTCGACTGCATCACAATTGCCCGCCGAGCGACCTGCGTGCCGGGCTGCACATCGCGGATGCGGAGTCGCACCAGATCACAGCCTCGGAGTTTGCCGTCGATGGTCAGCTTGAACAGCGCAAGCTCGCGAGTCCTATGGGCCAGTTGCAGCTGTAACTTTTTTTTAGAACGCGGTGACACGGCAGTGGTGGTCAAGAGCGTCCCGGCGCAAGTATGCGAGAATTGCGGCGAATATTATCTCGACGGGGCCGTAGCTGCGCGTGTCTCCTCACAAGGAGAAGCCGCTGTTGCCCGCCATGCTGGGGTGGCAGTTCTACGCTATGCGGCTTAGTTTCAGCCTTCAGCGTGCTCCGTATATGTTCGGGTATCAGTCGCGGAACTATGATTTGAGCATTTGAACCATGGAGATTGGCAGTCGGAAGGCGGCCCGTGGCGGCTAGTTCAGCGGACTGATCGATGCCGCAAAGATAGGGGCCGACTCACCCCGGCGCCATAATACACAAAGGCCCCAACAAATCTCTTGTGCCGCAGCGTATTGTAAAAATCCCGATCGGCCGCTGGATCATCGCGCAATGTGCTGGCTAGCCGCTGGCCGCGGAGCTGTTCGGGACGCGGCGACAGGTCAAGGCGCCCTAATGGCGCTTGGGGGGCGCGAAGATAGTCCGAGGCTTTGCCGAGTGGTGCCGTGATATTTGCCCGGCGCTGCATGCGGCCGGTGGTGGGAGTGGACGCAAAGATCGCGTTCGCCTCTGCCACCTGCTGGAACCGACGGTTGGCATTCCAAACGGCGATCCCGATATCGCTGGCCAGCACAGTATTGTGGAAGATATCTATGGACTTCGGCGCCACCCCTTTGTGCGGCATGATCATGATCGCCCGTCCCACACCTGCCGTGTTGACAAAGGCGTTATTGTAGATAGCGGCTCGGCCAGTGGCCTGGAAAAGCGCTTCGGTTGGATTCTGATAAAAAAAATTGCCGTATACAAGATAGCGGTCGAAACGGCCGGCCCCCTTCTGCGGCTGGTATCCAAGCAGCACATTCGGGCGCGCCAGGCCCCCTGTGGCGCCCCCAGCGGCCTTGCTGAACGCGTTGTGGCGCAGGATCGTCACCTGCGGCTGCCGAGGCATGCCGGCAAGCTCCTTCCTGGGCTTCTGCTGCTTGATCTCAATGTTGTAGCCGATGGTGTTGCGGACCACATTTCCCTCGATTACGCCGCCGATAAACGGCGCAGAGCCGTCCGAGTCACCGAAATACATCCCGGTACCCGCGCCGTCGATCACATTACCCCGCACTACCCAGCTCCAAGCAGGACACTTAGTGGAAATGCCGACGATCTGCTGATTGGCATCGTGGTTGGAGATCTTCAGATTCTCGATCGTAATGTGGTGGGCGTAGCGTGAGGTTCCCTCGGCTTTGACGCCGTCGGCGCCGAGTTTTTGCCCATCGAGAACCAGATTCCGGATCGTAATATAGCTCGCGTTCTTGATGCTGATCGTATTGCGGCCGCGATGTGCCAGGAACAGCGCCGAATCGCCACGAGCGGGTCCCTCGATCGTGATCCGCCTCCCAGCCAGCCCATTAAGGTTGTGCGCTGCAAGACCGTAACGATACACGCCGGCTTGCAATCGGAGAATGTCGCCGGGCTGTAGAGTCTGCACCAATTGCCTATAGTCGGTGGGTTCGCCCCTGAGCACCGCGGCCGGCGCAGCACTTGCGAAACTCAGGGCCGTCAAGACGACCAACGGCACTCTATAGGCCACTGATCTCAAAGAGGATACCGCCATAGCGTTCTTTTCCACACCCACCCCCTCGGCGACCACCGGGGTATCAGAAGCTTCGAGGCTGGATCACCCCGTGTGCTTTTGACGCCGCCACTGGTGCTACTTCTCTTTCCTCTCTTTCGAAACCCTTGGCGGCCGCAGCCGCCCGGACCCACATCATTATCCACAACTCGACTCTTGCATGGCACGTGTAGCTTCGAGCGCGAGCACAAAATCGCGACCACGTTACAGCCCGATTTCAGGATGCGAAAATAAATCTCCACTTGCCAGCGACAAAGCTAGCATTGCAGCAGTTCGCGGCGGCTGTGTTCAATCCAACGGATGAGTTGTGGGTAATGATGTGGGTCATGGTGGCGCGTGATGCAGTTGTGCGATCACCGATCAACATCGGTGGTATTATCGCGTTCAGTGTCGTGCAGGTGTTCACCGGGCACAGCATGCGGTTGCTTTTACTGAGGACGATGGCCAGTCCGTGCACCAGTTGTTCGTGGCCGTGAAAAAGTTGTTCAACACCGGCTGATATGTCATGCCGGTACCGTAAGTACAGGGAAGACTTAACCAGGTCGTTTTCGACAGAACGTGGCCTACGCTAATGGATAGCGCCGAGAGCTTGGACACGGGCACGCAGCGTGCCTTTGCAACGGTAAACTTAATCTTGGTTGGGCTGGGCACGGCTGTAATGCTCGGCTGGTCCCTTGAGTTGCCGACCGTCGTACGGGTGAACCCGTCGTTCGTGCCGATGCAATTCAATACCGCAGTCGGGGTTGCCCTCGCTGGGGTGGGTTTGCTTGCTGGGATTTCCCGCCAACGCTGGCTCGGTCTCGTTACGGCCACGCTGGTTTTCCTACTTGGCCTTACCAGCCTCATGCAGGATGTGACCGGGGTTCGGCTCGGGATAGACACCCTGTTCCTCCACCCGTTCATCACGCAGATGAGCACTTTCCCTGGGCGTCCTTCGCCCAACTCGTCCCTTGCGTTCATCTCCCTGGGTGTGGGTATTTTTTTGTTTGCCTGGGGTTTGCGCCAACGTTGGATTTGCTGGGCAATCGGACTTTTGGGCAGTGCAACAGCCACCATAGGGGCTGTATCTCTATTGGGCTATCTCACAGGGGTCGAGGCGGCCTTTCGGTTGGTAAACCATGCGGGAATGGCCCTTCCCGCGGCGGTGGCGTTCGTGGTGGCCGGTGGCAGTCTGTCTGGATTTGTCGCTCAGACGGCGCGACTCGGGATGCCAGATCGGCAGATTGATTGGGCACCGTGGGCCGCTGCATTGTCCGTATTGGTCGCCGCAGCTTTCCTCTGGTGTGGATTGCGAGCGAATGAGGCAGCTTATTCGCAACGACGGTTAACCGCCGAGGCGTATTTCTTGCGCCAGGGTATTGCCGCTCCGATTCGGGAAGACCTTGAGGCATTGCAACGCCTGGCGTGGCGATTGGAGCGCGCCGGGGTGCCGCCGGGCGCCGAATGGTGGGCGGATGCACGGCGGTATCTTGAGACCGAACCCTACTACGTTTTGCTGTGGGCCGACAAAGACTTTGGCATTAGGTCGGCAATCTCTCTCGTACGGCCGGATCAGCGCTACGCGTTGCACCTGCCCACTATAAACGACACATCGAACGGGCCGCTCGTGGAGCTGGGCAGCCGAAAAATTTTCCGCTCCGCGGTGATTGAGTTACCCGAAGGAGGGGCTGGCTTCTACGCGTTTATGCCCATACGCCAGGGCCGGAGTGTGGCGGGTTACCTCGTCGCCCTCGTCGACCTTAATGCCATGCTCTTTCCGCTGTTGGACGAGTATCTACAGCGCGGGTATCGGTTCGTGCTCTTCGAGGACGGCAATAGGCTGGCTTTGAACGGCGGGGCACAACCCTTCGTCGCTGCGCGTTCCGCCGATTACGAGGTTGCGATTCCTATTGCCGGCAAGGCATGGCGGTTGGCCCTATACCGAATGCCGAAGGGGGTGGCTGCTACCCGGACGGCTTTGCCGGAGACGGTCCTCGTCCTCGGGTTGGTGCTTGCGGTGCTGCTCGGTATAGCGCTGCGCAGCCGGCAACTGCTGGCGGTGCGAGCCAGTCATCTGACTCGCTCGAAACAGGGGCTCGAGAAAGAGGTCGCGCAGCGTGGCGAAGAGCTGGCTTACCTTGCTACCCACGACGCGCTGACCGGGTTGCCGAACCGGATGCTGTTCAGTGAACATCTGCGCCAGGCGCTGGTTGAAGCGGATCGCCACAACCGCCGCCTGACGGTTATCTGCCTCGCGATCGACCACTTTCAGGAAGTCAATAATAGTTTGGGGCATGCTGCTGGCGACGATTTGCTGTGTGCGTTCTCGCAGCGCGTGGGTCAGTGCCTGCGCCGCAGCGATGTGCTCGCGCGTCTGGGAGGGGATGAGTTCATCATCCTATGTCCGGAAATAGTCGCCCCAGACTTCACGATTGGCATCACGGAAAAGATTCTTAGCATTATGGAGGAGGGCTTTCATGCGGGCTCGAATGAGGTTGTCGTGACCACCAGCATAGGTGTGGCGCTGTATCCGGAATCCGGCAAGACCGTCGAAGCGCTGATAAAAAACGCCGACGCGGCGATGCGCCAAGCCAAGGCGGCGGGGCGGAATACCTATGTTTTGTACGGGCCGGAGTTGGGGAAAACGGCGCATGCCAGAGTGGACCTGAGACGGGCATTGCGGTACGCCGTTCGCAACGGTGAGTTGCGGGTGCACTATCAACCGCAGGTTGAATTGGCGGACGGTCGTATCGTGGCGGCCGAAGCGCTGGTGCGCTGGGAGCGGCCGGGGCACGGTTTGGTGCCGCCGAACAGCTTCATTCCGCTGGCCGAGGAGAGCGATCTGATCGTACAGATCGACAGTGAAGTCCTGCGTCACGTGGCCGCCGACCTCCAGTGCTGGAGTGAAAACGGTTTCCCGCTGCCAAAAATCAGTGTTAACGTTTCGGCCCGGCAGTTGTATAGAGGCCGGCTGCTGGATGACTTTCGTCAAGTGCTCGACCACTACCCTGCGGCGCGCGGGCGGCTGGAGGTGGAGTTGACCGAGCGCCTGCTGGTCGACGCCGTGCCGCAGAATCGCCGCGTATTGGATGCGTTGGTCGATCTAGGCGTAACCTTTGCCATCGACGATTTCGGTACCGGCTATTCCAGCTTTGGCTATTTCCGCGATTTTCTCATCCACACTCTCAAAATCGACCGCAGCTTCATACAACAGTTAGCGGAGGAAGCCGCTGATGCACGGATCACTCTGGCGATAATCGGGCTGGCGAAAACCTTCGATATAGAGGTCGTGGCCGAAGGCGTGGAGCTTCCGGCGCAACAGGCGTTTCTCTGTCAGCACGGGTGTGCCCGGGCACAAGGTTGGTTGTTCGGCAAACCCATGCCGACCGACGAATTCATCGCGCATTGGAAACAAGCACGAGCTGTTTGATCCCCTACCGCGCCGCCCTCTTATATGGCAGAGGGCCAATTCTCTGCATTGTTGCATCGAGCATCGGCCGACCGTATAGCTCACTGCCGCAACCGTCTTAATCCCTTTTCTGTCAGGGCATGGTTCGAACACTACAGAACAAGGCAAAACACGGGCCGACAAGCTGTCTTAATCCCTTTTCTGTCAGGGCATGGTTCGAACTGTTGGGCCGAAAAAACCTCCTTCGATCAGTAGGCTGAGCGGAGCTGTATCGGGTAGGCGCATTTGCCGAAAGTTAGCTCCTGCAAGCCGGTGGTCAGGCGGCTGAGCTCTGGTCGTCGCCGTCTTGCCAGGGACCGGACAAGCCCAGCAGTTGCACGCCCTCGGGCAATGGCCGGCGTCCCAGCCAGCGGGCCGGTCGGCTTTCTTGCACGGCATAGATGCGCACATCATCGGCTTTGCGGTCGATCAGCTCAGCGAGCTCTTGGGCCAAACGATTGTGCTCCGGCGGCGTCAGCCAGCAGTAGAAGACGCTGTACTGCAGCGGCAAGCCCCAGCGCTTCATGCGCCGGTGCACCCGCGCAAGCCGGCGCGGCTCACAGATATCGTAACAGACCAGATGCGGTGTGCGACGTGCTTGCGCCATCTATGGTATCCGTAGCTTGCGGCGCGCCTCAGCGGCCTGTTCGCTGGTGCGGGATGGTCCATGGGCGCGCGTCATATATTCCCAGCGCAGCGCATCGAGGTGGCGCTGCAACTGCTCCGGCAAGGTGACGGCGGCGGCCAGTTCGAAGAACCGGACCAGCGCCGGGCGCTCGAGCTCGTGGGCTTGCTGGCGACGCCAACGTACGTACCGCCACAGCAGACGAACCTCCAGGCAGCGCTCCAACACCTCGACGAGCTCGCAACCCTTGGAGGACAGCGCCTCAACCACCGGCTGTAGGCCGTGCTGGTCGATTTCGGCTTGCAACCAGGCGTGGAGTAGCTCGCGGAGCAAGGCGCTCTCCCGCTCGGCGGGCACGTCCGGGCGGAATTGGCGCAGATAGCGCAGCAGCCGCTTGCGGTTGGCGGCGAAATCGCCGCGAAACCGGCGCCGGAATGCCAGACTCCAGGCGTGCAAGAGCTGCACCTCGCGCCACCAGCGGAAGGCTCCGGCACCGCTGCTGCAGTCGATGGCCGCGGCCAACTCGCGCACCGCGGCGTTGGCTGTGGGCCGCGCTTGATGGAGCACCGCTTCCATGGCGCCGCCGGCGGTTTGGAAATGAACGGTGCCGCCGCGCCGGACGATCTCAAGGCAAACCGCCAGTAACCCCTCGCCGCTCGCCGTGATCACCGCGCGCCGCACCCGCCGTAGCGGAATTCGGGTGTCGGCCCGCTGCGGGCGGCTTACCCGAATGCTGTCCGACTCCAACTCCAGGCGGACCTCGCGGCGGGCATTCACGTACAGGGCGCGGCTACTTGAAGTGCTCATATCTCGCCCGCCTCTTGCTGCAGACTGATGCAGTGCTCTACCAGCGCGGCACACAGCCGCCGCAGCCAACGCCGGTGCAATATGGCCTGGGTCTCGTAGGCCGCATAGAAGGTGGCGCGGGCGGCTTTGCTCATGCGTACGCCGCCGCCCTCTTGGCTGAACGACTCCGCGCGCAGTTGCCGGTCGGCGAACAAGCGCCAGACCAGACGTTCCACGCGTGGGCGCGCCACCTCGGTGAAATCGCAGGCAAGCGAGTCGCGGTTGTAGCTGCAGTCGTGCAACATGCCGAGCATGGGGTCGAGCCCGGCCTGGGCGATCGCGCGCAGGGCGAGCCGGCGTGGCTCCCGAACATCGTAGGCAGCGAGGTAGAGTTTGCGGGGCATGGAGCCTCCCTTGAAAAACCTCGAACAACTCCCGAATTCCGTCATCCCGGCCTACGCCGGGATGACGATGCGAAATGCGGTTTTTCGAAGTCTCCCTTGGCCTGTGATGGCGCCACCTTAGGCGCAAGAGCGCCGCGATGCAGAAACGGCAAGCTTGCCGCGCCGTCGGCGGGGAATGGCGAATTGTTAAAGAGCCTCGTGAGAACCGATCAGCGGCGCACCGCGGCAATGCGCTCGGCGTAGTAGGGCTCGAGCCGTGCGCCGTGGCGCTCCAGCGTGTCCGCGGAGAGCTCGCGGCCGCGCAGCTCGGCCGGTAGCATGACGCTGAGGTGCTCATAGCGGGCGCCCCGGGCGCAGACCGCGGCCACGAGCTGGACCGGCAGCGTGCCCACCACCCGGTCGCCGGCTTGGATCCAGGCGGGATCGAGGTGCGGCACGATGCGCCCGCCTTGCAGGCCGCGGCGCGCCAGCCACTCCAGCGCGCCGGCATGGCGGGTGACGAGCCACAGTGTCACGGCCGCGCCTCCAGTCGATAGCGCCCCAGTCCCATGACCGCGCCCTTGCCCACGTGTAGCCACTGACCCAGCCAAAGCCAGGGCCAGAGCGGCGCGAACTCACCGCTCAAAGCGAGCTCGCCGATAAGCCCGCCCATGGGTATGCGGCGGCGCTGACGGGCGGAGTAGCGTGCCCAGTCGAACCACTCCAGATGCACGGCGTTGACACGCACGGCGCGGGCCGCCGCGGCGAGCCCGCGGTAGTCCGCGCGCAGCGGTGCCGCGGCTTCGAGATCGTGCAGCATAGACACGCGCCGGGTCAGCGCGGTGAACAGTGTGGCGAAGTCGAACTCCGCCGCGGTCAAATAACGATTCTCCCGGCGCAGCCGCAGCGGGTGCTCTAAAATCATGCGCACCCGGGGCGGCGCGGCCGGTGGCTGGGGTATCTCGGCGGCAAAAGACGTCTTTGCTGCGGCATTGATCGCCAGCGGCCGCGCCTCGCGCAGTGTGAGCGGCACGCCGTTGAGGCGCAGTTTGGCGGCGGCGTCGAGCACTTCGCGGTGGCGGCGGGCCGCCGCGCCGATCAGGGTGAGCTCCAGCGTCACCGATGTGTCTCCGGCATCGGTTCGGGGCGAGACCACGTAAGGGTGGGGCAGCTCGGCATAGTGCCCGGCGAGCCCGCCGGCCTGAGCATGGCCGCGGGTCTCGAACAGCAGCCCATAGCCGCAGCGGCGAATGACCGGACAGTCCGCGCAGGCTTGCGCGCCGGTGATGCAGGCGAGCTCCCGCAATGCTTTGCCGAGCGCCCCGCGCCAGAGCGCGCCGGGATAAGGCGGCAAGCGCAGCGGGGTGGCAGGCGCGAAGGTGAGCCGCATGGGCAGCAGGGGAATCATGGAGTTTGCTCGGGGAGCAGGACGGTGAAGCATTCTTCCAGCAGCGCGCGCAGCCGCTGCGGCGAGGCGAGCGCCTGTTGAACCCTGTCACTCTTAGCTTTGTCGCCATGGGCCAGTGCGTTGCGCGTCTTACGCAGTAATTGGTACTGAGTGTAGCTCGCCGGTTTCTCTGTCTCGAACCACTCTTTCGCTGTCTCACGCTCCGCCTGTTCATTCTGGCGCCCGACGAAGCCGCGCTCTTGGGCCAGCTTGGTAATGAAAGCCTCAAAGCCATAGAGGGAGGCACGCAAGTAGTCATCTTGGCGCAAAGCATTCAGGGCTTGGGTACGCTGACGTTCATAGAGGTAGTTGCCGTCCACCCATTTCATGCGCTCTTCCAGCAGCGGCTGGAAGAGCGCGCCGGGACCGCTAAGCGGATGCTCGTGCAGGTTGTTGCGGGCTTTTTTCAGCAGGCCCCGGGCCCGCTGCCCCTGATGGATGCTCTCGCAAAAGGCGGCTTGGCGCAGGTTTTCAGCAACGGTGGCATGATCGGCTTTGATCAGCTCGGCTACGGCGCCGTAGTCGCCCAGCCAGTCGTGGCGCTGCAGCGCTTCGATCCAGGCGGTGATGTTGAGCAGGCCGGAGAGGTCGCAAACCTCGGCGGTGGCCGTCTCCGGGCGGTAGGCGCCGTACCAGAGCCCCTCGATAGCAAGCTCCGGCCGCGCGGCACGTAGGTAGAGCGCTGCGGTCAGGGCGATCATCGGCAGGTGGCGGTAGGCGTGGGTGACGTCGATCGAGAGGTGCGTGGCGCCTTCGGTGGCCTGATCGAGAATCTGCAGCAGCGCCACCTGCTCGTTTTCTTTCAGAGCTTCGGGGATGATCCGAAGCTCGATCTCGCAGCCCAAAGACGCGGCAAGCAGCGGCGTCAGAGCATCCAAATGTTCCTGGGTTACGGCTTGCCGGTCCACCCAGTCCCCCAGTTCGAGCCGCTTCTCCTCCTCTTGCCCGGCCAAGTCCACGTCCCGTTCGAACAGATGGTCCCACATGCTGCCGGCGGTGCCGAGGATCACCAACCGATCCGGGCGTTGCCAGCGTTGCAGACAGTAGCCGAGGTAGGCAGCTTGCTCCCTGGTGCCGTCGGGCAGGCGGTAGGTTGTCTGCCGGTAGCCGTCTTCGTTCCGGGGAGTACGGCCGAGAAAGGAAACCAATACATACATGGCGCTTATTCTCCGAGGTAGCCACGTACCGTCAAAGTGTGTTTGTGCGCTTTTCTCTGCGCCGGTTTGCTGCCCTTGCCGTCAGGGTTCCATTTGCCCTGCTTTTCCATGCGGGCGCGGATGTCTTTGGCGGCGCGCCGCTTGTCCTCACCCTCGAAGGCGCCCGCTTCGAGCTGCTGGATGAGGTGGACGTAGTCCGGCTGGCTTTTGTCATCACGCTGATCCAGCAATTCCTCGAGGCGCCGGGGAAAAGGATCCATGGCTTCGAGCTCAGCCTTGCGAGTCGCGGCTTGCTGCTTCTCGGCGGCTTCTTGTTCGGCCTGGCCGAGTGCCCACTCATCGACGGCCATGGCGCCGTAGCCCACGGCGGTTTTGGCGCCGAAGCCGAGCCAGTCGAAAGCGTGCCGAAAGGCCGCATCCAGCAGCGCTTGCCAGCGCTGCGCTGCCGCTAGGGAGGCATCCAGGTGCTCGAGCAGCGGCCGGTTGCACTCCACGTAAAAGCTAAAGCGAATGCCTGGGGGCATGGCGAGAAACCGAATCGGGTTGGGCGAGCCCGAGTCGTGGGGGCTTTGCCCACCGGTGTAGTAGTGGGTCTGATGCGGCGTCATGATCTCCACCTGCAACGCTTGCTTATCCTTATCCGGCACCGGATAAGCATCCCAGAAGGCGAGCGCGCCGCGCCGGGTGTCCTCGTCGTCAGCAGCGGGTTTGCCGAACAGCGTGTCGATGGCCGGTTCGCTCCAGCCGTCCGCGTTTGGTTCACCGAATTCGCCCTCGGTCAGCTCACGGGCGGCTTGGCGGACCACGCCCTTGATGCCGCTGCCCGGCAAATAGGGCAGGCCGTAAGGCGAGAGAAAGGCAAAGCCGTTTTCGAGTGGATGTTCCATACCGAGCCCGGTGGCGAACGGCGCCGTGCTGCGTGCGGGCAGTTGCCAGAGCCCTCGACGCGGCTGGTCGAGCAGGGATTGCGCGAGCGCCGCCTGGCGCTCGGCGAGCGCATGCATGCGCCGGCGGTCGTCGTCGGAGAGTGTGCCGGCCTGCCGCGCGGCGTCGGCCTCGGCGCTATCCGGCACGGACCAGGTTGCTCGGTCCCACACGCGAAAATACAGATAAAATTTGTGCCCTGGAGCGGCGTCGGAAAAATCCTGCCCGAGGTAGGCGGGTACGGCGGCGACGGCCATCTAGACCTCCTAATGCTGTTGGCGCTTCTCGACCGCCGGAGCGATCTGGCGCACCCAGCGCAACCAGGCCAGCGCCTCGGCCGTGATTTGCTGGAACGCCCGCGGCTCGGCCACTAGCAGTGCCTGCATGAACGGTGCGAACTCGGAGCGGCCGATTGCTTGCGGAAAACGCCTGGTGAGCCAGCATCGCAGGTGCTCGCCCAGCTTGGAGTGGTGCCCGTTGCGCTCTTTACGCCCTTTCTCCTCGAGAAAAGCCAGTGTCTGCATGAGCCCGCTGTTCATGATCAGCGCCGGCAGACCCTTGGCGAGCTTGGTATAGGGTTCGGTGCAGCCCTCGGCGCACTGCCAGGCATCGGCGGCGCGCTGCTGCTCCAGGGTTTGGGTCATACTCAGCCCTCCACCAGGTTGACGGTGACTAATCCGCGGCCGGTGGTGGCATCGCCGCCAAGCTGGATGAGCGACTCGTGCAGCGCCGTGCGCATCTGGCTCATGACGGCAGCCGCGTCCAGCGACGGGTGGTCGCTGTGCTCGGCCGAGGCCATGAGCGGGGCGAGCAGCAACGACTCCGGCGGCAGATTCTCGGTGTAGAACAACCCGCCGCCGTCCGCCGTTCCGGTCTTCTCGTTGATGCGCACGTGCGGCTCCACCAAGGTGGCGTTGCGCGCGAAATAGCCGAACTCGGTATCGGAGAGCACTACTAGGTGGCGGCGCAGCTTGTCCCGGAAGTAGTCGTAAGCCGTTCCTGGCGGCAGTGCGCGGTCGGCCAGCCAATCGGCCACCGCGCCCACGGCCGCGTCCGGCTCGGCCTGGTATTGAAAGACCTCCAAATTGAGCTTGCCGTCGTCGAGCAGCGGTGTGTTGCCTTCGGCGCCCGCGATGGGCAAGCGGCAGTGCCCGTCCTCCACCTGCGGGAGGCTCCAGCCGGAGTCGGTGCCGGTGAGCCGCAGCAGCCGCTCGGCGCGGGCCAGCGCCTGCGGGCAGGTGGCGTAGACGAAGCCCTGACGGGCGGCACGCACGGGGAAGAGCACGAGCTGGGCATCGCCGAAGCTCACGGCGCCGGCGCGGTGCTCTTCACCATTCGAAGGGCCGAAGATCGCGTCGATTTTGGCGGCATCCCCGCCGAGCTGGGCGAAGCCATGTCGCACGGCGCCCTTGATGCCGGAGCCGGCGAAGCTCGGGTGATGAGTGTGGCACTCCCGTTGGATGGGATTGTCGATGACTCCGGTGGCCGACCCGGCGCCCATGTGCACCGGGCTGACGCAATAGAGGAAGACGGCGGCGGTTCTCTCGTACATGCGGCTTGATCTCTATCTCAGGCGTTGGCGATGGTGCAGCGGTTGAAGCCCTCGGCCCGCCGCTGCGGATCGTTATTCTGATCTTCCAGCTTCCATAGTCCTCTTTCGGCAAGCTTGCCGAGCACTTGCGGGTCGCCTTGCAGCCCTTCGAACCAGTACACGGCCCCGGTGGGGGCGCAGCGCTGGGCGGGCTTGGGCGCGTGGCGGGCCAGGTCCCAGCCGCTCACGGTCACGGCACGCGGTATCGCCGCGCTGACCAGATGGGCCGAAGCGCCGGAGAGATGCCAGCGGCCGCTCGCGTTCAGGCCGGGCAGGCGCCAACCACCGGGGAAGAGCCCCGGAGCGGTGAGCACGACCCGAAAACGCCCGCTCGCGGCGATGCCCTCAAAATCGGTGGCGGGCTCCTTGATGGTTTCGGGGCAGCGCAAGACGGCTCCGCGGCCGTCGCCGCCGAGGCGCAGCAGGCCTTGTACCGGCAGGATGGACGCCGCGACGCCCTCGATACCAACCAAAAACCCGACCTCGGGGCACAGGGCGATCACCTCGGAAGTGTAGAGCTTACCCTCGGCGGCGCTGCGTCGGCTCGGATCCAGCGCGATGCCGAGCCGGCGCTCCGGCTGCCAGAGCGAGTCGGTTTTTATCAGGTGAGCGGCGTCGAGCTCGGTGCCGGTGAGATAGCGGCGCCAGCCCTCGGCGCTGAGCCAGTAACCGGCCGCGGGTTTAGCCGGTGCATCGATGCGCAGCAGCGCCAGCTCCCGCGTGGCCCGGCTGCAGGCGATGCCCTCGGGCAAAAGTCGGGGCTCCAGGCGATGGACCGTAGTCTTGTCGAGATCCTCGGCCAAAGTCACCTGTAGGTCCGCCGGCAGTGGGTACACGGGCTCGATGCCGGCGGCGCTTGCGCGGGCGAGCCGTACCGGCCCCAAAGTAAAGCCTCCGGGTTGCGCCGGCGTGCCCAGGGCCTCGGCGTAGCCTGCGGGCAGGCGCGCGCGGCCTGCGGCGAAGGCATTTGGGTCGACTCCCGCGTCGATCAGCATACGGGTGCGCAGCGCACCGGCGAATACGGACGGCCAGGGCGGCATGAGCGCCTCGCTGTCGGCCCCGGCGCCACCGAAGAGCCGATTGCCGCGCAGATAGAGCACATCGAGCGGCTCGATGAAGCGATACTCGGTCATGTGTCCAAGCTCCGTGTCTCCCGAGCCAGGAATTCGGCTACCGACAGCATGTTCTCGATGAAATCGGCGGCCTTGGCCGGGTTCTCGACGGGGCACAGCTTGGCCAGCCGTTCGGCATGGATCGGAGCGCCTTCTTTCTCCAACTTCTGGCGCTGGAATTGGTAATGCAGCATTTGCCCGAGCAGGCGACGGAACGGCGCCTCTCCGCCTACCGCTACGGGCTTCGGTAGATCCCGCAGCCAGCCGCGGACGTTGTAGGCGGCCCGGCGCGAGGCGCCGGCGTTTTTTTGCAGCGCGGCCGAGAGGGTGCGGAGTGCTCCGATCACGTCCTCGCCGCCCATCTGCCAGGGCAGAGTGAGCTCGAGGGCGCCGCCGGCGCGCTTGATGATGGTGAGTGAGAAGGCATCTCGGCTGCCGCGATTATATGCCTTGGCCGTTTTCTCGGCCCCCCGCAGCGCCCGCAGAACCGCGCCCAGCGGGGCCTGGTGATGGGCGATAACGGCGCCCATGGAGGCAGTGGCGTTTTCGCCCATGGTCAGATACAGCCGTCCGCGGCGCCGCGCGAAACCGTTTTGAAAGCGCATTTCGTGAGCCGCCTCGCCCTCCTCCGGCGCCAGACCGGAGTAGGCAAGACGCAGGCGGCGCATGGCGGAGAGCAGATCGGAGACGGCGAACATGGCCATGAGGTCGTCGCCGCCGGCGTAGAGCACCCGCCCGATGTGCTCGCGCTCCACCACTTCGCGGGCGATCACCGTAGAGAAATCGTTCAAGGCGCCGGAGATCGCCAAATGGCGGCCGGGTGAGACGGCGCGTTGCGCGTTTAGATAATCATCCAGCGGGGAGTTGTCCTGGAAGCGCGCTTGCAACCCGGCCTGTATTTTTGGATGAAAGGCGGCGCGGTACGGGATGGTGAAGCGCTCATCGCCGGAGAGCCAGGCCCCCATATAGTCCCCGTCCATGAGCAGCAGCGCGTAATAGGTCTCGGGTTTGTAGCCGAGCGCGTGGGCCAGCCGGCTAATGGCAGCCTCCGCCTTGCCCTCGTCACGCTGTGCCTCGATCCAGGCCGGGATGCGTTCTATGAGCTCTCGATTCGGGTGCTCGCGCAGCTTGTCGGCCAAGCGCCGGGGCAGGGCCACACGCTCGCCGCGTTGCTCGATTTCATTGCGCAACTCGGTGTCGATCGCCAGTGGTGCGTCGCCCAGTTTGTCCAAGGTAGTGGCCAGCGCCATGGTGTGGGTCGAGACCACGAACCGCGAGAATGACATATTGAGCGTGTCCTTGAGCTCTTCGCAGAACAGCGTCGGCCACAGGCGCTTGAGCGTGGCGAGCGCGCCCAGATGCTCGCCTTTGCGCACCCAGGTCGGCCGCTTACGGCCGAGCCGGCTCCAGAGAGTGTCCGCTTGATCGCGTTGGCCCGGTGGTAGGCTCAGATGTGCGGGGTTGTCAGTGAGCCATTCCGCCTCGGCGGTGAGCGAGCAGCGGTAGCCGTGCTGCTCCAGGGCGTCGAAAGCGCGCACGGACTTGGCGGCGACGAGCACCCGATCTACGAGATCGTAGACCGCCGGGTACAGCACGCCGGGATTGGGTTGGTAAAAGGTGGCCGCGCCATCGAGCTCCAGCGGCCGGCTTAGCACCCGCCAGGCGCGGCTGCCGAGAAAGCCGGGCTCTATCGGGTCGCCCGGATAGAATGGGCGTAGCGCCTCGGCAAGCGCGCCAGTGCGGACCTTGCGCTCACCGTCGGCGGTCAGCGCGCTGTAGGGCACCGCCGCCCAGTGCACCTCGGGGAAGCCTTGGAGTTGCTCGCGGAGTTGGCGATGAGCATGCAGGTCGCGGCGATCCTCGACGCCGGCCTCTTGCAGCACCCGCTGCAGGGCAGCCTCGGTGCGCCCCACGGTCCACTGGCGCAGTTGTTCGGTGATGTCTTGGGCGATGGCCTCGGCCGCGCTCGCGGGCACCAGGGCCAGGAAACGGTTCGGCAGCGCGGCGCTGAACAGCGGGTTGCCGTCGGTAGGGTCACGCATCCAATTCTGTGCGCCAAAGAGGTTGCGGTCGAGCCCGCAATCGCGCAACAGCCACAGATCCACCTGCGGGATGCCGCGCAGCCGGGGAAATAGGATGGCCTCCGGCCCGAGGCGCTCACAGACCACGCGCATGGCTTCCCAGGACAGCCGTGCGAGCAGATGCGAACCGGCCCACAGATCCGAGGTGGTGCGGGCCGCGGCGATGAACTCCTGCACCGGGCCGATGCTTATATTAAGCAGGGCGCACTCGCCGTTTGCATCCGCCACGAAGGCACCGGCGAAGGCGGAGACCAGATCGAGGTGATCCCAGATGCTATGGTCGGGGATGCGGGTATCGGCCGGTAGGAAGCGCCACAGCTCGCCAAGCCGCGCGGTATCATCCGCGGTGTCGAGCTCCGGGCCGAAGCGCCACAATGTGAGTGCCATCCGGCGCGGATCATCACCGCCGGCGGCTTTCAGCAAGCGCTTGAAATGGGCCTGACTTTGGTCCTTGACGGCTTCGATCCTGGTTTCGCGCAACCCGCCCTGTTGGCGCAAGTCGAAGGCCTTGCCGGTCAACGGGTGTATGGGCACCGGCTGCTCGGCGAAGTTGACCTGGCTCCAGCGGGCATAGGGTCCTTCTTTGCCGTCACGGGGAAACTGCGGTCGGTCGGCGGCGGAGGCCCACCAGTCCGCCTTGCGCACAGTCGCGCGTAAATCCCCGGCCATGCCCTGCGGAAACAGGCGCTCGTGCAGCACGCGGCTGGTGCCGCCCTCGGGACCGGCGGGGTCGCGCAGCAGCACCAGCGCTTTCTCGGCCGGATCGTGCAGACGCGCGTGCAACTTGGCTTGCCAGAGTCGGTCGGTCATTGGGTCTTCCTCGGCTCAGGCGTTGACGCGCTCGAGCGCGTTTTCTTCATCCAGATATTTGTGGGCGTCGGTCCAGACATCGATTAGGCGGCGTTTCTTGTCGGCTGCGTCAGACTCGGGCATTTTGTTCCAGAGCGCGTCCGAGGGTCGGCAAGGGAAATGGATGAGCTCGCCGTGTAGGCGCCCGTGCGTATCCTCTACGACTTTGAGGCGCAGACTGTTAGGAAGACGATCCCGCGCGCTCCATCCCGGCAAGGCGTGCTTGGTAACGGGATAGGAGAGCAAACAGCGATCCGCACTTTCTTTTGCAATCGTTGCTCGCACTCTTGCTAGCTGTTGCAGCACCTTGTCCCAAGATGGCCAAGAGTCTCGGGTGCGCCAGATCAGAGGGCCGCGCTCGTCACGGCCGATTCCGCGCACCCAGTCCGAGCACAGCGCGTCGCGCCAGTAGATCAGGTAGTCGTTCCACACGGCATCACGGGCGCCGTCGAGCACATACGAGCCCCAGCCGTTGCGGCTGCGCCCGCCGACCGTGCCGAACCGGCTCATCAACGCCAGGGCCTCCTCGATGCGGTTTGAACCGTTCGCCGCTGCGGCCGGCCAGGCGATGCGCAGCTGCGCCGTCTCGCCGGCGTCGATGGCCGGCTTGGCTTGCGGGTTTCTATCGAAGCGGCCGTAACCAAGATAAATGAGCGCATCCACGTTGCCGCTTATCGAGCGGTTAACTTGTTTGTCACTTACCCGCCACTCGCCAAGCCGCAGCCGAATTTGGCTTTTCATGGCCTTTTGGTCCGGCCACGCATTGCCGAACAGCTCTGCCTCCTCGCCACGAATCCGCCCCCAGTCGCGCCCCCGGACGGCGAGCACCAGGCGCCACCATTGACGTAGCTGAGCTTTGAACGGCGGCGTGCGCCAGGCGCCGCGCTGCTCGGCGTCGCCGAGGAAGGCGGGGCTTAAAAAGCGCACGGTCAACGTTTTGGTGTGCATCGACATGGCGTAGTCTCTTGCTTCGCTCGGCCAGGCTAACGCGCGGCGGCGGATAGTCGCGCAGTGGCAAGCTTTCCGGTTACGGCTCGCCCTCGATGTGGATCGACTGCGGCGGGAGGTCCAGTGCATAGCCGGTGTGCGGACGCCGCCCCGAGGCTTTTATGTGGTAGCGCTCAGCCGCCCGCGGTGTGAGCCCGCTGCGCTCGCTGAGTGCGCGGTTGAGTCGGCTGCGGGTGCGCTCGAAATAATTGCTGCGCTGGCCTTGCTGCAGCTCCAGGGCGGCGCTCGCAACGGCTTCATGAATCGGGGTGATGCCGTGGCCTTCCAGGTATTCGATCAGGCGCAGTAGATCCTTGGCTGCGTTCTCATCGAACGGTATCGGCGGGAGATCGTGGTGAGCGCGCTCGGCGAACCAAACGAGCCAGATGAAATGGGTGCTGGATAGACGTACTTCGTGGCCTTGCAGGTATACTCGGCGCCGGGTCAAGTCGATGCGCAGCTCCGGGCGGTCGAGACTTTGCTGGGCGCGTTCGACGGCGGTGCTGAACGGAATTTCGCCGTCGAGCAATGCCGGGTCCAGCCCATCGCGCAGACGCACGAACGGCAGCCGCGCCAGGCGCACTTCGGCGTGCGCCGTGCTGACGGTTTCCCCGGTGTGCGCCACCTTCAGCCGGCGCGGCTGCGGTGGCGGGTAGAAAAACTCCGGGTGCGATTCGAATGGCGTATTGACCAGCACGTGAGAGAGTTCGTCTTGCGGGCGGGCGTAGAGGGAGAGCGCGTAGCCGGCATAAAAGCCCATAGTCTTGCGCCCCCCGGCGAGCGAAACGTGCAACCGGAGCTGCGGATCGTGAGTTAGCTGCCGCAGTAGTGCATTGATGCAGTCGGCCACGGCCGCGTTGCCGTCGGGGTCCGTGATGTCATCGAGCTCGCGGCCCTGCCGATCGCGGATGACATGCAGGGTCTCGGGGCCGAACCGGATCGCGCCGCGATCGAGACCGTAGTCCGCGCACAAGCGCTGGAATTGTCCCGGCACGCCGCCCGGACGGTCCAGCAGCGTGTGCTCGATGCGACGCCGGCCCTCGCCGGTGGTTACCACATGGATTTCCGTCGGCAGTCGGCGCTGCTCGACCGGTCCACCCACCGCCAGCGCATACAGGGTCTCGGTGACGATCTGAGGCGTCAGCCCGGTGACGCAGACTAAGATATCGCGCGCGTGGCTTAGCCCTTTGTTGCCTTCCATAGCCGATGTTTATTCTATTTCTGCCGGATCCGCATGATTTGACGAGACATCTTATGCGTATGCCGCGTGTGAAGCTGTGAATCAGTGAGCACCTTATGAGCGCGTTGCGCACGGATTGCAGGGCTGGCCGGGGTTAAGGAAGGGTGGACCGCCGCGGGCCCCTTTGCTCTAATAACAGCCATGACACAATCCGACGCTCGAGTCGAGGGCGGACGTTCCGGAGCCCTCGACCTCATTCTGCGTATCTGGACGATGCTCGGGTTCGCCTGTGCGGCCGCCATTATCGCTATGGTGGTGCTTGGCGCTCTGGGTACTTGGGGCCTTTACCTAGGGTCTGTGGCTCTGCTCGGAGGGCCGACTGGATTCTTCTGGTTGGCGCGGCGCGGTGCTCCCGTGCGGGTGCTGCCATTATTGCTGCCGTTTGCCAGCATGATGGCCGGTGCCGTTGGGTTGCTGGTGTCGGGCTGGACGTTCATGATGCTGGTCCGGCATTGATATAGCTGCGGATTCCTTGGGCTCACCCCACGCTCAGGGCAGATCTCCGGGCTCGGCGCGGGTCCGATTATCGCACGCGCTGCTTGGGCGCTGACCCGGCATCAGACTTTCCAGAAGCATGCCCAACTTAGCCGCGCAGCGCCGCCGAGAGCACGGCCGACAGGCGCAGGAGACCCGGTTTGGCTTCGAAGCGCGTCAGCGCCTCACCCAGCCGGTGGGCGGTGCGATGGTCCGCGAACCACGCCGGAGTCGGGCGGACCCGAAAGGGTGCGTATACTACCGAGCGCTCAGGGTGGTCGAACATGAACGTGTTGTGGACCACGCCGCGGCCGGAGCGGATGTCCTCCAGCGGATGGCCGGGGAAGGCGCCCCACGTGGGGCTCGTCATGCCGTAGCTCACGCCAGTCCAGACGTTTATGCCAATGTTGCCGTAGCGCAATCGTTCGATGGCCGAGTCCAGCTTCTTGGCATAGGCACGCTGGGTTTTCGGGTGGATGAGGATTACGCAGGAGAGCGTTCCCCAACAGGCTTCGTTGGCAAATTCCACCATCGCTTCCAGAAAGGAGGCGGGGGTCGAGGCTGGCAGGCGAGTTTGGGCGAGGATGCCGCAGAAGGCTTCGTTGGCGAGGGCGAATTCCCCCGGCTCGGCCGGCACGCCCGGGATGAGGGTCCAGGGTGTGGCGCTGCTCGAGCGTGGGTCAAGTGCTACGGCTTGGGGATAGTGTTCTAGAAACCGTGCGTACCGCGCTTGCGCTCCAGGGTAATACGCCTCGCGCGGTGGGATCGCGGCCAGTGCTTGCGCCACCTTCTTGAAAAAAACCTCACTCTGGGGCCAGCGCTCGGCGACGGCGAGCACCTGCGCCGCGTTGCAGTTGAAGCTCGCGTTGTTTGCCACCATGGCGGCGACGTGGCGAGCCTGGTAGGCGAGGTCTGTGTCGCTCCACGGTCCCGGTACTGCCAGGACCGGCGTTACGGCCCCAAGTTCGCTGCTGATCGGTTTGTCGACCAGGGGTTCGCCCGCTGCTTTGCGCCGGGCTTGCTCCTTGGGATCGGCGCCCCAGAGGATGGCGTCGTGCGTTTGGTTCGAGCCGGTTATGTGGATCGTATCCACTTTCTCATGCTGAACCAAGTGACGGCCGACGTTCGCCCCGCCACGGATCACGTAAAACACACCTTCGTCGATCAGTGGTCGGAACGACGCCTCCCAATAGGGCTGTAAATAGGCATTGACCGGGCTCGTCTTGAGGATGACGACCTTGTTTTCCACGAAGAGCTTATAGAGCGCGTCCATGGGGCCGATGGAGGAGACGTTGCCGGCGCCGAGAACGAGGGCCACATGGCCGGTCGGGAATTCGTCCGCAGCTTTCATCCGGTAGCTGCGGCCCTGGGTAGGCGCTCGGTCGGGTGCGATCCACACCTCCCCGTAAAAGCCGCGGAACAAGAGACGGTCCCACCGGCTGGTCGGAAAGACCCGAGCGACCCATTGGCCGTTGCGGCGCTGGCTCATCTCCGAGAGCTGGGGGCGGCCTCCCTGGGCCAATGCCTCGGCGAGCAGGCGTAGGTTACGGGTGGTGGTCAGGGGGCCACTCAGCCACTCCTCGCCGGCCCGCGGTTCGTTCGGGTCGAGCCCCTTGGCGCGGCACGCCGCCCGTACCCAATCCTTTGCCACGGCCTGCGTGCACGCGATACAGCGATCGAGCAGACGGATGCGCCGCTCAATGGGTGTGCGCACCCAGTCGTCCTTGCGCGCGGCAAGGCGTTCCAGCAACGTGTCCACCCGCTCGCTCGGCGTCGGGCTGACTTCCGGGGCATCGGCGGAGAAATTCGGTGAGTTCATGTTTTTGCGTAAGTGATCCGAGCGCATTACTCCGCACGAATGGAATTGATCGATTTTCAGAGAAGCTTATACTTTTCGGCTACAGCGCGCCTCACGGATTGCTGGCTACTAAGGCGGTTGTTGAAATAGCCACATATCGATCTGCCATAATTTTACGTAGCAACAATACGTTATGAGGCATCCTGGCGTGGCTCTTTCAACGCATTCCTTAGTATGAGTCGAAAAAACAAGCGTACCATGGCTATTGTTGCGCGCTTTATGATCATGGGGTTCCTGCTTTCCCTGCTTGGCGGGTGTGCAACCGCACCTCCGGAGCGATTTTCGCAAGTCACCCGGGCTTCGGTAGGTGAGCAACGCATACAACGTGTCAGTCTCGTTGCCAGCAATTACTGGTTTAGACCGGAGCGGATTATCGTCAAAGCGGGCGTTCCAGTCGAGCTATCCGTTCGGAAGGAACCTGGAATCATCCCGCACAGCTTTGTAATCCATGCGCCCGAAGCCGGTATCAACGTCAATGTTGAGTTGAATATAAAGCCTAAGGTGATTGATTTCGTGCCGCAAAAGGCAGGAATTTTCGAGTTTTATTGCGATAAGTCGGGCTTATTAGAGAGCCATAGAAAAATGGGAATGACCGGGATTATCGAGGTTACTCAATGAGCAAGATACGGCTGTATTTTTCACTAAATTCGCTCTAAGATCAGCCAAGTGGTACTTATCGAATAAATTTAGAGTTTCCTTAAAAATCCCAGCTTAGCCGCAGAGTCGTTCGAATGTTCCCTGTGCGATCTTGGCTTACACCGATATTGAAGTATTCCAGTGTAGTATTAATGGGGTCAATCCACCAATAATTTTTTGGATCGAGCCTCTTTTTCAGGTAATAACGTGCTTCCCCAATTATCCAGCCAACGCCGGTTGTTACTATAAGATCCTGCGTACTGGGCTGCTGAGCCCAGGATTCATAAAAGTATTCCCAGGTAAATGAGGCGCCGAAGCTGAACGCGATACTTCCAGGAACTCCAAAGTGGGCCTCGCGGGCACGCAAGTACGTTTCGGAGCCCCAAAGCGGATGAAGCACGAAGTTGAATAACAGTGGGTCATCATCGAATTTCGGTGGAGATGTGAAAGCTTTGACGAAATTATCGGCGCTTGGACTGTTTTCGAGGATGCCAGCAGCAACAAAACCACCGAAGCCTATTGCCATAAAGCTCAAACTATACAAAACTGGTTTTTTAAAATCGATTTTAGGTGTGGACTGTTGTTCGGCCATGTTCCCGAATGGGTTTCGGGTAGCGGGAGTCGTACCGGTCGCTTTACGCGGCTCGCTCTCGATCCTGTCGTGCTTTTCTTGAGTCGCGCCGTGAGTCTCCTCCTCAAAGATCGCGTCTGGAGAGCCGCTCAGTACTGTCGATACCGCATTCCGGCGGACCATAAAACGCCTGATGGTCATATCGCCGTGGTCGAAAATGAGCGGACAAGTCGCCGATGTTTTCGATACCGAAGTGATCACCGGTTCCGGTACGCTGCGGTGTTCTGCGGAGTTTTGGAACGGTAGGGCGGCGTGTGCTGAACTACTGATGCCCAACACGGCGTTCAGCAACTGAGCGCGCCACCACGTGTGCTTTCCCTTTCGACCCATGTTTTCTGGCCTTCTTGCTCCTCGTTATGGAGGTCTTAGTGGACAAAGGCGTGCAGGCTCCAGCGGAAAGATGCGAGATTGGCGCCGCTGAGAACGAAAAATATCGGCGAATAAATCTAATTAAATTAGCCATGCTGTAGCCTTGTCGATACAAGCTCACAATATCCTCGCGCGATGGGTTTGAAAAATAAGAACCGCCTTCTTGAAGGCGTTTAGTGCTTTTCGCAGCTTCTAGATTTTCGATAATTGATGTAAAGAGCTTGCATCCCAGCAGGTTTATCTGTTCATCCAAGGAGAAAATATCATGTTTTTTTGTTGTCACAATCGGAGTTTGGCCGAGAATTGCACCAGCATCGATCCGACAATCGGTGATCTCGTGGGCCGTCACCGCAAATCGGCAATTATTATTGAGGGCACAATAGAGAATTGGATGAAGCCCTCGACAAAAAGGTAATGGAGCAGGGTGGAAATTAACAACTCCGTGCTTGGGGAGTCTAATAAGAGGCTCCTGTAAAATCTGATCGAAATAATAAATAGCAATTAGATCGATTGCTAATGCATTCAGCTTTTGCTTAATCTCCGGATTATTGATGTCGATTACTCGGAGATAATGAATCCCAAGATCTTCGCATAGGTTTTGAATGGATTGGTAATGTGGCTTTCGACCAAGACGTTTTGCCATCCAGGTCGAGCATTTGGCAAGATGGCGATGAAGAATGAAATTGTAGAATAAATAAGCGGTAAACGATAAGCCCGACCGCCGTAGATGTTTAAATGTCTGAGTGAGGAAAAACCGCCAAGAACCACGGATAGGATCTGTGGTGATGACGATTTTTATTTCATCTTTGTGCCGTTCCAAGATCGACTGAATCGCCTTGGCGCTGGAAAAGCTTTCGATGTTAAACAGCGCTATTTTCATAAGTCACCGCTGCTTATTTCTTGCTGAGTTGGATCCAGGGCGAAATCGAAATCGAGAGTGCCATTCATGGCGGCTTGGCCTAAAATTCGGTCAACCCAAAGCGGAGTGGGTGGGTGGTACTGGATAGCGAGGATGTCCCTTAGGCTTTGGTTTAAGGGATTGGCGGTTAAATAGGAAACCCCGCCGCAGAGCTCGGCCAGCGCGGTCACAATACCGGGGAGCTCGCGGCAACAGTTCTGCTTTAGAGCGAGGGCCTGGGGTAAGGCGCTTACATCGAGAATGTCGTCTTTGGCGAGCAGTTGCGCGAAAAGAGACACCGTTGCTTCAAGGTTCAGGTACTTGGCATATACCTCGCCAAACCGTGTTTGCAGGTGAGGAAGCTCCGAGCGGTAGCGAGTGCCGCCGTCGTTCGTCGGTATCGTCGACTGCTGTACGTGTTGACTCGCGTACTCGAGTGCGCGCCGAGCCACACCGAGATAGACGGCGCTGGCCGACAGACAGAACCACATCAGGCTGGCTTTGAAGATGCCCGAGTCATCGCTGCCTGCGCTGGTTTTGTGCATGACCAATCGAGTGGGCAACAAGCACCCGTCCAAGACGAGCGCATCCGATTCTGAAGCGCGCATGCCCATGAACTCCGGGCCTTTTTGAACTGAAAGACCGGCGGAGGCAGTGGGAAGCAAACCGACGATCAAAGTCTGCGGATCGATTTGAGCATGCAGGCATGCGAACTGCGCTCGGCCGATTAGGCTGCAAGGCACTTTGCGGCCAGTCAGTAAATACCCATCGTCGACTTGAGCCGCTTTCGTATTGGAACGCACGAGACAGCCGCCGAGGTTGGGCTCGGCGAAGGCTGAGGCCACGATGCTGTTTTGCTGAGTGATTGCCTGTAGAAGCATCCAGGATAGATCGCGTGTTCTTTTCCAATGTTCGACGATCATTCCTAAAGTAAAAATATGCATCGTCGTTGCAATGGCGATGCTAGGGAAAACATAACCCAGTTCATGCTGAACGGCACAAACATCGGCAATGCTCGCCCCTTGACCACCGAATTGCTTGGGAATCGCTAAAGTGAAATAACCGCAGTCGGTTAGAGCAGCCATGCACTCCTCAGGAATACTGGTATGCTCTTCCTCCAAGGAGCTTTTCCTAAGTCGCTCCACGACGGTATGAGGGAGGTAGGCTTCAATGGCGTTCCACATGCTTTTTGCCACGATGACCTCCGCTTCCTCTGAAAGTTAGCTAATTAAATTCCTTTGTAATTTCGGCGAAAGCTGGGGTCCAGTAAAATCAAGCTGAATACTGACCTTCGCCGGATTAATCAGCTCCCTATAAAGCCTTGCTTGCATATTCTCGAGCGCTTTTGTTAATGCGCTGCTCACACCAAAACGTGAAACTGCGTAGGAGTAAAGGCGTTGTGTGCTTGCTGATAAAAGCGAACTCGGGTTTTCTGCAGGTATGGATATTGAGATAAGGCCGGAAACACTCGAGCGCTTGCCGCACCATCTCGTAGTTCCGTGGCAAGCTTTTTCTCATAATGGGCAAAAAGAAACGCTCGAATACTTGGGGGTCGATGATCGTGACTTCTCCTCGAGGAGTGAGTCCCGCCTGTTGCCTCGCCCTATTTACCGTGCGCTTGCCTAAAGAGATGACCGTTTCCAAGGTGGGTGCGTGGATGCCCGAGCAGGCATAAACGGTCTTGCCTAAACTGTGTGATGGGTTTTTCAAGCTCCAAATAATGGCTTCGGTGACTGTATCTAGAGAGACGATATCAAGACGAGCGTCGCCGTTGCCAACAAGAAAGGGAAGTAAATTATGATTGTATAAGTAAACTAGCTGATAAATGCTGAGGAAGCGGCTGACTGCGCCATCCGACTGTCGCCCCATCACAATACTCGGGCGGATGACGGTAAATGGGAGTCCCGAATTCTTTACCTCTTCTTCGGCGAGGTACTTGGAATACTCATAAGCGTTATTGAAGTCGGACAAACTCGGAATTTTATCCGGTTTTTTTTGTAAGGTGTCGACAAAAGCTGTCGATATATAAACGAAATTCTGCAGACGAGGTGCATATCGTTTGGCGAAGTCAATCAGCTCTGCAGTAGCTTCTGTATTGCTCCGAAGTGCATTTTGCTCGCTTTGGTTCCAGCGCACATCGGCAGCGCAGTGGATTATAAAATGGGCGTTTTTGAAAACCTCCTTCGGATCCGCAAGCCCAAGATTTTTTTGCTTGAGATCAATAGGAATGAACGGGAGGTTTGAACCCGCAATAGGCTGATTGCTACGCCCGAGTGAAAGGATAGGCCGAAGCTTTGCCACTTCGGGAACGATGGCGGAGCCTACCAGTCCGCTGGCACCTGTAATAATGGCATTCCCGTAGCTCATGACACCCTCAACTGTTTTTCGATGTCTTCTAACATGCCGTGACAGTTTTCCTCCAAAGCCTGGATGGCGATGGGGGTTAGGATATCCTCGATCGAGGGAATGCCAATGCGGAAATTCATAAGCAAGCAAACTCTTGTTTGTCCTGCTTCATTATAAAGCTGCCACGATCCATCCAGACTCTCAAGATCACCTTCCAACTGGCGGAAATCGATTCGTGCACGACTGGCGTCGTAGTGATCTATCTCGGTCCACTCCATAACGGAATCACGCAAGGTGGCCGACCATCGGGAAACGGTCCATTTCGGCCGTTTATCTTCGAGTATTGTGACCTCGTTGACCGACGGCATGAAATTCGGATAGCATGAAATATCTGAGACGATCTCCCAGACATCTTTAATGTGGCGAGTGATGCTTCGATTGACTTCAACGAGTGCCATAATAAGCACCTCTTTTATGAGGATTCCTGCAATGTCCTGCAATGATGCAAGGCTTGCTGTAAAACACCGTGCATGTAATCCACGTCTGAGCGCTCAAGACAGTAAGGAGGCACAAGTCTTAGCACAGTCGGGTTTGACAGGCAGGGGCTGAGAAGTAAACCCGTTTTCAAACAGTATTCCAAGGTTGTCGCTGCATAAATATTGGAAGAAAAGTGCAGCCCTCTCATGAGACCAAAACCAGTACAGGCCGATAGCACATCGGAGAACTGGTTGTGCAAGTGCTCGAGCGCGCTTTCAATCCAGGCGCCTTTCTGCTCCACGTCCGGTAAAAAATTCTTTGCTTGGGCGATCTCGGTCACGGCGATCACAGTTCTGCACGCCAAAGGATTCCCACCATAGGTCGAGCTGTGTAGGTAGGGGTTGTGATCGAAAGGAGAGAAGGCCGATTCGCTTGCTATGAGCGCCGAGACGGGAACGATTCCGCCGCCGAGTGACTTGCCGGCTAGTACAATGTCTGGCTCGATGTTGCTGCGTTCAAAAGCCCAGAGCCTACCGGTTCGACCGAGCCCCGACTGGATTTCGTCAGCGACCAACAAGGTGCCGTACTGCCGGCACAGCTTATAGGCCGTTTGTAAAAAGGCCGGTTCGACGGGGTGGATTCCGCCTTCTCCTTGAACAGCCTCCACGAACAAGCCTGCGATATCCCCGGTGGCCAGAGCGGTTTCGAGTTCGATCGCGTTCTCGCGCTCAATTCTCACCACATCTTGCAACAGCGGATGGGCGTCTGCTTTAAACCCTGCATGGTCGGTCAGAGACAGCGCACCGGCGGTTTTCCCGTGATAAGAGCCGCTAAGGTGCGCTAGTTTTTTTCTTTTTGTCTTGAGACGGCAAAGTTTGATGGCCGCCTCCACGGCTTCGCTACCCGAGTTGAGGAACATGGCTTTCTGTAAATGCGAAGGGGCCAAAGCCACTAGGCTTTCTAAGGCCACAGCCAGTTCGGCGTGGCAGAGGACTCGGCTTGTGCCCGATAAGCCGTCGCTCAGCAGGTCCTGGAGGGCGGTCAGGATTTTCGAATTGCCGTGACCGAACATGAAAAGAGCAAACGATCCGCAATCGAGGAAGCGCTTTCCTTTATGGCCCGTAATCCACGCTCCCCCGGCCGCCCGTTCGTATTCTCCTGCGCCGGAAACCCCGTAGACGATTGCCCAGCCCTTGGAACCGTAGGTTCTGATCTCTTGCAAGAGTGACTGATAGTCCATGTCCGGGCCGGATCGCAAATGCGAATGATTGAGAGAAGACTGATTATAACAAGAGTGTAGCTAATATTCTCTGGTAGATGCGAGATGCCTCGAGCGCCCACGGGATAGCTGTGTCAAACCCTCCAGTTCCAGCTCCTGAGCTATGCTGGACCGGCTTATCGCCGAACAGGACCGTGCTCAGCACGGGCGCGCTCCCGGTGCAGGGCCGGTCGAGGCAATGGGAGCGGCTGGGAGCCAGAGCTGTTCCAGGCGATGCGCCGTAGGCGGACTTGAGGCCGGCATGGCTTGAGCACGAGCCGCCTTGCACACAGGTTTGCCGACAGCGGCGCAAATCCCTATGCAAACCGGGGCCTGATGGCTGCGCGTACGCGAAGCGCTTTACCCGCTCGCGCAAGCGCACTCAAGAGCTGCAGGACAGCATTGAACACCCGGCGCGCTGACGCGCCCACTCGGGGCGTTTGGCGGCAAACTGCTCTTTGTCCGGTTGCTCGTCGTACGGATGGCGCAAGAGTTCCAGCAGCTCATGGAGCAGCGCATAGTCGCCCTGCTCGCACTGGTCGATGGCGAGTTGGGCGAGGTAGTTGCGCAATACGTACTTGGGGTTGACCCGGTTCATGCGCCGCCGCCGTGCCTTGGCATCGTCGGCGCTCTCGGCGCCTAGGCGTTCGAGGTAGCGGCGCAGCCAGGCCGTGGTACGCGCCCTGTGCTCGCCGGTCAGCGCCTCGGGCGCGTAATAAGCGGGCAGCAGCGGCTCGAGCAGCGCCGCGTCGCTCACCTCGTGTGCCCCTGCGCCAGCGGGGCTGAGCCGGGCGAGATTGCGGTAAAAGAGTGTCAGATCGGTTTCGAGGAGCTGCAGCACCTCCAGTAGTTCGTCGATCAGCGGCTTGTCCCGAGCGGGATCGACCTGGCTGAGCCCGAGTTTGCTCGCCATCATGGCCAGCCAAGCGGGTCCGTATTCCTTGGCGTAATTGGCGATGGCCTGCTGCAATGGCTCGACTTGACCGACCACCGGCAAGATGGCGTTGGCGAGCTGAGTGAGGTTCCACAAGGCCACCTGCGGCTGCTGCTCAAAGCGGTAGCGCCGGCCGACGGCGTCGGTGGTGTTGGGCGTCCAATCCGGATCGTAGCCTTCCAGCCAGCCATATGGGCCGTAATCGATGGTTTGGCCGAGAACGGACATGTTGTCGGTGTTCATCACCCCGTGCACGAAGCCGACTCGCATCCAATGCACGACCATGGTCAGGGTTCGCCGGCAGACCTCCTCGAACCAGGCAATGTAGGTCTGTTGGCTCGCCTCTCCGAGGTGGGGGAAGTCCGTGCGGATGGTGTAGTCCAAAAGCTGGCGCAACAGCCGCGTATTTTGATGCGCAGCGAGAATTTCGAAGTGGCCGAAGCGCGTGAAGCTCGGTGCCACCCGGCAGACGATGGCGCCCGGTTCGAGGGCGGGACGGCCGTCGTAGAACATGTCGCGCATCACTTGTTTGCCGCTCAGCACCAGGCTCAGCGCGCGGGTGGTGGGCACTCTCAGATGATGCATGGCCTCGCTGCAGAGAAACTCCCGCAGCGACGAGCGCAGCACGGCAAAGCCGTCGGCCTCGCGTGAATAGGGCGTGGGTCCGGCGCCTTTGAGCTGGAGTATCCAGCGTTCACCATGCGCGTTTACGACCTCGCCGAGATTGATGGCGCGCCCATCGCCGAGCTGGCCGGCCCAGACACCAAACTGGTGCCCGCCGTAGCAGGTGGCGTGCGGGTCCATGCCCGGCAGCAGACGGTTGCCGGCGAATACCTGAGTGAACACCTCGCTGCGGCAGTCGGCCTCGGACAGATCGAGCAGCGCGGCGACTTCCCGCGAAAAGGCGATTAGACGCGGGGCGGTCGCGGGCTGTGGCGACACCCGCGAGAAGCAGGCACCGGTTACCAGGCGCCGCTGGTTATGGCTGTGTGGGTCCGCCGGCAGCTCGCGGGTGAAGCGGTTGTCGAAAACGAGCCGCTCCAGGGACGGGGTTTGCAACTGAGTATTCATGAAAGACCGCATTGGTTGTAAATGCCTACTGTAACAGTAGGCCAGCCCATAAAGGGAAGAGCCTTTAGACTGCGCTGCGCGCGGGACGGGATAAAATGGCCATCATTTGAGCTTGTGGGACTTGCGCGTCTGCGGTGAGGCAACCTGGGGGGGCTTGAGGGTTGCAAATTCCACGCGATTTCGCCCTCGGCTTTTGGCGCGGTAAAGAGCTTTGTCCGCCGCCTCGAGGAGGCGACTGGCGGACAAGGCGGCATCCGGCTTGGCGCAGACAAGGCCGATGCTTACGGTTACATAGCTTGCGGTTTTTGAATCCTGGTGCGGAATGGCCAGATTCTCGACCGCGCGGCGCAGCGTTTCCGCCGTGTCTTGCGCATAAGGGCGCTCCACCTGGGCGAGGACGACGACGAACTCTTCTCCGCCGTAGCGGGCCGCCAGATCCCCGGCGCGCCGAGCTGCCCCGGCAATCACTGCGGCAATTTTCTTCAAGCAGGCATCTCCGGCTTGATGCCCGTATCGGTCGTTGTAACCCTTGAAGTGATCGATATCGATGAATAGCAAAGCGATTCGAGCGTTGCTCCGCATGAGTTGGCGCCATTGCTGATCAAGAAACTCGTCGAAATGACGGCGGTTGGCCAATCCGGTCAGACTGTCACGAATGGACAGCTCCCTAAGGTAACCTTCCGCCCACTTTTGCTGGGTTACGTCTTGCCCATACGCGTAGATGATGCCGCTCTCGGGGATCGGTGTGAGGACGAAGGAGTAGATCGCCCCATCTTGCTCGATCTCCAGCGACCGATGGCGACCGTCTTTGAAAATGCGAGTCACCACGGCACGCCATTCCGGTGGCGCCAGGATCCCGTCGGCGTCTTGGATGAGGCCGAGGAATCGTCGTGCCGGGCCGTTGGCGTAGCCGACGGTCAAGGGGTTGTCGATCCGCAGCACCGGCATCGGGTTTTTATCCGGAAACATGGCCAGCGTGCGGATACGTTGCTCGGTCTTCCAGCGTAAGGTCAGCAACCCAAAGAGCGTAGTGCCGGCAATGATGACGGTGAGGGCAAGCGCCCCCATAAATAGATCGCGCGTCGTGTGGTAGGCGGCAAGCGCCTCGTTTTCATCGATTTCAGTCGCGAGCCCAATCCCGAGCGGCTTGTCCCACAGCCATGCGCCGAGCACCCATACTCCTCGGTAATCCCGGTAACCAATAGCAGAGTGGCCAGCGGCTTGCTGGACGATAGCCGAGCGGGCCATCAGTGTTGGCGGACGCTGCTCGATCGGTACGGTGGGCACCTCGCCCCGCGTCAGATCGACGCCTGGATTACGGATCGAGACAGTGAGTATGCTCGATGCATCCTTGGGGATGAGGCCGATTCTGCGCAGTTGGTCGGTGAAGCGGCTTGCGGTGAGCATCCGCGTCTCCCGATCGAAAAAATAGGTTTCCCCGGATGCGCCGATGCGGCCGACGTGGGCCACCTCGCTGAAGCTCAGCAAGGGGTCGATTCGGATCATCAGCGCCGCAAGAATAGAACCGTTGGCTGAGGTGATGGGTGTCGCGGCAAACATGGCGGGTCGCAAAACGGTCGAGTGGGTTCCAGGCTTCGATTCGGCTTTAATCGGAGGGATGAGCACAGCCTCGCCAGCGAAGAGACGGTTCATGAGATCCGGGCGTTGGCGAGCGATCAGGCGCGCCGTGGTCGCATCTTTCTCTTTCGAGGTGAGGCCCCTCAAGGTGGTGTCGATGATGAAATAGTGCCAAGCGCCGTTGCCGCTTAGGAGTTTGTCTAGATGAGCCGATATAGCGAGGCTTGTGGGGGCTGCGCGATGGAGGGGGCGCTTGGAGGCATCCGGAGCAGAGCCTACGAGCGCTCTTAACTCACGGTTGCCGGCGATGTGCCGGAGTTGCTGCTGGCGCTCGTTGGCCCAGATTCGCAGGGCTTCGTGGCTGGCCCGCAGCGTGGTTTCAAGGCTTTGAATCACCTGCTGGCGCAGCGTGGATTCCACCCGTGTCACGATGACGATGCCAAGCACCGCCACGGCCACGAGGGGGAAGGCGACGAGTGCGCCGGCCATCGCGTCGCGCCACCAGGTGCGGCCTGCCTTGAGCAGGCTAGGTTGATTCGCCTGCGGGCCTATTGCGGCATTCACAACAACCCAAAATCAGCGCTTGAGGGCGCATCGAAACGGCACGCAACCGACTTCACGCTGAAGGGCGTGCCCTTGTCGGTCAGCGTGGGCTTGAGCCGTTCCGCGGTGATCGCCTCGTCACCGCGGGAAAGACTCTGCTGCATTTCGAGAACTATAGCACAATCCGCGATTGCGCCTGCTCAGCCAAGCGGAACCAAGGCCACACCCGGAAACGACTCTGGTACACGCTGGCTGGGGGCGGGGGAGGCCGGTGCTGATTCCTCGGCGGTGGTCACGTCGGTGCAGAATCAGTACAACTCCCGGGTTAAGTGTCAGGCTTGCCCCGCAGGGCCTTGACTCGGGCGCGCTTGGCTTTGCCCGCTAGGCGCCTTTCCCGGGCGCCACGAGTGGGTTTGGTCGGTAGGCGGGGCTTGTGCGGCACCATCACGCTTTGGATCAGATCCCGCAGGCGGTTCAGCGCGTCTTCCCGATTGCCTTCCTGACTGCGCCGGCGCTGGGCCTTTATAACCACCACGCCCTCCTTGGTGATCCGCTGATCATTTAACGCCAAAAGTCGCGTTTGGTAGCGCTCGGGCAGCGATGAGGCGCGGATGTCAAAGCGCAGGTGAATGCCGGTGGCGACTTTGTTGACATTCTGACCGCCCGGTCCCTGGGCCCGGATCGCGGTGATGTCGATTTCATGGTCAGGAATCTGTATGCGTTTGGAGATCTGGAGCATTTCGAAATCGGAACTAGGCCCTGATTCACTAGATTGAAACGTGGTTGGAGAGTTGCGTGGTGCTTGGTATTCAAGCGGATGCGCTCGGTTTCGGGGCGAAATTCGGTCGCCGAGCCCATCGATTGCGGGGCGAAGTCGGCTCGGTTATCGTTTAAATTGTTGAGGTCGAGAGCCGGTTGGTATCCCTGAGAGGGCGATTTATGTCCATGTTCCGGTTTCTTGTGGGAATCATTATCGTTCAAGGCGCGACCGCCGTGCTTGTCTTGGCCGCTGTGCAAACCCCGGCGGTCAACTGGCTGCTTTTCGCGCTGCTTGCTTTGATTGCGAGCGTTTTGAGCGCGTTCTGGTTTGCCTCTATTGCCAATCACATCAAAAAAGACGCTCTCGCTCGCATGAAGGAAACATCGGTGCGGGAGCGGGAGCGACTGCTCGTGTCCACGGAAAAGGAAAAAAACCGCATATTTCAGCAAACCTACCAGCGATTCAATAAGGAAACCAGCCGCGCCCACGCCAAGGCCAATTTCAAGGTGGGAGCGGCCGTCGTTGGTGCCGTGGGCGTGGGCGTGGGACTGCTCTCATTGCAGTTTGTGACTTTGGGCTTGTTGCCTTTGTTCGCGGCCGCCGGCGGATTGGCGGGCTATGGGGTGCGCGCCCGTCAGGAGGCCCTGGCACGCAAAGGGAAACCGGCCAAAGGCTTCTTTGCTCGCCGCCAATCGATAAAGTCACTCGAGGCGGAGCCCTCGCTGCCGATCGTCTCGCCTAAAAAAGCTTCCCGATAGACTGGATACCCTCTCTATAGATGGGCCGAGTGGTTCCAGCCATGACAGCTTATCCATGATCGACCCAACATTGGCGGGGGGATTAATTTCTTCGGCTTTTTTGCGCCGGCTAAGTTCGTTGTTGCATTGGACGGTGAGTCAGCGTCCATCGTATTCAGCGCCAGGTTCTGCTCCCATTTCGCGTTGTTTGGCGGGGGGGGGTGGTCATCTTAGTAAGGGGTCCGTGCACTTCAGGCGCGGACTGGGGTGGCGCTTCGCCTTGCGCGCGGCGCTCTTTGGCGATTTCCGTTACGGCGGCCGGCGCTATCAGGCCTAGCGTTGCGGCATGCTCGGCCATGCTGAAACTATCCGAGGCCAGTACCAGTGTGCTGCCTGCTGCGGCAACTTGCTGGGCGAGCGCTTCGATCTCATGGGTGCGGCGCGTGGCGCGACTGATGGCGCGAATGTAGATGGCGTGTACTTTGTCGGGATACTCCTGGAGGACGCGGGCGTACGTTTCAGGGTCGTGTTGCCCGCTGTCGCCGATCAGCACGCAAGGCAAGTCTTTGTATAGCGCCAGTATGCCGCGGATCAGCTCGAGCTTGTGCTCTTTGGCCCGGCGCGGCAGCGGCCGCAGTAGGGACACTCCCCACTCCCGTAGGAACAGTAAAGGGCCGGCGGGGATGTTGTGGATGTTGAAAAAAGTATCCAGCATTTCATAGAGGCTCCAGGGCCCACGCGAGACGAATAGCACGGGGTTTGTCTCATTGCCCGAGACGCCTTGATACAATGCGCGGTAGAAGGCGGCGACGCCGGGGAAGGCCACGCGGCTCGCTGCATCCTGAACGAACATTCGCCACAGCATCATGAATCGGTTGGCAACGCCGGTGTACATCACCGTGTCGTCGATGTCACTGATCACCACGAAACGGGCCGAATCCGACGGAATGAATACCTCGGCTTGGCATTTGAGATCTATTTTCGGCTCCAAGACTTCGAGTTCGAGCATATGCCAGAGTTGGTCGGGCGCCAGCGCCGAGCCCGGCGCCATCTGCACCCGGAAATAGCCGTCCCGGTCCGTGCTCGTATGCGTTTCGTTGCCATAAAAACGCGCGGCAAGGCGCACCCCGGCGGCGCCGCGGCGCGTGAAATGCCGCACGGCGGCGAGGAGATCGTAGCCGAAGCCACCCTTCGTCCGCCGAGTGTGTCTCATGTTGGACTGACGCAGCACGCGCCCGATAGCGAAAATCTGTTCAGACGAGCCGTAGCCCCGATAGGGATGGAGGGCGAAGCCGTGCTGCTGCGCATCGGTTCTTACCGATTTGCCGAGGACGCGTACCGCGCGCCGCAGCGCCCGCCGTATGTCGTGGCCCATGATCGCTGCCCGATTTCGTAAGATTGAACTTATTGTATTAAGTATATCAACTATATAGGGACTGCAGCTCCGGCGCTAGGCCAACCGGGGGATGAAATGCGGTAGTGGGAAGCCGCAGCAGTGCGCTCAGGGCTGGCGATTCGCTTGATCGATCATGAGGCGCTACGGATGTGCCCGCTTAGATACGCGGCAATGGGGGCGAGAGGCTTGGACACATGATTTTGCGTACGGCTTTGGTTTACAGCCATTCGGCCCGCCGGAACCGATAGTAGAGGTAACCGCAGACCGCTAGGATAACAAGGAGCGCAGCGGGATAGCCGTATTTCCAGTCCAGCTCGGGCATGCCTTTGAAGTTCATGCCCCAGATTCCGGCGAACACCGTCGCTACCGCGAAAATGGCGGCCCAGGCGGCCAACCGCTTGTTCACCTCGGTTTCGTCGAGGGCAATCATCGACAGGTTGACCTGGATGGCCGTCGTGATGGTCTCGCGAATGGTGTCGATGGTCGTGTTGATGCGCTGGAGATGATCGTAGACGTCCCGAAAATATTCGTGGGTATTGATGCACATGGCGGGTACCCGGCCACCGAATAGGCGCCCCGTCGCCTCCATCAACGGCACCACGGCGTGTCTGAGCACCATGGCCTTGCGCTTGAGCTGGTAGAGGCGCTGAATGCTGCTGCGCTCCGAGCCTTTGGTGAACATCTGCTCCTCGAGGATCTCCAGCTCCGTTTCCAGTCCCTCGACCACTGGGAAGTAGCGGTCTACTACCGCGTCCATCAGCGCATAGAGCACGAACGCCGCGCCCTGGCGTAGCAGTTGCGGCTCGCGCTCGCAACGGGCGCGTACGCCGAGCAAGCTCTGCTGGCTGCGGTTGCGCACCGAGAGCACATAATTCGTGCCGACGAAAATGTCCACCTCCCCCTGATGCAACTTGCCATCGACTAGCTCGATGGTGTGCAAGACGACGAACAAGGAGTCCTCGTATTCCTCGATCTTGGGGCGTTGGTGTCCGTGATAGGCGTCTTCCACGGCCAGTTCGTGAAGCTGGAAGGCTCGCTGCAATTGCTCCAGCTCGGCAGGCTCGGCGTCCCGCAGCGCGACCCATACGAAACAGTCCTGGCGCTCGAGGTAGGTGCCGATTTCCGAGACTTGGATGTCACGCAGCTTCTTGCCTTCCTGATAAGCGACGCAGTTGATGAGCATGGTTAGACTCCGGGCGATTCGGACACCAAGCAGCGCTACTCAGTGTACCAGAGCCACTAGCGGCCAGACCGGCCAACCGAACTAAGTGCGTAAATCAACCGAGCGTCGGGCGCGTCACGGCTGGACGGGTTATCGCTCGGTAAAAGATGCGTTGATGGTGTTGACGTGCGGATGTGGTAGGGTCGGTGTGGCTTATGTCTGTAGGGGCTTGAGAAGAAATTTTGAGAATCGAGTGCGAAGACAACAAAATCCGCTTTCTTGGAACTCACCGTGCACAAATGGCTCAATTGTAATATTTTCTAATAATTAAAAAAGAACGAAAGGAAGCATATGAACTCGGAAATGCATGGCCGCCTGCGCTCGTGCGCCAATCTTCCGACGCTTTCGGCCGTTGTTCGACGCATCATCAAAATCGGTCGTAATTCAGACATGGATCTGGGCGAAGTAGCGAAGCTGCTTTCGAGCGATCCGGTGCTTGCAAAGCAAATGTTGCGTGTCGCCAACTCGCCGCTGTATCGGCAGCGCCGCAGGTCCGATAATCTCCGCCAAGCCTTAGTTCTTCTCGGCTTGAACGACGCGGTCATCTTGGCCCTGGGTTTCTCTCTGGCCAGGTGTCTTCGTAATGCTGGCGGGCAAGAGATCGACCTTGATGGCTTCTGGCGGCGCGCCCTCCTTTCCGGGCTGGCTTGCCGGCTGCTCGGTAAGGAGCTGGGCATGCGCTCGCTGGAGGATCTCTTCCTCGCCGGATTCCTGCAAGACATTGGGATGGTGGCTCTGGGTAGCGTTTTCCCCGACTGCTATGCGTCGGCGCTGGAGGGGGCTCTCGATCATGACGCCGTGGCTATGAAAGAGAGAGAGTGGTTTGACGCGGACCACCTGGAGGTGGGCGCGTGGCTTATGCGTGAATGGGGGCTGCCAGAATATCTGCCGTTGGCAGCACTGGCCAGTCACGATTTTGATCAGGCGCATGTTCCGGTGAAGCTGACCTCTTTCATCGGGTGCGTTGCGCTTTCAGGGCACCTCGCGGACATTTTTTTAGCACCGGAGATGGAGACAACCATCGCTGTTGCGGCACAAGCTGGAGACGTATGGTTGGGCATAGATAGTCAAGCTCAGGGTAGGGTTCTGGCGCAGATGGCGAACTCGGTGCCAGAGATTGAAGCTCTGTTTGAAAAACCGGTTTTGCCGGCGGCGCAGGCCATGAGCGTCGTCAATCAAGCCCGGGATTTGCTTGCCGCATATAAGCCCCAGCCGCCCCAGTTAACGACTAAGGTAAAATACAAGGGAGTGGATGAGTTTCCGCAGGTCGATAGCGATTATGGCGAGCCTCGCGACCAACCAATACATCGTGTTGCGGTGTCCGATGCCTTCAGCCGTAGTCACTTCGATGAGTCGCTGTCGAAGGAGTTTGCTTTGGCGAGTGAGCTGCGCTGGCCGCTAAGCCTGGCCTTTTTGGAGCTAGATCCTCTCAATGCGCTTAATGATTGCTATGGCAGTCAGCTTGACGATGCAGCGCTTATGGCCATTGCCCAGAAGATACAGATACAGGCAGGGCTGCGTGCAGGTGATGTGCTGGCGCACTACGAGGACGAGAAATTCATCCTTCTATTGCCCGGTATAGAACTTGCTGCTGCGCATAAGGTCATCGATCGGATTCGGGGTTCTGTGAGGGCGTTGGAATACCCGGGGGCCTCGGCGGAGGTGTTGCGCATGACATTATCCGCGGGCGCTGCAGCTCATATGGATGGTGGGCGCTGTTTCGAGAAACCCGAGGATTTGGTGCGCGCGGCTGAACGCGCGCTTTATTTAGCCAAGCGCGAGAGTCGAAATCACTCGGAATCAATACTGGGCAAGAAGGAGCATTCGGGCAGGTCTGAGCATTCGGTAGACCGGGCCAATACTCGCCGCGATTTTAGCCGTTTGTTTCGCTGGCGCCGTTTGTTTCGCCGGTAAGATAAAGAGTCTATGGCAAACAGCAGGTCGCGGCTAACGGATCGACAACCTATCGAGGCGCTCGACGTCGATCGCGCCTGTCGAGCGGGCGTGCGAAACTGATATGGAAGTCTATTGGCGCTCTGGCCGTTTCACGGCGCTGAGAATAACGGTTGACTAGCGGTTAGGGTTTTTCTCCCATTGTCCCTTGAGATCGGCGAACGGTTTGTAGGTGCTCGGCGCCGCTCGCGGGTCGGCATGGGCGCCCGCTCGACTCGTATCCAAGTGGCGGGCATGTTCGTTCTCATGGCAGTAGAGACAGAGCAGCTCCCAGTTGCTGCCATCGGGCGGATTGTTGTCGTGGTCGTGGTCTTTGTGATGCACGGTGAGCATGGAGAGATTGGTGCGGTCGAACTCGCGGGTGCAGCGCGCGCAGATCCAAGGATAGAGCTTGAGCGCTTGCGCGCGGTAGCCACGCTCCCGTTGCGCGCGGCTGTGCTGCGCCGCGGCAACGAGTCGATCCAGCTTGTCGGCATCGGGTGGTGGTTTCTTCGGCATGGGGTGTCCTCGGAGCAGTAGGACAGACAAGCCAAGCGTCCATAGGGCGTCATTTTAATCAATTAGACTGAATTTCAGCGGCCGCGTTGCACTTTTTGGTCGCCCCAGCGTATCGCGAGCTCGTCCGCGTTTTTCAGACCCGTGCCCGGCAGGGCGTGATTCAACATGGCCTTGCCGGTGCCACCGGTGGCTGAGCTTAGTCGATCCTCCCAGACCGCTTGATGGGCCGTGGGGCATTCGTGCCAGTCGAACAGATGAACCGTAGGAACCTCGATGATCCCTGCTTCGACCAGACGGCGCACCGCATCGGCCTCGGCGGCGTTGCACAGATGGGTGCCAACAATGCGAGCGCCCGGCATGAGAATGCGCCGCTGGCCCTTGCCTACCGCTGGAGCATAGAAGCTGTAACGCCGCTGCGCCATATCCTCGCAGTAGACGATCCGGCCGGTATGGGGGGGCACGAGTAGGGTGGAGAGCGCGAGGGTATCTTGGCGGGCGCGTTCGATGATGAGGTCGGGTACGCCGGAAGGGACGTTGCACTGCCGTAGCAGCTGGCCAAGCGCTCCCGCCAAGGGTTTGACGGTTCGCTCGGTGAATGCTCGCAGCGCGGCCTTGCAACCCGCGCTGTCCGTGCGGCTATCCGGTAGCTCCAGCGGGGCCTCGCCCCAGAGGAATTTGGGCGCGCGTTGTTCCAGCGCCTCGATGGAAAGAACGCCCACAAGCGCATCGCCGAGTTCCAGCGCCCGCACATGATCCTGCTGGGCCTGCGTGCGCGTTATCACGGCGAGCCGGGCCCGGGCGGCCTGGGCGGCCGCCAGCAGATTTTGTCCGGTGGTATCGTCGTCTTCTTCGCCCGTCATGCCGTAGTAGACCACCACGGTTTCGCCGGGGCGCAGCCCGGCTCGCTGCAGCATGTCCGCCGGCTCGGCCGTGCCGGGCTTACCCAGAAACGTCATAAGCTCGTCCGCAGCGGCGCCCTGCAAGGCCAGAGTGCCGCCTTCGGCGAGGGCCTGGAAGCCGCGGGCGAAACCCGGTGCGCCGGCATGGCAGACGGCACAGTCGACTAACACTTGATCGTTTGCGCTCCGTACGGCGGCAAGCCATGTCTCGCCCTGCGTCTGCCATTCGGTCCAGCGGCTCGGATCGACGGGAACCTGGGTGAAGCAGCCCGCGAGATCCTCTGTCTCGCGGTTGATGGCGCCCGCTCCGAGCTCGCGCACGGCCGCGGCGTGCGCTTCGCTCGAGACCAGGCTGGTGGTTTTGACGCCGCGGGCGAGGCCCAGCTTGACCGCCCAGCGACCGGCATCGCAGCCGGTGTCCTCTACCAGCATCCGCTGGCCGGGTTGAATTTTGAGGGCGTTGATGAGGCCGCGGTAGGCCGTGCCTGCCGCGATCAGGAAGCTGCCCGCCGCCTCGAGCGGCACTCCGGCGGGTAGGGGGAGGCATTGCGGGCCCTGCACGAGCATGAATTGCTGATGGGCGCCATCAGGTGTTTCGTAGCCCTGGTGGATGAACCGGCTCATCATTGGCTCCGCGCCGGCCTGCGGATCGAGCAGCTCGCGGCGGCCGGGGTAGATGGCTACCAACTCACCCACCTGCAGGCGGCCCTCGGCCTGAACCGCCTCGCCCAGCTCGGCCACCAATCCCAGACCGCCCGAGCCGGTGACATGCTCATCCTCATCGTGCAGGTCGAAGACGCTGAAGGGCAGACCGGTGATGGCCGAGACGTCGGTGCGGTCGAGCTCCGAGGCGAGGACATAGAGCAGCGCTTCGTTGGGCTTGGGTTGCGGGACCTCCAGCACGATCTCTGTTTCCTTCTCCTTGGGGGCGCCATGCTCGGGCTCCCCGGTGGCGGGATCCTTCACTACGGCCCAGGCGTATTGCATCTGCGGCAACGGCGTCACCCCCGGTACGAAGGGGCTGCCGATGGGTAAGAGCCAGTATTCGTCCTCCAGGCGCTCGAGCTCTGCGGCGCTGAACTGCGGCCGGCGCCGCAGGGGCAGGGCCGGTGAGCACTTGTCCAGGAACAGCCGAATGCCTTTTTTGCCGCCATGCTCGGGGTCCAAGACGAACCGAGTGAAAGCATCCACCTCGGCGGCGAGTCCCACTTCGATTCCCTCTTCGAGCCCCGTTTTGACCAGCTCGGCAATGGCCTCGGCCACCTGGCCGCGGCCCGCGTAACGGGCTTGCGCCAGGCACTGCTGCAGATATGGATCCTGTTCGATCTCCGGCCAGTCCACGACTTCGGGAGCGTCCCACTGCGCCCGCTGTTGGCGGCGAAAGCCCATCGTCTCGGCGACCGGGTTTTGAGTGCCGCGAGCGCATTGGGCGGCGAGCAACCGGGCACGGCTGAGCACATCGGTCGATCCGGTGACCACTTCGTCGAGCAGCCCTCCGTCCTTGGCAATGTCGGCTCGGATTGGGCGCCCGCAGAGCAGCCAGCCAAGCGCGATCGGCAGGCTGGTAAGGGGCTCTGCGAGCGCGGCCTCCACCAAGCGCGGTAGGCGTTGGGTGCCACCAAATGCGGGCGGTAGAAAGAGGTTGATCTCGGGTTGGCCCATGCGGGTGCGCGCATTGCCGATCCGGAAGTGGCAAGCCATGACCAGCTCGCAGCCCCCGCCCAGAGCGGGACCGTCGATGGCGGCGATCACGGGTTTATCCATGGCCTCGATACCGGCGAGCAGCGCATGGGCCTTGGCGGCCAGTGCCCGCGCCGCGGCCGGCTCATTGATCCCCCCCAGCAGCTCGCGGATATCGGCGCCGGCGCTGAAGGAACCGGCCGCGCGGGCGCTGAGTACCACGGCTCTGACCTCCTCGTGATGCTCGAGGTGCTCGAAGACCCTGGCAAGCGCCTCCAAGACCCGGCTCGAGAGAGCGTTGACCGGCGGGTGGTGCAGCAGCACGGTGGCGATCAAGGCGCCCTGACTCGCGGGCACGCGATCGTAGCGCACGCGTAAATATTGCTCATCCTCGAAGACCGGCTGTGGCATGGGGCGTCTCCTGTGTTCGGTTGCGTGCGGCGCGGGGCCGGTCTGTCCGGCGATTCGTTGCAAAGCCCAGAATGTGCGCCGCTCGGCGCCATGGTGCTGAATTGATCCTAACCCTTTAGCGACTGGCTCAGAAGAGCGGGGCGGCGAAGTCCGCTCTGCAGGTGGCGGCCGCTAGTAATACAATGCCCGGGCAGCCGCGTCACCGTGGCCACGATGCATGACGGATTCATCAATGACCGTGCCCATATGGATGCTGCTTGGTTTCGCAGTCTGGACGATCGTGCTGTTGGCGGCCACGGTGGGTGTGTATCGGGGCATGACATACTGAAACGCACTTGAGCAGGTGGGCTCATAGCATATGAACGATTTCCTAACGACGAGGCGGTCCTGATCCGTGGGGGCGCTCGCCAGCGAAGCGCACGGCTCGAGCCGGTATCCGCCTCAGCTCGCCGTCCTGCTTACCGATTTCGGCGATGGCGGGGTCGAGCGCATGCTCGTCAACATCGCCCGTGGGCTGACCGAATGCAATATACGGGTAGATTTTCTGGTGAAACAGGCGAATCTGCCTTATTTGTCCACGTTGCCCAGCCGGGTACGCCTTATCGAGCTCCAGGCGGACCGGGAAGGGGGCTTGCTTGGGGCTCTCGTCGCCTATTTGCGCACCAACGCTCCGGAGATTTTGCTATCGGCCAAAAGTGCCGATGACCGATTGGCGGTCAAGGCGCGCTCAGCAGCGGGCGTTGCCACTCGCGTCGCGCTGCGCACCGGCACGAACCTATCCGCCCGGCTGGCGGTACGTGGAAAAAACCCGCTGCGCCGTTGGCTCGAGCGATACCGAGTGCGCCGGCTCTATACTCAGGCCGATTGCGTGATTTGTGTCTCGCACGGTGTGGCCGACGATTTGGCCCGGATCACCGGGCTCGCCCGGCAAGCCATCCATGTTCCCCATAACCCCGTGGTTACGCCCGAGCTGTTGGCGCTCGCACAGGCGAGCGCGCCTCACCCGTGGCTGGCGGAACAGCGGCAGTGGCCGGTAGTGCTCGGTGCCGGGGGGCTGCGCCGGCAGAAGAACTTCCCCCTTTTGCTGCGCGCCTTCGCAAGCCTGCGTCGGCAGCGGCCCTGCCGGCTGATCATTCTGGGGGAAGGGCGGCAACGCGCGCGGCTTGGTCGTCTCGCCGAGCGCTTGGGGATCACCGAGGATGTCAGCTTGCCGGGCTTCGTCGACAACCCATACGCTTACATGGCGCGAGCAGCGCTGTTCGTGCTCTCCTCTCATTGGGAAGGCTCGCCCAACGTGCTCACCGAAGCCATGGCGGTGGGTACGCCGGTGGTGGCCACGGATTGTCCGAGCGGCCCTCGCGAGATCCTGGACGGGGGGCGCTATGGCGAACTCGTCGATGTCGACGATCCGATCGCCTTGGCCCGGGCCATGGACCGAACCCTGACTAGCCCACCGTCGGCCGAGCGGCTGCGTCAGGCTGTGCGCCGCTACACCTTGGCGCACAGCAGCCGGGAGTATTTGGATGCGCTCGGACTGCGCCACGCTTGACCGGGACGAACCAGGCGTTACGGATTTGGCCATCTTTGTGGCCACCTCCGGTCACAGTGGCATGGATCGCATTATCACCAACCTTCTGCCCGCGCTCGCAGAGCAGGGTTTGCGAATCGATCTGCTGCGTATCGATCGGCACGGCCCTTACCTGGCAACTCTGCCAGCAGGGGTCCGGGAAGTTCGGCTGGGAGCCGTACACGTCGATACCAGCTTGCTCGCCCTGGTTCGTTATTTGCGTCGGGTTCGCCCCCGGGCATTGCTGGCTGACAAGTACCGGGTCAATCGGGTGGCGCTGTGGGCACGCCGTCTGGCACGCAGCGAAACTCGGCTTGTGGTCCGCATTGGCACCACCGTGAGCCACGATCTGGCCCAGCGCGGGGGGCTGGATCCCTGGCTGGAGCGGGTTTGGATCCGCTGGCTCTACCCAAAGGCGGACGCGGTGATCGTCCCGTCGAGAGGCGCAGCGGACGATTTAGCGACGCTCGCCCGATTGTCGCCCCAGCGGATCACGGTGCTTCCCAATCCGGTGGTCAGGCCCGAGCTGGCGGCCCGGGCGGCGGAGGAGCTTCGCCATCCCTGGTTCCAAGACGCCCGTGCGCCGGTTATCCTCGCGGCGGGCGAGCTTGCGCCGAGGAAGGATTTCGCTACCCTGGTGCGCGCTTTTGCCCGCGTGCGCGGCCGTCGTGAGGCCCGGCTGGTCATTTTGGGCGAGGGCCGTAAGCGTGACAATCTGATGCAGTTGGCCGCTGAACTCGGCGTTGCCGAAAGCCTGGATCTGCCCGGTTTCATACCGAACCCGTATCCCTATATGGCCCGCGCCGCCGTGTTCGCCTTAACCTCCACCCTGGAGGGATTTGGCATCGTTTTGGCCGAAGCGCTCAGTTTGGGAACGCCGGTTGTCGCGACGGACTGTCCCAGCGGTCCGGCGGAGATTCTCCAGGGCGGCCGCTACGGCGCCCTGGTACCGGTCGGCGACGACGCCGCACTCGCTGCGGCGCTAGAGCGAGCGCTGGATGCGCCGGCGCCGCCCGCGCAGTTGCAACGGGCGGCGCAGCCGTACACGGTGGCGGCCAGCGCGACCGCCTATGCAAAAATCCTTGGCTTGGTTGGGCAGGGCACGACTAAGCGCTTCGACGGCTGAATAAGGGATGGGGTGATGTGCGGCATCGCGGGGGTTTATCTACGCAGCGGCGAGCCGAATCCCGAAGCGCTCTCGCAAGCGGCCCGCCGGCTGGGCCATCGCGGCCCGGACGCCCAGGGTTTCTGGTGTGGCGCCCGAGTCGGTCTTGCCCATCGCCGGCTCTCGGTCATCGATCTTGCCGGCGGCCAACAGCCTATGGCCAGCCAGGATGGGGCGCTGCAACTGGTCGCCAACGGCGAAATATACAACTTCGTCGAACTGCGCCAGCGGCTGCAGGCGGTCGGCCATCGGTTCACTACGCGCTCGGATGTCGAGACCATCCTGCATGCCTATGCGGAATATGGCCTGGAGTTCGTCCGGCATTTGCACGGAATGTTCGCCTTTGCCCTCTACGATCGAGTCCGCGATCGGCTGATATTGGCGCGCGATCGCCTCGGTCTCAAGCCGCTCTATTTGGGCTGCGCCGCCGCTGGCGTCGCATTTGCCTCCGAGCTGAAAGGGTTGCTGCCCCTGCTTGGCAAGCGCCCGGAGGTGGATCCGGTCGCGCTGATCCAGTACCTGCAAAACCAATTCAGCAGCGGCCCGCGCACCATCCTGGCGGGTGTGGAGCGGGTGTGTCCCGGCGAGCTGGTGGTGATCGAGGCGGGGCGAATATCGCAACGTCGCCACTACTGGTCGGCCACCGAGGTAGCTACCAGCGAGACGAGTTTTGCCGAGGCAAGCCGCCGCTTCGATGAATTGTTCGTGCAGGTCATGACCGAGCACATGCGCTCGGATGTCCCGTTTGGGCTGTTTCTCTCCGGCGGTGTGGACTCTTCGGTACTGCTGGCGATGCTGAGTCGGTTGCAAGATCGGCCGATTGCGACCTACTCGGTGGGTTTCGATGCGCCGGGGATGGTGAACGAATTGCCCGACGCGGCGTGCATCGCCCGGCGCTACGGCAGCCGTCACCACGGTTATGCACCCTCCAAGGAAGTCTTACTCGGGCTGCTGCCGCGCGCCGTTTGGGCAAGCGACGATCTGATGCGCGATTACGCGAATCTGCCGGTGTTGTATCTGGCCAGGCGGGCCGCTCGGGAACTCAAGGTGGTGTTCTCGGGTGAGGGCGGCGACGAAGTGTTCGCCGGCTACGGACGCTATCGGGTCAACCGCCTGGAGCGCTGGCTCAAGGCCATGCGTTACCGCGGTACAGGGGGATTTCGAACCTCGGCCATGCTGCGCGGCCGCGCGGTCGGCGGACTGCTCGGCACGGCGCTGTGGGCGGTGCGCCAAGAGGCGCGCCGACCGTTCATGGAGGCCTGGCAGGCGGCGCCGAGCCACTGGTCCGATCTGCAGCGCATGCAGTACGTCGACCTTACGACGGCCTTGCCCGACAATCTCTTGGTGAAAGCCGACCGCATGCTCATGGCCTGCGGGGTGGAAGGGCGTTTGCCGCTGGTCGATCATCGGATCGTCGAGTTCGGTCTGGCGCTGCCCGACCGGCTCAAAGTGCAAGGCTCGCAAGGTAAGTATTTTCTCAAGCGCTGGGCCGAGCGGCTGGTTGATCGTACGGTTCTCCATGCGCCGAAGCGGGGCTTTCACGTGCCGGTGCGTCGTTGCTTTGATGGCCATCTCGATTGGCTCCAGCGCAGGCTGCCGGCGCACCCGGCCGTGCGCGGGTGGTTTCGGCCCCGGGGCGTGGCGGCGCTGCTGGCACGTGATGCCGCCCGGGGGCAGCTCGGGCGGCCCGGCTTCGCCTTGGTGCAATTCGCCTTGTGGCATCGGCTCCTGCTTGATGGAGAAGGGCACGATCCCGGGTTTCATGTCGATCCATTCGAGCTCTTGTCCTAAGGTGCCTATGGAATCCCAAGGCCGGCGGCTGGCTGTCATGTGCTCCTTCTCCGGTCAGGGGGGCGTGGAGCGCATGATGATGAATTTACTCGAAGGCTTCGCTGCCCGCGGCTGCCGGGTGGATCTGCTGGCGCTGGGTGAGCCCAGGGCCGCATTGAACCACTTGCCGGCCGGCGTGACACACGTGGATCTGGGCGTACGCCATAGCACGCTTGCGGTGCCGGCGTTGGCGCGCTACCTGCGCCGGCACCGCCCCGCGGCAATGCTGGTCGCCAAGGACCGTGCTATTCGCAGCGCCGCCTTGGCACGCCGCCTGGCAGGGGTATCCACACGCCTGATCGGACGCCTGGGCACGAACCTCTCGGCTTCACTGGAGGGGCAAAGTCGGCTCAAGCGTCAGGGCCGCTATCTGCCCATGCGCTGGTGCTACCCTATGGTGGATGCCGTGGTGGCGGTCTCCGAGGGGGTGGCGCAGGATATCCGGCGAATTACCGGATTGTCTGTCGAGCGGACACCGGTCATCCACAACCCGGTGGTAACGGCCGGATTGCGGGCGAGCGCGCGGCAGCCGCTCGATCACCCGTGGTTTCGCCACGGTGAGCCCCCGGTGGTTCTCGGGGTTGGCCGGCTGACCCGGCAGAAAGATTTCCCGACCCTGATGCGGGCGTTCGCGCGCTTGCGCCGCGTGCGCCCGTGTCGTTTGTTCATCTTGGGGGAGGGGCGGCAGCGCGCGCAGCTGCAGGCTTTGACCGAAGCGCTTGGAGTGGCCGCGGATGTGCAGATGCCCGGCGCCGTAGCCAACCCCTATGCTTATTTGCAGCGGGCGGCTTTGTTCGTGCTCGCTTCAATTTGGGAGGGCTCGCCCAATGCGCTGACCGAGGCGCTGGCGTTGGGTACGCCGGTCGTGGCGACCGATTGCCCCAGCGGGCCGCGGGAGATCCTCGCCGATGGACGCTATGGGCCATTGGTGCCGGTCGGCGCTAGCGAGGCCCTGGCCCGCGCCATGGCGGCGGTGCTGGAGCGCCCACTCGCGCCGCAACGCCTGCAAGAGGCGGCGAGCGATTATACGGTCGAGGCGAGCGCGGCGGCGTACCTGCGAGTTTTGGGTATCGATCTCTGATCGTAAGATTGCGCGATTGATCGGAGCGGGAACGGGAGCGGGGCGGCTTGTCGGGACATGCCGTGGATACACCCTTGTAGGCTCGTGGGCCGCCATCCAGGCGGTCTGCGTTTTCGGCCAGCCAACCCACTTCCGCATGGCAACGTTGTGGTTGATATGCTGATCTCCTACACGCATCGATTTCTATTCGTCCACATCGCCAAGACCGGCGGGACCAGCATCCGTGCCGCATTGCGGCGCTATCGCTGGGGCTGGCCCTACAGCGGTCCGCTGCTGCTGTGTGACCTGCTGAGCCAGATGACCCGTCCGCGGCATATCCTCGGGATCAAATTTCCCCGCCACGCCAAAGCCATCGCTGCGCAAGAGATGCTGCCCAGGGCGTTCTACGAGTCGCTGTTCAAGTTCACCGTGGTGCGCAATCCATGGGATCTGCAAGTGAGTTCCTACCACCATCTGCGCCACGAGCACCCACGGTTGCTGGACGGCGTGCCGAGCTTCGAGGCCTTCCTCGAGCGCAAGCTCGATCCGGCTCGCGGGCGCGAGGATCTGCTCGATGTTTCACAGGAGCTGCAGTCGGATTACGTGGTCGATTTAAGAGGCAATCTCATTGTCGACTACATCGCCCACTACGAGCGCCTAGAAGATGATTTCACCGAGATTTGCCGCCGCATCGGGCTCAGCCACCCGCCCTTGCCGCGCCTGCGTCAAGCCGAGGGGCGCACAGACTATCGGGATTATTACAGCGCCAAGGCCCGGGCGCTGGTGACCAGACACTATGCCGCCGACCTCGAGCGCTTCGGCTATTCGTTCTGAGGTTCAGGTTGCGTGATGGAATAGAACTGAAGTTCTTTCGGTGGCTGAGCGAATTTCTTCTTCTAATCTATCTCCAGTCTATCTCCAGTATTCGGGGCCAGCTTTTGTGATCACATACAATCAAGTACTTCCGCCCAGCGTTGTCTCAGCCTGGTGCCGTCACCGGCCTTGAGCTTCTCCGTATACCGCTTGCGGCTCATGCATCCTGTCACCGTGCCTGTCCAACCAACCCGGAATGGATGGTGTCGAGCTGCTGGAAGATCCCCTCGATCACAATCTCCTTCCCGGCGAAGAGCGCATCCGGCCCGCCGGCGTGCAGGTTGCTGAAAGGGGGCTCGTAGAGGGCGGATGCCGCCATCACGCCTCGCGCCGTGAGCTGATCGATTACCATCTCGATGAAGCGGATCTGCCGGACGGTGAGGCTGCGGTCGTTGAGGTATTGCGAGAAGGCGGCCTGGGCGGCGCCGCGATCCATGCCGCCCAGACTCCGCACGAAGTGTGCAAGCGAGGGTGCCCCGCTGCGGGTCAGCAGGCCGGATAGCAGTGCCGCGCCGTCATCCTCGCCGATCTCGGTCAGCACCTTTTCGAGCCCCTGCAGGTCGGTTTCGGTGAGCGGCCGGGTGGTGCGCAGGCGCTGGATGACGATATGGCTTAGGTGGCTGCACAGGTAGCCCCGGACCTTCTTCTCGTCGTGCGCGCCGGTCATCTTCGGTATGGGCACCCCAGCTCCAGCTCGAAGAGCTCGTAGGTGTTCCGATCCAGCTTTTCGCGTGGTGTCGCCGTCAGGCCCACCAGCAGCGCGTCGAAGTAGCGGAAGATCGCGCCGTACTTTTAGTACACCGAGCGGTGCGCCTCGTCGATGATGACGAGATCGAAGTGGCCGACGCCGAAGCGGGCCGCGCCGCCGTCGGTCTCATCAATGAGCCCCATCAGGGTCGGGTAGGTGCAGCCGTAGACGCGGTCTTCGGTGTCCTTCTCCGTGACCAGATTCACCGGGCTGGCTTCCGGCAGGTGCGCCTTGAAGGCATTGCAGGCCTGGTTCACCAGCGAAATGCGGTCGGCGAGGAATAAGGCGCGCTTCACCCAGCCCGCCCGCTGCAGCACATCCACCAGCGCGATGGCGGCGGCGCCGGATCAGGCGCGCCAGCTCGTCCTTTTTGTGGAAGCCCGCCACCCGGCGCGGCGGATAGCTCACATCATCCCACAGTCAAGTGGCGTAGCCGTTGCTGTAGAAGATCACCGGCCGCTGGCCGTGCATCGCCTCCAGGCAGTCGGCGTAGAGCTTCCTCTGCTGCCGGCCCATGGCCGGGTCGGCGGTGGTTTTCTTGGCCTCCACCACCGCCAGCGGCTTGCCGTCGTCGCCCCACAGCATGAAATCGACATAGCCGCTGCCCCGGTTGGTGGGCATCCCGGCGACCTCGTATTCGCGGTCGCGGGGCTGATCCAGCGGCCAGCCGGCGTGATGCAACTCCACGTCAATGAGATAACGGCGAGTCTCCGCCTCGGAGTAGTCGTGGGGGTCTGGCTTTTGCTCCGGCGGTGCGGACCTCGGCGAGCTGTTCGCGCACCGCCTGCAATTCGGCGTCGAGCGCATCCCGCTCGTGCTGGCGCTTGAGCGCTCCGGCATTGTGCTCGGCCAGTTGCTGCTCCAGCGAGCGCCTCCAGCTCCCGGCGCGGCACCGCCGGGGCGCTGTCCGGGGCGGGCGGCACGCGCGCATCCTGCCACGCCGCACCTTGCCGCGAGGCAGCGGGCGTGTACGTGCGCACCAGCCAATAGCAGATGTGGTGTAGCTCCTTCACTACCTGCAGGGCGTCGTCCCGGCGCACGGCACGCTGGCTATGCACCGCCTGGTTGCCCACCTTATGGATCACCCGCGTCTTCTGGAACACCGCCTGCGGCAACAGGTTCTGAAACGTCGGCTCGTGCAGCAGCGCGCCGAGGCTCTAGTCGTAGGGCAGCCGCGGGGAGGCGTCGTGTCGATAGATCCAGTGAACCACCGCATCCAGCGTGAAGCGGGCGTGGAAGCAGGCCGCCCGCGGATCGTCCATGTTCGGCTACAACCCCATGATGTTTGGAAGAATACGCGGGGAAGCTCGCCGAGCCATATTGGGCAGGTTTCTCTATGGCGTTTTCGACATTTCACGGCCGGAATTTTTCAGTATTATTGCCGTATTGCACCAGGCCCGGAATCCAAAACTCTGGCACACACGTAAGTAGGAGCCACTGAAGGCCGTCATGCTGCGCGCAGTCGCAGCATCCAGGGATGATGGATCCTGCAATTGCGTCTGGTGGTTTGTGCAGGGTGACGCAAACCAACTTTCATTCTGCACGCAGCGAGCGCAGCGGCAGAACCTATTTCACCCAGTCAGCCGCGAGATCCGCCCAGCCAGGGTTGGTCTTTTCGATCAACGCAACTTTCCATTTCCTGGGACGATTCTTGATCTTCTTTTCGACGCTGATGGCTTCCGTAATATCATCGCCCTGTTGAAACCAGACCAGCCGGGTGACGTTGTACTTGCGGGTAAAGCCTTCAACCAAGTGTTTTTTGTGTTCGTATACACGACGCTGAAGGTCAGTCGTGACGCCCGTGTAAAGGGTACCGTTTTTTTTGCTTGCCAGAATATAGACGCAGGCTGTCTTGCTCATCATGCTGGCTGTTTGTTGTGGATCCTGCGACGGCGCCTTCGGCTTGCGCAGGATGACAGGCCTGTTCGGTCATGCTGCGCGCAGTCGCAGCATCCAGAGCTGCTGGATCCTGAAACTGCGCCTGACGGCTTGTGCAGGATGGCGTCAAAAACAGGCGCTACAACTCCCCGTTGAAGGCGCGGGACTGGCAATCGATAGGGTCAGACTCTAATACTGCTACCTTAACGACCACAATTGTATATTGATCATGAAGTTGTGTGATTATTAAAGGCTAGGCTCTCGGAGCATTTCGGATAGAATTGATTGTGAGAAAACCCTCCCATCCGATCCCGAGAGCCTAGCCATGAAAAACTCTATTCGCTGCGCCCGCTCATGGCAAATCCAGCGCTTGAAGAGGTCCTTCCTACAAGTGCGCGGACTGCCGTTTTTCGATGTTTTATCCACCCGTGTGTTGAGCCAGTTCGCCGAACGCGCGTGCGGCGGGCGTGATCGGATATTCACCCCCTTGGTGGTATTGAAAGCCTTCCTCTTCCAGGTGCTCAGTCAGGACGGTTCGTGCAAACACGCGGTGGCGCGGGTGCTGTCCGAGCGGCTGCAAAGCGGCCAAAGCGCCAATTCCATCAACACCGGGCCGTATTGCAAAGCCCGCCAACGCCTGCCCCGTGCGCCCTTGGAGAACGCGGTCCGGGAGAGCGGACAGACGCTGCACCAACGCGCGCCTTCAGCCTGGGGTTGGCGTGGCCATCGCGTGGTGCTCGCCGATGGCACTACCGCACTGATGCCCGATACGCTCGATAATCAGCGTGAGTTCCCCCAACAGGGCAACCAACAACCCGGCCTCGGGTTTCCCATCGTGCGCATCGTGGCCCTGATTTCGCTCGGCGCGGGTGCTGTGCTCGATTATGCCCTCGGCCCTTATCAGGGCAAGGGCAGCGGAGAGAGCTCTTTGTTCAGCACCCTCCTGCACACCCTGCAGCCGGGCGACCTGCTACTCGCCGACCGCTACTACTGCACCTACGCGATCATGGCGTTGCTGGTCCACCACGGGGTGCAGGGGCTCTTTCAAAAGCATGCCCAGCGAAAGCCGCATTGGCACCGCGGCGAGCGACTCGGCGCCAAGGATCATCTCATTAAATGGGCCAAGCCGCCCCGCAAGCCCGTGTGGATGAGCGCACAAGACTACCTCAAGCTGCCGCCGACGCTGACCATTCGCGAGCTGGCAGTCAACGGCATCGTCTACGTCACCACCCTATCGAACCCCAAACGCTACCCCCGCCGCGCCCTGGCCGAGCACTACCGCTCACGCTGGACGATCGAGTTGGATCTGCGCAGCATCAAAACCGATATGGCCATGGAGCGGCTGCGCTGCAAGAGCCCAGAGCGGGTCAGAAAAGAGATCGCGGCTCATTTGTTGGCCTACAATCTCGTGCGCGCCAACTTGAACCGAGCCGCGCAGTGCTTCGAGAAAATCCCGCGCCAACTCAGCTTCAAATCGGCGCTACAATTGCTCAACAACGCCGCCTCCCAGCTGTTGCTACTGTCTGGAAAGGCACTGCAAGCTTTTGCCACCGCATTGCTGCAGGCGATGGCGTTGTCCCCAATAGGCCGGCAAAAACGCCTGCCACAACCCCGTGCAGTCAAACGACGCCCTAAGCCCTATCCCTTGCTCACCAGGCCCCGCCATGCGGCGTGCCAAGCCATCCGTCGGCCAACGAATTCGTTAAGGTAGCAGTATTAGAGTCTGGCCCCATTGAATCCAGATTGGTCAAGGCCCGATGTACTCGAACAACGGCTGTCGGCCTGCTTTTGGGTCGAACGTAGCCGTAGCTTCGCAGCCTTCCACGTGCTCAAGCCAAGCGAGCAAATGGTCGGGGAAGTCCGCGTTACCATGGCGGTAGTCCGCTAATGCCCGCCGAACGACTTCGCGGTCGGCGACGATCAACTGGCGCACGTCCAGCAGCGCTTCAATCTCATCGGCAATGGCCGCGCGGTCGAGTTTATAACTGCGCTCCAGTACCTAGGCCAGCTCGCATAGCGCTACGATCGAAATGTAGCAGGGGCTTTCTGGTGTGCATTGTACCTGCATGTACGACGCCGCCTGCTCGTGCTGCTCGGGATCGCCTTGCGCATCCACCAGGAACCGCACCAGCGCATTGGTATCCAATCCTTTCATCCGGATTTCGCGGCGCCGTCACGAATCGCTTGCTCCATGTCCTCAATCGACACGGATTTGCCATGACTCGGGATGCGACCTTTCAGCTCATTCAGGTCAGTCTTGGCGAGCGCGACCGTTACCACACCCTTTTCATCGACGGTCCAGGTCAGCTGGTCACCGCGCCGCACGTCCCAGGGCCTTGCGCACTTCCCGGGGGATCACCAGTTGGCCTTTTTCACTCACGGTAGAGGTGCCTGTTACCTGGCCCATATTTCACGCCTTTCTTCAAGTTGGCTGGCGGGTAGAGCGGCGACTTACTTATTGTAAGTCAATGCGTCTTACGCTAAGGCCGGTGTGGCCGTTTCTCGTATCGTACTTGGGTTAGCACCGTTGATCTCAATGCCGTCGGTCGACTGTGAGTTCGTTCCGAAACTACTACAGCACCAGCTCACGGGCACTGCTGGCGAGGCATTGCGCCGCCGATCTCGATCGCTTCGGTTATTCGTTCTGAGATCCCAGGCCGCGCTCGCACCTCACTTGCCAAGCCGCCTGGCATTGGCCGTGGCCCTGGAGTGGATCGGGTGAGCCCGCGTCGGGTGAGCCGTGCAGATCCGTAGGATGCGGTTCGTTCCTTACCGCATCCTACGCGCTATAGCCAAGCACCTTGGGCTCGACCTGAAGGATAGTCTATGAGGGAGGGTGTTATGCGATACGCCTATCCAGTCAATCTCGAACCGGAGGAAGGGGCGGTTTCGTCGTCTCGTTTCCGGATGTGCCCGAGGCGTTGCCCGAGGGGGATACGCGCGAGGAAGCTCTAGCGGAGACCGCCGACGCGCTGGTCGTGGCGAATGGCCACACGCAGACCGTTGTCCAGAGTTGCAGAGCGTGTTGGCGTGTCGGTTGGTGCTCGCTGCGGCGGGGCCGGCCACAGCGAGCAGGCCGAATCCCAGCAAGACGCCACGCGCTAGCGATTTGGTGTGCTCCATGAAACTACTCGGAGAATACGGCCGATCAAGCAGGCAAGCGACAGCCCTCTACACTTCATTGCGATAAAAACGCAATTGATAACAAGACATTCAGTAAATAGGGCGCGCGGGTGGCGGGAGTGGCAAGCTGATTTGCCCAGTGCGGGCGCGACGAAAAGCGTGCGTATTGCAGCGCTGTCTCCAGTTCGATGATGCGCTGGCCCAGGGCCCGCAAATAACCGTCAATGCCTTCCTCGAAGGCCCAGAAGACAAGCGAAAGGACGAGTGAGAGGAAGATAAAATACCCACGCAGTCCGGTTGCATCAGGCAATGCGCCACCGGCCCCGGTCGCTGCCGCAACCAGGCCGACGAACAGCACCGCGAATACGCCGAGGCTGGTGAAGCGCAGATTGCTGTAATGGCGGTGGCTTGCCAGAGTTTCCGTGTACTCGACTTCCGGGTTGCCGGGCATGGATCGCCTCCTGATGTTGCTGTGCACTTGCCGCTCCGGTTTGTGCCGTAGAGGACGTATGCGAGTCCGTCAGGCCTTTTGCTGGCGGTTTAGGAGGCGAATTCTAAGGCTGACTCGCGAGCCGAGTGAAGGGCGCATGCTGTCTTCGAGGGGCATTCTGTGTTTTTCTTGAAATAGTGCCGGCGAAAATTGTTCAATTGTGCCATCGCGCGATGCGCGCCGGTGCCTTCAGATCATTCAGCGGCGGGATCCTCCACTAAGGGGTTTGTTCTCACACAATGGACTCGTCATGAGGATATGGGTGGATGCGGACGCTTGCCCAAAGGCGATCAAGGCGATTTTGATCCGCGCCGCCGAGCGCGCCGAGGTGGTGCTCACGTTCGTGGCCAATCAGCCGGTACCGATCCCGCGGTCCCGCTATATCAAATCGATCCGGGTAGCACCCGGTTTTGATGGGGCCGATTGCGAAATCGTCAAGCATGTGGCCGATGATGATCTAGTCGTAACGGCCGATATCCCTCTGGCCGCCGAGGCGATCGCTAAAGGCGGCTATGCCCTCAGCCCGCGTGGGGAGCTGTACACATCGGATAATATCAAGGCCCGCTTAACCATGCGGGATTTCATGGATACGCTGCGTGCCAGCGGGATCAACACCGGAGGGCCGGCGCCGCTGAGTCAGAAGGACCGGCAGGCTTTTGCGGGTCAGCTTGATAAGCTATTGGCGCGGCAGGCTAAACAACGATGAACAAGAGCGTATTATCTTTCCGATGAACCGCGACAGGCCGGTTTCGTTCATAACCGGCGCCTCATCCGGAATCGGTCGCAGCCTGGCGCGCCGGATCGTGCAGGATGAGGGCCATGCCGTCGCGCTGATTGCGCGGCGTAAGGATTTGCTTGATGAGCTCGCATTAGAGATCGAGCAGGCCGGTGGCACGGCCTTGGCAATCGAATGCGATGTCACCGACGCCACAAGTGTTCGGGACGCGCTGCGCACGGTGGAGTCGACCCTCGGACCTGTCACACGATTGATCGCCAATGTCGGCGGCGGTGAGCGCACCGATGTGGAGCAGTTTTCGGCCATGCACATCGAGCGCGTATTCACTCTGAATGTGATGAGCACAGCCATCTGTATCGAGGCGGTTTTGCCGGGCATGCTCATGCGAGGGAGCGGGCATATCGTTGCTATGGGCAGCCTGGCAGGCTATCGCGGCCTGCCCGGTGCGGCGGGCTATTCGGCGGCGAAGGCCGCCCTCACCAATATGATGGAAAGCCTGCGTATGGAGTTGCGTCCGCGCGGGGTCCAAGTGACCTTGTTGTTGCCCGGCTTCGTCAGGAGCAAGCCCAAACGCAAAAAAAGACCGTTCGAGCTGGAGCTGGAGGCGGCAACCGCGCGGATGCACCGGGCTATACTGGTGCGTAAGCCACGCTATGCGTTTCCCTGGCCGCTGGTGTGGATCGCCAGTGTCTGTCGGTTGCTGCCGGCATCGGTGTATGATGTTTTGCTCGCCGGGCGTGGGTCCAAGCCCCGTGTTCGCGCGGAGTGAGGCGATATGATCATCGCCGCCAACGCGGGTTAGGACTAAACGATGGGGAATATCGTACAGATGAATGCAACGGCAATGTTCGCGGCCCTGAGAGCGGCTCGAAAAAAATCCGTACGGAGCTTGGGCAAGCGGATCCTTAGAAAAATCGACCGCTACATGGCGGCGAACTCCCTGGTGCCGGATGAACCGGTGCTCGACTCCCAGTCGTTTCCCTGGGTGGCCGATTTGGAGGCGAACTGGCGCGATATTCGCGCCGAGCTCGAAAAAATCCTGGAGTTCCGCGACCACATCCCGCGGTTCCAAGACGTCTCGGCCGATCAATATCGCATCTCTCCGGATGATCAATGGCGCACCTTCATCCTCTATGGGTTCGGCTACCAGTCAGAGCTGAACTGCGGGCTGTGCCCGAAAACCACGGCCGTGCTGCAACGAATTCCCCATTTGCAAACCGCATTTTTTTCCATCCTGGCGCCGGGCAAGCACGTGCCGCGGCACCGGGGCGTAACCAAGAGCCTCATTCGCTGTCATCTCGGGCTGATCGTCCCTCGCCAGCGCGAGCAGTGTTATATGGACGTGGGTGGGGTGCGCTGCGTTTGGGAGGATGGGCGCGCTTTCGTGTTCGATGATCGGTATCCGCACGAGGTTCACAACAATACCGAGGAGGAGCGCGCCGTGCTGCTGCTCGATGTCGAGCGGCCGATGCGGCGCCGGGCGGTGGTGCTCGGTCGAATCTCGCTGTGGCTGCTCAAAAGGACGGCTTACGTGGTCGAGGCGCGGCGCAATTTGGCGCATTGGGAGCAGCGCCTGCAGGCTCATCTGGCCGGGAAAGCGGGAGGTGCTGGCGGCTAGTTCCATTTTCCCTGAGCGAAACGAAGGGTGCACGCGGAGTCTCCGGCGCGTTCATAGTGATGCTTCTAATGATGCCTCGGTACGGTTGGATGACAGCTCGCAAAGCGCTTAAACGGTATGCGCAGGAATCAGCGGTCGTCTCCGTCAGTCCTCTATCAAGTCAGGCTCACCACTCCCAAAAACGATGAAGGTCCGCGCTTCGTCCCTTAAGCGTATGATCTCTTGCCAGTCGTCACCGTGCGGTTCGATCGGCCGCCCCACACTGACCCGCAAATGTAGGCGGCGGGGGAACCATTCGGTTCCACGTAGCACCGAACGCGTGCCCGACAGGGCAACCGGTATCAGCGGTGTTCGCGCGCGGGCCGCGACTTGGAACGCGCCCAGATGGAATCGACGCACGCCTGGGGCTCGCGTGAATGTGCCCTCTGGGAAGAAGGCGAGCGAGTCGCCTGCACACAGGACCTGCTCGGCTCGATCAGCCTCTTGACGGGCGCGCTGTGAGTCGAATCGCTCCACCATCAGGGTCCCTAGGCGCTCGAGCAGTACGCGGGCAAAGAAACTGGAGCGCAGCTCCTGCTTGGCGAGGAAGCGAACGTTCCTCGGCAGGGCGGCCGTCAGCACCAATGGGTCGATGTAGCTAGCGTGATTGGCCACGAATACTACGCGTCGGTCGTTTGGCAGGTTTTCGAGCCCGGCTACCTCTATGGGGATGCCGAGGAGCTTAGCCACGGTCCGCAACGCCGAGCGCGATACCGCCCAGCGCCAGCGTCGGCGCGGTAATACGATCACCGCCAGCCAGGTTGGTAAGGCGATCAGGCCAAAGACGCTCCAGGCGTAGCCGGCATAGAGAGTTTCCTTGGTCCCCTTGAGATGTTGGCTAAGGCGCGCGCCGGCGACCGAGGCACTTAGCCGAGCGATTTGCCACCATACTGAACGGCTGGGCTTGCCAAGCCGGTTGTTCGCGTACAATTCGCAAGTGGCTCGGCGGCGGATTTTCCCGCTGGATGTTTTCAAAACGCTGTGCGCAGGAGGCAGGCGAACGTCATCCGGCGGGATGTCGGTGAGCTCGGTGACCCGCTCCATGATCTGACGCTCCATCAGCTGGCGGCGGTCAGGGTCCTGCTCATGGGTTTCCGCTACAATGACGAGCCGCTCGATGCCGGTGTCCTCCTCTGGGCTGGCGAAGACTGCAACGCAGCCCTTGCGGACGCCTTCAATCTCCCCGACCGCCTGCTCGACCTCATGTGGATAAACGTTACGTCCGGCACGGATGATCATGTCTTTTATCCGCCCGGTGACGAACAGCTCGCCTTTTGCCAAATAGCCAAGGTCTCCGGAATCAAGCCACGTGCCGTGGAAAAGGTCTGCGTTCAGGCGGCGGTTGCGATAGTAGCCGGAAGTGGCGGATGGGCCGCAAAATTGGATAGCCCCCTGGCGACGTTCCGGGAGTTCGCGATCGTTGGTGTCTACCACCCGGACCTCATAGCCGTCCAGTGGAGGCCCGCAGGAGACAAAGTGCAACGGATTGGGGTCGTTTTCAGCAGCGGGCTGCGCCTCGCCGCTGCGGGTAAACACCTCCCGATGTATTGCGTCTACCCAGGGGCCGCGCCCGGGGCGCGAAATAGTCAGCCCGACCGCAGCCTCGGCCAGCCCATAGACGGGCATCAGGGTCTCCCAGCGCAGTCCGTTGGCGCGGAAGGTGGCATAGAAGCGATCGAGGGTCGCCGGACTGACCGACTCGGCCCCGTTGAAGGCGATGCGCCAGCTGGAAAGATCCATTCCCTCCAGCGCGCCGCTGCGAGCGGCACGAACGCACAGTTCGTAGCCGAAGTTGGGGGATGCTGACAGGGTGGCGCGATGCCGGTGGATGGTCCACAGCCATTGCAGCGGATGGGCGAGGAACGCCAGCGGCGACATAATCGCCAGCGGGCAGCCGAAATAGAGGCTGCCGAACCAGGCGCCGATCAGGCCCATGTCATGGTAAAGCGGCAGCCAGCTCACGAAAAAGTCCTCCGAGGTGGCTTCGATGCGCCCTCCTATGGCCCGGATGTTAGCGAGCAGGTGTTTATGGGCCAGGCTGATGCCTTTCGGGTCGCCGGTACTCCCTGACGTATACTGCAGCATGGCCAGATCGTCGGTGCGGCGATTCAAGCCGGGCCGGCCACCGGGGAGCTGTGCCAGGCGGTCGGCGGTGATGACGCACTCCAGCTCGGGGGCTTCCGCCTTGAGGAGTTGGGCAATGCGACGAGCCTGCGGTACCGTGACCAGCACTCGGGCGCCTGCGTTGGTCAGGATGCGGCCGTGGCGGCGCAGGTGTTCCTCCAGCTGGGTGGGTCTGGCCGGAGGATAGAGCGGCACCGGCACGGCTCCGGCAAGCAGGATGCCGATGAAGCTCACGAAGTAGTCCCGGCTCGTTGGTAGCATCAGTGCCACGGTATCGTCGGCGCCGATGCCCCGTTCGCGTAGCCCGGCGGCCACCTCACTCGCGCGGCGGTCGAGCTCGCCGTAGGTCAACTGTTCCGGCTCTTCTTTGTCCCCGTAGATGTAAAGATGTGTGCGTTGCGGGTGTTGTTGGGCGTGCCAATCGAGCGCTTCCAACAACGTCCGGGCCTGTTCCGGGTTGCCGCCGGGTTCCTTGGCCGATGGTGCGTATTGCGGTTCTTTTCGGGGCAGCCGGCGCGGGGTGGCGCCGGCTTTGATCACAGCGTCAAGTAATTGCTCCGGTGTTTCGGCCTGCACGGCCGATTCCGGGAGATTTACCTGGAATTCGCGCTCGCAGCGCATGATCAGCTCTGCGCGCGCCAGACTGTCGATGCCCAGATCCTGATCGAGCCGATCGCCGGGTCGTGGATAGACGGTTCGGGATGGGCCTCCGCTCTCCTTGCCAACCGCTCGAACCAGCTCCAAGAGCTGGTTCATCTCATCACCGTGCCGTCGCTGGATGGACTTGGCTTCCATAGAATGCCGCTCCTTGCCTGTGGGCAAGAAACCTGGTCGTCCCACCACAGATATAGCGGCATCCCGCATCTGGAACAAGTTTTGCCTAAAGGCCGGCTACACGATGGATTACCCGTTCTGTGCGGTCATTGCTAGCAAGTCTTTGCGTGCGACCCGTTGCTGCGCCAAGAGTCGGATGAATTTGTCGAGCGGCGTGCGCTTTGCGCTCAGCGTGGCATTCGGCGTCATATGCCCGGACCGGGTGATGACCTCCGGTGCGCGTCGGTAATTGGGGTGGGTAATGGCTCAGCGCGCGCCGCCTTCCAGTGCCGCTTTCATGTCTTCCAACTCGGCCCAGCGCTCCAGCGCCCGATCGAGTTCTGTCTGGCGGGTGTCCAGCTCGGCAAGGGTCTTCTGGATCGTGGTTTGGGGTTCATTGTAGAACGCCGGGTCACTGATCCGCGCCTGCAGCTCCCCGACCTTAGCCTCCAGAACTTCGATCCGCTCGGGTAGCTGATCGAGCTCCCGCTGGAGCTTGTAGCTGAGCTTGCGGGGCTTGGCGGGGTTCGCCGCCCGTGCGGAGGTCACGGGTGGGGATTTTGGGAGGCTGGGCTGTGGCGCCTCCACCGCGTCGGCCCGTGCCAGCGTATGGCCGCGGCGGAGCCAATCGCTGTAGCCGCCGACGTATTCTCGCACGCGGCCGCGACTTTCGAAGACCAGAGTGCTGGTTACTACATTGTCGACGAACGTCCGATCGTGGCTTACCAGCAGCAGAGTGCCGGGATAGTCCACCAGTCGTTCCTCCAATACCTCGAGCATTTCGATATCGAGATCGTTGGTTGGCTCGTCCATGACCAGCAGGTTGGCCGGGCGCGTGAACAGCTTGGCGAGAATGATTCGGTTGCGCTCGCCGCCGGAGAGGGCGCGCACGGGTTGGCGAGCCCGCCGAGCGCTGAACAGGAAATCCTGCAGGTAGCCGATGATATGGCGGTCCTTGCCGTTGATCCGCACGTGATCGCGGCCCTCACCGACATTGTCCGCGACCGTCTTGTCCAGCTCCAGTGTGGTGCGTAACTGGTCGAAATAGGCCACCTCCAGATTGGTGCCGAGCTGAACGTGACCGCGCTCGGGTGCGAGCTCGCCGAGCAGGATGCGCAGCAGCGTCGTCTTGCCCACACCGTTGTTGCCGATCAGCCCGATGCGGTCGCCGCGCATGATTTTGATCGAAAAATCCTCGATCAGGGTGCGTCCTTGATAGCCGTGGGTGATATGGCGCGCCTCGATGACTTTGCGCCCGGACGGATCCGCCTCCTCCATACGCAGCCGAGCCTTGCCCTGCTGGGCGAGCCGCGCGGCACGTGTCTCGCGCATCGCCTTCAGGGCGCGTACCCGGCCCATGTTACGGGTTCGGCGCGCCTTGATGCCTTGTCGTATCCAGGCCTCCTCCTGCGCCAGCTTGCGGTCGAAGAGCGCATTTTGGCGCTCCTCTGTTTCCAGCCATTGTTCCTTTTGCTCGAGGAAGTTGCGGTAATCGCCGGGCCAACTCGTCAGGCGGCCGCGGTCCAGCTCGACGATGCGGGTGGCGAGCTTTTGCAGGAAGGCGCGATCGTGGGTAATGAACAGCACGGCGCCTGGGAAATCCCGCACCGTCTGTTCCAGCCATTCGATGGTGCCGATATCGAGATGGTTGGTCGGCTCGTCGAGCAGCAGCAAATCCGGCTTGGCCACCAGCGCCTTGCCCAGCGCCACGCGCCGGCGCCAACCCCCGGAGAGGGTCTCCATACGCTTATCGGCCGGCAGCTTGAGCTGCGTGATAAGGGCGTCCACTTGCTGATCCACCTGCCAACCGCCGTGGGCTTCGAGCCGGTGCTGCAGATCCTCGAGCTCGCGTAGGCCCCGAGCGTCCAGCTCCGCGGCGGCACGCGCGTGATAGGCATCCACCAGCGCTTGGACGGCAGCCATGCCCGATTTGACCACCTCCCGCACGGTGCGGGCATCGCCTTCCGGTAGGCTCTGCTCCAGTTGACTGATCTCGATGCCGTCCAGCGACTGAATGCGACCGCTATCGGGTTGCAGCTCGCCGGTGATGAGCTTGAGTAGGGAGGACTTGCCCGCGCCGTTGCGACCGATCAGGCACACCCGCTCGCCGGGGCCGATGGCGAACTCGGCGGTATGCAGCAGGGGCGTGTCGCCGAACTCGAGGGAGACTTGGTCGAAGCGTATCAGGTTCAAGGTGCTCCTATGATATTTAACCCGCTGGCGAATGAGTCATTATACAGGCGCTGGGCCGAGGATTCTGAGCGGGTCAGCGTTGCGTGGATCGCCAACTCTGCGGCTCGTACCAGGCTCTGTCCTCCGGCGGCAGGGGGTCGGCGCCGCGGATGGCATCGGCCAACTTCTCTGCCAGCATGATGACCGGCGCATTGATATTGCCGCTGGTGATCCGCGGCATGATCGAGGCATCCACCACGCGCAGACCCTCCACAGCGTGAACGCGCCCTGTGTCGTCCACCACGGATTCCCCGTCATGACCCATGCGGCAGGTGGCGCAGGGATGGTAGGCGCTCTCAGCCATGCGTCGCACCCAGGCATCGATCTCCTGATCGCTTGCCACTTCGGGTCCAGGGGCCAGCTCCGCGCCCCGAATCCCAGCCAATGGCGTTTGGTGTATGATCTCGCGGGTCAAGCGGATGGCCGCGCGCATCTCGCGGCGGTCGTGCTCGGTGGCCAAGTAGTTGAACAGAATCCGCGGCGCGGCTTTGGGATCGGCGCTGCGCAGTGTTACCTGTCCCCGGCTCTGCGGTCGCATGGGGCCGACGTGCGCCTGAAAGCCGTGGGTGCGGGCGTAGCGGCTGCCATCGTAGCTCATCGCCATGGGCAGGAAATGGTATTGCAGATTGGGGAAGCGCACCCCCGCCGCGCTGCGGATGAAACCGCCGGACTCGAAGTGGTTGGTGGCGCCGAGCCCTCTGCGGAACAGCAGCCATTGCAGGCCGATCAGAGCCTGATTCCAGGGCCGCAAGGCCCGGTAGAGAGTGATGGGTTGGCGGCAGGCATATTGGACGTAAACTTCAATGTGATCCTGCAGGTTCTGACCGACACCGGGTAGATCCTGCTGTACCTCGATGCCGTGCGCGCGCAGGTGCTCTGCTGCTCCCAGCCCCGAGAGCATGAGCAACTGTGGCGAGTTGATGGCACCGGCGCAGAGTAACACCTCGCGTTCAGCCATGACCGTACGCACGGCGCCCCGCTGTTCAATTTCCACGCCGCGCGCTCGTTTGCCCTCGAAGACCAGCCGACGCGCATGGGTGCGCACCTGGATTGTCAGGTTGTGCCGAGCCATGATCGGTCGCAGATAGGCGTTGGCGGTCGATGCGCGTACGCCGTCGCGCACGGTCATGAACATAGGACCGAAGCCTTCCTGCTGATAGCCATTCATGTCCGCGGTGTGGGGATACCCTGCGGCGATCCCAGCCTCGATGAAGGCCCTGTAGAGCGGGTTTTTCATCGCGCCGGTGGTAACGTGCAGCGGACCGCCGCAGCCGTGGTAGTCGTTGGCGCCTTGATCGAAGTCTTCGGCTTTCTTGAAATAGGGCAGAACGTGCCGATAATGCCAGTCGGTCAAACCGAAGTCCTCGGCCCAGCCCTCGTAGTCGAGGGCATTACCGCGCACGTAAGCCATGCCGTTGATGGATGAGGAACCGCCCAGCACCCGCCCACGCGGGCAATACATAGCCCGGTTGTCCATAAACGGATCGGGTTCGGTGTGGTAGTACCAGTTGTAGCGGTCGTTGGCGAGCGGATGGGCGAGCGCCGCGGGCATCTGGAGGAGCAGGCTGCGGTCCATCGGCCCGGCCTCGAGCAACAGCACCGAGATGGCCGGGTTCTCCGTCAGCCGATTGGCCAATACGGCGCCGGCCGAACCGGCGCCAATGATTACGTAATCGTACGCGGTCTCGTTTGCCATCGCCTGGGATTCGTGCGTTTGTCGTTGCGTTGCCGATCGGCGCCGCGTAGGTAAGTGTACAGCCTACCCGGAGCTGATCGAGGCGGGAAGCTCCGCCCGGCGGCCCTCGATTACGCAGGCGCTTGCGATCTCGCGGCCGATCGCCGCTCGTGCGCACGCCTCATGCGGTATCTTTGGCAGCGCATCGACGGCATCCAGCCGGGGGCCGAGGCCGGACCGGTTTGCCAGCTGCACACTGAGCCCGGGGCGGGCGTTGAGCTCCAGCACCAGCGGACCGTGGTCTTGGTCGAGCACCAAATCGACACCGAGATAACCCAACCCGCAAAGCGTCTGGCAATGAGCGGCGAGTTCCAGCAGCCGATCCCAGTCCGGCACCTGCAGGTCGACTACGGAGCTCAGGGTGTCGGGATGGAGGCGTATCGGGCGATCGCGCCATATCGCGGTCGTCGTATGCCCGTCGGCGATGTCGATGCCTACCCCGACCCCGCCGAGGTGCAGGTTCGCCTTGCCATCCGAGGCGTGAGTAGGTAAGCGCATCATGGCCATCACCGGCACGCCGCGGTAGACGACGGTGCGGATATCGGGTACGCCGCGGTAGCTTACCGCATCGAAGCGGGCGTCGAAGCGCACCCGCTGCTCCACCATCACGCGGTCGGGTAGCCCGCCGAGGCTGTGCATACCGGAGAGGATGTTGGCGACATGGTAGCTCAGCTCGTCACGGCTGAACGGCAAACCGCTGGCGCGCCGCCAGTGCTCGCCGAGCCGGCTGGTGACTACCACGATGCCGTTACCTCCGCTACCCTTGGTTGGTTTGATTACGAAATCCTCGCGTCCGTCCAACATGGTTTCAAGGGCGTCGAGTTGGCGTATGCTGGTGATTACGCCGAGCAGCTTCGGCACGGCGATTCCGGCCGCTTCGGCGAGCCGCTTGGTGAGCAGCTTGTCATCTACCAGCGGATAACGCCGGCGCGGATTGTGTTCGAGGATATAGGCCGCGTTGCGTCGGTTCATGCCGACGAGGCCGAGTTCGCGCAGGCGCCGGAAGGGGTTCATCAGGATCGTTGTTCCCAGTCGCGCAGTGCCGTCCGGAAGCGCCACAGCTCGGTGAGGCGGTAGCCGGTGTAGCGACCGAGCAGTAGCGCCACGGCCAGGACCAGCAGCAGCAGCTCGGGGAACACGAAGGCCAGATGGGCGAGCAGCGGCTGGTTCATGGCGAGGTAGGCCAGGATCGCCACGGCGAGGCTGCCGAACCCCTTCTGCAGTGCATCGCGCGCACCGGCTTCCTCCCAGACCACCGACATTCGTTCCACCGTCATCGCCAAAATGACCATCGGGAATAGCGCGACCGAGAGCGCACGGTCGAAACCGAGACTGTGGCTGAACACGCTGATCACCGCCATGATCAAAACCACCACGACCAGTACCGACGCCAGTCGAGGCACGAGCAGCAAGCGCAGGCGCTCGAAATAGAAGCGCACCAGCAATCCGAGCGCCACCACTACGCAGAATAGCGTGATTCCGACGACCAGTTGGGTCTCGCGAAAGGCCATGGCGATCAGCACCGGCATGAAGGTGCCGAAGGTTTGCATGCCCACGATGTTGCGCATCAACACCACGATCAGCGCGCCGACAGGCACCAGCAAAAGGATGCGATAGACACTCTGCGTCTGCACCGGCAGCGAGAACAACGATAGCGAGACCAGCAGCGAGTCCAGGTCTGCGGCGTGTTGGGTGGCCACAGTCATTACGTCCCGTTGGGTACGGGTGGCCGCAAAGCCCCACTCGACTACTCTGGCCCCTTCGACGTGCACCGTCGGATGCTTGCCCGTGCCCCACAGCAGGCGCGTGGCTGGGAGCCCGGTGGCGCCGGTCTCCGGGTCGATGGTGATCCAGTGCCGCTCGTTGTGGACCTGCAGCCACGGTTGCAGGTGCTGGGCACGCATGCCTTTGTTCAGCTCCAAGGTCCAGGCTACGCGCGCCGGGATGCGCGCACCGGCGAGGATTTTGATTAGATTGCGTACGTGCCCCTCGGGGTTGGCTACGCCGTCGCGCAGCAGGCGCACGCGATCGTCGCCGCTTGGTTCGTTGTAGCGCAGAACCAACCGCCGCGCGAACGATTCGATGTCCGCTGAGGCCGCGCGCACGCTATCGAGCAGCCCGCGCACCGCGGCACCTTGCGGCTCCCCGTAATCCGGCACCTCCGGATAACCGGGCACGGGCGAGAGTTGCTGAGCTAGGCCGGTACTCCCCTTGGTGAGCTGCAAACGGTAGTATAGGGTTTGCCTGCCGCGCGCTCGCCGCGCTGTCCAGATCGCGCGGCGCTCGGCCCCCTTGCCGTCGCTGATGGCAGTGAATGCCGTTGCGATGAATTCTTCCTGTAACCGCGTGAAACCGGTGTTGCTATCGGGCAACGGCATATCCACGCGTACTGGGCCACCGTCGGCCCGTAGCTGCACACGCATGTCCACCGTCCACACCTCGGCGGTGGTGTCGGGAGTCAATGGTAGCCCCAACACTTCGGCTTTGTAGGCGGTGATAGCAAGCCCGATCAGGATCAGCGATAGCGCCAGCAGGCGCACGTGTAAGTCTTTCACCGCGAGTCACTAACCGCTGTGCGCGAATGCGCTTCCGCCTCCAGCTTGTGAAGTGAGGTATGTTTGCACTTGCGTTGGGCCAGAAAACTCTCGCGTGGATCGACGAGCGCTATATCGCCGAGAAAGCGCCGCCCCAGGAGCACCGGATAGTTGAAGTTGCCGCGGTCGGCGAGTGAAAATTCCGCCTCGTGTTCGCGTCCATCGATGCAGAATGCCATCTCCACGACATAACGGGGCTGGAGGTGCGCATTCTTGCGCTTGATCAGCACGGTATCCACCACCGGTCGCTCGTAGACGAGCGTGGGCAGCTCGCCCTTGTAGGTCTCCTTGTGTGCTTTCAGCGGCACATTGAAGCGCACCCATTTCGCGCCGTCGCGTTCGAACTCCACCACGTCCACGGCATGCAGCGACGAGGTTTTCGCCCCGGTATCGAGCCGGGCCTTCAGGAGCAGCTTCTGCGGTTCGAGAACTACCCATTCGATCCAGCCGAGCAGCGAGCGCGACTGCGGGTCGTCAGCCGCCTTTACCGGCGCAAGGGGGCCGAGAATGCCAATTGCAAGGGTCACGATCAGCGACATACGGGTCATGACGGGTATCTGTGTTGGGATTAGGGGTTAAAATAATAGGGCGCAGTCTAACTCGAATTCCCTTTGAAAATCTTCCCGGATTTCTGTCTTCAATCAGCGAATGAGCGCTGCGTTCGCCCATTTGATCGATGTTTTCGTGATGCTCTCGAGTGCCGGCGGCGGTGGGTATGACGGCACGCATCGATCTCGCCGGCAGCGAGGCAATTATCGACGCGGTTGCGGCGGATGCCAAGCAGGCCGGTGGCGGTGGTGGTCAATTATCTGGGTGCGCCACTGCGCCGCACGTAAGGGTAATGCCGCAGCGTTGTGGTTCTACGATAGGCTGATCCGCTGTGCGGAGAGCTGCATTGGCGTTGTCATGAGCTCCTCGCGGCGGTCTGCTTGGCTTCCTGCCGGGCAATTGCGAGAAGATCACTACTGGCACCGTCGATGGCGGGGTAGGGAACCGCTTTTAGCAGAGCGTAGAGCGTTTGTCGCGAGTCCGAGGTAGCCCATGAGCAAGCTGGATGGCAAAGTCGCGCTCGTCACTGGCGCCAGCCGCGGTCTCGGCGCGGCCATGGTGATCGGGTTCGCCGCCGAAGGGGCTACGGTCGTGCTTGCCGCCTGTACCCGCGCTGACCTGGACCGCGTGGCCACAGCGCAGGCTGCTAATCGCAGCCTGCGCTCGGTTGACCGCTATGGCCTTAATGCAGCGGGGCCAGTTTGACGTTCTTATATCCCAAGGCATGGGCGATGTCGTACATCGCTTGATTGAGGATTTTATGGGTGTTTTTGTCGGCGGCGTGACCGTGCTTGGCATCGATGTCGGTCATCACCTCGACGTGGATTTTGTGTGATAGCGCGTGGTCGAACAGATAACCGGACCACCAGGTACGATCGGGCGTCGTACCCGCCTCTACCAGCGCCTTGGCGAGCTCTGCACCCTGCAAATCCGCCGGTGCGGCCGGCAGTTTGACGCCCGCCTCGGTGGCACGCTTGAGTGCGGCGTGAACGGCAAAAGTCATGCCGTTGATAAAGTTCGTCACATTTTTTTCGCCGTATTGCTTGTTCAGCTTGGCGACCTCGGCGTTGACGGTCTCCTCGCCGAGCATTGATACCAGCGCCTTCGAAAACGTGAAGTGCTCCGCGCCGCCGCCGGCCTCGACCAAGGCGGCGGTAACCTCTAGCGCCGGCTCGCCGTGGTAGACGGGGCCACCGAACCAGTTGGTCGCCGCATTGTCGTGGCCGCCTGCCGCAAACGTCGCGCCACTTAATAGCAGCCCCAGGCTTGCGGTCAACGCCGCAAAGACCTTGATCATCTTCATCTTGCTCACCTCTTAGAGTTGACTGCCTGTCAGCCGCTGCGCCAAAACGATGCAGCGCCGCTCAGGTTTGAGCTACGGATACCAGTGAGGAAATCCCCGGCGCCTTGGCTAGCTCGTAACCTTGTGCTTGCTGCGGTCGATCAGCGTGGCAAGCCGTCCATCGCCAAATGAATAGTAGTATTCAAGACAACTACTATGAGCGAAGCCAGTTTATTGTCAAGCCCACCGTCTGCTAACGCTCCGCCGCGGCAGGTACGCTCCGTGTGTATTGCGGAACGAGGCCGAGACTTTACGCCAGAGCTTGAGCCTGCTCGTTGATGAGTCGGTGACCGCGCGAGCGACCGGGCCGAGTGGCCACGGAGCCAGCACATAGCGACGTTGATACTCCGTGTCGAACTTGGCGCGGATGACGAAGAAGCCTCTGGCCAAGTGCACAGCCTGAAATGACCATCACTCGATGATCAACGGGTAATCGCCGCCTTCCCAGCGATCTGCGGCTGGCCAGTAGAAGGTGAACACGACCGGGTTGCCCACGGTGAGTTCCGTCGTGGCAAGATCGACAAAGGGAATTCCAAAGCCACTATCTTGCGTCGGCGTGTCGTAACTGGTGCGCCAGCCGTCGATACTCCAGTGGATGGACGCCGCGGCCGTAAGCTTCAGGCGCAGGATGCGGGTCCGCCGGCAGGCAGCGGCACTTGTGGTTGGAACGCCAGATGCCGTGGCGCGCGCCGACCTGGTCGATCTGGTAGCGTTGCCGGGTTGCGGCGGCGTGTCGAAGACACAGCCGGCGGCGAGCGTGTACAATCCGAAGTTTGTCTCCCACGGCACCCTGCATGGCATTGGGCGCCACCATTTACAAGGTCGAGCTGCAGGTCAGCGACATGGACCGGCACTACTCCGCCACCCATGCACTGACTCTGGCGCGCCACAGGAATCTCACCGTACTGGAGATTCCCGGCAGCACGGTCGCCGAGCTGGCCGCGCCGTTGCAGCGTGGCATACGCCTACAATGCTTGATCCAGGATGGCCAGCTGCAACTGATGAATGACGCTGATGCGGCCGCGGTAGCCCCGGTGGTGCGCATGGCACTGCCCGAAACCGTGAGCTGATAGCCCTAACTGTTCGCACCCGCCCATCACTTTTCACCGGAGTCATCCCATGCGTTGGTTACTGTCCCTGCTCGCCCTGCTTACACTCGCCGCCTGCACCGATGCCCCGCCGCCCCAGGCCAACGGGAGCGTGGACAAACTCACTGTGACCGACACCAGAGTCGGCACCGGTGCCGAGGCCACGCCCGGCATGAAGATCACCGTGCACTACACCGGCTGGCTGTATGACGACGGCACCAAGGACAAGCGCGGCAGCAAGTTCGACAGTTCGCACGACCGTGGCGAACCGTTCACCTTCGTGCTCGGCGCGGGCAACGTGATCAAGGGCTGGGATCAGGGTGTCGCCGGCATGCGCGTGGGTGGCGAGCGCACCCTGCTGATTCCAGCTTCGCTGGGCTATGGCGCGCGTGGCGCCGGCGGCGCCATCCCGCCGAACGCATCACTCGTATTCGACGTGGAGCTGGTCGACGTCAGCCCGCACTGAAATCCCGCCGTCAGGCTCCTAACGGGATTTGTGCAAGCTCCTCAGCCTTCCTGCGCTGCTGCCTCGCGGCCCTGCTGGCGGATTATCGCCTCCTCGCGGGCGTCGATGATTGACTGCATCACGCTGTCGACATCGGCGATGCGTTCATCGAACTCGAACTGGCCGGTGAGCTCGCTGTCCGGGTGCAGCTCACCCAGTTCGTACAACGCCCACATCTCCTCGCCGTAGTGGGTGTCGAGCAGCTCCGGCGCGAAGCGCGACAGGCTGATCGTGATATTGCCTACGTCACGGCGCAGCATTGTGCGGGCATTGTTGTTACCCGCGGCGCTCACTACCTGCGGCAGATCGATGATCACCGGGCCGTCCGGCCCGATCAGGACGTTGTATTCGGACAGGTCGCCGTGGATCAGGCCCACGTAGAGCATGCGCGCGACCTGCTGCATCAGGAAACGGTGGTAATCGCGTGCCTCATCCGCCGACAACTCGACCTCACCCAGCCGCGGCGCCGAGTGGCCGTCGGCATCGGTGACCAGTTCCATAACCAGCACACCGCTGAAGTAGCCATAAGGTTGGGGCACGCACACGCCGGCGGCGACGAGCTGGTACAGTGCGTTGACCTCGCTGTTCTTCCAGGCCTCTTCGGTTTCCCGGCGGCCGAACTTCGTCGCCTTGCCCATCGCGCGCGCCTGCCGGCTGCCGCGCACCTTGCGCCCTTCCTGATACTGCACGCGCGCCTGGAAACTGCGCTGCGCCATGTTCTTGTAGACCTTGGCGCAGCGGATATCGTTACCGCAGCGAACGACGTAGACGGAGGCTTCCTTGCCGCTCTTGAGCGGCCGGAGCACCTGGTCGACGACGCCCTCGTCGATCAGTTCTTGCAGTCCCTTGGGAGTTTTCATAGATGGAATAGCTTCACTATGCGGAGCAACGTCTATTATGGCTGATCGATGGCCCGCGATCTGCGCTCACGCGGTCGCCAGGGAATTCTACACTGCCGCGGCGATCTCGAACGAGTGCCGCCGCGCAGTATGCTCGAACACGTTGGCCGTGGGCATCAATTCATTCGGGCGATGCCGCGCGATGAACGCCGTGATGCTACCCGTCACCATGCTGACACCTCGACACCGGCGTTGGGTACGGCACGCACCGGCTGGCCTGGCTGCGCCAGCTCGAAATAGCCGAGCAGCTTCAGCACGTCCTGCGGGAACGCATCGGTGCTGTCGAAGTAGCGGCGCAAGGCGCCGGCGGTGGCCAATAGCAAACACTAAACACTGCGCTGTAAGCACGCCCGCAAAGCGGGGTAAGGGTAACAAAGCCAAGGTATCGGAGGAACCGCCAAGGCCCGCCGAGCGGCGGATCGTCACGGCATGGGCACAGCGATTAAAGCGTGTCTTCAGCATCGAAACTGAAACCGGCGCTGCCTGCAGTAGACCGATGAAAGTCACTGCGCTTGTATCGAAGACCCCAAGGTCGCCCGCCATTAGATCAGTCGCCTACCCGAGAACTGAGGCCCGCCACAGGCCACCTTGTTCGACTAAGGAAAAGCGATCAATGAATCACGGGGAGGTTGCCTGAAGGGCAAGGCAAGGCCGTGGCTGGCCGGTTGTTCGGATATGACCGGAGAAATGGCCGAAATCAAGTGGACTGAGATGGTTATTGCACACCGGCGGCCCGAATATTTAGAGAGTGATGGGCTCTGGCAGGATGGTTTTCAGCAAAAATGGGGTATGCTTCGAATGGCACTTAGTTAAGCCGTAAATTACTGAAAATAAAGTGTAAAATCATAAACAAGGATATTGCAATCGCGTTGTCGAAACCGATCCAAGCCGAAAATTAGCGATTCGTCCCATCATAAGCCATTGAAATCGCTTTGTGTCCTCGCCGAGGCGCGCCATCGTAATCTATTGATATAGTAGAATTTATTAGCTTAAGTAAGTGCCATTGGGGTATGCTTCCTATGTTTTCAGCCCAAAGCCAGGGTCGTATGTAACGGGAATCCGGCCATTCCATCAGGCAAGTTGTTCGTTTGGGTTTCGACGCTGCGGAATTGTGTGGGCTGAGTCTTAGTAGGTGCGCGGTCGGAAAGATGGGGGGAAGGTCCGTGAAACAATTCTGTGTTGCTGTTGGCTTGGTGATCGGCTTGGTCGCGGCGGGGTGTGCGTCTACCGGGCCCTCTACCTCGACGAGCACCGGGTTTTCGCTACCGTTTTCTGGACCAGCCCAATTTGAGCACTTGGCACCTACCAAAGCCACGGACCCGAGTCAGATCAACGTGCCGATCGGGCAGCGGCGCGCCGATCAGATTGCACGGCAATTGGGACTGAAAAAGGAGAACGTGCTCACCGAGCAGCAATTTCTCGAATTCATCAGCGGCGGGGGTGTTGGCGGCGACAAGAAGAGCGCGGCGTTGGCGGACAGGAGCGTCCAGATCTTTACCAATACGAATGGGCGTCCGCTGACTTCTGACGTCGACGGCGTCTCAACGGAAACGGTTCTCGCCAGTTACGGGCTCTTCGTGAACAAAAAAGGGCTGCTGCTAAGCTTGGCCAACCGAATCGCGCCGACGAGGATAGCGAACAGGTTGTTGGCTCCCGACGGTTACATCAACACGTGGTTCATGAACAATGGTGCGGAGGATTCCTTGGTCCAGCTTTACAAGTCGGCGTATACGGTAGAGGCCTTGTATGGCAACCAAGCGCAACAGACGTCGGGTCCATGGCAACTTGTGACCAACACCAAAGATGGCGCGAGCACGCAGGTTGGGATGTCAATGGCACCTGCGCTCTGGCTGACCAACTTCGCCCTGCTCTACACGCTGAAACCAGAAATCGCGGCGTACATGCCCGCCTACTGGACACCGATCCCCACCGCCGTGGCCGACGCAATTCTGGCGACTAAGGCTACTGGTTTTGTCCAGTACAGTGAGTATGCATCCTACTTTCCATCGCCGCGTTGATGCGAGCGTCGAGCTGCTGAATCGTTTCCCCTGACGGTTGGTGATATGACAGTCGCTCGCGTTTCGGGAGAGTTCGACCTGGTGTATCTCTGGCCGAACGGGATCATGAATGTCACCACGCAGGACGGACGCGCAGATCGGGAATCTCCAATTCGTAGGAGATGTTTTGGCTCCGAAATCAACCGGACACGATCGGCATGGTTTTGTGTGAGCGCAGTTGGCCGAACACGTAACCAGCTCACCAGGGCATGATCGGGCGTCGTACCTGCCTTCACCAGCGCGCGGTAACATTTAGCGCCGGCTTGCCGTGGTAAACCGGGCCGCCGAATCAGTTGTTGGTCGCCGCGCTGCCGTGGCCCACCTGCGGTAAACGCGGCGCCGCTTAGCAGCAGTCCCAGGCTTTCGGCCAACGTCGCAAGGCCCTTTATTATCAGTATCTTGCTCACCTCTCATGGTTGGCTGCCTGGTCAGTTATCGCATCAGGAAGATGTGGCGTTGCTCAGGTGGTGGACCTGAACGAGGGAATTCCCGGCGTCTTGGCCGGCTCGGATTGAGCGCGCGGAATCGTCGAAGTTCTTATGCAGCAAGCGACGTTTTCCTCCGGGGGCCCGGAGCTTGCGGCAGCGCCCACTATTGGGCGCGTGACGATGAGTGTCGGCACCCCCATTCATGGGTCGCCGGGACGCTCCGACCAGAGAACCTTTTCGCTCACCTGCCGGATGTTGCGTAACCCGCAGAGCGCCAGGGTGATATCCAGCTCACGGTGGATAAGATCGAGGCAGGTGGTTACTCCTTTTTCTCCCATCGCGCCCAGGCCATACAGAAAGGCCCGGCCGATGAACACCGCTTTGGCGCCCAGGGCGATAGCTTTCAGCACATCCTGGCCGCTGCGGATGCCGCCATCCATATACACTTCCGTGCGGTGGCCGACCGCGGCGACGATTGCCGGTAGGGCGCGAATCGACGACGGTGCACCGTCCAACTGGCGACCGCCGTGATTGGAGACGATAATCGCATCGGCCCCGGCGTCGATGGCGGCGCCGGCATCCTCGGGTTCCATGATACCTTTGATGATCAGCTTGCCGCCCCAGCGCGCTTTAATCCAGGCAACATCGTCCCAGCTCAGGCTCGGATCGAATTGCGCTGCGGTCCAAGCAGAGAGCGAATCGAGATTGCTTGCCTCTTTGACGTGCCCGGCGATGTTGCCGAATGTGCGCCGGCGGGTGCGCAGCATGCCCAAGCACCAGTGCCACTTGGTCGCCAGATCGATCAGATTCTCGAGCGTGAGGCGCGGTGGAACGGTCAAGCCATTGCGCACGTCCTTATGGCGTTGGCCGAGAATCTGCAGATCGGCGGTCAGCACCAACGCGGAGCATCGTGCTGCCTCGGCGCGCTTGATCAGCCGCGCGATGTAGTCCCGGTCGCGCATCATGTAGAGTTGGAACCAGAACGGCTGAGTCGTGTTTGCCGCGACGTCTTCGATGGAGCAGATACTCATCGTCGATAGGGTGAAAGGGACACCGAACGTTTCCGCGGCCCGCGCCGCATGAATCTCGCCGTCCGGATACTGCATGCCGGCCAACCCGATCGGTGCCAACGCAACGGGCATGCGGTATGACCGGCCGAGCAGGGTGCTGCGCAAGCTGCGCTGCGATATGTCCACCATGACGCGTTGGCGTAATTTAAGCGCTGAAAAATCGTCTTGGTTAGCCCGATAGGTGCTTTCTGTCCATGAGCCGGAATCGGCATAATCGTAGAACATTCTGGGCACGCGGCGCTTGGCCAAGCGCTGCAGATCGTCGATGCAGGTAATGATTGGCATAGCGAATCCGGGGGTGTGCGGATCGGTGGTCGGGATGGCGACTGGATGGCGTTCAACGATAGCCCTGCGCTTGGAGCGAGAACAAGTGGGCGTAGTGACCGTCGCGCCCCATCAGCTGCGTGTGACTGCCGCGCTCGACGATACGCCCATCCTGGATGACAATGATTTGATCGGCCATGCGCACAGTCGAGAAGCGGTGCGAGATGAGGATGGCGATGCGCCCACCGGTGAGGCGGCGGAAGTGCTCGAAGATGGCCGCCTCGGCTTCGGCGTCCATGGCGGCAGTGGGCTCGTCGAGTACCAGGATATCGGCCCGCGCGCGCATGAACGCACGCGCCAGTGCGATCTTCTGCCATTGTCCGCCGGAGAGCTCGCGGCCGTCGTGGAACCACTTGCCGAGCTGGGTGTGAAAGCCGCCCGGCAGGGTGTCGATGAATGCCGTGGCCAGGCCCTTGTCGGCCGCCTTGCGCCAGCGCGCCTCGTCCTCGAAGTGGCGGACGTCGCCGGCGCCGACGTTCTCGCCGACGCGCATTTGGTAACGTGCGAAGTCCTGAAAGATCACCCCGATGCGCTCGCGCAGCGTGCGCTCGTCCCACGCGCGCAGGTCGAGCCCATCGAGCAGGATGCGGCCGCGCTCTGGCATATACAGGCGCGCCAACAGCTTGATCAAGGTGGTCTTGCCGGAGCCGTTGCGGCCGACCAGCGCCAGCGATTGGCCGGGGCGAATATGCAGATTGATGTCGTCTAGCGCCGGCGCTGAGGCGCCCGGATAGGTGAAGCCGACCTGCTCGAAGCGGATACCATCGGCCGGATCAGGGCCGTGCTGCGCCCGCCCGCCCCGAGCCGCCACCGGCGTTTCTAAATATTCGTACAGCGTGGACAGGTACAGGTTGTCCTCGTACATGCCGCCGATCGCCGCCAAAATCGCCGACACCGCCGCCTGGCCTTGGCGGAACAGCATCAGATACATGGTCATCTGACCCAGGGTGATGCGCCCGGCGACGGTGGTGACGGCGACCCAGGCGTAGGCGGCGTATAAGGTCGCCGTGCCGATCAAACCGAGGCCGAAGCCCCAGCTGTCGCGCCGGATGGTGAGATCGCGGTCGGCGCGGTAGAGGGTGTCGAAAATGCCGCGATAGCGCTCCAGCAGCAGCGCTCCCAAGCCGTAGAGCTGCACTTCCTTGGCGTGGTCCTCGCGCGCCAGCACGGTTTCCAGGTACATTTGCATGCGCGTCTGCGGCGAGCGCCAGCGGAACAGCCGGAAGGCATCGCCGGAGAACTTGGTTTCGGCCAGAAAGGCCGGCAATCCGGCCAGTAACAGCACCAGCACCGCCCACGGCGAGAACCGCAGCAGCAGCGTGCCATAGCTGATCAAGGAGACCGCGTGTTGAGCCAGCCCAAAGGTGCGCATGACCAGCGACAGCGGCCGACTGGAGGCTTCACGGCGCGCGCGGGTGAGCTTGTCGTAGAATTCCGAATCCTCGAAGTGCGCTAATTCCAGCGTCAGCGCCTTGTCCAGGATCATCACGTTGATCCGCTGCCCGAGCTGCGCGCGCAGCAGCGATTGGCACAGCGACAGACCGCGTTGTGCCCCGGCGAGCGCTGCGACCAGCCCACCTTCGAGCGCCACCCAGGTGAATACCCACCGCAGCGACGCCCCGCCGTCGGCCGCCAATGCGGCGTGGGCGGCGACCACCGCATCGACGATCTGCGCGCCGAGGAAGGCAATACCGGCCGGCAGCAGACCCGCGGCGAGCGTGAGCAGTGCCAGCGCGACGGTCAGCGCCCGGTTGGTGCTCCATACCAGCTCCAGCGCGCGGGCGCTGAACCGGAACACGCCCAAAAAACTACGTGCGCTCAGGTGATCGGGCATCGATACACAGGCATTAACATTCCGGTGCCGTATGGTTGAGGCCCTTTGTCAGGAGGCTGCTGCCCAGCACACAGAAGTAGAGACGGCCGCGCTGCGCGGCGAAGCGCTCGACCAGCCGGCCCACGGTGACTACGCGGGCATCCAGGCTCACTTGCTGAAAGGGAATCACCTTTGCGAATGCCTCGAACCACTCGGCGAATCGCGGCGGTCGCATGCCGCGCAGCGCCAGCGCCGTGGGGTGCAGCGGATCCTCGGTTTGCGCGCGCTGTTCGGCGGCGGTGTTCTTGCCGGGGTAGGTGACTCGCGCCCCTCGCACTTTGGCGAAGCTTGTCAGACGGTGCGGAGTCGAGCGTGAGCCTCCGATGATATGTTCGATCTGTGCGCCTCGCGCCGTGAGCGCATCAGCGACAAGCGAGCGGTGGCATCGCCAGGGCACGGCCTCCGCGCACATCAGCGCGACCGTGCCCTGTGCGAGCAGTGCATGCAGTTCCGCAAGTCCGGTCACGAAGTCCGCAGTTAACATGTAGTCGGCGAACCCCCTGAAACTCTTGTTGCGCCACGCGGTATTGGGTGAATCCTTGTGTGTCCGGCGCAGGCCGCCAAGCTGCGGTAGATGCGCATAGTGAATCCCCCGTGGGCGCAGGGCCGAGGGCAGCGTGTCGCCGTTGAACTGAGGGTTGTGCCGCGAGCGGGGAATGGTTCGGATATCCGCTAACACGTCGATGCCGAAGGCCCGTAGCAGCGCCAGCAGCTCGTCGAGCGTCCGGGTCGTGTGGCCGATCGTATAGAGCCGAGCCCCTTGCCAGTCTTGCGTAGGATTCATTTTTCACCGCTGGTATGCGCGATCGCCACGCCATACGTGGTTCGCAATCGAGATATCAGACTTGAGAACGCTCCGGTTGTTCCTCGATTGTACTGCGGGCGCTTTCAGACTCGCCGCGCTCGCGCTCTTCTCCAAAGGGTGCAATCCGCTCGGTGCTCTCCACCCCGACGCAAAAGTAAGTTTGGTCCATGGGTGAAGGAATATCGCCTTGGCGTAGATCAAGGCTCGGCAGTGGTGTGTAATGGCACATCAAAGCTACGCTGCAAAGTCTCGGAGGTGGACCGTGAGTGATTGGGTTACGGTAGCCGAAGAGGGTGAGATTCCATTGGGCGAGTGCAAAGCAGTATGGGTGGATGGCGATGCGATCGTCGTTTTCCATTTGGAAGATGGCTACTACGCGCTTTACGACTGCTGTACGCACGAGGACTACGAGCTCTCTGAGGGGATCGTGGAAGGTGATGAAGTGGAGTGCTGCATGCACGGCGCGCGTTTTTCGATCAAAACGGGCGAGGCGGTTGCGCCGCCCGCCTATGAGCCGGTGCATGTCTTTCCGGTGCGGGTCGTGGACGGCCGCGTCGAATTGCGCAACGACCTCGATGATTGAATGCTTGTGATACCCGGGTGTTGCGGACCCTCGGGTGCGACCAGCTTATGAACAAAGCCACTAACGCGTTGGCGGGTCATTGTCTGTTTCTGTTTACCGCGCTCGATGAGGCGCTGCACCGGCCGGTACAGGTGCATGGTCGAATTCGGCATCTCGATGCCGCCGCGCATCTGCTCGTCCAGGGCGATCGCGCGGATGTCTTAGGTGGCTCGAGTGTGGCCAGTACGGTGCTGCCACCGAGCGATATGGTCAAAAGTTACTAGGGCTTGTTGTGTCAGTGCAAGAGCGGTTTCGAGGCGATCGAAGCTTGTCGCGGGGGTGTGTTTTTTCGAACCACGCTGATCCGTTTTGACCCCTCAAAGGCGATCCGGAGGAGCGCCGGTGTCGCATTTCTTGCAGTTGAGCGTCCGGCCGAGCATTCGGTTGCGGCCTTGTGGGGTGATCACCCAGGGGCGATTGATCCACGGTGGTTTGTGGCGCACATGCTGATTATGCCCGCATTCGAGCTCGGCGACCCAGTGCCGCTCGTTGTCCCGATGAAAACCGATGATGTGTTGCTGCATATCCTCTGACCTGTTGCCGAGCCAGTCGGTTGCCGCGGGTGTTGTTCATATCGAATCGAAGAGGCGCGCCGCCACCGCGCCTGACTACTCTACTTCAATCACCCATTCATTGTAGTGTTCGCGCGCGACGGAATGAGTCTTTATGAGCTTTCGGATGCCGCCATTGTAAGATTTTATGCGGTTTCGCCGCCGCCCTAAACCCGTGCCCACATCTGATATCAGGGTAAGCTATGGTTGCGGTCTGGGTCAGATGGAACGTGGCGGGGTTGAGATGGGCGTCGTTGCGATCAGGAGTGAGCCTATGAAAATGCTCGTGGCGACGGATTTCTCGGCCCGCTCGCAATGCGCGCTGCGGCGAGCCGGGTGGTTGGCGCGCGTGCAACGTGCTGAGCTCACAATCGTCCATGTGGTGGACGATGATCGGCCGGCACGCCTGGTCGAGCTCGAAAGGCGCGAGGCGCAACGCTATCTCGTTGAACAAGTCGATACGCTTACCGAACTGCGCGAACTGGACTACCGCACCGCCGTGGTTACCGGCGATGCTTTTGACGGCATCCTGCGCACAGCGCAGTCGACGGCCGCCGATCTCATCGTGATGGGCTCGCATCGCAGGCAACTGCTGCGGGATGTTTTCATAGGGACCACAATCGAGCGCGTGATTCGCACGGGGTCGCGGCCGGTTCTCATGGTGAACAACGCGGTCGAGCGTCCTTATCGACGGGTGCTTGCGGCCGTGAATAAGACGGAGCCGGCGGTAAACGCGATCCGGACCGGCAAAGCGCTGGGATTGCTTGATAACGCTCGCCTCAGCTTGGTGCATGGTTTTCAGAGCCTGGCCAAGGGGTCAATGTCGATCGCCGGAATTGAGCGGGAGCGGATCAATGAGTATCTGGCTGAAGAGCTGCTGCGGGTTGGTATGGAGCTGCAGGCGTATTTCAAAGCGAATGCGGTCGATGTTGATAGGCCGTCGCTGCGCATCAGGGAGGGCGGCGCGTTCGAGGTGATTTTCCGCGCCGTGCGGGACATAAGCCCCGATCTCTTAATTATCGGCACGCAAGCTCGAACGGGACTCGCCAAGCTGCTTTTGGGAAGCGTGGCCGAAACGGTGTTGAGGTCCGTCGAGACCGACATCCTTGTCGTGCCGTTTGACCGATGAGTCCGGGCCTTGCCGGCCTACCGATCATTTGAGCGCACGCCCACGACTGGGCGGGCGTTAGCGAGGGTCGTGCTCATGGCCGTCTCCCGGATGATGCCCGCCGGGCAGGTCGATCGGCGCAGGCCGGATCGCTCGGTGGTGGGGGAGCAACGCTCTCTTATCCGCCGACAGCGCGCGCGCTTTAACCTCATCATAGGCTTGGCCTTCGATACGGTCCCGAAACAACGCGGCGCGTACGAGCAGCATCAGGGCGACCGGCGTCGTCAGGGTTAGGAAGATCGCGATCAGTATTTCATGCACGACCGGCCGGGTTTGCAGCGCTGAGAAGAAGACCATCGAGGCGATCAGCACACAGCCCGCGCCGAGCGTTGTTGCCAATGTCGGTGCATGAACGCGCTCGTAAAAACTATTGAACCGCAGCAGTCCCAGCGATCCGGTAAGGGCCAGCCCCGCCCCCAACAGGACCAGCACAGAGGTCAGCAAGGCCGCCCAGGGCGGCAATCCTGTGACAGGCGTCATTCGATCACCTCGCCGCGCATCAGAAACTTCGCCAGCGCCGCTGTTGTAACGAAACCGAGCACGGCGATGACGAGCGCCGCCTCGAAGTATGCTGTGCTGCCCGAGCGGATGCCGAAGATCAGCAGCAGCAGGATGGCGTTGATATAGAGCGTATCGAGGCCCAGCACTCGGTCCTGGGCCCGCGGCCCGCGGAGCATCCGAAAGGTTGCGCCCGCCATGGCGAGTGCCAGGAGGATCTGGGCGATCGTGAGTGACCCGATCAGCACGTTGGCTATCATTCGAATATCTCCAGCAGCAGCCGCTCGTAACGGCCCTTGATGATATCGAGCCAAGCGTTCTCGTCGATCAGATCGAGAATATGGACGGTGACGACCCCGGTGGCGGAGTCGAAGCCTACCCACAGGGTGCCCGGCGTGGCGGTGATGATGCAGGCGAGTACCGCCAGGCCGTATGGATTGCGCAGCTCGAGCGGGATGTTCACGAAGTTCGAGGTTCGCCCCCGCTGGCCGGGGCTGAGAATGATCCAGGCGACGGCGGCGTTGGAGCGGATGATGTCGCCCAGGACTATGAAAAAGAGCCGGATGATGGTTCCCGGTCGTCGCAGCCGGGATTTGCTCGGCTGCACCGCACGCATGGTCCATGGGATGCACAGGGCGAGGGCGGCGCCGAGCAGGAGATGGCCCACGGCCACCGTCTGGTTGAGCAACAGCCACATGGCCAAGAGGCATGCGGAGAGTAGCGGGAAAAGTAGCCAGCGCCTCATGAGTCGCCCCCTCTCGGCGCACTTTGCTCGCTAGGGGTGGCCAGCACACCCCGGACGTAAGTGTGCGGGTTGTGTACAGATCGAGCCGTTGCCTGCACATACTGTAGGATCGGTTCCGCTCGAACCGTCAGCACGGCACAGGCGAGCAAGAGGGCGGCGATCGGTGCCAGTTCGACCAGTCTCACCTGTGGCACGGCGCGCTCCAATGGTATCCAAAAAACGCGCATTCCGGCGCGGCTCATGGCGATGAGGGTGGCGAGCCCGGAGACGATCAGCAAGGCAAGCAATGCCCAGGAGGCCGGCGAAACCACGGCCTCGGCCCCGGGAGTGCTCAAAAGGGCCGTCAGCAGCGCGAACTTGGCTATGAACCCGGACAAAGGCGGCAGCCCAGCGAGCACCAACGCGCAGCCAATAAAGCTCAGACCGAGCACCGCCAGTGTTACCGGTGTGGCGATGCCAACCTCCTCGACCGCCTCTACATCTACCTCGCCCTCCTCACCGAAGACCTCCAGCGTAACGGCGAGTATGTCCGCCCCCGGCCCGCGACCGCGCTCAATGAGTTCGACCAACAGGAAGAACGCGCTGATGGCAAGGGTCGAGCTGATCAGGTAGAACAGCGCCGAGGCGGTTACCCCGGGGTGGCCGGTGCCGATCGCCGCCAGCACGGTGCCCGAGGAGATCAGCACGGCAAAACCGGCGAGCCGCGCCGTATCCTGAGCGGCGAGAACCCCGATCGCGCCGAAGGCGATGGTCGCCATCCCGCCGTACAGCAGCCATTGCTGGCCGAACGGCGCCAGGTTGGTGTCTCCCTCGCTAAACAGCAGCAGCGAGAGCCGCAGCACGGCATAGACGCCGACCTTGCTTAGGATCGCAAAAATAGCCGCCACCGGAGGGGTGGCCACAGAATAAGCGCTCGGCAGCCAGAAGCCCAACGGCCACATTCCCGCCTTGACCAGAAAGGCGATGCCGAGGGCGGCCGCGCCGACTTCCAGTAGCATACGGTCGCTTGCCGGGATAAGCGGAATGCGGGTGGCCAGATCGGCCATGTTGAGGGTCCCGGCCACGGCGTAGAGCAAGCTCACGCCGATTAAGAACAACAACGAGCCGGCGAGATTGACCGCAATATAGTGCAGCCCGGCTTGCACACGGGCGGTGCCCGAACCATGCAGCATGAGACCATAGGAGGCGGCCAGCAGCAGCTCAAAAAAGACGAACAGGTTGAACAGATCGCCGGTCAGGAAAGCGCCGTTGAGTCCCACCAGCAGGAATTGGAACAGGGAATGGAAATGGGCGCCCGCTCGGTGCCAACGGGCGAGCGAAAACACGACGCTAGCGAGTGCCAGCACGCTCGTCATTACCAACATGAGTGCCGCGAGACGGTCGACGACCAGCACGATGCCAAACGGCACGGGCCAGTCCCCGAGTCGATAGACCCCGACCTGAGTGGCGGTGGGCTCGGTGGGCGGTGCATTCGCCAGACCCAACAACGCGAGGCCAGTCCCAGTCAAGGCGATGATCGCGCCGATATTGATGGCCGCTTTGAGCCCGTGCCGGCGCTCATCGATGAGCAGCATCACGGTGCCGGTCACCAAGGGTAGGACGACGGGCATGATCAGTAGGTGGTCGGTCCAGGCGATCACGATTCCCGCTCCGCACCATCGACGTGATCCGTGCCGGTCAAGCCGCGCGCGACCAGCAATACGACCAGAAACAGCGCAGTCGTAGCGAAGCTGATGACGATTGCGGTGAGGATTAGCGCTTGGGGCAGAGGGTCGGCGTAATGGGTGAGATCGCCGCTGCGGTCCACCTCCAGAATCGCGGGAGCGCCGGTTCGCAGCCGCCCCATGGCGAAAATGAACAAATTGACTGCGTAGGAAAGCAACGTCAAACCGATGATCACCTGGAAGGTGCGCGGCCGCAACAGCAGCCAAACGCCGGAGCCAGCCAATACGCCGATGCCGAGGGCCAAGATGATTTCCATTACGTCTCTCCGGCCGAGGGTGGAGTTACCGTGGCCTTGGCGCTCGGCGTTCGATGGCTGCGGATCGACTGGTGGGCGAGTGCCAGCAGGATCAACGCCATAGCTCCCACGACAAGCACGAACACCCCAAGATCGAAGAGCAGAGCGCTGGCGAGTGGCGCTCGACCGATGACGGGTAGTTCGGCATGGGCGGCGTACGAGGTTAAGAAAGGATAGGAGAACAGCCATGCGCCGACTCCGGTGCCCGCCGCGAGTAGAAGCCCCATGGCGATCCAGCGCACAGGACGCACGTGCAGGCGCGCCTCCACCCAGCGGATTCCGCCGGCTATATACAGCAGCAGCAAGCCTACGGTCATCGTGATGCCGGCTATGAAGCCGCCGCCCGGCAAATTGTGCCCGCGGATGAGTAGAAACATGGCCAACACACCGATGAAGGGGAACATAAGCTGCATGATCACCGCTGGGATGGCTAAATAATCGGTCAAGGTGGTGCCGGGTGGCCGCAGTGGGGGGGCGGCGTCTCGGGCGTTTTGGAGCCGTTGCTGCTCCGGGATATCGATGCTGTCGGATGCGGGACGGAAGCGGCGCAGCAGCGCGTAGACGGCGAGGGCGACAATGCCAAGCACGGTGATTTCTCCCAACGTGTCAAAGCCGCGGAAGTCCACCAGGATGACGTTGACGACATTGGTGCCGCCGCCCTCGGTATAGGCGTGCTCCAAGAAAAAACGCGAGATACTCGACGGTGCGGGGCGGCTCATCACCGCATAGGCCAGCAGCGACAAACCACTGCCGGCGACGAGCGCGAGCGCGAGGTCGCCAAGGCGGCGCGCGCGTATCCTGAGACGGGCGCCCGAATCGATGCCTTCGATTCGTTTCGGAAGCCAGCGCAGCCCGAGCAGGATCAAAACGGTCGTAACGATCTCCACCAGCAGCTGCGTCAAAGCGAGATCGGGCGCGGACAGCCAGACGAACGTAATACTGGTGACCAGGCCCGCCCCACCGACCAGGATCAAAGCGGCCAAGCGGTGATATTTGGCCAGACAGGCGGCGCCGACGGCGCAAGTGGCGCCGACCGTCCAGAGCAACGCAAAAGCAGGGTCGAGTGCCGGCGAGGCGGTGTGGTCGACGGCGAGTTCGCGCCCGTAGAGCGACCATAGCGCCGCAATGAGTGCCGTGCCCACCAGCAAGCGCAGTTGGACTTGCAAGTGGCGAGTGCCGAGGAGATTTTTCAGTGCCCCGGCCCACCGCCACGACACCGTAACCAGTACACGCTCGAAGATGTGCTGGCTTTTTAGGTGGCGCCACAAGGGGGGGCCTTCGACGCCGCCTAGCAGGTGTTCCCGCAGCAGCCGATAGATCAAGGCACCGCCCAGCAATGCGGCGACGCTCATCAACAGCGGCAGAGTAAACCCATGCCACACCGCAAGGTTGTATTGCGGCAGGGCGGGGCCGAGCACGGCGTAGGCCGCCGTCTCCAGGACCGGCCCCACCGTGAGTTCCGGAATAATCCCGACCACGAGGCAGGCCACCACGAGCAATTCCACCGGGAAGCGCATCCAACGTGGCGGTTCGTGCGGTACGCGTGGTAACGCCACGGCGGGCGGGCCGAAAAATGTCTCGTGAATGAAGCGCAGCGAATAGGCGACACTGAACATGCCGGCCAGCGTGGCGACAAGCGGCAGCGTCTGATCCACTAGCGAACCATCATGGGCTGCGATGGTTTCGGCGAAGAACATTTCCTTGGAGAGAAATCCGTTCAGCAGCGGTACGCCGGCCATTGCGGCCGCAGCGACCATGGCTAACGTCGCGGTGATGGGCATGAAGCGATACAACCCGCTCAGGCGGCGAATATCGCGCGTGCCGGTCTCGTGATCGATGATACCCGCGCCCATGAACAGGGAAGCCTTGAAAGTCGCATGATTTATAATGTGAAAAATTCCCGCTACCGCCGCGAGTGGTGTGTTCAGACCGAGCAGCAGCGTGATCAAACCCAAATGGCTGATCGTCGAGTATGCCAGCAAACCCTTGAGATCCTGTTGGAAGATCGCGAGATAGGCGCCCAATACGAAGGTTACCAGGCCGGACATTCCCACGATCCAAAGCCAAGCATCGGTGCCGGCTAGGGCCGGCCACAGGCGTGCCAGCAAGAATACCCCGGCTTTCACCAGGGTGGCCGAGTGCAAATAGGCCGAAACCGGGGTTGGGGCCACCATGGCCTGCGGCAGCCAGAAGTGAAATGGAAACTGTGCGCTCTTGGTCAGCGCCCCGAGTAGGATGAGGATCAGCGCCGGCAGATAGAGGGCATGCGAGCGGATCAGCTCACCTGCGGCCAGCACCTCATCGAGATCGTAGCTGCCGACCACGTGTCCGAGGATCAGCATTCCGGCGAGCAGGCACAGCCCGCCGGTCGCGGTGACGGTCAGCGCCATGCGGGCGCCGTCGCGGGCGCCGGCCCTGTGATGCCAGTAACCGATCAGCAGGAACGAGAAAAGACCGGTCAGCTCCCAGAAGAACACCAGCTGGATCAGGTTGCCGGCGAGCACGACGCCCAGCATGGCGCCCATGAACGCCAGGAAGAACGAGAAAAAACGCGGCACCGGGTCTTGCGGTGACATGTAGTAACGCGCATAGAGCACGACTAAAAGCCCGATCCCCGTGACCAGCATCGCGAACAACCAGGCAAAGCCGTCCATGCGCAGGATAAAATTCAGCCCGAGCGTGGGAAGCCACTGCGCCTCGTAACGCATGACCCCGCCGGCAGTTACACTCCAATAGCAAGCCGTCGTCAGGATTAGGGCGGATAGCGCGATCAAACCCGAGAGCCAGGCTTCGATATTGCGGGCGTTGGCGGGTAAGAATGCAGCGACTAAGCTGCCCGCGAATGGGAGAATAGTTAGGCTGATGAGCAGTGTAGCGTTCGACATTATTCTCGGTTAGTCCGCCCCTGTTCGCGTTTGAGCCGTTCCTATCCGGTCGTGCCCAGTCCTGCGCCCCGCGGCTTTCTGTGCTCTCTCTTCGGTTGACCTCATTGGTATCCTCCATGCTGTGCCGGTTTGCCTGGGACCACAGATTATCTTGCCGGCACTATCACATGCCCTCGAGAACAAGCCGCTGCGACCTACTCCTACCTTCAGTGATGCGGTGGTAGTAACGGTGCCTACACTCCTGCCGACCACCGCAATGTACATTGGACGGTATGATTTATGGTTAAAAAAATTACCATTTTGGTAAAATTTATTCTTCCATAAAATAACCCGATGGACATTACCTTAAAGGACAATAAACTGCGTGAGCTATGCGAGAAGGAGGCGGCCGTAAGCTGCCAGCTCAATGCAGTGCACGCCTGTAAGCAGCGCCCGCGGCGGGTTGATTTAAGGGCGGCCGCACCCACTGAAGGGAACGCACGCGGGGCAATATGCCGTCGATCTTCAGGGCGGTTGTAGACTGGTGTTTGAGCCCAATCATCAGCTTATCCCTGAGAGAGCGGATGGGGGCATCGATTGGTCCGACGTCAGCGAAGTTCGTATCGTCTATATCGGAGACTACCATGACCAGTTGTGAAGCGATGTTCACTGCGAACTGGGTGTCTCCTCCAGGCGAGACCATTGCCGATCTGTTGGAAGAGAAGGATTGGTCTCAGGCGGAGCTGGCGAAGCGCTTGGGCTATACCGCAAAGCATGTCAGTCAGCTGATCAACGGCAAGGTGCCGCTCACCGATGATACAGCGTTGCGTCTAGAGCGGGTCCTCGGAGGTGGTGTATCGTTCTGGATGAGTAGAGAGGCGCAATACCAGGAGCAGTTGGCGCGTCTTGCGGCCAGGGAGCGCCTTGGCCGTTGGACCGGTTGGCTCGATGAGTTGCCCACGCGGGAGCTGATGAAGGCCGGCGCCATCTCGAAGCGTCGCCTGGATGCCAAAAATAAGCCGGCTGTGATTGAAGAGCTATTGCGGTTCTTCGGTGTCGCCTCACCGGACGAGTGGCTTAGTCATTACGTTGGCATGCAGATCGCTTATCGACGGACACGTGAGGAACAAAGCGATACGGGCGCTATATCGGCCTGGCTGCGGCTTGGTGAAATCGAAGCGGAGCATCTAGCGGCCTCCAAGTACGACAAGGCGCGGTTCGTCGCCACGCTGCGAAAGATCCGTGCGCTGACGGTCTTGCCCCCCGAAGTATTCGAGCCACAACTGCGGGCGCTATGCCGGGCCGCGGGTGTAACCTTCGTGCTGGTTCCGGCGCTACCCAGAGCGCATGTCAGTGGCGTCGCCCGCTGGCTGAATAGTCATCGGCCGCTGATTCAGTTGTCTTTGTACGGCAAGAGTAATGACCGATTCTGGTTCACGTTCTTTCATGAGGCTGCCCATATTCTCCTGCATGGCAAGGAGGCCGTTTTCTTGGACGAGCTCGTTGGCGACCGGCTCGAATCAGTTCAGGAGAGAGAGGCGGATGAATGGGCTCAGGACGCACTTATCCCACGTGAATATATAAATGAATTGCCCTTCTTGCGTTCCAAAGGTGCGGTTCGCGCATTCGCTGACCGCATTGGCGTTCACCCTGGTATCGTGGTCGGGCGATTGCAGCATGATGCAGTAATCCCGCGCTCCTGGATGAACGATCTCAAGGATTGTGTCCAGTTGCAAAGTCCTGCCGTTGCCGAATCCGGCTGATGCACTACACCAAAAGATCAATATCCACCGGGCCATTACGGGAACACAAGGCTGCCAACTGGAGGGGGCGTGTCATCATTTCGATTCATTCACACGGCGGATATTCACCTCGACAGTCCGCTTAAGGGGCTTTCACGGCATGAGGGCTCTGCCGTGGAGCAGATTCGGTCGGCGACCCGAGTGGCCTTCGACAATCTGATTTCACAGGCTATCGAGGAGGAAGTCAGTTTTGTCATCATCGCCGGTGATCTCTATGACGGCGACTGGCGGGACTTTCAGACCGGCCTCTTTTTCTCCCACCAAATGGGGCGGCTCGGAAAAGTCGGCATTGAGGTTTTCCTTCTCTACGGAAACCACGATGCCGAAAGCCAGATCACAAAGCGACTTTCGTTACCGGAGAACGTGAAGGTCTTTCCGTCGCGAAATCCCGGGACATTCGCGCTCGACGAGCTATCCGTGGTTCTGCACGGGCAAAGCTTCCGCCAACGCGACGTGACCGAAAACCTAGTTCCCCAGTATCCGGACCCGGTTGAGGGCATGTTCAATATCGGGGTCCTGCACACGGCGCTCGGCGGTCTGGGCGGTCATGAGAACTATGCCCCGTGCAGCCTCGATGACCTGGTTGCTAAAGGATACGATTACTGGGCTCTCGGACATGTCCACAACGGCCAGATTCTCCATGAGCATCCGCATGTCGTTTTCCCCGGCAATATCCAAGGGCGCCATATCCGTGAGACCGGTCCTAAAGGCGCGCAGCTTGTTACAGTAGAGGATCGGCAGATTGCCGAGTTTACATCCCTGTTCCCGGATGTCGCTCGCTGGGCACGCCTGCCCGTTTCCGTCGAGAAGTGCGCTCGCACCGCCGACGTGATTGATCGCGTGCGTCAGGCGATTGAAGAGGCCGTTTCGTCCGAGGCCGATGGGCGGCTCCTGGCGTGCCGTATAGAGCTGAGAGGGCAAACCAGCCTTCATGCAGAACTGCTGGTCTCAATGGACCATCTCCTGGCGGAGGCGCGCTCGGCGGCTTTAAGTATCGGCGCCGACGCGGCCTGGATCGAAAAACTCGTTGTTGCGACGGAACCGGCGCTCGATCACAAGGCGGCCGCCGGCCGGCAGGACGCACTCGGAGAGCTGCAGCGCATGATCGGTGAGGCCGGTTCCGATGAAGGCCTCGTCGGCAAGCTCGAAGCGGATATTGCAGAGATGGTTCGCAAACTGCCGCTCGATCTTCGCAAGGACGTGGAAGACCCGGTCCTGCGATCCGCTATGGAGGGCGACTATGCGGCCCTCATCGCTCATGTCGCGGATTACCTGAACGGACGGCTGATAGCGGGGGAGCGTAGCTGATGCGTATCGAAAGACTCGATCTTCTTCGCTATGGCCGGTTCACTGATACGTCTCTCGTTTTCCCGGAAGGGCAATCCGACGTTCACATTGTGTTTGGACCGAACGAAGCCGGCAAATCCACATCTCTTGCCGCCTTTGAGGATCTCCTGTTCGGCGTGCCGCACAATTCGCCGTACAATTTCATTCATGATTACGCGAGCATGCGCGTCGGCGGCGTGCTCCAACACGGCCAAGCCTCACTGGAGGTGCGCCGCCGCAAGGGCAACAAGGATACGCTACTCGGTCCTGATGAACTGCCGCTCCCTGCAGGCGAAAGCGCGTTGGCTGCATTTCTTGGCGGCGCCGACCAAACCTTCTTCACCCGCATGTTCAGTCTTAATCATGAGCGGCTGGCGAGGGGCGGCCGCGAAATCCTGGAAGCCAAGGATGAAGTTGGACAGACGCTGTTCTCGGCCGGTTCCGGGGTTGCCGGTCTGCACGATCAGATCGCCGCGCTTGTGAAAGAGGCTGGCGCCCTCTGGGGACCGCGGCGGGCTGGCCACCGGAAATACTACCAGGCGCTCGATGCTTTGGATGAAGCTGACAAAGAACTGCGCGCGCACACGATTACAGCAAACAAATGGTACGAGGCGAAGCAGGCTCTCGACGCGGCAAAGGACGCCTACGCCGAACTGGAGAAGGATATCGAATCCCGAAGCGCGGAGCAGCGAAAACTGAATCGCATCCGCCGGGTCTATCGCCTCGTGCACAAGCTATCGGTGTTTGAGGAAGAGAGTGCCAGTCTTGGTGATGTGAAATTGCTGCCCGAAGATGCGGGCATGCGACTAGAGACGGCGATGCGGGGTGAGGCGAATGCGCGGTCGAGGATCGAGGAGCTCACGGGCCATCTCGAGCTTGCAAAGACCGAACGTGCGGATCTTGTTTGTGACGAGGCCTTTCTTCGACGCACCGAGGATATCGAGCAGCTTCACAAACAACGCATTGAGGTCCAGAAGGAGAAAGTCGATCTTCCCAAGCGTCGCGCGGAGCTCGAAGTGGCTGAGACACGGCTGCGCACCCTCGCGGAGGAGCTAGGATGGTATGCCGACGACATCGACACCGTCCTGTCCCGACTCCCCCAGCGGGCCAAGGTTGGCGCCGCTCGCACGCTTCTCACCAGCCGTGGCGAATGGGTATCGGCCGTCGATTCCGCCAACACCGCCCTGGATGAGGCAAATGCCGAGCTCCGTGAGCTGAAACGAGATCTGGAAGACTCGCAGAGCGCACTCGACGTGACGATGCTCGCCGCCGCTATTCGCGCGGCTCGCGAACTCGGTGACATCGGCAGTCGGATTAGAGCCGCGGAAATGGAGGTTGAGGACAACCAAGCAGCGGCCGAAAGAGCTTTGAAGCCGCTCCGTCCACAGGTCGCCGGCGAACAGGCGCTCGCTGAAATGCCGGTGCCGCCCCGCCGTGTTGTGCAGGAGCACCGCGACGCCGTTCATAGCCTCGACAAGGAGGTGCGCTCCTGTAACGAGCGGGTCCGCATCGCGGAAAAGGATATCGTCCAGTGGCGGCAAGCTCATGACGAAATGGCGCGCGATGAGGACGTGGTTCCATCGGAAAAGCTCGCACAAGAGCGCGAAAGACGCGAGTTGGGATGGACACTGGTGCGCAGACACTACATCGAGGGTAATACGGTCTCCGAAGAGGAAATTACCGCTTTCAGCGAGAACGCGCAGGCTCTCCCCGAAACTTATGAAAATGCCGTGGCGGCGGCCGATCATCTGGCGGATCAGCGCTTCGAAAATGCTCAAGCGGCCGGCAAGATGGCGGCGATCGCGCGGCAGATTGAAGTGCAGCAGGGATTGCTGAACACGTTGCACGAGGAGAAGGAGGAGCTCGAAACTAAAAAATGCCACTTCGATTCAGAGTGGGCGGAACTCTGGAGTGAGGCGCCCCTCGAGCCGCTTGCGCCCGATTTCATGCTGTCATGGCTCGATGCGCGCAACGAAGTGTTCGAAATTATCGGGCGCCGAGAGCGCGCACACAGCCAGGTCGCGGCGTTACAGAAAGAAGAGGCGGATACCCGGGCGCCAATACTCGACGAGCTGGCGGCCCTCGGTGCAGACACCGAGGGCCTGAAGGATCAGCCCCTGCGGATGCTCCTAGAGGCTGCGGCAGCAGTGCAACAGCTTCACGAGAAAAAGGCAGAAAGCAGGACGGCCCTGGAAGCCAGACTAAGGAAGCTTGAGGCTGACCAAGACCGTAAAACGGCCGCCCTTGAAAAGGCTGAAGCGGCTTGGCGCAAATGGGAAGACGAATGGAAAGAGGCGTGCAAGGCGCTTGATCTCGCCGCCACCGCTGCTCCCGGCGCAGTCGCCGATCAGCTTGAAACCATTGAGGAAATGCGCAGCCTTGCGAAGGATATCGCTCAGTTGCGCCATGAACACATTGGCAAAATTGAGCGGGATATCGAGAGTTTCGCCGCCGCAGTTGAAAGCCTACTAAGCGCTGTGGCGACGGATCTCGCCGCCAGCGAGCCGAACGCGGCAGTCGTTGCCCTGGAAAGCCGGCTTGATGATACGCGCCGGATACGTGATCAGCAGGTGGAAAAAAACAAAGCCATCGCCTCTCTTGAAAAGCGCATCGAGGAATGGGAGATGACTGCGCGCGAAGCCCGCGATACGCTGCGCGAGCTCCAGAATATCAGTGGGGTGGAGGACATCGATCAACTCAAAGATGCGATCGTCAAATCCCGAAGGAAACGGGAACTCGGCGCTGCACAGGCAGAACTTCGAAAAACCCTGACCAAGGAAGGTGACGATCTCCCATTGCCGGATCTAAATGCTGAGTGCGAAGGGGTTGATCTCGACGAAATCGCGGCCAGAGAGCAGACGCTTCAGACGGAACTGGATGATCTTCGTCGTCGGCTGACCAAGGCAACCGAGGAACGCGCCAATGCCCGGCAGGCATTCGAAGCGATTGGTGGCGACCACCGCGCCGCACATGCTGCCGCAGCAAGACAGGAAGCCTTGGCGAGCATGCGCGATTGTGCCGAGAAATTTGTTCGGGTCCGCACGGCGGCCACACTTCTCCAATGGGCCATCGACCGTTACCGGAGAGAAAAGCAAGCCCCGCTTCTCAAGCGAGCCGGTCAAATGTTTGCGATGCTGACGTCGAATTCCTTCAGCGATCTGAGGGTCGAGTATGATGAGCAGGACCGTGCGCATCTTGCCGGTATCCGGCCTGATGACACGACGGTGAGCGTCGATGGCATGAGCGATGGAACTGCCGACCAGCTCTACCTTGCCCTACGTCTGGCGTCGATCGACGAGTATCTGAGCCGTGCGCACCCATTGCCGTTCGTGGCCGACGACCTCTTTATCAATTTCGACGACACGAGAGCGGCGGCAGGCTTTGAGGTGCTCGCCGAGCTTGGATGCAAGACACAGGTCCTCTTTTTTACTCACCATCGGCATTTAGTCGACGTAGCCCGATCAATCCTGGGGCAATCGATCAATGTCGTTACTCTGGGTGAGGATAAGGTGGCTACGGCGGTGTAATTTGGGGAGGCGATGCAAGCGGCTGAGCGCGAGGTGCTGGAATTCATGTCGGGCCGCTTCGATTGGGACGACGCCAGGCTGGTGGGCGAACTGGAGCTTGTGCAAACCAGGGGTTGCACAGCGCATAGGCCTGCAGCAATAGGCAGTCGCAACCGCCAGACTTACCCGTAGTTTGGATTTTTATTGTCTATAAGTTGATTCGAGGTTGTGTGCGGGTACGCTTCAACTCACAATCCGTACGGAGCACGAGGCCAGTGAACCGCAAAAGCAACGTTGTGCGCCAGCGGGCTGAGCGGGATTTGGCTCGCCTCCCGGAGGCCTCCCTCTTGGCGCTACCGCGCCCCCGAGTGGTCATTTCCGTCTCGAACCTCTCCAAGACCTACGCCTCCGGCTTCCATGCCCTAAAGGACATCAACCTGGAGATCCGTCGCGGCGAGATCTTTGCTCTGCTCGGCCCCAACGGGGCCGGCAAGACGACGTTGATCAGCATCATCTGCGGAATCATCAACCCCGGTGTAGGCACGGTGCTGGCGGACGGACACGATATCGTCACCGAGTACCGCGCGGCCCGGTTCAAAATCGGTCTCGTGCCGCAGGAGCTCACCACCGATGCGTTCGAGACCGTTTGGGACACCGTCAGCTTCAGCCGAAGGTTATTCGGCCGGCGGGCGAATCCTGGTTACATCGAAAAAGTACTCAAGGATTTGTCGCTGTGGGATAAGAAGGACAGCAAGCTCATCACGCTCTCTGGCGGCATGAAGCGCCGGGTGCTGATCGCCAAGGCGTTGTCCCACGAGCCGGAGATCCTGTTTCTCGACGAGCCGACGGCCGGCGTCGACGTCGACTTGCGCCGCGAGATGTGGCAACTGGTACGCGCACTGCGCGCAAGCGGCGTTACGATCGTTTTGACTACCCATTACATCGAAGAGGCCGAGGAGATGGCCGATCGAGTGGGAGTGATCAACCAGGGCGAGCTTATTCTGGTGGAAGATAAGGCCGAACTCATGCACAAGCTGGGTCGCAAGCGCCTGATATTGCATTTGGAGGGCTCGCTCGAATGTATCCCGAGCGCGCTCGCCGCCCACGCGCTCGAGCTCGCCGCCGGGGGCACTGAGCTCGTCTATACTTATGACCCGCATGATGAGCAAACCGACATTACCGCTTTGCTCGGCGATCTTTACAAGGCAGACATTCGGTTCAAAGATTTGCGTACCAAGCAAAGCTCGCTAGAAGAAATCTTCGTTAGTTTGCTGAGAGAAGAGCGTCGATGAATCTTCATGCCGTGGGGGCGATTTATCGGTTCGAAATGGCGCGCGCGGCGCGCACTCTATTGCAGAGCATCGTTTCGCCGGTGATTTCGACCTCGCTCTATTTTGTCGTCTTCGGCGCGGCGATCGGTTCACGCATTACCGAGATTGGGGGGGTCAGCTACGGTGCTTTCATCGTGCCGGGGTTGATCATGTTGATGCTTTTGACCCAGAGTGTCTCCAACGCTGCCTTCGGGATTTTTTTTCCGAAATTCTCGGGGACGATCTACGAGATCCTATCGGCGCCCGTTTCCTATTTCGAAGTTGTGCTCGGTTACGTCGGGGCGGCGGCGACCAAATCGATCATTCTGGGCCTGATCATCCTGGCGACGGCGAGTCTGTTCGTGCCGTTCGGGATCGCTCATCCCGCGTGGATGCTCGTCTTTTTATTGCTTACGGCGGTGACGTTCAGCCTGCTCGGCTTCATCATCGGCATTTGGGCCGACAATTTCGATAAGTTGCAACTCGTGCCGCTGTTGATTATCACGCCGCTGACGTTCCTCGGTGGCAGCTTTTACTCCGTCGACATGCTGCCGCCGTTTTGGCAGACGGTTACTTTGTTCAACCCCGTGGTTTACCTCATCAGCGGCTTTCGATGGAGTTTTTACGACATCGCCGACGTAAGCGTGGGCGCGAGCCTCACCATGATCACGGTGTTTCTGGGCCTATGCCTGGCCTTGGTGGGATGGATTTTTAAGACGGGCTATCGGCTCAAGGCGTAAACACCTCTTACAACCGGGGCTGCACTGACGCAAAAACATCGTTTGAGAAACAGAGCAGCTCTACGCCCGTCTCAACCCCGCCGTTGCTGATAAACCCAAGCCGAAGAGGCCGACGACGAACAGGCCAAGGGCTGCGGGTTCAGGTATCGCCACCGCTGTAATCTGACCCCGAAGTTCGCCGCCAGGGAAAGACGGGGTGTGGATATTGATGTACAGCCCCTCGTTCAGGAGGCTGGGTAGCTCGTCGGCGAGCGTGGTGCCGGCGTTGCCTTCGCCGAGATCCCAGACACTGAAGATCGTGCCGGCCGCTGCATCGATCACCAGATCATTGTTAAGATCGTTGTTAGGCGAGATAAAACCAAAGACCACGTCACCATTGGCCCCGGCGGGCGCGCGATGGATATGTGCCGCGCCGACATTGTCACCGTCGACCCCCGATGTCTGGTTGCCGTCTAAGTCCAAGTCGACTATTGAGATCAGTATCGCCAATTCGGTCTGGGTATCGTTCAGAGTCAGCTCGGCGGAACCGCTGGCGAGGCTCGTAACGGGGGGTACTTCCTGGTCCCCCGAGAGATCGGCCTCGAAGACCATGACCGCCTGCGCCTGTAATGCGCTCCAGCTCAACACCGACAGTAGAACCAGTAGGAATGCTTTCATGGCCGGCCTCTCCGTAACAGGTCGTTAGGCACTCCGGAAAATATGTGGCTTCCCTTTCTATAGTCGTTATCCGTAAATAAGCCAGTCCGCTCATTGGATAATTACACTTCATTGCTCAGCGAGGTGGGGCTTTCGAGCGCTGGGTTGTCCGGCAGGGTTTTTAGCGAGCAGCGGTGTGGGTGTTGCGGCTCAGGGAAGGTCTGCTCCGCTCGCTTCGATAAGCGTTGCCTCGTCATTGCGTGGATTGCCGACCCGCGGCGAGACCGGGTAGGCGCGGATTTCTTCGATGGGCAGCGCGACCGTGGCTGTGCGTATCTCGCCACGCTCTGTGAACTCGGGATCCAGCCAAGCGCGCCAGCACGGTGCGCTGAGCACCACGGGCATGCGGGGGTGAACCTGGCGTGCGAGCCCACGCGCCGGCTCGGTGATGATCGCGGCGCGCTCGCCGGGTTCTTGCGCGCTCGGGGTCCACAGCCCGGCCAACAGCAACAACCCGCCGTCGCGCCGAGTGAAGCGATAGGGTTGCTTGCGGCCGGCTTCCTCGCGCCACTCGTACCAGCCGTCGGCGGGGATAATGGCGCGGCGCTTGGCAAAGGCGCTGCGAAAGTAAGCCGAATCGGCGACCTTCTCCGCGCGGGCATTGATCGGGACCGGCGCTCCTTTCTTTTCCTCCGCGTAGGGCGGTTTGAACCCCCAATGCGCCCAGGCCGCTACCGGCCGGCCATCCACGCCGGCATGGATCGTCAGGATGTTCTGGCTCGGGGCGATATTGTAACGGGGCGGCCAATCATCGGCTTCGGCCTCGATGCCGAAAAATCGAAGTATCTCTTGGGCATTGCGGGAGAGATCATAGCGACCGCACATGGCATTCACCGATACGCACTAGAAAAGTGAGCAGTAGTGAGCAGTAGTGAGCTGTAAATAGCTCTGTCGGGCACCACCACTGACGAGCGGTCAGTTTTACACCAATGCGAGATCGAATCGCGATTATTCACCCGCAATGCATCCAACGCATCGCCCAGTGCGCGCCTGCGCGATGAAATGCGCGGCGATGGTACCTCGCCGGCGCCGCGGTAGAGGTCGCGTGGCCGTCTTGGCATGTGCTTGCCCTCATTGATCGAGTTGGCCGACCTGGTGTCAAGAAAACAGGGTCTGCTCCCCTGCTATTATTAATTATCATTCTCGTTCTTCCGCCCCGAGCTCCGTCGCAACGGCGGCGAATTGCTCCAGCGCCGCCTCAAGATTTTCCACGATTTCAGCGGCGATCACATCCGGCGCGGCGAGGCTGTCAAGGTCCTCTAGGGAATCGTCCTTCAGCCAGAAGATATCGAGGTTCAGCTTGTCGCGCTGGGCGAGCTCCTCGTAGGTGAAGCGGCGGAACCGTTCGGTTTCCTGGCGCGCCTGATAGCAGCGGACGAAGTCTTCCAGATCGGCATTCGTCAGCCGCTTGGTCTTTTGCGTCTTGTGGACGTTCGTCCGGTAGTCGTAGACCCAAAGCGCTTTCGTCTGTACTTCGCGTGAGGCGGGTCGCTTGTCGAAGAACAGCACGTTCGCCTTGACGCCCGGGCTGTACCAGATGCCCGTGGGCAGGCGCAGGAGCGTGTGGAAGTTGAACCCCTGCAGCAGCCGCTTACGAATGCCTTCTCCGGCCCGTCCGGCCTCGAAGAGCACGTTGTCCGGCAGCACGACCCCCGCACGGCCGTTCGCCTCCAGGATCGTCATGATGTGCTGAAGGAAGTTGAACTGTTTGTTGGTCGTGGTGAATTTGAAGTCCTCGCGTTCGTAGTGCTCGCGTTCCGTCGTGACCGAACCGTCCTCGCCCACCACCTTGTAGCTGGACTTCTTGCCGAAGGGCGGGTTCGTCAGGACCACCTTGAACCGCTCGCCGCCGTCCGAGGCCAGCGCGTCCCCTTGCTCCACTGGGCTGCTGTCGTTCCCGATGCCGTGCAAATAGAGGTTCATGGCGCAAAGCCTCACAACCTCGTCGACGATATCAAGCCCGTGGAACGCTGTATGACGCAAGGCGCGCAGCTTCTCGCGGTCTTGGGTCTGGGTCTTCAGGTGGTCATAGGCGGCCAGCAGGAAGCCGCCGGTGCCGCAGGCGGGATCGCAGACGGTCTCGCCGATCTTCGGATCGACGCATTTCACGATGGCTTCGATCACCGGTCGCGGGGTGAAGTACTGCCCGGCGCCGGACTTCACTTCCGCGGCGTTGCGTTCCAGCAGCCCCTCATAGATCTCGCCCTTTACGTCGACCTTCAGCTCGATCCACGGGCCTTCCTTGTCGATCAGGCTCACCACCCGCTTCAGCTTGGCGGGGTCGGAGAGCTTGTTCTGGGCCTTGCGGAAAATGGTGCCGATCAGCCCGTCCTCGCGGCCGAGCTGCTCCAGCGTATGGCGATACTGCAGCTCCAGCTCATCGCCGTCCTTGTTCGCCAGTTGCGCCCAGCTCCATAGCGGCGGGATGGCCGAGGTCTCGCCCAGCAGGTCTTCGCGTTCCTGGTCCATCTTCAGGAACAGCAGGTAGGTGATCTGCTCGATGTAGTCGCCGTAGGAAATACCCTGATCGCGCAGCACATGGGCATAGTTCCAGACCTTGGCGACGAGTTGTTCGTTACTCATGTGGCAGAGTCTTCATTGATTGTGTGCCGGGTCGGCCGCCTCGGCAATCAGGTTCATCGTCAGGCGTACCATCAGATCCTTGGCCTTGGGGTCGCTTTCGGCGATCAGTGCCGTAGGGCGGATAAGCAAAGCGCATCCGCCAAACATCGCCGGACGATTCACTCCCATTCGACTCCGGCGATATGGCTCGGCTCACTTTTCCCCCAATCCGCCTCATACCATCCGCGCTCCGCGCACCGTGCGAAGCTCGACCACCGCCAGTCACGCGGGCGCCGGACCAGCCCGTGTTTCACCGGATTGTAATGGACATAATCCATATGGAGTCGCCAGTCGCGATCGTCGCGGATGGTGTGCTCCCAGAACCGGCGCTGCCACAGGGCACGTTCCCCGCGTTCGTCGGAGTGCGGGGTGATGGCACGCGAGGTCAGCTTCTTGATCTCTCGCCAACGGCCGGAATAGTCGGCGTCGTTCTCCGGGAGGCGCCAGATGCAATGCAGGTGATCGGGCAGAACGACGACCGCCTCAACGGCGAAGGGCCGCCTTTCGCGCACTGTTCGGAACGCGCGGCGCAGGGCCTCGATGTTTCGATCGCTCGTGAACACCGGCCTGCGTTCGCGCGTCACCGCGGTGAAAAAGTATGTGCCGCCCGGGATCTTCACGCGGCGGTAGTTGCTCATGCCAGCAAAGCCGCTTCTTGTGCTTCGGGTTCGGCATTTGGCGGATGCGCTGCGCTTATCCGCCCTACGACTAAGAAATCTTTAGCAGTTGCCGTCTCCGACAGTTCGTCCTCTTCGTAGATATTCCGGAGGTGCATGAGAACGTTTTCCGGCGTAGTGCCGAACAGCTCCCCCAACTGCCGCTGAGTGAGCCACAGGGTCTCGCCCTCCAGCCGGACTTCCACCGGCTGGCCATCGCTCTCGAAGATGCCGATCTCGCTCATGGGGACGATGCCCTTTTCGCCATCGTCCCTTCACCCAATCGACGGGCTGGCCGGACAACAGGCCGGGTCGGAGGCCCGAAACAGAACTTCCGGTTGATCATGCCGTGGCCTTCCTGCGGGTTTTCCCTTTCGGCGCGGCCTGGCGGGCGGCGCGGATACGGGCCAGTAGCTCGGCGGCGGGCTCGTCGCTCGGGTTCTGGGGGACCAAGCGGCCCGTGAATGCATCCTTTAGTATGGATTGGCGCAGGGCGGCGGAGCGGGTGAGTTCGGTTTTGCACCACTCAGCCACCGTTGCAACTTCGATCAGCTTTTCTTCCAGACGGCCCACGATCTCTCGTTGTTCGTCAGCACTCGGGAGCGCTATCGGGAAGCCCGAAATCGCCGTCAAACTGATCGAGGCGAGGTTCACAGATTGTTTCCCTTTTTGCATGAAGAAACCTTGCCCAAAGGCATTTGCGTAATAGGAAACAAACCTGGACGATATCTCAGGAATAACGGGTCTTGCTCTGAAAACGTGATTCTGATGAATGCATGGTGCGATTTGGCCGTCCCAGACCCAGCCACGGCCCAGTTTGTCGCGGTCACCCCCTTCATTCAAAAGTATGTCTCCAGCCTTGAGTAAAGTCTGTTCAGCCTTATCGCGGTTGACCGTAATTTCCTTAATTTCTGTAAGATCGATGTGGCCATTTTGGACATTCGCGACACGTAGATAGGGTACCGTCACGGGATTTTTGGATTCGCGTTTCTTGTCTACGGTTACACCACCCTTGATATGAGTCAGTTGAGCGAGACTTGCCCATACCCAGCCGTCAGGGAGATCCGGCAGCCCTGAGGTGCTGGGCGCGATGGGTTCCTTGTATTTCCCCCGGCCTTCCCAGCTTTCGCGGCGGGTTTGCAGGATGCGGGCGAGCAGGTCGCGGCCATGTTCGAGGCGATGGGCGTTTTCCGCGCGCCAGTCGGCGGTGAGCTGGCCGGTGACGGCGGCCTTCAGCACCGACTGGCGATAGCGTGACAGGAGCTTCTGCACGTCGCGCAGCGCCTCTTCGCCCTTGTCCAGTCGGGAGAACAGCGTCTCGATCTTCTCGACGATGCGGCGTTGTTCGTTGGCAGGGGGAAGAGGAAAATCTACATGAAGGATGTGGTCGCGCTTCAGGTTATTAATGTTTGATCCCTTGGCGTCTCCAGAAACACATTCTCTATAGGTTCGCGTTTGAAAGAACCAGCCGAAGAAATGGCAATCTATTTCAGATGTTGGTCTTAGTGCGCCGCAAAAGGATCCAAATGTCTCCCCTTTGACTTTACGTAACTGCGCGGCCTTGCCCACAAGGCCAATACTGCCGCTGGACATCGCAATTAGAACATCGCTCTCTTTAAGCCACTGCTCATTGGATATCCGCGCTTCCCGGACATAGACCAAGTCCTCATGGTTGATTCGGCCATTAATATTGTTTGCGCGGAGAAGCGGCGCAAAACCCGGTTGAGATTCTTTGCTTGCCTCCGATTTTTTGTAAGTCACCCCCCTTATCAGTTGCGCCAACTCTGTGACGCGGCAACGTGCCCAGTTTTCTGGCAGTGCTCGGTTCTCCATCACGCCACCAACGCCCCTTGCAAATCATCCAGCATGTCGTTCAATTTCGGCCCCAAAACCTTGCGTGCTTGAAGAATTCCACCCTTGTCGGCGAGACTCGGCACTTCCTGAAAGTCCCGCGGGGCGATTTCGGCATTGGCGGCGATGAAGGAAGCGATGGCGCGCAGCCAGTCTTCCTGCTCCGCCGTGTACTCCCGCCCTGCTCGTTTCTCACGCCCCATCCAGAGATTGAACCGTTGCTCCACCACGGTGGCGAACGGCTCCAGAACCTCGGTCTGCCCGAGCGCGAAGCGCACCAGGCTCACCACCTCGGTCAGCTGCTCGTCGACGGGTGCGCCGCGCACCTTGGCGGCGTCGAGCCGCTTGTAAGCCTGCCAGACATTGGCGGTGGTCAGGTGGTGCGGCGGGTCGGTCAGGCGCTGCACCAGCTCGCGAATTGCGGCGTAGGTGAGCCGTTGCCGGCCCGGCGACTGATTGTAGAGGATCTGCAAGGCGGTCAGCTCGTCGCGGTTTTCCTCGATGAAGGTCTTGAAGCTGGTGATCGTCGCCTCGGCCTGCTTCATGTCGAAGCCCGCGCTCGTGAGTTTATCAATGGTGATCTCATCGATCACGATGTCGGTCTTCTGCTTGATGTCCTTGAGCACGGAGCGGGTGGCCGGGTTGTCGAAGGGCCGGCAGGCGGCGTCGGCCAGCTCTTCGATGACCTCGCGTTCTTGGTCGGGCGTGGGCGCGGCGCCGTGGCGCGCCTCGATGGCGGCCTGTTGCCGGTCGGTGTCGATGGCGTCGAGCAGATCGCGGGCCAGATCGCGCGGGGTCTTGCCTCCGGTTGCCTCAGTTATGCGGGTGCGGTCCTCGTCACCCAGCTTGCGATCGAGCGCGGCCAGGCGAGCGGCGAGTGATGACAGCGCGTCCTCGTCGCGCCGCCCCATAGCGATCTGCTCGATCAGGGCGTTGAAGCTGATCGAGCGTTTGCGCTCCAGCGGCTGGCTGGCGTTTTTCTTGGTCTCGGATACACCGACCGCGTCGATCAGGATGAAGCGGGTCTTGGTCCTGGCATCCGGCGTGACCGCCTGCAAATCGGCGGCCGGTATGGTTCGCACGCCCCGCCCCTTCATTTGCTCGTAGTAGCCCTCGGATTTCACGTCGCGCATGAAGAGCAGCACCTCGACCGGCTTGATGTCGGTGCCGGTGGCGATCATGTCGACGGTGACGGCAATGCGGGGGAACGGATCGACCCGGAACGCCTTGATCAGCGCCTTGGGGTCTTCGCCGGTGTTGCGGTAGGTGATTTTCTTGGCGAAGTCGTTGCCCTCGCCGAAGACCTCGCGCACCGCGTGGACGATCTCTTCGGCGTGGTTGTCATCCTTGGCGAAGATCAGCGTCTTGGGCAGCCATTCCCCGCTGCGGTCGGGGAACAGTTCGCTGAACACGCGGCTTTTGTAGGTTTGCAGGACGGTTCGGATCTGGTTCGGGTTGACGACGGATCGGTCGAGCTCCCTGGCGGTGTATTCCAGATCGGCATCCAGCGTTTCATAGCGGATCTTGCGGGTGCGCCGGTCACGCACCGGCACCTGAAATCCGGCCGCGTCGGTCTCGACCTTGCCGCCCTGCTCGGTGACATGCGTGCGGATGCGGTAGATCTCGTAGCCGACGTTCACGCCGTCGGCGACGGAGCGTTCATACGGGTATTCGGCGACGAGGTTCTGGTTGAAAAAGCCCAGCGTGTGCTTGGACGGCGTCGCGGTCAGGCCGATGATCGAGGCGTCGAAATACGCCAGCACCTGGCGCCAGAGCCCGTAAATGGAGCGGTGGCATTCATCGGTGACGATGAAGTCGAAGGTCTCGATGGGTATGTCGGGGTTATAGGACACGGGTAGTGGCTCGCCGGGCTCACCCTGCCATTTCTCGAAGCCGGATGTCTCTTCCTCTTCCGCGGCTAGATCCTGGCCGCGGAGCATCGAATAGAGGCGCTGGATCGTGGTGATGACGACCTTCGCGTCGCGGTCGATCCGCTGCGATTGCAAGTGCTGGACGATGTAGGTGTCGGTGAAGCGGTTCGCCGCGCCCGGCGGCTGAAACGCCTGGAACTCGCGCAGGGTCTGATCGCCCAGGTTGTTGCGGTCGACCAGGAACAGAATGCGCTTCGCGCCCGCCTCGCGGATCAGGCGGTAGGAGAAGGAGCACGCCGTGAAGGTCTTTCCCGCGCCGGTGGCAAGCTGAATGAGAGCGCGCGGTTTGGCCTCCGCCAGTGAGGTTTCGAGCCCGTTGATCGCTTCGATCTGGCAGTCTCTCAAGCCCCGCGGGTTGAGCGGCGGCAGGACGCGTAAGCGGGCCCGAAGCGTTTCAGGCTGGTGCAGCCACTCGCGGAGCGTCTCCGGGCGATGAAACGCAAACAGCCGGCGCGACCGGGCCTTCGGATCACGGCGGTTGCAAAAGAACGTCTCCTCCCCCGTGCTCTCATAGTCATAAATGAGCAGATCGTCCCAGCGCGCCAAGTGCTCGGGAAGCCTGACCATATACTTCACGGACTGCTCCGCGACGCCGCTGAGGGTAACCCCGCGCTTCTTCGCCTCGATGACACCGGCCGCCTTACCCGCAACGAACAAAAGGTAATCACAGGTGCCCGCCGGCAGGGGAAACTCCCGCACGGCGACGCCGAGCGCAGCCTTGCGATCGAGTGCCCCGCGGTCTTGCAGAACCCAGCCAGCCGCCGTTAGCAGCGCATCGATTTTCTCTCGCGCAAGCTGTTCAGGCGATGAGTTCACGTAGCAAGCCCCCACCAATTCCCGGCACAAACCGACGCATCAGGCTTCGCGGCACCTGCTCCGTCCTGTCAACCGACCTGGTTTCCCCATACGCACAGCTCATCAGAGTGCCCGGCACATCTGTAGACGTTGGACCAGCTGCGCACGCGGGATACGCTGATGAGTCCAAATGAAAACACGGTAGCAAGGCCATCAGCGACTGACCAATCGTCCTACAAGTATCTAAGTATGGGGCGGATCTGTCCAAGTGCGTGACGGTGGTGCGTTTTTCGATAGCGCCCTGGGGACGCTGCCCGCCCTATGTCGACAGGAGCGTACTACAATGCAAGAAGTCAATAATCTGGAGCAGCTGCTCGAGCGCATTGACGAGGCCGCAGACAGTGGCGGTCAAGTCTCGTTGCGCGAGATCATGGAGACGGTGGGGCGCAGGTCCTTTGGGCCGATCTTGCTGCTCGCCGGGCTTATCAGCGCGGTGCCGGTCATCGGTGGCATCCCGGGCGTGCCGATCGCGATGGGGCTATTCGTGCTGTTGACCGCCGGGCAATTGCTCTTTCGCAGGCGCTATTTCTGGCTGCCGCGCTGGCTGATCGAGCGTTCCGTGGCACGAGGCAAGATCCAAAAGGCACTGCGGTGGCTGCGTCGGCCGGCACGGTCCGTCGATCGGTTGCTGCGCCCTCGCCTCAGGATGTTCACCCAAGGCATCGGAACCTACGCCATCGCGCTCACGTGCGTCCTCATTGCCGCCGCCATGCCGCTCATGGAGCTCGTGCCGTTCAGCGCCGGCGTGGCCGGCCTCGCCATCGCCGCCTTCGGTCTTGCCCTGATTGCCAACGACGGCTTGCTGGCGTTGTTCGCCTACTTTTTTACGGCCGCGACGTTCGCAACCATTCTCTACGGTTTCGCCTGAATGATTAGCGATGAAGCGTCCTCGTCCGCGTCACGAGGGGCGAAAAAGTGCAGACGGCAGCAAAACGCCTCCCGGTCCCCCTTGTCGCCGGAGTGGATTCGTGCCCTATGGCACCCTCGAGAGGGGATTGGCGAATCGGAGCGACTGCCGACCGCAGGTGTCGACACCGACCAGGCGAGGCTACCCGCGGCGAGCCACCGAAAAGGTGGTTTATACTGCTGTGCGCGGTCACAGGGGCACTCGAGGGAAAACAGAGCGCTGGCCACCGTGCCGCGCTCTATCAATGTGCGATGTGGCCCGCAACCGTCCAGCTGTCGATCGGCGGCAAGGACGCCGGATGGTGCAACCAGGGGATGGGGCAATGAGGCAATCATTCATTTGTCTTCCGAGGTTCCGCTGCGGGAGCCGCTTGAGCCCTCGTTGTCCCCGTGTCCTCCGCGTGGCAGCCGTCACTGCCTTCTGCACGGTGCGCGAGGCGATGTACCTTGGGACTTTTCGAGGGAATCAGTAGCTCATGCGCTGGATCGAGCGCTGGGCTGGCCCAATGTTTCGAGCGGTGACGCGGCTGGAAGAGCTCTGCCTGGCGACGGGAATCCTGGGGATCGCGCTGCTGACGATAGCTAACGTTTTGGTCCGCACGACCTTGGGGACGAGCTTGCTTTTCGCCGAAGAAGTGAGCCGGTTTCTCATCGTTTTCGTCACTTTCGTGGGCATCGGGTATGCAACGAGCAAGGGCCGCCACATTCGAATGACGGCCCTATACGACGCCATGCCTTTGCGCGCGCGTAAGGTACTCATGTTGCTTATCACGGCGAGCACGAGCCTCTTGTTGTTTGCTCTCACTTGGTTGGCGCTGCGGTACACTCTCGGGACGGTGCGAGAGTTAGGCGCAGTTTCGCCGGTGTTACAGGTGCCCCGTTATCTCGTTTACCTTTCTGCACCATTCGGATTCTTCCTCGGTGGTGTGCAGTACCTCTTAGCCTTCCTTAAGAACCTGTCTACGTCCGAAGTCTATCTCTCGTTCGAAAAACTCGACGAGTACGACGACAGCCCCCCGAAAGGCATCTGATTATGATCGCGCTTGTCATTCTGGGCATCCTGCTTGTCCTGCTCTTTTTGGGTTTTCCAATGAAGGTGCCACTCACCGCGGCGGCACTAGCTGTGGTCCTGCTCTTCTTCCCCGGTGGCGATCCGGCCACGCTGGTTCAGCAGATGATCGGAGGCGTGGAACCAGCGGCTCTCATTGCCGTGCCGATGTTCATCTTCGCCGCCGAAATCATGACCCGCGGCCAAGCGGCTGATCGGCTGCTCGACCTAGTGATGCGCTTGGTCGGACACGTACGCGGTGGCTTGCCCGTGGCAAGCGCCGTGAGTTGCACCCTGTTCGGCGCATTGAGCGGTTCCACCCAGGCCACGGTCGTAGCCATCGGCGGACCTTTGCGACCCAAGATGCTCAAAGCGGGCTATTCGGACAGCTTCACCACGGCCCTCATCATCAATGCGAGCGACATCGCGCTTCTTATCCCCCCCAGCATCGGTATGATCGTGTACGGCGTGGTCTCGGGAACTTCGATCGGGGAGTTGTTCATAGCAGGTATCGGGCCAGGGTTGCTCATTCTTGCCTTATTCTGCGCCTACAGCGTGTTCGCCTCCGTACGTCTGGGTATCGCGCCTTTGCCGCGCGCTACCTGGAGCGAGCGTTTCATTGCGCTCCGGCGCGCGCTTCTGCCCCTGGGCTTTCCGATCATCATCATCGGCGGCATCTACGCGGGTGTGTTCAGTCCCACGGAAGCAGCCGCCGTCTGCGTGCTGTACGCTGCGATTCTGGAGGTGGGCGTGTACCGGGAGCTCAAGCTGAGAGACCTACCCCGCATCGCGCTATCGACGGGTTTGGTGACATCGGTGGTGTTTGTGCTTGTCGCCGCGGGGGCAGCCTTCTCGTGGGCCATTTCCTACGCGCAACTCCCTGATCAACTCATCAATGAGACCTTGGGTCTCGGCCCTGAGTCGGGCTACGCGACCATCATGGCCTCGATCGCCGTCGCGTTCTTTCTCGGTTGCATGTTCGTGGATCCCATTGTCGTGATCCTGATCCTGACGCCCCTCTTTCACCCGGTGGCGGTCGGCGCGGGAATCGACCCTGTTCTGGTCGGCACGGTGGTCACGCTGCAGGTTGCTATCGGTTCGGCCACGCCGCCCTTCGGATGCGACATCTTCACGGCAATCGCGATTTTTCAACGACCCTACCTGGAAATCGTGCGTGGCACGCCTCCCTTCATTCTGATCCTGGTGGCCGCCTCCGTACTCCTCATCGCCTTTCCGGACGTCGCGCTCTTGCTACGCGATTTGGCGTTTTCCAAATGAACCTTGCGGCTGAACCGGTGTTTCGACGGATCACAGGTTGGCCGCCGATTTCCAAAACAAAGTGCGCCGTGTTTTTGGTCGTGCTGCTCTTGGCTAGCTCTTTTTTTGGATGCAGCAAGCCGCAGGCAGAAGGGGCTCAGGAGATCTGGCGCTTCGCCATCGAGGAGACGCAGGGCAGCGTGCAGGACACCTACGCGAAGCGTTTCGAGCAGCTCATCGAGGAGCGCACCGACGGAGAGGTCGACGTAGTCGTCTACCCTTACGGGACTCTCGGCACGAGCGATCACATCCTGGAACAGCTTCACAATGGGACCCTTGATTTCGCCATGTCGTCGCCTGGTCACCTCGGCAAGTTCATCCCCGAAGTGCAGGTCTTTTTGCTCCACTTTCTGATGAGCGACGATGAGGCGGTCAACATTTGTGCATTGCAAAAGCCCGAGGTCCGCGCTTTTCTGGACAAGCTCTACTTGGAGAAGGGCTTGCATTTTCTCAGTGCCATCTCCGAGGGCGCTATGGCTTGGACGACACGCGAGGCCGTGCGCACGCCGGACGATTTCGATGGGATGAAGTTCCGCGTGATGACGTCGCCTCTTTTGATCGCTGCCTACGAAGCCTACGGCGCTTCGCCCACGCCGCTACCCTACTCGGAGGTCTATAGTGCGCTGCAGCTGCGGATGATCGACGGGCAGGTCAATCCCGTGTTCGCGATCGAGGAGATGAGCTTCTACGAAGTCACCGATTGGTTGATCTTCCCCAACCATGCCTACTTCATCGCGACTGTTGCCGGTAGCCCCAAGTTCTTTGAGAGGCTGTCGCCTTCCCGGCGTGAATTGGTTGAACACGTCATTAATCAGCTTCAAGGCGAGATCGAAACGATTCAGCAGCGCTTCAATCGAAAGCGCCTCGAAAGCATCGAGGAGCGCAAGCCCGAGATGAATGTCGTCCGGCTGGACGAGGCCCAACGTGCTCGCTTCCGCGAAGCGGCGGCCCCCATGCGTAAAAAATTCATCGAACTGGCGGGCGAACGTGGCCAGCAGCTTCTTCGGACCTTGCGCGCAGCCGTTACGGACTGCGCCGCTCGAAACTAGAAGGTCATTCAGCAATCCCAATTGGGGCTTGTTTTCGTTTTGGGGCGGTCATCTGGGCAAGACGGATCGTTTTCGCCACTTGCCGGCCGGTGATTGCGGGAAAGCGCCTGTCGCTCACACTGAACGGCAACCTACGATACCAACTGAAGGCGCCATAGCGCGACGGCACGGCCCACGTCATCTTTGAGCCGTTGGCTTTCATCGCGCGGCGGGCGGCCTTGGTGCCGAAATTGCGGGTGAACCTCACCCGTTCCTCGGTGTACTCGCGCCAAACAACAAGTACCGCGTACGGGTGACGCCGGCCAAGTGGGGCAGGGGCGGTTAGCGTGCCAGGAGCGCGGATCCGGAGGCGCCGACACAAGCGGAATCTCGTGCCTCGATGACCCCGGGTCAAGTCCGAGGCAGGTTCTGGGCGAGCGCGGAAAGCGGTTGTCGGCGGTCCTGTCGCTGGGGTGGATTCGTGCCCGATGGCACCTTCCAGAGGGGATTGGCGAATCGGAGCGACTGCCGACGGCAGGTGTCGACGCCGATCAGACGAGGCTACCCGCAGCGAGCCACCAAAAAGGTGGTTTATACTGCTTATACGCTCGGAGCGAGTCCTTGGCTGCATTCATTTGCCGCAGGTGTGCGGCGCGGCGGGACACAGGCGAAACGCCCATCTTGAGCGGTCTGGAGCGCGGTGTATCGGTGTGACCTTGCATGCATCCCGAGCCCACCATGAGGTTTCGGTTGCTGCCGGAGCGATCTAGAACTTCGGCTCTCACTGCAGGGGGGAAATCCGTGAATACAAGGCATCTCATCGGGGCGGCAGTTTTGGGTGCTGCTCTCGGGGCCATGGGCTGCAGCGACTCTGGTGACCGGGCGGCTACGGTCGAAGGTGCGGCGGAGGCGAATTTCGCCGCGGCCACGTGGGGCGGAGCCGGGCAACCGCCGGCGCAGATGGTCCAGAATCAAGCCATGTCCGGGCAAGCACAGCAGCCGCCAGTGCAACAGCGGCAGGTGGCGCAGCTTCCGCCCGGCGTGTATCGCATGCAGCTCGCCAAGATGATCGACCCCAACGGGTTCAAGCAGCCTATGGTCGCGGCGACCGCCATGATTCCGGTGGGCTGGCAGGCAAATGGCGGCGTAGTCTGGCAGACCGGCGGCATGTGCGGTAACGGCTACACATTCGACTGGCGCGCCACCTCGCCCGACGGCGCCATGGTGGCCAACGTCTTCCCCGGCATGTCGTGGACATGGACAAACTTCTCCGCCGGAGTGTCCGGCACGGGATGTCCGACCCTGCAGATCACCAGCGTCCAGCAATATCTGCAGCATTTGGTGCGGCAGAGCCGGCCCGGCGCGCGCATTCTGGATTTCCGGCCGCGGCCGGACATTCAGCAGAGCTTCAAACAGCTCGAACGGGTCGACGCAATGCCTATGGGCGAGATGCGTACCTGGGTCGAGGCGGGCGAGGTCCTGATCGGCTACAACGAAAGGGGACGCGAACTGCGCGAGAGCGCGGCGGCCGTCGTGATCTTCTTTTCCAGCCGCATGCAGGGCGCCCGTCCCGGCGAGACCATGGATGCGCTGACGGCTCAGGCACTGCCGGGCTTTGCCTTTCGCGCCCCGGACGGCCAGCTCGACTTCAAGCTGGCCGAAACGATCCGCACTTCCATCAAGCTCGCGCCGGAGTGGGAGAAGCGGATCAATGCGCACAACAATAAGATCGCGCAGACCAACATCACCGAGGCGCGCAAACGCGCGAAGATCACCGCGCAAACCTACGACGAGATCCGGCAGATGCAGCAGGATTCGTGGGAGTATCGGCAAAAGGTGCAGGACCGCTCCGCGCGTGAGTTCAGTGAAACGATCCGCGATGTGGAGACCTATGACGACCCGATGAGTCCGACCGGCCAGATCCAGCTTTCGAGTCAGTATGACAGCGCCTACCGGCTCAATGACGGCACCTATGTGTTGACCGACGATCCATCCTTCAATCCGTACGCCGTGTTCGGCCAGGACGCGACCAAGCTGGAGCCGACGCCATGATCCGTGCCGTGATGATATGGGCCGCCGTCCTTTTTTGGACAGTTGTAGGCTTGACGGCCGCTGCCCAGGCGCAGAACAGCTTCGGCCAGGCGCCGCAACCCCAGCAGCAAAATCAACAAAAGCAGGGCTATCAGGCGCCCCAGCAGAACAATTCGCGGCAAGGCTACCCGCAGCAGGGGCAGCAAGGCTTCGGCCAGCCGAACGCCATGGAGCCGCAACAACAGGGCGGCCGCGGCCCGCTGGATCAGCTCGCGGCGATGGAACGCCGGGATTTCGGCGTTCCGCCGACGGCACGGCTTCATGCGGGTCCCATGCACGGGCCGACGCCGGCCTCCATCCCGGGCGGACAATTGATCACCACCAAGGGTTTGGTTGAACTCCTGCGCGGCCGGCAGATGCCGGTGCTGGTGCTGGATGTTCTCGGCGGCCAGGACATGATACCGGGCGCGCAGTTTGCAGTGCCCGCCCATCAGGCCGGCTCCTTCAACGACCAGGTCCAGCAGCAGTTCGGCCAGTTCCTGCAAGGCGCAACCGGCGGCAACAAGGAATACCCATTGGTGCTCTACTGCCTGTCGCCGCAATGCTGGATGTCGTATAACGCCGCACTGCGCGCCATTAATCTGGGGTATACAAACGTTCTGTGGTACCGCGGCGGTATCGAATCCTGGCGGCAGAGCGGCCAGCCGACCCAGCCCGTACCGCAGCCGGGCTATCAGTAAGCGGACGGGGCTCCCAGCTCTCCCGGTTCGCGCCGATCTTGGCTGTGTCCTCCGGGGCGCCAGCTCTGAACGTCCGGCCGCATGGTGCAGGTGAAATAATAGCTGTTACCGATGTCGTATTCGCCCGAGACGATACCGCGGAGCTGATCGATACACCGCCCTGGGGTTCGCGGGCGCGGTTGACCTACAGCCCGGCAGCTCAATCCCATGCGCCGTCCGTACCCAGATTGTTCGATCATCGCCGCCGGGCGCGTTCAGCGGATTTCCTCCGTGGCGCCCTCCATGAGAATGCGCCGACCTATGATCACCCGCATGATCTCGTTGGTTCCCTCCAGGATCTGATGCACGCGGGTGTCGCGGACATAGCGCTCGAGTGGGTACTCGCGAATGTAGCCATAGCCGCCGTAGAGCTGCAGCGCGTCATTGCAGACCCGAAAGCCCACGTCGGTGGCCAAGCGCTTGGCCATGGCGCAGTAGGTGGTGGCGTTCGGGTCCCGGCGATCCAGCTTCCATGCGGCGAGGCGTACCAATTGCCGTGCGGCCACCAGCTCGGTGGCCATGTCGGCGAGCTTGAATTGCAGGCCCTGGAATTCGGCCAGTGCCCGACCGAACTGGCGGCGTTGCTGCAGATAGCCGCGGGCGGCTTCGAGTGCCGTCTGCGCGGTACCGATTGAGCAGGTGGCGATGTTGACGCGGCCGCCGTCGAGCCCCTGCATGGCGATCTTAAAACCCTCGCCTTCCGCGCCCAGGCGGTGATCGGCGGGAACCCGTACCTCATCGAAGGTGATGGAGCGTGTCGGTGGCTGAAACTGACAACAAAGACGATAAGAATTCTGTCACCATTGTCTTAGCAACGACGCATTGCGTCGAAGCGGGTCGCGCCCTGCGCGTCTGCAGATCCATGACTACCAGGAGCTCGGTGGCGCCCGCCCCGGAGCTGAACACCTTGGTGCCGTTGATTCGGTAATGCTGCGCGCTACGGCGCGCCGTGGTCTGCAGGGAGGCGGCATCGGAGCCGGCGCTCGGCTCGGTGAGGCAGTAGCTCGCGAGCTTGCGGGCGCGGCTCAGTCCTTCGCCCCAGGCCGCCTTGAGGGCATCGCTGCCCCAGGCGGCAATCATCCAGGTCGGCATTCCACTATTAGATGTTTAAGGCTGCGGTGGAGGTGCAGCCCGCCGCCAGCTCCTCGAAGATGAAGCTGGCATCCAGCCGGGAGAGCCCCAATCCACCCATCTCTTGGGGCGTGTAGACGGCGCAGAATCCCAACTCGCCGGCCAGTGCGATGGTCTCCTTAGGGAACACGCACTCCGCGTCCCAGCGCGCCGCATTGGGGGCCAGCTCGTGATGGGCAAAATCGCGCGCGGCATCCTGAAAGGCGATTTGGTCTTCGGTCGGTGCGAAATCCATGCCTCCAATCCTCGCAGTGAAGGCGCCTGGGCAGCCTTGAGCCCAGGCCCGCAGCGCCTATTGATCATCGCCAGGGCGGGCTTCCCCGGTAGGCCGACGACGCCTCGCCGAGCGCAACCGGAATTCGGTCCACTCAGTCGAGGTGGTCGGACAGCGCTACGCCGGCGCCACTCAGCGTAGGTTGATTGTCATATTGGGGCGGCTCCCCGCCGCGGTGCCCGTTTCAAACCAGCGTTCGATTACGGTCTTGGTCTCGGTATAGAAGCGAACCGCATCCTTGCCATAGGCATGCAGATCCCCATAGAAGGAGCCCTTGCTGCCGGTGAAGGCAAAAAACGGCAAAGGTACCGGGATCGGCAGATTGACCCCGATCTGGCCGACTTCGATCGCTTGCCGGTACTTGCGGGCGGCCGCTCCGGAAGCGGTGAAAATGGAGGTGCCGTTACCGTAGGGATTGCTATTGACTCGCTCGATGGCTTGGTCGAGATCGGCGACGTGCATCACCGCCAACACGGGGCCGAAGATCTCTTCCCGGTAGCAGCTCATCGCGGGCGTGACCTCATCGATCAGCGTGGGGCCCAACCAGTTGCCCTCGGGGAAGCCGGCAACACTGCAGCCACGACCGTCGAGTAGTATCTTGGCCCCTTCCCGCGCCGCTTCACCTATGATCCGCTCGACCCGTGTCAGGGCTCGGCGGCTAATGAGCGGTCCATAGGCGGCTGCCGGGTCCGTCGCTGGGCCCGGCCGGAGCTTGGCCATTGCCGCGTGCAGCTCGTCGACCCAACTTCGCGTTTGCTTGCCGACCAATACGGCCACCGAGATGGCCATGCAGCGCTGCCCGGCGGCACCGCAGGCGGCACCCGCCAAGTGGTCGATCACTTGCTGTTTATCGGCGTCGGGCATGACCACCATGTGGTTTTTCGCGCCGACCATGCACTGGACGCGCTTGAACTGCGCCGTAGCGGTGCGGTAGATGTGCTGCCCCGCTGCAGGTGAGCCGACGAAGGAAACCGCGCGAATATCCGGATGCTTGAGCAAGGCATCCACTTGCGCCTTGCGGCCGTGAACGATCTGCAGCAGCCCCGCCGGGAACTCGGCCTGCGCGAACAGCTCGGCCAGGCACATCGGGGTGAGTGGGTCTTGTTCGGAGGGTTTGAGCACGAAAGCGTTGCCGCAGCCGATCGCCAATGGAAACATCCACAGCGGAATCATGGCCGGGAAATTGAACGGTGTGATCCCCGCGCACACGCCCAACGGTTGCCGCCAGCTGGTGGTATCTATGTTGGCGGCGACATTCGCCAACGTCTCCCCCATGAGATGAGTGGGCAGGCCCATGGCGTGTTCCACGACCTCGATTCCGCGCCATACTTCACCTTTGGCGTCGGTAAAGGTTTTGCCGGTCTCCTCGGCCAGTGTCTGGGCGATCGCTTCTTGGTGCGCCTTGAGCAGTTCCTGATAGCGCATCAGGTAGCGCGCCCGCTCGGGTACGGCGATTTCTCGCCAGTGCTTCTGGGCGGCTTTGGCGGAGGCGATCGCGCGTTCGATTTCCGCGTCCGGCGTGACCGGGCACTCGGCGATGACCGTGTTGGTAGCGGGATTGGTGACATCGATCCACTCGTGAGTTTCACTGTCCACGAACTGGCCGTCGATGAAAAGCGGGACCTTCTTTGCCATGGAGCTCACTCCTGAGCTTAGCGATATTCTTGCGCGGTGGGCCGTGCGAGTCGACCGAGTAGTGGCTGCACTGCGCATGAACCTTCCTATAATTCAGTCTAATGAGGTTTACCTGAACGTCAATTTGGCTTGGTCTCGCGCTGATCGAGGGCCGGCGGCCGGGTGATGGCGTGGAAAACGGTAGGTGGGGAGTCGGCGGATGCAAGTTGCGGGCAGTGTGTTCTTGGTTACCGGCGGCGGCTCTGGGTTGGGTCAGGCTACGGTCCGGCACTTGGCGGTGCATGGCGCTCGAGTGGTGATCGTAGATCTCGATGCCCCAGCGGGGCAGTCGCTGGTCGCGGAGCTCGGTGAACAGGCGCGTTTCGTTACGGCGGACGTGGCCCATGCGCAGGCGATGCAGCAAGCCGTGACAACCGCCGTAGAGGCCTTCGGCGCCTTGCACGGGCTTATCAACTGTGCGGGCACGGTGCTCGGGTGCAAGGTCGTGAACCGGGAAGGTGAGCCGCATCCGCTCGAGTCCTTCGCCCGGACGGTTCAGGTCAATCTGGTGGGGACCTTCAACGCGATTCGTCTCGCGGCAAAGCTTATGGCACAGGGGCCGGCCGGCGCTGACGGCGAGCGTGGCGTCATCGTCAACACGGCGTCGGTGGCGGCTTACGACGGCCAGATCGGGCAGGCGGCTTATTCGGCTTCCAAGGCGGGCATCGTAGGGATGACCTTGCCGCTTGCCCGCGAGCTCGCCGCCTACGGCATTCGCGTGGTGACCATCGCGCCCGGTGTTTTTGCAACGCCTATGATGGCGAGTTTGCCGGAGCAGGTGCGCACGACACTGGGCGAGCAGACGCCGTTCCCCGCTCGGCTCGGGCACCCGAGTGAGTTTGCGGCACTGGTTCAGCATGTCATCGAGATACGATGTTGATGGTGAGACCATCCGCCTCGACGAGTCTGCGCATGCCGCCGAAGTAGCGTTCGCCTGTACGGCAGCGCAAGGGCGGGCATTGCGTGCGAGAGTGCGAGTGATCTAACGTTTACGTAAACTTAATTTGTGGGGAAGTGGCAGTGGCGCGTTGGCAGTCGGCCGCGCTTAAGCGGCAGTTGCGCCTGCCGAGCGCAGGATCAGGGTAAGTGCCGAGCGTGTAAGCCCGCAGCACAATGGGGAATCCTCATGAAGATTCTGGTGCCGGTCAAGCGTGTGATCGACTACAACGTCAGGGTTCGGGTCAAGGCGGACGGCAGTGGCGTTGAGACGGCGAACGTGAAAATGTCGATGAACCCGTTCGACGAGCTCGCCGTGGAGGAGGCCATCCGCCTTAAGGAGGCGGGCCGGGTCGAGGCGATCGTCGCCGTTTCTATCGGCGCACCGGCCTGTCGGGAGACTCTGCGCACCGCGCTCGCGATGGGAGCCGACCGCGCGCTGCTGGTGACCACGGAGTCGGAACTGCAGCCTCTGGATGTGGCTAAGGTGCTCAAGGCCGTGGTGGGGCAGGAAGCCCCCGAACTGGTAATCATGGGTAAGCAAGCCATTGACGATGACTGCAATCAAACTGGGCAGATGCTGGCGGCTTTGCTTGGCTGGGGACAAGGAACTTTCGCCTGTGGCGTAGCGCTCGCCGAAGACTCGGTGACGGTTACCCGGGAAATCGACGGCGGCAATCAAACCGTGCGCTTGAAGCTGCCGGCCGTGGTGACCGCAGACCTGCGACTCAACGAGCCACGTTACATCAAGCTGCCGAACATCATGAAAGCGAAACAAAAACCATTACAGAGCATGACCGTGCAGGAACTCGGCGTCGAAGTCGCAGCGCGGCTCAAGACGCTGCAGGTGAGTGAGCCACCGCCGCGGCGCAGCGGTGTGAAAGTTTCCAGCGTCGCCGAATTGGTGGACAAGCTGCACAACGAAGCGAAGGTACTTTGAGATGGGCGTGCTGGTCATAGCCGAGCACGACAACGCCACATTGGCCGGCGCGACCTTGTCGGCTATCACGGCAGCGGTCCGGCTTGATGATGCGGTGCAGGTGCTCGTCGCCGGGCATGGCTGTCGCGCCGTGGCTGAAGCAGCCGCGCGGGTGCAGGGTGTGAGTCTGGTGCGGCATAGTGAAGCCGCCCACTACGCCCGACCGACAGCCGAGGATCTGGCGGCATTGGTCGTGGATCTCGCGGCCGATTTTACCTATGTGCTGGCTCCGGCCAGCACTTTCGGCAAGAATTTCTTGCCCCGGGTGGCTGCGATTTTGGATGTGGCAATGATCTCGGACCTCATCCGGATCGAGGGCCCGGACCGTTTCGTGCGACCGATCTACGCCGGCAACGCCGTGGCTACGGTGCAGTCGACGGACCCGATCAAGGTGGTGAGTGTACGCGCGACGGCATTCGATGCGGCGCCAAGCGGCGCTACGGCGGTACCGATCGAGGCGCTGGAGGCCAAGCCGCACAGTGATCTTGCGGAAGTCCTTGCCGAGCAGTTGACCCAATCCGAGCGCCCCGAGCTGACGGCCGCCGAGATCGTCGTCGCGGGGGGGCGTGGTATGGGCAGTGCGGAGGGTTTCCGGCTGCTTGAGGAGATTGCCGATCGGTTGGGGGCGGCCATCGGGGCCTCGCGGGCAGCCGTGGATGCCGGCTATGTCCCCAACGACTATCAGGTGGGGCAAACCGGCAAGATTGTCGCACCCAAGCTCTACATTGCAGTGGGCATCTCCGGGGCCATCCAACACTTGGCGGGAATGAAGGACGCTAAGGTGGTGGTCGCGATTAACAAGGACGAGGCCGCGCCGATTTTCCAAGTAGCCGATTATGCGCTGGTGGCTGATCTATTCCAGGCATTGCCCGAGCTTGGGGCGGAGCTGAAGCGGGTGTTGGCCAAGTGATGGTATGGCTGCTCGAATGCTTGCGCCGCGCTGCATTTTGTTATTAAAGTCACATAATGTTCGATGTATCTCTGCCAACCGAACGACGCGACGGTGAGCGACGCCGTCGGCCCATATGGGGCAGCCGCCATTTCTGGCTCGGTGGTCGCCGCCAGGGTCCGCGGCGTGCCGGTGGCCACGACCGCAGCTGCTACACCGATGTCTACGACTCCGGGGTAGCGGTTAATGTGGTTATGATCATGGGCGGTTGCGTGCTGGATGCGCTGCTGACCTTGTATTTGCTCGACAATGGCGCTATTGAAGCCAACCCTTTGATGGCTGCGGCGCTGTTGCTCGGTGTGCGGCCGTTCGTTCTGCTGAAAGTGGCGCTCACCGGTAGCTGTTTGTTATTGCTTGCCATGCACCATCGCTTCATTCTGTATCGGTGGTTGCGCGTGCAGCAGGTGCTGATTTGCCTCGCGATCGGCTATGCGGTTTTGTTGTTCTATGAGCTGGGATTGATCCAATTGATCACATGAGTGGACCGTTCAAGATCGCGAGGCGGCCATGGTCAGCGACACCGAGTCAGCAAACCGCAGTGCGTGGGGCTTGTCCACCTCGACCGCCGCGTGTTTAACTCCATCGAAGCTCAGCACCAAGCTTAGAACATCGAAGACCAGTTTCTCCAGTAACAGGAATCGGTTGTTCTCCACCAAGGCGATGACCTGCTTGGTGATTACCCGGTAGTTCAACGCATGTTCAACCGCGTCCTCGCTTGCCGCGGCACGACCGTCGTAGTCGACCCGGATGCTAATGACGACATCTTGCAACTTCGTCTGCTCATCGGTGTTCAGGCCGATGTAGGTGCGCAGCCGTAGATTTTTGATATGGATTTGTGAGTGGTCGAACGTGATGTCGCGCCGCACCATACTCAATGCTACCTCACTCAATGCTACCTCACTCAATGCTACCTCACCGTATTGCGACTGCGGGCCGCCTCGGCGCAGCCGTGTGCTCCCCGTACCGAGCGTGTGGGTTCATGTCGCCGCATGGCGGTTCGCGGCTCGAATAGCTCCCGCCCGGTATAGGGCGAGGCACACTACCCGAGCGGCCGGCCAGTTAGCATAGCGCCGCTCGGGGTTGGCTGTCAGCTTTGGCTGTTGAGCTGTGCGGCGGTTTTCCCTAATCAGCGGTAAGCGTCGGCTTTGTTATGATGGTTCCCAGGGCCGCCAGCCCCGCAGTTAAGCGTGTTTGCATTAATGCCTGTTCTCATTTTTCAAGGGAGGCCATATGAGCGTTGAGCCGGTGGCAAGCGTTGGCGATGCGCAAGGCGCTGTAGCGCACGCGGTGGCGCGTGCGATAAGCGAGCGGCGCTCCATCAACCGTTTTCAGCCCCAGGCGCCGCCGCGAGAGGTCGTTCGGCGGGCCCTGGATCTGGCCCGCTGGGCACCGAACCATCACCTGACCGAGCCGTGGCATTTTTATCTCCTGGGCCCCGAGACCAAGCAGGCCGTGGTCGAGCTCAACGCCGAGTTGACCGCGACCGCCAATGGGCCTGCGGCCGGTGAGGCCAAACGTCGGCGCTGGGCCGCCATCCCCGGTTGGTTGGTGGTAACCTGCGATCAGAGCGCGGATGCGTTGCGGGCGCGGGAGGACTATGCGGCATGCGCCTGTGCTATCCATAATTTGGCACTTTATCTCTGGAGCGAAGGTATCGGCGCGAAATGGACCACAGGAGCGGTAACGCGCGAGCACCGCTTCTACGATCTGCTCTGGATCGATCCCGCGCTCGAGACCGTGGTCGGATTGGTGTGGTACGGTTATCCGGCCGAGGCGCCGCAATCGCGCCGCCGGCCTCTGGAGCACAGTCTGGTCGAGCTGCCGTAAGATGCGGAGGGAAGCGCTATGCGAACTCCTTTCCACATCTTCTACGCCGGTACCAACGAGGCTGCCGCGGATGAGCGGGCAGCGCAAGCCAGGTGGCCGCAGGCGGCGGGGGGTTATGTGCGCTGGAACTGGTTGCCATGGAAATTCTTGCTGCGGCGTGCGGCCCGTGCCCATGGTTTTCTGGATCCGGTTGCCCTATTGGCGCGTTTGCAGCGCTTTGCCCAACCCTCGGAAGTCCACGAACCGATAGAATTGCTGCGGGCGGGCGTCGTATTCCACGCCCGTGGTTTGATCAACGCCAGGGTAATCCAACACAATTTGGATTGGATCTGGCCGTATTGGATCGAGCGCCAGTTCGATCCTGGCGATGCGGCGTTTTTGCCCCGGGCTTTTTCCATCACGCACGTCAACCTCACACACCGCAACTGGACCGCCCTTGGGATACCGAGTTGTCCGGATCTGCCCATCGTCGACCCGCGGGGGTTGGTGACCCCTTTTCTTGACGGTTGGTCACTGGATGCCTGGGTGCTCGGCGGTGACGGCGCAGTGCTTTACCCCAGCCGAGTGGAATCATCCAACCAGCGCTTGGACTTGAGCGACGGGCTTGCGGTGATCACGGACAGCCGCCGCCACGGTGTGCGCCTGCTCGGCGAGTTGAAGGTGGCGCATCGGGACGGTACCCCAACCCTGCAGGCCCATTATACCGGGTATGCCGCCGCGGGCGGTTTCCTGGCGGTGGCTCTGCGCCCATACAACCCGGAGGGCATCAGCTTCATCCACCAAGTGGCGTTGAGCGAAGCACGCCGCGAGTGGTTGGTCGAGGGGCGGCCCGTCGTTCAGTTCGGTGAGCCGATCGAGCGGCACAGCGCCTCGGCTTACCGGCACGGCGATGTCGCCACTCGGCTGGCCGAGCAAACGGATACGGCCAGCGCGGATTGCGACGTGGGTTTAGCGAGTGCGGCGGCGTTGTTTGCCTTGCCGGCCGGTGCGCCACGCCGGGTCGAGATCAGCGTACCCCTGGCAGAGCGCGCCCAGGAGATCGATACGGTGCAGTTATGGCCGGATGTCCTGGCGGGCTGCGCGCGGTTGGAGATTCCGGAGACAGGGCATAGGTTCCTCTACGAGGCGGCGCTGCGCACGCTGGTACTGCATACGGTAAACGACGTCTATCCTGGCCCTTATACCTACAAGAGATTCTGGTTTCGCGACGCCGTCTTCATCATTAACGCCTTGCTGGCGGCGGGGCTGACCACGCGCGCCGAACGTGCGCTAGCGCGCTTCCCGCAGCGGCAAAATCCGGCGACCGGCTATTTCCACAGTCAAGAGGGAGAATGGGATTCAAATGGGCAGGCGCTGTGGAGCCTGCTGCGCTATCGCGACCTGACCGGCCGCGCGCTCTCGGAGCCTTGGCTGCGTTGCGTGCGCAAAGGCGCGCGCTGGATTGCCCGTAAACGCCTGCCGGAGGGGCGCGGCGAGCCCCACGACGGTTTGTTGCCGGCGGGGTTCAGTGCGGAGCACTTAGGCCCGAACGATTATTACTATTGGGATGATTTCTGGGCCGTGGCCGGTCTCAGGGCCGCAGCGACCCTGTGTGAGGGCTCCGCAGAGCCGGCCGACGCCGCGCGTTTTAGCTCGGAGGCCGAGGCATTGGAGCGGGCCATTGCAAGGTGTCTGCAGCGCGATGAGCAGCGGCTTGGCCGTCCCGCCATGCCGGCCTCGCCCTACCGGCGCTTGGACCCCGGAGCCGTGGGGTCGCTCGCGGTGGGCTACCCATTGCAGAGTTGCCCGATGGATGATCGCCGTTTGCTTGGCACCGTGGAGTACCTATTGGATAAGTGCATGGTAAATGGTGGCTTTTTCCAGGACATGGTGCATTCCGGAATCAATGCGTATCTGACGCTGCACATTGCACAGGTGTTGTTGCGAGCGGGCGATGCGCGCTGTGTATCCCTGCTCGATACGGTCGCCGCGTTAGCCAGCAGCACCGGTCAGTGGCCCGAGGCGATTCATCCCCGAACTTTGGGGGGGTGTATGGGTGATGGCCAGCACGTCTGGGCCGCGGCAGAATGGGTAATGATGATTCGTAACGGTTTTGTCCGCGAAGAGGGTGAGCGGCTCGTGTTGGCGGGTGGACTGCCACGGCGTTGGTTGGACTCGGGTGAGCGGCTTGCCTTCGGGCCGGCGCCGACCCGGTTCGGAACTGTGCGGGTGAGCGTGGGTCCGATGGAGAAGGGGCGGGGCATTCCCGTGTGCTGGGAAGCGCAATGGCGTCGGCGCCCTGAAGCGATCGTCGTGGCTCCTCTGGAGGGAGATGCGGTAGTGGCGGCGGCGGAGGACGCCAAGGTGTACCTGCACTGGAGGTCCACTGCATGAACATCGTGATGATGACCAACACTTACCTGCCGCATGTGGGTGGTGTGGCCCGCTCGGTGGACGCTTTCACACGCGCCTATCGCAAGCGGGGACATCGGGTGCTGGTCGTTGCCCCGGTTTTCCCGGATACGCCTGAGGAGGAAGACGACGTTGTTCGCCTACCGGCGATCCAAAACTTCAACGGCAGTGATTTCTCGGTGATGTTGCCTATCCCGGGCTATCTGGATTCGGTTCTGGATCGGTTTCGCCCGGAGATCGTCCACAGCCACCATCCATTTTTACTCGGAACGACGGCGCTGCGCGCCGCCTCGCTGCACGGCTGCCCAGTCGTGTTCACCCATCACACCATGTACGAGCAGTACACGCATTACGTTCCCGGTGACTCACCCGCTTTGCGGCGCTTCGTGATCGAACTCTCCACCAGCTACGCCAATCTCTGCGATCGGGTGTTCGCGCCCAGCGAGAGCATCGCCGAGGTGCTCAAACGCCGCGGTGTGCGCGTGCCAGTGGAAGCCCTGCCTACCGGGGTCGTGCTCGAGCAGTTCAGCCGCGGCGACGGTGCGGACTGGCGACGCCGCCTTGGTATTCCCCAGGAGGCATTCGTCATCGGCCATGTTGGGCGTCTCGCGCCCGAGAAAAATCTGGTTTTCTTGGCACGGGCCGTGGCGCGGGCGATGGGCGGCCGGCGCGACGTCCATTTTTTGGTGGTCGGTGCCGGTCCCTCGGCAAATGAGATGCGGCGCGTGTTCGACGCGGCCGGATTGGCGGATCGTCTGTACTTGCCCGGTGTATTGAGCCTGCCTGAACTCGCCGATGCCTATCACGCCATGGATGTGTTCGCCTTCGCCTCGCTCAGCGAAACTCAGGGGATGGTTCTCGCCGAGGCCATGGCCGCCGCCCTGCCGGTGGTTGCCGTGGACGCCCCCGGTGTTCGAGAAGTCGTGACGGACGCGTACAATGGCTATTTACTGCCGACGGTCGATGAGGCGGCCTTCGCCGCGGCGTTGTGTAATGTCATGGCCTTGGATCGGCAACAGCGCATGGCCTGGACCGAAGCGGTTGCGAATACCGCCCGGCGCTATTCCCTGGAGCGGTCTGTGGATGCCGCTTTGCGGGCCTATCGTGTGCTGGAGGCGAATCAGGCGGCGCGCAGTCCCGCAGCCCGTGAACCTTGGTATGCCAACATCCGGCGCATTAAAGCCGAGTGGGAGCTGCTCAAGGGCGTTGCCCAGGCGGCCGGTGCGGCGGCAGCGGGTCGCGACGAGCACCGAGAGGATGCGCTCTAAGCCGCCGGTGGCGACTTCCCCGATACACACGGGTGGGGTTTGACCGCGAAGGGGGTCACGTCTAGGCCGGTTAACAAGCGGGCGGCGGCGATACAGGTCAGGCCGAACGGCAGGTAGCCACCGTAGCCGAGCAGTGGCATGGCGAACAGGTGAAAGCGCTCCACATAAGCAATGCTATAGCTCCAACGCGCCAGACTGTGCCAGTTCCAAAGCTCCCAGAAAAAGCCGCAGATCAGCCCGGCCAGTGCGGCTAGCCAGAGCACCGCCCAGTCGCCCTGAGCCAGCGGCGTGAGCAAGGAGCGCTCGCCGGCAAGGGCTTGCAGCGCGGTAATCACGACGAGCGGAGTGAGCCAGACCGCCCAGTAGAGCCCGTCCGGATAGACGCCCAGCAACCCCAGCACGGTCACCGCCGCTACCAGTGCCACCACCGCCCAGGAGCGCGGCGGCCGCGGTGGTCGCCACCAGCGATCGAGCCCTCGGCTCAGGCCGGCAAACGTGGCCAGCAGATCCCGCGTGCTGACCACAGCGGGCAGCACGGTGGAGAAGGGCAGGCTGCTCGATAGAACGGCGCCAGTCGTCGGCGCCGCTTCGCTCACTTGGTGATAATGCCAGTTGCCGACGAATTGGTTGAGGTATTCGAATACCCACCAAAATGCGGTACTGGCTGGAAACAGCATGAGCAAGCGCCACGGTGCGTCGCTGAGCAGGCAGCGCCCGGCCCGTTGCTTGGTCAATGCGTTGACCGTGATGATGTAGCCGAGCCAAAGGCCGCTGAAGGAATGGCGGCGAATGAACGGGGCCGTCGGAATTCCTCCCCAGGCGAGCGCCCAGGCGGCGAACAGCAGCGCCGCGCCGAACCAACCCCACCAGGGGAAAGCGAGCTTTTGCCGGGCTCGATAGCCGGAGGGTGCACCGGTCGCGAGCCGGAATAGAAACGGTACCAGCACGAGCATGGTGGTGCCGGCATAAGTCCAGAAGATCGGCCAAGAGAACTCGGCGTGGGCCAGCCGGGGTGTTTCGAAGGGGAACATCCAATACGCTGCTATGGGCTCGCCGAGTGCCAGTCGGCCCAGGCTAGGCGGCGCCATGATCAATATGAGCGCCAGCAATGCCTGCGCGATTCGGGCGATCGGTTTTCCTGTTTTGGCTCGATAGCGCATGTACCGGACCCCACGGTCGCTTGGCAGGAAATTCAAAGCCTGTAGCTAGATATTCTGCCCAGCCCTCAGCGTGATCACGCTCGGCATCGGCCGAGCCCCCGACGCGTGGCGAACCGAACCGAATCTCGCTGACTACACTTTAAATTGCAGGCGAGCACGGCCGCGCAGTCGGCGCTCGTCAACGCTCGGAGACATTCCGTTAATCATTGTGAAAGGAGGCCATACGCTATGTCGAGCAGCGCTTATAAAGTGGTCGAGGTCATCGGGACCAGCGAGAATTCCTGGGAAGAGGCCGCCCGCAATGCGGTTGAGACCGCGGCCCAATCGCTCAAGCACATGCGCATCGCCGAGGTAAAGGAGCTGGACATGACGGTCGGTGCGGACGGCCGGGTGATGAGCTATCGCGCGAAGATGAGCCTGTCCTTCAAATACGTCCCAGGGGGCTGAGTAGCGACGCGGTTGGCCCGGTCCTATCCGGTCGGCCGGGCCAACGTTCGGTGCTCCAATCCGCATGATACTTGCCGCCGCACAGCCGAAAGCGCGGCGGTTGCGACACCGTCTCCGGGTGCGGGTAGGACGGCCTGGCCGCTTGAAGAGCCACCGCCTGCGAGGCGTGCTCGGGCCGCAACCGTGTTGCCCGGCGAAATGGCGGATACCTGCGTTGCGCAGTCACAACAAATCAAATATTAAGGATATACAATAAAATATAAACAATATTTCATGTTGCATGGCCGATGCTTTGGTTGTATCTTTACGACAGAAGTCAATATTTCATCCAAGACTGCTAGTCTTGGAGCAGTTTCTGTTGTTTTTACGCTACAGTTTGTGGGCAAGGGGTACGGGTTCAAGCAGCTGCAATAACGTTCGCTGCCGGGGGCGGGCGTAAGGGAGGGAATAACGAATGGCCAAGTTCAAGCGGTTAACCACGGGTGCGCTTGGGGCACTCGGTGCGGCCGCGCTGCTCTCGGGCAGCGCCCAGGCGCAGAATATCGGGCAGGAATTGATCGATGCCGTCATGGGCGGTAAGGTCGATCTCACGCTGCGTACGCGGTTCGAGCATGTGGATGACGATGCGCTTGCACCCGGTGGAGGCAAAGTCAAAGATGCCAATGCGTTCACGTTGCGCAGCGTCTTGGGCTACGAGACTGGGCGTTTCTACGGCTTCGGGGCCTACGCCTCGGCGGTCGATGTCAGCGCTTTCGGCGGCGAGGCCTATAACAGCACGGTCAACGGCAAGACCGACCGAGCGGTGGTGGCCGACCCGGAAACCACCGAGGTCAGCCAGGTCTATGCGAGCTATCAGGTGCCGCCCGGCGCCTATGGGGCGGATCCCAATAATTACCTAACGGGGACCAATATCAGGTACGGGCGCCAGCAGATTATCTTCCAGAACCACCGCTGGATCGGTAACGTGGTGTGGCGGCAGAAGTTCCAAATGTACGATGGTGCGCGGTTAAATTACGACTCGAAGCGCTTCGGGGTTAACTTCAACTACGCGTATATCTACAACGTCAACCAGATCTTCACCGAGCGCAGCGGCAATCGAGCCGACTGGCGAATGAACACCCACCTCGTCAACCTCGATCTGGACGTCGGGCATTGGATTCCCGCCGTGCCGGCGCATTTGATCGGCTACGCTCTTCTCTTTGATTATAACAATGGCGCGCCGGTAGGGAGATCCGTACCGGTGGGTAGCGCGCTCGTTGGGCAATCCTCCAGCCGGGCCTCCAACAAGACCTTCGGCGTGCGCTTGAACGGCAAGTTCCCGTTCGCTCGGCAGCGCGGCCCGCAGGCCCTCACGCTGGTCTACACGGGCGAGTACGCGCACCAGAGTGATTATGCTAACGGCGCCGGCGTCATCGATGCGGATTATATCTTTGGCCAGCTCGGGTTCGAGTGGTTTGGCGTCCACCTCTCCGGGGCCTACGAGCTCCTCAGCGGTAATGGCAGGTACGCCCTGCAAACCCCGTTCGCTACCCTGCATGGGCATAACGGTTGGGCCGATCAGTTCCTGACGACACCGGCCCAAGGCCTGCAGGATGTCTGGATCCAGGCGGGTTTGGATACCACGGGGGCGGTTGCTTCCCTGCCGGATACCTGGCGGCAGGTTCTGGGGAACATCAAGTTGTTGGCGCGTTACCACGACTTCAACTCCGACCAGGGCAGCATCCACTATGGGCGGGAGTTTGATATCCAGGCCGTCAAGCAGGTTACCCCGCAGCTCTCGATTCTCCTGAAATACGCCAACTACTGGGCGGATGGGGATAATACGCCCGCGACTCAGCTCGCCAGCAATATAACCCAAGACACTCAAAAGTGGTGGGTTCAAGGCCTGTTCAAGTTTTAAGGCGCTCAATACAGCCATTGGAAACGCGTCCTGGGGGCTTTTGCCCTAGGACGCGTCCCTCGCAAAACCGCGTGTTGAAGTCTGAATGCGCGCGTCCACCGCAGTCAAATAGGATTGACCCAGCCCATCGCTTCGGAGAAGCTAGTGTCATGTCACGCATTAAAGGTCGTATAAAGGCGCTTCAGTTTGATGCGTGCGTCTTGCGTGGTGAACTGCCAGTTCACCTTCGCCTGGAGCTGATCGCGATGCTCCTGCCAGGCTGAGACCTGCTCGCGCAACTGCGCAATGGTGTCGATTCGTCGATTCAGGCATTGGCTGATCATCACATTGAGCTCGATTTCGGCGACATTGAGTCAACTGCCGTGCTTCGGTGTGTAAATGAACTCAAAACGGTCCCAGAGGGGAATGGCACTTAGTTAAGCGAATAAATTCTATTATATCAATAGATTACGAAGGCGCGCCCAAAAGATGACAGGAAACTATTTCAATGACTTATGATGGGACAAATCGCCAATTACCGGCTTGGATCGGTATCGTTAATGCATAGAGTGTGAAGAACACGGACAGCGCCGAACACAAGGGATATGACGCGGGCAAGAAGGTCTCGGGAATCAAGCGCCCTATTGCGGTGGATACCCAAGGGTTGCCGCATGCCATTGCGATCACCACGGCCGATGTGACCGACCGCAAAGGGGCCTTGGCGGCCATGGATCGCTGCGCATCGAATCTACAGTTGGTTCAGAGCGTATTGGTGGATGGGGGTTACACGGGGCGCCCTTTTGCACAAGCCGTACAGAAGAAGCTTCAGGCGACGGTATAGGTAGTGAAACGCAACCAAGCGCACCCCTTTGCCGTGTTGCCCCAGCGATGGGTTGTGAAACGCTCCTTCGGCTGGCTGGAAAAACGCCGTCGCTTATGGAAGAACTGCGAGCATAAGCTCAATACCAGTCTGCAATTCGCCCATCTGGCGTTCCTCGTTCTGCTCATTAGAAGATTGTAAACAGGCTCTTAGTTAGCGTTCTTCCGGCGGAAGTGCCATCTTGCCCCGTTTGGCGAGGGCAGCACGCCGTTCGCGCGCCAAGCGCCGGACGCTTCCCACCATTGGCTTCAATTCCGCCGCAGCGGCCAGGGAGTCTTCTACGGTTGCAGTCTTGCGTGCCTGACCTGGCGCCGATGCAAACTGCGGCTTGTGTGCCTGCTCCGACTCATCCTTTATCATCCTCGCATCCTCGCGGTTGGTTTAAATGCGACAATTCAGGTAACCAGTGAACAGCCTGGCGACTTTTAAGACCTCATCATATCTTGCCGAACAGGTAAAAAATTGTCAATCGCCAGCGAAATTGATCCGGATTGGCCATTGAGTGCATCTCGATGTCGCGCCGGCGCATCGAAATTCTTCCTTGAGGCCGTCGACAGATAACCAGCATTATCAACGAATTAAGGCATCAACAGAATTCAAAAATTGAATGCCGGTCCGATTTAGAATATCCGGCGATTTTTTTGCGCTTCGATCTTCCATTGAAAAACATGCAGCCACTCATGACTAATTGAACGACAGCTTTATGTCGCTCGCCGCCGCCATTCGTAATCGTGCAAAGGCTGGAAGCGGCGAACTCGAGACGCCGGGTGCGAAGGCGTGGAGCTACGATGAAGAAAGCGCTATTAGTCAAGCTCCATTCCGGCCGAACTTGCGACCGGTCACGGTCGCTCCGCCGATTCGGCCCCGCGGGCGTCGCCTGTTCGTTCGTATGCAAGTGCAGCTGTTGCCACTGGGATCGCAAATGACTGGCTTCAGCGCTGTGCCTAGAGGCACGATGGCGCCACAGCGCCAGCCCCATCAACGGCGCACGGCGAAAAGTTCTACCATCGCTGCGTGTCTGGCCGCTGAGTCGTCTCACTTGGCTCCTCAATGACAATGAGCGTTAAGTTGGATTGAGTGTATGCAGGAAAAGTGATAAATAGTATTTTAATATGCCTAACTATTGGTTAAATAATTATTTAAAACATAACGTGTTTCTAGATTCCTTAGCCATGTTCGGCAAAGCGGGTGAGATGCTCTGAACGAAGGATGCTGGAGCGAACAATAGCCGAAGAGCAGCTATTCTGATTGGATGCAGCGCTTCTCGACCCGGCAAGCTTGCCTGGAGGAATCGGCGCGCCACCGCTGCCCCAACGCCTACTAGAGGCCGCCGTCACTCGTACCGCTATCGAAATGCGGATGACGTATTTTTAGAGGCGCAATGTGACATGACCATCCGGCGCATCACTCTTCATCAGCTCAGGATTTTCGATACCCTTGCCCAGCACATGAGCATCACACGCACGGCGGAGGTGCTCCACCTGACTCCGCCGGCCGTCTCCATCCAGGTGAAACAATTGGCCGAGGCGACCGGTCAGCCCCTGCTGGAGCAGGTGGGGAAGAAGCTTTATCTCACCACAGCGGGCAAAGCCGTGGCTTCGACCTGCCGAGACGTCTTAGCACGCATGGAGCGCCTCGTCCAAGAGCTGGCCGCAATCCAGGGGCTGGAAAAAGGCATGCTCAGCGTCGCCATTCTTACCACGGCGAAGTACTTCGTGCCGCAGTTGCTCGGCAAATTGAGCGAGCAGCACCCCGGCATCGAGGTCTCGCTGTTTGTGGGTAACCGAAAGTCGATTCTCGACCGCCTGGTCCACAACCAGGACGATCTCTACATCCTGGGCCAGCCTCCCGAACACCTGGATGTCGTGACCATTCCCTTCGCCCGCAATCCATTGGTCGCTATTGCCCACCCGCAGCATCCGCTAGCTGCGAAGAAGAATATCTCGCCAAAGCGCTTGGCCCAGGAACCGTTCATCGCACGGGAGCCTGGCTCCGGTACCCGCCTCAGTTGCGAGGCCTTCTTTCACCGCCACAATGTGACACCCAAGGTGCGCATGGAATTGGGCAGCAACGGCGCCATCAGACAGACCGTTGCGGGCAGACTGGGCATCTCCATCATCGCCAAGATCACCGTTGAAGCGGAGGTCGCTCTGGGCAATCTCATCATATTGGACGTACAAGGTCTGCCGCTGGAACGCCAGTGGCACGTGGTCTATCCCGAGCGCAAAGTCCTAGCGCCTGCTGCACAAGCGTTTAAGGACTTTCTGATCTCGGAACATATGTGTCAGGTTCCGGACGATTCCGCAGTTGAAGTGCAAATCGATCAGGGTATCGCTGCTGCCAGGCTTTGAGGGCCTGTATGGGTGTGCGGAGCTCGAGCGCTTCCGCGGCGGCGATGATTGGACTCACGAGCGCGGCCGGAGCCACGCATCTGCGCAAGTTCTGCTCAGTCGCCCGTGATGCGCCGTGAGTAGGGGCGTGCGCGGGCTGGGGGGTGAGCGATTATAGCCCCAGGTGGCGGGCATCCGATCTGGCAGGACACCGGTGAGGAGAGGCTGCGGGCCGCCGAAACGCCGGCTCATGCTGCCTATACGCTATACTGGCTACATGTAGAAGAATTACCCTGACGAGCGTGTCTGTCGTATTCGCGAGGGCACCAGCGATATTCAGAAAATGGTGATCGCGCGCTAGGTGGTGGCGGCGCAGAAACCCGTTCCGATGGGGGGCGGAAGAGGGAGAGCGGAATATGTCCGAGGCGATCGATCTGCTGCTCGCAGGGTATCGCAGTTATCGTGCTCTGTTCTACGAGAAGCGGGGTGACCTCACCCGAAAGCTGGCCCGAGAGGGACAAAGCCCGAAAGTGCTGGTCATCGCGTGCTCCGATTCACGTGTCGACCCGGCGGTCCTGTTCAATGCCGATCCCGGCGAGATCTTTGTCGTACGGAACATCGCTGCATTGGTGCCGCCCTACACGCCGGACGATAAACATCACGGCACCAGCGCGGCGATCGAGTTCGCGGTACGTGATCTTAATGTGAAGGATATCGTGGTGCTCGGCCACTCCAGCTGCGGCGGTATGAAAGCCCTGTCGAAGTTGGCGCGAGGCGAAGTCGTGGATCGCGAGTTCATTGGCCCATGGGTGGAAGTCGCCCATGAAGCCTGTCAGCATCACGCCGCAGATGACCCGGGGTCGAACGCCAAGGTCGAAAAAGGGGCGATCAAAACGTCCCTCAATAATCTCATGGGGTTCCCGTGGATCGCTGAAGCCGTCGACGCTGGAAGCCTAGTCCTGCACGGCTGGTGGGCCAATCTGCACACGGGTGATCTGTTTGCGCACGAGCCGCGCACCGGGGAGTTCCATCCGATCGTCGGAGCCGTCTAGAACCTGACATTGTCCCACATCCTGGCTGAATATTGCCGTCGCGCTCGGGTAGTCTGCGGCCATGGTCGTGGACAGGTACAGCGTTGGGTGAGTGCATGGCGCGCGGTGGCGCACCCTCGGCGCCGGTCTGGGTGTTGGCGTCGTACCCGGCGAGCCGAGCGTCACGCTGGCCGATCTCGGGCGCATTGTGTGCAACAGCCGTTTTCTCATCCGCCCCACGTTGCGTATCCCGCAGCTTGCCTCGCATGTGCTCGGGCGCTGCCTGCGCCGATTGCCTGGCGACTGGCAGGCCCGCTACGGCGAGGCACCGGTGCTGGTGGAGACCTTCATCGACCGTTGCCGCCCCCGCGGTGGGTGTTATCGGGCGGCGAACTGGCAGTATGTCGGTGACACCCGTGGCCTGCAGCGACTCGATGACCTTACGATGATGTACCGGGAGCTGACCCGGATCCTCCCGGCCCGCCAACGCCCGCCTTGATGTCAGCGAACTTATGGGTAAGGATCAGGCCTAGTAGGACCGTGTCGGCTGTAAGGAAGTTGCTCCGGCGCCGGCAGAAATGGTTGCCGAAAGGGGAATCGCAGGTGGTGGTATCACGTTGCATTCTATATCGAATTCGCGTCGACATACGGTCACGGTACTAAGCTGACCCGATTGGCTCAGACCCTGGGGTGGGGGATTAGCCGGTATCTCGCGCGGCCATGCACATCTCCTTTGCATCGCTCGTCTGCGGTGATCCCACCTGCTGTGCGAACACCAGCGGCTCCTTCCGGCCGGTACTCCTTTGATTAAATAATCATAAAAACAAGCTTTAGAAATTTAAACTATAAGCAATCACTTCTTCCCGCTAGCCTGCGAGCTCGCGCGAGCGGGGTCGATCATGATTAAATGATCGATTAAGTAAAACTTAAAAAAATTAAACTGTTTTTTATCCTCCCTCTCTCAATAAACTCTGCACCAATGTACCAATTTCGGTTCTGGACGCTTTGGCTGCGAACCAGGAGCGCGAAGCCGTCGAATAATCCTTAATTTTGCAAGCAGGAGGACTCCCACATGAGCGTGAGCTACCAGGCGGGCGTGAAAGAGTACCGCACGATGTACTGGACCCCGGACTATGTGCCCCTCGATACTGATTTGCTGGCGTGCTTCAAGTGCACTGGTCAGCCGGGGGTCCCTCGTGAAGAAGTTGCCGCCGCTGTGGCCGCGGAATCCTCCACCGGCACCTGGAGTAGCGTGTGGTCCGAGCTCTTGACCGATCTTGAGTACTACAAGGGCCGCGCGTATCGTTTGGAGGAGGTGCCCGGGGACTCCGAGTCCTTCTACGCGTTCATTGCCTACCCAATCGACCTGTTCGAGGAAGGCTCTGTCGTCAGCGTACTGACCTCCTTGGTGGGGAACGTGTTCGGCTTCAAGGCCCTCAAGCACCTGCGTCTGGAGGACATCCGCTTCCCCATCGCCTACGTCAAGACCTGCATGGGTCCGCCCAGCGGCATCCAGGTCGAGCGCGACAAGCTCAACAAGTACGGCCGTCCGCTGCTGGGCTGCACTATCAAGCCCAAGCTGGGTCTGTCGGCCAAGAACTACGGCCGCACTGTGTATGAATGTCTGCGTGGCGGTCTGGACCTGACCAAGGACGACGAGAACGTCAGCTCTCAGCCGTTCATGCGTTGGCAGAACCGCTTCGAGTTCGTAGCCGAGGCGGTGCTGAAAGCGCAGGCCGAGACCGGCGAGCGCAAGGGGCACTATCTGAACGTCACTTCCCCCGATCCCGAGCAGATGTACGAGCGTGCCGAGTTCGCCAAGGCATTGGGCATGCCCATCATCATGCACGACTTTCTCACCGCCGGTTTCACAGCCAATACGGGCCTTGCCAAGTGGTGCCGTAAGAACGGCATGCTGCTGCACATCCACCGCGCCATGCACGCGGTGATCGACCGTCATCCTAAGCATGGCATCCATTTCCGGGTGTTGGCCAAGTGCCTGCGCCTCTCCGGTGGCGACCACCTGCACGCCGGCACCGTGGTGGGCAAGCTCGAGGGCGATCGCTCCTCCACGATGGGCTTCGTCGATCAGCTGCGGGAAGCCTTCGTTCCCGAGGATCGTGCCCGCGGCGTGTTCTTCGACCAGGACTGGGGTTCCATGCCCGGCGTGTTTCCGGTCGCCTCAGGCGGCATCCATGTTTGGCACATGCCCGCCCTGGTCACCATCTTCGGCGACGATTCCTGCCTGCAGTTCGGTGGCGGCACTCAGGGACACCCCTGGGGCAATGCGGCGGGCGCCGCCGCCAACCGCGTCTCGCTCGAGGCTTGCGTGAAAGCGCGCAATGAAGGTCGCGAGCTCGAAAAGGAAGCGGCTGACATTCTGTCCGAGGCGGCAGCTCGCAGCCCTGAGCTCGCCATCGCGATGGAAACCTGGAAGGAAATCAAGTTCGAATTCGAGACCGTGGACAAGCTGGATGTCATTAAATCTGCGAGTTACGGCTAAGGAGAGGTCGAGGCCGATTTTTGCGAATTCCCGACCGAATCGATACGAGGAACTGAATCATGGCAACGATGTACGAAATGGTTGACTACCAGACCGCCCAGACCCTGGAGACGTTCGGGTTCCTGCCAGCCTTGACCCAGGACGAGCTCGACGAGCAGATCGCCTACATCCTTTCCCAGGGTTGGACGCCGTCAATCGAGCACGAGCATCCGTCCAACCTCATGAACGATTATTGGCCGATGTGGAAGCTGCCTTTTTTCGGCGAGACCAGTCTGGAGAACGTCCTGCGTGAGCTGGAAGCCTGCCACCGTGCCTATCCGACTCACCACGTTCGTCTGATCGGCTACGACAGCTACACCCAGAGCCAGGGGCTGGCGTTCGTCGTCTTCGAGGGACGCGGCTGAACCCGGAAACGGAAGGCAAACATCGACGCGACGGGGTAAACCATGGCACGGACTGCAAACACGACCAGCTATACCGCCCGGGAGGCATCACGCGTCAGGCGTCGTGCTATGTCTACCAACGGCAAGGCCGGCTTGCAAATGATGACCAGTGCCTCGGGCAGCAAACCCAAATCGGCTGGAAGCCGCGCAACCGGCGCTCCAGCCTCCAGGGCTGCCGCTATGGTGCAGAGTGCAAACACAACCAACTCCACCGCCCGGGAGGCATCACGCGCCAGGCGCCGTGCCATGGCTACCACCGGCAAGGCCGGCTTGCGAATGATGACCAGTGCCTCGGGCAGCAAACCCCAATCGGCTGGAAGCCGCGCAACCGGCGCTCCAGCCTCCAGGGCTGCCGCTATGGTGCAGACTGCGAACACGACCAACTCCACCGCCCGGGAGGCATCACGTGCCAGGCGCCGTGCCATGGCTACCACCGGCAAGGCCGGCTTGCAAATGATGACCAGTGCCTCGGGCAGCAAATCCAAATCGACTGGAAGCCGCGCAACCGGCGCTCCAGTCTCCAGGGCTGCCGCTATGGTACAGACTGCAAACACGACCAACTCCACCGCCCGGGAGGCATCACGCGCCAGGCGCCGTGCCATGGCTACCACCGGTAAAGCCGGCTTGCGCACGATGACCGGCGCCTCGGGCAGCAAACCCGCAACGGCCGGAAGCCGCGCACCTGCTGCCCCCGCCTCCACGGCTGGCGGGTGGCAACCATCACCTCGGGCAGCAAGCCCAAATCGGCCGGCGGCGCGCCCGGCGCCCCGACCTTCCGAGAACCGTTACACGCCAAGCGCCGTCACGCTGACCGCGCGCGAGGCCTCCCGGGCGCGGCGCAAGGCCATGGCCACGCGCGGCAAGGCCGGGCTCGGCACCCCAGATCTCACCCGTAGAGATTTTAGTCCGGCCCAGCCCAAAGCCGCGACCAGTCGGGAGGCGTCCGCGTGTGAGTGCGGCTCCAAGGGTAGACAGGCCCGTGCCGAGCACAACCCCGGTCAGAACACCAGGCAGGATTCCGCTTCAAGGCCTACCCGGCAGACGGGCAACCGTGCGCCTTCATTACCGAAACAAACGCCGACGAAAGCGAAGTTGATCAATCGTAAGGTTACCGATGCAGCCGCCATGGGGTCGGCGCGTGCCGCCTCCCGGGCGCGGCGCAAGGCTATGGCCACGCGTGGCAAGGCGGGGCTGAATCCGAATGGCATAAGTGAGGCGCAGACCGTCCGTGTGGCCAACCCCGACATGTCCAGCCGCGATCTAGCCCGTGCCGTGCGTACGCAGCGCAGTCAGCGAGGCGGGGCGGGGCAGAAGAAATCGGGGCCGTGCGGTCGCAAGCGCAGCAACCGGAGCGTCGCGGGTAACGGCTCGCCCGGTGCCGCACAGGACGCGCCCTGGAAAGTGGGTGCCAGCGAGACCACATACGGGCAGACGGTAACCGGAACCCAAGTCGGGCGCAGTCGGCGTACTACGGGCGATGAGCCCAGCACGTGTCGGGAGATCACCGGCACCGAATATATGGGCGCTAACATTTTCCGGGAGTTCTGCCAGAGCGAGCCGAGCAAGTCATCGCGCAGGGGAGGGGTGAGTCCCACCGGCGGCGGCAACCGCGTCACCGGCAACGAGGTGGGACGCAGCCGCAGGGTGACGGGAGACGAATCGGGGACTTGTAAGCGCGTGACCGGATCACAGTACGTCGCGGCCGATCAATCCGAGGCATTCTGCGGCACTAAGAGCGAACCCGCTCCCATGAAGGTGCCGAGTTCCGAGACCCGCGGGGGCAAAACCGTAACCGGCAACAACGTGGGGCGTTCAGCCCGAGTGACCGGGGATGAGACCGGCGCGAACCGTGAACTCACCGGTACCCATTACATGCAAGTTGGAAATGGCAAGGCGCCGCCCAAGGTCGGCGCCAGCCGGACCTTGCGCGGCGGATCTGTGACCGGCACGTTGGTCGGGCGCAGTGAACGGGTGACCGGCGACGAGCCGGGTACCTGCCGTAATATCACGGGCGATGACTACATCGGCCGGGAGCAGTACAGCGGTTTCTGTCCGACGACACCCAAGCCCGAGGACTGCAAAGTGGGTGTGTCCCGGACACTGATGGGACAGCCTGTCAGCGGTACCCTTACCGGGCGCTCGACCCGGGTGACCGGCGACGAGCCGGGTACCTGCAAGGCGATTACTGGGACACCCTACGCGGGCGCAGAACAATACCGCAGCTACTGCAGACCTGAAGAGGCTCAGCAAGCCGAGGTGCGTACCCGTCAGCTGCGATCCACGCCCGGTTCGAGCCTTACAGGACAGCAGCCAGGCATCGGCGGCAAGCTGACCGGTGCCGAAAAAGGTGCCTGCGAAACCGTCAGCGGCACGCCCTATGTCGGTGCCGAGCAGTTCGCCGCGGCCTGCCCGGCCACGCCGGCCGAGCCCGGCAGCCCGGATTTCCCGCAAATGCTGAGCGAGCCTCCGTGGGAGAAGTTTAGCGTGACTCCGCCGTCGCAGGCGGCGCAAGTGAAGACTCGCGCTGGTGGCGTGACCGGCTCGACCTACGAGAAGGGTCAGATCACCGGGCCGTTTGGTATGGCCACTGGCAAGGTCACCGGCACGGAGGAGGCCCGCTTCGGGTCCGGTCGCAATAACGCCGCGATGGCGGCGGCCGAACTACCGCCTACGGCCGGCGACGTCGACGGCCGCGTGAAATCGCGCATCACCGGTGAGGGAATGGACGCCGGCCTCAAGATCACCGGCGATGACTGGGATCGGGGTGACCGCGTCACCGGAACGGAGGGCACCTCCGCCATGGGGCGCAACCCGACGCGTCGGGGTCCGATGAGCGCCATGCCCGCGCGTTCTCAGCCGCCTAAGCGCAACGAAGAGGCGCCAGAGCCGCTGAGCAAGGTGACTGGAAGCAGCGGCAACACTGCCCGCGGGGCGCTGGTGACCTATTCCGGTGGTGCTCGGGGCTAACAGGCATGTTAAACGATCGCAATCGCTCACCTGCAGACTCTGTGGTCCACGCGACCGCTCCGCGGCGGCGCCCGGGAGCGGTGCGCGCACCATTCGCAGGGCTGCGGCACGCGACCGGGTGGGGCCAGCAAGGTGCGCATCCGCTCGCCCGGAGCGAGGAGAACGCCCGCTTGTTCGACTACGAACGGCGAATCAAATCCGCCTTCGATGCGATCGTGCCGACGCTCAAGCGCGTTTCCGCCCTGCAGCACGAGGAGCAGTTCGAACTGCGCGCGCAGGATCTCGCCCGTGAACGCCTCGGCTTCGAGCTGCCTGAACAGATCCTCGCCGACGCCTGGGTGGAACAACTCGATATGCGCCGCCTGTTCGCCTGGTGTGTGTTCGAGACCTATCGTCGTTTTTGCGATGAGTTCTTTACGACGGATCCTCTGAAGTCGGATGACGAGGCTGCCTTTGACCAGTTTCTGCAGGAATGCGGCTTCCACCTCCTGGACGTGTCGCCCTGCTCGGACGGGCGACTCGCTCACGTGGTTCGCTACGTGCTGCGGCTCCCGTACCGCATGGTTCGGCGCAAGTCGTATGCCGGTGCCCTGTTCGACATCGAGAACAGCCTGGAAAAGTGGACCGAAACCGAACTGCTGAGATTTCGCGAGGGCCGGCCGAATACGGCTGATGCGCCGACACGCTATCTCAAGGCAGCCGTGTATCACTACAGCTCCAGGGATCCGGCACACGAAGGTTGCGCCGCTCACGGCTCCGACGCCGCCGCGGCCGCGCGCGCCGGCCTGGAACGGTTGCTCGCGTTTCAACAGGCTGTCCAGAACACCCATTGTTGCGGCGCGTCTATCGATTTGCTCCTCATCGGGCTGGACACGGATACGGATGCAATTCGCGTTCATATTGCGAACGGCGCCGGAGAGATCGATCTGCACGGCATGATTGAGGCGCGTGATCTGTATACCCAGACGCAGCGCCTGACGGCGCAGCAGGCCCGCGCGCGCATCGAGACCCGCGTCAAGGAGGCGGCACCGGATGTGCCGGAGGGCACGCAGCGCCTGATTGCCCGTCTGCTCGAGAACAATCTGTCACAGATCGAGTACGTGCGCAGATATCACAGCGAGCACTACCGGGATATCGGCCATGCGGAGCGCTTCATCGGCGCGGGCAAGGGGTTCGAGGAAGTGCAGCTGCGCAACCTGACCTACTTTGCCTACCTCGACACCGTCGAGGAGGCCGCAGATGATCTCGACGTGGGCGTCAAGATCTTCTCGCGTCTCAACGTAGCGCATGGTCTGCCTGTTCCGGTCGTCATCCGTTACGACTATCAGGGCCATGTGCCCGGTGCGCGTGAACGCGCCGCTGAGCACTGCCAGCGGGTCGCTCAAGCCATGAGCGCGCGTTACGCGGATCTGATCGGTCGCGGCCTGATTCATATGCTGATGCTAGTGCGTGACTGTGCCGCCGGCGGTTCCATCGAAGTGCTGGGCTGTTCCGTGACGGAACAGGAAATGTGGGAGTCACACTGATGAAAATTTGTCAGGTGGAGCGGCCGCTGGTGGCGACCAACCGCATCCCCGGACTGGAACACAAGTACCTGCAGGTGGTGCGAGACGGTAGCTCTATGCTGGTGGCAGTGGATGGCGTCGGCTGTATTCCCGGCGATTGGGTAATTTGCGTGGGTAGTTCGGCAGCGCGCGAGGCGGCCGGCAGCAAGGAATATCCGAGCGATCTGACCATCGTCGGAATCATCGACCACTGGCCGCCGGAAGAAGCGCAGAGCTGATGGAGGACTAATGGATATTCTCCAGGTCGAAGCGCCGCTGGTCTGCACCCGGCGGGTGGAAGGATTGAAACAGACGAGCCTGCGGGTGCTGCGGGATTCCCAAGGCAGGCGGCACGTAGCGGTGGATCCCGTGGGTGCGCGCGAAGGTAACTGGGTGTTCACGGTCAGCGGTTCGGCCGCGCGGTACGCCAGCGGCGATTTCGGAATACTCACCGATCTGACCATAGGCGGCATCATCGATCACTGGGAGGCTGACCTGCAACCCGCAACTGCCAAGCAGTGCGGGCAATACGAGGGTGAGACGAGTCCTGTGTCGACCAACGAGGTGATCAGGAGAAATAAAAATGGCAGATGAAACTTACGGTATCGCGCTGGGTATGATCGAAACGCGTGGCCTGGTCCCCGCCATCGAGGCGGCGGACGCCATGACCAAGGCCTCGGAAGTACGTCTGATCAGTCGTGAATTCGTGGGCGGCGGCTATGTCAGCGTGTTGGTGCGCGGCGAAACTGGAGCGGTCAACGCGGCTGTGCGTGCGGGGGCCGACGCCTGCGAGCGCGTCGGTGACGGACTGGTTGCCGCGCATATCATTGCCCGCCCGCACCGCGAGGTCGAGCCCGTACTGGGTTAGAAAGTAAGGCGTTAGTGAACTCTTAAGTCCGACGACGGAGATATCAAGATGGCAAACGAAACTTACGGTATCGCACTGGGTATGATCGAGACCCGCGGGCTGGTGCCCGCCATCGAGGCGGCGGATGCCATGACCAAGGCCGCGGAGGTGCGTCTGATAGGGCGCGAGTTCGTGGGCGGCGGTTATGTAACCGTATTAGTGCGCGGGGAAACCGGTGCGGTCAACGCGGCCGTGCGTGCCGGGGCCGACGCCTGTGAGCGCGTGGGCGACGGCCTGGTTGCCGCGCACATCATTGCTCGCCCGCACCGCGAGGTCGAGCCGGCTCTGCCGCGGGGCGCCGATTCGTCTTCCTCAGCCGCGGCCTAATCCATGCCGCAGCAACTCTCTACACAACAGGAGATTTCAACCATGGCTAAAGATACCTACGGTATCGCATTGGGTATGATCGAGACCCGCGGGCTGGTGCCCGCCATCGAGGCGGCGGATGCCATGACCAAGGCCGCGGAGGTGCGTCTGATAGGGCGCGAGTTCGTGGGCGGTGGTTATGTCACCGTGTTAGTGCGCGGGGAAACCGGTGCGGTCAACGCGGCCGTGCGTGCCGGGGCCGACGCCTGCGAGCGCGTGGGCGACGGCCTAGTTGCCGCGCATATCATCGCCCGCCCGCACCGTGAGGTCGAGCCGGCTCTGCCGAGGGGCGCCGACTCGTCTTCCTCAGCCGCGGCCTGATCCATGCCTCAGTAACCTCTCTACGTAACAGGAGATTCCAGCCATGGCCAAAGATACCTACAGTATCGCACTGGGTATGATCGAGACCCGCGGGCTGGTGCCCGCCATCGAGGCGGCGGGTGCTATGACCAAGGGCTGGTTGCCGCGCAAATCATTTCCCGCCCGCACCGCGGAGTCGAGCCGGCGCTCGGGGATGAGATGGGCGGCAATCGTCCTGGGCGTAGCTGAGTGATCAGAAGGGAATAGCTCGACAGACGGTTCCGTCATCATGATGCAGCGACCTTCCGACCAACGTGTTCTCGGCTATCTCGGTCGGGCGCTAAGCCTTGAGCTCACCGCGGTTCAGCAATACAGCACCCAGGCGCGATTGCTCGCGATCTGGGGGCTGGCTGAACCGGCAAAGCGCATGCGCAATGAGGCTACCGAGGAAATGGGCCATGTAGACCGAATTATTTCCCGCATGCTGGCTTTGTGCGTGGCGCCGAGCGCATCGCAACTTCGTCCGGTACAGGTCGGACAAGACCTGCAAGCGCTGTTGCGGCACAACCAGACACTGGAGTTCGAGCTTATTGGCCTCTACACCGACGCAGTCCGACACTGCGCCTGTCAAGGCGACCATGACAATCGATTGTTTTTCGAAGCGCTTCTTGCCGAGGAGGAAGCCCATGGGGACGAGTTCGCTCGCTGGCTCGAGGAACTCGAAAGCCCCAGGGCCGTTGATCCTGTCCAACAGCGCGCGACTATGCACAACAATAGCGCGCGAGTAAAGGAGAAACGCTATGGGCAGTCAGTGGCGGGAGCGCAAGCGCCCACATCGTCTGGAGCGGCGTTATGAGTTTCCGGATTACCCTACACTCCGTGATTTTTTGGACCGTGCTGCGGAACTCTCTGAACATGAAGGACTTTATCCGGATATCGGGTTCGGTCGCGATTATGTGAACATGACCATTTACGCAGCAGAAGGCGAAGATGAGCTGGGTGACGCTCAGCGTCGCTTTGCCGAGCGGCTCGATGAGCTCTACCCCTGCGATGGTCTTCACTGAGAGGTGGTGACATCATGAGCAAAACTGACATAACCGGTGAAAAACTGGTCTATTCCATGGGTAAAGACAAGGCGGTTGTAGATAAGGCCGATTCGCCGGTACACGATGCGAGCGACGGCGAAAAGAAAAAAACCCTTTCACAGGCCGGTAACAAATCCACGGGGCGGAGGCCTTCCTCAGCTGGCGCGAAGTCCCGTGGTAATGGTGATCCCTATCAGATCAAGCCTCGTGGTAGTGGTGATGACCCCTATCAGAGCGGACGCCGTGTGTGGCCCGACTGAATTTTCACGTTCCATGAAGTGAACTGCACGGTGTCGCGCAAGCGCTCGCCATCGGTGAGCTGGGTAAAGGCCATGCGTCGATTCCCTCCAATCGCGAACTTGCGCGGAAGGCGGGCGTCGGCGACAAGTCCGGTTCGAGTCGGTGCCGGGCATAAATTGCTCATTTTATCCGGCAACTCGGACGATGACTGCGAGAGACGCAGCTTTGTAACTTCTCATTAAGTCCGGGCGTAATGTGTGCGGGGTGGCGGAGGCAAGATTACGGTCGTGCATTAAATGTAAAATTATCAAGCGCTTATTGTTGATGGTAAGCAACGAGCCACACTCTTCAATGTCTTCTTACCCGGACTTAATGAGAAGTTACCAGCTTTGCAGCTTTCCAATAAGCTAATGATTTACATTGTAAAATGAAATGAAATTGCTATCAGAACAGGAAAGTACGCATGTTCGTGCGCTGGCCCGATATGAGCTGGGGCTGAAACCGTACTGCATCGGCACGGCTGACCGGCGGGACTTTTAGAGGATATGGAACAGCTAATCATCGCACTGGCGGCGCTGCCGCTTTTGTCCGCTCTATCGATACAGCTGCTCTCCGCGCGGCTCGGCCGGCATGCGGCCCGGTTGAGTGTCGCCGTCACCACCGTGACCTTCGCGCTCGCCGTGGCGATGTTATCTTCGTCCATCGGCGGTGCTTCCGGGGAGGTGGCCCTCGCAGGATCGTGGGGCATTCTCAGGTTCGACCCGCTGGGTGCCCTGATGGCCGTGGTTATCGCGGGCATCAGTTTGATCGTACATATCTACTCGGTGCGGTACATGGTCGAAGAGGCCGGCTACGCGCGGTTTTTCGTGCTGCTGGACGCTATGACCGCGACGTTGCTGACAATGGTCGTTGCGGGCGACCTGATCACTTTGGTTGTGGCCTGGCATCTGGTTGGCGTTCTGTTGTACTTCCTGCTGGGCCAGGACACCCGCAGCCATTCGGCCCATCGGTACGCTTTCTGGACACTGATCACCTATCGCATCGGCGATCTCCCACTGGTGCTCGCCGCCGGGCTGCTGCATTACGCCTACGGCACCTGGTCGCTGTCCGAGATCTTCGCGCGTATCGCTGTCGAACCGGCGGCTCCCATGGTCCTGGGCATGCCGTTGATGGAGCTGGTCGGGAGTCTGATCGCCGCGGCCGCATTCGCGCGCTCAGCGCAGTTTCTGCTGCATACCTGGCTGCCCTACAGCATGGCGGGCCCGACACCGGTATCGGCCTTGATGCACGCCGGAATCGTGAATGCGGGCGGGTTTCTGATCAATCGATTCGCGCCGGTATTCGTGCATACTGAGAACGTGTTGCCTGTCGTGTTCGTCGTTGGGTTGGTGACCGCTCTGATCGGATCAAGCTTGATGCTGACCCAGAACGACATCAAAAAGTCGCTCGGCTACTCGACCATGGGCCAGATGGGCTTCATGATCATGGAGTGCGGCGTCGGCGCCTTCTCGCTGGCTATCTACCACCTCATCGCCCACGGGGTGTTCAAGGGCACGCTTTTCCTGGGCGCCGGCAGCATGATCAATGCGGCGCGCAAGAGCGACGGCGTTCCCAAAGACGAGCTCTACAGCTTCGTCGTGGAAAGACAGCCCGCCGCCGTCCGTCAGCCGTGGCTGCTGATGGTGGCGATCACCGTCGCCGTCCCTGTGCTCTTGCTGTTGACGGCGCATCTGCTCGTCGCCGAGGACTACTTCCAGAAGCAGGGTGCCATCGTGCTGCTGTTCTTCGGCTGGGTGACCGGTGCGCAGTTGCTCTACACCACCTACCGGATGCAGACCCAGAATTTCTGGCGCCTGCTCAGGTTGAGTGTCTTCTCTCTTGCGGTTGTGGTGTTTGGCTACACGCTCATCAGCCATGCCTTCAATCTGTTCTTGTACCCGGACGAGGCGTTTCGTGAGGGCATCTATGCAGCCGCGAACATGGATCTGCTTCGCTTCAATGTCCTGGCTGGCCTGATGACTGCCTTGATCGTGCTGGGCTGGCTGGTCACGTACTACGCAGAACAGAGCGGAAGCCGAGCACCGGGGCATGCCGGGCAGCTGTGGCTGACTTTCTATGCTTTCATTTCCCGGGAGCTCTATCTCCCAGATTTGTTCACGCGCCTGACCCGGCTGCTACTGGGGGCCGCGGGGCGGCTGAACGTATGGCTGAGGTGGGTCTGAGCATGCTGTACTGGCTTGCGGGATTGTTTTTGCCGCTTTTTCCGTTGAGCATGGGCTTCAATGCCCTGCTGGTTCGAGTGCGCAATGGGCCGCTTCGCGCTGTCCTATTGCTGGTATGGCCCCAGCTCGGCTTGAGCCTGGCATTCGCAGCAAGTAACGAAGTGCCGGATTGGGTTCTCATCGTGGCGCTGTTTACCGCGGCCCTGTATGCCTTTCGGGCAATCGCGCTGCGCGAGATGGGCCAGTGGATCGGTTTCCTTGCGACCTCGGCATGGGCACTGTTATGGCCCGTGCTGATGAGCGGCGCCGAGGCGTCCCCGATCCGCCTGTACGCGCTGGGCTTCAGCGTACCGCTCGCCCTGCTGGCGTTGCTAGGCGCTCGGCTGGAGTCGCACTTCGGCGCCGCCTACACGGGTCTCTACGGCGGACTCGCCGAGACGCTGCCGCGTTTCTCCGGCGTGTTGGTGTTCGTAGTGCTGGCCGTCATCGCCGTACCGGTGTTTCCGGGTTTCTTCGCCCTGTTCAACACTGTTGTCTCGACGACCGCAGCAGCGCCGTCGGTGGCGTTGTCACTGGTGGTGATATGGCTGCTGTGGAGCTGGGCGGGCGTGCGACTGCTGCAGGGGCTGATCATCGGTCCAGCCAACGGCATAGAGGCGCCGGACCTCAGCGCGGCTGCCCTTTGGAGTTATACCTCAGCCATTGTTGTTCTGCTTATCAGCGGCTTGTACTTCGCGGGAGATCTGCTGTGACGTTGCCGGTCGGTCAGAAGCTGAAGATCCGCGCCATGGTTTATGTGGCCGCCGAGCCCATTCCATTCTTCTGGCCCATGCGCGCCTTCATTCATCACAATCCACTCTACGGGCTCGAGCGCCTGCCCTTTCCGGAAGCAGTTGAAAAGGGCGCACGGCTGTTTCATGGTCGGGGGTTTCTGCGACGGGCGGACTATCAGCGCTACCTGGGCCAGGGCCAGGTCGACCAGGCGGCACTCGCCGCCCGCGTGGAGGCCTTTGCGGCGGAGCGCGAACCCGTGCCCGGGATTGATCTGCCGCGTTGGCTGATGGCCCTGCTGACGGAGACGCAAAACCCTCTCACCGGAGCGGAAATCATGGCGGAGACCGCCGACGTGCAGGCGGCCTTGCATGGCCAGGCGCCGCCATCGCCGCCGCCCGATGAGCAGGCCATTGCAGCGCGACTGCGCGGGGCGCTGCTGGGTCCGGTCCCGGTGTACGAGGCCGTAGACCTGCTGCATGGGACGGACGTTGGTTCGGAGCTCGACGAGTTGGTCATCAAGAGCTGCCTGGACTTCTTCGACGAAGGCCAATCGGTCTGGGGCATGCCGGGGCGCGAGCGGGGCTTCTTCGCCGCATGGCTCGACCTGGCCCGCCGCAATGGCCGCCTGTACCTGAGCGGGCTGCATATCGACCGTGTCCTTGGCAGCGGCGACAGTCCGGAAGACGTCATCGCCGACGTGATGCGGACCCTCGGTGTCGCCGAGGAGTACTGGACGGCCTACTTCACCCGTGAGCTGGCGCGGCTGCACGGCTGGGCGGGCTTCATTCGCTGGCGCTCCAGCGCCAAGCACTACTACTGGAACGAGCGCTATCCGGCGGACCTGGTGGACCTAATGGCGGTTCGCCTGACGCTTGCCTTGGCGCTTTTGAAGGAGCGCGGACGCAGCGCGGTCGCTACGGCCGGCGGTTTAGAGCAGGCCATCGAGCAGCACACCCGCGAGACCTACCTGCACTACGAGCTGCACAGCGGCGCGGTACTGCCGGCGCTGGCCGCGCGGGTGGAACAGACCTTAGCGGCCAATCGCAGCAAGAAGATCGAATCCCTCTTCGTCGACTATGTCCGACGAAAGCGGGCGCACGAAGCCGGGCAACTGGTCGTAAAACTGCGCGATCTGGCGCAAAGGGCGGGCGATCTTGAGGCGCTGTCCGCGCTTGCCGACGATCGGCTGCACAGCCTGTTGGACACGCTGCGTGGATTCGAACGACAGGAAGGGATGATCTGGTTAGGCGCCATGGAGACGCACGCGATGAACCGGCTGCTGGAGGGCATCAACCTCGAGCCATCACCGCCGCGCGACAAGCGTCCGTTTGCGCAAGCGCTGTTTTGCATCGACAACCGCGCCGAGCGGATTCGCCGCCACCTTGAAAGCGTGGGTGACTACCAGACCTTCGGTATTGCCGGTTTCTTCGGTGTGCCGGTCAGTTTTATGGAGCTCGGCAAGGGCAGCGAGACTCATCTGTGTCCGGTGCTGCTGACGCCGAAGAACCTCGTTCTGGAAATGGCAGTGTCGGAGCGGCGGGGGGATATTGCCTCCGTAACCGCCCTCGAGAAGGTGCTGCACGAGCTCAAGGAATCGGTACTCAGTCCCTTTGTCACGGTTGAGGCCATCGGTTTGCTGTTCGGCTTCGACATGGTGGGCAAGACCCTGATTCCGCGACAGTACAACCGGTGGCGCCGGCATCTGCATGAAGGAAAGCCGGGGACCCACCTACTGCTCGACAAGCTCAGCCGTGAACAGGCCGACTCCATCCTCAGAGCCGTGCAACGGGCCGTGATCCGCAACGCGTTGAAGCAGGAATTCGGCCTGGAGACCGAACAAATCAATGATTTCATGGTCCGTGAGCTGCGCGAAGCCGCCATGGGCAAGGGGCAAGGTGCCCCGGAATCGGCGAAGCTACTGAAACTGGACGATGCCGCTGAGGAGGCGTTCATCGCTCGCCTGCGTGAGGCCTACCGTATCAATCCGAGCATCGTTCAGTTGCAGATGGAACGACTCGGGCGGCTCGGCTTCAGTCTGGACGAACAGGCCGGCTTCGTGGGTCAGGCTCTGCGCTCCATAGGGCTGACAGAGAACTTTTCCCGTTTCATCCTGCTCGTTGGACACGGGAGTACGTCGGAGAACAATCCCTATGAATCGGCGCTCGATTGTGGTGCCTGCGGAGGCAATCCCGGGCTGGTCAGCGCGCGGGTCTTGGCGCAAATGGCAAACAAGCCGGAGGTGCGGCGCAAGCTGCGGAGCCAGGGCGTCGAGGTTGCCGACGACGCCTGGTTCGTTCCCGCTCTGCACGACACAACCACGGATAAGTTGCAGTTGTTCGACCTCGATCGCCTGCCTTCTTCGCACGTGGTCTATGTCGACCGCCTGCACAACGGCTTGGCAGCGGCTTCGCGACTTTGTACCGGAGAGCGCATGCCCACGCTGCTGGAGAAATCGGCCCGGCTGGAACCGGCGGAGGCATTCAAGTACGCGCAGCGCAACGCCATGGATTGGTCCCAGGTTCGCCCCGAATGGGGGCTGGCAGGCAACGCCTATTTTGTCATTGGGCGGCGCGCGTTGACAGAATCCTTGTCTTTAGAGGGGCAGGCCTTTTTGCATTCCTACGATTATCGCCTCGACCCCAAGCGGCGACTGTTGGGCAACATTCTTGGTGGCCCGCTCGTCGTCGGGCAATGGATCAACATGGAGCATTACTTCTCTACCGTGGATAACGAGCGATTCGGGAGTGGCAGCAAGGTCTATCACAACATTGCGGGGCGCTTTGGGGTCATGACCGGAAACTTGAGTGATTTGCGCACAGGCCTGCCCGCACAGACGGTCCTCGAGAATGGTCTACCTTACCACCAGCCGCTGCGGCTCATCACGGTAATCGAGGCCCCGTTCGAGCATGCCCGACGCGCCGTGGAGGAAGTGACGTCCGTGAAGTTCCTGGTGCGCAACGGCTGGATCCGGCTGCTGATCATCACCCCTGAGCAGGGCACCGTGTACGTCTACGCGGACGGGCAGTGGGAGACCCGACGCACTGCGTCCGCCCCCGAACAGCCACTGATCGAGGAGTCTACTGTTTCATGAAAGACCTGAATTTGAGCCCGCTAAAAAAGCTCGAGATCATTGTTGGGGGCGAGCATCAGGAGTTCGCCACCGATATTCTGGATCGGGCCGGGGTCAAAGGTTATACAATCATCAACAATCTTTCCGGCAAGGGCAGACACGGCTTCCACGAAGGGCACCTCATGTTTAACGAGGATGACGTACTCATCATGATCATCGTGGCCGTGCCGAAAGAGTTGGTCAACCCGATCCTGGAGGGGCTAGCTCCATTCTATAACGAGCACTCCGGAGTCGTTTTCATATCCGATATTCAGGTGACCCGGCTGGTGAAGTTCAGCGCCTGATCCTATCCAAGGAGCCGCGGGAGCGCGAGTGTAGTAGTGTAGCAGATGATTCAGCTTCGAACCTATGTGTATATCGATTCATTGCAGCCGCAGCTTGCAGAGTACATGGCCACGGTATCGCAAGGATTCCTGCCCGTGCCCGGCGACTCCTGTCTGTGGGTGGAAGTGTCTCCGGGTATGGCGATTCACCGTCTGACCGACATCGCCCTGAAGGCGACTCGTGTGCATCTGTCGCAGCAGGTCGTCGAGCGCGCCTACGGTTCGATGGTGATTCACCACCGTGACCAGAGCGACGTGAAGGAAGCGGGCAGAGTGATTCTTCAGCGCCTCGGCGTTGACGTAAGCGCCCGCCAGCCCTGTCAGATCGCGTGGCAGGAAGTGATTCGCGGCATGACGCCCGATCACACGGTGCTGATCAATCGGCAGAACCGTCGCGGGTCTATGATTCTGCCCGAACAGAGCATGTTCATTCTGGAGACCGAGCCGGCCGGCTACATCGTGTATGCCGCTAATCAGGCGGAGAAAGCCGCCAGCATCACGCTCATCGATGTGCCTGCCGTCGGTGCCTATGGACGCCTGATCATGGCCGGCCGCGAGATGGACATTGACGAAGCGGCTGCCGCGGCGATCACTGCGGTCAAGAAGCCGCCTGGTACCTAAGCTCCCATGCACCGTCAGAAACTCCTCGATTTGCTCGATGGGCATCGCACTCGGTTCATGGACGAAGCCGCATATATCGATCAGGCGCGGACCTTCGTGCAATTGCATCCGGATTGTTTTCACCGTGACCTCCTGCCGGCCCATGTGACAGGCTCCGCTTGGGTGGTCAACCTGGATCGTTCGCTGGTGCTGCTGATGCACCACCGGAAACACGACCAATGGTTTCAACCGGGCGGGCACGCCGATGGCGAGGCGGATATCGTGGCGGTAGCCCTGCGGGAGACCTCGGAGGAGAGCGGCATCGATCCCGAGCACATACGTTTGGTCGACGGCCGGATCTTCGACCTCGATATACACCGCATCCCGGCAGGTCTGCACAGCCCGGAGCACGAGCACATCGATGTCCGCTTTCTGGTGGAAATCGACGAGCAACTGCCCGTGCCGGGCAACGACGAATCCCACGAGGTGCGATGGGCGCCGCTGAATCAGGTATTGCGATTCAACAACAATCGCTCGACTTTTCGCATGGTGGAGAAGACCCGACAACTGCGGCCGCACTTCGGTAACACTTCATGACCTGGAAGGTTAATGGCTAGTGTCGCATCACTCATAAAGCGTCGCATGTAATCATGGTGTAATAGGCTCAGAAGCTGTCGTAACTTCTCATTAAGTCCGGGCAAGAAGACATTGAAGAGAGTGGTTCGTTGCTTACCATCAACAATAAGCGCTTGATAATTTTGCATTTAATGCACGACCGTAATCTTACCTCCGCCACCCCGCACACATTACGCCCGGACTTAATGAGAAGTTACCGCGGCACGGGATAAACCACGCCCTGAACGCAAAGGGTAACTTCGGCTTCGATCGGACAATCCCGCTCGACCGTTCCCGTTCTGTGCTTGATTTGCGTCTCAGGAGGTAATATACGTATGTCATATGTCGCGATCGACCGATACGCAGAAGGCGCAACGTCTCAATGCGGCCTATGGGTTGCTCGCGCGTGGGCTGAAGGTGGCGGAGGCTGCCGTGTTGTTGTCGCGCCAATTCACGCTGTCCCGACGTCAGGCCTATCGCTACATCGAGGCGGCCCAGGCAATCGGCCGGCCGGTGCCAGTGACCGAGCCAACGACGGCCGTGACGTTCAAGCTTCCGCCCAGTTTGGTCGACGCGATTCGAACGCGGGCTGCGGCCGAGGAGACGACGATCAGCGACATGGTCAGTCGGGCGCTGCGCGCGTTTCTCGACGAAGCCGGCGGCAATGGCTGACCGGCGCGGCGCCAGTGATCGCAGCGTCCGTCTCGAGCATGCGTTTGACCGTCTCCTCGCCGTCAAACTGGAACAGGTCTATGGGATTTTGGTACCGGAGCGGGTCCGTGTCGCCGGTGTGGGACCGTGCGTAAGGGAGGGGAGCGATGAAGATCGCCGCGATTTATGCCCGGGTATCCTCCGACCAACAGAAGGGAGCGAACACGATCGCCAGCCAAACCGCGGCATTGATCGAGTTCGCCCGCGAGCAGGGGTTCACCGTACCCGATGAATGGATAATCGAGGACGAAGGTTTCAGCGGCGCCAGCCTGCTGCGGCCCGGCTTGGAGCGGCTGCGCGACCTCGCGGCCGAGGGCCAAATCCAAGCAGTGCTCATCCACTCGCCGGATCGGCTGAGCAGAAAGTATGCCTATCAGGGTTCTGCTGACCGAAGAGTTCGCCCGCCATGGTGTCGAAGCCATCTTCATCAAGGCGCCGCATTCCGCCACGCCCGAAGATCAGCTCATGCTGCAATTCCAAGGGATGATCGCCGAGTACGAACGCGCCCAGATTCTCGAACGCTCCCGCCGTGGCAAGCGTCACCGCGCCAAATCGGGCGAGATCTCTGTGCTTGGCGGGGCGCCCTACGGCTATCGCTACATTCGCAAGATGCCCGAAACGCCGGCGCGTTACGAGATCGATGCCGCCGAGGCGGCAGTCGTGCGGCTGGTGTTTGAGAAATACACCGTCGACGGTCTGAGCATCGGCGCCATCGCCCGGCTGTTGCGGGAGATGGGCCCTCCGACACGCCGGCGAGTGACCCGTTGGGAGCGTTCGGTCGTGTGGGGGATGTTGCGCAATCCCGCCTATAAGGGCACCGCCTGCTTCAACAAGACACAGGTCGGGCCGAGGCAAAAGGTGACCAAGCCATTCCGTCTGTCGGGTCGGTCGGTCCATGGTGAAAAGACCCAGCGCACATGAGCGGCCGCGCGAGGAATGGATCGAAGTGCCGGTCCCCGCCCTTGTCAGCGAGGAAACTTCGCTTTGGCGGCCGAGCGCTTGGCCGACAACAAGCGTTTCGCACCGCGCCGGACCATCGAGCCCAGCCTTGTGCAGGGCTTGGTCTCGTGCCGCAAATGCGGCTACGCGCTCTACCGCGCGTCGACCCGCACGAGTGCACGCAAAATCCACTATTACCGCTGCCTGGGTTCGGATGGCTGGCGTCATCTCGGCGGATCCGTGTGCGACAGTCGCCCGATCCGCCAGGACCTGCTCGACCACATCGTGTGGCAGGAGGTGATGCGGCTGATCGCCGATCCGGGGCTCATCAACGCCGAGCTTGACCGCCGCCTGGATGCGGCCCGTGCGAGTGAACCGACGAAGAAACGCCAGGACGCTGTCGAACGCGACCTCACGCGCCTGAGCAAAAGCATGGACCGCCTGGTGACCGCCTACCAGGAAGACCTCGTGTCTTTGGACGAACTGCGAGGCCGCATGCCCGAACTGCGGGCCCGCGAACAGGGATTGAAATCCGAGCTGCAGGCAATCTTCAGTCAGGCCGCCGACCGCATGTCGTTCCTGCGTTTGGCCGAAACATTGACCGCTTTCCTCCAGCGACTGCGGGAATCGGCAGAGACTTTGGAAATCAGTGACCGCCAGAGAATCGTCCGCTTGCTGGTTAAGGAGGTCTTGGTTGATGATGATACTATCACCATCCGCCACTCGATCCCGGCGCAACCAACTACGCCTTCGGCCAGCACCCAACCGCCACCCTCCAATGGCAATGTGACGATCCCCGACCAAAGTTACCTTTTGCGTTCAGGGTGTCAATGCCCCACCCTGAAGGGCTTTTCCGGCGATGCGGGCTATCGTGCACGGCCGTTGACTTTGTCGAGAAGACGTTGGGATTGAAGCGGCACATCGCCCAGAAGATCAAAAATACCTTTGCCATTTTGCCAATGCCCTGGATCGTCGAGCGAACGTTTACTTGGCTCGGCAATTACCGCCGCCTGTCCAAGGACTACGAAATTCTGCCGCTCACAGCCGAGAATAGGGTGCGAATCACTATGCTGCGCCTCATGCTCGCAAAATGCGTATAGCATTTACCCAGACAGCTTCTGAGTCTGCGCCCCGGTGTGATCGACGCCACCCTTCATGATTTTGCCATCCATGGCCAACGCCTCGTCTGATGAGTTGAGCTGAGCGGCCTGCCAGGCTTGTAGGCGCCGATCCAGAGCCTTTGGGCCGAGGCGCACCAAGCAATCGCGGATCACATACAGGCTGGGTACGAGGTAATGCCCATTGACGCGCCGGCAACCGAAACGCTGGCGGGCCGCTTGACCCAATGAACTCGCCCATTCGGCCATCGCCTTGTAGCCCTGCATACCGCACAGGGAGGCGCCGGCGGTGAGTGCCGGCACCACAGGCAGGCGATGGCGCCGGCCTTGGGCGCGGCGTGGATCGGGTAGATCGGTAAAATACTGGGGCAACGCGCGCATTTGTGCGGCGGAAAGTGCCATACGAGGGTCTCCGAATAGACCAGGGGCTGCGCGATCGGGATGGTTCAACAGCCTCGCAACGTTGCGCTGTAGCGGATAGACAAACACCCGCTTGGGGCGCTCGGGGGTGTTGCTGTAGCCACCTCGGATGCGGCGAAAGCCGCGGGTCAGGCCCAATTCGAGCCAGTTCGCGGCGCGCTAGGCGCCGCCGTGGAAACGATAGGGATCGACAAAAGTCTCCAACAACAACAGCCGATGCCCGAAGCGCTGCGGCCAATCCGCGGCCGTGCGGCGGGCCACAAGAGCGAGCACGCGTGAGCCGAGGTTCGGACAGTGGCCTTCAGGAAGAATCAGGCAGCGAGTGTTGTTGGCGATGAGCTTGAGCCGGTCGAGCTGGGTGCGAAAACCCCAGCCGATCCAGTCATCTCGCACGCCACACTTGAGCGCGGCCGCCGATAGACCGATCTGGGCTAGCCACCGCCCGCGCCAGGTCGCGACGTACCGCAGCGTCTCGCCGATCTTGGGCAATGCGCCGAGGTAATGATGCGCCGCCATCTGAGCCTGATAGCGAGACTCCTCATGGCGTTCGACCGGGCGGACGATGAAATCGGATAAGATGGATGCGACGACTGGAAAGGGTTGTGTCATGCGGTCTTTGTAGCCGCCTGCAATCCAGCAACTGGCCTTAACTCTTTGCTAGGACTAGCACTGCCTGTGCAGAACAAATTAGTCCTGGATTCTATTGAGCAGCGGGTCTGGCGTGTCACCGGTCTGTGCTACGATTGACGGTACCGACGTCGATTCGAAGGTTGTCATGGGTTTGCGGCTGCGAGATTCCCAGCGCCACAGCTATGGCAATACTGCACCTGGCCGGAAAATGTGCGCTATGAGTTGATTGACGGGGTGGCTTATGCCATGTCGCCAGCGCCCGCGCGCGTACATCAGCGGCTGGTGGTAGAGCTGTTGCGCCAGATTGCCGATGCCCTGGAGGGCGGCCTATACGAGGTTAACGTGGCGCCCTTCGACGTGCGCCTGCCGGAAGCGGACGAGGCCGACGAGGACATCGTCACCGTCTTACAATCGGACATCACCGTAGTGTGCGATCCCACTAAACTCGACGCTGCGGGCTGCCGCCGGCGCCCCGGACTGGGTCGTCGAAGTGCTCTTGCCTTATACCACCGCCCACGACCAAACGGTAAAATTGGCCGCATTCGAACGGCACGGCGTAAAGGAATGCTAGTTAGTACACCCCACGGATCGCGTGGTCAGCGTTTACACCCTGTTCGATGGCGAGTACGGGCGCCCTGCGATCCGCGAACTGGAAGGGCAACTGGTATCCACGGCGGTTCCCACTGTAGAGATTAATTGGGCTCGGGTGCGGGCGGGTTTGCCTGGTACTGACGAGCAGTCCCTACAGGACCGATCCGGCGCTGGCCGACACGGAGATCGACCACATCGTAGCCCCGGATGATCAGTGCCAGATCGATCGCCGAGGCCGGAGCATAGCGCAACGGCCCCTCCGCCAGGAGGGGATGAGGTATCCGGCCAAGCGCCGGCGGCTGCGCACCGTCATCCAAGAGCTGATGATGCTCGCCGCCGCGGTGAGCGCACACGCGCGGCAACGCTTTCTCGTCTTCGGCGCGCACTGCCCGGCGCTCGGCATAGACTGTCTTGTTGCTTGCCCGCCTCGAATTTGAGGAACGGGTGAGGGGTGATCATCACATTTTTATTCGAGATGGTGCGACCGAAATTATCAATCTGCAGCCCAAGGGCAAGAAGGCAAAACCCTATCCGGTCAGACAGGTCAGGGATATTCTCGTGAAATATCGTTTGGGAGAAAGCGATGTCGATTAAATACGAACTGGTCATCTACTGGAGCGAAGAAGATCAGAGCTTTGTGGTTGAAGTGCCTGAACTGCCGGGATGCATGGCGGATGGCGAAACCTACGAGCAGGCACTCGTTGATGCGCAAAAGGTGATCGAAGAATGGATCGACACTGCTAAGGAGTTCAATCGCCCAATTCCAGAACCGCGAGGCCGCCTGATATATGCATAGCCCGCGTCCACCCCCTACCAGAACTCCTAGGGCTCGGCGAGCGCGGTGGATGGCTTGGATACGGTGATGTCCTTTGAAGGCGGTTTTAACTCGGCGGTTCGATAGATAGACGAGTCGCAATGGTTACTGGCAATCGAGGACACCACGACGGTGAGCTACCGGCATGCGCTAGCCGATGAGCTGGGTGGCACGGGAAAAGATAAATCGGCCAAGTCACGGGGTTACCTGGTGCACTCTGTTCTGGTGGTAGACCATGATACCGAATTCACCCTGGGCCTGAGCGATCAGCAACGCCGGTGCCGTGATGCGAGCAAGAAGCACAAGCGCAAGCAACGCGATTATCTCGATAAGGAGAGCTTTAAATGACAACGCTCCTCGGAGCAGATGACGCAGCGCCTGGGGAACAGGCGATGAAGCAACTCATCTCGCTCTGTGACCGGGAATCGGATGTCTATAAATACTTGCACTACAAATGTAGTGCAGGGGCAACGTTTGGTGATACGCGCCAGTGTGAACCGTCGCATCACAGAGCACACACAGCGGCTGTTTGCGACGTTGGAAGAATAGGCTGAGCACCTGGGCTGCAAAAGCGTGTCGGCCCCCGCTCAGGCTCAGGTATCGTCGGAAAAGGCTGGGGCTTGGCGCGCCACCGGCCGAAGCGCTCTAATGGAAGCGGTAATGGGTTATACGCTGAGCGATGGGTGCCGCTTTGTCTTTACGGCTCGCTGAAGCAGCGTAGCGGGGGAGGAGCACGATGGCACTGATGGATGCGGCCCGGTCCTTTTTGCTGATCGTGGACGTCCAGGAGCGGCTGATGCCGGCGGTGCACGGCAATGAGCAGGTGGTTGCCAATGTCGCCCGTCTGCTCGGTGTAGCTCGGGAGCTGGGTGTGCCGGTTCGGGCCTCAGAGCAGTATCCTAAGGGCTTGGGCCGGCTGGTCGCGCCGTTGCGGGAGCACATCCCAAACGAGGCCATCAGCGAGAAGGTTCACTTCTCCTATGCTGAGGCACCAGCCTGTCAGGCTGTGCTCGCGCAGCTCGAACAGCCACAGGTGATCATCGTTGGTGTCGAGGCGCACGTTTGCGTGCTGCAGAGCGCTATTGGGCTGCAGCAGGGCGGCCGTGATGTTTTCGTGGTGGCCGATGCCGTCGGCTCGCGTAATCCACGCGATGCGCAGCTCGCGCTCGAGCGTCTGCGAGCGGAGGGCGTAAGTGTCGTCAGTCTAGAGATGGTGGTTTTCGAATGGTTGCAGCAGGCCGGCACGGCCGAGTTCAAACGCATCAGCCGGCAGTATTTACGGTAGCCCGATGAGGTGCGTGCTGTTGGTGCTGGCCCATGGCAGCCGCCGGCACGGTTCGAACGAGGAGGTCCGCCGGTTGAGCGGGCGCCTCGGGGAGCTTCTCGGCGAGCGCTATGCGCGTGTCGCCCCCGCCTTTCTGGAGCTGGCCGAACCGCCTATTCCGGCGGCTATCGATGCGGCGGTGAGCGCCGGAGCGGATGAGGTGGTGCTGTTCCCGTATTTTTTGGCGGCCGGCCGCCACGTTTGTGACGATATTCCCCGGCTGGTCGCCGAGGCGCGTCGCCGCCATCCGCGTGTGCGCCTGGAGTTGCGGCCGCATCTGGGCGAACTGCCGGGATTGTTGCCGTTGCTCGCGGAGTACCTGCGTTAGCGAGCGGTGCAGTATTTTGCGTTTGTGGCGTGCATGGCGGCGGATATCTTGAGGAATCCGGTCCGCTTACTTCGCGCTATCGGTGCGGTTACTTGTCAGCATGGCCCGATAACCTTCCCGATAGGTCGGGAAGCGCAAAGCATAGCCGCTGGCTTTAAGGCGTGCGTTGCAACAACGTTTGCTGCCGGCACGTGGGGTGTCTTTGGCGGCCGTGGTGCGCGCTGGTTTGGGCCGGTCCAGTTGTTCGGCGAGCCAGTCCATGAGTTCGCACTGGGTGCAGGGTGCGTCATCGACCGCGATATAGATGTCCTTCGGAGAGGCGAGCCGGCCAAGATGGCACAATACACCGACGCAGTCGTCCTCATGGATGCGGTTGGTGTAGAGCGATGGCTCAGCATGGCAAGGCTCACCGGCCTGCACTTTGCGGAGCATGGCATTGCGGCCTCGGCCGTAGATACCGCCGAAGCGCACCACCAGCCCGGGAAACCTTCCTCGTTGGAGGAGGCGTTCGGCTTCCAGTAAGCGCTGCCCCGAGAAGCCGGTTGGCTCGGTAGGCGAGGCTTCGTCGACCCACTCGCCACTTTGTTGTGCGTACACGGCGGTGGACGAGACGAAGATCACCCGACGGGGAGTCTGGCCCTGATCGGCGAGCGCCTGCAAGAGATTGCGCAGCCCGTCGACGTAGGTCATCCCATAGGCTGCATCTGTGTAGGCGTTCGGTGTCGCCAGATAATAGACGCGAGTGATTCCGGCCGGAATGGCTTGCAGCGACTCCGGCACGCCTAGGTCGGCCGTCAAGCTCTTCAAGGGCGAGGGCAGTTGGACGCGCTGACGGCGTAGGCCCCACACTGCTTCCCCGCGGCTCGCCAGTTCCTCGCCCAGGCGGGTGCCGATTTTACCGCAACCGGCGATCAGAACGCGCTCATAAGAATCGCCGCTCATGTTTGCCACCTCATTTATCAAAACGGTATCCGCTGTGGATGTTGCCCTACGGTTGTGTGGCTATACAATAGCCTACCTTTGGCAGCAATCTAGGCAATGACTGCAAAACGAGTCGCACGCATGCGCGAAGCCCTGGAACGGCGGCAACCTGATTTGAGGGTTCTGCTGGACCAGGTCAACAAGCCACACAACCTTGCCGCCATTCTCAGGACTTGCGATGCGGTCGGTGTGTTTCAGGCCCACGCCGTCTGGCCGGGTGGCGTGCCAGCGGTGCATCACCATAGCTCTGCGGGTGTCGGTAAATGGGTGAACGTCGTCGCGCACCCGGATGTGTGCAGTGCCATTCAGGCACTGCATAATGAGGGTCTGCGCGTGTATGCGGCGCATCCTGTGGCAGGCGCCGTCGATTATCGGCAAGCGGATTACACGGTGCCCTGTGCCGTGCTCATGGGTGCAGAGCTTTGGGGAGTGAGCGAGGCCGCGTGCCAGCGGGTGGATGAGTTCATCACGATTCCGATGTTTGGCCTCGGTGCCTCGGTGAACGTATCGGTGGCGGCGGCCGTTATTTTGTACGAGGCACAACGCCAGCGCCTTGCCAAGGGGATGTATAATCACCCACGCTTGGCCCCTGAGGTGTTACACCGAATACTGTTCGAATGGCTCCAACCCCGCATTGCGCGCCGGTGTCGTGAGCAGGGGTTGCCTTACCCCGAGCTCGACGAGGCGGGACATCCCGCGCGCAGTCAATAGCGGGTGTGAACCGTCCATTTTTTCGTATGGTGGTGCGGGGAACGGGTCCGGTGCGCCTTGGCAAGGCTTTCCCGTTCGAATAGCAAGAGTGTTGGATGCGCGTGCTGCGTGGCCTTAGCGGCCAGCGCGGCGGTGCCCGTCTCCGGGGCTATTGCGCGAACCAACGTGTTGCGAGTGCCCTGAAGATCAGACCCGGATAGCGAGCGCTGCCCAAGCTGCCGTTATAGCGCGCGAGAGCCCGGGCGAGGTCGTCGTGCTCCTGGTCCAGGTAATAGCGCAAAATGGTGCATCCCAGCCGCAGATTGGTCTGGATATGGAAGAGATTATCCTCGGGGTGACCGATTGCCTCCAGCCAGAACGGCATCACCTGCATCAGCCCACGGGCACCGGCCGAGGAGATCGCGAATCGATTGAAACCGCTCTCAACATCGATCACGGCCAGCACCCACTCCGGTTCGAGTCCGGCCCGCCGGGCTTCGGAGTGTACCAGTCGCAGCAGGTGCAGCCGTTGGCCGGGATCGGGAATGCGATTGCGCAGCCGGCTCGACATGTCCATGAGCCAGACCTCGGCGTCGAAGCGGTTGGCGAAGCTATCCGTACTCTCGATGGCCTGTTTCAGGGCGGCTCGAAGGTGAGGATCGGGGGAGGCGGCCCGAGCACTCGAGATCCCGCCGGCAACCAAACTCACTATTAGCAACGTGATTAGCAACGTGCCTGCCAGATAGCGCAACGTTCTCGATCCGCTCATCCGCTGCCGGTTTCAGACTTCCTGGTGGAGGTCGCGCAGGAACTCGACTACCCGCTCGCAGGGCAAATGGCGGCTGGTGGGCTCGCTACGGCCGCGATATTCAACCGTGCCGGCCGATAGTCCGCGATCGCTGATCACGAGGCGATGAGGTATGCCGATCAGTTCCATGTCCGCGAACTTGACTCCCGGCCGCGCTTCGCGATCGTCCCAGAGCGGCTCCAGCCCGGCGGCGCCGAGTGCTTCATGCAAGCGTTCGGCCTCATTATGAACGGCCTCGGAGCGGTGCGCGTTGATGGAGACAATAGCGACCTGGAAGGGTGCCAGGGGAGTCGGCCAGATAATCCCGCGCTCATCGTGATTCTGCTCGATGGCGGCGGCCACCACCCGGGAGACGCCGATTCCATAGCAGCCCATGATCATGGGAACCTGGTCGCCGTGCTCGTTCAGAACGCGGGCGTCCATGGATTCGCTGTACTTAGCGCCGAGTTGAAAAACATGGCCCACTTCGATGCCGCGCTTGATCTGCAAGCTTCCCGCGCAGCTCGGACACCCCTCGCCGGAGCGGACCGTGCGCAGGTCGGCCCGCTCGGGAAGCGCGGCATCCCGGCCCCAGTTGAGATCGATCCAGTGCCAGTCTTGGCGGTTGCTGCCACTGGAGAAGTTGGGTATGGCCGCGGCCCGCTCATCGACTCGCACCGTCAGCTCCTCGGGTAGACCCTTGGGGCCGATAAAACCCCGCGGAACCCCGGTGGCGGCTTGCGCCTCCTCCGGTTCAGCCAGGCGCACCTCGCCGGCGTCGAGTGCCGATCGAGCCTTGGTGAGGTTGAGTTCGTCATCGCCGGCGAGGAAGAGCACGGCCGGTTTGCCGTCGGCGAGCACTACGATGCTCTTGACGATACGATCCGGCGTCAGCCCCAGCATTTGTGCTTGCTCTGCGACGGTCCGAATGTCCGGTGTAGGCTGCTCCTGCGCTGCTCGTTGCGGCTCTTGGCGAGGCGGAGCGGGACGGGATTGCGCGAGTTCCGTGTTGGCGGCATAGTTGCAGTGCCGGCATACAGCGATGGCGTCCTCGCCCGAGTCGGCAAGAACATGAAATTCCTCCGAGACGCTGCCGCCAATGGCCCCGGTATCCGCCCGCACGGCACGGAAATCGAGATTCAGACGCTGGAAGATACGGCTGTAAGCCGCGTGCATGGCTCGGTAGGTGGCTTCCAGCGAGGCTTGATCGAGGTGGAACGAATAGGCGTCCTTCATCAGAAACTCGCGGGCGCGCATCACGCCGAAACGGGGGCGAATCTCGTCGCGGAACTTGGTTTGGATCTGATAGTAGGTCACCGGCAACTGGCGATAGCTATGGATCTCGCGGCGGACTAAGTCGGTAATAACCTCCTCGTGCGTGGGCCCGAAGCAGAATTCGCGCGCATGACGGTCTTTGAGGCGCAGCAACTCCGGTCCATACTGTTCCCAACGGCCCGATTCCTGCCAAAGTTCGGCGGGCTGCACCGCCGGCATCAGAACTTCCAGCGAGCCGATCCGGTCCATCTCTTCTCGAACCACCCGCTCGACATTGCGTAGCACCCGCAGCCCGAGCGGCAGCCAGGTGTAAAGCCCGGCACCCAGCCGAGCGATAAGGCCGGCACGAAGCATCAGCTGATGACTGATGATCTCGGCATCAGCTGGAATCTCCCTTGAGGTAAATAGGGGAAAACCGGTTACTCGCATAGCTACCACTTGTCTCCGCACGCCGCGGCCGGGATTTGCGCACTAAAGGCAGTAAAGGGTATCTCATGACGTGTCCGGAAGCGACGGCAACCGTCCAGCATCAGGGGCTGCTCGGTGGGCAGTACTCCTCGAGGTAACGCTTGGTGGCGGCGATCTTCGCCTCCCGCTGCGCCTGGGTATAGCGCACCACCTTGCCGGAGGCATCGCGGAACCGGCGATTGCTGCCGCCTGCTTGAAGATAAAGTAGATTTTGTCGTGCGGTCGGGCACGCGAGTTGCTGATTGTGGACGTTCGGCTGGACGCGCGGATCACTTCCGCTCGGTTGAGCAGTGGTTTTCTGGCCGTTGGAACTCAGCGGTGTTCCCGGGAGGGGGGTAGGCTGGCGCGGCGCCGGCGGCGTATGTTCGGGCGGTGTTTGGATGTCGAGCGTTTGCGCACCCCGTCCTACGGGGGGGAGTTCGCTGTAATGGGTTTGTCCCTGGGAGTCGCGCCATTTATAGATTTTCGCCGCTATGGCGGCCGAAGCTGTCAGCGCTGCCAATACTGCCGTAATCCATACGATTCGCTGCATGCGCGCCTCTCCTCGAGATAGAGCGGGTATCCCGCAAGGGAGTATGAAGCATGCACAGGGGGTACGTACTAATGAGGCCGACGAACGGCGGTATTCCGCCGATGCTTGTTTGGCGCTTGATGCGCCCCTTCGTACCCAATACAATTTAGCGTTCTAATTATTTTGCGGACCATTTCGAATATCCCGCGTAGGCTCGGGACGTCGCGTCTGCTCGCGTTCCAGTATCGGGCACGCAATCTGGGTAGGGGGCCAATGCGGCATATCATCTCCATTCTCGTGGAGAACGAGTTCGGCGCTCTGTCGCGGATCGCCGGTCTGTTCACTACCCGCGGTTACAATATCGAGTGTCTTACGGTCGCCCCTACGGATGACCCTACGCTCTCGCGCATGACGTTGGTGACTTTTGGTGACGAGCGCATCATCGAACAGATCATCAAGCAGTTGAACAAACTGCTGGATGTGGTCAAGGTGCTGGACATCACCGAGGCAGCGCACATCGAGCGAGAGATCATGCTGGTAAAGGTGCAGGCCGTCACCGCGGAGGCCCGTGAGGAATATAAGCGTCTGGCGGATATTTTCCGCGGACGCGTACTCGATGTCACCGGCAAGACCTACACCATCGAGCTCATCGGTACCAGCAGCAAGCTGGACGCCTTCCTCGAGGTGATCGAGCGGCGGACGCCACTCGAGGTCGTGCGCTCCGGGGTGATCGGAATTGCGCGAGGTGACAAGCAAATGCGGCTCTAGGGCCTGTTGGCCTTAGTGCTATAGCAAGGCCGTCGCGCGGCAACAACGCCGAGGAAAAACGATGCAGGTTTACTATGACAAAGACGCCGAGCTTTCCCTAATCCAGGGCAGCCGGGTGGCTGTTCTCGGCTACGGCTCGCAAGGCCATGCCCACGCGAATAATTTGAACGAATCGGGCGTTGCGGTGGTGGTCGGCTTACGCGCGGGCTCGAGCTCCATGGGCAAGGCCCGCCAAGCCGGTCTCGAAGTCGCGTCGGTTGAGGAGGCGGTTCGGCAGGCGGACCTGGTCATGGTTCTCACTCCGGACGAGCATCAGGCACGTCTCTATCATGAGCAGATCGAGCCCAACCTAAAGCAAGGGGGCTGCCTCGCTTTTGCTCACGGCTTCAATATCCATTTCGGCCAGATCGAGCCGCGGGCGGACCTCGACGTCATTATGATCGCCCCCAAAGGGCCGGGCCATCTGGTGCGCTCGACTTACGTGGAGGGGGGGGGCGTGCCCAGCTTGATTGCCGTTCAGCAGGATGTGTCAGGGCAGGCGAGAGAACAGGCATTATCCTACGCGGCGGCCATCGGGGCGGGGCGGGCCGGAATCATCGAGACCAGCTTTCGAGAAGAGACCGAGACCGACTTGTTCGGTGAGCAAGCGGTGCTCTGCGGTGGTATGACCGCGCTGATTCAGGCGGGGTTCGAGACGTTGGTGGAAGCCGGCTATTCACCTGAGATGGCCTATTTCGAGTGCCTGCACGAGACCAAACTCATCGTCGATTTGATCTATGAGGGTGGCATCGCCAACATGCGCTACTCCATCTCCAATACGGCCGAGTATGGCGACCTTACCCGCGGTCCACGGGTAATCAACGAAACGTCGCGTCGAGCCATGAAGGAGATTCTCGCCGAGATCCAGAGTGGTAATTTCGCCAAGGAGTTCGTCTTGGAGAATCAGGCAAACGCGCCCAGTCTCAAGGCCATGCGGCGTCAGACGGCGCAACACCCTATCGAGAAGGTGGGCGAAAAGCTGCGCGGTATGATGCCTTGGATTCAAGCCAAACGGCTGGTTGACCGAAATAAAAGTTGATTTCTGTGCAGCGCTCATTCATCCAGATGGGCCGGCCGATCGCGAGGCCGCATCGTTACGAGCCAGCCACTGCGGCGCCTCTTTGGGCTTGCTGCCAGTGTTGTCACCGGCTTGGCCCGATACGCTGCGGCCGACCGACGCCACCCTATCACTCGCATGTGTTCGCCGGTCATCTATTTCTCCAGGCAGAGCGGTGTTGCGCCGCAACCGACGGTTGAACCGATGTCAGACCCGCGCGCGTTTCCATGAGTGAACCCAGCGATAGCCGCAATGGTAGGGCTGCTCGGCAGCGTCGGGGCATCTATCTGCTGCCTAACCTTCTGACCACGACGGCCTTGTTTTTCGGGTTTTATGCGATGGTTGCGGCGATTAACAATGCGTTCCAAAGTGCCGCCATCGGTGTGCTGATTGCCATGGTAATGGATGGACTCGATGGCCGTGTGGCCCGGCTGACCAACACCCAAAGCGCTTTCGGGATGCAATACGATAGCATCGCCGATATGGTTTCCTTCGGTGTGGCACCGGCGTTGGTAATGTATCAGTGGGCGCTGGCAGATCTGGCCACATGGGGCCCCGTGTGGGGCAAGCTGGGTTGGTTGGGCGCGTTCATCTACGCCGCTTGCGCCGGTTTGCGGTTGGCGCGTTTCAACACCCAGTTCGGAGTAGTCGACAAGCGCTACTTTCAGGGCCTTCCCAGCCCTTCGGCCGCCGCTGTGGTCGCCGGTATGGTCTGGGCAGGCAACCGGCTCGATATGGGCGGCGTTGGCGTTGGTCTTCCTGCTTTAGTATTGACGGTGTTGGCCGGGATTCTGATGGTGAGTAACGTTCGTTATTACAGCTTCAAAGAGATTGATTTTCGCTATCGAGTCCCGTTTATTGCCATGGTATTGCTGGTTCTGGTGCTTGCGGTGACCTCGGTGCATCCTCCTCTGGTGCTGTTTTTGGTGGCGCTCGTGTATATGGGTTCTGGTCCGGTGCTGACCGTGGTGCAACGCCGGCGGCGGCGCAATCGTGCCGTCGCCGAGCGCTCCCCGTTGGAGAAGTAAATGGGTTGTCCGGTCACGAATGGGCGTTATATAGTTAAACTTCAAAATTAGGGTCCACCGAGCGGGTGATGCAGTATGAATCATGATGATGGACTGCTCCTCACCCACTGCTCCGGCGCCTTCACTATGGGGCTGTCGCGGGTAGCTTCGTCTATCGTTATCTACGCCGATTCGCGCCGGCTGCCGTAAGGTAAGGCAGTAACTCTCCCAACTCACAATCACCCGCTGTTTCGAAACCGCGCCCAAGTCGATCCTTATAAGTTCGGTGGGGTGGGCGGATTGGCATCTATGGGATAACCAAGCGGAGCCTAAACATGAACCAGGCCGAACGTCTTATCATATTTGACACCACCCTTCGCGATGGCGAACAAAGCCCTGGGGCTTCCATGACCAAGGAGGAGAAACTGCGCATCGCCATAGCGTTGGAGCGGATGCGGGTCAATGTGATCGAAGCCGGGTTCCCGGCCGCGAGCAGCGGTGATTACGAGGCCGTGCGAGCGGTGGCGGAGGGTGTTCGAGAAAGCCGGGTTTGCGCACTGGCCCGGGCGCGCGAGGCGGATATCGATCGGGCCGCAGTGGCAATCGAGTCGGCGGCGGCGGGGCGTATTCACACCTTCCTTGCCACCTCGCCGATCCATATGCAGATGAAGCTCAAGATGGAGCCGCAAGCGGTATTGGAGCAGGCTGTGTGGGCGGTTCGGCATGCTCGGCGCTATTGCGATGACATCGAGTTCTCGCCCGAGGATGCCGGACGCTCGGAGCCGGATTTTCTCTGCCGGGTGCTAGAGGCAGTGATCAAGGCCGGGGCTACGACGGTTAATATACCCGATACCGTGGGTTACAGTGTGCCTGAGCAGTTCGGAGCGCTGATTGCGGATTTGCGAGCACGCGTGCCCAACTCGGACCAGGCCGTTTGGTCGGTGCACTGTCATAATGATCTCGGTTTGGCGGTGGCGAACTCGCTGGCAGCTGTCATGAGCGGAGCCCGCCAGGTGGAATGTACGATCAACGGGTTGGGTGAACGAGCGGGCAATGCGGCTTTGGAGGAGCTCGTGATGGCCGTGCGCACACGGCAGGATTTTTTTCCATGCGATACGAGTATCAACGCGCGCGAGATCGTTCCGACCTCAAAGTTGGTAGCCAATATTACCGGTTTTGCGGTCCAACCCAATAAGGCCATTGTTGGCGTCAATGCCTTCGCTCATGAGTCGGGCATCCACCAGGACGGCGTGCTCAAGATGCGTGAAACCTACGAGATCATGCGCGCCGAGGACGTCGGCTGGGGTACCAACCGCATGGTGCTGGGTAAGCACAGCGGTCGTAACGCCTTTCGGAGTCGTTGCCAAGCGCTGGGGATTGGCTTCGCTACCGAGGCGCAGCTCAACGAGGCCTTCGCTCGGTTCAAGGATCTCGCCGATAAAAAGCACGAGATATTCGACGAAGATCTGCAAGCGCTTGCAAGCGAGGCGAGTGCCGCATTGGTCAACGAGCGAATCCGGTTAATTTCCTTCCGGTGTTGCTCGGAAACGGGAGAGCGCCCGTTCGCAGAGATCACCCTTGTGCTCGGCGAGGAAGAGCGCAGGGCCAGCTCGAGCGGGGATGGGCCCGTGGACGCCGCTTTCAAGGCGATCGACAGTGTTGTCCAAAGCGGTACGGAATTGCTGCTGTACTCCGTGAACAATATTACTACTGGCAGCGATGCTCAGGGGGAGGTAACGGTGCGGCTGGACAAGGCCGGGCGGGTCGTCAATGGCCAGGGTTCGGATACCGATATCGTGCTTGCCTCGGCAAAGGCTTACATCAACGCGCTCAATAAACTGGAACAGGCCGATCTGCGCACGCATCCGCAAATCGCGCTGCTTTGAGGCGAGTCGCCGGAAAGGCTCGCGCAGGCGCTCTCAAATTGGTTTGAACAGAGCAGGGGAGCCGCACCGATTGTATCGAGGAGCGGGACGATTCACTGTGGCGGAGCAAAGCAGCTAGAGTTACTGTGAAGACAGGCTCAGCTCGAAGATTTGATAATGCCGAGGGTCGCGGTTCGCTGCGAAGCACGATTATGAAGACGCGCGATGGTTTATTTCGGCTGCAGTATCTTCAGCGTTTGGGTATCGACGTATGGGTTCGACGACAAGGCGGCGCGGCCGAGCAAGCGCCCGTGGAAAACACTACCGGTAGGGCGTCGATCGAGCGGCTGGTTCAGCCAGGCGTTGTGGTTGAAGACACGGCCGATACGAATCCGGCACGGCTGATAACGGCTGAGGCCGAGATTGCGCGCCTGGACTGGGAGGCTTTGCGCGAGCGGGTGCAGCACTGCGAGCGTTGTCTGCTGCATCAGACGCGAATGCAAGGGGTCTTCGGCATCGGCAACCCGCAGGCGCAATTGATGTTGATCGGCGAAGCACCCGGGGCGGAGGAGGATCGCCGGGGTGAACCCTTCGTCGGGCGTGCCGGCAAGCTACTCGATGAAATGTTGCGTGCAATCGGCCTCTCACGCGAGAGGGTCTACATCACTAACGTGTTGAAATCACGGCCTCCGAACAACCGGGATCCAACGCCGGATGAGGTGGCGGCCTGTGAGCCCTACCTGCGGCGGCAGCTGGAGTTGATCGCGCCCAGCCTGATCCTCGCCCTAGGCCGGATTGCGGCGCAGTATCTGCTCAAGAGCACCCAGTCATTGGGACGACTGCGCGGCGCCTGGCACCATTATGGACCACGCGCAACGCCGTTGCGGGTCACCTATCACCCGGCCTATTTGCTGCGCAGCCCCGCAGACAAGCACAAAGCCTGGCAGGATCTCAAGCAGGTCCGACAGTGCTTACGCCACGCGAGTCCGTCCACGGGAGTCGTGCCATGAGCGCTGAGCCCCGCGAGTTTTTCACTCTCATCCGGCCGATGCGCGAGGCCGACCTCGGCGAGATCATCGCCATTGAGCTGGCTGCCTACGAGTTTCCCTGGACCCGCGGTATATTCAGAGACTGCTTGCGCGTGGGCTACGATTGTTGCGTGCACATGTTCGCCAATCAGATCGTGGGCTATGTCGTACTGCGCTACGGCGCCGGCGAAGCTCACATACTCAACATCGCGGTTGGTCCGCAATGGCAGAACCGCGGGTTTGGTAGAAACCTTTTGCAACGCACGTTGCGCCAATCCGCTCGGTTTGGCGCGCAGACGTTATTCTTGGAGGTGCGCCCCTCCAACGCTGCGGCGTTGCATCTTTACCGCAGCGTCGGATTTTGTGTCGTAGGGCGACGACGGGATTACTATCCGAGCCGCCGGGGGCGAGAAGATGCCCTCATTCTGGGGCTCGAGCTTGTAACGCCCGCCACGGGTTGAATCGGGCCATGGCGCATGAGGACCACTCGGGTATGCGTGCTCAGGGTGGGCCAGATACCCTGGGAGATGTGGTGCCCTTCCTGCGGCCAATAAACGGGTTTTCACTGTGGTCGCGAGCGGTGTGGGGGTGGGCGCTTTACGATTGGGCCAATTCTGCGTTTGCGACCGTGGTGCTGGCCGGGTTCTTTCCATTGCTGTTCCATGATTTCTGGAATATTGGCCTCAGTGGGGCCGAGTCCAACCTCCGTTTAGGTTGGATTAACGCCGTGGCCGGCCTAGGTATCGCCTTACTCGCGCCGGTGCTTGGTGCCGTGGCGGATCGCGCCGGGGCTAAAAAGCGCTTTTTGGTTGTCTTTATGGTCTTGGGGGTGCTCGCGACCGCTCTGCTGAGCTCGGCACCGGGCGGCGCCTGGGTGCCGGCCGCAAGCCTTTATATTTGCGCCATGATCGGCTTTGCGGGGGCGAATGTGTTCTACGATGCGCTGCTGCTTGCGGTCGCTCCCCCTGAGCGCTGGCATTTCGTTTCAGGGCTGGGTTTCGCCATGGGCTATTTGGGAGGCGGGCTGCTTTACCTCGGTTGCGTACTGGCCGCCTTGAACCCGCAAGCATTCGGTTTCGCCGATGCCACAGCGGCTGCCACGACGGCTTTTCTTGCCACAGCGCTTTGGTGGGGCGTCTTCTCGATACCACTGATTCTTTTCGTTCGAGAGCCGGCCCGGGCCGCACGTGCACGTCGGCGGGTATGGGCCCGTGGGTTTGCTCAGCTCGTCGAGACCATTCGCCACCTGCGCACTTTCCGCGTGGTTGGGATTTTTTTGATCGCTTACTGGCTCTATATCGACGCGGTCGGCACGGTGATCCGGATGGCGGTGGCTTACGGCCGCTCGCTCGGCTTTGCGCAAAGTGAGCTTATCGTGGCGCTGCTTATCACCCAATTCGTTGGGTTCCCCGCGGCGATCCTATTCGGCTGGCTTGGGCAGCGCATCGGTCCTCGGCGCGGAATTTATCTCGGCTTGCTCGTCTACGTCGGGGTGTGTCTCTGGGGTGCGCTGATTCGTGAGCCTTGGGAATTTTTTTCTATTGCCGTGCTGGTGGGATTGGTACAAGGAGGTGTTCAGGCGCTGAGCCGTTCCTTCTATGCGCGGCTTATTCCGGCCGATGCAGCGGGAGAGTTCTTCGGCTTCTATAATCTCATGGGTAAATTCGCCGTACTTATCGGCCCCCCACTGTTTGGGTTGTTCGGAGTCTGGTTTGGTAATCCACGCTATTCTATGCTGGCCTTGATCCTCCTCTTGGTGGCCGGTGGCGTGCTGCTCGCACGCGTCCACGAATCCGAGGCCCCGGCGCGGGCCTTGCGCTAGTTTATGCCGCTTGGCCGGGTTAGCGGGAGCCACTCGCCGGGTAGCACCAAGCGCCAACCGAGCCGAGCGTGGCGAGTGTCTGGATCCACGGAAAACGCTATACTAATATGTAATTTGAATGAAATGCATGAGGAGGGTTACCATGAACGCGGATACCCAGAAGCAAGCCGTTCCAGCCGAGCAACCGAGGGTGAGTACCTGGCAGGTGATCAAGAGCACCCTTGCGGCTGGCTTTGGCGTGCAGTCGGAGGCGGCGCGGCAACGTGACTTTACCCACGGCCGCCCGCTCCATTTTATCATCGCCGGTGTCGTCGGCACGATTCTCTTTGTTCTGACGGTCGCTATGATCGTTCGTGTGGTCCTCCATATGGCCGGTGCTTGAGCCCTCGGGTAGGCGCCTTTTGATTTCGCTCATGGAGGAGTGCTAGTTCATTTCGGCAATGAGTTCGACGCGTTGCGCGAGCGTCGTCGACGGCCAAACGGTCAGCCATTCGCTGTGGTAGGGCTGGGCATAATGCGGGGTAACTGCACCGGCGGTGTTGGGTCGATGCTCGAAGTAGGCCACCACGTAGCCGTCGGGATGTGCCTGTGCCCAGCTCAGAACTTCGGTGGATCCAAGCACGGTGATCGGTCGGGTCAGGCGCCCGAGAAATTGGAAGCGGTTGTGGTATTTACCGACGTGAGCTACCGGTGCATCGCGGGCTTGGATCGCCGCAATATATCGTGCGGCGTCGCTGAGATCGTAATAGGGCGCGGCCGCGCGGCCGATCCCGATCAGCAAAACGGCGATTAGAGCAATGGCGGCACCGGTAAGTAGCCGTGTTTGCTTTTCAAGGCTACCCATCGGTAACAAAGTGATCAGTGCGCAGGCCACCACCAGCAGCGCTGTGTAGGGCGATATGGTGGCTACCCAGGCGGGAAGATCGTGATGGGCGGCGTTTTGCGCCGGAACCCAGAGTAGGATCCCCGCGACGATCAGTAATACCGCGCCAACGGGCCATTGATCACGCCAGCCGCGGTGGTTCGGTTCATCGTCGAGGCCGCGACTGGTCAATAAAGCAAAGCCGGGCAGCAGCGGCAACAGGTAGTGGGCCTGTTTGCCGCTGACGAGGCTGAAACCGAGGAAGGCCGGGATCAGCCACGCAAGCAACAGCCGTGTCTGCCACTCGCTGCCGTGGCGTAATCTCATCAGCGCTCGCCACACCGGCGGCCACACTGACCAAGGGAAAAGCACCAGGGGCAACCACGGCAGATACCAATAGAATGGGTGGCTGTGGGCGAAAGAATCGACTAAGCGTCCCGCGCTTTGTTTCCAGAAGATCGTCTGGGCATAGTCGCTCCCGCCCTGCAAGGCCGCCGGCACGGCCCAGGCTAGTGCAATGGCGGCACCGATCGCAAGCGCTCCGAGTAATCCCATATACCAGCCTCGCCAACCGATACGGCCACGTTGTGGATGCCAATACGGCGCGAGTACTGCCAGCGGCAGAGTGTGGAGTAGAACGACCGGCCCCTTGGCGAGGACGCCAAGCCCGATACCAAGGCCTGCCAGCAACCAACTGCTGGGCGTTTGGTCGCGCGCCGCTGTCACGATCCCGGTGACGGCGAGGAGCACGCAAGCGGCGAGTAGGACATCGAACATGACGATCGGGGTCCACAGACTCCAGAGCAGGCTCCCGAGCAGGATCGTCGGTGCCAGATAGGCGATGGTTTCGCGCTGCGGCCACAGCCGCCGCGCCAGGCGCATGGTGAGGAACAGGCTGAGCAGCGAGCACAGCCCGGTGGCTAGGCGTGGCCACCAATCGCTGACCCCGAATGCCAGCCAACCGGCCTGGAGGAGCCAGAACAGCAGTGGCGGTTTTTGTGCATACGGTGCGCCGTTGTTGAGCGGCACGAGGTACTCGCCGCGGTGAAACATCTCCCAGGCGACGCCGGCATAACGGGTTTCATCCACGGGCAGCAGGGTAAAGCTCGACAGCATAGCAGTGAGTAGAACACCCCCGCCTGCAAGCCATAGAGCGGGATAGTCGACGCGGCGGCTCATTCGCTCGCCTGCTTCGTCTCGGCTGCTGGGTAGCGCTCGCAGTGTAGGAAATAGAGGTTGCGGGCATAGATGAACAAACCGCCGAGCTGTCCGACGATGAACACCGGGTCCTGGCGGTGCAGCGCGTAGGTGAGTAAAGTCGCCCCGCCGGCGATGCTGAAATACCAGAACTCCACCGGAACCACGCTGCGGCGGACTCGTTCGCTGCGCAGCCACTGAACCAGAAAGCGCATGGAGAACAAGGCTTGGCCGGCGAAGCCGACCGCCAACCAGGCCATGGATTCGTTGCTCACGGCGTTTCCTCCTCGATCGCGGCGATGCAAGGCCGATGTTGGAGCCACAGCACACCCGCCAGATCCACGAGTCCGACCCACAGCCGATCGAACAAACCATATTTGGAGCAACCGTGCAGCCTGGGTCGATGGCGCACCGGCACCGTGATCACCACGCCGCCGTCCCGGCGGATCAAGGCGGGGAGAAAACGGTGCATGTGGTCAAAATGGGGTACGTTCAGCAGCGCATCACGGCGAAACAGTTTGAGTCCACAGCCGGTGTCCACAGTGGCGTCGGCGAGGATGCGTCGGCGTACCGCGTTCGCTAGCCGGGAGGCGAAGCGTCGCCGCCAGCTGTCGGCTCGGTTCAGGCGTTGGCCGGCGACCATTCGCAGCTCGCCCGGCAGATTCTGCACGCTATCCCGTACCCTGATGAGCTTTGGGATATCGATCGGATCATTCTGGCCGTCGCCGTCCAAGGTAACGATCCAGTTGGCGCGAGCGGCACGAATTCCACTAAGCAAAGCCGCACTTTGGCCGCAGTTGCGCAAATGACGGATTACGCGCAGCCGTGGATAATGCAGGCGCAGGGTACGCAAGCGTTCACGGGTGCGATCAGTGCTCGCGTCGTCGACGTAGATCACCTCATAGTCACCGCAGACAGCCAAAGCAGTGGTCACTTCCCTGAGCAGCACTTCGATGTTGTCCTCTTCATTGTATACGGGGATAACGACACTCAGGTCCATGCCTAGACCTCGATTACGGGTTTTGCACTCCATTGGATCAGGCCGATCCGGCTCGGCGAGGACGCGTCGTTGCAGAGCTTGTTATCGGGTCATGACTACTATCTTGATGTGGCAGATTGCCACCGTGGCGGTTGCGCACGTTCGCCTGTCAACCTTTGGTTTAAATGGCGCGCACGCGCTGATACTGTTGGTCGAGCCGGCTCAGCGCCGAGCGCAATTCAGCGAGCTTGGTGCGTTCCTTTTGCACCACCGCGGCTGGTGCTTTGGCCACGAAGTGCACGTTGGCCAATTTCTGCTCGGTTCGATCGAGATCTCGGGTTAGCCGTTGCCGTTCTTTGTCCAAGCGTAGCAGCTCGGCCGATTTGTCGATCAGCCCGGCCATCGGCACCAATATCTCCAGCTCGCCGACCAGTGCCATGGCGGATTCCGGAACGGTGTCCTCGTGTGTCAGATAGGTGATGGACTCGAGCCGAGTCAATGCATCTACGAAGGCGCGGTGGTCGGTCAATCGCTCCCGCTCGACTCGGTTTGCATGGCGCAGCAGCACTGGCACGGCTCGACCCGGTGGTATGTTCATCTCACCGCGAATACGACGCACACCGAGGATAAAGGATTGCAGCCAGGCAAGCTCGGTTTCGGCCGACTCGTCTAGGCGCTCGTCCGCGGGTTTGGGGTAGGGTTCCAGCATAATAGTTGTGCCGGTTCGCCCGGCCAGGGGTGCGACGCGTTGCCAGATCTCCTCGGTAATGAAGGGTATGAACGGATGCGCCAGGCGCAGCACGGTTTCCAGCACGCGCACCAGAGTGCGTCGGGTCCCTCGCAGTTGGGCTGGGTCATCCGAATGCTGGAGGGTGGCTTTGGATAGTTCCAGGTACCAATCGCAATACTCGTCCCAGACAAACTCGTAGAGCGCTTGGGCGGCATGATCCATCCGGTAGCCGTGGATGCCGTCGATGATCTCCTGTTCCGCTCTTTGCAGTCGTGAGATGATCCAGCGATCGGGCAGCGCAAGCTTGATTGCGCCACCCTCGAGCCCGGCATCGTGGCCTTGCGTGTTCATGAGCACGTAGCGAGCGGCATTCCAGAGCTTGTTGCAGAAGTTGCGGTAGCCTTCCACCCGGCCCCGATCGAAGACTATGTCACGGCCGGTCGTGGCGAGCGAGGCGAAGGTGAAGCGCAGCGCATCGCTGCCGTGCGCGACGATACCACTCGGATAATGCGTTCGCGTAGCGCGTTCGATCATGGGCGCGAGCTGCGGCTGCATCAACCCGGTGGTGCGTTTGGTGATCAGCGCGTCGAGCTCGATGCCATCGATGATATCCAGCGGATCCAGGACGTTACCCTTGGATTTGGACATCTTCTGGCCGTCGGCATCGCGCACCAGCCCATGGATGTATACTTCCCGGAAGGGTACGTCGCCCATGAACCGCAGGCCCAGCATGATCATGCGGGCCACCCAGAAGAAAATGATGTCGAAACCGGTGACCAGCACACTGGTGGGGTAATAACGCCGCAAGGCCTCGGTCTGCTGCGGCCAACCCAGGGTAGAAAACGGCCAGAGGGCGGAGGAGAACCAGGTATCCAGAACGTCCTCATCCTGGCGCAGTGCAATGTCACCGAGCTCGTGCTTGTCTCGTACCGCCGCTTCGCTGTGACCTACGTAGACGTTGCCCTCGGCATCGTACCAGGCGGGTATCCGATGGCCCCACCAGATCTGGCGGCTGATACACCAGTCCTGAAGATTGCGCATCCATTCGAAGTAGGTTTTGCTCCAGCTCTCCGGTAGGAAGCGGATCCGTCCGGATTCCACGGCGGCGATGGCGGGACCGGCCAGTGTCTCGGTCTTCACATACCACTGATCGGTGAGATAGGGTTCGAGGACGGCACCGCTGCGGTCACCGCGCGGGACCGTGAGCCGATGGGCGTCGACGCGTTCCAGCAGACCGAGTGCCTGCAAGTCGTGCACGATTTTCTCGCGCGCCTGGTAGCGATCCAGGCCACGATAAGTCGCGGGAGCAGTGTCGTTGATCTGTGCCGCCGCGGTGAAGACGTTAATTAACGGCAACGCGTGGCGCTCTCCTACGGCGTAATCGTTGAAGTCGTGCGCCGGGGTGATTTTCAAGCAGCCACTGCCGAATTCGGGGTCGACATAATCATCACCGATGATCGGGATCTCGCGTTCGGTAAGCGGCAGGCGCACAGACTCGCCAATAAGGTGTCGATAGCGGGGATCCTGCGGATGCACCGCCACGGCAGTGTCACCGAGCATTGTCTCCGGGCGAGTGGTCGCCACCACGAGATGGGCTCCGCCCCGCGCCAATGGGTAGCGGATGTGCCATAGATGCCCCGCCTCCTCCGCTGCAACCACCTCGAGGTCGGAGACGGCCGTGTGCAATACCGGATCCCAATTGACCAGACGCTTGCCGCGATAGATGATTCCTTCGTCGTACAACTGCACGAAGACCTCACGCACGGCGGCGGAGAGTCCGGCGTCCATGGTAAAGCGCTCGCGTTGCCAGTCCACGGAGGCGCCCAACCGGCGCAGCTGTTGAGTGATGGTGCCACCGGATTGTGCCTTCCACTGCCAGATTCGGTCGATGAAAGCCGCGCGGCCGAGGTCGTGGCGCGTCATGTCCGCGGCGTTGAGCTGGCGTTCAACCACCATTTGCGTTGCGATGCCGGCGTGGTCGATGCCCGGCTGCCAGAGGGTATCTCGACCTTGCATGCGATGATAGCGGATCAGGATATCCATGATGGTATCCTGGAAGGCGTGCCCCATATGTAGGGTGCCGGTGACGTTGGGGGGCGGGATCATGATGCAATAGGGCTCACCCTGACCTGACGGCGCAAAATAGCCACTGGATTCCCACAGTTCGTACCAGCGTGCCTCGATTTTGCTAGGGTCGTACGTCTTCTCCATGGATGCCCCGGTTGCCTTTGTGTTCGAGGAAAGCAGTACTATAACCCACTGTTCCCGGTAGCGGGCGCCAATAGGCGCCTACGCCGCCCGTGCCGCACGGCCGCAGGGCTTAGGGCGGCGCCAGCCGATGGTAGGTGGGCTGCGCGCCGTCGTTGCGGTAACAGCGAAAGCGCTCCCGTGCAAGCTCCAAGCTTTCCGGCTGTTGTGTGACGATTTCGGCTATCCGGCTGAGCCGCTGCCAATGATTTGGGCAGTGCGCCGCTAGGTTGATCAGCAGATCGACGGCAAGGCGTGGCGGTTGCTCGCCAAGTACCACGGGCTCGTCGTCCGCTTGCCCGAGCGTCGCATGTGGCACGAAGCTTCCGGCTCGAAAGGTCCACAACTGCAGATCCAACGCTTGCGTCAGCGCTTTGTCGCCGGTGAGTATAAATACCCGGTAACCCTGCCGATAGGCTTTCTCGGTGAGCCGACAGCAGAAGAGCTCGCGTGCTGCAGCCGCGACTGTGGTCAGCACGTAGAAATCGATACGCGGTGTTTGCGCCATATCGACTAGGCTTGCATTCGAGTGCGATCAAGAAGGTATTGGACCAGCAGAGGCACCGGTCGGCCGGTTGCCCCCTTTTGTTCACCGCTTTTCCAGGCGGTGCCGGCAATATCCAGATGCGCCCAGCGCTGCTTCTTGGTGAAGCGGGACAAAAAGCAGGCGGCCGTGATGGTGCCTGCGCCCCGTCCACCAATGTTCGCCATATCGGCGAAGTTACTCTTGAGCAGCTCCTGGTATTCGTCCCACAACGGTAACTCCCAGGCCCGATCACCGGTGCTGTTACCCGCTGCCAATAGCTCGTGTACCAGAGCTGGATGATTGCCGAGTAAACCGTGCGCGTGATGCCCCAGCGCAATGATGCAGGCTCCGGTGAGCGTGGCGAGGTCAACGATCGACTCGGGCTCGAATCGCTCGGCGTAGGTGAGCGCATCGCATAGCACCAGACGTCCTTCAGCGTCGGTATTGAGAATCTCCACCGTCTGCCCCGATAGTGTGGTGACAATATCGCCGGGCTTGCTGGCGTTGCCGTCCGGGAGATTTTCGCTCGCCGCCACGACGCCGACTACGTTGATCGGCAGCGCCAGCTCGGCGATGGCCTGGAGCGTACCGAATACGCTGGCGGCTCCGCACATGTCGAACTTCATTTCATCCATGGCCTGGCCCGGTTTGAGCGAGATGCCGCCGGAGTCGAAGGTTATCCCCTTGCCGACCAGGACATAAGGGCGCGTTTCCGCCTCCGCGCCCCGGTAGTGCAAACTTATGAGCCGCGGTTCCTGCTGGCTGCCGCGTGCCACCGAGAGTAAAGCGCCCATCCCTAGGTCTTTCATCTCCTTGGGGCCGAGGATTTCGACGTGCAGCTTCTGGGAGCGATCGGCTAGCTCCCGCGCCTGCTCGGCGAGATAGCTCGGTGTACAGATGTTGCCGGGCAGGTTACTCAAATCCTTTGCGAGCGTCATGCCTCCAGCAATGGCGCTGCCGATTTGCGCCGCCCGCTCTCCGGCACCGAGTTCGCGGCGGTTCGGTACGCTCAAAGTGAGCTTACGTAGCGGTCGCCGCTGGGTCTCCTGCTTGCTTTTGAGCTGATCGAACCGATACAGCGCGTCGGTAACGCTGATTATCGCATCGCGAACCCGCCAGGCGGCGTCGCGGCCTTTGACGTTGAGATCGGTTAAGTAGGTGACCGCTTCCACTGCGCCACCATCCTGCAATTGACTCGCCATTGTGGCAAGCGCCTGGCGATAAGCGCGGTCGTTGAACTCTCGCTCGCGACCACAGCCGATTATCAGCACACGATCACTCAGAACGTTTGGTACATTGGTCAGCAGCAGGCTCTGGCCCAGCTTTCCTTCCAGATCGCCGCGGCGCGCGAGACCGGAGATAAAATTGTTGCTCACCTTGTCCAGTTGAGCGGCGGCCGAGGAGAGTCGACGGGGCTCGAAAACACCAACAACGACGCAGGCAGAGCGCTGTTTTTCCGGATTGCCGCTTTTGACCACGAATTCCATCGCCGACTCCTTGTGTTTATTGAAAAAATACTGTAATGGCAGCGCACGCTGTAGCGATGCAGCAATCGCCCGGAAAGGGGGCGAAATGGCCTTTAAACTCTATCGTACTGCAGTTAGGGATGCATTTTGCAGGGTAATGCATATTCAGGCAGGTTTGTGAATATAACTCGGATTAGCCGTTATGTGGTGGCAGAGGTCGGTTGGAGCTGGTTAGCCGTAACCGTAGTCCTGCTGGTGGTGCTTTTGACCAATCGGCTGATTCGTTTTCTAGCCGATGCCGCTAGCGGTGATATCCCGGCCAATCTCCTCTTCACCCTGTTGGGCCTGAAGGCCCTGGCCAATTTGGGCACGGTGCTGCCGGCCAGCTTTTTCCTGGCCATCGTGATGGCGATGGGACGCTTGTATCGCGACTCGGAGATGGCCGCTTTAGCGGCCTGCGGAGTCGGACCGCGGGAGCTCTGCCGGGCGTTGTTGCTGTTGGCCGTACCATTGGCTCTCCTGGTGGGCTATCTGTCGCTGGTATTCGGTCCCTGGGCTGAGGGTACGGCACAACGAATCGTGGCTGAGGCTCAGCAGTCGAACCGTCTTCAGGGTGTGCGCCCTGGGCGGTTTCTCGATTTGGGAGCCGGCTCGGCGGTGGCCTACGTCGCCTCGATCGATGCCGAGGGGATCATGCATGGCATCTTCGCTCGGGCCGAGCAGGACGGGCAGCCGGTGTTGATTGCGGCCGCCCGGGCTCGGCGGGAAGTAGATCCCGAGACGGGGGCGAGATTTTTGGTGTTGCTCAATGGGCAGCGTTATCAGGGCGTACCTGGGCAGCGCGCGTGGCGGGTGATCCGCTTTGGTCAGCACGGCTTGAGTCTGGGTGGGTCGGAGCCAGCGCAATTCAGCGCCGCCCGCGATGGACTCACCAGTTGGCAGCTTTGGCACTCCGAGGATCGGGCCGCCTGGGCGCAACTGCAGTGGCGGCTGTCTATGCCACTGGTCACCCTGGTGCTCACGCTGTTTGCCCTGCCGTTGAGTAAAAGCGCACCGCGGGACGGGCGCTACGCGAAGTTGCTGTCTGCCGTGTTGGTCTATGTGCTCTATTTCAACCTCCTCAAGGTGGCCCAAGGTTTGTTAAGTCAAGGACGTTACCCAGTGGGCCTTGGTCTTTGGTGGGTGCACGCGCTCATGTTGGGCGCGGCCTTGGCGGCACTGCAGCTGCGATTTCAGATCCTGCATCGAGTGCCGGTCGGCTCTGGGAGGAGGCGATGAAACTGATCGACCGTTATATAGCGCGCAACGTAACCGCCGGCACGCTGATCGTGTTGTTGGTGATCGTCTCACTCGATCTGCTGTTCAATTTTCTCAAAGAAAGCCAAGACAGTGGGCAAGGGGATTACACTGTGTGGCTGGCGCTGCTCTATGTGCTGCTTACGACGCCTTACAGCGCCTACCAGGCGTTTCCTTTCGCCACGCTCATCGGTAGCCTGATCGGGCTGGGCGGACTGGCGGCCCGCTCGGAGCTGGTGGTCATGCGCGGCACTGGGATGTCGGCGTTGACTATCGCGCGCCCTCTAGTCATGGCGGGCCTGTCGCTTGCGCTGCTGGCCATGGGGGTCGGTGAGTGGCTGGCGCCGCGAACCGACCGGTTGGCTACGGAGCTGCAGACGCGCGCCGTCGGCGGGCAGTTATCGGCGGGCGGTGAATCGGGCTTTTGGGCACGCGACGGGGATCGTTATGTCCATGCTCGGCAGGTGCCCGAGGCGGATGTGCTGGAAGATCTCCAGATCTATGCTTTCCAAGGCGTTCGTTTAGACCACATTACTACGGCGTGGCGCGCTCATTACGAGCAGGGAGTTTGGATGTTGCTTGCTCCGGTTACCACGCATTTCGCCGCCGATGGCAGCGTTCGTGTCAGCCGCGCAGCCAGCGCCCGCTACCGCAGCGAGCTCAAGCCCGATATGCTCGATGTGGTGGTAGTCGAACCCGAGGTTCTTCCCATTACGCAGCTGTGGATCTACACGCGTTATCTAGAGCGCAACGGGCTCGACAGCAGCCGTTATCGGTTGGCTTTCTGGGTGAAGGTGGCTACGCCGCTTGCTACCGTAACCATGTTGTTGTTGACGGTGCCGTTGGTATTCGGCTCGTTGCGTAGCGCCAACATGGGTCAGCGCATATTCATCGGCGTGCTGATCGGCATTGCTTTTTTTCTGTTGAACCGGCTGCTAAACCGAGCCGCAATGGTCTTTGGTCTGCCGCCGCTGGTGAGCGCGCTGGGGCCGACGGTCTTGTTCTTAGGCATTGCGCTCGGTAGCCTCGTGCGGCTGTCGCGGCGTAGCGTGTGAGCGGGCTCAGTGGCGTTTGATAATCACTCGCGTGCCGGAGAGACGGTCATGCCAGGCGAGATGATCACGGTCCACCAGCGACCAAAAGACCCCGACACCGAGTGGCAACCAAGCGGCCAGCGCCGCCAGGAAGCGCACTGCGGCGTCGCGCCAGCGCAGCCGCCCGCCATCGGCCCGGATCAGGTGCAGACGCCAGGCTTGCATGCCGAGGGTACGGCCGGCACGGCCCCAAAAACCCACGAAAAAGACAAATGCGACCAGCAATAGGCTGATCTGGTAACAATGGTAGACGGGAGAACCGCCGGGGGTGATCGCCTCGCCGTGGCGGGCGAGGAGCCACAGCACCGTGGTGATCATCCACAGCGCAAGCAATACCAGGGCATCGTAGAATCCCGCCGCCAGGCGCCTGAGTAGGCCCGCTGTTGGCAGTTCGAGTAAGCCTTGGTGGGTTGGGGTGTTGCTTGCCATAATGGGCGGCATCATTGCAAAGACCACACGCTGGCAGGTGTGCTGTCGGAAAATGGCGCTCCCACGGGGATTTGAACCCCGGTTTCCGCCTTGAGAGGGCGGCGTCCTAAACCACTAGACGATGGGAGCGTGGTTGAGCTTGGCGGTATCCGCGCCGCCTTGTTCGCAAACGAAGCCTGCACCTTGCTACAAAGGTTGGTATTATACGCGCACCTTGCGAGCGGACAAGTCGTGGGAGTACGTGACGGAGCTTGCTGCCATTCACCACGATCCTGTCGTCATTTCCCGATCCGAGCATGGCATTTCGCGGGCCAATATCAGTCGAAACGCGCTGAAGGTGCTGTATCGGCTGAACAAGGCCGGCTATGCCGCTTATCTGGTTGGTGGCGGGGTTCGTGATCTCTCCCTCGGCCGTGAGCCGAAGGACTTCGATGTTGCCACCGACGCGCGGCCGGAGCAGGTCAAGCAGTTGTTCCGCAACTGCCGTCTGATCGGCCGGCGCTTTCGCTTGGCGCACGTGTATTTTGGCTCTGAAATCATCGAAGTGGCTACGTTTCGGGCTCTTCAAGAGGCCGGAGAGGCGGATGAGCAAGCCCGTGTGCTGGAGAATGGGCGACTCCTGCGTGACAATGTCTTCGGTACCATCGAAGAGGATGCGTTGCGCCGCGATTTCACCGTCAACGCCCTCTACTACCACATTGCCGATTTTACCTTGGTGGACTATGTAGGCGGCATGGCCGATCTGCGCTGCGGTGTGCTGCGGCTGATCGGCGCTGCCGAGGTGCGCTATCGTGAGGATCCGGTGCGCATGCTCCGAGCCGTGCGTTTCGCGGTGAAACTCGGCTTTCGCATGCACCCGGAGACGGCTGAGGCGATTCCTCGCATGGCGCATCTTTTGGGCCATATTCCGCCGGCACGGTTATTCGATGAAACGCTCAAGCTCTTTGTCACCGGCATGGGGCTCGAGGCTTTCGAGTGCCTGCGTCACTACGGCTTGTTTGGGTACCTGTTCCCCGCTACCGAAGCGGTGCTGTCGGGCGATGAGTTCGGTGCTGCGCTCGGGTTCCTCGCGCGCGCGCTCGCCGATACCGATCGTCGGGTCGCCGAGGGCAAATCGGTGACGCCCGCTTTCTTGTTCGCCGCGCTGTTGTGGCCATCGATTGCGCAGCGCTTCACTGCTGCGGAGCCTCATGCGGTTGGCTCCATCCAAGAGATTCAGGAAGCCGCCGGCGAGATTTTGCAAGACCAGACGCGGTGCGTGAGCATTCCCAAGCGTTTTTCGATCCCCATGCGCGAGATATGGTCGCTGCAACCCCGTTTCGAGCGGCGCACGGGTAAGCGGGCGCTGCGGCTGCTGAGCCATCCGCGGTTTCGCGCCGCCTATGATTTCCTGTTGCTGCGCGCTGAGGCCGGGGAGGTGGAGGCGGAGCTGGCGCACTGGTGGACGCAGTTGCAGCAGGCCCCGGTCGAGCAGCGTACGGAGATGGTCGGGCGTCGCCGGCGCTCCGGCACTCGGCGTGGCCGGCACAAGGGCAGCGATACCGTCTGATGGCTGCCAAGGCACCGACGCGGGTGTTCATCGGTCTGGGCAGCAATCTTGCCGGGCCGGTGCAGCAAGTGCGCCAAGCATTGCGTGCGCTCGCCGGCCTGCCGGCGACTCGGCTGCAAGCACATTCCTCGTTGTATCGGAACCCTCCGATGGGTCCGAGGTGGCAGCCGGATTACGTCAATGCGGTTGCCGAGTTGCGCACCGCCCTCAGGCCACGCGCACTGCTCGCGGCGTTGCAGCGGATCGAGTCACACCAGGGGCGCAACCGTAATACGCTGCATTGGGGGCCGCGCACGTTGGACCTCGACATACTCCTGTGGGGGAAGCGACGGCTGAAATTGCCGGAGCTCATCGTGCCCCATCCCGGTGTTGCGCAGCGCGCTTTCGTACTCTGTCCGCTTGTCGAGCTGGCGCCCGGGCTCGATATACCAGGTTACGGCCGTATCGAGCAGTTGCTTGCCGACGTCGATGGCGAGACGTTGACGCGGGTCGGCTGATCGATGCAGAGAGTCCCGCCCGTATCTATGGATGCGGCTTCAATGCACCACCTTATGCGCTGTACAGTAGCTTTTTCCCGCGATAGGGAGCGATGTGTGATGGCCGTCGAGAAATCGAATAAGCGCGCCGCGCCGAGCGTGAATGTTACCCGTTTGCTGCAGATGAAAGCCGCCGGCGAGGTGATTGCGTGCCTTACCGCCTACGATCACAGCCTGGCCTGTGTGGTGGACGAGGCCGGCGTCGACGTGATCCTGGTCGGTGACACGCTCGGTATGGTCATTCAAGGGCATGAGACGACGCTCTCAGTGAGCGTCGACGACGTCATTTACCACACCCGGTGTGTGGCCGCCGCCCACCGGCGGGCGTTGATCATGGCCGATATGCCGTTTATGAGCTATCTCGATGAAGCCACTGCGCTGCGCAACGCCGGGCGACTCATGCAAGAGGGTGGCGCCCGCATGGTGAAATTAGAAGGTACGGCCGATCAGGTCAGTATCGTAGCCGCCCTCGCGCGGGCGGGCGTCCCGGTCTGCGCGCACCTGGGCTTATTGCCGCAGCGCATTCATAAGCTCGGCGGCTATAAGGTCCAGGGTCGTGACCGAACGAGCGCGCACGCCATGATCGACGATGCCCACGCCCTGGAGGCGGCGGGGGCGGATTTGTTGTTGGTGGAGTGCATCCCCGCTGCGCTTGGGGAGCGATTGGCGCATGAATTGCGCATCCCTGTCATCGGAATCGGGGCGGGGTCAGGCTGTGATGGCCAAATTCTGGTGCTCCAGGATCTGCTCGGTATTACGCCGGGTCGACCACCGCGGTTCGCCAAGGATTTCATGACGGGGGCGGGTAACGTTCAGACCGCGGTGCAGGAGTATGTGGCGGCCGTCAAGGCGCGCCGCTTCCCGGACGAGGAACATTGTTTCTAATGTGCTTTAAATAAGGGCATTGGCGCATGCGGATCGTGCGGCGAATCCCCGAGCTGCGCTCGCTGGTACGCTCTTGGCGAGCGCAACGGCTCACGGTCAGCCTCGTGCCGACGATGGGCAATCTGCACGAAGGTCATTTGGCGCTGGTGAAAGTGGCGCGTGAGCATGGCGATCGGGTGGTGACGAGCTTATTCGTCAACCCCACCCAATTCGGTGCGGGAGAGGATTATGCGACCTATCCGCAGAGCCTGGAAATCGACTGTGCGCAGCTCCGGGCGCTGGCAGTAGACGCCGTATTCGCACCCGCCGTGCAGGAGATGTATCCGGCGGGCATCATGGGGCACACCCAGGTGGATGTTCCGGCGCTCTCCGGGATTCTCTGCGGTGCTTTCCGTCCCGGCCATTTTACCGGTGTGGCGACCGTAGTGGCCAAGCTGCTCAATGTTGTCCAGCCGGATAGCGCCGTGTTTGGACGTAAGGACTATCAGCAGCTGTTGGTGATCCGGCGCCTGGTGGCGGATCTCGATCTGCCCGTGCGGGTCATCGGGATGCCGACCGTGCGTGAGCCGGATGGACTGGCCCGCAGCTCACGCAATGCCTATTTGAAGCCCTCGCAGCGTGCGCTGGCGCCCGAGCTTTTCCGCACATTGACAGCGCTGAGGCAGGCATTATTCGAGGGGGAATCGAACTTCCGGTTGCTGGAGGCGCGCGGCAGCAAGATGTTGATGGACGCGGGCATGCGCCCGGAGTATGTGGCTATTCGGCGCGGCGCGGATTTGCGTGAGCCATGCCGGGACGATCTCGAGCTAGTGGTGCTCGCGGCGGCCTGGCTCGGCGAAGCCCGGCTGATCGATAATGTGGAGGTGTCGTTGAACCGCTGCGGCTGACCGTGGATAATATGCTGCCCTGCAATATGCAGCGGGTTGCCGGCTGCGAAGCAACCAGCTGGGATGCTGACAGAGGCGAACGCTATGTATTTGACTATGTTGAAATGTAAGCTCCATCAGGCGCGGGTGACCCATGCTGAGCTGGAATACGAAGGATCATGCGCCATCGACGCCGATCTGCTCGCGGCGGCCGGTATTCATGACTACCAGCAGATCCATATCTACAACATGGCCAACGGCGAGCGGTTCGCGACCTACGCCATTCGCGCCGAGAGCGGATCGCGAATCATCTCGATGAACGGTGCAGCCGCGCACAAAGCCAAACCCGGCGATCGGGTGATTATTTGTTGTTATGCCCTCATGCCCGAGGCCGATCTGGAAGGCCATCAGCCGGTGCTGGTCTATTGTGACGAGCAAAATCGCATCAGCCACACCCGCAACCCCATCCCTCGACAAGTCGCCTGAAGCCAGTGCGTGCTGGTGAGCTTTGCCCTTGCCTAGCGCGACTTGGTCTTCTCTGCGACCCGGCGTGACCGTTACGACTTATCGCTCTGCCGGGCGAGGGCCCAAGCGACATGCTCGCGCACCAAGGCAGAAGGGTGCTGCGAGCGTGCGCGCAGGACGTCGCGCGCGGCCTCATCGCACGGCGAGTTGCCCAAGGCGACCGCCAGATTGCGTAGCCAACGTACGTGGCCCAAGCGGTGAATTGCCGAGCCTGCGGTACGTTCCAGAAACTCCGCCTCATCCCAGCGCATGAGCGCGGTGAGCGCAGCGGTATCCAGGCCGTGACGGGGGCGAAAGTCGGCCTCGTCGGTGGGGCGGGCGAATTTGTTCCACGGACAGACGGCTTGGCAGTCGTCACAGCCGAACACCCGGTTGCCGATCAAGGGGCGCAATGACTCGGGGATGCTCCCTTGGTGCTCGATCGTGAGATAGGAGATGCAGCGGCGGGCGTCAAGCTGGTAAGGCCCAACAATCGCCCCGGTCGGACAGATGTTCAGGCAAGCCCGGCAACTGCCGCAGTGCTCGCTACTCGGGGCGCTTGGTGGCAGGGGTAAGTCCGTGAAAAGCTCGCCGAGAAAGAAATAGGAGCCGGCCTCTCGGCTCAGCAGTAGGGTATGCTTACCGATCCAGCCCAAGCCCGCATCACGGGCCAGCGCCTTTTCCAGCACCGGGGCACTGTCGACCAACGCCCGGTAGCCGAATGGCCCGGCGGTGGCTTCGATCCGGTGTGCAAGCCGTTGCAGGCGTTTGCGCATGAGTTTGTGATAATCACGCCCCAAGGCGTAGCGGGCAATAAAGGCACGGCGAGCGTCCTGCAGGACCCGCGCGTCGGGCTCGATTCCCGGTGGTCGGTAGTTCAGCCGCACAGAGATCACCCGCAAGGTGCCCGCTAGCAGGCGCTGGGGACGCGCCCGCTTGACCCCGTGTCGAGCCATATAGGCCATCTCACCGTGGAAGCCACGGCGCAGCCACTGCAGTAGGCGTGCCTCGTCGACGGCCAGGTTGGGTTTGGCGATACCCACCCGGTCGAAACCAAGCTCCTGGCCCCAGCGTTTGATGTCTCGGGCCAGGGCGTGGAGATCGAGAGCCGGCCGTGCGTCGTTCATCGGCTTATTGTACTGGGGCCTGTTAACAATTATCCGCGGCGTCGCGGGTAATTGTTAACAGGCCCTGAAGACTTGCCTAAGTAAAGCCCTCCTTGTGATTGGGGTAAAAGACTACTTACGATAGCCGTTGTTCGTTCTGCGCAGTGGCTGGATTCGCGGATGGGGTGGCTATAATGGCACCTATGAACGATCTGCCGCGTGAGCTCTATCGAACTGAGCAGAGCCGAGAGCTGGACCGACTTGCCATCGAGGTGTACGGCATCCCCGCCTATACGCTTATGGAGCGAGCGGGCCGTGTGGCCTATCGAGTGCTGCGCCGGTGTTGGCCGCAGGCGCGGCGGATTTGTATCGTCTGCGGCGGGGGCAACAATGCCGGCGATGGCTATGTGGTGGCTCGCTTTGCGCTGCGCGACGGTTTGACTGTGCGCGTACTGACGCTGGTTGACCCGGAGCGCTTGCAAGGCGCAGCCGGCACGGCGGCCAAGGCCTACCTCGAGCTCGCTCGAACCGAGCCGTTTACGGCGGAGGCGCTCGGTGAGGCCGAAGTCATTGTCGATGCCTTGCTCGGCACCGGGCTGGATCGTCCGGTGGAAGGGCGTTTTGCGCAGGCGATCGCGGCGATCAATGCAAGGCATCTGCCGGTGCTGGCCGTCGATATCCCATCCGGTATTCATGGCGATACCGGGCAAATCCTGGGCCTGGCGATAGGCGCCAGCGTCACGCCGACCTTTATTGCCCTCAAGCAGGGCTTGTTTACCGGAGCTGCACCGGATTGTACGGGCGAGGTGATATTCGGCGATTTGGAGGTGCCGCCGGCGGTCTTGATCGGTATCGAGCCGGCTGCGCGCCGAATTACCGCCGCTGACGTGAATCCTCATCTTGCGCCAAGGCAGCGCACGGCCCATAAGGGACGGTTTGGGCACGTTCTGGTCGTGGGTGGCGACCGGGGCATGGGAGGCGCCGTGCGCTTGGCCGCGGAGGCGGCTTGTCGGTTGGGCGCAGGGTTGGTCAGCGCAGCGACCCGGGCAGAGCATATAGCACCGATTCTCGCCGCGCGCCCAGAGATCATGTGCCGCGCTGTAGCCGGCCCGGAGGATCTGGAGCCGCTGTTGGCTCGGGCAACGGTGGTGGTGCTGGGTCCTGGTTTAGGAAGCAGCACCTGGAGTCAAGCGCTGTTTGAACGCTGTGTTGCCTTCGACGGTCCGCTGGTGATCGATGCCGATGGCCTCAACCGCCTCGCGCAGGCACCGCCGCGACGCGGTGCTTGGGTTCTGACGCCCCATCCCGGCGAGGCGGGTCGCTTGCTCGGCTGTTCTGCTGCCGAGGTGCAGGCCGATCGGTTTGCAGCTGTGGCAGCGTTGCAGTCCCGCTGGGGCGGAGTGGTTGTTCTCAAGGGGGCCGGTAGCTTGATCCGCAGCCCGGCGCTAACGTGGCTTTGCGATCGCGGCAATCCGGGGATGGCGAGCGGTGGCATGGGTGATGTGCTCAGCGGGGTTGTTGGTGGGCTGCTGGCCCAAGGTTTGAATTGCGAAGCGGCAGCTGTGAGCGGGGTCTGGCTGCATGCCCGCGCCGCCGACCAGGCAGCGGGGGATGGGGCGCGTGGTCTGTTGGCCACGGATCTGTTCGAACCTCTGCGCCGCCTCGCCAATCCGAAATGACTCGCCAGCGCTGGTTGCCCCGGCCGCAGGCCACGGAGGCGCTCGGTGCCCAACTCGCGGCGGCTCTGCCGATGCGCTGCCGTATCGATCTCACCGGCGAGCTTGGTGCAGGGAAAACGACCCTGGTCCGGGGCTTGCTGCGGACGTTGGGCCATATCGGGCCGGTGCGCAGTCCTACCTATACTTTGATCGAGCCCTATCAAGTGGCCGAGCGCCGCCTTTATCACCTGGATCTGTACCGTCTTTCAGACCCCGAGGAGCTTGAATACATTGGCCTGCGCGACTTGCTGGGCGAGTCCGCCGTACTGTTGGTCGAATGGCCTGAGCGGGGAGGGCGGGTGTTGCCGATGGCTGATCTGGTCATCGCGCTGAGCGTCGTCGAGTCGATGCGACTTGCGCAGTTGACGGCTCACACGCCGGTCGGCATGGCGCTACTCGCTCGCTTGCCGAGTGGTTGAGAATAAACACAAAAACATGAGCCTATCTATAGGCAAATACGGAAAAAATAGATTGAAAACACCCGCGCGTTATGGCTAGCTACCGGGAAATGCCGCGGCATAACAACACGGCCGGAAATGAAACGTTGGTTGATATTCGCCTTATTATACTGCGTTTGTACGGGAGCGCTGGGTCGACAGGCGAGCGTCGAGCGAATCCGCACCTGGGCCGATTCGGATCATACGCGGGTGGTTTTCGATCTCTCGCAACCGGTCGAATATCGTCTGTTTACGCTCAGTAATCCCAGCCGCGCGGTGCTCGACATCCAATCTGCTGCATTTGCCGAAGATTTGCTCGAAGCCACCGAGCCGGTCGGTGTGCTGGGGGGGATCCGCAGCGCCATCCGCAACGGCTCTGATCTACGAGTGGTCTTTGATCTCATGCAGGCCGCTCGGCTCAAGAGCTTTTTGGTCAAACCGAATAAAACCTACGGCAACCGTCTCGTGGTGGATTTCGAAAAGCCCCAGGGTTTGCGCGAACCAGTAAAGACCTTGGTTCAGCAGCGCCGGGAGCTGGTGGTCGCCATCGATGCCGGTCATGGGGGAGTGGATCCCGGAGCCATCGGGCAGCGCGGAACATTCGAAAAAACGATCACCCTGGCCATCGCCCAGAAGCTTGCTGAGTTGATTTCCGCGCGCTCGGGTATGCGCGCGGTGTTGACTCGCGAGAGCGACGACTACGTCGGCTTGCGTGAGCGCACCCGGCTGGCCAGGCAGGCCCACGCCGATCTTTTTATATCGATCCATGCCGACTCGATCGGTGATAGCAGGGCGCGAGGGGCGTCCGTCTATGTGCTCTCGCCCCATGGCGCCTCGACCGAGGCCGCACGGCTGCTGGCACAGCGGGAGAATTCTGTGGATCGCATCGGTGGGGTTTCGCTGGACGGCAAGGATGACCTGGTCGCTACCGTGCTGGTCGATCTCTCCCGAGCGGCCACGATCGAGTCGAGCACTCATCTTGCGCAATCCATGCTTGCGGTTCTCGATGACGTTGGGGAGTTGCACAAGAGCTCGGTGGAACGGGCTGGCTTCGCCGTACTCAAATCACTGGACATGCCCTCGGTGCTGGTTGAAAGCGCATTTATCTCTAACCCCCGCGAGGAGCTTCGGTTACGTAGCAGCCGTTTTCAGTGGAAGCTCGCTCGAGCGTTGGAGCGAGGCGTCAGCGATTACATCGAGGAATTCATGCCGGGTAGGCGCATCATGGTCAGCGCCCATGAGTACGTTGTGCGTCGCGGTGATACCTTGAGCGCCATCGCGCAGGAGTACAACGTAAGCGTCAAACAACTGCGTAAGCTCAATGATCTGAACGGCGACATCATTGCGATCGGCAGTCGATTGGTAATCCCTTAACGAAACACTTTCTTTTGCGCCGATGCGCGCGGGTGTCTTGCCGAACCGCTCGGGCGGACGTTTGGCGCCGCGCCGAAAATCCACTCCGCGAGCTGACTCGACCCGCCGATCTTCGGCATAATGCCGTCTATGAGTCAGTTAAGCGACGATACTCCCTTACCTCAGATACGGGTCCAGCGTTTACCGCCCCAGCTCGTCAATCAGATCGCGGCCGGCGAAGTCATCGAGCGCCCGGCGGCGGTTGTAAAGGAATTGGTGGAGAATGCGTTGGATGCCGATGCGGGTCGGATCGAGATTGTGGTTGAGGGCGGCGGCAAGCGACTCATACGTGTTCGCGACGACGGTGTCGGTATGGGGCGCGAAGATTTGCGCTCGGCCGTCGGCCGCCATGCGACCAGCAAGATTCGGGATCTGATCGATCTTGAGCGCATCGCCAGCCTCGGATTTCGGGGTGAGGCCCTGCCGAGTATTGCCTCGGTGGCGCGTTTGACGCTCACTACCCGTAGCCGCGCTGAGGATCATGGTTGGCGTCTGGAGCTGAACGGCGGGGAACTGCTCGATGAGGTGGCGCCAGCGCCGCATCCGCCGGGGACCTCAGTGGTGGTTCGTGATCTGTTTCACAATATTCCGGCCAGGCGCAAGTTTTTGCGCACGGATCAGACCGAGCTGCGCCATATTCAGGGCCTAGTCAAGCGAATCGCTCTGAGTCGGCCCGACGTGGGATTCGAACTGAACTGCCATGGTCGCTGTAACTATCGACTTGCGCCGACCGGCACGAGCGTTGAGCAGGAAGCCCGGTTGGCGGAGCTGTTGGGGCGTGAGTTTGTCGGCCAGTCGCTCGTTCTGGATGCCGAGGCGGCGGGATTGCGGCTCCACGGATGGATCGGTTTGCCGAGTGCGGCCAGAGCGCAGACCGATTTGCAGTATCTCTATCTCAATGGGCGCATGATTCGGGATCGTCTGGCCGGCCATGCCATTCGCCGCGCTTATGCCGATCTCCTATATAAGGAAAAACACCCCGTTTATGTCCTCTACCTCGGGATGGATCCGGCGGAGGTGGACGTAAATGTCCACCCGAGCAAGTATGAAGTGCGCTTTCGCGAGCCGCGTCTGGTCTATGATTTTCTGTTTCATCAGTTGCATCGGGCGTTGGCTCACCCCAATGGCGCCGCCGAAGGCCGGCGCTACCGGGCTGCACCCAAGCGTACCTGCGTCGACTCGCCGCAGGAGCAGCAACCCACTTGCCACTCACCATGGCAGTCTTCCATCGCTTTCCCAGTAGCCGAGGCAACCCAGCTTTATGCGGCTGCTGGTGAGGCACGGTCGGCCGGTGAGCCGATCGGTAACGGCGAATCAACCTGGGGGAGTGAGGGTGATTCTCTAGCATTATCGCGCGCGCTACCTCAGCACCCGGTGCCAGCGGCAGGGCGGGGCGAGGAGGCCACCCCACCGCTGGGTTATGCAGTGGCTCAGCTGCATGGTGTTTACGTGCTCTCGGAGGATGCCGCCGGGCTCATTCTGGTGGATATGCATGCTGCTCATGAACGTATTGTCTACGAACGGCTCAAAGACGAGCTTGATCGAGAGGGTCTTGCCGGGCAGGCGTTGCTGGTGCCACTGCGGGTTGGTGTGACGCCGGCGGAAGCGGATGCGGCCGAAGACTGTGCCGCTCTATTCAGGCGCTTGGAGTTCGAGGTTGATCGAGCCGCTCCGGACGTGCTGGTCGTGCGCCGCATCCCGGCGCTGCTGGGGCAGATCGACATCACGGCTTTGTTGCGCGATGTGCTAAGCGGCCTTTTGATCCAAGGGGTGGGTGGTCAGCTCGAGGCGGTGATCAATCAAGTGCTGGCCACCATGGCTTGCCACGGTTCGGTGCGCGCGCAGCGTCGCCTCACGATCACGGAAATGAATGCGCTGCTGCGCGACATGGAGCGAACCCGTAATATCGGTCAATGTAATCACGGTCGACCGACCTGGACGCGGCTTACCTTGGCGGAGCTGGATCGACTATTCCTGCGCGGTCGTTGACGCACATGTCCACGCCCATTCCGGTTGTTTTCCTCATGGGCCCGACCGCCTCCGGCAAAACAGCGGTGGCGGTGGAACTCGTTGCGGCGCTGCCTTGTGAGATCATCAGTGTCGACTCGGCACTGGTCTATCGGGAGATGAATATTGGTACCGCTAAACCCTCCGCGGAGACTCTGGCGATCGCCCCGCATCAATTGATCGATATTCGCGATCCCGCTCAATGTTATTCCGCAGCGGAATTTCGTGATGAGGCGTTGTCCTTGATTAAAGCGATTCACGCCCGGGGGCGCATCCCGCTGCTGGTGGGCGGCAGTATGCTGTATTTTCGTGCTTTGGTCGGGGGGTTGGCGGATCTTCCGGCGGCCGATCAGCAGCTTCGAGCCTCTCTTGAGAGGGAGGCGCAGTGCGCCGGCTGGCCTGCACTGCATGGGCGCCTGGCGCGGCTGGATGCAAAGACCGCGGCCCGCTTGCACCCCAACGACGCGCAACGCATTCAGCGGGCCTTGGAGGTGTACGAGTTGACAGGGGAGACACTGAGTGATCTGACCCGCAGGCACGCCTCGGAACAATTGCCTTTCCCATTGATCAAATTCGTTATGGCACCGGCCATGCGCGAGGTGCTCCACCGGCGTATCGAGGCGCGGTTTCGGCGAATGTTGGCCAGTGGTTTCGTGGACGAAGTAGCCGAGCTACGTGGTCGGGGCGATCTCGATTTAAGTAAGCCGTCGATGCGAGCGGTGGGTTACCGACAGATATGGCGCCACCTGGAGGGGAGCTATGATTATAATACGATGATTGCGTGCGGGGTTAGCGCCACCCGGCAGTTTGCCAAGCGGCAGCTCACGTGGCTACGGCGTGAGCGCGGTGCGGAATGGTTCGATGCGAACGGACCTTACGCTCGTGTCGTGGCCAGGCTGAAACAAAGGTTAGATACCGTTTTAGGGTAAAATCAAGCCAATACTGCTATGCTAACTCATACTCATAAAAGTTCGGATGCGACGGTGTCCAGGCAAGGATGCGACGGTGGGCATGCTGCGATGGGCCCGGATAACAACAAGCTGCCAAGTGCACGAGGAGTCACTGGAATGGCCAAGGGGCAATCACTTCAGGAGCCGTTTCTTAACGCCCTTCGCAAGGAAAAAGTACCAGTTTCTATTTATTTGGTGAACGGCATCAAATTGCAGGGCCAAATCGAGTCTTTCGATCAATTCGTGCTTTTGTTGCGCAACAGCGTCAGTCAGATGGTCTACAAGCATGCCATCTCCACCATCGTACCGGTGCGTAACATCAGGCCCCACCAAGCGGATGATCGCGGTAGCAACGATATCGGCAACAAATACTGAGCTGATGGGAATGGATGCGGCGCCGGCCCGGCTCTTTGCCCGTCCGGACGGGGGAGAGCGGGCGATCCTGGTTCAGCTCGACAGTGGTATCGTCGACCTCGATGAAGCTTTTGTGGAGCTGGCCGCGCTGGCAGAAACTGCCGGTGCTGTGGTGGTGGATAAGCTTGTCAACCGCCGCGCGGCCCCTGACCCGCGTTACTTTATCGGCAAGGGTAAGGTGGGTGAGCTCGCCGCGCGGATTCGCGAGACGGATGCCAATCTGGTTTTGATCAATCACGGGCTCTCGGCGGTCCAGGAGCGTAATCTGGAACAGGCGTTCGGCGCTCGGGTATTGGATCGTACCGGTTTGATCCTGGATATTTTTGCTTTGCGCGCACGCTCTCACGAAGGCAAGCTGCAGGTGGAGTTGGCCCAGTTGCGCCATATCGCAAGTCGTTTGGTCAGAGGATGGAGCCATCTGGAACGCCAGAAGGGCGGTATCGGCTTACGAGGCCCCGGAGAGACCCAGCTCGAACTGGATCGGCGCCTACTTGGGCAGCGTATCAAGCAGCTCGAAAAGCGGCTTACGAAAGTGCGCCGCCAGCGCGAGCAGGGCCGCCAGGCCCGGCGCAAGCGCGAGTTTGTGACGGTCTCCTTCGTAGGCTATACCAATGCCGGGAAATCCGCTCTGTTCAACCGCTTGACCGAATCGCATGTCTATATCGCGGACTTGTTGTTTGCGACATTGGATACGACACTGCGTCGAATCGAGCTGCCGGGCTCGGAACAGGCCATCATCGCCGATACGGTCGGCTTTATCCGTGAGCTTCCACATCAGCTGATTGCCGCTTTCCGTTCGACGTTGGAGGAGGTGGCTCAGGCGGATTTGCTGCTGCACGTGATCGATATCGCCGACCCTCTGCGCGAACAGCGGCGGTGGGAGGTGGAGCGGGTTTTGTCAGATATCGGTGCCGGCGATATTCCCGCTCTGCTGATTTTCAATAAGCTCGATTTGAGTGGCGGTCCGGCTCGACTCGAACGCGACGGAACCGGTCAACCCGTTGCTGTCTGGGTTTCGGCTCAGACTGGCGAGGGCATGGAGTTGCTCAGAGCGGCGATCGCAGAACGCATTGGCCTCACGCGAGTGCATGGCCGGGTCCGGCTCTCGCCCACCGAGGGTCGTCTGCGCGCTCGGCTCTATGCGCTTGGCCAGGTGCGCTGTGAGCGTATCAGCGAGCAGGGTGTCTGTGAGCTGGAAGTGGATCTGCCGCAACGAGAATGGGCCCGGTTGCGTCGGCAGGATGGGGCCAGCATCGAGCTATGGCCGGCGGATCATTGAGCGGATGTTGCGACGACAGCGCCGGGCTCTTTAACATGGGCGGCTTGTCCCAATGTCCGGGGTGTCGATTGCCTCGGCAATAAGTCTCGATCTCTCTTACATGTGGCAAAGGGCAGCTCGATCTCCCTTAAGAGCGGCTGCCTGCTGCCTGCGAGTCAAGCCAGAAAATGCCAGCCCGCCGGGTCGGGTGCGTGCAAAGCAACTACGGAGTGGTACATGAGCTGGAACGATCCGGGGAGCGGAAACCGAGATCCATGGGGGGGGCGCCGCGACGATCAAGGGCCGCCTGACCTCGACGAACTCGTCCGCAAGCTCAAGGAACGCTTCAAGCAGCTGTTTCGCCGGGGCAATGACCGTGGCGATGGCGGTGATGGTGGTGGGGCGCCTCGTCGAGGGGGGGGCGGAGTAATCGGTATTGCCATTATTTTGGCAATTGGGGCGACCATTTGGCTGCTGTCCGGTTTCTACATCGTTGACCAGGGCTGGCGGGGTTTGGTGACCCGCTTCGGGAAATACACGGCAACCACTTTGCCGGGGCCGCACTGGCATCTGCCCTATCCCATCGAGCAGGTGTCTCAAGTCAATGCGGAGCAGCGGCGTCGGCTCACGATCGGCTATGGCGTTATCGGCCCTGGGCGCGCTCGGCCGGTACTCAGCGAGGCGCTGATGCTTACCGAGGACGAAAACATCGTCAACGTGCAGCTCGCTGTTCAGTATCATGTCTCCGATCCGGCCAAATACGTCTTCAACTTTAGCGATGCGGATCAGACACTAAAAGACGTTACCGAGAGTGCCTTGCGTGAGGTGATCGGCAAACATGATATGGACTTCGTCCTGACCCGCGGTCGAGCGGAGGTGGCCGCTGAGACGCAGTCGATGATCGAGAGTATCATCGATCGTTACGAACTCGGTCTTGAGGTGGTGACTGTAGCCATTCAGGATATCCGGCCTCCCGAGCAGGTTCAAAGCGCTTTCTCCGATGTCAACAAGGCACGCGAGGATGAGCAACGCTTGATCAATCAGGCACAAAGCTATCGTAATGCCGTCCTTCCCAAGGCCCAGGGCGAGGCGGCGCGAATCAGCGAGCAAGCAGCCGGCTACCGGGCCGAGGCGATTGCGCGTGCCGAGGGTGACACCAGCCGTTTCAGCCAGATCGCCAGCGAATACGCCAAAGCGCCGGAAATCACGCGCGAGCGGCTCTATCTTGAGACGATGGAAGGGGTGTTCTCCAGTGTTGGCAAGGTGGTAGTGAGCGATACGAAGGGCGGCCAGCCCTTTATGTACCTACCATTGGATCGCATGCTGGAGCGTGCCCGCAGCCAGCAGCAGAGCAAAGTTGGAACGCGCGCGCCGGCGGCGAAGGCTGCTCCTGCGGCACCGTCCGCCGCCAAAGATAACGAGGCGGCTGCCAGCCAACAGAGCAACCGGTCGCGCTCGAGAGAGGTTCGCTAATGCAGAAGCTCATGTCTAGTATCGTGTTCGTGGCACTGTTCGCGCTGGTACTTTTCTACACTGGGACTTATACCGTCGGTCAGGCGCAAAAGGCGATCAAGTTTCGTCTGGGCGAGATTATCGACACCAATATCGCCCCGGGCTTGCATTTTCAGTGGCCTCTTGTCAACAACGTCAAGAAGTTCGATGCCCGCGTCCAGACGTTGGACGAGGAGCCGCAGCGATTCATGACGGTGGAAAAAAAGAACGTAATCGTCGATTCGTTTGTGAAGTGGCGGATCGAAAATGTCGGTGACTACTACACCACCGTTGGGGGGCAGCCGGCGCGCACCAATCTGCGTCTATCAGAGATTCTTAGGAACGGCCTGCGCAGCGAATTCGGCAAGCGTACCATCAACGAGGTCGTCTCCGGTGATCGCGCCCAGCTTATGAAGATTTTGCAGCGCGAGACCGATCAAGCGGCCGAGTCGCTTGGTGTGGAGGTGGTGGATGTGCGCATCAAACGAGTCGATCTGCCGGAGGACGTCAGCGATTCAGTATATCAACGGATGAGTGCCGAGCGAGAGCGGGCGGCGCGTCAGTATCGGGCCGAAGGCAAGGAGGCTGCCGAGCGCATACGGGCGGAGGCGGATCGGCGTCGGCAGATCATCCTGGCCGATGCCCACCGCGATGCCAAGAAGATTCGCGGCGAAGGTGACGCTAAGGCGGCGGAAATTTATGCTCAGACCTACAGTCGCCATCCGGATTTCTATTCGTTCTATCGAAGCCTGACCGCGTATGCTAAGGCTTTTGATCGTAAAGACGATCTGTTTGTGTTGTCGCCGGATGCCGAATTCTTCCGGTACTTCGATCTGGGCGAGAAAAAGCCGTAATTGGGGTTGGTTCGTAGTCTACGTTATAGATGATATAAAGCTGGATAAAAGGGCAAATGGGGCAGGAGCTGATCACTGCGGTTGCGCTGGTGCTGGTCATCGAGGGGATTCTCCCTTTTCTCAGCCCCAACCTGTTGCGGCGTATGATGTTTCAAGTGGTCCAGCAGAACAATCGAACGCTGCGGATCACCGGCTTAGTGACCATGCTGGCCGGCTTGATCCTGCTGTATCTGGTACGCCATTGAGCCGACCCATGGAGCTGTTCCGCCGTGACCGAGCATGATTTCGCCAAGGTCAACCGCTGGCTGTTGCCCGATGGGGTGGACGAGATTCTCCCGCCCCAGGCTTTTGCTCTGGAGCGCCTGCGCCGGGAGCTGCTCGATTGTTATTATCGTTGGGGTTACGATTTGGTAATGCCACCGACGATCGAATATTTGGAGGCATTGCTCACGGGGGCCGCGCACGATCTCGATCTCCAGACCTTCAAGCTCACCGATCAGCTGACCGGGCGGATGATGGGTGTGCGGGCTGATATCACACCGCAGGCCGCCCGCATCGATGCCCATCAGTTGCGGCGCGATTGTCCGGTGCGTTTGTGCTATCTGGGCGCAGTGCTGCAGACGCGACCAGAGGGACCGGGGAGTTCTCGCAATCCGCTGCAGATCGGCGCCGAATTATACGGTCATGCCGGGTTTGAAAGCGAAGCCGAAATCATCGCCTTGATGCTGGAGACACTGCGAATTGCCGGTGTCGTGCAGCCGCATTTAGACCTTGGACACGTAGGTATTTTTCGCGGCCTCACTTCCCAGGCGGGGCTGGGTCCAGATGCCGAGATGCGCTTGTGGGATGCCTTACAGCGCAAGGCCGGAACGGAGATCGAGGCCATTCTCGCCGAGTTCGATGTAGCGGAGTCGCTGTACAGTATGCTCGCGGCGTTGCCGGAGCTCAGCGGTGGTCTCGAGGTTTTGGAACGGGCGAATGCCGAGCTGATGCCCGCGCAGGATTGTGTACACCAGGCGCTGCGTGAACTTCGCAGCATCGCTAACGCTCTGCAACACTGGCTGCCCGATGTGCCACTGCATTTTGATTTGGGTGAGCTGCGTGGCTATCAATACCACACGGGGGTCGTGTTTGCCGCGTTCGTTGCTGGGCACAGCCATGAGGTAGCGCGTGGGGGCCGCTATAATCACATTGGCCGTGTATTCGGGCGTTCCCGGCCCGCAACAGGGTTTAGCGCCGATCTCAAGACTCTGTTTGCGCTTAGCGATCGCGGTCAGCAGCCGCCAGTGCTCGGCATCGCCGCACCATGTGATGACGATGCGGCGTTGTTGGCGGAGGTGAGTAAACTTCGCCAGGCGGGTGAGCGGGTGGTCTGGTTGCTGCCGGGGCACGAGGCTGAGTTGCACGAGCTGGGTTGTAATCGCAGGTTGGTCAATCTGGGCGGCTGTTGGCAGGTGAAACCGGCTTGAACGTTTGTGGTACAGTACGCGGCTCTTGCGGCAAGCCCGCTCGGCCTGAGTAAATAGGTAAGAGAGCTTAAGGTCTATAACCTTGGCTGAAATCGGCAGGCTCTGACTTGCCAAATCGGATACGATCTTGTAATGCGTTGGTCTGTAGCTCGAGGAGCGAGCTGAACGGAAGAGCGAATGGGTAAGAACGTAGTCGTTGTCGGCTCGCAGTGGGGCGATGAGGGCAAGGGGAAAGTCGTCGACCTGCTTACTGACCGAGTGGCAGCGGTGGCGCGATTCCAGGGCGGCCACAATGCCGGCCATACGCTGGTGATCGAGGGCGAGAAAACCGTGCTCCACCTGATCCCAGCGGGGATCCTACGCGAGCAGGTGCTCTGCCTCATTGGCAACGGCGTGGTGCTCTCTCCGGATGCATTGATGGATGAGATCATGACGTTGGAGTCCAAAGCGGTTCCAGCGCGTGAGCGCCTGCGCATCAGTCCAGCCTGTCCCGTTATTCTACCGTCACATGTGGCGTTGGATCAGGCACGTGAGCGGGCCAGGGGTAAGGCGGCTATCGGCACCACCGGACGAGGCATCGGTCCAGCCTATGAAGACAAGGTCTCCCGTCGTGGCTTGCGGGTAGACGATCTCTTTCACCGCGAGCGTCTGGCTGCCAAGCTTGGCGAGTTGTTGGACTATCACAACTTCGTGCTCCAGCGCTATTTTTCAGAGTCGGCGCAGGATTTCCAGCGCATCTTGGAGCGGTGCTTGGCACTGGCGGGAGAGCTTGAGCCCATGGTGGCCGACGTTGGCGCCTTGCTGCACAAGAAACGCCAGGCCGGTGAGAATCTGCTCTTCGAAGGCGCCCAGGGGACGCTGCTCGATATCGACCACGGTACATATCCGTTTGTTACCTCATCGAATACGACCGCCGGTGCGGCTGCGACCGGTACCGGTATCGGACCCTGTGAGCTCGACTACGTGCTCGGTATTACCAAAGCGTATACAACGCGGGTCGGTGCCGGTCCTTTCCCGACCGAGCTGTTCGATGAGCCGGGCGGGCGCATCGCTGCCCGCGGTCTCGAGTTCGGGGCGACCACCGGGCGGCCACGGCGGTGCGGCTGGTTCGATGCTGCAGCGATGCGTCGGGCTGTACAAATCAATAGCTTGTCGGGTTTGTGCATGACCAAACTCGATGTCTTGGATACGCTGGATACATTGCGAATCTGCACCGGCTACCGATGCAGCGCTCAGAGCTGGGATACTCTGCCGTTCGGAGCCGAAGCCGTTGCCGAGTGTACGCCCGAATACCTCGAGCTGCCAGGTTGGCAGACGTCGACGCTGGGGATGCGCCGTTACCAGGATCTACCCCAAGCCGCACGTGCTTACTTGGAAAAGATCGAAGATCTGGTCGGGGTGCCGATCGATCTTGTCTCGACCGGCGCCGAGCGTAACGATACGATCATTTTGCGCCATCCGTTCGAGTCCTGAAGTGCGCGGGTAGGCGTGGCCCCGTGTACCGGCGGCCCAATAAGTCCGACAGTCGATTTGCGCCTCGACCTCGTTCAGCGGTCGTGCTGCTTGGCAAGTACGTCGTTCACTGTATCCAGGGCGAGGGTGGAGTGAGCATAAGCGCCGCCCGCACGCATTTCGCAGGCAACCCAAATCGCTTCCATGATTTCCTCCGCGCTGGCGTTCTCGCGCAGTGCCGCCTTGGTATGGCCGCGGATGCAGTATGGGCATTGGGTGACATGAGCAACCGCGACGGCGATCAATTGTTTGCTCTTGGTGGATAGGGCGCCGTCGGCGAACACTTGCTTGCTGAAAGCTTGAAACGCCTGGTGTGTATCGCAGGCCAATTTGGCGCGTTGCTGAGTGATTTCAGCCGATGCATGGGGATAAAGCTCCTGCGTCATGCGCTTTCTCCAGATTAGGGTAGAGAGGCTGCGTCTTTAACTGATCTGTTGTTAATTCCTCTGTCAGGCCAACAACCACCCCATTTTAATTTTACGCGGTGGGCCGAGCCTTTGATAGGGCTGCAATGAAGCCGATCTGCTGCGGGGGTGGTTTCTCTAGTCTTTGGATGGTGCGTTGCAGCGATGTTTGCAATTAAGTATCCGATAGCGCAACTGCCGACGAAGAGGGGTGCGGTGGCGGCACTACGCCAGCGGCAGCCACAAACAGCGGAGTTAGCGTTTGCGCAAAACTTTGCCGGCAAACGCAAATGAGCGGCGTGGCACCCGGCGGGCCACGAGCCAACACAGCGAGGCCCAAGCCGCGCCCGCCGTCCAGCCGGCCAGCACGTCGGTGGGCCAATGGATGCCGAGGTAGACACGGCTTATTCCCACGAGCACCGTAACGAGCGCCGCGACCAGCAGCAGGTAGAGCTTCAAGCGCCACTCCGGTTCGATCCGAGCAAGCAGCGCAGCCAAGGTGAGGTAAGTGACCGCGGCCATCATCGAGTGGCCGCTGGGGAAACTGGCCGTATAGACACTGACTTCGGTGGGTACCAGGTCGGGGCGCGGCCGTTCGAAGCTCGTCTTGAGCAAGTTACTCACCAACAAGCCACCCGGCACTGCGACCGTGATGAACAAAGCCGTACGAAAGCGCTGCGAGAGCAGCAGATAGCCGGTTGCTCCCAAGATGATCAATGTCACCATCGGAATGCCGCCGAGCGCCGTAACATCGCGCACGGCCTCCTCCACCCAGGCGGGTCCGAGCGGATCCGAGCGATCGGCTGGATTGCGCAGAGCGAGCAGGATGGCCTCGTCGAGGCGATGGGTATCGCCTTCGACGACGTCCTCGGCCAGTTCTACGAACCCCCACGTCCCGCCGGCGCAGACCATAACGGACAAGAGCACGGCCAATTCGTGGCGAGCGAGCCATGTTAGCCACGATAAGGCCACGCTGCCAAATTGTCGGGTTTTATTCATGAGCTACCTCCTCCGGGCGTTCCCATTGCGGTGGACCTGTCGGGGTGGGGGGTGTGAGCGATACGAGCCATCCTGTTGACGATCTCAACCGGGCCGCTGAAAGTGTGTTGTCCTCTCGCTAGGCCAGGTAAGGCGATAATAGCGGCAGAGGTGCTTGGTGTGGGGGTGGCGGCTTGTTTTTTCGTCGCCTCAATATGGAACCGATCTCTGGCACAATGGTTCGAGTCCATTTGGCGGAGGGCAGCATGGTGGCAACGCAAGGCGCCCCGGAAACGACGCTCGACGGCGTTCTCGCCCTCGACGAGGCGCAAATACTCGTCCTCGTTGATAACGAAACCGATACCCTATCCAGTGTCGATGAAGGTGTACCTCAGATCCCCGAGGTCATCCAGCATGTGACGAGGATGCCGGTGAGCCGGATTTATCAAGGGCAGGCGGGCAAAGTCGTATTCGATCGACTGTGCTGTGCCTGCCACGGCCTCTCCGTTTTGGTCACTGGGCGGCGTGGTAACGAGACACGCACGCTGCTCTTCGATGTCGGCCCCTATCCGGATGTTTGGTTGGACAATGCCCGGCGTCTCGATGTCGAGCTGGCGGCCATCGAGTGCGTCTTTCTCTCCCACTGGCACTTCGATCACAGCGGCGCTCTACCCGAGGTCGTTGCCGCGATCAGTCGAGCCCGCGAAGTGGCCGGCTTGGATGCCCCGGTAGTCGTGGACTTGCATCCGGATCGCCCCGACCAGCGCGGCGTGCTCTTGCCGAGCGGGGAGATGCTACTCTTACCCGAAGAGCCGCGCTTCGATGAAATCGCCAGCGGCGGCGGGCGGATTGCCACTCACGCCGATGCGCATACGCTAGGCGGGGGCTTTTTTTTCGGCAGCGGCGCCATTGCGCGCGTCACGGATTATGAAACCGGTCTTGCAGGCCATCACACTTTTCGAGGCGACGCGGGCATGGCCGATCCGCTGATCATGGACGAGCGTTATGTCGCCGTCTGGGTTAAAGGGCGGGGCGTGACGGTGCTCTCGGCCTGTTCCCATGCGGGCATCGTCAACGCCTGTCTGAGTGTTCAGGAACAGTTCCCGAATACACCCCTCGACGTGGTGCTCGGCGGCTATCACCTCGCCGGTAAGGCGATGGAGCCGCGCATTGAACCAACCGTGCGTGATCTCGCCCAACGGATTCTGCCGCGCGTCGTCGCCCCTGGCCATTGCACCGGCTGGCGGGCCAAGGCGCGGCTTGCAGATACTTTCGCGCCGAGGCATTACGGCCCAAGCGCGGTGGGAACCTTATACCATCTTGTTGCGATGACCGCCTGACCGCGCTCATGTGCTGCGCCAGCAGGCTCGGATCGATCGAGCGGATTCAAACAAGCACACAGCTGAGGCCGGTTTGCCCGGTTGCCAGTGAGCTTTTAATCGGCACCATTCGATCCGGGCCATGAGATTGGATTTGGGTGCAACCTCCTGCCGGTAGCCGAGAAAAATGAACGGCCGGCCGGCCGACAACGTCTTCGCTCGGAATCGGTCAGCGCGGGCGAAGTTTGCTGTCTCCCGTGCTTTCGGGCGTAAGATTTGGAGGGGCATGAACGAGACGACGTTATGGTCGTTACCCGTGAGCATTGCCGTCTTCGTGGGCGGGGCACTGCTCACGATCGGGCTTGGCATTCGACTGTCGCAAGCCGGCAACGAACTTGCGGACCGGACAGGGTTTGGTGAGGCCGTATTCGGTTCGATTTTCTTTGGGGGCATCATTTCGCTGTCCGGAATTGTCATGACGGCAACCGCCGCCGGCAATGGCCAAGCTTCGCTCGCTTACAGCAATGCCGTTGGCGGCGTTGCCGCGCAGATCCTTGCGCTTGGTATCGCGGATATTGCTTATCGACGGGCGAATCTGGAGCACGCCGCGGCCTCACTACCGAATGCGGTTTTCGCAGTCGTGCTTGGCTGGCTTTTGTGCATCGCCTTGCTGGCGAGCTTCGCACCACCGGTCACCCTCTTTCAGGTCAATATCGCCTCCTTGGTGCTCGTGGCCGTTTATGTTTTCGGCCTGCATCAAGTTCGGGCCACGCACAGTGATCCGCAATGGCATGCCAAGCAGACGGACCAAACTGTGGCGGATCGGCCGGAAGCGCTTTCCAATCGCAGCACCGCGGGACTGTGGGCGGATTTCGCACTGTCCGGATTAGCCGTATCCGCAGGCGGTTGGGCTATCGCGCGAGCGGCTATCTCGCTCGTACAACAGCTGGATTTGGATGCAAGCTTCGTCGGTGCCTTTTTAATGGGGGCCGTCAATGCCATACCCGAGACCGTAACCGCCGTTGCAGCGGTGCGAACCGGCGCGTTGACGCTCGCCGTAGGCGGCGTGTTGGGCGGCAATGCTTTCGACGTGCTGAATCTCGCAGTAGGCGATGTCGCCTATCGTGGCGGCTCGCTCTATCATGCTGCGGATCGAGATGATCTTTTTGTGACCCTTACCAGCCTGCTAATGACCTTGATCGTACTCGGCGGCTTGCTGCGACGCGAACGGCGCGGGCCGCTGGGCATCGGCTTCGAAGGTGTCGCGCTGGGAGCCGTGTATGCGCTTATGGTGGTTATCACAATAATGTAAGCCGCCGTGCGCCGCATTCCTGGCTGTCGTCAGGAGGCTACGACGCCGCTGGGTGGCGAAGGCCAAGCTTTCTCTCAGCCTATAGCACCCAGCGGCGCAAGCGGGGGCTCTATTGGTGCTTGAGGAGACGCTCGCGGAGCTTGGGATCGTTCTGCGCCGCTTGCGTGATTCGATTGTATTCGGGCACCGTCAGGCCGGTAGCGATAACCGCCTGCGCCATCTCTTGGCGGGCTTGGTTCCGTAATTCCGTGGCCTTCTCCCGGTCCTGAACTTCACCCAGGCGCTCACGGTATTCCTGGCTGATGCCCGCGACCTTATTCTGAGCTTGGGTATATTGCTCCAGCTTCTGCTGGGAGAGGTTAGCGCCATCCTGCGCGTACGTTACCGGGACCACGGTCAGCAGTCCGATCGTCAGCACCAAGACAACGCGCTTGGTAATGCTCATTGGTATGCTCCCTAAAACGCCTTAGTCAGAAAAGAACGGATGCTCCGCTCTTCAACGATACAAATGCAATAAAAGCGCCAATTTTGAATCCACTTCAGGGCTTGTTGAGGAGGACGACCGCGTTGTCGGGGTGCGCGTGCGCGCGCCGCAGGGCGAGGTGGCGATCCGGGCCGATTTGGTGATCGGCTGCGATGGTCGGGATTCGGCGGTGCGCGCTGCCGCTGGGCTGCGTGTGCGGGATTACGGTGCGCCGATGGACGTGCTGTGGTTTGTCTGTCGCGCAAGGACAGCGATCCGCAAGACACCTTCGGCATCATCGGAACAGGGCAGATGATGGTGCTGCTCAACCGCACCGACTATTGGCAGGCTGCTTATTTGATACCCAAGGGCGGCGCCGATGCGCTGCGCGCGCAACCGATCGATGAGTGGCGCGGCACCATAGCGAAGCTGGCGCCGTTTATCGCCGAGCGCACCGATACTCCAGCGTCGTGGAATGACGTCAAGACACTGGAGGTGCGCCTCGATCGCCTTGAACGCTGGTATCGGCCCGGCCTGCTGCTGATCGGTGATGCCGCGCACGCGATGTCGCCCATCGGTGGTGTCGGCATCAATCTGGCGATTCAGGATGCGATCGTGACGGCCAATACGCTGGTGCCGCTGCTGCGCGAGCAGCGCCCGATCACGGAGAGATCGCTACGCGCGGTACAGGATCGGCGCCTGCCGCCGACCCGACTCATCCTGGCGGCGCAGCTGCAGATCCAGAAACGCGTAATCTCGCGCGCTGGTGCGATCCGGGCGTCCGCTGGAAATGCCCGCGATTTTGCGTTGGCTGCTGCGGTTCCGCACGGTACGCCATCTCCCCGCCCGGCTGTTCGGTTATGGTCCGCGTCGCGAGCACGTGTACACGGACGACTACCTTTCACGGGCGTGAAGCAGCCGAGCCGAGCGTAGGGCGCTCATCCGTCCTGGAAGTACCTTGATCGCACCGAGAGCCGCGCGAAAGTTATACTGTCCGGCCCGAGTAGCCACGCCGAGAAGAGAAAACAGCGATGAATGCTCGACTTTTTGCTTTTGTAGGCGGTGAGATCGGTTCTTGGCGTGTGATCGAAACCAAAACCGTCGCCGGAGAGGGTCTTGCCGAGGTTAAGCGATTGAACGTGGTCAACGCAGCGGTTCCTCTGCTACCTGACGATGCCCAATGGCTCCTCCGCGGGGTGACCAGCAATGAACGCTACGTCACCCGTTCGGAACGGGCTCAGCTCACGGCTAAACAACCGGTTTTAGGCCGTCGCCAAGCTACCTGCGCAGCCTTCATTCCCATTCGAAAAACCGCATCGTGGTGGAACCTAGCCCAGGACGAACGCCGAATGATCCTGGAGGAAAGCTCCAACCACATTAAAACGGGGCTGAAGTACCTGCCTGCGGTCGCTCGCCGCCTCCACCATTGCCGCGACCTCGGCGGCGACGCCGAGCCGTTCGATTTTCTTACTTGGTTTGAATATGCACCGTCCGACTCCGCTGCCTTTGACGAATTGGTCGCCGAACTGCGCGCGTCGCAAGAGTGGACGTACGTTGATAGGGAGATCGACATGCGCTTGGCGCGTGATGAGTGAAAATTGCTGGTTACGGCCAGCGACTGCGCCGCGCCGCCGGCTAATTACCACCTCGAGCCCGGCCTCAATTTCCACCGGCCTTGCTTCTTTCCCACCGAGAAAATCGAAGCCAAAGGCCGTATCCGCAAGCACCACCACTACAATCGGATGATGATGACCCCTACGATAAGCTCAAATCACTCCCCCATGCCTCTACTACCTCAAAGCCGGCCTCACCTTCGAGTAACTCGATGCAACTGCTCACGCTATCAGCGACAATGAAGCCGCCTGCGGCCTCAGCCAGGCCAGGAGCTGAACTGTTCCATTTTATCAATAAGTTCCGAAACCTGGCCGCCTGAACCAGCTCACTTACTACCATCGTTCAGGCTTATCTCTGGATTGAAAAGGACTGTGTGCCGAATTACAGCGCTGAATTCGCCGCGTCAGCACGCCGCACAAGAAGCAGGCGCAGAGGATTCTCCTGAGTGCCGAGGCTCTGGCCCAGCAGCGCGATTGTGCGCCGAGTTGGGGGAGTCTGAGGCTGGCGCGCGCGGTTTATGCCGACCGGCATCTAGGGGCTGCACCGGGATAAGACGCGTAGACCGGGCAAGGCACCGGTTTCGCACAGCTAAGTCAGCCCGCCATGACGGCATAACTCAAAATCCGCGAGCCTCCGATAAACTCGGGGCGGTTTCCTTTCGTCTCAGGTCTTCTCGCCACCCGGCTCCGCCATCATGAGGGAGGCGCTTATCCGGTCCAGTTACTGCCCAAATCATGGGGATCAGCTTCAGTTTCCCTTCCTCCTCCGCTTTCGAAGCAGGATTACAGGATTATGGGAGCTTGCCCCGTCCGATTATCGCCCAAAGCGGCTTTCCTCCGTTCCGCCGTGCGAACTCATTCCAGTCGACGACCAGTTTGCCGCCACGCGAAGCGTGGGAGCTTTCGTGGTTTTGCAGCCATTCGAGGCAGGCCCGGTCGACGTGCACCAGGCCCCCGACGTGCAGGTGAATCTCCGCGTCGTTGGGTAGCCGCTCGATTGTCTCCGCGAGTTCCGGCAAGCGCACGAAGGTCGCTGCACCATGCAGGTCCACCTCGTAGCGCCGTTCACCCGTCAGAGTGACGTCGATCTCCAGGTAGCTAAGCGTGCGTACGAGCTTGATGAACGAGAGCACCACGCCCGTGATGATACCGGTCAGCAGATCGGTGAGCACGATTACGCTTAGCGTCACGATGCAGATACCGAACTCCACGCGGTCCAGGTTCCACATACGCCGTAGGGCGGATATGTTGAGCAATCGGTACCCCGTGTAGATGAGGATGGCAGCTAGCGCCGAACGCGGAATGAGCTCGAGTACCTGCGGAAGCGCCACAACGAGACCCAGCAACCACACACCATGCAGAATTGGCGAGAGGCGAGTCCGCGCGCCGGCCTCGATATTGACGGTGCTGCGCACGATGACGCCGGTCATCGGCAGCGCACCGACTACCCCCGCCAGCGTGTTGCCTATGCCTTGCGCCAGGAGCTCTTGGTTGTATTTGGTCCGAATGCGGTTTTGCATCCGGTCGACGGCGGCCGAACACAAAAGCGTCTCGGCGCTGGCCACCAGGGCGACGGCCATGGCGTCGCCGAAGACAAGCGGTTCGGTCAAGCGTGCAAAGTCACCGGGGGCCGGGATGTTCATGTTGTGGATAAGGTTCTTAGGCACCTCCACGTAATGAACGTCCAGCCCCACGATCGCTGCTATGACGCTCGCCACGATCACTCCAACCAGCGGGCCCGGAATCGCTCGCAACCATTTTGGCCGGAGTTTGTTCCACGCTATTAGCGTCAGTAGGGTTACTAGGCCCAGCATCGCCGCTAGGGCAGTGGCGTCCATAGGAAAGATTCCCGTGTGGACGGCCTCGGGAATCGAGATCAGGTTTATGATCCCACTGCCCTGCGGTTCCTTGTTCATCAGCACATGGAACTGGCTGGCGAAGATCAGTACGCCGATGCCTGAAAGCATGCCCTGGATGACTGCGGGCGAGACAGCGCGGAACCAGGGGGCGAGTCGCAGCATGGCGGCGGCCGCCTGGATGAGCCCGGCGGCAAGCACCACGACACCTAGCATTTCGAGACCGTGCCGCTGGACGATATCCCAAATCAGTACCGTCAGCCCCGCAGCAGGGCCACCCACCTGTAGCGGCTGGCCCGCCAGCGCTCCGACAACGATTCCGCCGATTATACCGGTGATCAAGCCCAGGCCTGGCGGAACTCCGGATGCAATGGCGATACCCATACACAGTGGAAGCGCCACGCAGAAGACCACGATTGAAGCCATCAAGTCGGGGAAGAAGGTGCCGCCTGCTCTGCCCTGCTCACTCATGAGATCCCTCGGATTGTTCGACCGAACCTCGTCGGGTGGGTGTGGAAATCGGCTGCCCACACATAGCACGCATAATAGACCCTTCTCCACAGAATTCCTCTTAAATTTACTTCAGCCATATCGGTGAAAGAGCATTAAGAATCATGCCAAAATGGCACTTAATTAAGACGTAACTCACTGAAAATAAAGTGTACTAAGGAATGCGTTGAAAGAGCTACGCCAGGATACCCCATAACGTATTGTTGCTACGTAAAATTATGGCAGATCGATATGTGGCTATTTCAACAACCGCCTTAGTGGGAACCTAAACAAGGACGGCGCAAACGCATTGTCGAAACCGATCCAAGCCGGCAATTGGCGATTTGCCCTCATCACAAGTCATTGAAATCGTTTCGCGTCGTTTTTTGAGTCTCCAATTTGTAATCAATTGATATAATAGAAATTATTTGTTTAAATAAGTGCCGTTGTGCGCGAGGGAAAGTCTGGGTATCTGGAATCAGCCATGAGATGTGATTGTGAAATTATGCGATGGAACCCGGTGGGAGTAACCCACCCGGCAAAGACTGCCCATCAGCCGGAAGCGAGTCTTGGGTGGCGATGTGGCGACCCCCGTCACGAAGCGTAGACAGCGAGTGAACAGGCCGTGTGATTGAGCCTCGAAACACGCAACTCGGGAGCCGACGTCTTAATGGCGACGCAAGGCAGCACGGAACCACCGCGCTGGCAAGGTGGCGAAGTCCCGGCGGGGTCGGAGAGCGGGGCATGAGCACACCGGGGTTCCCCAGGAGCCTGGGAGAGACTGACGTTTCCACCGAGCAACGGCGAAGGGGAAGCCGAGAAAGAAAACCCCAGATCCCGTCAGGGACATCGGTGACGGCGAAGCGAACGACAGATGTCAACGGTGGTACGCACGGACGAGGGAAAACCGAAGTCCGTAAGGATGGGCGTCAGTTGTCGGAGCTTTTGATAGTACCGTAGAAGCGGGGGAATGCTGCCCTGGCAGACCCCGTGGAGGGAAGCGGAAGCCGGTAAAGAACAACCGTTGGAGTGCAACCTGAGTGCCCAGGAACTCGACAACGTGTCAACGAAAATCCAGCGGATAGCGCAACAATCGCGCAGTTAACATTCTGCACCGAGGAGCCGGATGCGGTAGTCCCGCACGTCCGGTTCTGTGGGGGTTCGGTCCGGTTCCGCCGGACCGTTCTACCCGACGGGATCATGCCATATCTATTTCGGACGATCCGGCTGGCTGACTCTCATCCATTGCTGGGTGTCAGCATATGATATGGCACAGCGCAGTACTCGATTCGCAGTAAGTGGCACATGGTGCAATAAAATCTGCCGCTAGTGCACCGTTTGGAACATATCGTTAGTTTTGTGCTCTCTTCGTGCATGAGCATAGAGATTACTTTGAACGAAGCCGAGCGTGCCGAATTGCAACGCTCGATTCGCCCCGGCAGCACGCTGCACAAGAAGCAGGTGCAGCGGGCGCAGAGGGTTCTCCTGAGAGCCGAGGCTCTGCTCAGCAGTGCGATTTTGCGCCGGGTTGGGGTGAGCGATCCAACGCTGGCACGAGTGGTTTATTCAGGCCGGCATCGAGGGCTGTGCCGGGATTAAGACGCGCAAACCGCACAAGGCGCCGGTTTCGCAGGCGAAAATCAACGAGGTGCAGACTCTGACGACCACCGACGTCCGCTCGGGGTGGGCGATCAGCAAGGCTCAGACTCGTCGTCCTTGGTGGCGATAAGGCAGATTTTGCCGGCGGTACTCATTTTTCGAGCTTGGCCAGCCGTGGCCGTTCCCCCTCGTCTCCTTCGGATGAGTGCGTATATGGGGCAGATGAATCGGCTTGCCGCAGGGCTGTCAGCCCGAGCCAAATGCGGCCATCCTCGAGCTTGACCGGAAAACGTGGCACACAGCCTTTATCCGGAGCCACTGCCTTGCCGTTATCTAAGTGGATGTTCAAACCGTGCAGGGGGCAGGTGACGGTTGTGCCATGCACCATGCCCTCGGAGAGCGGTCCGTTTTTGTGCGGGCAGCGATCCAGCAAGGCGAAAATCTCCCCCGTTCGGGTTTTGAACAGCGCAATCGGGCCTCGGGCCGTCTTCACCACCCGAGCGCCTAGCACGGGGATGTCATCGGGTTTGCCCACGGCGATCCAATTCGTTGTCGGGCGGTCCATCAGCTCACCTCCTGTAAGGTTTGGAATTTATCGGCATGGCATTTGTCGGCATACTTCGCCCAGGGATCCTCCTGGGCTTGGCGCTGGGAGGCATGGAAACGTTCGGCCAGGCTCTTGCGCCCGGCCGCGTCGTCGACCAGGCGCTGTTTCACATAGCTCAGCCCCACCCGCTCGATCCAGTGTGCGGTGCGCTCCAGATAACGCGCCTCCTCACGGTAGAGCTGCAGATAGGCGGCGGCGTATTCCTTCACCGCTGTGGCGCTCTCCACCCGGCACAGTACTTCGGTGGCGCGCACCTTCATCCCGCCGTTGCCACCTACATGGATCTCCCAGCCGGAGTCGATGGCCACGACCCCCAGATCCTTGATGGTGGCTTCGGCGCAGTTTCTGGGGCAGCCGGAGACGGCCATCTTCACCTTGTGCGGCGTCCAGGTGCCCCAACACATCGTCTCCAGCTCGATGCCCAGCCGGGTGGAGTCCTGCACTCCGAATCGGCACCATTCCGTGCCCACGCAGGTCTTGACCGTGCGCAGCGCCTTGCCGTAGGCGTGTCCGGAAACGAAACCGGCTTTGGAGAGATCACCCCAGACCTTAGGTAAATCTTCTTTCTTCACCCCCAGCAGGTCGATGCGCTGGCCGCCGGTGACCTTTACTGTGGGTATCTGATAGCGTTCTGCTACATCGGCGATGGCCCGCAGTTCGGCAGGGTTCGTCACCCCGCCCCACATCCGCGGCACTACCGAGTAACTGCCGTCTTTTTGGATATTGGCATGCATGCGCTCGTTGACGAAGCGGGCCTGGGCATCGTCGATTGCCTCGCCCGGCCAAGTGACGATCAAGTAATAATTAATGGCCGGTCGGCATTTCTCACAGCCATCCGGGGTCTTCCACTCCATGAAGGCGAAAACCGCCTCCAGGCTGGTCAGGTGGTGTCGGCGGATAGTCTCGCGCACCTGGTCGTGGCTGTGATCGGTGCATCGGCACAGCGGGGTGATGGCAGGGGTGGCGTAGTTGCCAACGGTATTTTGGAGGATCTGCTGCACCAACCCGGTACAGGAGCCGCAGGAAGCCGATGCCTTGGTGTGGGCGCGCACGTCCTCCAGAGTGAACAGGCCTTTGCTGACAATGGCCTCCACGATTGTGCCTTTGCAGACTCCGTTGCAGTCGCAGATCTGAGCGGAATCCGGCAGATCCGCCGTTTGCCGTACGCCACCGTGGCCGGAGTCGCCCAGATTGGCCTGGCCGAACAGCAGTGTGCTGCGGATATCGTTGATGGGGGTTGCGTCGCGCATCATCTGGAAATACCAGGCACCATCGGCGGTATCGCCGTACATCACCGCCCCGACGATCTGCGCGTCCCTGATCACCAGCTTCTTATAGACCCCGGCGCTCGAGTCCTGCAGCAACAGTTCTTCACACTCCCCCCCGCCCTGGAAATGGCCGGCCGAGAACAGTTCCACACCGGTGACTTTGAGCTTGGTGGAAGTCACTGAACCCTCATAGTAACGATAGCCCAGTTCGGCAAGCTGGTTGGCGCAAACCTTGGCTTGTTCAAAGAGAGGGGCAACCAGACCGTAACACTGGCCGCGATGCTGCACGCACTCGCCCACGGCATAGATGCGCGGATCAAAAGTCTGCAGGGTATCCGAGACGACCACCCCGCGCTCGCAATAGAGGCCCGCCCTTTGCGCCAGCGCCGTGTTGGGGCGAATGCCCACGGCCATGACCACTAGATCCGCGGGGACCTCCGAGCCGTTGGCAAAGCGCACCGCTTGCACCCGACCATCGCCTACAATCTCGGCGGTTTGGGCCTTCATCAAAAACCGCATGCCGCGTGCCTCCAGGGAATGCTTGAGCAACTCCCCGGCTGGTCGGTCTAGCTGGCGCTCCATCAGGGTCTCTTCCAGATGAACCACAGTGACCGTCATGCCCTGTTTCATCAGCCCATAGGCCGCCTCCAGCCCCAACAACCCCCCGCCGATGACCACCGCCTCTTTCTGGCGGCGGCTGGCGGCGAGCATGGCTTCCACATCATGGATGTCGCGATAAGTCAGTACTCCGGGTAGGTCGTTGCCCGGCACCGGGATGATGAAGGGATTAGAGCCGGTAGCCAGCAGCAACCGATCGTAGGGCGCCGACGTACCGTCGGCGGCGATCACCCGACGGTGGAAGCGGTCGATCTCGATGACCTCGCAACCGCTATGCAGCGTAAGGCCATTTTCCGCATACCATTCCACGCGGTTCAATATGATGTCGTCCACTGTCTGATCGCCGGCCAGCACCGGGGAGAGTAGGATACGGTTGTAATTGCCGTAAGGCTCGGCACCGAAAACAGTGATGTCGTATCGGTCGGGGGCGATGGCAAGCAGTTCTTCGATGACCTTCATGCCAGCCATACCGTTACCTACCAATACCAGCCGCTCTTTACCCATGACCCGGATCTCCAACTTGGGTTTGCCATTTGCTTACCCTGTATGCAGCATGTGTGCCAATATCGGGTATACCGATCAATCGGCTGTTTTATGAAGAATTTTTTATAAAAGAGCAGGGACGAAGCGGACTGATGGGGAGGTTGCGTGGTGCGCTGCAGCGATGGGTGCACCAAGATGAGACAGATCGCGTTCATCTGTGGTGGAGCTGAACCGCATGCCGTGGCGTGAGATCAGCGCGGATATTGCGCCAGGTATCCGCGCAGGCCAGCTCCGCGGCTCGCTCGAGCCGCAACGCCAGCACTGTCAACGCCACCTGAGCGTGGATGCGGTGGACCGCCCAGTGGTAGACCGGGCGCATGCGCAGGCCGCTCTTGAGTCTCCGCCAAGCCTCCTCGACGCATTGGAGCTGCTTGTAGCCCAGAGCCACGTCCTCGGCGGACAAAGTATCATCATTGCTGTGGACGACGAACTTGCCATCGAGCCGCTCGGCAGCTTTGACTCGGGTCGCATCGATAACGGGCTGGCCCGCCTTGGACAGGCGCAGGTAGCGCCCATAGCGGCGGCTCGCACGTAAGGCGCAGACCCGCTTGCTATGGCCGGGCGTGCACGGATCTCGCAGGCTCTCGATCTCCGCTTCGAGCTCGCATAGCACCTCCCCACGGTGGCGGCGCTGGCGTTCGGCCTCTTGCGGGTTGTAGCACATTACGTAGCGTTGCCGACGCTCACCGTTACCGACCGTGACCTCTTTGACCTGAAGGTTCTCAGCCACCGGCCGATAGCGCCCCGGCCGGCTGACCACCTGCCGGTCGACTTCGCCACCCCGATGCACCGGCAGACCCTCACGCGTTACGGCGAGCCCGACCACGATCTGCGGGGCATCGCTGCGCCCGTTCTTCGAGTGGCCCCGCTGTCTCGGGGCTGGGTAGCGTTTGGCGCCAGCGGGCAGGCTGCCTCGCACCGTGTTTGCTTCGCCGGCGCCGGCATCCGCTTCGTCGATCTCGAAGTGCAGCGAGGTGGTGTCATAGAAGATGGGCTCCACATCGGCGTTGAGCAGGTCGGCCACCCGGAAGTAGATCGCCTGCTCGATGGCCTCCTTGTTCACCTCGAGGAAGTCCATCGCCCGATAGAGGTGGTGGAGCTCAAGCGTCTCGGTCCCGGCGATGCCCAGACGCTGCCAGAGCTGCTCAAGGACATACACATCGCCGTAGGGCCAGGCCTCGACTAGGCGCCAATCGGGCTGCTCGGCGACGATCTCCTCAGGCGCGCAGCGGCGCAGGATGCTGCGCGCCAGCCGGCGCAGGCGCTCGGCAACCGCCGGATCATCGGCCCGCCCGCAGTTGAACACCACGCGGATCTTGGATTGGCGCTTGATAGGGTCCCAGACACTCTCGGCGAGCTGAAGGTGCGTGAGCGTCGAGCCGTCGGCGCGCTTTTGGCGAGTTTCACGCAGATAGATGTACGCGATAATAAGCCAATCACAGCTACACCACCGCACTATACACTAATCCATGTACGTGTAATTTCGCGGGTTGTACGTGCGGCTCGGCTACCTAACGCCCTGAAATTCCACGCCTCAGCGCACGCCACTCAAGAGAATCTGTACGTGGAGGTGTCAAAGTCGGGCTAAACCGTGGCTTGGCTTTCAAGGGGAGCAGGATAAGCGCTCATAGAGAGGCCGCATATAAGGATGCAGTCGGACCGTGAACTGGTATCCACACCACGTATCTTGCACGTCAAAGGGGGTCCATATAAGGACCGACTAGCTATGACAGTTGTATTTGCAACACAATCTATGGTTTTGAATATGACCAAAAGCGATCATTGCCGCACCAATTAACGTCGCTATTTTTTCGCCGTTTTCACCTAATAAGTCGTGCCCTAAAAATGCAGTAGTGATAAGAGTAGCTAAGCCTATAAACCCTGATGTTCCCACTCGCCAATTTTTATGTTTTCGACATCCTATTGCTAGTGCAATAATGCTTGCCGGCAAAACTGCTATTAATATTTTTTGATGAAATGCTTCATCTCTAAGCGGTGTTGCGGCTAATGCAGGCAAAATGACCATTGCTATTGGAACCAAAACACAATGAACTGCGCAAATAATTGAAAACCCAATAGCTACTTTATCCATTGCTACTTGTATTTTCTCCATTTTTTTCCTCTCGTAAATATAAGCCGCAAATAAATATGGGTTCTTAGGCCAAGCCGCGTAGCGGATCTTGGGGTACTTGAAATAAGCCTGGCCGCGGGCCGGGCGTCTTCGCAGCATCCGCATGTGTGCACAAGCCTGGGTTTCAAGCTCGCCGCTGTTGCGGCGCCGCCGGTATTCGACCAACGCCGTCCATGCGATCGTCGTCGAGATACTCATTGGGATTGAGTTCCGGGGAGTAGGCCGACAGGTAGAAGAGCTCAATGCGATCACAGTGGCTAGCCACCCACTCACGAACTTTGTGGGCGTGATGCATGCGCAGGTTGTCGACGATGAGAAAGACCTTGGCACCGGTTTCCTCGATGAGTCGGCGCAAAAAGCGAATGAGCACCTCGATGGTGAAATGCCGCTTGGCCGCGCATTTGTTCCAGCGTGGTATCGGCAAAATGGCGAGCATCGTTCTCATCACCAACTATCCACCCAAATTGACGACATCCTTAATTGAATGCACTTTTATTTTATTGCTGGGTTAATACTGCCACATGCACCCTGCGGCCGCGTCGACGCGTATAGCCAACGTGGCCGGCGCGCGGTCCGCGCTGGCATCTGGATTGCAGCGTGCGAGCTCTCTCCACTAGGGCGCTGGGTTGGTTCCGGCTTCTTTGTGCCACGCGGATTATCGCGCCCAGGTCTCCGAAACCATGGCCTCGAAGCAGCCCTACTTCACCCAAGGGCGGCTTTGTTGGTAGACCATCCCCCAGGTCGAAAAGCGTTGGGCAGCAGTCGCTGCGGCGCATCCCCCCGCACGAGCCAGTGCAGGACATTGAAAATCTCGGGTGGGCCGTGCCGGCGTTGTGGCGCGGACGCGTTCATGAGGCTTAGGCACGGAACCGCCTCCGATAAGAAGTTCATAGTACGCTCTAAAAATAGTAACTCGCTCCCACGCCTAAGGCGCGTCCGCGATGCGGTGCTCCGGTTCTCACTCCGGGGGCGAGCTGATAGCCGGACAGGTCATAGCGTTCGTCGAGAAGATTGTTGCCATAGAGGTAGAGTTCGGTGCTGCCGGTCAGCAATGCCACCCGGATATCCACCAGGTCGTAATGATCCAGGTTGAAATGATTCTGTGGATCAGCGGGCCGGGCGCCGACGTGGTGGTAACCCAAGCGGGCTTTCAGCATCGGCAATTCCAACCCTAGCATCTCGGGGAGGTTGCGCTGGTAGCTGAGAGCCAGATCGCCGCTCCAGCGAGCCGCATTGGGAACGCGGTTTCCGGAGCGGACATCGCCGCCCTGCACGCCGATGGCATCACTGGTAATTTGCGCGTTGATGTAACTCACCGACCCGGATAGCGCCAGATGCCGGTTCAGGTTCGCTGTCCCTTGCAGTTCCGCGCCCCAGCTTCGGGTATCGGCGTTGATGGCTCTGATGGCCTGGGTGGCTGCGTCAAAGCCCAGCAGGTGGTCATCCTTGACGCGGCTGAGGAAGGCGGCGCCGTTGAGGGCGTATTTTCGCTGGGAGGTTTCCAGCTTGAAGCCGACTTCCACGTTGTCCACGACGGCAGCTTCGGTCGGTTTGCTGTCCTCGACTTGGGTGGTGTAGTCACTGAACAGGCCGGATTTATAACCTCGTGCCAGCGTGCCGTAGAGGTTCAGAGTCGGAGTGAGAGCGAAGGACAGACCGGTCCGTCCGGTAGTGTAGTCGTCGTCGAGACGGCGGTCATCGTGCTGCCAAGCGCCGTTGAAATAGTCCGCCTCATAGGTTTTCCGGTCCCACGTGTGGCGCACCCCGAAGGTCCAGTCAAGGGTGTCGGTGAGCGGATAGGTGGCTTCTCCGTAGAGCGCGGAGCTGCGGGTTTCAAAATCCCGGTTCTGTTGGGTACCGGTGGTTTCGACTACGGAATCGAAATCGCGCTTGGAGCGGGACGTATACAAACCGATCACCCAGAAGTTCGATGCGCCGGGCAGGGAGGACCAGCGCAGCTCCTCGCTGACTACCCGTTGTCCGAAGTCGTCCTCTCTCATGAACTCCATTGGCATGCCGAACAGCGCCTCGTTGATTCGCCGTCCGAAGCCTGTGACCAGAAGCGCATCCGTTCTCAGCAAAGCGGTGATGGAGGTGAGACGGCTTGTTGCGAAATCGTGGTGAATGTTCGCGGAGTAACGTTCCACTGTATTGCGATTATCGTCGAAGAGACCCGGTGTGATATCGATCTCGGTCGGATTTCCGAAGGGATGCAGCGCTTGCACGGCGGCACCGCTCCGGATGCGCTGTCGTTCGGCGATCAAAAGGGCGGTGGTGTTCTCGCCGGCATTCCAGAGCAAGCTGCCGCGGTAGGAGAGCAAACGGGGTTCGGAAATCGGCTCGCCGTCATTTACGTTCTCCACCCAGTGATCCTCTTGGCTTTGACGAAGGGCGAAGCGAGCGCTGAGACTTTCGGTGATCGGGCCGCTCAAGGCGCCTTCAAGGCGATATTGCTGGGACTGCCCTTGAAGCCCGTACTGCCTGAATTGCCCGTACCGCCCTCGAAGATAGCCTTCGAGGTAGGGGGTGGGCTTACGACTGATCACGTTAATGGCACCGGCTTCGCTGTTGCGGCCGAACTGGGTGCCCTGGGGGCCCTTGAGGACCTCCACGCGCTCCATATCCAGAGTGGCCAATGAGAGTTGGCGGGCGGACATCGCCACGCCGTCAACGTTGAGGACCACGGAGCCGTCTTCCTGGCTGATCTGATTAAGCGATCCTACTCCCCGAATCAACACATTGGCATCGTAGGGCCCTGAGGAGCTGACGTTCACGCCGGTAGTGTCACGCACAGCGGTTTCCAGGTCCGGGTCTCCCTTCGCGTCCAAAGTATCACCGTCGATCACGCTGATACTGAATGGCACGTCCTTCGCCTGCTCCTCACCGCGGCGGGCGGTGACCTTGATGCTCTCCATTTGGTGGGGAGGTGCCGCTTCATCGGGCTCGCCTTCTGTACCGGCAGACGACAGCGGCGGCGGCAGCAGTAGAGTAAGAACTAGAACCACGCTTGACTGGGAAGGGCTCAATGACCTAGTCATCGAAGGGCTCCAATTTTGACGCTATTGCGTCACTTTTGAGTCGGGCGATTGCCGCCGAAATATCATCGGGACTGCGTTATAGGGCCTTGCCGTTCCGGGTGGGGAACGGTGAGACTGGGATAGTCAGAAGTGTGAGAGCTCGCGTCGGGAGTCCGGCTTGCTCTGCTCGGCGTGAGTCGGAGCGAGCACGGCGAGACGGCGAATCAGAGCGAAAACATCGCGTCTGTCCTGGCCTGACCAAAACGCCTCATGGATCGGGTCTTCTTTCACTCGACATTCGTATCTCCGAGCCATGGCTTATCGTGTGATTCGCTGTGTTGCGCAAACCGGGGATAGGCGGGCCAGTTGTCGAGTAAAACGCCGGGGTTTTTTTCAGTATCCCCGGAGACGGAAATGATCCGCCCCTCCCGTCGCACCAGGCGGTGATAGTCCGCCGGTGAAGGCAGGGGTTGCCAGCCGCCGTCCTGCCAGCGCCAGCGCTCACCCTTGGGACTAAAGCTGAGGGGCGGCCCGAGTAGTCGGCTTGCCGGTTTCGCGCCTAGGCGAGCGGTCAGGGCGGCCGCCAGATCCTGCCGGTGTCGAATGTCGGCGAGCAGGCTGTTCAAATCAGACGAGGTTTGGCGAACGGTCCAGCTCAAGGCCGCAAGAGGAGCATACTGGCGCGCCCAGCCGGTGGTCGGCGCGTTCTCCAGGGAAGACACCGGGATGCTGCTGTTAACGAGGCTCTGAGTAGCGGTTTCCGCGCGCCGCTGAATAACGGCTCGCAGGGCTTTGATGCCGTTTTCATCGCCCACGCATAATAGCCCGACAGCCCCAGCAACACCCCAGCTGAGCCACGCCGAGCCATGGCCGCGGCGCAGATCGCTGGCGCTGGTCAGGTAATGGCGTGCCATGGCCTCGGCGATATGAGCCTGACGCAGCCAGCGCCCGGTGCCTTTGTCCGCTACATCCCAATTCGGGGCCTCGCTCAGTTGCAGCACGTCCTGAGCAAGGCGAGTGCCTCCCAGCCCGCGGGGCCACTGCACCACATCATTGATTTCGATACTGGTACCCAGGCGCCGAGAAACGCAGGCTTGCATCAAGCGGACGTCGTCAGCCACGCCTTTCGCCACATCGGCCCGACTCGGGTCGCTGGTCACATTCAGGTCATCGCGTTTCAGTGTGTAGGCGCCGTCGGGCAGGAATAGGCTGAAGCCCAGAGTCCCCCGGGTCTGTCCCTGCTCGGACCATATCTGGTCCGCGCGCCGGACGTTCAACTGCCATCGCCATTGTCCGAAGGGCGCGACGCCTTGGGTGGGGACGGCGGCGGAGGCCGACGGCGGGATGAATTCAGAGGTCAAGTCATAGCGTGTCCTCTCCGCAGGAGCACGCACGGCACGGTCGGGGTCGATGCCTAGCCGGGGGACCACCCAGTCGGCGCGCAGCCACACCTGATTGCCGCCCAGCACAGGGAGATGGTCGTTGGTGGGCCAGCCGGAGAGAGACAGCGTCCAGTCCAGCTCGACCTGGCAGCCGTGGTCGGCGCAGCTGCCTAGAGGCAGAATCAGATGGTCATGGGCCGCGGTGGCGCTGGCTGGCTGATCGTTCACCTGCACCGAGGTGAGAGAGAAACCCGGTGGCAACTCGGCGTGTAACACACCCGTATCAGCATGGACGTCATTGATTCGCCAATGGCCCTGCACTTCCCGAGTCAGGGTGTCGAGGTCTAGGATCAGTTCGCCGCCGCCCGCCGTGAAATCACCGCTGGTGCGCGCTGTGCTCCGCTCCCAACCGACTTGATCCCGCTGTTCCTGTTCGGCGGAGCGATAGGCTCCATCGGTCACCAAATTTTGGTGCAGCAGGGCGCCGGTGGCTATGACCCCGAGAAGGGCGATCAACCCCAAGCCACCGATCGGGCCGGGGACTCGCATCCTGACTTCCCGCAGGCGGCCGAGTTTTCCGCGCGGCAGCACCAGGCCGGCAAGGGCCACGAACAGCGCGGCCACCCCCAGTTTGTAGCCGTCCATGGCTAGCAAGTAGGCCCGCCAGGGCTCCCATCCGGTCAGTGCGGAAAAGTGGATTTGCACGGGAATCCCGAATTTGTACGGCGGGTAGTGCACTAATGCCAGTTCGTTGTTGAGGACCAGGGTAAAGGTCACCAGCATGGAAGCGGCATAGGCGAGGCCGGGGCGCCGAATCAGGGCATGAACCAGCAGCGCCAACATGGCGAGTTCCAGCAGGGCCGGGGCCATTACCAGGGTTTGGTAGATGAGGGTGGTTCCCAGGGCCAGGCTCTCGGGAGTGACCAGCGCCGTCACGATCAGCCCGGCCACGCCTGGCAGCAAGGCCAGGATCAGGGTGATCAGCACCAGGGTTAGGGTGAGGGCGAACAGACGCACGAAAGCTGGGGCGGGAGCGGCGTCGAGGATGTCCTTTAAGCCTTCCACATCGTCTTGCCGCGATATCAAACCGGCAATGGCGGCCACCAGGAAGGCGGTGACCAGGTAGATGGTAGTCATCAGCAGCGGCAATAACCGATCCGGGTGGGGCTGAAAGGGGCCTTCCGCGTGCCATATCACATGAACGAACGCGGCCATTACGCCTACGCCCACCAGCAGGGCAGCGCCGATCAAAGTGGCGCGTGTCCGTAGTGTTTGCCGCAGCCGCCAGTGGGTCTCGGTGGCGGTCGCATTCCACCATCGGGGAGTCTGCGCCGGCCCGGGATGGGTTTCCGGGCACACCAGCTCCGGCATTCTGGCGGCGTGCCGGGAGGGACGCTCGGTGCGTTCGAATATCAGTGTCTCGCGGCGCACCCGGGTCACCAACCATGCCAGCCCTGTGATCGGGAGAGCGCACCAGAGCCCTCGGTTCAGCAAAAATTCGCGGCTTATCGGCAGCAGAGCCTGACTCTTCTGTTCGGGTGTCCAACTTTCCACTTGAGCATGAGTGAGGGTGAACAGGGATGGGTCCAGGACAGCCGCCAGGAAGGGATTAATGTCTCCCCCCTCCAGTACCACGACGGCGATCATCCACAGCAGCATCAAAACCGCGGACAACCCGAATGCACCGGCCATGCTGCGCGTGCGCAAAGTGATCATGAAGTACAGCGCGCCGATGCCGAAAGCGCTCGGTACGACCAACCACAACCAACTGAACCACAAAGCTTGCCAAGCGGGGGCGGTGATGGTGCCGGTCGGCACCAGGTCCAGCCAGGACAGCAGCGGAGCGCACAGGAAGCCGACTATCACCGAACCGCCCAGCAGCGTGCCGACCATCGCGGCACCTAGAAAACGTCCGAACAGCAGTGAACGCAGAGAGATGGGTGCGGACAGCACGATCTCATGCAGACTGGCCTGACGGTCCCGGAGCAGCGCTTGCGCGAACACCCACGCCCAGGCAAAAAACAAAAAGAACATGCAACCGGTGCTCATCAGATAGATCAGGCTCGGAGCATTGCGGGGAATGTCCGTGGCCGCCATTTTTTCCATGTATTCTGCGTTGGTGAGGGACATCAGCAGATAGAGCGGCAGGCCGAGTAGGACCAAGGTGACGATCCCGCTTCGCAGTCCCGCGCGCAGTTCATGGCCGGCTTCGTAAAGGATCAAAAGCAAGGCTTTCACGCTGTCGCTCCCGTGCGCTCCAGTGCCAGGTAGTAGACATCCTCGAGTCGCGGGGGGCGGGGAGCGAAGCGATCATCCGGCGCCTGTTCGCTGTGGCATATCACGCGAGCACCGCGAGGGTGGGGCAGGACGCGAAGGGCAGTGTCTGGAATCGCGTCACCCCGTTCGAGCGCGGCTTCCCAAATCGACCCTTGATAGGGGGCGGCCAGCGACGCCGGTGTGCCCTCGACGAGCAGTTTGCCGCCGGCTAGTATCGCCAGGCGGTCGCAAAGATTTTCCACGTCCTCGACGATATGGGTGGAAAGCAGCACGATGGTGTTCGTTGCGGCTTCGGCCAGAACGCGATGAAAATGATTGCGCTCGGCGGGGTCCAGGCCAGCGGTGGGTTCATCCACGATCAACAGGCGTGGTGCGCCGATCAGTGCCAGAGCAATACCAAAGCGGCGCAGCATGCCTCCGGAAAAGGTGGACACCGCTTGATGGGCCCTATCTCTCAAATTGACCTTATCAAGTAGCACCTCCACCTCATTGCGACGCTCCAAGCGTTGATGCCGGCCTTTCAGCCAGGCGAATCGTTCCAGCAGGTTTCGAGCCGGGATTCCCGGATAAGCGCCGAGTTGCTGTGGCAGGTAGCCGAGTCGCTGACGCAGATGATCCGGGCGTGCGAGCACGTCCTCGCCATCGAGAGAGAAGCGTCCGCGGTCCGGGACCTGTAGCGTGGCGAGAGTCCGCATCAAGGTGCTTTTGCCAGCCCCATTGGGACCCAGCAGGCCGTACATTCCGGGTGCCACATGCAGCGTCACGCCATCCAAGGCGCGCACGCCGTTACCGTAGGTCTTCGCCAGGTCCTCGATGACCAAGCCGGTTGGTTTCGCCATGAAGTGGATTCCCAAAAAAGAAGCCTTACTGAACGGCAAGGCTTCGAGGTCGACAGAGGTTAGGAAACGCTTTATACAAGGTAAATTTTTTCATTTGTTGTTCCGCCCGAATCAGCTGTTTTTATACCCGGATCGGTTCATTTGTGTATTCATGAAGCGGAGGTTCATTGCAATGGAGATTTCTCGCATGTCCATAAATCAATCCACCTTGGCGCGGAGGGAACTGTCCGCGATCGCATTGCTTTCCAACACTTCGATCATCGATCTGGAGCCATCGTCAAACTGCCGATTGTTGCGAACATCATTGCAGGACGGGGTGGAACTACTGGTTTGGCAGGGCCAGTTCGAGAATCCGGTGACCATGAATGTCTGTGACGATAGTGGGAGAATCCATTTCTCTTATTCCTTGCGGGGGGGATTCCAGAGTTGGTTCGATGACAGTGATCCGGAGCACGTCCATACGGTTCACGAGGGGGACGGTTGTATCAATTACAATCCGGGCCGATCCGGTGGGTTCCGCCAGCATGGGGAGTTCGAAAGCGTCACCGTGATGATGTGTCCGGAGGTGCTCTCTCAGTGGGTTGGGGAGCTGAGTGTTCTGTTGGAACGTTCGATCAGTTTGGGGCGTTGTTTTGCCCATTGTCTGTGTAGCAACGCGGAGTTGAGAGCCACCGCTCACGCACTCAGCAAGGCATTGCGGGTTTCCGACCTGTGCCCCGAGGATGCCAGCAACCGGAAGCGATTGTGGCTTTTCGGCAACAGTCTGGTATTCGTCAGTCTGTTGTTGGAAACGCTTGAATCCAATTCCCAATGCGCCTGCGATCTGTCGCTTCCGGATCGGGAAAAGCTGATTCGGGCTCGGGAATTGTTGTTGCGAAACCTCAGTCAGGCGCCCACCATCGATGAGCTGGCCAGGGCCTCGAATCTGACTGTGATCAGACTGAAGCGGGGTTTTCGCCGGCTTTTTAACAATAGCGTTTATGGTCTTTTTCAGCGCGAACGCATGCATGAGGCACGCCGCCGCCTCGACACCGAGGGCCAGCCGGTTCTCAGGGTAGCCGTCGAGTTAGGCTACACCAATGCCAGTCATTTCGCTGCTGCTTTTTATAAGGAATTTGGCGTTAACCCGTCCACATTCAAGCGTCGGCAATGCCGAAAAAAGCGGTCGAACACAGTGAACGGACTCGGGTTCAAATCATCTTGATTCGGGTAGAGCCGTGACAGTAAGTGGATATCATTCACTCCGAATGATCCTTTGCTGACGGTGAACCATGAATGATGTCACTGATGTGCCGGACCTGCGCGCTCGGGTAGCGGAGGTTCTTGATCTTCCCGTTGAAGCCGTCAGCAAGGACGGCAACCTCATCGAAATGGGGATCGATTCGATCACCATGATGCGGCTGGCCAGTGAATGGTGCCGCCAAGGCTATGGAATCAGCTTTGCCGAGATGATCTCGGATCCAAGAGTTTCAGCCTGGCGAACGATCATTTCGGAGAGTGAGCGGGAAGCACCGCGGACGGACAGCGGCATGGCCGTTGATGAGCAGGCACCGTTTGAGCTCGCCTTAATGCAGCACGCGTACTGGGTGGGGCGTACAGGTGAGCAGTATCTCGGCGGTGTCGCCGCCCATTTCTACAACGAATTCGATGGTGTCGGCGTGGAAGCCGCGCGTCTCGAAGCCGCGGTTCGCGCGCTGATCGAACGCCACGGCATGCTGCGGGTGCGCATCACCGACGATGGCCGCCAGCGTATTCCCGCCGACAGCCTCTGGCCGGGTTTGACCGTTCATGACTTTCGCACGCTGGACGTCGGGGACGCAGAAAAAGCACTTGAAGAGCTACGCCAGCGGCTTTCTCACCGGCAGATGAATCTGGTCGCAGGAGAGGTGTTCGATGTTCAGCTTTCCTTGTTGCCCGCTTCCCTTCGCCCTGGCGCCACTCGTATTCATTTCAATCTGGACATGGTCGCCGCCGATGCCTTGAGTCTGCGTACGTTGTTGAAGGATCTGGCTTATCTGTATGCGGGCCGGGAATTGCCTCCCATCCAGTACAGTTATCCACAGTATCTGGCTGACCGCGAAGCCGCGTTGTGTCAGCCGGATCGGGCAAGCGCATTGCGGAACGACCGGGCTTACTGGTGGCAACGACTCGATCAGATGCCGGCGGCACCACGCCTGCCGGTGGTCGGCGCGGGTGAGGAGCGGAACGCAACGCGAGTGGTGCGCCGACACAGATGGTTGGCGCCGGATTCAGTTCGAGCCTTCGAGGCGGCGGCCCGGCAGCATGGTTTGACGCCCGCTATGGCGCTGGCGGCTCTGTTCGCCGAGGTCCTGACCGCTTGGAGCGCCGAACCCGCCTTTCTGCTCAATCTCCCTCTGTTTAATCGTGAGCCGCTCCATCCTGAGGCCGATCTCCTTGTCGGCGACTTCACTTCCTCAGTGTTGTTGGAGTGGCAGGGCGGTGCTGGGGGGACTTTCGTCGAGCGGGCCACCGCGCTGCAGGCGCGCTTTCATTCGGATGTGCAACACAGCGGTTTTTCCGGCGTCGAGGTACTGAGGGAGCTTTCCCGTCGTCATGGCGAGCGGTGGCTGGCTCCGGTGGTTTACACCAGTGCCTTGGGGCTGGGGGAGCTTTTTCCCGACATTGTCCAGGAGTGTCTTGGCCGTCCTTCCTGGATTATTTCCCAGAACCCGCAGGTCTGGCTGGATGCTCAGGTCACGGAACTCAATGGCGGCTTGCTGGTGAATCTGGATGCGCGGGAGGATGCCTTCGAGCCGGGTGTGCTGGATGCCTTGTTCGATGCGCACGGCCGATTGTTGGCCGATCTGATCGACCGCCCCCAGGTCTGGAACCAACCGGTTTCGCCGTTGTTGCCCGATGCCGCTCGGAAACAGCGGGAGGCGATCAACGCCACCGGAACGCCGGTATCTGGTCGCCGTCTGCATGACGGCTTCCTGGCCTTTGCCGAAGCCGAGCCGCAAGCGCTGGCGCTGCTTTGGGAAGAGCATGGGGCGTTGTCCTATGGCGAGCTACGGCGTCAAGCGATGGCCGTCGCCGGCTATCTGGTGGCGAAAGGCGTGCGACCGGGGGACGTGGTAGCAGTGTTGCTGCCGAAGGGGCCGGAACAGATTATCGCCGTGCTCGGCACGCTGGCGGCGGGAGCGGTGTACCTGCCAATCGGTGTGGACCAGCCGGCGGCCCGGCGCGAACGCATCCGGCGCGCCGCCGCGGTGCGCCTGGTGCTCGATGCCTTGCCGCAGGACGCTGAGCCGCTGGCGGCGCCCGTGCCTGGTTCGGATCAAGACCTCGCCTACATCCTTTACACCTCTGGTTCTACCGGCGAGCCCAAGGGCGTGGAGGTGCCGCATCGAGCCGCCATGAATACCATTGAAAATTTGAATCGCCGCCTGGAGCTATCCGGCGCCGATCGAATTCTGGCGCTGTCCGCTCTCGAGTTCGATCTCTCGGTTTTCGATATTTTTGCCGCTCTTTCCGTGGGAGCCGCCGTGGTTTGCGTGGACGAGGCCGAGCGCCGGGATGCGGCGGCCTGGAATCGATTGATACGGCGCCATGGGGTTAGCCTCCTGAATTGCGTACCCGCGTTGCTGGACATGATGCTGAGCGCGCCGAACGATGAAAGCGGGCCGGTGACGCTGCGGGCCGTGTTGCTTGGGGGCGACAAAATTCCCCCGAATCTTCCCGGCAGACTGGCGAACTGGGCGCCGGGGTGTCGTTTCATTGCACTGGGGGGCACCACCGAGACGGCCATTCATTCCACTTTCTTCGAGGTTACGGAAACCCGGCCCTCCTGGCATTCCGCTCCCTACGGCAAGCCTCTGGGCAACGTTTGCCTGAGAGTGGTGGACGCTTTGGACCGAGACTGCCCGGACTTCGTTCCGGGCGAGCTCTGGATTGGCGGGGAAGGGGTGGCCCGGGGCTATCGCGGGGATCCGGAAAGAACCGCCCGCCAATTTGTCGTGCATGACGGACGGCGCTGGTATCGCACCGGGGATCAGGCTCGCTATCGCTCGGACGGTAACGTCGAATTCCTAGGACGCCTCGACCAGCAAATCAAATTGCGCGGTCATCGCATCGAGCTTGGTGAAGTGGAGGCGGCCCTGGTTTCCGGTCCCGGGGTCGGTCAGGCCGTGGCGTTGGCGGTCAAGCAGGGCCTGGTGGGCGTTATTACGTTGTCCGGCCGTAATCAAAGTACGACGGGCGCGGGCGGGTGGCTGGACCTGCAGGCCCCCCCGGCGGCGTTTCAGCCGCTCCGGGAGCACCTGCGCGAGACGCTGCCACCGGCGATGGTGCCGGTAAGCCTTTACTGCTGCTCCGAATTGCCGCTTACCGCCAACGGCAAGGTTGATCGCAAGTCGTTGGCCCGCCTCATTGAGCAAAGTGCCAAGGCGGCAAACCCGACGCTCGTCGTTCCCCCCGAAGGCGAACTGGAACGTCGTGTGGCCGAAATCTGGTCCAGGCTGCTCAAGGTGTCCGCAGTAGGGCGCGATCAGAACTTCTTTTCCCTCGGTGGCGATTCGCTGCTTGCCACCCGGATGGCACGACAACTTGGCGAGCTCGGCATTGCGGGTGTGCGTCTGGCGGCGTTGTTCGAGAATCCGACCCTATCGGAGTTCGCCGCCACTCTGCACCTCGGCGGTGCTCCGGCGCTGATGCAGGAGTGGCACGCGGATGTCGAAAACCGCTATCAGCCGTTCCCGCCTACGGAGGTGCAGCACGCCTATTGGATCGGCCGGGATCCGGGGCTGGTGCTGGGTGGTGTCGGCTGCCATTTTTACCGCGAGTACGATGCCGGGGATCTGGATATCGCACGGCTGGAAGCTGCGGTGAATACCCTAATCGGCCGGCATGAGATGTTGCGCGCGGTGTTCGATGAAGAAGGTCGCCAGCGGATTTTGCCCGATGTGCCGCGTTTTTCCATCAAAATCGATGATGCGGAGGGCCGTTGGGACGAGGTCTGCGACGCGGTGCGTGCGGAAGCCTCGCATCGAGTGTTCGACCCTACACGCTGGCCGTTGTTCGACATCCGCGCGATACGTTCGCGACAGGGTACGCGTCTGGCGATTAGTCTGGATAATATGATCGTCGATGCACTCAGCATCGTGATGTTTTACGCGGAATTGAGTCAGCTTTATCAGCAACCCGATGCCTCTCTGCCACCGATATCTTTGTCGTTTCGCGATTACCGGCTAAACAGTGCACCTTCGCCGCAGGCGCTGCAGACAGCCCGGGAATTCTGGCTGCGCAAATTGCCGGAACTGCCGCCGGCACCGGAGCTGCCGCTGGCCCGTAACCCGGAAGAAATCGGCGTGCCGCGCTTTGTTCGTTACCAGGGAAGCCTGGACGCCACAACCTGGTCCCGTCTGACGAACTGGGCCCAGCTCGAGGGTGTCACCGCGTCGGCTATTCTACTGACCGCCTTCGCCGAGGTGTTGGGCCGGTGGAGTTCTAGCCCGGACTTGACGCTGAATCTGACTCTCTTTGATCGCCAGGAATGCCACCCCGACATTCACCGGGTGATGGGTGACTTCACGTCCTTGACACTACTTGGTTACCGGGCACGGAACACCGATAGCTGGCTTGATCGCCTTCGGCGAACACAGAAAGAACTGGGGGAGGCGCTCGATCATCGTGCATGCTCAAGTGTCGCACTGTTGCGCGAGTTGGCCCGGGATACTGGGGATGCCATGGTGTCCATGCCGGTGGTGTTCACCAGCGCTTTGGGTGTCCCCGGTGGCACCGCTTTTCCGGAAAGCGGCCCTTTCAGCCGGCAGGTCTGGGGCGTTACGCAGACACCACAGGTGTGGATAGACCACCAGGTGGTAGAAGCGGATGGCGGCATCGCATTGAACTGGGACGTGGTGGAGGACCTCTTCCCCGGTGGATTGATCGCCGATATGTTCGATGCCTATCTCCGTTTGTTGCATCTGTTGGGCGATATGGACTGGCGAATGCCGCCGCCGGACCTGATGCCGTTGGGTCAACGCGAAGTGCGCCGACAGGTCAATGCCACTACCGCGCCGCTTCCTCAGCACGCCTTACACGACCGCTTCTTTCAGAACGCACGGGAAAACACCGACTGGATTGCCTTGCGATGGGGGCGGAGCGGGACGCGGAGCTACGGCGAACTGGCCGATAGCGCGCTGCGGGTGGCTGCGGAATTGATACGCGGTGGCGTCTCTCCGGAGGAGGTGGTGGCGGTGCATCTGCCCAAGAGTCCGGATCAGATCGCCGCTGTATTGGGGGTGCTGGCCGCCGGTGCTGCCTATTTGCCCCTGGGCATGGATCAGCCGGTCGCCCGTCGTGATCGGGTGTTGCGGCGGGCCGGTGTTCGCCGGGTGGTGACCGACTCGAACCAATCCTGGCCGGACCAGGTATCACCCTGTTTGTTTTCCCGCATACGGGCCGTCGAGCCCTTGCCTGAACCTGTGTCGGTGGCCACGGATCAGCTGGCGTACGTGATTTTTACTTCCGGCTCCACCGGTGAACCCAAAGGCGTGGAGATTACTCACCGCGCTGCCCTGAATACGATACTCGATATTAACCGCCGCTTCGGTGTCGACGCGCAGGATCGTGTGCTGGCGGTATCAGCCCTGAATTTCGATCTGTCGGTCTACGACATCTTCGGTCTTCTTTCCACCGGCGGTTCGCTGATTCTCATCGACGAACAGGCGAGACGCGAGGCCCGCGACTGGCACGAACTGGCGCGACGACATGGTGCGACCATTTGGAACAGTGCTCCGGCTTTGTTGGAGATGTTGTTGACGGTCAGCGATCAGTCCTCGCCACCGGCGCCGTTGCGTCTGGCTCTGGCTTCCGGCGACTGGATCGGTTTGGATCTGCCCAGGCGTCTCACCGCCCGCTTCCCCGAATGCCGTTTCATCGCTTTGGGCGGTGCCACCGAAGCGTCGATCTGGTCCAATTTCTATGAGGTCGAGACGGTGGATGCCGACTGGCGTTCCATTCCCTACGGGCGACCTCTGTCCAATCAGCGTTTCCGTGTGGTCGACGAGCAAGGGCAGGATTGTCCGGACTGGGTCAGCGGTGAACTGTGGATCGGTGGGGACGGTCTGGCGCTCGGCTACCGTGCCGACCCTGAGCGCAGCGGCGCGCGCTTCGTTACCATTAAAACGGGTCGCGACGATACCACGGGCCGATGGTATCGGACCGGTGACCGGGCCCGCTACTGGCCGGACGGCGTGTTGGAGTTTCTCGGTCGGATCGACGATCAGGTCAAAATTCGCGGCCATCGTATCGAACTTGGAGAGATCGAAGCAGCGCTTCTGGAATGCCCCGGCGTTGACCATGCGGTCGCGCTCGTGCTGCGTGGGCCGGCTTCAACGGCGCGACTGGTAGCTGCCGTGGTGGCGCCACCCGGGCACCCGGTCCCCGATGGCGACCTTCTGCATTCGCACCTGATCGGAATATTGCCGCCGCCGATGGTTCCCGAACACATCGAGGTGATGGATGCCTTGCCGCTGACCGCCAATGGCAAGGTGGATCGTGCCGCGCTGGCGGAATGCTTCAAAAGCCCCGCTTCGAAGGACGAGAGTCAATCCGGGCCGCCGCAGGGCGAGTGGGAACAGCGCGTCGCTGAGATCTGGGAAGCACTGCTAGAGGTGCCTTTTCCACAACGACAGCACAGTTTTTTCGAACTGGGGGGCGATAGCCTTTTGGCAACCCGTTTTACCGAAACCCTGTGCCGCCGCTATGGAGTGACTTTACCCCTTCGTCACCTTTTTACCCAGCCTATGTTAGCGGATGTGGCGGTGGCCATCGAAGTCGAAGCGGCGCGCGCCGTGGATACAGAAGAAGGCGCCCTGTGAGTATCTGACCGCCCCGATTTCTCACCCAGGACACACAGGGAGTCTTACATTATGAACGCCAATGCCTTGATTGAGGAACTGCAAGGACTCGGAGTGGAACTCTGGGCAGAGGAGGAGCAACTGCGTTTCCGTGCCCCCAGAGGAGTACTTACCGAGGAAAAAATTGCGGTGTTGCGTACTCACAAAACGCAGATCATCGATCTGTTGCGCACGGATAAGGCGGGAGCGGTGGCGGCGGACGCCCAGGCTCGCCATGAGCCTTTTCCATTGACCGAGGTGCAGGAGGCCTACCTGCTCGGACGCAGCGAATCCTTTGGTTTTGGGGGCGTGGCCTGCCACGGCTATCTGGAGGCGATCTACCCGGAACTTGATCCAGCCGCGTTGCAAGATGCCTGGAACGATCTGATCCACCGCCACGATATGCTGCGCGCGGTGATCAGCGCGGACGGCTACCAGCGCGTGCTGCCGGAAGTGCCATGCTATCGGATCGCGGTGCAGGACGGCCGGGACTGGGCGCCTTCCGAGTTGGAGCAGCATCTACGTGCGTCCCGCGCGGAGATGGACCATCGCCTTTACGACACCGGCAAGTGGCCGTTGTTTGAACTGCGTCTGACGCGCACCCGTGGTGGCGACATTCTTCATTTCTCCTTGGATGCGCTGATCGCGGACTGGGCCAGCGCCGGCATTCTATTCTCCGAGTTGAACCAGATACTTCGGGGGCACGGTGACACCTTGCCCGCTCTGGACATCAGGTTCCGCGACTACCTGCTGGCCGAACGGCGGTTGCGCGACGGTGTTGCCTATCGCAGAGCCCGGGATTACTGGATGGATCGGGTGGAGGCTTTGCCCAGTGCGCCGGAATTACCGCTCTTGTCTCGAACCGCGGTGGAGAACCGCGCGCGCTTTCGGCGTCATCATTGGCGTCTGCCACGCGGTCATTGGGAGGCGCTGCGGCGACAAGCCTCCATGTTCAGCCTGACCGCCTCCAATGTGGTGCTGGCCGCTTATGTTGCGGTACTACAGCGCTGGAGCCGATCTCCTCACTTCTCGCTGAATTTGACCCTGCTGAATCGTCAACCGCTGCATCCTCAGGTCAACCGTTTGGTAGGGGATTTCACCTCGGTCAGTCTGTTGGAAGTGCCTGCTTTCGGCGGGCGCCCGTTTCATGAGCAGGCGGCTGTTCTGGGCGAGCAACTGTTCGCGGACCTGGACCATCGTCTGTTTTCTGGCGTGGAAGTCATTCGCGAAATCAGTAGACGGCGTGGCCACGAAGCCGCTTTCATGCCGGTGGTGTTCACCAGTGCCATAGGTCTGGATGGAACCGGTGAAATGGATATCGGTTGCCGGCTGGAGAACGGTGTTACCCAGACGCCGCAAGTGTTCCTGGATTGCCAGGTCCGCGATGACGCGGACGGATTGGAACTGAATTGGGATGTCCGTCAGGGCGTGTTTCCCGAAGGTTTGATCGACGATATGTGGGATGCATTTCAGACGTTGATCCTGGATCTGGCCTCCGGCGGTCGAAGTTGGTCCGCTGCCAATTCGCTTCCTCTTCCCGCATGGCAAACGTCAATCAGGGCGCAGGTCAATGATACCGAAGCGCCGGTGTCGAACCGGCTCTTGCACCAAACCGTGTTGGAACAAGCCGAGCGCACGCCAGAAGCCATCGCCATTGTAGGGCCGGAAGACACACTGTGTTACCGCACTCTGGCACTGCGTGCGGCGGCCGTGGCCGAGGCATTGCGGGACGGTGGCTGCCAACCCGGTGAGCGCGTCGCCATTCTGATGCGCAAAGGGGTGGAGCAGGTGGTCGCGGTTCTTGGAATTCTGCTGGCCGGCGCGGTTTATCTGCCGTTAGAGACGACCCAACCGGTGCGGCGCAGGGACAAGGTGCTCGCCAACGCGTCGGTGGCGGTGGTGCTGACTCAGTCCTGCCATCGGCCTTTGGATCTGCCCGATACGGTTCGTACGATCGAAACGGATACGCTCGGCGAAGCGCAACGGATGCCACGGATATCGCAGGGAGCTCCCAACACACTGGCGTACGTGATCTATACCTCGGGTTCAACCGGTGACCCGAAAGGAGTGATGATCACCCACCAGGCCGCGCTCAATACCATCGACGACATTAATCGTCGTTTCGAGGTCGATGCCGGTGACCGTGTACTGGGGCTGGCGCAACTGGGCTTCGACCTTTCCGTTTACGATATCTTCGGTCCTCTTTCCCAGGGCGGCGCGCTGGTGCTGCCGGACGCGGAACGAGGGGCCGACCCTTCGCACTGGGCGCAATGCGTCATCGAGCACGACGTCACCGTCTGGAACTCGGTGCCGGCCCAATTGCAAATGCTGGCCAATTATCTCGATGGAGAACCCGCCACACTGACAACGCTGCGTTTGGCGCTGGTCTCCGGGGATTGGGTTCCGCTGACGTTGCACGATCATATTCGTCGGCATGCGCCGTGTCTGTCTCTGGTGGCTCTCGGGGGGGCCACCGAGGCTTCGATTTGGTCCAACTATCACCGTGTTGAAAAGCTGGATCCGGAATGGACCAGTATCCCCTACGGACGTCCGTTGGCGAATCAGGGGTTTCGTGTCCTCGACGCCGAATTCCGAGATCGGCCGGTGTGGGTTCCCGGTGAGCTCTATATCACCGGCCTCGGACTCTCCACCGGATACCTGGGTGATCCGGTCTTGACCGAAGCGCGATTCTTCCCCCATCCGCTGGACGGACAGAGGCTTTATCGCACCGGCGATCTGGCGCGCTATTTGCGATCCGGCGAATTGGAGTTTCTCGGCCGTGATGATGGTCAAGTCAAAGTCCGCGGACACCGTGTTGAACTGGGCGAGGTGGAAGCGGCGATACTCGCTCACCCGAATGTAGCTGCTGCCGTCGCCATTACCGCGGACAACGACAGCAGTGACCGGATGCTGCTGGGTTTTGCCGAACCGCGTCGCGGCGTGGAGGCGCACCAGGTTTCGGCGGAGTTTGGTGAAGCGGCGCGGCGGATGGCGGAGTATCAGCTCCGAGGTCTGGAATGCGAGGGCGTGGGCACGCAGGTCAATGCGCTCCATCATGCCGCTTTGGCGTCGCTGCTGAACGTCATGCTCGAACATCGCCTGTTTGTCGATAGGGAATCCCGTTGCTCCTCGGATCAGGTGATCCAGGCCCTGGCCGCTGAACCGCGACATCATTGGCTGATTCGTCGCTGGTTGGCGTTGTTGGTGCGGAACGGCTGGTTGAGTAAAGGGGACAACGAAGACCAGTACTGGAGGACGGCCGACATCGACAGCGCGGGAGTGGAGCAGGCCTGGCGGCGTGTCGAGACCGGCGTCGAGCGGCGCTGGTGTACCCGGGAATTCATCGATTATCACAAGGCACACGTGGCGCGTTTGCCGGAACTGTTGAGCGGGGAGCAAAACCCGTTTGAGCTGTTGTTCCCGCGAGGCGAGCAGGACATCGCATTGGCCTTATACCGGGATGACCTGATCACACGCTACAACAATCACGCCGTGGCCGCCTTGTTGAACCGTCTGGCGCTGGAGCGCACTGAAGCGACGCCGCTGCGGGTTCTGGAAATAGGGGCCGGTACCGGCGCCACCACCTCGGCGGTGGTGCCCATGCTGGATGGTTTCCAGGTGGAGTATCTGTTTACGGACCTGACACCGTTCTTTCTGTCAGCGGCCCGCCAGAGCTGGGGAAACCTGCCGTGGATGCGTTTCGGATTGTTCAATCTGGACCAGGACTACCGGGCTCAGGGGTTAGCGCCGAACTCCCAGGACGTGGTGCTGAGCGCGGGAGTGCTCAACAGTACCCGGGATCCGGAAGCGGCCGTCGAGAGGATCATCGAATTGCTGGCACCGGGAGGCTGGTTGATATTGACCGAGCCGACGGTGGAGCATCCGCATATTCTGCTGACCCAGGGATTCATGATGGAGCCGGACGGAGATCGGGAAACCGGTCGGGCGCCGTTTTCCTCTCGGGAGGCCTGGCTTGCAGTGCTAAAGAGCAAGGGGGGGCAGGACCTGATTTGCTTGCCTGAGCTGACGCATCCGCTGGCGGTTTGTGGAATGAACTTGATCGCGGCGCGTTTCAAAAGCGACCGTGCTCCGCTGTCCGACACGGATTTGTTTGCGTTCCTCTCCGAACGCCTGCCCGGCTACATGATGCCTGCCCATATACAGGTGCTTGATCGACTCCCGCTGACCGCCAATGGCAAGTTGGATCGCAAGACTCTGGCCGGTTGGAAGCCTGCGCCTTTGATTCAAGGTGGTGGACACACGGAGGAGCAATCCGCTGATCCGCTGGTGGACGGCTTGCGTGCGCTGTGGGCGGCGGCGCTGGGGCTGCCGCACATCGGCACTGAAGATAACTTCTACGATCAGGGCGCGGATTCCCTGGTACTGGCCAGGGTGGCGGGACAGTTGCGCGAAACCGTTCCGGAGGCTCAGGCCTTTACCTACGACGCCTTGCTGCGGCAGATGCTTAATGAACCCACGGTGGCGGCGCTTGCCCGGGCTCTGCGCTCATCGCCAGGCGACGCGGAACCGGCCGCCAACTCGTCCGCCACGATTGCGGACGTCGGCGCGGCGCGGCCGCGGCCCGGCAGTAACTCCCTCATCGTTCCGTTCGGTGGTGGTGAGGGGCCGGTACGGGTGCTGTTCCACGCGGCGCTCGGCACCATGGACTATTTCCAACATCTCGGGCGGACGCTGGCCGCTCAGCAACAGGGGCCCGTGGTGGGGCTGGCGGTGGCGGATCCCGAACGGTATCTGGCCATCCCTCATCAAGAACTGATCAATCGGGTCGCCGATGATTACGCGCAGCGATTGGTGGATGAGGGTTACCGACGTTTCCAGTTGATCGGCTATTGCCTTGGCGGGTTGCTGGCGATGGAAGTGTCGCGCCGCCTGCTGGAACGGGGTCTCGAGGTGATCGATCTGACGTTGGTAGACAGTATTCCGATGTTCATCGAAACGGACGAAGAACTGGCGTTTGAAGCGATCTTCGCGCCCAACCTGAACCTTGATCCGGTAAAAGATGTTTTCGGTGCCGGGGTCGAGCACGAAGACGTTTACCGTGCGATCGATACGTTGATGCATCAATACGACCGCCGTATCCCAGCCGGAGCCATGGCCGGCCTAGATGGTGATGATGGCCTGCGGGTGGTGGCAGAGGCGGTGCGTCAACGCTCGGCGATACCCCAGGATGAACGGCTGGCCGGCTACGCCCGCCTCGCCGGCGGTCAGGCCGGAGTTCCGGTCGGGCCCGAACTGATCCCGGCCTTGTTCCGGGTGTGCCGACACAGTATGCGGGCCGCTCGTTTCGACCCGCCGCCCTACGTCGGAAACATCAACTATCTGCGGTGCAGGGAGCAGCAGTCGTTCGGCATCACCGCCGGTATCGGCCACTACGCGGCGCCATTCTGGGAAAACACCTGCCTCGGCGTGTTTAACCTTGTCGATGTGCCGGGCAATCATTTCAGTGTGATCGAACCGCCCCATGTGGAAGAGGTCGCCACCCGGCTGGCTGAAACTCTGCGGGGGAACCGGTGAATCACACATCCAACCCGCCTTTGTACGAGTTGCGTCGCCCGGTGGCGGGGTTGATTCGCCTCGGTGTGATACTCGGAGGGGTGGGGGCATTGAGCTCGCTGCTTCCCTTTATCGCCATCGTGGAACTGGGGCGAGTGTTGATGGCTCCAGGTCCTATCGATACCGTCCGGGTGGGAATGATCGCGGCGCTGATCGGGCTGGCGCTTTTGTTGGGCTGGCTCTGCATGGGGTTGGCGCTCTGGGCTACCCATCTAGCCGATCATCGCATGCAGGCGTCACTGCGGCGCGAGCTGGTACGAGTACTCGGCCGCGTGCCTTTGGGCTGGTATTCCGACAAGACCTCCGGCGCCGTCCGTAAGGCGGTGCAAAACGACTTGGAGGATCTGCATCACTTGGTGGCGCACCATGACGTGGAGCGCGTCGCCGCCATTGTATTACCCGCGGGAGGACTGCTCTATTTGCTGTGGCTCGACTGGCGTCTGATGCTGCTGGCAGTGGTGACCCTGCCGGTTTACGCGGTGGCTTACGCTCGGATGATGCGCGGTTTTGGCGACAAAATGACGCAACTCGACGCCAGCTTTTCCGAGGTCAGCGCCGCCATTGTCGAGTTCGTTAATGGTATCACCGTGGTCAAGGCTTTCGGTCAGTCCGGACGGGCCTACGAGGGTTACCAGAACGCGGTTCGTAATTTCAGCGAACGCTATGCAGGTTGGGTCAGGCCCCTGTTGCGGCTTGAAGCGTTGTCTTCGCTGGCGCTGTCGGCGCCGGTGATCATGCTGTCGACCCTGGCCGGTGGGGCCTGGTTTCTTGCCAACGGCTGGGTGGGGCCTTTGGATGTGATGGCCGCGACCCTGGTTGGCATGGCGCTTCCTCAAACGCTACTGACGTTGAACCAGGGGCTGGTCGCGCAACGCAATGCCGAGGCCGCGGCAAAGCGAATCGCTTCGTTGCTCGCAGCGGAGCCGCTACCGGTGAGTTGTCATCCGCGCCGTCCTGTCGGCGCCACGGTGGAATTCGAACAAGTCTCGTTTCGTTACGCCGACGACCATGAGGTTCTTTCCAATATCTCGCTGAATTGCCGGCCCGGCACGGTGACCGCCCTGGTGGGCCGGTCCGGAGCCGGCAAATCCACTCTGGCCATGCTGGTGCCCCGGTTTCATGACGTCAGCGCTGGAACAGTGCGGGTGGGCGGTGTCGACGTTCGCGAGATTGCTCCCTCCGTGTTGTACGGAAAAGTGGGTTTCGTGCTGCAGAATGCGCAACTGGTGCGCGGTACGGTCCGCGACAACGTCTGTCTGGGGCGGCCCGGCGCCGATCAGGCGGCGGTGATCGAGGCGGCCCGTGCTGCTCGCATCCATGATCGCATTCTGGCTTTGCCCCGAGGATACGACAGCGTGATTGGCGAGGACGCGGTGTTTTCCGGTGGTGAAACGCAGCGGGTATCGATTGCCCGTATGTTGCTCGCCGATACGCCGATTCTGATTCTGGACGAGGCTACGGCCCATGCCGATCCGGAATCCGAGGCGCACATTCAGGATGCGCTGTCCACTCTGGCGTTGGGGCGGACGGTTCTGGTGATTGCCCATCGCTTAGCTTCCATCGTTGCCGCGGATCAAATCGCCGTCATCGACGGCGGCCAGATTGTTGAGCAGGGCACCCATGATCGGCTGTTGGAAGCGGGCGGTTTGTACGCGCGCTTGTGGCGACTGCAGACGTTTGTGGAGTCGGAAGGGGGCGAGCGGGAAGAGGCGGCACGGGCATGATAGGTGATCTTTCGAAAATACTGGGACCGGTGCATCGCCGGGATCTGTACCGCTATCTGAACTGGTTGATCGCCTACGCGGTACTCCAGGGCGTCGCCATCGCCTTTCTGGTGCCGGTGCTGGCGGCGATGATGCACGGTGATATGAAGCGTGCGGGCTATGGATTGCTGGGGTTGGCGCTGATGGTGGTGCTGGTGGCCGTCGCCCACTATCGCCAGGCAATGAAAGGCTTCGCGCTGGCGCTGGTGGTGCTGACCACGCTTCATGACCGCCTCGGGGCTAAGCTGGTCTCCCTACCGCTGGGGTGGTTTTCGTCGGAGCGTGTAGGCCGGCTGTCGCGTAGCGCTACCGGCGGGACCATGTTGGTTACTAATGTCTTCGCCCATCTGTTGACTCCAGTGGCGACCGGAATTCTCACCCCAGCCACCACAGCCGTCGCTCTATTGTATTTCGACTGGCGTCTTGGGCTGACTGTTTTATTCGCCGCCCCACTGATATTCCTGCTTCATAACTGGTCGTCGTCATGGATTGCCCGTACCGAGCTGCAGGTCGATGCCGCCGGTGTCGAGGCCAGTAACCGAGTGGTGGAATTCGCTCGCCTGCAGCCAGTGTTGAGGGCTTTCGGTCGTACCACGGATGGCTACCTGCCATTGGACGAGGCCATTGAGGAGCAACGCCGTGCCGGCGGTGACCACCTCAGTGCTACTTTCCCCCGTCTTCTGGTGGCGGGGCTGGGTATACATCTCGCTTTTGCTGCCCTGTTGGCGGTCGGCGTGACCCTGGTGTTCGCCCACGCTCTCGACAACGTCGAACTCATCGCTCTTCTGGCTCTGTCCGCGCGGCTGGCCAGTCCGCTCGCAGAGGCGGCAGCGCGCAGCGGGCAACTGCGCATGGCGGCGAACGATTTGCGACGGCTCGCGGACATCTTCGATCAGGAACCGCTGCCGGAATCGGGTCATTCCATGCCGATGAGCGATCCGGGATCGGTGGCGTTCTCTGAGGTGGTGTTCGGATACCGGCCCGGGGAGAAGTTGATAAACGGTGTCTCGTTCCATGTGCCAGCGGGAACCATGACCGCCATCGTCGGACCTTCCGGGTCCGGCAAAACCACGCTTACCAAACTGATCATGCGCTTTCACGACGTCGACAGCGGATCGGTGCGGATGGGTGGTAGTGATGTCCGCAGCTTGACCACCGGGGATCTGATGGCGCAGATCGCGCCAGTGATGCAGGACGTCTACCTGTTCAACGATACCCTCGAAGCAAACATCCGCATCGGCTCGCCGACGGCCAGCCAAGCTGAGGTTCGCGAAGCCGCCCGGCTTGCCGGTGTCGATGACATCGTGGAACGGTTGCCGTTCGGCTGGCGCTCATCGGTGGGCGAGGGTGGCAGCGCCTTGTCCGGCGGCGAGCGACAACGGATTTCCGTGGCGCGCGCCTTGTTGAAACGAGCCTCGATCGTGATTCTCGATGAAGCCACCGCCGCTCTCGACGCGGAGAACGAGCGCCATGTTCAAAACGCCATCCGTACCCTGAAGGCGCGTTCCACACTCATTGTGGTGGCGCACCAGCTGTCCACGATTCGTGCGGCGGATCAGATTCTTATGCTTGAGGACGGTGTTGTCGTCGCCGCCGGTACGCATCGGCAGTTACAGGCCAGTGATCCGCGCTATTGCGCGTTCTGGCAAGAACGCAATCGCGCCCAGGGATGGCGGCTGACGGGGGAAGCAGTGCCATGATCTCAGTGTTGGGAGGTTACGGTGAGGTCGGAACGGCGGCGGTCAGGGCCTTGCTGGCGCTAGGGCTCGGTCCGTTGCGGATCGGTGGTCGTGACGGCGCCGCTGCCAGGGCCCTGGTAAGAACACTGGATGCCCCATCGCTGGAAGCCGCGGAAGCGGATTTCATGGACCGTTCGTCTCTGGCGCGGTTCGTATCCGGTTGTCGTGTGCTTCTCAACTGCGCGGGGCCTTCCCATCTGATCGGTGCGGGGCCGGCGTTGGTCGCTTTGGAAGAGGGCGCCGATTACGTGGATGTGGCCGGCGATGACGGTCTGTATGCGCTTCTGGACGACGCCGACTACCGTGAGCAGGGGTGCCGGGCACTGCTCTCTGCCGGTTTGCAGCCCGGTCTTACCGGACTGCTGCCGCGCTGGCTGGCTGCTACTGGTTTCGACAAAGTAAGTCGGCTGGTCAGCTATTTCGGTTTGCTCGATCACTTTACCGCGGTGGCCGCCGACGATTACCTGCAAAGTGTCGAGGACGGTTTTGGACGGCCCTTGGCCGCATGGCGGCAAGGATGCCGTCCCGGCGTGCTGGTCCGCAACAGTGACGCGGGGTTGCCGTTCTTTCCCGGCCGGGTGACGGCGTTGCCCTACCTGAATCGGGAAGCGGAACGGATTGCCTCGTCCCTGGAACTTGAACAGGGGGACTGGTACACGGTTGTTGCCGGACGCCATACCCTGGCGGCTTTAGATTGGGTCCACGGCATGTCTCGTGAGGGAGCCGCCTCCCTGCTGCAACGGTCTAGCCGCCTGGACATGGCCGGTCGAACACCCTTCGTAACCCTACTGGTGCAACTTGGCGGCCGCGTGGTCAGTGGAGAGCAGCGGACTCGTTCACTGGCATTTCGGGGGCACCGCAATAGCGAATTGACCGGCGCCTTTGCGGCGGTGGTGACCCGCGCGGCGTTGGAGCAGAACATCCTCCCCGGCCGTCAGTTCGCGGCGATGTCAGTGGAGCCGGTATCTGCCGTCGAGTCCTTGCTCGCCACCGGCATGGTGAGCGGTCTCACCGTCCTGGACGGCCCTCTGGAGATGTTCACCGAAGCCGAGGAGGGCGCATTGTGATGCTCGATACCGCTGTCGTTCATCAGGCCGGGCTGGCGGGTGTACGCCGGCATCGTCGTCCGGTGTGCGACCCGGCACGGATTCCGGAGGCCATGGAACGACTGGAAACCCTCAGCCGCCTCGCCATGCAAGGTTGCCTTCAGCAATGTGGCTGGTCCGCCGGTGACTCTATATCCCGGGAACAGGTTGTGACGATGATAGGCGCGGCGTCCCGGCATGCCGGGTTGCTGCGGTCCTGGCTGGCGGCCTTGCTGGCCGCTGGAATGTTGGAAGAGAGTATGGGGATTTGCCGCTGGCGCTCCGCCGCCACGTCTGAGGACGAATCGGAAAAGCTGGCGGAGAATATGAAAGATGCCTACGCTCAATTGGGATTCCCGCCGATCATGGCCGAGGGTCATTCCCGGGCGCTGGCCTGTTTGCCGCGATTGATCCGCGATGAACTGCGCATCGAGCAGCTGTTGTTCCGGGACGGCAAGGTGCTGGAAGCACTCGGAGCGTATCAGGACAACTTGTTCACGTCTTATCTCAACACCGCCTGCGGCTATCTGGCCCGGCATTTGGCGGAGCAGCATCCGTCTCCCTTGAGAGTGGTCGAGTTGGGCGCCGGCGCTGGATTGACCACCGCTTCCACCTTGCGGGCGTTGAACGGTATGGCGGTGGACTACCTATTCTCCGATCTGTCCCGGATCTTTACCGTCGCCGCCGGTGAACGGTTTGCCGGTCAGCCGGGAATGCGCTACGAGCTGTTGGACATCAATACCGCATTTTCCAGCCAGGGGGTGCCGCCGGCTAGCGCCGATCTCGTGTTGGCCGGCAATGTACTGCACAACGCTCGCCATCTGGGGCAAACCCTCGTTCATATTCATCAACTGCTGGCGCCGGGAGGTTGGCTGCTGTTCACCGAATCGTGCCGCGATAACCACGCCGTGCTGACCTGCATGCAGTTCCTGCTCTCGCCGGCGCCAAGGACTCCGATGCCGGGCATGGCTGACCGGCGCCGATTCACCGGCCGCCTTTTTCTGGATATCGGGGGTTGGGACCGTGAGCTGCGCGAAGCCGGTTTCGAACCGTTGCTGGTGCTGCCGCAGGCCGATTCCTCGCTGGCTGCGGCGGGGCAGTATCTGTTTCTGGCTCGGCTTGGCAATACGGACTGACAAGAACTGCATGGCGACCATGAGCTTTCACCAAATAATTTTCGACGGACTGGAACGAATGCGCGAGCGCACCGTGTTGTATGGCGATGCTCAGCAATGGAACGGAGCCCGGATGCTGGAGACCGTGGAGCAGTACCGGGCGGCGCTGTCCTGGCGAGGTCTCGGCATCGGCGACAGCTTGATCTGGGATGGTGAGGAAGACGGTCAGGTACTGGCATTGCGGTTGGCGGCCATGGCCCGCGGTTGCACGTTTGTTTCCGCACCCGGCGGCGCCGGTGACGCGGTGCCGGTTTCCTCGTCCATTCTCCAGGACTGCGTCGACGACAGGGGGCTGGAGACCCAACGGGACGAGCTCTGGTGCTACCAGGTACGAAAGGGCGCCTTTGCCTGGTCTGAAGACACTTTCAGCGCCACCTTGTCGGAGCTGCGAGCCACCTTGGAGGAAGTGCCGCGGCGCATTGCCGTACTTGCCCCTCTGTCCGGTTTTGGCGGCGACCTCTGCCTGGCAGCGTGGAGTTTGTCCGCACCGGTTCATTACTCCGGCGCCAAGCAACCCGCCGGCGTTTTCGCCTTTCTCGAACGTGTAGCCGCCGATCGCCTGATTGTGTCGGATCATCGACTGCGAGAGTTGCTGGCGCATCCGGCGGCGGTACTGGCCCGTTGTGCGCCGCTGCGGACACTGCTGATCGAAAGCAGCCCTGGGGCAGAGGAAAACGATCTTGAGTCGTTGGTTGCCTCTGGTCCCCTCCACTGCGAAAAGACCGTCGTTGTCGTTCCCACCGACCAGGGATTCCTGCCCACAGAAGAAGCGTTTTTGCGACTGCAACAGGAAGCCCAAAAAGTAGAGGAGGCAGCCGCTGCCCACCCGCTGGTGGGCGAGGTCCGGGTGTTGCCGGATGGCGTCGGGAAATGGACGTTGTTGGCCGTTCCCGCCGAGCAATGTCCGGTGACCGAGGAAGAGGGGGGGGAGGATTTCTGGAATGGCTATGTCCAGACCCGTTTGGCCGCGCATTTCACCGACTTCGACTGGCAGGCCGGCGTTTCGGCGACACAGCGTTTGGCCCGCATCGCTTTGCTGTCGATGGTCAATGCGCTAAGCCGGCGGGGTGTTTTTACCGAACGTGAAACCGGTTATTCCCAACAACAGATATTGGCCTGCGCCGCCGAACGGCACCGGCCTTTAGTGTCCCGATGGTTGGCGGTGTTGGAGCAGCAGGGGTTGTTGCGTCGCCATGGCGACGGGCTGAGGGTTTCGGACCGGCTTGATGACTATGCTGACGCGGCGCTGGAGCAGGCCTGGGACGAAATGGAAAGCGTTTGGCGTGAGGTGGCGGGTTCCACCGGCACCATTGAGTACGCCCGCGAGAACAGCGCCTGTCTTGCCGAATTGCTGTCCGGACAACGCAATGCCGTCGAGGTTCTGTTTCCGGCGGGGCGGATGGATCTCGCCGAAGCCCTCTATCGAGAAAGCCCGGCGGCGCGTTACCAGCATCAGGCGGTCGCGGTCTTGTTGACGGAGATCGTTGCCGCCCACGAGCAGGGTGACCCGGTGCGGATTCTGGAAGTCGGAGCCGGCACTGGCGCCACTTCCGAAGTGGTGCTGCCGGCTTTGGCGGGCGAGCCGGTGAGTTATCTCTACACCGATTTTTCCCGGTTCTTTCTGGATCAGGCTGTTCGGCGCCTGGGGAACGATCCGCGGGTGACATTCGCCATTTATGACATCGACAGCTCCCCTGAAGCCCAGGGTTTCTCGCCCAACGATTTTGACGTGGTTATCGGCGGAGGGGTACTCAACGCGGCCCGTGACACGGATGCCTCGGTGCTCTGGCTGCAACAGTTACTGAGACCGGGAGGCTGGCTGGTGATCACCGAGCCGACCATGGAGGAATTCTGGGTGATGGCGTCCCAGGCCTTCATGCTGGCTGATGCCAGCGACGAACGGGCGCAATCAGGCCGCACTTTCCTCAGCCTGGAACAGTGGCATCGGGTCCTGGCCCAAGCCGGCCTGCGGTGCGTGCTGGATTTGCCTCCGTCGGGGCACCCGCTGGCGACTTTGGGGCACCGGGTTTTCGCCGCGCGTGCCAAGATCGACCGCGCACCCCTGCGCCGCACCGATCTGGAACGCTACTGTCGGCAGTGTCTGGGTGATGTCATTTCCCGGGTGGAAATTCTTGATCGGCTGCCGGAGTTGCGAACCGGCGAACCGGCGGCTGCGGAGTACGGCCACTGCATATAGTGACCACGGTCAGCCTGGCCGGCTACTCAACCCTTTGGGGGGATCCTATGACATCCACACTGGATCAGCCGCAGGCCTATCCCTTCAACCGGTTCGACGGTCTGGAGCTTGCGCCACAGTATGCGTGGGCGCTGCGTCAGACCGGACTGACTCGGATCACCTTGCCGTTCGATTGCGTGTTTTGCTCGAGCGCCTGCCGGATATCCATCTTTGCGGAGAAATTGAATGGAAGACCAAGACCTTCTTTCGCGGGCCGCGGCGCATGCTGGTGGCATGGTGAGCGAGGTCGGCGATCGCCGACGTCGAGTGGTGGTCGCGGGCACCGCATTTGGGCGTATCTATATCCAGGCGGTGCTTTCCCACCCTGACCGATTCGCATTGGCGGGAATTCTGGCTAAGGGCGGAGACTATTCCCGGGGCTGTGCTGAGCGTTACGGTGTGCCGTTGTTCACCGATCCGGAACGAATTCCCGATGACGTGGACATCGTCTGCGTGGTGATCCGCTCCGGGGCCATTGGCGGTGCCGGTGCAGAGCTGGCGAAGGCGTTGCTGGAACGAGGATATCACGTGCTCCAGGAACACCCGGTGCACAGTTCGGAAATCGTCGAATGCTTACGCGCCGCCCGGGCCGGTAACGCAGCCTATGCAGTGAACACGCTTTATCCCGATATCAAACCGGTGCGGCAATTGCTTGCCGCCGCTGCCTATCTTCGGCAACAACAGCCGTTGGCTTTCATTGATGCGGCGTGCAACAGTCAAGTGGCCTATCCGCTCATCGATATCCTCGGTCGGGCGGCGGGCTCACTGCGACCGTGGTCGTTCCAGGCGCCGCCGCTGGGGTCCGACAGCGAGGCGACGCCATTCCGCTCCCTGACGGCCACCATTGGCGGTGTTCCGGTGACGCTGCGAATTCAGAACCAGGTTCATCCCGACGATCCGGACAATTATTCCTATCTCATGCACCGCATCACCCTGGGCTGGGAAGCGGGCATTCTGAGTCTTGCCGATACCCACGGACCGGTGTTTTGGAACCCCCGGTTGCATGCGCCCCGTGACGACACCGGTCGGTTGCTGATGGAAGGCCCTGGCACGGAACGACTGGCAGTACCCAGCACCGTGATTCTGGGCGACGAAGAGCCCCGCGATTATCACCGAGTGTTTGCGGAAACCTGGCCGGATGCGGTTGCGGTGGCCCTGGCACGCTTGTGCCGCGATATCGATGCTCCTGCGGGCAGGGCGCGAAGTGGGCAGTGGGCTCTGGGTGTGTCCCAGGCCTGGCGGGATATGACAGCGGCGGTGGGTATGCCCGAGTTGATTCGTCCTGCGGAGCCGCGGGCCGTTTGCTTGGACGCCTTACGTGCCGCTGCCGCGGCCGGGGAATGGTGATATGGGATTATCGTGCAGTCACGTTTTGCTTTGGGTTCGTGATCTTCATCAGGCGGTGGCGGATTTTCGCGCGCTGGGATTCCACGTGGACTACGCCACCGATCGAAAAAAAGCACAGCACGCCCACATCTGGTTTTGCCGAGGGCCGGTGATCGAGTTGCTGACCACCCCGAGCAACGCTCGTTATTTCAAGTGGCCGATTGATCTTATGGCCGGTCGCGGCGCCGGAGAGCGCATGGTGCGTTGGGGCTGCGAGGGAGAAGGATTCTGCGATGTGGCTGTGGTTGTCGAGGGCAATCCTAAAAAAGTGTCGGCGGAACTGAAGCGTTCCGGAATTGCCATAGGACGTTTTGTTCCCTGGCGGCGCACTCGTCCGGATGGTCAGCGAGTCCACTTCCGCTTCGCCTACCCACGCCAAAGCCGGCTCCCTTTCGTGGTGACCCCCTATGAACCGCCTCAGCATCCCGCCAGGGTTCGTCACGCCAATGGTGCCACCGCTTTGCGGCATGTGCGGATGGGTGCGCGGGTGGAAGACAGTGACCGGCTGCATCATCTGGTGGGGGCGGATCCGGTTTTCTCCGTGACGTCTGCCGAGCAAACCGGCGTGTTGTGGATCGAATTGGAGGGCCTTTCGCTGCCGCTGCCTGAGACGTTGACGCACGGGGCGGAGATTCGCCCGGCCGGCGCGCGCGCCGACGTGGCGCGAAGCTCACCCGCATTTGCAAAGTAGGAGGCAAAGATGTTGGAAGGTTGTGTGGCCTGGCCGGTGGAACTCGCGGAACATTATCGGGAAAAAGGATATTGGCGGGGTATCGATCTGGGAGAGTGGTGGCGCGGCTGTGCCGACGAATTTGCCGTCGGTACTGCGCTGATCGAAGGCAGTCGGCAATGGTCCTATCGGGAACTGGATGCCTGGGTAGAGAGGTTGGAGGGGGGCATTCTGGAGGTTGGATTGGAACCGGGACAGAGGGTTCTGCTGCAACTGCCCAACAAGGCGGAATTTGTTGCTTTGTGTCTGGCTTTTTTCAGGATTGGTGTAATTCCGGTACTGGCCTTGCCGGCGCATCGGGAGAAGGAAATTCGTCACTTGGCGGAAGCTTCACAGGCGGTTGCCTATGTGATCCCCGACACGCATCTCGGATTCGATTATCGGCCGATGGCCAGAACGGTGCTGGACAATGTCGAGACTCTGCGTTCGGTCTTCGTGGTTGGAGAACCGGGAAGTTTTGCGCCGTTCTCGGCTCTGGAAGGGGAGCCGCGCCCAGTGCCCGCGCCTGCCGCCGAGGAAGTTGCCGTAATGTTATTGTCCGGCGGCACCACGGGATTGCCCAAGCTGATTCCGCGTACACACAACGACTATCTCTATAACGCACGCACGAGCGCCGAACGGGCCGGTTTCACTGCAGACACCCGTTATTTGGCAGTGTTGCCCGTGGCGCATAATTTTCCGTTGGCGTGTCCGGGGCTGCTCGGCACTTTTGATGCGGGAGGGGCGGTGGTGCTTTGCCCTGACCCCAGCCCCGATACGGCTTTTGCACTGATCGAGAAAGAGGGGATTACGGTTGCCGCGCTGATTCCCACGCTCGTACGAGTCTGGCTGGAATTCGCCCCGCTTACCGAAGCCGATTTGAGCAGCCTGACCTGCCTGCAGGTGGGAGGGGCACGCCTGAAGGTGGAGGTTGCGGCACAGGTGGGCGAGATATTGGGGTGCGGTCTGCAGCAGGTTTACGGCATGGCCGAGGGGCTGTTATGCATGACTGCGCCGGGGGACCCGGAATCATTGGTGCTCAACACTCAGGGATGCCCTATTTCTCCTGGCGACGAGGTTCGAGTGGTGGACGACCAGGGGCGTGATTTGCCGGACGGAGAAATCGGTGAGTTGCTGGTACGTGGGCCTTACACTCTGCGCGGCTACTACCGCGCCGAGGAACATAATCGCCGTTCCTTCACCGAGGACGGCTTTTATCGCAGTGGTGATCGAGTGCGCCGGCTGGCCGGCGGCTATCTGGTGGTGGAGGGGCGTGATAAGGACATCATCAACCGGGGAGGCGAAAAAGTACCGGTGGAGGATGTGGAGAACCATTTGTTGTCGCATCCCAGTGTCGCCGACGTAGTTTTGATCGGGATGCCGCATAACACTCTGGGCGAATGCAACTGCGCGTGCGTTATCGCCAGAGGCGAAGCACCCCGGCTCTCCGAGTTGAATGCTCACCTTTCCGCATCGGGCCTGGCGGCGTACAAACTGCTGGATCGGTTGGAAATCATCGACCGTTTTCCGCTTACCCGATTGGGCAAGGTCAATCGCCGTCAACTGGCGGAGCAGTTTCACGCCAGGGTGGCCTTATGAGAGCGGTTCAGCCATCCAGTAGTGGCATCTGCGCGCTTAGGGTCTCTCCGAAGCCGCGCGCCCGGCTGGTCTGCCTGCCTCATGCCGGAGGCAGCGCCAGCTATTACCGTGACTGGAGCAAAGCGTTGCCTGGCCATATCGATCTGTTGGCGGTGCAGTACCCCGGGCGCGCGGAGCGGTATTCCGAACCCTTTGCGCGCTCGCTGGAGTCGTTGGCGGATGAAACCGCTGCGGCCCTGGTGCAGTTCGCCGACGTGCCGCTGGTGTTGTTCGGGCACAGCCTCGGCGCCGCGCTGGCTTACGAAGTCGCGCTACGACTCGAGCAACGGGCCCTACCTCTGAAACGCTTGATCGTCTCCGCCCATCCCGCCCCCCACCGGCAGCGTGAAAGTTCTTTGCACCAGCAGACCGATGACGATCTGCTTGAGGATATAAGACGCCTTTCCGGCGGCAGTACTCCTCTGGACGAACCCGTGATACGAGAGGTGTTCATGCCCATGTTGCGCAATGACTATCGACTCATCGAAAGCTATGCACGCGATATTCCCGAGCGGGTCGGGGCTCCAGTAGATGTGTGCTTTCCCCTCGACGACGACGAAATCAGTGAAAGCGAAGTGCGTGCCTGGCAGGACGTGACGCCCTGGATGCTAGGGATTCTGCTGTTCCGGGGTGGGCACTTTTATCTGCAAGAGCAATATTGGGAGCTCGTTGAGCGACTGTTGCAACGTCTGGATTCCACCAACGAGCCGAGGAGGTAAATGGAATGTTGGCGCCTGATGATTGTGCCAGCCTCACGGATATTCGCCAGGCCATCGACGGGTTGGATCGGGAGGTGCTGACGATTCTGGGCAAACGGATGCAGTATGTTCTGGCCGCGTCGCGATTCAAATCGGACGCAAAAAGCATTCCCGCGCCGGAGCGGGTGGCGTCGATGTTGGTGGACCGTCGCCGGTGGGCGGAGGAAAACGGGCTCGACGGTGACTTCGCGGAATCTCTTTTTCAGCAGATCATCTCTTGGTATATAGCCCGGCAGGTGGACTACTGGCGCGCACAGCGGGGGCTGCAATGAACATACTGACCCGGATGTGGGATTTTGAATCCGTGTTCACGGCGGCCCGGGCCCAGGCCAGGCAAGCCTGCCAGCCGGTTCTGGCGGTGCTGACTTTTCTCTGGACGGGCCGGGATCCGCTGGAGCTATACGAACAGTTGGAGTCCTCCTCCGTCCCGTGCTTGTATTGGGAAACCCGGGACCCGGAATTGACGTTATTGGGTATTGGCAGAACATTGGAATTGTGTCCCGATCCCGGCTCCGGATTTGAGCGGGTGGAACAGCGATGGCGGGAGATGACCGTCGCCGCCCTGGTTGAGGGGTCTGCGGCACCTCGAGCCATCGGCGGGTTCCGGTTCGACGCCGAGGCCGTTCCGGAATGGCCCTGGCGGCAGTTTCCATCGGCGCGTTTGATAGTGCCCCGTTTATTATTGGAGCGCACTCCGCAAGGAAGCCTGCTGGTCTGTCAGAAGCTGATTGGGGTGGACGATGATCCTATTGCCGAGGGACATCGGTACCGCCGTGATATCGAAGCCTTACTGGGCCAGGGGGCGAGTTCACGACGGCAGGCGAAGCCGTCGCTGGTTCAGAATCAGGGAGTATCCGCGGGGCAATGGCAATCCAAGGCCGAGGCACTGATAGAGGCGATTCGAAAGGGCAGGCTGCAGAAGGTTGTGCTCGCAAGGCATCTGCACCAAACCTATTCGGAGCCCTTGTCCCCGGCGGCCATACTTCGCCGCCTTCGGAGATCAGACGCCCGCTCCCATCTGTTTGCGGTACGGCACGGCGATCTCTGTTTTCTCGGTGCAACTCCCGAGCGCCTGGTTTCCGTGCGGGAGGGGAGGGTGAGAACACATGCTCTGGCAGGAACCATACAGCGGGGCGACGACCCCGAAACCGACCAAAGGTTGGGGCAGCAACTTCTGAGTTCCGCCAAGGACCGTCATGAACATGCACTGGTGGTGCGCGCTATCCGCGATGCTCTAGCGCCGCTCGTCGAGGGACTGACCGTGTCTCCGAAACCAGTATTGCATCGTCTGCCTGTGATGCAGCATCTGAGCACCACGATCGAAGCCCGGATCGCCGGAGTCAACGGCATCCTGAAGTTGGTGGAAGTTTTGCAGCCCACTCCGGCCGTGGCAGGTCATCCAAAGGGCGAGGCACTGTCCTGCATTCGCCTGCATGAAGGCTTTGACCGCGGCTGGTACGCGGGACCGCTGGGCTGGATTGACGGCAACGGAAACGGAGATTTTGTAGTGGCGCTGCGTTCGGCGTTGATAAAGGGGCGCGATTGTCACCTGTTCGCCGGTTGCGGGCTGGTGGCCGATTCCGTTCCCGAGTATGAGTATCAGGAAACCTGCCTCAAACTATCGAGTATGCAGGAGGCGGTATGAATGCCCCGGTTTCTCCGGAATGGCCTCGCTTTGGGTAACCGCAGTACGCCCGCTCGCTGTATTCCGCAAAGCCGCGGTGTCTCCCGTTCCTACTAAGCGATCAAACGGCCCCACTGCCGCTCGCAGTGTGCGCTGTCATGCCTGGTGAAAACCGGGATTGAATACATCGAAACCGACTAGCGGCATTATAACATGCTGGATTACATCAGCGTGGAAGTCTTCGTGAGGCGCGGATCAAGTGCTCAATCAGGTGCCTACAATTGCTGGATGAGACCGACGAATTGACAGCGTGTGATAAGGGAACGGACTTCACGGCGGTCTGTAGAGCGCTGGTTCCCGCCGGTATGGCTGTTGCTGGCGGGCCTATCTTGGCGCTATCGCATGACCACAGGGGTCTTTCTCCGACGTTCTCAAGCAAGCGTCGTGCCGAGTATTGGTCTGGTCGGTATTATGCGCTGCAGGCACTTTGTGATCTCGGTGTGATTGTTAATAGTCTGCCAATTGGAGGAAATCGAGCGCCAGTGTGGCCCGACGGTATCGTCGGCTCAATATCGCACACGGACAGTCTATGCGTTTCGGTAGTCGCTGCGGAAGACAGGTTTCACGCAGTCGGAATTGATCTCGAACAAAATAGCCGCGTTACTCCTGAGCTGTTTAGCATGCTCTTCACCCAGCGCGAACTGGCAGTTCTCGATCGTTTGGCTTTGGAAAAGCGATTCAATTTTATCCCCACGCTAGCCTTTAGCGCCAAGGAGGCGTTCTACAAATTCTGTTCACCAGAAAAGTACTTCGATTTCTTAGACGTGGAAATCGAATTTAACTCTCACATACCTATATTTCGGGTGCGCCTTGTTAACCCGAAAAACGTCCCGGTAACAGGCGAAATCTTCTACGGCCGCTGGGGGCGGTTTCGCGATCACGTTCTCACCGTAATTTGCTGTTCGGCGAACGCTACTTACGTTAGCAAGCCTCTGTGAGGCTCACGATGGCGGGGTCACTATGAGCATATGGAAGTAAGACGAAGGGACATGGGGCAACGCGCACAGCGACGCGGAGTTGCGCCATGAGCCAAGATGCGCTGTCCGATCTGCCACGCTGCGTGCGGTTGCGCGGTGCGTTGTTCTTCCATGTGGACTGCGCCGGACGCTGGGTGAGTGAAGCGCCCGACGCCAAGGTGCTGACCCCGCTCATCATGCCCGAAGCTCAGCACCTGATGGACTACCACGTGATGCTCAAGGGGGCATGTTGGGCTGGCGTTACGACGGCTGAGCCGCCAATTCGTCTGAGCGAGGGCGACGTCGTCGTTTTCCCTCGCGGCGATGCTCACGTGATGTCGAGCGTGCCGGGCCTGCGCGCCGAGCCTGACGTCGACTTCCTGGCGCGGCGCCCGCCACAGCTGCCGTTCCTGTTGCGCCAAGAGGGTGGCCGGTTCCTCGAGGCAGGCGATTGGAGTCCGAATGATGGCTCGTAAGGCGCGGACGCGGCGACCCTGCTGTGCGGTTTCTGGGGTTGCGACCGGGGCCGTTCAACCCATTGCTCGGCACGTTGCCGCGGATGATTCACACGCCTTCGAGCCGTTTGGCCGAGGACGGCTGGATCGGCTAGTTCGTTCGCCTGGCGGCCGAGGAGTGCCGTGCCAAACGCCCAGGCGGTGAGGCGGCACTCGAGCGCATGAGCGAGATGATGTTCATTGATGTGCTGCGCCGACACCTCGAGACACTCCCCGAGGACCAGACGGGTTGGCTTGCCGCGCTGCGGAACCGTTACGTCGGATGCGCGCTTTGCCATCTCCTGGCAGACGCTATCCCAGATAAAGCCCACCAGCTCCCGGATGTCTTTGACTACATCGAGCGGTTCTATAACCCACGCATCTAACGACGGCTCGACGCCGAGGACCAGAAATTTCGAGCCTTAACCCAACCGTCCATGGAAAACGGGTAGAACCCGCGCTGACTAAACGTCCGTCGCACTCAAGTCCGACGGACTCCTAGGGCTTGGCCACCTTGCCCTTGCCGATGCCCCCCACCTCAGAGGACTGTCAGGAAAGAAGCTTATTCTTACTCTTAGTACTACAAGTTTAATCTGCGTGGTACAAACCTGAGGAGGCTGTCATGCAAGCAAGAGTTCGGGAATGGCATGGAGCCTTGGGGGCGCCCCATGAACGGATCGTCCCCCGCCTTCGGCGGGTTGAGCCGCGCAAACAGGTTCTGGGCTATCTGCGCGGACTGCTCAGTCCGGTGCTCGGAAGAATGATTGGCACCTGACCGAATATCTAGGGGGAAGACTGTCCCGACGGTGTGCAACGCCTGCTCAACGCGGCGCACTGGGATGCCGAGGCGGTGCGTGAGGATTTGCACCGATACGTTGTCGAGCAGTTGGGCGATCCGCAAGCCGTGCTGATCGTTGACGAGACGGGCTTTCTGAAGAAGAGCACGCACTCGGCCGGGGTCAAGTGTCAGTACAGCGGCACGGCGGGCCGGGTCGAGAATTGCCAGGTGGGTGTATTTTTTGTGTTACGCGAGCCGACACGGTGCGGCCTGGGCGTACTGGGCGTACGTTGCACTGAAGCACAGCACCGCCGACGCGCGCCGGTCGAGCGCCCGATTTGGGAAACAACCACCCTGGGTAGTTCGACGTGCTGCAATCTCCGGCCTACAATCAAATTGTCTACCCCCATCGACGCCAAGGAGACAACCAACCATGCCATTTTCTTCTAGAATATCCAAAAAACTTCGTATTCTGATTCTGGCGATTGCCGCGGCCGCACTTCCGCTCAGTTTCTCCAACCTGGCCATCGCCGCCGACGATGGTCACGCCTCGGAACACGAGCATCATCATGGCAATGACGGCCACGCCAACGAGCATGAGCACCATCATGGCAATGACGGCCACGCCAACGAGCATGAGCATCATCACGGTGATGACGGCCACGCCAACGAGCATGAGCATCATCACGGTGATGACAGCCACGCCAACGAGCATGAGCACCATCATGGTGGAGATGGGGATCATCACCACCACGGATAGCCCCTGCCATTGAACGCGGCACAGGCTGCAATTAATATTTGATCCCCCTGGCAACGCGTTGCCAGGGGATAGAACCGCGACTGCGCCGTACGCTGCTACTAATCGCAGCCAATCTCCTGCCCCCGGTGGGCGTTCTGTTCCTGGGATGTGACACCAGGGCCCGTGTGGTGTTCTACTAATCCGAGAACCTCATCATCGGTGCCGACAACATCCTCCCAATGTTCGTCGTCGGTGGGCCCGCGGCGATTTTCCCATCGGCTTTTCCCCTCATCCACCAAGGCAGTTTCTGCGCCGTGCACGCGTTTTCATCGCATCCATGCTGCTGTCTAACCCCGTCGAAATGGGTGGAGAAGGAGAGTCCTCCCTGGCCTCTATTCCTCGTCACCATAGAATGGCTTGTCAACGTTACCGGTCGGATCCTGGCCAGCTGTCCGCCGCGCGGCTGATCACCTTCGTCGGCCTGATGATCAGCCATGGTTATTCGTTTGTGACCAACTTCCTTCTTGTCGGCGAGAAGGATCGGCCGACCATTAACCACAGCGCATGACTGCACCCTCAAACGAACCGTGGTTCTTCACGTGGCTGTCATTCGCGGCAAAGGAATACCGAGCCTTAGTACTACAGTTGCAAATAATCATCAACGGACATCTCGACGATGATTATTTGCAACTGTAGTACTAAGAGCCATTGGCGCTCCCGATCTGCCCATTACGATCACGCGCGACGTAGTGCGCAAAGCCACCAATGGCGTAAAACACAATGTCCCTATGGCTGCGATCGATCAGCTTCCCGAGGAGCTTGCCGATCCGCTTCTGGTGTTTGAAGGGGGTAAGGATTTCCCGTCACACGTCATTTTGACTGAACGCAAGGATTCAAACGGCAAGCCTATTCTGGTGGCCCTGCATCTACAGAAGCGGGAAGGGCGTCTTTTTGTTAATCGGATCGCCAGCGCTTATGGCAAGGATAAGGTGCAATCGCTGCTAGGATGGGTCGAAGAGGGGAGGTTACGCTACCAGAGTAATAGAAGCCCCGCGCAGGTACGACTGATTGGGCTCCAATTGCCACAAAGTGGTACACCTGCGCAGGGCCAGTCCCGCATCCTTCCCGAAGTTCCGGCGAAAGGAAAGGGCCTGATAGAATCCTAAACGACTCCGGCATCGGGTCAATATCCCGCCAATCCGGATCTCCACTTCGTCTTGCTCGAGGGGGTATCCCACCCGATCCCGAAAGTGGCGCCGAGGTTCGAGTGCAATTCTTCACTTTGATGCACGCAGGCCGTTCATCGGCAAGGTGTTGCGCGTCAAAATGCTGGAGCAGGAATTCGTGAACGCATCCCGAGATGGGCGCCTCTATCTTGTGGAGGCCGTTGAAATAGAAACGCCAGCGTCATGCCACTTCGATTTATAATATTTGGCGATCTTTTTTGCTTCAATATCCCATTGAAAAACATACAGCCAGTCATGATTGATTAATTGAGCGACGGCTTCATGTCGCTCGACGATATCCGCGATCGCTTCCCGTGGCGCAGCCAGATAGACGCTCAACCGTAATGGCTGGTGCATCCACTGCCGACCGTTGTGCAGGCACTGCAGCGGCAGGCCAATGCGCAGATCGCCGCCGTTGCCTTCGAATACGCCCAGGTTGCCGCCAACGACGTTGTGCAGAACTTTGTTGCCGCTGCCGTATTTCAAATTGTCGCTGACCGACGCGTTATATTGCATGTTGATCCAATGGGTGACCACCATGGGCGCAGTCATGATCAGCTCCAGCACTTTAAAGTCTTGATCCTGCCGCCATTCGTAGTCGTGCAGAAAGCTGCGGCCGGCAAAATCGAGATGCCGGGTACGAAGGCGTGGAGCCACGATAAAACAGGCGTTATTGGCCAAGCCCCATTCCGGTCGGACTTGCGACCAGTCCCCGGCGCGCCGCCTAATCGACTGCGTCAGGTTCGCCTGTTTGTTCGTATGCAGGTCCAGCTTTGCCGCTCGCTCCTGGCGAACACGCTGGCCGGCAGCTTTTAGCCAGCCGCTGAGTTGCTCGCTCACCTTGGCGTCGAAGCAGTCGATATCGTCGGTAGTGGTATTGTGCAGGGCAGCCACAAAACGGGTCTGCTCGGGAATGATGATACCCTGCTTTGACATCGATTCACGGAGTGTTGGCTCGTTGAGCAATTGCGCCAAAACGCGCACGTTAATTTCACCGGTTTGCCCGCCACAGGCACCACAGTCAAGTCCGGCTGCATGGGGGTTATTGCGGCTTTGGCTACCGTGTCCCACCAGCAGGACCAGCGGGGCAAAGTTTTTGGTCAGCCCCATGGCTCCTAATATTCCGGCGGCAAGCTCGGTTTTCTCTGCCAGCGTGAGCGGCGCTCCGTCTCGGCTTAGCAGCCAGGACCCACTCTGGGGCAGGTCGTTCACTGGATGTCGGTGAGCGCCGGGGATAAAGCTATCTTTCAGCAGTTTGAAAGCATAGCGCAAGCCCGTCGCCTCGATCAGGCTGAAAGTGGCCGGGGGCGCATCGTTCAATTCCTGCCAGCGCGCCAGCCTATTCAGGTGTTTTTGGCGGTGCTCGCCGACAGCTGCCCCCGGATCGTCGCCTTCAGCAATCTGAATCGTCGGTTTGAGTAGCCCCGGCAGTTGCGGCCGTTGCAAAGCGCTGCCAACCGGTTGATACTCCAGCGGCAGGCCAAAAAAGCCGGCGAAACCGAGCGTTTCAATGGCCGGATGCTGGGCTTCCAGGGCCCGGCGCATGGGCTCGGAGCGCACATCGATACAAAAGGCGGCCTGCAGCACCGGGGGAGTCGGTGCAACATAGGGCGGCGGCTGGCGCAACTGAGTATGCAGCTCTTCCTGGTAGGACAGTTCGGCCGCCCGCTGCCAAACCCAGGTTAACCGTTGCGCCTGGCGATGCGAATCGATGATTTGCGGAAGGCGAGTCCATTGCTGTTGCCACTCGGAGCGCAAATGGCGGGCTTCAGCGGTGTGCATGGCGGCACAGTGGCGCCAAAGCGCCAGTTCCCACCCAAGGCGCACGGCGAGCAGTTCTACCATCAAGCCGTACTCTGTCTGGCCGTCGAGGCGAGCCTGCCAGCGCCGATAAGCGACCCAGGACGCCCAACCGTTGATGTCTAGCAACAGTGCATGCAGGTAATCCGCCAAGTAAACCTGATCCCCGGCCAGTTCATCGAACGCTTGCGCCAGCAATTCCTCATGCTCATCGGGCAGTGCGGCGAACTGTGAACGCAATTTCGGCTCGGCCATAAGAATCTCTAGGCCGCGGTCCTGACGAGTGACTTCCAACCAGTCCCGATAAAGTCCCTGTTCGGCGTTGGCGTCTGCGTTAAACGGGCCGCCTGGTTGAAAGAAGCCGACACAAAACTGGCTGATCTGGTAAGTGATTTCGTCGCGCCAGGCCATGCGATGTTGGCGGTCGCGGTGACTGTCGAGCCAATCGGAAACGTTATGCCAATGGCTCTGCCGCTCGGGCACCCGTAAGTGAGTAAGCAAATCGTCGACACTCGCCGTTTCGCCAAGCAATCGCGCCGCTTGTTGGAGATGGTGACGCTGAATCTGGTGCGACCAGAGTTCGGCGAAATAGTCTTTCGGCATCAAGCAGTGAGCCCGAGCCAATGCCGCCAGCAGTGCCGAGGTCTCAGCCAGCGAGCGATCGCGTAGTTCCCACCAGGGATTCACCGCAATCATCTGGTCCAACGGCCAGGCGGGTGCAATGCGTTGGCATGCCTGCTGCACGGCCTGTTTTTGATCGTCCAGCAGCACGGCGGCGGATGGTTGGAGTGCAGCCTTCATGACAGGGACTCCCGGTTCAACAAGGGTTGCGGTAGTTGTTTGGCATTGGCGCGGACTGGCAATCGAATAGGCCACACCGCCAAGGTAGTGCGAGTGGCCCATTCATCCAGGTAAAGGCCCGCGTAGATCGACTGCCACAGCCGCCGGCCTAGGGCGCTGTTCGGGGCGTAGCGCAGCAGGATATAGCCGAGGAACAGCGACGCGACCAACAAACAGACCCAGGCATCGCCCAGCGCGCCGGCGCTTGGCGGTAATTCTGGTGCAAGCCAAGCAGCGCCGCTTTTTTGCAGGCCGTAGGCCGTGATCAGCACCACCGCCAAGCCCAGCGCCGGTAATAGCTTGCCAGCGTGCAGCCGGCCGGCGCGCTCGGCCAAGACCAAGGACAGAGTCAGCGTCAGCAGCAGCCAGGGACTGTACGGGCCTGCTGGAGCCAGGTAGGCGACCGGCGCCGCCACCAGAGCAGTGGACAATAAGGCTGCCTCCAGCCAGGCTCGGGCATCGGGTCGGCCGGCCGGCGCCAGTTGGCGATAGAGTTGAGCTTCGACGGTTGAACCGGCGTTGAGAAAAGCATAGGCCTTATAGCACGAGTGGGCGATCAGGTGCAGCAGCGCCAACTCGAACAAGCCGAGCGCACACTCCACGAGCATCAATCCCATCTGTGCACAGGTCGACCAGGCCAGTCTTACCTTGATACTGGTACGGGTCATCATGATCAGGCCGGCCAGCAGTGTGGTCAGTCCTGCAAACACCAGCAACAGCCACTGTGCGGCAGCGGCCTGGGTCAGCAGCGGGGCAAACAAAATCAGCAGATAACCGCCCAGATTGATGATACCCGCGTGCAGCAGCGCCGATACAGGCGTTGGCGCCTCCACCACCTGAATGAGCCAGCCATGGACCGGCAACTGAGCGCACTTGATGAGGGCTGTCAACGCCAGCAGCAGTGCCGCTATTTGTTCATAGAGGCTCAGTTGCGCTACCGGATAGGCGGCAACGATCTCGTCGATCCGCCAGGTACCGTGTTCGGCATACAACAATAGCGCGGCGCCGAGCAGCGAGCCCTCCGCGATTCGGGCAAAGAGGAATTTCTTATGGGCGGCCAGCGCGGCGCGCGGACGTTCCGGATAGAACATCAGCAATTGATGCAGACTGAGGCTGATGGCGATCCAGGCAGCCAGTAGCAGTAATAAGTGGTTGCTGATCACCACCACTGAGACCGCCGCCAGCGTTAATTGCAGGCTGCAGTAGTAATGGCTCTCGCGGCGCTCGCCGGCTAGATAGTGTTGGGAATAGCGCGCGATGATCAAACCGATAAAACTGATCAACAACAGCATAACAAGGCTCACCGGGGACGATGAAAGCCACGGCAGTGGATGCGCCTCGGCGAACAGCGCTTGGCTTGTTGCCGCTAGCATTGCCAGCGAGAACAAAAACTGGGAGCCGGTAGCGCGGGCTGGGTCCAGGTGAGCGCGTGTGGCGCCAATTAGGTAAGCAAAGGGTACTGCAGCCAGTGTCAGCGACAATGCAATCTGTACGAGTGTCACTTCTATCTCCTTTACACCGATGAGGCTTCAGTTGGATTGAGTGTATGCAGAAGAAGTGATAAAGCATATTTTAATCTCGATAACTATTGATTTAATGATTATTTAATATAAAGAGCGCCTCTAAACATATCTCAGCTATGTGTGTCGAAGCTGTTGAGATGCTTTGAAAGAAGGAGGCGGGAGCGTGCAACAGCCGAAGACAGCTATTTTGACTGGATGCAACGCTTCTCGACCCAGCAAGCCTGCCTGGAAGAGTGGCGCACCACCGCTGACCCAAGGGGTTTATCTGTCCACGCTGTGGCCATGATCAAGGCTGCTGGATCGGCACCCGGGGCTGTATCAGTGCACTCGTTGCCGCTATCACTGCTCGGTGACCGCGGGCACGCTTTTTCATCATCATACGCGAATGGCACTGCCCAAGTGGTTCGCTATCCTGCTCCCCTTGAAAGCCAAGCCATGGGCGATTGGGATGGAATCTATCGACTCAGTGGCCTGGTGGAGCTTGATGAGGCCTTTATCGGAGGGCGCCGGCCGGGAAAACGCGGACGCGACGCCGCCGGCAAGACACCGATGCTGTGGGTGCTGAGCGCGGCACCGATGCTCTGGCGGCACATGACTGCGCCCGCGCCGTGGAGCAAACGGCAGCCCGGCACCGGCGCCTGCAGAAATCGCCTCGCTCGGCGAGCGCCTTGCCAAAAGGCTCGATGCGCAGGAGGCCGGCAAGGCGCTACGCGGTCGGCCCACCTCGGATCGACGCGCCTAGCAGCGCCTTAGCCGCATCGTCGATCCGTGGAGTTAACCCGCTTTCGTGGACATCTGACTCTTTGAGTAGCAACAGGAGTTCGAGATGTCACGAACCGGACCGCCATACCCACCGGAGTTTCGGCAACAGATAATCGATCTGGTGCGCAATGGCCGCACGCCGTGGGAGCTGGCGAAAGAGTTTGAGCCCTCTGCGCAGACCATCATGAACTGGGTGGCACAGGCCGGCCGGGACGCCGGTGAGCGCCATGATGGCCTCACGAGTGCCGAGCATGAGGAGTTGCGCCGGCTACGCCGGGAGAACAAGCGCCTGCGCAAGGAACGCGAGATCTTGTCAAAAGCCGCGGCCTGGTTCGCTCGGGAGACCGATGCCGTGCCACCGAAATCTTCAGGTTCGTCGAAGTGAATCGGGCCTGTCACAGCGTGGCCACCATGTGCCGAGTGCTGGACGTCTCCCCCAGCGGCTACTATGCGTGGCGAAACCGCACGCCCTCGGTGCGCTCGGCGACCGATGCGGCGCTCACCGAGCGTATCGAGGCCATTCACCAGGGAACGGGGGAGACCTATGGGGCACCCCGAATCCACGCGGCACTCAGAGACGAGAGCTGGTGCGTTGGTCGCAAGCGGATTGCCCGGCTGATGAGTAGCGCTGGTCTGCAGGGGATAACCCGGCGCAAGGGCACCTTCACCACAGAGCGCGATAAGGGCCGCCGGAGCGAGCCGGATCTCGTCGAGCGGGATTTTACGGCCGATGCGCCGAACGAGCTCTATGTCTTCGATACCAGCTACATCCCGACCTGGGGCGGTTTTCTGTACTTGGCGGTGGTACTCGACGTCTTGAGTCGGCGTATCGTGGGCTGGTCGATGGCCACGCACCTGAAGAGCCAGCTGGTAGTGGATGCTCTGGATATGGCGTTGTGCCAGCGCCAGCCTGAGGGCGTGATCCACCATAGCGATCAAGGCTGTCAGCTTAGGTTCAAGGAGTTGTCGCGACGCTGGCGTGCGAGCGTCGATGGGCTCGGTCGGTGATTGCTTCGACAACGCCATGGCCGAGAGCCTCTTCGCCACATTGGAGTGTGAACTGCTGGACCGGCGTCGGTTCCGCAACCCATCCGAGGCACGGCGGGCGGTGTTCCGGTTCATCGAAGGCTGGTACAACCCGCACCGGCGCCACTCTGGGATCGGTAACCAATCACCCGTGAATTACGAGAGGATGCACGCCGAACGTACCTTGGAACTCAACTCCAAACCTGTCCACTGAAACGGGGGAACTCCAATCCGGAAGTCGCCCGTAAGGCCAGACAAATGGCTCGCAAGTTATCCCAAGAGCAACGTAGGCAAGCCTACCCGTGCAGGATCTAGGTGATACAGTCACGCTGATGGGCCATACAGCGTTCGCTTGGCTCGATGCAGTCTATCTCGGGTTAAGGTGCTCGGCGGCCAATGCACGCACTATCCGACCGGCGGCAAGCGGCACTCGCAATGGGGAAGGTCGTAAACCTGAGCACTGATCCTCGCCGATACGCGACTCCCGATCGCGGCCAACCTCGTCGAGGGGTTGAACTTGTCGCGCTTGCCGGACCCCGGATCCCGTCCGGACGCCAGCGATTGGTCGGTTCGCCTGACCCTCACCCCGGCGAGCGCGGACAGCGTCGATGCCTTTGCCGTATCGGCGGGCCCGCCCGGGACGATGGCGATGACGATGGACACATCCGGGATCGGTATAGACGTCGACGACACCGACGAGATCTTCTACGGCGCCCTAAAATGGGTATTGACGATCGGCGCCTCGCTCGGCGCCCAGCTGAGCCTGCTCGCGCAGTCACTCGACGACTCGACGCCGGGCCGGGGAGCTCACCGTCGACGGCACGCCGGACGCGCTTGTCGTCGTCGAGGGCAACATCGTCCTATTCGCCCAGGTGATCATCGTCGGGATGCGCGCGCGGCTCCGGTCCGCGGAGTATTCGAAGGGGCTGCGTCGCTTCGCGATCTTCCAGCTCGATGACCGTCGCAAGTTCCGAGCCCAGGAGCTCGCTCGGCTCATGAAGGCAGGCAAGATCGCGGTCTCTGGTTTCCACGATGTCGGCGGCGACTACGTGCGATCGGACAACGACGATTCGCTCGCCAACAACCTGCTCCAGTCCTTCAAGGACAACGAGACGCGAGAGGTCGTAGTCAAGAACCTTTGACTCGTCAGCGCGAGCACCGGCTCGTCCCTTCCGGCCGCAAGTAGACGGCGCATACTCCGCGGCAGCTCCGCGAGCAACATTCCAAACGATGGGAGGTGCGGTGACCCTGAAGAGACTCGAGATTACCCAATCGCACAGCCGCCGCTATCGGCCGTTCACGGGCCAAGCTGTACCAGACCTGTGTTAAGGAACGAATCGGATCACGATGCGTTATGGCCGAATCGGTTTCGCGGTAACACGAAGCGACGCCGGGCGGCTCGGCGAGTTGAGGTGCGCTGATGATCAAGCGAGCTAAACGGGTGGCCAACAAGCTGACCGAGACCCAAAAAGAACATCTCGTACAGCGACTAGCGTGTTTCGAGTCGCCCAAGGAGGCGGCCGATGCGCTCAACGCAGAGCATGGCGTTAGGATCTCGCCGCAGGGCGCCGAGCGCTACGATCCGACTAAGCGCGCCGAGTTCCTCGCTAACCTCAAGGCCATCCCCGAGGCCAACAAGGCCGTGCGCATCCGCCAGTTGGCGCATGCCTCCCGGGCGTTCAAGGCCAAGGGCAACTACCGCGATATGGCCGACATGCTCGAGCGGATCGCCAAGGAGGTCGGTGACGTGTATTCAAACCGCCGTGAGGTCACCGGTCGCGGCGGCGGTCCGCTGCGGGCGGACTATAGCGATCTGACCGACGAACAGCTCAATGCCCGGATCGTCCAACTCCTCGGGATCACCGGGTTGCCCGTGCTCGACGAGGAGAAGGGAAGTAGCACTGGTCGCGGCCTCAATTGAGGAGTCGCGGATCGCGAGCCCGTTCGCAGCGAAGCACGACCGCCAAGCATGCAGCTAGCAGCAGGTCATCCTTAGCGGCGTTGCTCGCGGAAGCCGGGCGGGAAGTGGTGAACGTGATCGAGCGTCAAGCTGCGTACTATGACCCGGCTATGAGCTAACCTTCGCCAATTTTCGCCACCAATCGCCAAATGTTCGCCACGCCGAAAGCCAAGCGTACCAACGGTTTTCGCCGGATTCGCCGCTTTCGCCATCCCTGGACGCCAACGGTGCTGCCCGCTCCCAATCCTGCGCGCCTGCTATCCTGCCCGTTACAAGGTAACAGGAGATTGCCATGGGCATGAGCACAGCGGAGCGGCAACGCGCTTACCGGAGGCGGCATTTGAGGGATGGTGCGGACGAGCGATTAAGCATGGTAGTACCCGTGCAGGTAAAGCGGCGCCTCGAACGGCTGGCTCGCCATCGCGGGGTTAGCCAGCGCGTCATGCTAGCAGTGGCGTTAGCGAGCCTGGAGCAGGAGATACTGAATGGAATGGATGACACGTCGGCGTTTTACGACAGCGCAGGAGGGTCGCTCTAATGGAAAGCCATCCACGAGCGTGCCCGGGACATGACTGCCGTCATGGAGTGTCGGTTTTGCGTGGCGTCGGATGCGGGAACGTTTCTCTACAGAAGCGGATGGCGCGGGAGGAAGCACGGGAACGGCTGGCCGAACCGGCCTCATAGGAACGCCGAAGTCGCTGGGGGCGACGGACTAAAGGTAGATTTGGAAGGTTAAAAGCGAGTTATGCCTCTACATAGTCTCTACATGAGAGGAGGGCGGCTACCGAGAGAATTACTTAAGTATTTGTTTTATCTGGTGGGCCGTCTAGGATTCGAACCTAGGACCAGCGGATTAAAAGTCCGATGCTCTACCAGCTGAGCTAACGGCCCATCGCGAAAAGGAGACTAATAGTACCGAACAAGCCCGCTGTTAACAATCATTAGCTCTTTTCTTCCGGCGATGGTGATGTGTCGGAAACCGAAACGCCGGGTTGATAGCGGGTGGGGTCGGGCATTCCGGCTTGCCGAAAACCCTTGGCGCGATAATAACAGGCATCACAGCGACCGCAGGCACGGCCGATTTGATCGGCATTGTAGCAGGACACGGTGATTGAGTAGTCCACCCCGAGTCGGGCGCCGCACTGGATGATTTCGGCTTTGGTGAGCTGGATTAGGGGGGTGCTTATATGGTAGCAGCTTCTGTCTTCTGCCGACGATTTAGTGGCGAGATTTGCCATGTGCTCGAAAGCCGTAATGAACTCGGGGCGGCAGTCTGGATAGCCGGAGTAGTCGATGGCGTTGACGCCGATAAAGATATCATGCGCTTGCAATACCTCCGCATAAGCGAGGGCATAGGCCAAAAAGATGGTGTTGCGAGCGGGGACATAGGTCGCTGGTATGCCTTTGCTCGGGGGTTTTGGTAGCGGGGAAGCGACATCGGTAAGGGCCGATCCGCCTAGGTCATCGAGCCCAATTCGCAAAACTCGGTGCTCTGCCACACTCATGGCCTTGGCAATCGCTGTACCGGCCGAGAGTTCGGACGCATGGCGTTGGCCGTAGTCGAAAGAAAGAGCGAAGCAGCAAAAGCCTTGGGCTTGGGCAATGGCAAGTGTTGTGGTGGAGTCGAGGCCACCGGAGAGCAACACGACGGCCCGTGGGTGGCGCTCGTTCATGCTCAGCGCCCCGGCTGATCGCCCCAGAGGTATTTATGAAGCTGGATCTGCAGCCGCACGTTGAGGTGGTCGGCGAGTATCCAGTCGGCTAACAGCCGCGACGAGAGTTCACCATAGCTCGCGGAGAAAAAAACCGTCCACCGCTCACCGAGCTTCAGTTCACTCACCTTGGTGCGTGCCCAATCATAATCCTGCCGGTTGCAGATAACGAATTTCAACTCATCGTGTGGTCGCAGATAGTTTAGGTTTTCCCAACGGTTGCGCCGCTCTTCCCCAGAACCGGGGGTCTTGAGATCCATCACCTTGATGACCCGGGGGTCGACTGCTTGCACATCGAGAGCGCCGCTGGTCTCGAGTGAGACCCGATAGCCTCGGTCACACAGCGAGCTCAGCAAAGTTAGACAGCCTCTCTGAGCCAGCGGCTCGCCGCCGGTGACCGTGACGAATTTTGCCGCGTGTTCTCCAACCCGATCGAGAATTCGTATGATGCTCATTTTCTCGCCGCCGTGAAAGGCGTAGGCCGTGTCACAGTAATGGCAGCGAAGGGGGCAGCCCGTAAGGCGCACGAATACCGTAGGGGCACCGACAGTGCCTGCCTCACCCTGTAGGGAATAGAAGATCTCGGTCACACGGAGCGCTTCCGGCCGTGGCCGCATGGCTACGCTCGGCATAGCGCCCATTATACACGCTCCTTATTCGGTGAGTCGGCAGTGCGGACGCCTATTGCCGTTCATTGCCGATAAGCCGTAAGCGCTGCTGCGCCAGGTTCGCAGCGGTTGAGTTCGGGTAGCGCTGGATAACCTTGCCGAGCGTTTTTCGGGCTCGATCGAGTTTGCCTTGCTCGTGTTGTATGAAGCCGATCTTGAGCTGCGCACCGGGCCGCTTGCCACTGTGGGGAAAATCGTCCAGCACCTTTTGGAACTGCTGCATGGCCTGATCAAAGTGCCGTTCCACGTAGTAGGATTCACCTAACCAGTAACGTGCATTATCAGCATATTGGCTATCGGGATAATGGTGTAGAAACTCGTGGAATTCCTGCTGTGAACGTGCATATCGACCGTCTCTAAGTGTATTGAAGGCTCGCTCGTAAGCCGTTTGCTCTTCGCTAGAGTCAATCGTGTTGCCGTTTTGTCCCCTTGTTTGGTTGCCGTCGGCTGGCTGGTTCTTCTTCTGCTGCGCGTCTCCGTTTGGGGTCACGCCGTGGTCGGGGGCTCCCTCGGTTGGGGGGGGCTTATCTCCATGCGCTCGTTTGGGCGCTTTTGCAGCAGACGAGTTCGATTCCCTTTTCGAGGACGGATCGGGGCCACTTTGTTCCAGTTCGCGCAAGCGGCTATCCACATCCGAGTAGATGTCGCGCTGGCGCCCTTTAATCTCCTGGAATTGGCGTTGCATCCGTTCAATCTCGCCGCGCAGATCTTGCACTTGCTGGTGCAGGGCTTCCATCTGATTAGCCATTTCACCTAGCGCGGCACTATCGAGTTTATGCTCGACAAGCGTCAACCTTTCATCAAGGCTTTGCGCGAAGCTTGTACCAGCCGTTACCAGCAATACGATAAAAGTACTGCCGGCACACCAAGAGCGTCTGGTTGAACTGTTCATAACTATTGGCGATACACGATCAAGGCGCGGCGGTTCTTGGTCAAGGCTGCTTCAGTGTGCCCCGGATCCAACGGTTTTTCCTCTCCATAGCTCACGGTGCTTATTTGTTCCTTGGCCGCTCCGTTGAGTTCGAGAATTCGCTGCACCGCTTTGGCGCGGCGCTCGCCCAAAGCCAGATTGTATTCACGGGAACCACGCTCGTCAGTATGGCCTTCGATGGTCACTTGGTTTTCAGGGTGAGTGGAGAGATATTCGCCATGAGCCTTGAGGATGGGCATGTACTCCGACTTGACGACATTGCTGTCGAAATCGAAGTAGATGACCCGTTTAGCAAGCGGGCTGGCTGGATCCTGCAACTCCGTGCCCTTGAAGGGTTGGGCGCCTTGAGCACCCCTGGTCGCGATACCCGATCCGTCAGTGGCGGATGCGCCACCCCGTTCGCTCATGGGGGGTCCCCCTATAGCCTGCTCGTTATCTGTGGTGGCACAGCCACTCAGTATGAGCAACAAAACCAAGAATGGAGCAGCCATCTGGAATTTTAACCGGCACATTATCTTCTCCTTTGATTGTGCTTCAGAGCGATCCAGGCATGCGATTCGGCTCACAAAGGTGACCACGTGGGCTCCTGCACAGCGTTGTTGAATACCCCCAGACGCTCATGGGCCCGGCCGTAAATGGAAACTGTCGCTAATTCGGATTTGCCACCGAGCACACTGCTGTACAACAACGTAGCGCCGTTCGGTGCAAAGCTCGGCGACTCATCAAGTGGCCCATCCGTTAGTACACGCGTCAGCCGAGTCTGTAGGTCCAATACGGCGATCTTGAACTTGCCATCCTCGCGGTGCACCAGCGCCAGCAGTCGACCATCAGGTGAGAGTGTAGGGCGGGCATTATAGCTTCCCTCGAAAGTCAATCGCTCGGCTTTGCCCCCAGCGCTTGGAAGCCGATAGATTTGCGGGCTGCCGCCCCGATCCGATGTGAAAATGATTTGCTGGCCGTTCGGCGTCCATACCGGCTCGGTGTCTATGCTCGAATTGTGGGTGATTTGCCGTAGGCTTTCGCTCGCAAGATCCAGAATATAAATTTCCGGGTTACCGTCTTTGGAGAGCGTCAGCGCCAACCGGTTGCCCTGTGGAGACCAGGCTGGGGCGCTGTTGATGCCATTGAACGAAGCCACCGTGCGGCGTTTGCCGCTGGCCACTTCTTGGACATAGACTTCGGAGCGCCCATTTTCGAACGATACGTAACCAATCCGCTGCCGATCCGGTGACCAGGCCGGTGACATGATGGGGGCTTTGGAGGTTAAAATAACCTGTGGATTATGGCCATCGGCATCGGCAACGATGAGCTTGTGAACCGGCTGGTCGGCGTTGCGCTCGATTTCCACGTAGGCGATCTGAGTGTTGAAGCCCCCAGGGCGGCCGAACAGGCTTTGAAAAATGATATCGCTGATGGTATGCCCCAAAGTGCGCAGCGCATCGGGCCGCACGCGATAGCGTTTGCCCGTCAACCGGTTCGCCTTGTAAACATCCAGTAGCTCGAAGCTTACCTGATAGCCGTGATAGCCGCTATCCGGGTCTGATGCCAGAGCGCCCACCACTAAATTGTCGACCCCGAGCACTCGCCAGTTCTGGAAATTCACCTCTTCCAGCGTGGCGGGGTGGGCGATGAGATCCTTTCGAGGCAGCGGTTGCAACAGTCCCGTTCGGTAGAGATCATCCCGAATGATGGTGATCATTTCTTCGGGCGGGGCCGGGACACCGTTTTCGACCCGGAAGGGGACAAGGGCGATCGGTAAAGCGCCTTCGGCTCCCCCCGTGATCTGTATGGTCAGCTGCGCCGGCACTTGGGTGGATACCAATAGCATTAGCAAACCGAGGACAAGTGTCCGCATGAGCTTCATGAAGCGATACCTAGGAGCTTGGTTGAAATTCGAAACTGAGGTCACGAAACGCGGCGGCGATGGCGGGATCGTTTGGCACGGGAAGCGGTGAGGCTTTGCGCACGGCGGTTTCAGCAGAGTGATCGAATGCGGTGTTGCCACTCGATTGCACCACCCGCGCATCCAATACGATGCCGCCCGCGCCCATGCGCACGTGGATGACACAGGACAGCCCACGTGGGATACCAACGGGGCGTAGCCAGTTTTGTGTTACGTTGCGCTGTATCGCCGGAATATAATCGTTCTTAGCCGCGGCCACCTTGCGGGCATGCGCACGGGCGGCGGCCTCCTCAGCCAGCTTGCGTTCCAAGGCCGCCTCACGGCGCTGCGTTTCTCTCTGTTTTTCGCGGGCAAGCCGTTGCTGCTCAGCCTTGCGTTCGGCCTCGGCTGCGGCCTCTTGGGCTTTTTTCTGCTCCTGGCGGCGCCGCTCTTCTGCCTGTGCCTCGGTTTTAGCCTGCTGCTTACGCTGCTCGGCCAATTGCTGTTCTGTTCTCGCGCGCTGTGCTTTGAGCTTGGCGAGCCGCTGCTGTTCGGCCTCATGCTGCGCCGCCAGCGATTGCTGTCGCTGTTGGAGTTGCTCGCGTTGTTTCTCGAGTTCGGTCAGTGCGCGCTGCTTCTGCGTGCGCTGCTGCTCAAGCTGGCGAGTCTGTTCCTCCAACTGCGCCATTTTCTGCGTTTTGCTGCTTTGTTGCTTCTGGTTTTGAGCCTGCATACGTTGGATTTCTGTCTGTACCGCCTGTTCGTCAATCGCAACCGCCTGAATGGCTTGCGAGCTAGGTATCGGTGTGGGGGGGGGCGTGGGCGAGAAGGAGAAGCTTAGAATCAACAACAACAGCACGATGGCATGCACTGCCAGGGAACAGCCGACATAGAGCCAAGTGCGCGCGTGGTTGCCCATTAGCGCTCCATGGGGGGATGCGTCATGAGCCCGACCCGAGCGACTCCGGCTTGCTGCAATTGGGCCATCATTACCACGATTTTGCCGTATGCCACCTGCTTATCGCCGCGGATTAGAACCTGGGTTTTAGGTCGTTGGCGCATAACGGCGGCGACCTTCGTCAGCATGCTCATGGCGGTCAGTGCGGCCTTGGGGTTCTCACCGATGTTGAGGTAGTAGTTGCCGTCTCGATCCAGCCCAACGATGAGCGGCTCATCTTGTTGAGGTGGTATCGGTTCGGCGTTGGCTTGTGGCAGATTCACCTTCACCCCTTGGTAGAGCAAGGGGGCCGTGACCATGAAAATGACCAGCAATACGAGAGAGACGTCGATATAGGGTACGACGTTAATCTCGGCCAATACGCGGCGGCGATAACGCCGCGGGTTCACTGCAGTCGAACCTCGCACCCGGCGACCTCCTCAAATTTACTCCGCCGGTGCGGCTTTAGTGGCCAGGGGCGGGCTATGCACATGGCGTTGCAGAATGCTTGCGAACTCCTCCATGAAGATCTCGTAGTGATTGGTGAGCCGCTCAATCTGGCTCGCGTAGCGATTGTAGGCGATCACGGCGGGGATCGCGGCGAAAAGTCCCATCGCTGTTGCCACTAGAGCCTCGGCTATACCGGGCGCGACGGTGGTGAGCGTTGCCTGTTGCATGTTACCGAGGGCAAGAAATGCGTTCATGATGCCCCATACAGTACCAAACAGGCCGATATAAGGGCTGGTAGAGCCAACCGTGGCGAGGAATGGGACATAGCTTTCAAGGATATCGATTTCGCGTTGCAGAGATACGCGCATAGCCCGATGAGATGCATCCACGACGGATTCGGGATTACTACCTTGTTTACGCATGCGGGTAAACTCGCGGAAGCCAGCCCGAAATATACGCTCCAATCCTCCCGCTTGCTCATGGGGCTGACTCACTTGGGCGTAGATCTCCGCAAGGTTGCCCCCGGACCAGAAACGATCTTCGAATGCATTCGCTCCGCTTTGCGCCTGGCCGATTGTCTGCCATTTTCGGAAGATCAAGGTCCAAGAACTGATCGATGCGCCAAGCAGAATCAGCAAAACAAACTGCACGATGAGGCTTGCATTTAGGACCAAACCGGCTATGGAAAGGTCAGCCGACATTGATTAGCTCCGCAACGATGGCGCTGGGTACGGGGCGTGGCCGGAGATTCTGACTGTCGACACAGACGATCTCGATATCCGCCCGACATAAAACCGCCTTCTCTCCACTACCACTTTGCACTTGCCGGATATGTTGCGCGAAACGCAAGCCGGCGCGGCGGTGGTGGACTGCCCAAGTGTCGACAGCCAGCTGATCGTTGAAGAAGGCGGGCTTTTGGAACTCGATTCGCACAGATCGGACCGTGAACAAAACGCCGAATTCACGGCGCAGCCAGTCCTGTTCAAAGCCAAGGGCCCGCAGCCACTCGGTGCGCGCCCGCTCCATGAACCTGAGGTAGCTGGTGTGGTATACCACACCGCCACTGTCGGTATCCTCATAGTAGACCCGAACCAACCATTGAAACACGCCGTCTCCACCGGGTACAGCCACGTCGTTCATGTTTTGTATCCGCGTTCGCGCCATCATTTTAAAAAAACCGAGCCAATGTAGCCATCCGATTGTATCCGGGCAAGCTGTACGATTTGTGACTCCGTGGCGGCTGGCTTGGCATATCCCGCAACGCATTGATGTTTTTATTGAAAAAGCAGTGCGGCCCGGCATTCAAATGATGGATGCAATGGTGATTAATGCAGTGGAGCCCGACGCCTGCCTGACTACCCGGGTCGTTTGGCCTCGTCATGTTGCAGCACAACGCACGATCCTGGCGCGCCGGGCGGTTCGTGCGGAAGCCGCAACTGTACGCAGAGCAGTCACCTGCCGTTGCAGGCCCATGCGAGCTATGCGATGGTTAGGCCCCGCGGAGAGGACAGCGTGACATCTGCCAAGCTATCGCGATATTTGACGACCCTAGCTTTGTCCGGTTTGTTCCTGTTCGGGAAAGTCGTGCCAGCCCGTCCACCGAGTGGGCATTGGGGGCTGTGCGGTGGGCCATTGACGCCACCGCCGCTTGGCGACCCAAGTCTTCGCAACGCACCGAATACCGCGCTGCATATCGAAGCCGACACGGCTCGCCATGACGTCCGCAGCGGCGAGTATACTTTGTTTGGCCGGTCGGTGATCACCCGGGCCGATCAGCGTCTCAAAGCCGATCGCATGCATTACAATGCGCAGACTGGGCGCGTCGATGCCGAGGGCGACGTCTATTATCAGCAATCCGGTGCGACCGTTGCGGGCGAGCGCGGGCACTTCAATCTCAACACCAATTCCGGTGAATTCACTCAGTTGCGTTACCGAATCGAAGAAGGGCATATGCATGGTGATGCCACCCGCGCAGAAATAGAGAATCCGGATCGCACGAACTACCAAAACGCCCGTTTCAGCACTTGTCGGCCCGGCGCGGAGGATTGGTGGCTGCACAGCGGCTCACTCACCATTGACGAGGCTGAGCATCGGGGTACTGCACGCAATGTCTGGCTCAGCTTCCATGGCATACCATTCGCTTATGCGCCGTACTTGAGCTTTCCGGTGGGAGAAAAGCGCAAAACCGGTTTTCTGATGCCGGCCATCGGCAGCTCCAGCCAGGGGGGGTTGCAGTTCGGAGTACCCTGGTATTGGAATATCGCGCCCAATTACGACGCCACCTTCACTCCGACGGTCTTCGCCGAGCGTGGTCTACGGTTCGGCACCGAATTTCGCTACCTATTGCCAAGCGCGAACGGGCGCAGCCAATTTGATTTTCTACCCAACGATAGGGCGGCCGGTAAAAACCGCTGGCTGCTCGATCTCGACCATGCGCTGCATGCCGGTCGCCACTTGCAGGCTCACCTCGATGTAAACCGTGTCAGCGACAAGCAATACCTCAACGATTTCAGTACCAATCTGCAACAAAGCTCCAACGTCGCGCTACCCAGCCGCGCCGATGCGAGCCTGAATTTCCGCGACTGGAGCGTAAGCGTGCAAGCACAAAGTTGGCAGCCGATCGCGCAGAACTTGGCGCCACGTAATGAGCCGTTTTCGACCGTGCCGAGTATTCGCATTGGTTATTCCCCCAGCTTGACAGGGCTGCCAGTGCGGTTTCGGCTCGCAACGGAGGCGGTGCGTTTCCAACACTCCGAGTCGGACGTGCTCGATACCGGCTCCCGTATTGATGTCATGCCTCGGCTCAGCGTGCCGTTTAGAACACTTGGTTATTTTATCGAACCCGCCATCGCCTACCGTTATACGGCTTATCGCCTCGATCGACCGGATCCGACATTGCCAGATCGCCCATCACGGGGGCTGCCGATTTACAGTGTAGATAGTGGGCTGTTTCTGGAGCGCGAGCTCAAGCTGTTCGGCAACGCTCTTACCCATACCCTGGAGCCGAGGCTGTATTATCTATATGTGGCCAGGGATAACCAGGATGATTTGCCGGTGTTCGAAACGGCACAGGCCACGTTTACCTTCTCGCAGCTCTTCGAGACAAACCGTTTCACGGGTCCCGACCGGATGGGCGACGCCAACCAACTTACCGCAGCCCTGAGCAGCCGAGTGCTCTCGGCTGCTTCCGGCTTCGAGTACCTGCGCTTTTCCATAGGCCAGATCTTCTATTTCGATGACCGCACCGTCACACTACCGGGAATGGCCGAAGAATCGGCGCACAGTTCGGATTACATCACGGAACTGCGCACCGGGGTGCCGGGGCTAATGAACGCGTGGGTGGATTATCGCTGGAATCCTGGCGGGACGGACAACCAAAGGCTAACTTCCCAGCTTCAATTTCTGGGAGGGAATGGGCGCGTGCTCAATCTCGCCTACCGCCTTCAAAAAAACAATGGCCAAAGAGTTCTTTCAGAGGCGGAAGGCAGTGTTGCTTTTCCAGTCGGGACAAACTGGCAAGTCGTCGGTGGCTGGAATTATTCGTTCCTGAACGGCCAAACCCAGGAACGTTTTGCCGGCCTGGAGTTCAACAGTTGCTGTTATGCGGTTCGTGGGTTGTTTCGGCAGTTCCAGGCAAACCGCAGCCGTGGTTCCAGGCAGCGGCAAATCGGGTCCGCGCAGCTGCAAACCGGATATTTACTGCAGTTCGAACTCAAAGGGCTGGGGGCGTTGGGCGATGAGGTTCCGAAGTTCCTTCGTAAGGCCATCCCGGGCTTCCGCTCCTCATCTTGAGCCGATAATCTTAATATCCAGTTGTTGCTGAAAAATGTGTGGAATTTCGTGGTGCGGCCGTCGTTGTCTGCTTAATCAGGCGAATGAATTCATCCATTGACTGCGAACCGCTACTGCAGAGTAGTAGAGGCATTTACTCTCAGTGTCCGTAAAGTGTTCCCCGGAGAAATCGTGCCGATGAAGACACGCGTGCGCTCGCTCATAATATTCCTCGCCCTGGTCGTGTTCATCGAGGCGCAGACTCCCCTCCTGGCGGCGCAAGTTCTCGATCGTATCGTTGCAGTTGTCAATGATAGTGTAGTGCTGCAGTCCGAGCTCAAAGAAGAGCTTATCATCGTACGCCAACAGTTGCAGCGCCAGGACATGCAACTACCGGATCCCCGAAACTTGCAACACCAAGTGCTCGAACAGCTCATCCTGAAAAAACTGCAGCTGGATGCCGCCTCCCGCACCGGAATTTCCGTAGATGACGCTACTTTGGATGCCGCCGTACGCCGTGTCGCGGAGCAGAATCAGATGACGCTCTCACAGTTCAGGGATGCGCTAGCGGCCGAGGCGATCGGCTGGGAAGACTTTCGTGACAAGCTGCGCGACCAGATCATCATTTCTCGATTGCGACACCAGGTGATGCAGAGCCGAATTAACGTCACTCCGCAGGAGATCGCCCAGTTCGTAGCTCAGCAACGTGGTGGACAGTCTGCTGAGTATCATTTGGGGCATATCTTGGTTGCTTTGCCGGATGCCGCCTCACCGCAAACCATCGCCCAAGCCCGCGACAAGGCCGAGCGTATCCATCGGCAGTTGGAGCAGGAGGCGAGTTTCGAGACTTTAGCGGCGTCTTACTCCGATAGCCAAACAGCCCTGCAAGGGGGTGATCTCGGTTGGCGCAAGCAAGGCGAGCTACCCACCCTCATAGCCGAGCTGATCAGCGGGTTGCCGGTGGGCAAGGTTACCCCGGTGCTGCGCAGCCCAAGTGGTTTTCATATCTTCAAGCTGCTCGCTCGGCGCGAGGGCGAACGCCATATCATTACGCAAACCCACGCCCGGCATATTCTGATCGAGACGAATGCTGTCGTAAGCGACCGGGACGCGCGCCGCCGCCTTGAATCCCTGCGCAAGCGAATCGAAAATGGAGACTCCTTTGCGGCGCTCGCCAAGGCGCACTCGGACGACTCGACCTCCGCGTTTCAAGGCGGTGACCTCGGTTGGGTCGACCCCGGCCGTATGGTTGCCACCTTCGAGCAGGTCATGGACAGTCTGCAACCGGACGAAATCAGCCAGCCGTTCCATACCCGCTATGGATGGCACATCGTGCAGGTCTTGAATCGACGCAAGCAAGATACCACGGAGGCCTATCGCCGAGAGCAAGCCGCTCAGCAGATTCAAAACCGCAAGCTGCAGGATGAGACCCAGCTGTGGTTACGACAGCTCCGCGAAGAGGCCTACGTCGATCTCCGGCTGCAGAGCTAATCAACCATGGCGCTGGACCAACGCGACCGCTGCCCCCGCATTGCATTGACTACTGGTGAGCCGGCGGGAATCGGACCGGATCTCACTGCGATGCTCGCCCAGCAGCCGCCGCCGGCTTGCCAGCTGGTAGCGGTAGGAGATTCGACGCTACTCAGCGAGCGGGCGAAGGCGATTGGTCTGTGTTTGGAGACCCGGATTTTTCGGCCCGATGGCGTGGTGACAGATCGCCAAGGCCAGATCAGCGTGCTGCCGGTCAAGCTGCGCTCTGCAGTAACACCGGGACAGCTTGCCCCAGCCAATGCCCACTATGTACTGGAGACACTCGAGCGTGCTGGCCGTGGCTGCCTGGAGGGCCTCTTTGACGCGGTGGTTACGGCGCCGGTTCATAAAGGCATCATCAACCGGGCGGGTGTGCCATTTAGCGGCCATACGGAGTTTTTTGCCGAGCTGACCGGGGCGATCCAGCCGGTGATGCTGCTGATGGCGGGGCGACTGCGTGTGGCGCTGGTCACCACTCATCTGCCCCTACGAGAGGTGGGGGATGCGATCACCGACTCGCATCTGGAGCGGGTTGCCCGTATCCTGGAGCGGGAATTGCGTATTCGCTTTGGCATCGACAGACCACGCATTTTGGTAGCCGGCCTCAATCCGCACGCGGGCGAGCACGGTTATCTAGGGCGCGAGGAGATCGAGGTCATTCAGCCGGTGTTGGCGCGCTTGCGCGCGGAGGGTTTGGATTTCGAAGGGCCGTTGCCCGCGGATACGCTGTTCACGCCGCGGCGTCTCGAGGCGGCCGATGCCGTGCTTGCAATGTATCATGATCAGGGTTTGCCCGTGCTCAAATATGCCGGCTTTGGGCGCGCCGTGAACCTTACCTTGGGGCTGCCGATCGTGCGCACCTCGGTGGATCATGGCACTGCACTCGATTTGGCGGGCACTGGCCGGGCAGAGGAGGGCAGCCTGCGCGAGGCGGTACGCATCGCCAGTGAACTGGCTCGGCTTCACCGCACCGCCCAACCTTACCATTCGTTCCCATGAGTCAGCATCGCGCGCGCCGGCGTTTCGGGCAGAATTTCTTGCATGACCCAAGTATCCTGCATCGGATGGTCGACTCGATCGATCCGCGCCCAGGACAATGTTGCATCGAGATCGGTTCAGGCTTGGGTGCGCTTACTCGACCGCTGCTGGAGCGCGCGCGCGCGCTGGTGGCCATCGAACTCGACCGCGATTTGATCGAACCCTTGCGGCGTTGCTGCGATGGTGCTGGAGAGCTCGAAATTATCCAGGCCGATGCGCTCGGCTTGGATTTTGCCTGCTTTCGTCAGGGTCCGGAAAAGCTGCGAGTGATCGGTAATCTCCCTTACAATATTGCCACGCCATTACTGTTTCATGTCACTGGCTTCGCGGAGCATCTGGAGGATGCCCACTTTCTGCTGCAAAAAGAGGTGGTGGAGCGAATGGCAGCCGGTGCCGGTCAGGCCAGCTATGGCCGGCTCTCGGTCATGATTCAATACCGTTGTCGGGTCGAGCCGCTGTTCGACGTCTTGCCCAACGCGTTTCGTCCCGTTCCCAAAGTGACCTCTAGTTGGGTTCGCCTAACCCCCCTGTCCAGGCCACCCCGCGGGACATGGGATGATGAGCCCCGTTTGGCTGAGGTCGTAGCACGTGCATTCGGCCAGCGGCGCAAAACTCTGCGCAACGCTCTGCGGGGAATGATCTCGGAGCAGCAGATCAAAGCGGCCGGCATCGAGCCTTCGGCCCGCGCCGAAACGATCGACCTCGATCATTATCTGCGGTTGGCCGAAGTGATGGCTAAGCGCAGCCCGGGAAATACGCCCCTAAGAGCATAGCGACTTAGATGTTTGAATCAAAAGCTTCTCTTCCTACGTATGCGAGATTCAGCGGCAATCGAAAGCCCCGTGCGAGGCCCTCAATCCAACAGATTCGGAGTAATCAAGCGCGCAGGTCACCGGCGGGACGATTCTAAGTACTACGATGAGGCGATTTAACTTGCCAGGCGCATCACATAATGAGAAACCTGAGCGGTTTTCGCTGCCTGCGTGCAACGCTAATATTGGCTATTTCGTGCAAACTTTGACGAAGGTGGTGATTTTGTGACCGATCGGGGGCGCTATGCTGTGGACGTTAAAGTGGATGCCGTCTATCTGCCGACGCAGTCCAATCCGACGGAGCGACGTTATGCCTTTGCATACACGGTGATTATCCGTAATACGGGTGTTGTGGATGTAACGCTGCTCAGTCGCCATTGGGTCATTACGGATGCCGAGGGTAGAGTGCGCGAGGTGCGGGGCGAGGGCGTGATCGGCCAGCAACCCCTGATTGCCCCAGGGGAGAGTTTTAAATATACCAGCGGCACTGTAATTGAAACCCCGGTGGGCACTATGCATGGTAGCTATCGCCTGCAGGCCTCGGATGGGGTCGAGTTCGACGCCGCAATCGATGCATTCCGCCTGGCCGATCCTCGCACTGTGCATTGAGCGGTTCGCGGGTTTACATAAAGAGTGCCAGGAGCAATTGCAAGTGGCTGTCTACGCCATCGGGGATATTCAAGGATGCTATGAATCCTTGCGTGCTTTGCTCGATCGCATCGACTTCCAAAGCGCACGTGATCGGCTCTGGTTCACCGGGGATCTGGTAAACAGAGGGCCCCAATCCCTGGAGGTGTTGCGCTATATCTACTCATTGGGAGAGCGGGCCCAAGTGGTGCTCGGTAATCATGACCTGCATTTGCTTTCCGTATGGGCTGGCCCCGGGGAAATTAAACAAGGCGACAATCTTCGCTCTGTTCTAGAAGCACCTGATAGTGAGGAGCTCATGCAATGGCTGCGGCATCAGCCACTGCTCTATGAAGAGCCCGGCTCTCCTTACGTTTTGGTGCATGCCGGCATTCTCCCATCCTGGACGTTGGGCGAGGCGCGGTCGTGCGCACGTGAGCTCGAGACCGCGCTGAAGGGGCCCGATCTCGGCGATTTCTTCCGGCATATCTATGGCGATCGACCGGCCCGTTGGCATGATAGCTTGCGGGGTTGGGACCGATTGCGCTTCATTACCAATGCCTTTACTCGTATGCGCTATTGTGCTGCCGACGGAGCGCTGCTGTTCGACTATAAAGGCGCTCCCGAAACCGCGCCCAGTGGCTACTACCCATGGTTCGCCATCCCAGATCGCCGTTTTCGACAGCAAGCGATAACCGTGATCTGCGGCCACTGGTCGACTTTGGGGCTGCGGCGTGAGGCTGGGTTGCTGGCGATCGATACCGGCTGTCTCTGGGGGGGGCAATTGACGGCCGCCCGCTTGGACGGCGAGCCACAGCTCATATCCATGCCCTGCCGCGTCCGCATGAAACCCGGCCGATAAAGGGGCGGATTATCGGATGATTGCATTGCTTGCGTACAGCACGCACTGTTGTTTGCCAGTTGCACGGTGATACGGATGGGCACGACAGGATCGGGACCGGTTGCAGACGAGCGACTTGTTAGACTAAAGCAATGGCTTGCTCACGATCTGGGGCTGCGGCTGCGGTCACTCGAACCGATCGCCAACGATGCCAGCTTCCGGCGCTATTTTCGGGTGCATTTGGCAAAGACGACGTATATCGCCATGGATGCGCCGCCGGCCCATGAGGATTGTCACGCCTTCGTGGCGGTGGCGAAGTTGCTCCGCGAGGCAGGTATCAACGCTCCAGCCGTTTTGGAGCAAGAGCGTGTGCAAGGGTTTTTGTTGCTCGCCGATCTGGGGCGGGAGAGCTATCTCGACGCAATCGCCTACAATGATGCCGACGCGCTGTTCACGGATGCAATCGATGCGCTGATTCGCTGGCAGCTGGCGAGCGAACCGGGGCGGTTGCCTTCCTACAGTCGGGATCTGCTGCAACGGGAGCTGGATCTATTCCCGGACTGGTACCTCGCTCGGCATTTGGGGTTGGAACTCAGCGCCACGGAGCGGGATGGCTGGCAAGAGGTCTGCGCTCGACTTATCGACAGTGCACTTGAACAAGCGAGCGTATATGTGCATCGCGATTACATGGTGCGCAATCTGATGTACTGTGAGCCCAATCCCGGGGTCATCGATTTCCAGGACGCTGTCTATGGACCGGTAACCTACGATATCGCTTCGCTGCTGCGGGATGCCTTCATCTCCTGGGAACCGAGGTTGGAGACACGGTGGCTGCGCTATTATGCTACTCGCGCGCGCCTTGAGGGGGTTCCGATAGCGGTCGACGACGATGAGTTCGTGCGGCAGTTGGACTGGATGGGCGTACAGCGTCATCTAAAGGTCATCGGTATTTTCGCCCGTCTGTACTACCGCGACGGCAAGTCCCGTTATCTGGCTGAGGCGCCGCGCTTTTTTGACTACGTGCGCACGGTGGCTGCACGTTACTCGGAACTTGGTGCGTTGCTGAAGCTGCTCGATGGCCTGCAGCAGCGGCAGGGCTCGCAAAAGCCGCGGCTGTGAGAGCCATGATTTTGGCCGCCGGCCGGGGCGTGCGTATGCGTCCGCTAACCGATCGCCTCCCCAAACCGATGCTAGCGGTCGCCGGCCGGCCTTTGATCGACTACCAGCTGACGGCGCTTGCGCGCGCCGGTGTGGACACGGTGGTGGTCAACGTAGCTTGGCTGAGTACAAAACTCGTCCACTACCTTGGCGATGGCGCGCGCTGGGGAATTGAGATCCGGATTTCGGATGAGGGCGAGAGCGCATTGGAAACCGGTGGCGGCATACAGCGTGCGCTGCCGTTGCTCGGCGCCGATTCTTTTTGGGTCGTGAACGGGGATATTTGGAGCGATTTCCCGTTGCAGGATTTGCCGACCGAGCCGACTGCTTTGGCGCACCTGATTCTAGTGGATAATCCGCCGCACCACCCACACGGCGACTTCGCGCTGCTCGGAGACCGCGTAGTCGAGCCGCCTTGCACTCGGCGTTTGACCTTTGCCGGCATCGGCTGTTACCGACGCGAGCTGTTCGATCGGGCTTGCGCCGGGGCTTTTCGCTTGGCGCCGTTGCTACGCCAGGCCGCTGCACGGGGTCAGGTGAGCGCCGCGCATTATCGAGGTCGATGGCGGGATGCCGGTACCCCGGAGCGACTTGCGAGTTTGGACGCCGAGCTTCGCGCGTCTCGGCCAGGACGGCGCTGAAGTTGCCGGAGCAAGGCATGCGGCGTGCCCCACCCTCCGTATGGACCGGGCGGTTTTAGCCGTCGACCCAGTGCGAAAGATCCCGTTCCAGCAGCTCCGAGAGCTTCATGATCTCGCCGCGAAAAGTCTGCGCCAGCTCCCGGTGCATCCGCGAGTCGAGCTTCGCTCGTGGTTCGTTGATCGTATTCCAGTTTTGTAAGCGCTTTTGCGCTCGCTTGAGCAGCGAGCGTTTGCGTTCGCTTTTGGGGGCGTGTGGATGCACTCCCCCAACGAACAGGGTGGGTGGCCGTTTTACCAGACGTTGTAGCCATCGGGAACGGTATCGGCGGTTGCTCCTTACTGGGGAGAATACACTGCGGCCATCGTCCTTGGCGCCGATAAAGCTCAGCACTCCTCGGTACGTGGTCGAAGGGTCGCTGATGAAATCATCGAACACAATGACATGACAGCGTTGTCGGCCTGCGAGGCTGAAGATCTGCTCCAGGTAACTTCCCAGGCGACCGATCTCGGTATACTGCAGATGCCGCGGGTCGCTGCAGGTGGGCGGTACTCGGCGGCCCTGGGCGCGTAGACTCTGCAACTGCCAGGCTTGGCGGAAGTCACCGACATCCTCTTGCAAAATATAAAGCAAGCGGGCGTGATATGACTGGAGCATCGCCACCGGCGAGCGCAGCATCACAATGAAGCGCGCGTTTGGGTTGATCCGGAGGATATGCTCGAGGGCGTCTTTCGAGTAAAGATATGATACGGAACCCTCGCCGAGAATGCGGTTTTCATGGCTGCAATGGCCATAGAAGCGCTCGATGTAGTCCCGTTGCAGATTTAAGGTATCCGAGGTGGCCAGGGGCGAGGTAAAAAAATGTGGCTCCTTAGGGCGTGCGAAACATATTTTGGGGTGTTTGCTGAGATAGCGGCTCATTGCGGTGGTGCCGCAGCGGGGCGCGCCGACGATGAAAAATGTCGGTAGTGTTCTGACGCCGTGGATTGTCGGTTGACGGTTGAACGTGGTCATCTCGGTGAATCGATACTCATCTGCCGCGAGTAATAGGGGGGTTGCCGTATTTCTACGGGGCTCACGATACGTATACTTACTTAACCGCCGCTGTATGGTTCCGCTCTAACATGGCCAATCCAATAGGGCCGGCCGCAGCAGTGGTTCGATACGCGGCAACAACGACTCGCGACGTTGCGCCACCAGAGATTATTAGGGAGTCCATATAAGAACTCCCTTAGATTTTAGACATTAACCGAACGTACACGCGCTGCGCTGAGCTCATTTGCCAGCGCTCGGGCCACTGACTGGCCCACCGCATCCAGCGACAGTTCCACACCTTGTTCACGTAGGTCCGTCACCGCCAGTCCGGGATAGCCGCAAGGGTTGATTCGGCTGAAGGGCTCCAGCTCCATCGCGACATTGAATGCAAGGCCATGGTATGTGCAGCCGCGCCGCACCCGTAGCCCGACGGCCGCAATCTTGGCCGCACCGACATAGACACCGGGGGCCTCGCGGCGCGCATGGGCGGCAATGCCGTGGCCGGCAAGCACTCGAATTACCGTATTTTCCAATGCCGAGACTATACTACGCACCCCGATGTCCCGGCGTCGCAAGTCGACCAGTGTATAGGCCACCACTTGTCCCGGACCATGATAAGTGACCTGTCCGCCGCGGTCCACCGCCAGTACGGGTATCGCGCCGGGCGTTAGAATATGCTCTCGTTTGCCGCTCACCCCTAGAGTGAAAATGGGCGGATGTTCGAGAAGCCACAGCTCGTCTTCGGTGTCCGCACTACGGTCCGCCGTGAAGGCCTGCATGGCGCGCCAGGTTGGCTCGTATTCGACCCGTCCGAGTTCGCGCACGCGCAACCCCGCAGTTGCCATCATCTGTAATTGGTTTGCCTCCACCATCGCCTTGTTTTCAGTCTAGAAGCTCTCTGCGCTATTGCAGTATGAGCAAAACCTCGTCGGTCATGCGCCGCCATATGCCGCCTTCGGAGATGTCCTCGAGTGCCACGAGCGGCTCCGAAGAAATCGTCTGACCGTTGAGCTGTACATTGACCTTGCCGTATTGCTCGCCGCGCGTCACTGGCGCCATGAGCAAGTTGTCCACATTCATAGAGGCCTTGAGGTTGTCATACTGGTGCTCGGGGATGGTTACGAAAAGGTCATGGGTCAAGCCAAGCGGCAGCATCTCGAGCGCGCCTTTCCATACTCGGGCCTTGGTAAGGCTCTGACCGGCCTGGTACAGGAGGTGTGTCTTAAAGAAGCGGAAGCCGTAATTGAGCAGGGCCTGGGTGTCACTGAGCCGCGCTTCCTCACTGCCTGCGCCCATGACCACAGAGATCAAGCGCATGTTATCGCGCTCGGCGCTGGAGGCAAGGCAATAACCAGCCGCTTCGGTGTGGCCGGTTTTGAGTCCGTCCACCGAAGGATCGCGCCAGAGTAACTTGTTTCGATTGTACTGCTCGATTCCGTTGTAGGTGTATTTCTTTTCGGCGAACATGGAATGATATTGAGGGAAGTCACGCATGAGTGCCTGCGAGAGAAGGGCGGTGTCATGCGCCGTCGTGTAGTGCTTCGGATCCGGCAATCCGGTGGCGTTGACGTAGTGGGTGTGCTCCATACCCAACGTGCGAGCGTATTGGTTCATGACTTGCGCGAAGGTCGATTCGTTGCCGGCCACGTGCTCGGCGAGCGCCACGCTGGCGTCGTTGCCGGATTGCACGATCATACCCTGGAGTAACGCTTTGACCGGGACTTTGTCGCCGACTTCGATGAACATACGCGAGCCGGGCTCGCGCCACGCCTTTTCGCTCACGGTGACCTGATCGTCTATGGCAATGTGCTTGGATTTTAGCTCACTGAAGACCACATAAGCAGTCATCATCTTAGTTAGACTCGCCGGATCGTGACGTTTATCGACGTTGACCTCGACTAGCACCTGATTGCTGTCGTGGTCCATTAGGATGTAGCTGTCCGCACCTAGGGTGGGTGGTGACGGTACGGGAATGGCCTGTGGCTGTGGTGTGGCGGCAGCGGCGATCAGCGCTGTGTTGAGTACGATTAGGATAATCAATAACCTGATTGCCTGCATAATTTGGTTCGCTGTGTGGAGGTTGCTCGAAGGTTCGTTTGTTGTTAGACCGGCACGTTAGTCCGCAATGATTCGGTGTTGAGCGAAAATTCATCGGTTCGGCCCGAGTTTTGGATTCCTCAAGCAAAGACCGAATTCAGCAACAGGTTGCGGCGTAGCGCTAGCGGATGCAGCCCGCCCCATCGTCGCCGCAGCCGGCGCCGCTGACCGAATCGAATTTAGGGCGAATCGACCATGTGTGCATCGTCGACACCATAGTCAGCCAATTGTTGGGCAAGCCGGACGGCCGCTTCACGGCTGCGCAATGGGCCCAGCCTTACCCGGTAGTATTTGTTCCGCCCACGCTGAATAGGCTCCACCCGTATCGGAGTTGTGAATTGGCCGGTCTCGAGTTGTCCTTGTAGCCGATAGGCGTTCGCTTGATCAGTAAATGCTCCCGCTTGGACATAAAATACCGCGTCGCGTTGAGCGTCAATGGCACTCACGGGGACGGCTGCGGGCGCCTGAGGGGCGGCGCTTGGGTGTCGCTCACTCGCCTGGGTTGGCCTGGCGCTCAGGGCACGGATCTCCACCGTTGCAATGCCCTCATTGAGCATGTCGAGCTGCTTGGCCGCTGCATAGGAAAGATCGATGATGCGATTGCGCACGAATGGACCTCGATCATTGATGCGCACCACCGCGTGCCGCCCGTTTGTCAGGTTGGTTACTTCGACCCGGCTGGGGATGGGTAGGCGCTTATGAGCGGCCGTCATGGCATACATGTTATAAAGCTCGCCGCTGGAGGTGCGTCGGCCGTGAAATTTGCGGCCATACCAGGAAGCGATACCGTGTTGGACGAAACCATCGGCGCTACGCAGGACATGGTAGCGTTGACCGTGCACCACGTAGCTGCCTGTCTTGACGCTCGAACGGCTCGATCCGTTTTCAGGGTTGAGACTGCAGCCGGTGGTCGCCAAACCGAAGAGCAAAGCGGTCAACCAGCGCGGCGGCTGTGTCATCGGCCCGTCTCGTGCCGTTGGGAGATTGCCCGGCTCAATTGATAAACGGCCATGGCATAGAGCGCACTGTGGTTATAGCGTGTGATGACATAGAAGTTGGGTAGCCCGACCCAGTATTCGGGGCCCTCCTTACCCTCGAGAATGACCAGGCCAGCCGGCTGCTCGGCGGAGAGTGTATGCTTGGGGACTACCCCACGTTTGCGCAGCTCAGCCACGCTGCTATCGGCCTTGAGTTGCCGCGCTGCTTGGCGGCGTGGGAGCTCAGTGGCCACATTCGCTGGCACAGCTACGTTCTCGCTGTGCCGCCAACCGTGCTTCCTGAAGTAGTTGGCAACGCTGCCGATGGCATCCTCGGGCTGATCCCACAGGTCACGGTGGCCGTCGCGGTTGAAATCAACGGCATACACACGGTAGCTGCTGCTGATGAACTGCGGTATACCCATGGCCCCGGCGTAGGAGCCTTTGGGCTGCAGCGGGTCGAAGCCTTCTTCCCGGGAGAGCAACAGGTATTGTTCCAGCTCGCTTCGAAAGAATTTGCTGCGCGGTGGATAATCGAAGGCGAGCGTGCGTAGGGCGTCGATAACTCGGTGCTTGCCACGGTAGCGCCCGTAACGGGTTTCAACGCCGAGAATGGCGACAATAATCTGGGGGGGGACTCCATACTGCTGCGCCGCTCGTTCGAGCACGACTTGGTTTTGCTCCCAGAAGGTCACGCCCTGACGGATTCTGGATTGCTGCAGGAAAATCGGTCGGTAACGATGCCAGGGCAGCGCTTCCGCTGGTTTGGCGATTGCGGTCAGTATGTCATCCTGGCGCGCGCTTTGCGCAAGGAGGTGCTCGATTTCCCGAGCATCGAAGCCGTGCCGGCTGGCCATCTGGTCGGCGAAGCGTCCGAAGGCCTTGGTATCCGATGTGTTCGTGTCGGCATGGGCGATACTGACCAGGATCGCCCAGAGCAGTATGGATAAAAGCCCATTCAGGATGTGCGGATAGCATTTTTTTATAGACAAGCCTGTTCTCCTTGCCACATGACCACCCTGGGTTGCGCCGCGCAGTGCAATCCTCGCCGCGCTGGTTCACTGCATTGAGTGCGGTAGTATTAGGTCCGCTGCGCTGACAGATAGCGTCGCAATTCCAGGTTGCCCCCTCGACATCCCGTGCTGGCTCACGACACCCATAGACGTCGATGCGTATGGATGGACATGAGCATACCGAAGGCAGCCAGTAGGGTCACTATGGAGGTTCCGCCATAGCTGATCAGTGGCAGTGGCAGTCCTACCACAGGCAGCAACCCCGATACCATGCCGATGTTCACAAAGAAGTAGATGAAGAAGGTCAGCACGATACTGCCGGCAAGCAGCCGGCCATAATTGTCCTGGGCATGCGAGGCGATATGTAGGCCGCGGGCGATCACCATAAAATAGAGCACCAGTAACAGGATGACACCGATGAACCCAAACTCTTCGGCGAGCACGGCGAAGACGAAATCGGTGTGTTGCTCCGGTAGGAAGCTTAGATGCGCTTGGCTCCCGTTGAGCCAGCCTTTGCCGTACAGACCGCCCGAGCCGATGGCGATCTTCGATTGGATGACGTGGTAGCCGGTGCCGAGAGGGTCACGCGTCGGATCAAGGAAGGTCAACACCCGCTCGCGCTGATAATCGTGTAACAAGAGAAACCATAACGGCGGGGCGCTCGCTGCCATGGTAATGATCATGGTCAAAATCACCCACCAGGCGAGTCCGACCAGGAAGAGTACGGAGAGGCCGGATAGGGTTACCAGCAAGGCGGTGCCGAGATCGGGTTCGATGGCGATTACCCCTGCCGGTACGACGATGAGGAGCAGGCTGATGGCAAGACGACCCCAATGAGGGGGCAGATCCCTGGCACCAAGAAATGCGCTCAGCATCATGGGCAAGGCGAGTTTCATCATTTCCGAGGGCTGAAAGCGCACCACTCCCAGATCCAGCCAGCGCTTAGCACCGCCTCCGGCGACACCGAACAGGAGCACGCTGAACAGTAACAGTAGACTAAGCCCATAGAACCAGGGCGCCCAGCGTCGCAGCTGTCTCGGAGGTATTTGCGCGACCGCAAACAGCACGCCGAACGCGATGCCCAGCCGTACCACTTGCTTGTCGATCTGATCGATCTGCGCTCCAAACGCGCTGTAGAGGACGATCAGGCCAAAGACCGCGAGCAGCAGCAATGGCGTCAACAAGGTCGGATCGATATGCAGACGGCGCTGGATGAACGACAGTTGAGTAGTGGCCACGGTCGAATCGGTAGGGTTGAAGCGCACGCTTAGGGCATCCTTCAGTCAGCCGGTAAGCCAGGCATCCATTACTTGTCGGGCGATCGGGCCCGCCACGGCGCCCCCGCTGCCACCGTTTTCTACTACCACGGCCAGCGCGATGCGTGGATTGTTAACCGGGGCGAATGCGATAAACAGCGCATGGTCGTGTAAATGCTCGGCTAAGGCGTTGTCCCCAGCGCGTTCCTCGGCGGCGTGGTCCAGGCCGAAGACCTGCGCGGTGCCGGTTTTCCCGGCGATGACATAGCTCGCCCCTTCGCCCACGCGGCGAGCGGTGCCATGGTGGGCGTTGACTACCGCCACCATGGCCTCCTTGACCCGCTCCCAATGCTCGGGCGCTTTTAACGCAAGGGCCGCTCCAGGGTGGTGCGGTAAAGGTAAGGGCCTGAGCGTGCTCTTACCTGGCGCACGAGAGGCGCGCCCGAGGTGCGGAACGATGGGTCGGCTGTGGTTGGCGAGCAGCGCGGTCGCGTAGGCGAGCTGTAGCGGCGTCACCAGTAAAAACCCCTGCCCGATGCCGGTGATGACCGTTTCGCCAGGGTACCAGGGCTCACCTTTGGTCTGACGTTTCCAGCGCCTCGAGGGGATGAGCCCGCGGAGCTCACCTTTTAGGTCGATCCCGGTCGGTTGTCCGAAGCCAAATCGCGCCAGCGCATCATAAATGGCATCGATGCCAAGATCGTAGGCAAGTTTATAGAAGTAAACGTCGCAGGACTGGGCGATTGCCTGCTCGAAGTTCATCCAGCCATGCCCCCAACGCTTCCAATCATACCAACGATAACTGCTGCCCGAGAGGCTGAAGTGGCCGGGACAATAAATCGTGTCGTTGGCCTGGCGTACCCCCGTTTCGAGGCCGGCTAGACCGACGAACGGTTTGATCGTCGATCCAGGAGGGTATTGGCCGCGCAGGCTGCGATTGAACAGCGGTTCATCCCGGTTGGTTTGTAGGCGCTTGTAGTCCTTCAGGGCAATCCCGTTGACGAACAGATTCGGGTCATAGGCCGGTTTGCTGACTAAGGCGAGAATCTCGCCGTTGCGGGGATCCAGTGCAACCACGGCGCCGCTGCGGTTACCCAGCGCGTTCTCTGCGATCCTCTGTAGACGTAGATCCAACGTAAGATAGAGATCCTGCCCTGGGGTCGGGGCGCTGTGTGAGAGCGTTCGAATGATCCGGCCCAGCGCGTTCGTCTCCTGGTGTTCCAGCCCGGCCGCACCATGCAACAAAGTCTCGTAGTAGCGCTCGATTCCGATCTTGCCGATGTGGCTGCTGGGCTGGTACTGGGTAGGATCGGCTTGGCTGAGTTCGTGCTCGTTGATTCGTCCGACGTAGCCGAGGGCGTGTACAGCGATTTCCCTGTGTGGATAGTGGCGGGTCAGATGCGCCTTGACCTCCACACCAGGGAAGCGTTGGCGGTTCACCGCGAAGCGCGCCACTTCGACTTCGGTAAGCTCGAACTTGAGCGGAATTTCCTGAAACGGCGGTGATTGCTCGAGCAGGACGTGGAAGCGTTCCAGATCGGTCGGGCGCAATTTCACCAACCCGGCAAGGCCGCGCAGGGTAGCTCGCAGATCCTTCACCTGCTCGGGGACGAGCACTAAGCGGAAAGATGGCCGATTCTCGGCAAGCAGGATGCCGTTGCGGTCATAAATCAACCCCCGGGGCGGCGGTATGGCTCGCAGACGCAGCCGATTATCCTGCGAGAGGGTAGTGTAGCGTTGGTGGTTGAGTATCTGGAGGTAGCCAAGCCGGCTGATAAGGCCGCTGGCGAGCACCAGCATGCCGAGCAATGCAACGGCCAGGCGGCGGCGTATGATGCGGATATCGTGGGCATGATCGCTAAGGTGTGGCAAAAACATGATGGCTCTACCGCACCTGGAAGCGGCGGCGAACCGCGCGCAGACCTAGGAATAGAGGCGGCCAGAGCGCGGCGCCCGTCAGCGCCGGCAGCCAGTATTGCCAATCGACGCCCGGGTGGCCGATCAGTCCCCGAGTCCACAGCAAAATCAACCGTATGACCAGCAGCAACAGCAGCGTACTTAGAGCCTGTTGCCACAGTGGAAAGACGCGAATCTGCCGATGCAGTTTGAGTGTGAGGAAAGCGGCAACACTGAAGGCGAGCGCATGTGCACCGAGCAGGAATCCCTGCAGCACATCCTGCAGCAGCCCGACTGTCCACGCTACGGTGACCCCGACCCGTTGGGGAAGTGCCATACACCAATAGATGAGAATCAGGGCGGTCCATTCGGGGCGCAGTGGTTTTGCCCACATCGGCAACGGTAGGACAGTCAAAACCAGGCCTGCCAGCAGGCTCAACAGAATAATCCGAGCAGCGGAGGGCGCGCACACGCTCACGGACCGGGCTGCTTCCCCGGCGGCGGCTCAACCTTGTCGCCGGTGCTTGTCAGCCGCACGGCTTTTTGATCGCGTTTGACCACTAGCACCTCCTGCAGCCGATCCAGCGCCGCTGTAGGGCTGGCCAGCACCCGCGCGAATGGCGGCCCTGGATCCGTGGTAACGGATTTCACGCGTGCCACCGGGTAGCCGCGTGGAAAGCGCCCGCCCAAACCCGAGGTGATCAGTAAATCGCCAGCCCGAATGTCCGTATTATTGGGGAGATTGGTCAGCTTCAGTTCGTGGAGATTGCCGGTGCCCACGGCGATGCTGCGGATGCCGTTGCGGTTGACTCGCACAGGAATGGCGTGGCTGGGATCGGTGATCAGCCGCACCATGGCGCTGAGCGGCCCCACTTTATCCACCTGGCCGACGATCCCATCGGCATCGAGTACCGGCTGGCCGTGGAAGATACTGTCGCGAGCGCCTTTGCCGATCTGTATTAAGTGGCTGTACGGGTCTAGGCTGACGCGCATCAACGGTGCGATCAACACCGGCTTCCCAACGTCATAGGATGAGTCGAGCAGTTGACGCAAGCGAATATTCTCTTCTTCGAGTGCGTCGAGCTTTTGTAGTCGTGCTTCATTGAGGAGTCGTTGGGCCTGCAGACGCTCGTTTTCTGCCATCAATCGGCGCCGCCCGGAGAGCTCCCGCGAGATCACGTTGCCCATCTCGAAGGGAAAATCCACCACCACCCGAATGGGATACACCATTGCGGCGAGCGTATAGCGGATGGGTTCGGGCACGCCTTGCCGCTGGTCCAGCGCCATTAGCAATATCGAGAGCAGGGCCAGCACGATGACGCGTACCGTGATCGATGGGCCTTGTCTGAACAGCGGTTTGATGGTGTGCCCCCAAGACTCGGTATTACGTCGATATTACGAATAACACCTGGCGGTCGCGTCTATCGAGCGGTGTCGGCCAGCCCGCTTCTGGCCGATCGCTGTGGTAAAGGGTGACATTTTGGGCTTTAGCGTTGCTTGAGTCCATGAACAGCATCGCAGCTGCGCTAAAGAGACGCTGATTTATTCGATAAGCCTCCTTCGAGAGAGATCTACTGAGCGCAGTCGAAGGGTTCAGGGCGAGCAGCTAACGTATTGATGCCTATTCCCTTGTGTCCGCTCATGCTGAGTCATGAGCTTGACGAATGGCCGAGAAGCATGAGCGGAGTAAGCGTCTTGCTGAAGGAGTGGTTCGGTTACTCGGCAACGAACAGATCAGCACCGCGCTCGTCCATCAGTTCGAGCGCTTTGCCGCCTCCGCGGGCCACACAGGTCATCGAGCCCTCCGCGATCACTACCGGCAAACCCGTTTCCTCCATGATTAGGCGGTCGATGTTGCGAAGCAGCACGCCGCCGCCCGTCAGTACGATGCCGCGCTCGGCTACGTCGGCGCCGAGCTCGGGCGGAGTCTGCTCCAAGGCGGTTTTTACCGCGCTGACAATGCCGGACAGTGGCTCCTGTAAAGCCTCCAATACCTCGTTGCTGTTAAGGGTAAAGCTGCGCGGAACACCTTGAGCTAAGTTGCGTCCCCGGATCTCGATCTCGCGGACCTTGGTGCCGGGGAAAGCGGTACCGATCTCGTGTTTGATGCGCTCGCCGGTGGCCTCGCCGATCAAGATGCCGTAATTACGTCGCACATAGTGAATGATGGCCTCGTCAAAGCGGTCACCGCCAATGCGCACCGAAGCCGAGTAGGCGATGCCGTTGAGTGAGATCACGGCTACTTCCGAGGTGCCGCCGCCGATATCCAGAATCATCGAGCCATGGGCTTCGTCCACGGGCAGTTTGGCGCCGATGGCAGCCGCTATGGGTTCTTCGATCAGAAAGACCTCGCGTGCGCCGGCGCCGATGGCGGATTCTTTAATCGCCCGGCGCTCGACCTGAGTAGAGCCGCAGGGTACGCATACCAGCACTCGAGGGCTTGGTTTGAAAAAGCGTGCTTCGTGCACTTTGCGAATGAAGTGCTGGAGCATCTTTTCGGTGATCGTGAAATCCGCGATTACCCCGTCCATAAGGGGGCGGATGGCGCGGATCGTGTTGGGAGTTCGGCCCAACATCAACTTGGCCTCGACGCCCACTGCGGCAATGGATTTGGGGCCGCCGTCTCGATTCTGCCGGATGGCCACTACCGAGGGTTCGTTCAGCACAATCCCTTGGCCACGAGAGTAGATCAGTGTATTGGCAGTACCTAGATCGATGGAGAGGTCGTTAGAGAAGAGCCCACGAATTCCCTTGAACATGCTCGACGTAACGCCTATTCGGAAGACTCTGATAACCCAACCGAAAGGTGGGGCTTGGGCAAGCTTGCAAGTATGTTAAACTTTTTCGTTTTCTCGCTTGATTGAATGGAGTCTTGATTATGTCCCTTGGACCCTCGCAAGTTCGAGAAATTGCACATCTTGCACGTCTTACGATAGACGGCAACGATATACCGGCCTACGCGGAAAATCTATCGAGAATTCTTGATTTCGTGGATCAGTTGGGTTCGGCTGCAACCGAGGGCACCGCGCCGTTGGCCCACCCGCTCGAGATGCCGCAACGGCTGCGCGCGGATGCGGTCGATGAGGAGGATCAGCGTGAGCTGTTCCAGTCCATCGCACCGGCGACGCAAGATGGGCTGTATTTGGTGCCAAAGGTGATCGAATGACTCGGGCGTGAGCGGCGCCGGCACGTGTGATTGTTTTGCAAATCTAGGGCCCCGACCCCGTTTGAGTAGGATCCAAGAGCTATGCACAAAAAAACCATTGCGCAGCTGGTGGCGGGTTTGCGCAGCGGTGAATTTACCAGTATTGAGCTCACGCGGGCGTGTTTGGAGCGCATCCGGCGGCTCGACTCGAAACTCAACGCGTTCATCACCGTCTCCGAGGAGCAGGCTTTGGCCGCCGCGCAGGCGGCCGATAGCGCTCGGGCCGTTGGCCAGGGCGGAGCGCTTACGGGTATTCCTATCGCTCATAAGGACATCTTTTGCACCCGGGGGGTGAAGACCACTTGCGGCAGCCGCATGTTGGATAATTTCATTGCCCCCTACGATGCGCATGTAGTCGAGCGTTTGAAGGCCGCGGGCGCGGTCATGGTGGGCAAGACCAATATGGACGAGTTCGCTATGGGCTCGTCCAACGAGACCAGTTTCTTCGGCCCGGTGCGCAACCCTTGGGTCGATACGGCCGTGCCGGGCGGGTCCTCCGGTGGTTCAGCCGCGGCCGTGGCAGCGCGGCTGGTGCCGGCAGCGACGGGTACGGACACCGGCGGTTCCATCCGTCAACCGGCGGCTCTGTGCGGCATCAGCGGCCTCAAGCCAACCTATGGGCGGGTGTCGCGCTACGGCATGATCGCCTTTGCCTCGAGCTTGGACCAGGGCGGACCGATGGCGCGTACCGTGGAAGATCTGGCCTGGCTGATCGAGGCGATGGCAGGTTTCGATCCGCGCGATTCCACCTGCGTCGAGCGCCCGGTGCCGCGCTATGCGGCCGGTATCGATGCGCCGCTGACGGGCTTGACGATCGGTCTGCCCAAAGAATACTTCGGCGAGGGGCTGAGTCCGGCGGTCGGCGACCTCATTCAGGCAGCCATCGATGTGTTGCACCGGTTAGGCGCGCAAATCAAGGAGATTTCGTTGCCCAATTCGCGCCTGGCGGTGCCGGTCTACTATGTGATCGCCCCGGCCGAGGCCTCCTCCAATCTCTCCCGCTACGACGGGGCGCGATACGGCTATCGCTGTAGCCAACCCCGGGATCTGGAGGACATGTATGAGCGCACCCGTAGCGAGGGTTTTGGCGCCGAGGTCAAGCGCCGCATCATGGTGGGCACTTACGTACTCTCGGCGGGTTACTACGATGCCTACTACCTAAAGGCGCAACAAGTGCGCCGCATGATTCGGGATGATTTTATCCGCGCTTTCGAGGAAGTGGATGTCATCATGGGGCCGACCGCGCCGACGGCGGCCTTCGATCTGGGCGAGAAAACCTCGGACCCGGTGCAAATGTACTTATCGGATATCTATACGATCGCGGTCAACCTGGCGGGTTTGCCCGCGTTGTCGATTCCGACGGGTTTCGCCGCGGGGCGGCCGGTGGGGCTCCAGCTCATAGGCAACTTCTTCGCCGAGGAACGATTGCTCAACGTGGGGCATCGGTATCAGCAGGAAACGGATTGGCATGCGCGCATACCACCCGGCTATGAGTGAGCCGGGTGGCTGCCGATAAGCGGGCGGCGCACGGATTTTTGGGACTAAAGAAGAGGCGGGCATGAACTGGGAAGCGGTCATCGGGCTCGAAGTCCATATTCAGCTGGCGACCAAGACCAAGATTTTCTCCGGGGCGGCGACAGCTTACGGGGCGGCGCCGAATACCCAGGCCTGTGCCATCGATCTCGGCATGCCCGGTGTATTGCCGGTGCTCAATGAGCAGGCTGTGCGTATGGCCGTGAAACTGGGTCTCGCGTTGGGGGCGACTATTGCGCCACGTTCGGTGTTCGCCCGCAAAAATTACTTCTATCCGGACCTGCCCAAGGGCTACCAGATCTCGCAATACGAGCTGCCGGTCGTGGCCGACGGCGAACTCACTATCGAGCTCGACGCTGATGTGAGCAAGCGCATCGGAATCATCCGGGCGCACCTGGAAGAGGACGCCGGCAAGTCTCTGCATGAGGGCTTCGAGCAGGTTACCGCAATCGATTTGAACCGTGCGGGAACGCCGCTGATCGAGGTGGTTTCGGCACCGGATATGCGCTCCGCGAAAGAGGCCGTGGCCTATATGAAAAAGCTGCATAGCCTGGTGCGCTATTTGGAAATCAGTGACGGCAACATGCAGGAGGGCTCCTTCCGCTGTGACGCCAATATTTCGGTGCGTCCGCTGGGTGAGCAGCGCCTTGGAACTCGGACCGAGGTGAAGAACGTCAATTCCTTCCGCTTCGTCGAGCGCGCCATTAATTACGAAATCCAGCGCCAAATCGAGCTATTGGAGGACGGTGGCAAGGTAGTGCAGGAGACTCGGCTATTCGACACCAGCCGCAACGAGACCCGTCCCATGCGGACCAAAGAGGAGGCGAATGACTATCGCTACTTCCCAGATCCGGATTTGTTGCCGCTGGAGATCGAGCCCGCACTGATCGAGGAAGTTCGCAAGACGCTGCCGGAGCTTCCCGATGCCAAGCGCGAACGCTTCATGCGGGACTATGGGCTGGATGCCTACGACAGCACGGTGTTGACCGCAAGCCGCGCTCTGGCCGATTACTTCGAGGCGGTGGCGGCGCAGTGCGCCGACGCCAAGTTGGCCGGCAATTGGGTCATGGGGGAATTGGCCGGAGCCTTGAACAAGGCGGGGTTGGATATTACCGAGACGCCGGTTAGTTCCGAGATGCTCGGTGTTTTGCTTCAGCGCATAAAGGACAATACTTTATCGGGCAAAATCGCTAAGGAGGTCTTCGAGGCCATGTGGAACGGCGAAGGCGGGGCCGATGCCGTGATCGAGCGGCGCGGGCTGAAACAGCTCACCGATCGTTCCGCTCTCGAGGCTATTATTGAGGAAGTCATCGCCGCCAATCCGAACCAGACGCAGCAATACCGCGCCGGCAAGGAGAAGCTGCTGGGGTTTTTTGTCGGTCAGGTGATGAAAGCGACAAAGGGTCAAGCTAACCCGCAGCTGGTCAACGAATTGCTGCAAGAAAAGCTCGGCGGCTGAAAGATTATGGAATGAGGCCAGCTGTTGTCGCAGTGTTGGGCGTTCCTGGCGCAACGCTCCCGCCGGCGCTACAGACCGGGCACTTCGGATCCGAGCGCAGCCGCAGGATGCGGAATTGCATAGTCATGGCCTCGACGATCAGCAACCGAGAATCGAGCGGCTGCCCAAGTCCCACCAAGCTCTTTATGGCTTCTACCGCCTGAATGCTGCCGATAACCCCCGGCAACGGGGCCATGACTCCGGTTTCGCTGCAGGTCTCGCCGGCTTCGCCGGCCTCGGGATAGACGCAGTGATAGCAGGGTTCGCCAGGGCGGTCGGCGCGGAACACCGCGACCTGCCCTTCCATGCGGATCACTGAGCCGGAGACCAGTGGGCGCCGGGCGGCCACGCAGGCGGCGTTCACCGCATAGCGGGTGGCGAAGTTATCGCTGCCGTCCACGACTAAGTCAACGGTTTCGACCAGCGTGGGTAAATTATCCGAGTCGAGTGTTTTCGTGATCGACTCCACTTGGACTTCCGGATTGAGTGCCTGAATGGCCGCGGCGGCTGAATCGACCTTCAAGCGGTCAATATCGGCACTGCGGTGGATGATCTGGCGCTGCAGATTGGAGAGCTCGACGCGGTCGAAATCCGCCAGTACGAGCGTGCCGACTCCGGCACCGGCCAAATACATGGCCGCCGGCGAGCCCAGCCCACCTAGGCCAACGATCAATACCCGGCTGTCAAGGAGCTTCTCCTGGCCTTCGATGTCCAATCCAGGGAGCATAATTTGGCGACTGTAGCGAAGCAGTTGATCATCATTCATGGCACGAACAAACTCGTCAGCTAAACGGACCGAGCTGAATAGCAAGCATACAACTATAAGCCCTGTGCCCCTAGGCTGGCTAGCCGCGAGGAAAGACGCGCGCCTGCTCCAGCGATTTGAACCGTGGCAGGCTCGCCTGGCATCGAAAAAGGCCGCGGTTTTCTGGCGTTTTTGCAAGGAGGTATGTTAAAAAGCCACCCTGATAGAAATGATTCGTGTTCATAATTGAGCCGATGCTACTCTTGGCTCAAAGGCATTCTCCTGTTCGGAATAACATGTAGAGTCTGCATTTATGAATGTATTGGATGAGGGTCAAATCGGTTCCGCGAGCTTAGCCGGCACGCTTGCGCGGGTGCGCGAGCTAATCGACCTCGGCGGCCCCGTGGTCGTGATTCTAGGCTTCATGTCCATTATTGCGCTCACGATCCTATTCCTTAAGTTGTGGCAATTCCGCAGCCTGCAGCTTGGCGACCGGCGCACCGCCCGTGAGATGCTCCGGCTCTACCGCGGTGGACGTGGCAAGGAAGCGGTGGCCCTGGCTTGCCGGTCACGCAATCCGGTGGCGCAGGTTCTCGCGCTCGCGATTCGCGGGCGGCGCCGCAGTGAGCTGTCGGAAGCGCGGGTGCGTGAAGAGGTCGTCCGGGTCGCGGCCGATCAACTCGAGGCGCTGCGCTCTTATTTCCGTCCGCTTGAGGTCATTGCTTCGCTGGCGCCCCTGCTTGGCCTGTTCGGTACGGTATTGGGTATGATCACGGCTTTCCAGCAGCTCCAGCAAGCGGGTAATCAAGTTGACCCGGCTATTCTCTCGGGTGGCATTTGGGAAGCGCTGCTGACCACCGCCGTCGGTCTTGGCGTTGCGATACCGGTGGTCGTGGTGATCAATTGGCTGGAGCGTAAAATCGACCGTTTGGCGCACGAGATGCAGAGCACGGTTACCCAGGTCTTTACACTGGATCTTTTGCAGACAGCCGAGGATCTTGCGCCGAGTGCTGAGAGTGCTGAGGGAGACGATGAACGGTATGAAAACGCTGGGTTCCGTGCCGACGACATCGGCTTCCGCGCCCGTGTCGCTGGCGAATAGTCCCAGATCGCGTCGGACGCTGGTCAGTCTGACACCGCTCATCGACGTCGTATTCATTCTCCTCGTTTTCTTTATGTTGGCTTCTTCATTTTCGAATTGGCGGTCCATCGAGCTCAATACCCCGGTTCGTGCCGGGAGCGGCTCCACCACCGGGCAAGCGCTGTTGATCGAGGTGCGCCAGGATGGTCTGCGCCTTGCCGGGGCCCCCGTTACGCGCGCTGCTCTTGCCGGCCAGGTCAAAGAGCGATTGGCACGGCAACCGGATTTACGTGTTTTGGTTCGGTTGGCGGATGGTGTGGTTCTCCAGGAGGCGATCAGCGTGTTCGATCGGCTTACTGCCGCAGGGATAAAGGATCTATCGCTGGCCGGTAGTGCGCCGCAGTGAGCGAGGTTTGCTATGCAGTTTCAGCCGAGCCGCCCCAAAAACGACGAAGAGCGTATCTTGCCACTGATCAACGTGGTCTTTCTGCTGTTGATCTTTTTCATGTTGGCCGGGCGGCTCGCCGCCTCCGATCCTTTTAAAGTCAAGCCACCGGCCTCGGCCAATGAACACCCGGCTCAGGAATCGGAGGCGATCGTGCTGATTGCCGCCGATAAGCGGCTTGCCTTGGATGGCGAGGTGATGAGTGCGGAGGCGCTCGAGAAAGCCGTAGCCGAGCGCATTCGCAGCGGCGGGCCGACTGTGGTTCGGGTCAAGGCCGACGGTCAGGCGGAGGGGCGGCGTGTGGTTGACCTCATGGAGCGGCTGCGCCGGGCCGGCGTAGTAAAGTTGCGGTTGCTGACGGTGCCGGCCGGATGACAACACTCTCGGGTCGGCATTGGCTGGTGGCGCTTGCAATTGCAGCGACGGTGCATGCCGGTATGCTGCTCGGGCTCATGTGGCAGACGCCGCCGCCGAGTGCCAAGAGCGCCGGCTTCGGTGGCATCGAGATTTCATTAGGCCCGGCCGGTGGCGGCGGAGCTACTCAGGTGAACGCCGATACGCCGCCGCCCGAGCCAATCGCTTCGGAGCCGAAGCCGGAGGCGGCGCAGCCAACCCCGCCGCCAGCAGAAGAAACGGTCGCGGTCGCAGAGCAAAAGCCGGCCGAGCCTGTGGTCGACAATGAGCCGCACGTTCCAGCGCCGCCACCGATTCCAGTCAAGCCGGCCAAGAGCGAGCCCGTGGTGGAGCAGACACCGCGCGAAAGCACACCGCGGGAGCACACTCCGAAGCCTCCTGAGCCGCCGCAGCCCAAGCTGCAACCGTTAAAAGCCGCCGAATCGGCGCGGCCGCCTGCACCACTCAAACCTCCCACCTCGACCCATAATTCGGTTGACGAGCGCACGGCCGCGTTGGCGCCTTCGGCCAAGGGCGCAACGGCTAGCCCTGGACAGACGGCCGGGCAGGCAACCGATCATAGCGATGCAACCTCGGGCGGCGGATCACCCGGCGCGGTCGCCGATTATGCGGCACTCATCCGGGCTTGGTTGGAGCGGCACAAGCGCTATCCACACCGTGCCCAGCTGCGTCGCCTCGAGGGTACGGCGCTGCTCTACTTCGTCATGAATCGCCAGGGGCAGGTGTTGAATTACCGTATCCGGCAAAGTGCCGGCTCAGCCATCCTCGATCGGGCGGTGAAAGCGATGATCGAGCGGGCGAATCCGCTGCCTGCGATGCCGCAGGATATGCGCCAGGCGCGCCTGGAGTTGGTTATTCCGGTCCGGTTTTCGCTACGCTAAGCAAGCGCAGCCAAACGAGGCTGCGCTCGGGTCTTGTTTCAGTGCAGTGCGCGCGGTACCCAATTCACTCCATCCCGCCCACCGTGAATCGAGCTCTCCGGCGCGCTTTACCGATTAGCGGTGCGCGGCCCTACTGAAATAAAAGCGCCGATCGAGACGCTTCGCCGAATCGTGGCGGACCAGGGCGGTTTAAGGGTACCGGCGTGCGATTCGAAAAGTGCCAACGAGGCACACGCTGGCCACGATTTACTGCGTTAAGGTCCAAGCAGAGCTGATGGGCGATTCTGCCGGCGAAATCCAAAGAATGCCGCAGGCCAAGTCGATTGCATACTATCTGGTGCCGAGTTCGTCGGTTTGTTTCGGTAAGCTGGTTACCGCACCATCTGCTGGGAGTTCGGAGTGGGGGATTCCGGTCGTTGGCATGCCGTGCATCCGTCTGCGTTTCCGCACGAGCAGGAGGCGCTGGACACCTTGCGTGCGCAATTGCCCGAGACGCCGCCGTTTCGGGCCTGGTCCAACTTCGAGTTTATCGCCGCGGACGGCAGCATCAACGAAGTCGATGCGCTGGTGGTGTCCACCGACCGCGTCTATCTGATCGAGATCAAAAGCTGGCGCGGGCAGATTACGGGCAACCAGAACACCTGGCTGGTCACCCAGGCCGATGGCCGCCAGCGTTACGAGGAAAACCCGCTGCTGCTGGCCAACCGTAAAGCCAAGAAGCTGAAGTCGCTACTCGCCCGCCAGCTCCCCTTCAAGAAAGCCGCGGTGCCCTATCCCAAGTTTAACGTCCCCAAAAATAACTTCGCGATACTCAGAGAGTTAAGATCGGCCGCGGCGGCGAGTGGCACTACATTACGTTCATTTTATAAATCAGCGGGCTCACACGATTGTTTTCTGCACGCCGCCCGGGGCGGGATCGGCCCCGAGGGCCTGATAGATTCGCGCCTGATCGGGCTCGGCGCGGGTGGCCTTGCGCACGTGCAGGGTGCGGCCATCGCCGCGGTTGAACGTGGCGGTGACCCGGCACTGGCCGGCGAGGGTATCGCGTAGCGTGCTCCAACGCTCGCAGATGCCGTGGGCGGCGAGGCAGTGGCGGATGAGCTGGACGAACTGATAGGCGAGCACGGTGATGAACAGGTGCCCCTCGGCGCGCTCTTCCTTGTGATGGAAGATCGGGCGCAGGCCGAGCTCCGATTTCAGGCTTCGGAAGACCGCCTCAAGGTCGGTGAGCATGATGTAGGTGCGCCACATTGTCTTCTCGTCCCAGCCGGTCTCGTTGCTGCGCAGGCAATAGACGCCCGGCTCGGTGACCAGAGAGCCTTTCACGGGCAGGCGCTGCCAGTGGATCGCACGGGCGCGCTCGCCGCTGTCACCGGCGATCACTTCAATGTGGTAGTGCTGGCCGAGGCCGCGGCTTTTCTCCTTGAGCCGCCCGATGCGCTCCCAGAGCTTGTCGATGCGCTTGGTGGTGCCCCGCCGGCTGAGTCCGGTCGCAAGCTTGTCGAGCCCAGCCTCGAAGCGGTCCATCAGGCGCCCGGCGATCGCTTGCTCCTTGCGCACGCGGCCCTCGGAGCGACAATACAGGCGCACCTCCTGGCCATCAGCCGAGGGCACTTTGAGTAGCTCCACGGCCTGCCCGCCGGCGTTGTCGAGGGTGATGGCCTCTTTAAAATCGACCGCGCGGCGGCGCTCGCGGCTGACCACCAGATAGCGGTAGCCCTGCTCGGCCAGCCAGGCGAGGTTGGCCTCGGTGGCCACCCCGCGGTCCATGACCACAAGCGCGCCGGCGGGCGCCGCGAGGCCGGTGAGCATCCCCTGGAGGGTCTGCGCCTCGGCCGCATTGCCAGCGAAGACCCGCGAGCGGCGCACAAAGCCGCAGGCATCGAGCACCAGCGCCAGGGTGAGCAGCGGGCAGTCGCTGCGCCGCTCCTTGGAGTGGCCGTGGCGCGCGGCCGGATTGACCGGTGCCTCGCCCTCGAAGTAAGTGTTGGTCAGATCGTAGAGCGTGATTGTCGGGGCGAGCGCGAACAGATCGCTCACCCGGGCGAACAGATGCCCTTCGAGGGCCGCGCGGTGGCGCAGCAGGATATCGGAGGTACGGTAGAGCTGCATCGGGCTCATCGCCTCGAAGTCCACCTCCAGCAGCTCGCCGAGGCCGCTGCGCCGGGCGAGCCACTGATACGTCGCCCGCTCCGAGCCCGGGGCGGCCATGCGGGCAACGATCAGCCCCAGCGCCGCCGCACGTTGCGGGCCGGTCAGCCCCAGCGCTTGGAGCTGCTCCTCCAAGCCCGCCTGGCGCAGCGCCCACAGGGCGAGCTGCTCGACGCCCACCGAGCGCGGGCGCACCAGTGAGAGCGAGTCCACGTCCACCGACTGCACGTCACCCCCACCGCCGGGTACACCGCCAGCATCGGCCGGTGCCGGCGTACCGCCCTGCTCGGCGAGCAGCCGCGCCGCAATACGCTCGGCCTGGCGCTCGACGGCGAGCGGGAGGCCCTTCCCCTCCTCGTCGAACAGCGCCGCCTGGCCGCTGAGCCGTTGCTCGATGCGCGCACACAACGCCGACCAGTGTGCCTGCGCCACTGGGAAGTGCCGCCCCAGGTTCAACAGGGTGCGCTGGCGGACCTTACCGGCGCGCCGCTCGGAGCGCACCAGACGATACGTGACATACGACTCGCCGGTGGCCGTGCTGCGGGTCTGGGTGCGGCGGATGAACATGCCCGCGAGGCTAGCGTGGGCGGGCGCTCCGCACAAGGGATAACAACAAATATTATGGCACTACATCCAGCGCGCCACCCTCGCCACTATACGAATCAATAACTTCTCTTCGCATACACGCCCAAATCAGCCCGAAATCAGGCAGAGAGCGTTAAAGATGGGCTATGTTCAGGCGGCGGTGTTCCTGTCCTTACCCGAGTGCAGCCTGGCGCTGGACGAGATCGCCGGTCAGCACGTCTATTTGCGTCCGGATGCCGACCGCAAAGGTCAGTTCAGTGTTGCTGATTTGATTCGCGGCCGGGCCACCGAGGCCGAAGGCCGCCCACCGTTAAGCCGCGCCGTCGAGCGCGCATTGAGTCGTGCAATGGAGCAGCTCGGCTTGCGCAAGCGCACCCGCGCCGCCGCGCACGCCGGCGACTACCTGCTCACCCGCCTGATCCACGAAAACGATCGCTATCAGGACTGGGAAGCCCGCCATGCGCGGGTCGAGAGCGATCGCAAACGCGTCCGCATCTTCCCGTACGCGAAACAGGCACCCGCTGCGGACCAACGCGAACGCAAGGACATCGCCGCACGCGAGTACGAGTTGCTGCGCGAGGTGCGCCACGACCACATCCTTGCACCCATTCAGCTCACGCAAAGCGATATCGGTCCGGCGCTGATCTACCATTATCAACCCGACGCACAGCGTCTGGACCACCTGCTGGAAGCCGCCAGTACTTCGCTCGATGTGGGCCAGCGGTTGGATCTGGTGCGTCAGATTGCCGAAGCGCTGGGCTACGCGCATCAGCGCGGCGTTTACCACCGCGCGCTCAGCCCGTGGGCGGTCGAAGTGATTGCGCGCCCCGATGGCCAGCTAGCGCCGCGGTTGCGCGACTGGCAAAGCGGTGCCTCCGATCGGCAAACCCAGACCGCTACCCGCATGACGGTGCATATCGGCGAGCTCAGCGGGGTCATCGGCAGCGCCCAGGCCACCGTGTACGCGCCGCCCGAGGTCATCAGCGGTCACGGCTACGACGCGGCTAGCATCGACATGTTCTCGCTGGGCGCGTTGAGCTACGCCATCTTCAGCGGCCAGCACCCGGCCACCGATTCCGAGTACATGCTGGACAAGTGCCGTAGCGGACCGGGCCTGCTGATCTCCGAGGTGCTCGACGGCGCCCCGGACAGTCTGCAGATGTTGATCCAGTGCGCCACCGATCCCGACCCGGCGGGTCGCCCCGCCGACGTCCGCGAGTTTCTGACGCTGCTCGACGATGTCGAGAACGAGCTGACTACACCCGATACCGAAACCGGTGTGCCAGCCGCCGATGCCAGCGCCGACGACTGGCTCAGCCGTGGGTTGACCGGTGGTTTTAAGGTCCTCACCCGGCTGGGCAGCGGCTCCACATGTTACGCGCTGGCGGTGGAACGCGATGACGGCCAGCGTGGCGTGCTCAAGGTGGCCAAAGAGCCCTCGCTCAACGAGCGCCTGCGCAGCGAAGCCGACGCCCTGCGCGAGCTGCGCCATCCCAACATCGTCAAATACCTGGGCCTGGAGGAGATCGACGGTTGCACCGCGATCTTCATGGAGCAGGCCGGTGAACAGACCCTGGGTCAGCGCTTGCGCCGCTACGGTGTGCTGTCGCTGGATCTGCTGGAGCGCTTCGGCGAGGAACTCCTCAACACGCTGGTGTATCTGGAGCGCAGCGGCATCAACCACCGCGACATCAAGCCCGAGAACATCGGCATCGGCACCAACCGCAAGCGCGCGCTGACTCTGAAGCTGTTCGATTTTTCGCTCTCGCGCGCACCGCTCGACAACATCCGCGCCGGCACGCCACCTTATCTCGACCCGTTTCTGTGCCAGCGCCGGCCGCCGCGCTGGGATCTGCATGCCGAGCGCTTCGCCGCCGGCATAACCTTGCACGAGCTGGCCACCGGCGCGCTGCCCACCTGGGGCAGCGCCGGGCAAGATCCGGCCAGCACCGACCACGAACTCCGCCTCGAAGTCGAAGCGCTCGACCCGGCGATCCGCGATGCCCTCGCGGCCTTCTTCCGCAAGGTTCTGCATCGCGACTACCGCAAACGCTTCGACAATGCCGACGAGATGTACCTGGCGTGGCGCAATGTATTTCGGCACATCGACCGGACCACCCACGACGACACCGACGACGGCAGCACCACTATCGATTTGACCGCCATCGAGGAGCTGGGCCATGCCACCGAGCTGGCGCGGCTCGGCCTGAGCGCGCGGTTGCTCAACGCGGCCGAACGCATCGGCGCCACTACGGTGGGCGAGCTGCTCGACCTGCCCGGCATGCGCATGTACCGCAACCGCGGCATCGGCCAGCAGCTCACCCGGCGCCTGCGCGAGCTGCGCGAGCAATTGGCCCGACATCTCGGCAGTCCGGTCCCCGGGCCGATGGATGACGCGCCGGACCACTACAGCATCGACCGCCTGCTAAAGAGCCTGGAAGCGATCAAGCTCGACGAGCACCAGGCCGACATCGTCGGCGCCTGGCTGGGGCACAACGGGGACAGCGGCGCGCCGGCCGCCGAGCTGCCCAGCCTGCGCGAAGTGGCCGAGGCCTGCGGCGCCAGCCGAGGTGCGGTGCAGGACACCATCGACAAGGCGGTCGAGAAGTGGTCCAGGAATGCCTGGATGACCGCCCTGCGGGACGAGGCGGCCGAGTTCCTGCTGCGCCGTGAAGGTATCGTCACCGTGCCGGAGCTGGCCAAGCATTTGCTCAGCAAGCACGGCTCCACCGCCACCGGTGACCCACGTCTGCGCCAAACCGCTGCGGTGGTCCAGGCCCTGCTGGAAGCCGAGGCCCAGCGCGAGTCGGCGCGCTTCGTGCTATCACGCAGCCATGCACCGCTGCTGATCATCGCGACCAGTAGACTCGGTCAGGCCTTCGCCGCCGCAACCGGCGAACGCGCCGAATACGTCAAGGCGCTGGCCGCCCAGGCGCATCGGTTGGCGCACGAAGAGCCACTGCCCACCGAACGCCGTATCCATGCAACGCTGGCCGCGCTCGCCGCACCCGCGGCAGACCAACCGCTGTCGCCGGATCGCCGCCTGCGCCTTGCCGTGGCCGCCGCCCCCGCTGTTGCGCTCTCCGGCCGTCTGGAACTTTATCCCGAGGGCATGGCCGCCGAGCGCGCCCTGCGCCTGGGTACCAACAGCCTGCTGGGCGCATCGCGCCTGAGCGTGGCGCAGCTGCACGAGCGCATCCGCAGCCGCTTCGGCAAGGCCGAACCCCTGCCCCAGCGACCGGAGCTCGATCACTTGCTACAGAGCATCGAGTTCCCGCTGTTATGGCACGAAGCAACCGATGAACTACCCGCCGGCTACGCCATGCCGGTGCACGGCAGCGGCCTGACCCGGCACACCAGCACCCTGCGCCGCCGCACCACCGCCCAGCAGGCGGATTCCGACAGCCCGCAGGCGCGGCAGGCGCAGCGCTTCGAGGACACCGTCCAGCGTGCGGTGGCCGAGCGCCGCGTGCTGATCGTCACCTGTCCGCTGCGCCACATCGGGCAGGCCGCCGACGAGCTGGCGCGCACGCTCGCCCTCGACCGGCTCAGCCTGGAGCGCCTGCTGATCGACAGCCTGCGTACCCAGGCGCGGCAGGTCGGCGCCGACTGGCGCGTGGTGCTGCAGGCCGACGCCGCCGCGCGCGAATCGGTTGACTGGCGCCGCCTCAACACGCTGGTGCAACGCGCCATACCCAAGGTCAAGCAACAGTTGTTGGACCACCCGCGCCCGCTGCTGGTGCAGCACCTGGGCTTGCTGGTGCGCTACGGCCAGATTGGCTTGATCCAGGCGCTGCGCGACACGGCACTGACCTCGCCCATGCCGGCGCGCCTGCTGCTGGTGCCGGGCGATGCGCACCAGGCGCCGCTGCTGGACGGCCGCACGCTGCCGGTTATTACCCCGGCCGACTGGACCCACCTGCCGCGCCCCTGGCTGGAGAACCGCCACCGCGCCGCAAAACCATCACCGATAGAGAAGAACCACGCGTGATCGACCCCGTAACCCTGCTCAGTGCTCTGCGGACGCAACGCGACAAACTCGAAGGCGACCTGCGCCGGCAGGTCGCGGAGCTACCCGAACTCAAGGCACGCCTGCAAACCGATTACCGGGCCGCCCATGAGGCCGGCCGCACCGCCGCCACCTTCGGCACGTGGACCGACAATGAGATCACCCAGGGCGCCGTGGCCTGGCTGCTGGCCTGCGTCTTCGTGCGCTTTGCCGAGGACAACGGGCTGATTGCGGCTCCCCTGCTGTCCGGCCCCAATGATGCCCTGCGCCGCGCCCGGGATGCCGCGCGCGAATACTTCCGCCGCCATCCCACCGAACACGACCGCCACTACCTGCACCACGGCTTCGATCAGATGGCGGCGCTGCCGGCCGTGGCCGGCCTGTTCGACCGCGCCCACAACCCGCTGTTCGGCCTGCCGCTGTCGCCCGAAGGCGCGCAGGGATTGCTGAACTTCTGGCAGCAGGTCGATCCCGACAGCGGTGCGCTGCGCCACGATTTCACCGACCCCGGCCTCGACACGCGCTTTCTGGGCGATCTCTACCAGGACCTGTCCGAGGCCGCGCGCAAGCGTTATGCGCTGCTGCAGACGCCCGAGTTCGTCGAGGCGTTCATTCTCGAGCGCACCCTGGAGCCGGCCATCGACGCCTTTGGGTTAGAGGACATCCGCCTGCTCGACCCCGCCTGCGGCTCGGGGCATTTCCTGCTCGGCGCGTTCCAGTGCCTGCTGGGGCACTGGCAAAAAGCCGCGCCCGGGCTGGACGCGCGCGAACGCGTCATCCACGCGCTGGCCGGCGTGCATGGCGTGGATGTGAACCCCTTCGCCGTCGCCATCGCCCGCTTCCGCCTGCTGGTGGCCGCGCTGCAGGCTACCGGTATCAAGATGCTGAAGGAAGCGCCCGGCTGGTGTTTCAATCTCACCGCCGGCGACTCATTGCTGCACGGCCGGCGTTTCGGCCAGCTCGACCTGGTGGGGGGCAAGGGCCTGGATCAACGCTACGCCCATGCCTACGCCGCCGAGGACATCGACGAAATCAACCGCATCCTCGGCCAGCAATACCACGCCGTGGTCGGCAATCCGCCCTATATCACGGCATCTGACAAGGCGCTCAATACTCTGTATCGCGCGCGTTACGGCTCTTGCCACCGGCAGTTCTCGCTCGGCGTGCCGTTCACCGAACGATTCTTTCAGTTGGCGGTTGAAGATGCCAATGGGCCGGCCGGCTTCGTCGGCCTGATCACGACCAACTCCTTCATGAAGCGCGAGTTCGGTAAGAAGCTGATCGAGGATTACCTGCCGCGCCAGGATCTGACCCATGTCATCGACACCTCCGGCGCCTACATCCCCGGCCACGGTACTCCGACCGTAATCCTGTTCGGCCGCAATCGGGCGCCGGTTGCGGAAACCGTGCGCGCCGTGCTTGGCATTCGTGGCGAACCGAGCACGCCCGCGAACCCGGCGCAGGGGCTGGTATGGTCGTCGATCGTGGAGCTGCTCGATCGGCCGGGCGGGGAGAACGAATACGTCAGCGTGTCGGATATGACGCGCGAGCGACTGGCGCAGCATCCGTGGAGTTTGCAAGGCGGCGGTGCGCCCGCCGTTTTGGAAGCGATCGATTCAGCGCCCACAAAGCTCGCCGAAGCTTCAGCCTCAATTGGCTTCCACTGCATCACCAAGCAGGACGATGTTTTCAGCCAGCCCGAGCATGTGTTGGCAAAGGCAAATGTCGAGCATGAAGCGATCCGCGGCTTCGGTATTGGAGAGCAGGTCCGCGATTGGATGGTCGATGACGATGGTTTTGTGATCTACCCGTACAACACGGCTGTTGAAACGGTTGAGCCCTCTAAGCTGCCGTACGCGATTCGCTTCATGTGGCCTTTTCGCAGCACGCTATTCGAGCGCAAGGTCTTTGGCGGGCAAAGCTATAGGGATGCCGGCAAGCCTTGGTACGAATACGGCCAGATTCCACCGAGCAAACTCAAAACCCCACTCTCCATCACCTTCGCCTTCGTCGCCACGCACAACCATTTCGTGCTCGACCGCGGCGGCAAGGTATTCAAACAATCGGCGCCGGTGATCAAGCTGCCGGCCGCGGCCGGCGAGGACCAGCATCTCGGTCTGCTCGGCCTGCTCAACAGCTCGACGGCGTGCTTCTGGATGAAGCAGGTACTGCATAGCAAGGGTGGTGGAATCGGCGGCGGCTTGGCGTCCGAAGAGTGGGAGAAATTCTACGAACACACTGGGACGGGGATGCAGTCATTCCCCCTGCCAGACAAACGCCCCTTGCAGTTCGCTCGCCAGCTCGACCGACTCGCCCAGCAACGCGCCGCGAGTCTTCCGGCCGCGTTGGCACCGCGCCTGCCGCTCGGCCGTGCCGAGCTCGACAACGCCCGCGACACCGCCGTCTCACTGCTGGCGCAAATGCTTGCCCACCAGGAAGAGCTGGACTGGTGGTGCTACCGCGCCTACGGCCTGCTCGATACGGACCTGTGTTTCGCTGCCACGCCGCCCGAGGTCCAGCTCGGCGAGCGCGCCTTCGAGATCGTTCTCGCCCGCCGCATCGAAGCGGGCGAGGTGCAAAGCAAATGGTTCGAGCGCCACGGCTCGACGCCGATCACCGAGGTGCCGGCGCACTGGCCGGACGATTATCGAGCGCTGGTCGAGCGCCGCATCAATCTAATCGAATCCAACGCCTGGATCGATCTGCTGGAAAGACCCGAGTACAAGCGCCGCTGGAACCAGCCGGACTGGGCCGAGCTGGAGCAATCCGCGCTGCAAGGCTGGCTGCTCGATCGCCTGGAAACCGCGGATTACTGGCCGCAGCCCGCGCTTCGAAGCATCGAGACCCTGGCCGCCAGAGCCGAGCGCGATGCCGCCTGGATGCAGGTGGCCGCACTCTACACCGGTCAACCCGGCTTCGACATCGCGGCTCTGGTCGGAGAACTGGTGCACGATGAGTCCATGCCGGCGCTGAAGGTGCTGCGCTACAAGCCCTCCGGCCTGCGCAAGCGCGCCGACTGGGAGCGCACCTGGGAACTGCAACGCCGCGAGGACGTCATCGACGCCGAGATCGCCCGCGCCAATCCGCGCCGGGACGGCGAAGCCGCAGCCGCCTGGCGCTCGCGCATCAAACCCGAGCAGGACGAGCGCAAGGCCGCGGAGATCGGACCCATCCCGGCGCCGCCGAAATACACCCGCGGCGATTTCCTGGCCGGCACGTTATGGCGCCTGCGCGGCGGCCTGGATGTGCCGAAAGAGCGCTTCTTCCGCGTGCCCGACCCGCAGGCGCCCGGCGAGTGGCTGTATGGCTGGGCCGGCTGGAACCCCGCGCAACGGCTGCAGGCCCTGGCCGGCGCCTTTATCGCCGCCGAGCAGGGCAGCGGTGCGGAGCTGGCGCGGCTGATCCCGCTGCTGGCCGCCATCGACGAGCAGCTGCCCTGGGTGCGGCAGTGGCACAACGAGGTGGACCCCGACATGGACGTGCGCCCCGGCGACTACTTCACGAGCTGGCTGGGCGAGCAGCTCAACCGCCACGGCTGGACCGGCCGGACGCTCGCCGACTGGCAACCCGAATCGATCAGCCGCCGCCGGCGCCGCACCTGATGGCCGCGCCATGCACCACAGCCGGGGCACGGACAGATCGCGTCACCATTGCCCCATGTATATCCTTTTAAGTATATACATTAGGAGACTAGGATTGTGACCCGCACCGCCAAGGTATTCCAGTCCGGCAACAGCCAGGCCGTGCGCCTGCCCAAGGAATTCCGTTTCGAGAGCAGCGAAGTGGAGATTTTCCGCCGCGGCGATGAAGTCGTACTGCGCGAGAAGCGCCGCAACCTGGCCGAGGCGTTCGACCGGCTGACCGAGCTGCCCGATGACATGATCGAGGCCATCGAAGGCATGGACGATCTGCCGCCCGAGGAGCGCGAGGGTTTGTAGTGGCGCTGCGCTACCTACTCGACACCAACATCTGCATCTACATCCGGCGCGAGCGCCCGTTACAGGTGCGCGAGCGGCTTGCCCGGCAGCGGCCGGGCAGTGTGGGGTTGTCACTGATCACCTGGGGTGAGCTGCTGTGTGGCGCCGCGCGCAGCCAGCACACGGCGCTGGCGCGCGAAAAGCTGGATGCCATCGTGGCGATGATCCCGCTGCTGCCGCTACCGCTGGAGGCGGCGCAGCACTACGGCGATATCCGCGCGGCACTGGCCGGCGCCGGCACGCCGATCGGCGCCAACGAACTGTGGATCGCCGCGCACGCCCGCGCGGCCGACTTGACCGTAGTCACCAATAACACGCGCGAATTCGAGCGCGTGGACGGACTGAAGCTGGAGAACTGGGCGCAATGACCACTATTGGCGATATCTTCGACATCCCCGATGGCGTTCATCAGGGCGACTTCGTGTTGCGCCTGACCGAGGGGCTGCGAAGCGATCGGCGCAGGCAGACCTTGCGGCAATACGTCGTAACGCCGCAACTGGTGCGCTGCTTCGACCAGGCGCTGGCGCTGATCGGCGGCGCGGTGACCGGCAACAGCTCCAAGGGTGCGTACCTGCACGGCAGCTTCGGCAGCGGCAAGAGCCATTTCATGGCGGTGCTGGATCTGATCCTGGAAGGCGACGCCGACGCCCGCGCGATCCCCGAGCTGGCCTCGGTCGTTAGCAAACACAACCGCTGGTGGCAGGGCGGAAAGTTTCTGGTGGTGCCGTTTCACATGATCGGCGCCGAAAGCATGGAGTCGGCGATTCTTGGCGGCTACGCGGCCCATGTGCGCCAACATCATCCGGATGCGCCCACGCCCGGCTTTTACCGCAGCGAAGGCTTGCTCGCCGATGCCTCACGCCTGCGCGAGCAAATGGGCGCTGAGCGTTTCTTTGCCGCTCTGGCCGGCAACGACGCCGGCGGCGGTTGGGGCGCGATCGGCAGCGGCTGGGATGCCGACAGCTACGCCGTCGCAGCCAAAGCGCCGCCGGAGGATATCGAGCACCAGCGTTTGGTCGGCGATCTGGTGGATGCGTTCTTCGCCCATCTGAGAAGCGACACCGGCGCCGGCGACTACGTCAGCCTGGACCGCGGCCTGGCGGTCCTGTCGCGCCATGCGCAAAGCCTGGGCTATACCGCGGTGGTGCTGTTCCTGGATGAGCTGATCCTGTGGCTTGCCAGCCATTCGCAGGACCAGGCCTTTCTCAATCGCGAGGGCCAGAAAGTCTCCAAGCTGGTCGAGGCCGGCGAGGCCGGCCGGCCGATCCCGATCGTGAGCTTCATTGCCCGTCAGCGCGACCTGCGCGAGCTGGTGGGTAAGGCCGTGCCCGGCGCCCAGCAACTGGCGTTCGCCGACGTGCTGCAATGGTGGGAGGCGCGTTTCGACAAGATCGTGCTGGAAGACCGCAACCTGCCGGCGATCATCGAGCGGCGCCTGTTGCAGGTGCAGGGCCCGGAGCAGAAACGCCGGCTGCACGAAGCTTTCGAACAGACCGCGCGCGTGCGCCGGGAGGTGCTCGACATCCTGCTGACCCACGAGGGCGACAAGCGGATGTTCGAGCAAGTGTACCCGCTCAGCCCGGCGCTGGTGCAGGCGCTGGTGGCGTTGTCCAGCCTGCTGCAGCGCGAACGCACCGCGCTCAAGCTGATGCTGCAACTGCTGGTGAGCAACCGCGACAGCCTCACCCTGGGCGATGTGATCCCGGTGGGGGATCTGTTCGACGTGATCATCGACGGCGACGAGCCGTTCACGCCGGCGATCAAGAACCTGTTCGACCGCGCGCGCGAGGTGTGGACGCGCAAGCTCGCGCCGCTGCTGGAGGCCGAGCATGGCGTGTCCGACCAAGCCATCCATGAGGGCACGGCCGCCCCCGAGATCACCCGCCGCTACCGTGCCCATGCGGGCCTGCTCAAGACCTTGCTGCTCTCGGCGCTGGCCCCGGACGTGGAGGCGCTGCGCAATCTCACGCCCCTGCGGCTGGCCGCTCTCAATCACGGCACCATCCGCTCGCCGCTGCCCAACGCCGAGGCGACCACGGTGCTGGCTAAGATGCGCGAATGGGCCAGCCATGCCGGCGAGATCCAGATCAGTCCCGACGCCGCCAACCCGCTGATCAGCCTGCAGCTCAGCGGCGTGGACGTGGAGGGCGTGCTGGAGAACGCGCGCAGCATCGATAACTCTGGCAATCGCGTGCGCACCGTCAAGGAGCTGCTGTTCTCCGATATCGGCATCGACACCCAAACCACCACCATGCTGGCGCCGGAATACGCCTGGCAGTGGCGCGGCACGCCGCGCCGCACCGAAATCCTGCTACATAATGTGCGCCAATGCTCGGACGACAACTTCCGCCCGGGCGACGATGTATGGCGAGTGGTGCTCGATTACCCCTTCGACGAGGACGAACACTGCACCCCCGCCGATGATCGCGCCCGCGTTGACACCTTCCGCGAACGCGGCGAATCGGTACGCACGCTGGTGTGGCTGCCTTCGTTCTTCAACGAACGCGCGATGAGCGATTTGGGGCGGCTGGGTGTGCTGAACCATGTGCTGTCAGGCAACCGGCTGGAGGAATACGGCGCGCACCTGCAGCCGGCGGAACGATCCGAAGCGCGCGCCACGCTGAAAAACCAACGCGATCAGCTCGAGCAGCGCGTGCGTGATGCGCTCAAGCAAGCCTACGGCATCGCCCAGGGCATGGATTCAGCCATCCATACCACGCATTCACTCGATGAGCATTTCCAGTCGCTGTATGGTGGCCTGCGCCTGCAACCGCCGCCTGGCGGCAGCTTCAAGCAGAGCCTGGAGCATCTGCTGGATCAGGCTCTGGACGGCCAGTACCCGGCGCATCCGAAGTTCGAGATCGAGGTGAAGCGCGGCGGCCTGCGCCGGGCCTGGGGCGTGCTGGAGAAGGCCGTGGACTCGCCCGACGGCCGCTACGGCATGGAGCGTAGCCAGCGTGACGAGATCCGCCGCATCGTACAGCCTTTGAAATTGGCCGATTGCGGTGAAGGACACCTGGCGCTGAGCGACCACTGGCGCAATCACATCGAGCGTTTGATGGCGGGCAAGGGCGTTGCTACCCCGACTGTGCGGCAGCTGCGCGAGTGGCTTGACGAACCGCGCCCAATGGGCCTTCAGGACGATATCGCCGACCTGGTGATACTGACCTGGGCGGCGCAGACCGGGCGCAGCTTTTTCCTGCACAATAGCCCGCTACCGGGCCAGATCGGCAACCTGAATCGCGAATGCGAGCTGCGCGAACAAACGCTGCCGCCCGAGGACCGATGGCGCTGCGCCGTGCAGCGCGCCGCTGAGATCTTCGGCGAGGCCGGCAGCGGTGCCGGGCGCAACGCCGGCAACGTGGCGACGCTGGCGCAGGCGCTGGAGGCGCACGCCAAGGAACGTTTGGCGGCGTTACGCGACTATCAGCGGGCGCTGGAAAAACGCCTGCGTGACTGGGAAATGGGTAGCGCCGGCGCGCGCGCGCTGACCGCGGCGGCGAGTCTCGACCTGGCGGTGGCATTGACCGAGGGGGATTCGTCCAATCGAATCAGCGCCCTGGCCGCCGCGCGCATCGAGACCTCGGCCGCCGCCATGGGCACGATTATGGCCCGCGCGCCGGCATTAGCGCAGACGCTGCGCTCCCCGCAATGGGATGTGATCGACCTGATCCGACGGCGCGCTGACAAAGACACGAAAGTCAGCGCGATCGTCGACACGATGCGTGCCGCCCTCGGCGCCGACGAGCACGTCACCGCGTTGGAGCAGCAACTGGGCGCCCAGCATCGGCTGGCGCTGCAGTCGATGGAGCAACCGACGACGCCCACGCCCTTGCCGCCAACACCCGTTACACCAACGCCCAAGACCCCGGCGCCGGGTACCCGTCAGGTATGCCGCAACGCGGCTGCAATCGGCGGCATCCGGGAAGCGCTGCGCGAGGTGGAGCAGGCGTTGGCCGACGATCCGGAGCTGCGTGCGGACATCGATTGCCGGCTCTATCATCCGCAGGCAAGCACCGAGTCGAAGTCGTGAGCCTGACGCCGACGCAATTGGCAACGCATGCCGCCAAGGCCCTACAGCAGGCCACCGGCCCCGTCACTCTGGCGTACCACTGGCCGCAGCCCTGGAACGGCGGGGATAGCATCGTGGTCGATGGCCAAACGTTGCCGCTGCGCCATTGCGTATCGCCGCTGGAAATCCGTGAAGCGCTGGCTGAAGCCAGCGATGTGTCACGCGTGCTGCTGGTATCGCAGCAGGAAACCGGGCTGGGGCAGGACGTGCTTGCTCGAGTGTTCCGTCATCGCTTGCTGCACGTGGACCGCTGGCAACTGGTGCAGGAGATCTACGGCGTGTGCCAGATCGACCCGCGCCTGTTCGGCATGACCTGGCTGCCGGACGCGCTGCTCGCCGCCGCACCGGCGCGCCGTACCACAGCCGCTGCCGCGCTGACGCTCGACGAGGCCATGAGCACGTGTCTTGCGCCGGTGCTGGGCACCGGCGCTGCCCAAATTGATCTGGAAAGACTGCTGCACGCCTGTGAGGACAGCGGCCAACGTTGGGCCGAGCTGGGCGCCGAAGCGCGCGAGCAATTTCGCCACTTTTTGGTGAATCGACTCGGGGCGCTGGCCGACGCCTTGCTGCGCACGCTGGATGCCGGCAACGGTCACGCCGCGCTCGGCATCGGCCTCGCCTGCGAGGTGCTGTACTCGCCCCATGCCGCGCAGCAACTGGGGCTGCGCGATGCGCGGGTACGGCTGGAACAGCGTCTCGATGGCTTGCGTCTTAAGGACGACGCCGGCCGGCAGTGGGCCGAACTGTCGCAACGGGCCATACTGCAGCGCGATACGCTGCAGCGGCAGGAGGATTTCCGGTTGGCGATGGAGCTGCTCGAGTGGCTCGGCGCGGCCGACTTCATCGGCTTGAGCTCCCTGCTTCCGCAAGCATTGGACCGACGCCTGGCGGACCTGGGAAAGGCCGTGACGAGCTTCATGCGTTCACCCGCCACCTTGCCTGATGTCGAAGCGGCCTCTCAGCGGGTGTTGGATCATCGGCTGCCGCCGGCCGACCACCCGGGTCCGGAATGCGCGCGCATGCTCGCCCGGCTGTGCCGTTACGAAGCCAGCCTGTCCACGGCCGAACCGGCTGCGGATCCGGTTGCGGACTACCTCACCCACGGCGCCTGGGAGGATTGGGTGCGCCGATCGCTGCGCGGCGCGCGCCCGGAGGCATTGGCACGGGCGGTAGCACGCCTGCTTGACCGCGTCTCCCAACGCCGCACGAGCGGCGACCGTGCATTCGCCGAAAAGCTGGCGCAGGCCACGGCTGCCGACGAAACGCCCCGCGCTCTGTTGCCGATCGAATCGGCATTGTCTTTTGTGGTAGCGCCGCTGGCGCAACATAACCCCGTGGTATTGGTCGTGCTGGACGGAATGAGCCAGGACGTTTACCTGGCCATTGCCGAGACGATGGCCCATCGCGGCTGGTGCGCTTGGAGCCGACCCAGGCAACCACGCGCGCTGTTGGCCACCATTCCATCGGTGACCGAATGCAGTCGCGCCAGCCTGCTTGCCGGCCGCCTTGCGCGTGGTGGCGCCGCGCAGGAAAGGCAGGCTTTCGCCAGGCACGAGGATTTGCGCCAGGCCTCACGCGCCGGTAAGCCGCCTCTGCTATTGCACAAAGCGGGACTGGAGCAAAGCCATCAGCTGAGCGCTGCGGCGGTGGAAGCCCTGAGTGATCCCGAGCAGCGTATCGTGGCTGTGGTGATCAATGCCATCGATGACGCCCTGGCCAAGTCCGAGCAAGTGCGCATCGATTGGACGCTGGAATCGATCCCGCTGCTCGCCGCGGTATTGGAGCAGGCGCGGCGCGGCGGGCGAACGGTCGTACTGACCGCCGATCACGGCCATGTGCTGGAGCGTCAGAGCACGCTGCGTGGCAACGGTGAGGGTGAGCGCTGGCGACGTCCCGGCAACCCTCCCGAAGACGGTGAGATCCTCATGTCCGGCCCGCGTGTTAGCACCTTGATGGGTGAGCCGCTGGTGGCTCCGTGGTCGGAACAGATCCGCTATGGCGTAAAGAAGAACGGCTATCACGGCGGTGTGGCCCGGCAGGAGATGCTGGTGCCGTTGGGCCTGTGGACAGCGGATGCGGCGCCGCCGCGCAGCGACGCGGACGAGCTGGTTGCCGCCGTCCCGATGGCACCTGAGTGGTGGAATGCGACAGACGATGGCGCCACCGCCGCGCCGCCGCGTCCAGCCAAACGGCGTGGGCGCTGCGTAAGGCCACCAATCGATGACCTGTTCGCCACCTCGGCACCCAGCGCCTGGTTGGATGATCTTCTGCAAAGCCCGCAGCTCGCCAGGCAGCGCCAACGCGCCGGGCGCATGGCGTTACAGGAGGCGCGTTTATGCGCGCTGTTGACATACCTCGATGAGCACGGCGGTCGCGCCGGCATCGATCAACTGGCCGCGGCGATCGAGCAACCGCGATTGCGCATGCGCGGCATCGTCTCAGCGATGGAACGCATGCTCAACATCGATGGCTTCCCGGTGATCACGCTTGAGCAAGGCAGCGGTACGGTGCTGCTGGATATCGAGCTGTTGAAAAAGCAATTTCTGGCATGACAACGCTCTCTCCAGCCCGCGCCGACGAAATCCTCGACGCGTTGCGACGCGGCACGGTGCCGGAATCCGCGCTGGAGGCATTTGCGGTCGGATTGGACCGGTACCGCGAGACTCTGCATGCGGAACTTCAGCAGTGCACGACCGGACGCGGGCGTTTCAAGGCGGTGCGCGGCGAGTACGGCACCGGGAAGACCTTCTTCGCCCGTTGGTTTCAGGGGCTGGCCCGCAGCGAGAGCTTCGCCACCTCCGAGGTGCAGATCTCCGAGACGGAAACGCCGCTGCATCGCTTGGAAACAGTCTATCGGCGCCTGACCGAGCATCTTACTTCGGCCGAATCCCAACGCGGTGCCCTGCGCTCGACCATCGACGGCTGGTTTTATGCACTAGAAGAGGAAGTGGTCGGCCGGCAGGGTGACTGTTCCGAACAAGCGCTGCTCGACGGCACCGAGGCATTGATGCGCGAACGGTTGCGCACGATCGAGCGACGGGCGCCTGCATTCGGCGCGTGCCTGCGCGGCTACCGCACGGCTACTGCGGAGGGCAACGAGGAACTGGCTACCGGACTAATCGCGTGGATGTCAGGGCAACCCAATGTGGCTGCCGCGATCAAACGCGCAGCCGGCATCAAAGGTGAGATCGACCATTTCGGCGCGCTCGGTTTCCTGCAGGGCCTGCTACTGATCTTGCGCGATAACGGCTTTGCCGGCCTGGTGCTGGTGCTCGACGAGGTGGAGACGTTGCAGCGCGTACGCGGCGATGTGCGCGAGAAGAGTCTCAACGCGCTGCGCCAGTTCATGGACGAAATCGACGCCGGACGTTTCCCGGGTCTGTATTTGATGATTACCGGAACGCCCGCGTTCTTCGATGGCCCGCAGGGTGTGCAGCGCCTGCCGCCGCTGGCGCAGCGCCTGCATGTGGAGTTCGGCCGGAACGCGCGGTTCGATAATCCACGCGCGGCGCAGATCCGTTTGCAGGCGTTCGACTTCGACCGTCTGGTGGAGGTGGGGCAGAATGTGCGGCGGGTATTTGCCGCGCGCTGCGCCGATCCGGAGCGCCTGTTGCGCACGGCCGACGACACCTTGCTGGGCGATCTGGCCGCGACGGTCACGGGCAAGCTCGGCGGCAAGGTCGGCGTCGCACCACGGATCTTCCTCAAGAAGCTGGTCGCGGAGGTGCTGGACCGTATCGACCAGTTTCCGGACTTCGACCCGCGCCGGGATTACGACCTGAGCATCGCAGCGACCGAGCTGACGCGTGACGAGCAGCGCGTATTGTCGCCCAACGACATCGAGCTGGATCTGTGAAGGGTGGCGGCGCTGAGCGTGTCTCCGCCTTCGAGCGCCTGCACCCGGCGGTGCAGTATCACATCGTCAACTCGCTGGGCTGGCCGGCACTCCGGCCGCTGCAGGAGCGCAGCATTGCCCCGGTATTGGACGGCCACCATGCGCTGTTGATCGCGCCAACCGCCGGCGGAAAAACCGAAGCGGCCATGCTGCCGGTGTTGTCGCGCATGTTAAGCGAGGAGTGGCGCGGCCTGTCAGTCCTGTATATCTGCCCGATCAAGGCACTGCTCAACAATCTCGAGGCGCGGTTATCCCGCCTGGCGCGTCTGCTGGGCCGCACGGTGCAACTGTGGCACGGGGATATCGGCCAGGGCGAGAAGAATCGCGCACAGCGTGAGCCTCCGGACATCCTGCTGACCACGCCCGAATCGCTGGAAGGCATCCTGATCGGTGGGCGGCGCGATCATCTTCGCCTTCTGGGCGGTGTGCGTTGCGTGGTAATCGATGAGCTCCACGCCTTCGCCGGCGACGACCGCGGTTGGCATCTGTTGGCCTTGCTGGAGCGCATTCATGCATTGCGCGGCCATGAGCCGCAGCGTATTGGCCTGTCCGCCACCGTCGGTGAACCTCACGCACTGCTGAACTGGCTGGCCGCGCATTGTGCCGGGGAACGCAGCCTTGTGCGAGTTCAGGTACCGCCGACCGAGGTGGATTTGTGCGTGGATTACGCGGGTTCGTTGCGAAACGCCGCGATCCTGATCAGCCGTCTGCATCGCGGCGAGAAGCGGCTGGTATTTTGCGACAGCCGCAGCCGAGTCGAGGAGCTATCGATTGCATTACGCGCGCTCGGCGTGGACGTGTTCGTCTCCCATGCCGCGCTGTCCGTTGACACCCGCCGCCAGGCCGAACAGGCCTTTGCCGAGCGGCAAAACTGTGTAATCGTTGCCACCAGCACACTGGAGCTTGGACTGGATGTGGGCGATCTCGATCGCGTCATCCAAATCGATGCACCTGGGTCGGTGGCGTCCTTCCTGCAACGATTGGGACGTACCGGTCGTCGCGCCGACAGCCGCAGGAACCTACTGTTCATCGCCACCCGCGACGCTGGTCTGCTGGAATCGCTGGCGATTGCGCAGCTGTTCGAGTCTGGCTTCGTAGAGCCGGTTGTCGGCCCGCCCATGCCTTGTCATTTGGTGGTGCAACAACTGTTCGCCATGCTGTTCCAGCATTCGCTGGAGCTGGAAGAGCGTGTGTTTACCACCACGCTACGCCGTATCCCCGGGTTTGCCGGATTGATCGATGCGCATTGGGACGAACTGCGCGAGCATCTGCTTGCCCGTGGCTTTCTGATCCGCAACGGGCTGCTGCTTGCCCTCGGCCCCAAGGCTGAGCGCGCGTTTCTCGGGCGCGGCTTGGCGGATCTGTGTGTTTCCTTTGACTCGCCGCAATTATTCACGGCGTTTCACGGTAACAAGTTACTCGGTCATGTCGATCCTCTTAGTCTGTCCTGGCGGCGCGATGGGCCTACGGTACTGGCGCTGGGCGGGCGCTCATGGCGCGTCGTTTCCACAGATTGGACGCGTGATCGCGTGTATGTGGAAGCGGCCGATGAGAAGGGTACCAGTCGTTGGCTCGGTGAATCGCGCGGTGTTTCTAGGGTTATCGCCGAGCAGGTAAGACGTATTCTTGCAGCACCGCCGGCGGATTCGACGCTGCTCACTAAGCGCTCATCCAGCCGCATCGCCGAGTTGTGTGCTGCCCAGGAAGACACGCTATCCCTGACCCCCCTTCGGCTCCAGGAGGGCGGCTTCGAATGGTGGACCTACGCAGGGTTGGCCGCCAATATTTTGTTGGCCGCGCGCATCGCCGCCGCTGGCGGCAGTTGCGGCGCCGTCGGCTCCTATAGCTTTCGGTTCAAAATAAGCGATGCGGCGGTGACGGCGCACGGCGGCTGGGACGCCATACGCAAGCTCACCCCCAGGCTGGAGCCTCTGGACCGGCAGCGCATCAAGTTCGCTGAGTTGCTCCCCCATGATCTTTTGGCTGAGATGAGCTTGCGGCGAATCAATGCTAAATCCCGACCGCGCGGCGGCCTTTCATGATGTGTGTGGTCAAGGAGGCAAAGATCTGGAACCGGTAGGTGCCACTGTAGATTGTGATTGTCCCAAGTTCGACTCCGTCTCGCGAGCGCCGCAGCGGCGGGTGTGCCGGTCACGGCGTTTCGGCACCGAGACGGCAAGCCGCGCCTATGCCTGGGAAGGCTCCATGTGCCTTAGTTCGGGCGGGCGCGGCCTTCGTAGAGGAAGGCCATGGGCTTTGGTCCTTTCATATAACCGGTCTCGAGTTGAGCAATGGTGAAACCGGCTTGTTCAATAAGGTTTCGAATAGGCCGGTTCAGATGGCAACCGCCGCTGATCCTTTTCCAAATCGGAGTCAACCGATCTTGCCATTTCCTGACACGCTCCTCCGGCCCCAGCCCATGCTCCACGAACAGCAACTGTCCGCTCGGCGTGAGCACGCGGCGCATCTCGGTAAGGGCCGGTGCCGTTTCTGGAATGGTGCACAATGTCCACGTCGTCACCACCGTATCGATGCTGTTATCAGCAAGTGGGATCGACTCCGCCGAGCCTTCGATAAGGGTCATCGGTATGGTTGATCGCTCGGCGGCATACCGCGCCATCGCGATCAGCCGTGGCGAGGGCTCCAGGCCCTGGATGTCGCGCACGCCGGCAGGGTAGAAGGGCAGATTCAGGCCGGAGCCGATGCCGATCTCCAGCACATGGCCCTGCGCCATGGCAATTACCCGTTGGCGATAAGGCACAAGGTAGCGATTGCGCATCGCCATGTGGCAAAGCCTTGGCAGAATCACATCGTAATAGAAGCCCATGTTTCATTCCTTTCGCTTTGCTATAAAGTGCCTCTAAACATATCGCAGCTACTGCTTGCCAAGCTGTTGGGATACTCGATTTGAGGAGACGGATGGGGCACGTAAGCGGTTTGGTGGCGGAGTTCAAGGCGAAGACAACATTGCGGGAAAGCGCGTTAGCGCACGGAGGGTTGCTCGGATTGAGGTGCTGGAATCCAGTTCAAAGCCACGGCGAGGGACAGATTGACACAGTTGACCGGTGGTGGTGCGCGGACGACAGGCAGGGGTTGGTTCCGGCGCCGAAAAGAGCGGTTATATGCCCCATATTCAATTGGCTGCCTGGTAGGCAACGATCATAAATTGCGATCTGTCCCGCCTTAGCGAACAAGACTAAACTTAGTTGACCAAGCTGAATTGTCGGTTTACATTGGGTCGTATGAAGACGATCAACATTCACGAAGCCAAAACCCATCTGTCCCGAATCATCGAGCGGGTTGCGCGTGGGGAGTCGGTGATCATCGGCAAGGCGGGCAAGCCGGTGGCAGTGCTGAGCCCCTATGTTGCCTTGGGGCAGGCGCGTAAGCCGGGAAGCATGCAGGGCAAGATACGCATCGCCGACGACTTCGATGCCGCCGACGCCGTTATCGCCGATTTGTTCGAGGGCGCGGCCGGATCACGTTGATCAGTGGACATCCTGCTCGACACTCATGTATTGCTCTGGTGGTTAAGCGACGATCCGCGCCTGTCGGCTAAGGCGCGCAACCTGATCGCCGATCCGGCCAACGCGATCACGGTGAGCGCAGCGACGGCGTGGGAAATTGCCATCAAACAGGGGTTGGGCAAGCTCATGTTCGATGGCGATCTGGAACAGGCCGTCCGCGAGCAGGATTTTCAGATGCTTCCCATCACGTTTGCGCACACGGCGCAGATCGGACAATTGCCCGAGATTCATCGCGACCCGTTCGATCGCATGCTCGTGGCGCAGGCCCGCTCGGAAAATCTCGCACTACTCAGCGCCGACCCCCATGTCGCTCGCTATCCGGTTAACGTGATCGAGCCGTAGTCGTACGTAAACCGTGGCCGGTTCACGATTTCGCAGCGGTTTCGCCACCTGTGCGCCGCCGACCAACCTACCGGGCGCGATTCTGCCGTTCGACGGCGCCGATCGCTTCGAAATCGGATTTGCCCGCCTTTCTTCAGAATGCCACGAGAGCAATTCGCAGCGTTTCCTAGCGAGAAACGGCATGAAACGAGTCGTAAAACCGCTGAAAAGCAGATCGTTGCGAGGCTATCGATGGTCTTGTGATAGGCTGTTCGAAATGGTGCCGAGGAGAGGACTTGAACCTCCACGGGGTTACCCCCACTAGCACCTGAAGCTAGCGCGTCTACCAATTCCGCCACCTCGGCGTGTGCGGCGTCCGCGCACCAAGGTGCGCGGGTCGCACATTCTGCAGGCGGCGAGCTGGCCTGTCAATGCCGCGTCGAGAGAGCGCGAGCGCGCGGTGTTTGGCGGCATTCCCGAATAGCATTGATGGATAAGTTTTACCTCACATCGAGACGAACAATAGCGAATGACCAAAGAACATAACGCAAGTCTGGAGGACGATCCTTATCTCGAACGCGAACGGCGCAAATACGCGCAACCGATCCCCAGTCGCGAATACATCATCGAGCGGCTCGCTGAGCAAGCTCGGCCGCTTACCCGAGTGCAGCTTGCGGAGCTTTTCGCGCTGACCCAACCCGATGAGCTGGAAGGCCTGCGCCGCCGTTTACGGGCGATGGAGCGCGACGGTCAGTTGATTCGCAATCGACGCGGCGGCTATGTCATCGTCGACAATCGCGACTTGATCCGCGGTCGAGTGCGCGCGGCGGCGGATGGTTCGGGCTGGCTCAAACCGGACCGTCCGGGCTTAGAGGTTTACCTTCCGCCGCGTGCAATGAGTAGCCTACTGCACGGCGACCGCGTGGTGGTTCGATTGGTGAATCTCGACACGCGCGGCCGTCCCGAAGGTGAGTTGGTGGAGGTTCTGGAGCGGGCCAATCGGCGGGTGGCGGGCCGCTATTATGAAGAAAGTGGGGTGGGTTTCGTAGTTCCGGCGAGCCGGCATATTCACCAAGACATCATCATACCGGCCGCAGAGCGCAACGATGCGGCCTATGGGCAGTTGGTCGTCACCGAGATCCTCAGTCAGCCGGCCAAGCGCCGCCAGCCCATCGGCCGTATCGTCGAGGTACTAGGAGCGCATATCGAGGTTGGCCAGGAGATTACGGTTGCCGCAAGCGCCCATGGGATTCCGGTCGATTGGCCCGCTGAGGTCGAAGCGGCGCTCGCTGGGTATACCGATCGAGTGCCGGAATCGGCCAAGCAGGGACGGGTGGATTTGCGCCACCTTCCCTTGGTTACCATCGACGGGGCTAGCGCGCGCGATTTCGACGACGCGGTCTACGCCGAGCCCATGACCAATGGTTGGCGCCTCTACGTGGCGATCGCCGATGTTTCCCACTATGTTCGCCCCGGGACGCCACTCGAGCGCGAGGCCGTCAAGCGCGGCAACTCCGTTTACTTCCCCCGCAGCGTGGTGCCCATGCTGCCGGCAATACTCTCTAACGGATTGTGCTCGTTGAATCCCCGCGTGGATCGCCTTTGCGTGGTTTGTGAGATGCAGATCAGCCAGGAGGGCGCTTTGCGGCGTTCGCGCTTCTATGAGGCGGTCATGCGCTCCCGGGCGAGGTTGACCTACGAGGTGGTCGCGGCGTTGCATGGAGAGCGCGATCCGGCGCTGCGTCGGCGCCATCGTGGACTACTCAAGCATCTCGATCATCTCTTCGGCGTCTACCGGGTGTTGCGCAAGGAGCGTGATCGCCGTGGCGCGATCGACTTCGAGACCACCGAGAGCACCATCGAGTTCGACGAGACGGGGCGTATCCGTGCCATCCATTCGGCCCGGCGGACCGACGCCCACCGAATGATCGAAGAGTGCATGGTAAAGGCCAATTTGGCGGCGGCGCGCTTCCTGCGCCGCCATCGCATGCCGGCCCTGTATCGGGTACATGAGCCGCCGGAGACGGCACGGCTTGAAAAACTACGTGCCTTTCTTGGCCAGACCGGCCTGCGTCTGAGCGGCAGCGATAAGCCCCGGCCCAAGGATTTCGCCCGATTGATGCAGCGGGTGCATGATCGACCCGATCGGCATTTGATCGAGACGGTGTTGTTACGCTCGATGATGGCCGCCGAATACCGGCCCGACAATGCGGGGCATTTCGGGTTGGCGCTGGATGCCTATACTCACTTCACCTCGCCGATCCGGCGCTACCCCGACCTGATCGTGCATCGGGCCATCAAACACGTTCTCTCCGGTGGTCGCGCCGCGACTTTCGAGCTCAGCCACGATCAGTTGACCACCCTCGGTGAGCATTGCTCCATGACCGATCGGCGTGCTGAGGAGGCTACCCGAGACGCGGTGATGACCCTCAAATGTCGCTATATGGCCGAGCGCTTGGGAGAGGAGCTTCCTGGGGTGATCAGTGCGGTGACCTCGTTTGGTCTGTTCGTTGAGCTCGATGAGGTCTATGTCGACGGGCTCATCCACATCACCAATCTGGAGAGCGATTATTTTCATTTCGATCCCATCGGTCATCGCCTCGTTGGTGAGCGCACCGGCAAGGAGTATCGATTGGCCGATCGGTTGCGGGTACGAGTTGCGCAGGTGAATATCGACGAGCGTAAACTCGATCTGACGCTGGTGGCGCATCCGGTGGATGCGCACGGCAACCCGATGGAGCCTCCGCGACGCGGGCCGGGGCGGCGCCGCAAGGCTCATCCGGCACAGCGCTCCGCCTCGGTGAAGAAGACTAGCGGCGGAGGACGCTCGCGGAGCAAGCGCGTGCGCTAGCGTAATGACGCAAAATCGCATTATCCATGGCCTGCATAGCGTCCGCGCAGCGGTACGCTATGATCCCACCCATGTGGTTGAGGTTTGGCTCGATCGGCAAGCCCGCAGCGGGCGCTGGCAGGCACTGCGTCGGCAGCTAGAGGCACTCGCCTGCCCTGTACATCTAGTCGATCGTCGGCAATTGGATCGTCTCACGAGCGGGCAGGTACACCAGGGTGTGGCGATTCGGTACGCTGGGCAACCGCCCCGGGCCGAGCACGAGTTGGAGGCATTGCTCAGCGAACTCGGCCCGGATCCTTTGCTATTGGTGCTCGACCAAGTGCAGGATCCGCACAATCTCGGAGCCTGCTTACGCACGGCCGCCGGGGCCGGCGTCCAGGCGGTGATCACTCCGCGGGATCGCGCGGTCGGTTTGACGCCGACAGTGTACAAGGCCGCCACCGGCGCCGTGCAGCATATCCCTTTGTTCCAGGTGACCAATCTGGCGCGCACTTTGCGCAAGCTGCGCGAGGCGGGTATGTGGCTGATTGGTGCGGCCGAGCAGGCCGACGTTACACTCTATGAGGTGGATCTTAGTGGTCCGCTGGTCTTGGTCATGGGCGCGGAGGAGGCCGGTTTGCGTCGGCTCACGCGCGCATGCTGCGATCGGTTGATTCGAATCCCTATGCTCGGAGCGATCGACAGTCTCAACGTCTCGGTTGCTACCGGGGTGGTGCTCTACGAGGTCGTGCGTCAGCGGATGCACGGCTTTACCAAGCCCCCGCTGCGAGAGTAAACTTTGCCGCCTATTGTCCGTTGCTTGAGCTTTGCCCGGCTGTGGGCAGCGGCTCTCCTTGCCGAGCGCTGTTGGGCGGGCGGCTTTTCTGACTACACATGATGTAGTGGTCCGATTACCCGAAAGGAGTTATGCATGCGACATTATGAAGTCGTGTTCCTGGTCCATCCGGATCAGAGCGATCAGGTCTCGGCCATGATCGAGCGTTACCGGAGTCTGATCGAAGGCAACGGCGGCCAAATCCACCGTTTGGAGGATTGGGGGCGTCGTCAGCTAGCTTACCCGATCAAAAAACTGATCAAGGCGCATTACATTCTCATGAATGTGGAGTGTCGACCCGAGAATATGGAAGAGCTCGTTTCCATGTTCCGTTTCAACGATGCGGTCATTCGCCATATGGTTTTGTCCCGGCAAGAGGCAATCACCGACCCCTCTCCGCTGGCGAAAAGCCAGGACGAGGAAAGAGGCGCTCGGGGCGAGCGGCTGGACAAGCAGGGTCGAACCGACAAGCCCGACAGGAGCGAGACGGAAAGTGAGCAGGAGGAGCCTGCCGAGCTCTGAAGAGGTTGATTGGCGGTGTGGCCGAGACTCGATCCGAGTATGCCTTGACCCCGCGCGATAGCCACGTCAATGTGGTGACGCTGACCGGGGCTCTAGTGGCACCGGCCGAGCTGCGCTACTCACCGGCGGGTATTCCGATCGCCCGTTTCCTACTGGAGCACTTCTCCGAGCAGAGCGAGGCAGGGGCACATCGGCCGGTGCGTCTGCGGATCGGCGTGCGGGCTTCAGGGCAGCCGCTGGCCGAGGCGCTACAGGGGGTATCGGCGGGCACGTGTTTGCGCGTGGTCGGCTTTTTAATCCGATCCCGGCAAAGAAGCGGGGAATACCCATTGATCATCAGTGCCAGCCAAATCGAGCGGTTGGCGTCGTAGAGCAACCAGTAAAGGTAGAGGCTATGGCTCGTTTTTTCCGTCGCAGGAAGTATTGTCGATTTACGGCTGAGGGCGTTAGGGAAATCGATTATAAAGACCTCAATACGCTCAAGAGCTACGTTACTGAAACCGGTAAAATCGTTCCCAGCCGGATCACCGGGACGCGTGCCAAGTATCAGCGCCAGCTCGCCAGCGCCATCAAGCGCGCGCGCTACCTGGCGTTGCTACCCTACACTGACCGTCATTGATTAAGCCGGCCATCCGAGTTTATCCGTGAGGCGTTTCGCCGACTTCATCATGCGCGGCCGGGTGCCGGCGGTTTTGGTAATCTTCGTGAGCGCGATGGTGCCCCCCCTGCTCTGGGTCAGCGGTGGTGCATTGTCCCTTGTCACCCTACGGCGTGGTGCCGTCGAAGGTGCTTTCGCCGCAGGTGCTGCAACGCTTGTGCTTTTGGTCGCAATCGGCGCCTTGGCCGGCTCTCCGCAGCCTGCCCTGTCGCCGATTCTGCAGCTCTGGTTGCCGGTCTTTTTGATCGCTTTATGGTTGCGCTACAGTGTTTCCTTGGCACAAGCCTTAGAGGTCGCTGCGGGGTTGGCGGCGCTGGCTGTGGCCGTATTCCATTTTCTGCACCCGGATGCTGTTGGCTATTGGCGTGAGGTTTTTGCGCAGGCCCGGACTCTATTTCCGGCATCATCGCAGCTCGACTCTAAGGCTTGGGAAGAGGTGGTGACGCTGCTCGCCCCGGAGATGACGGGATTATGGGCGGTGAATCTGCTTGGTTTGGCTGTCGGTAGCCTGCTTTTGGGTCGTTGGTGGCAGGCCATGCTGTATAATCCGGGCGGGTTTCGCGCGGAGTTCCATGCCCTGCGCTTGGAGCGCTGGTTCGCGTGGCTGGTTTTGGCATGCCTGGTCGCGGCGGCGGGGTTGGGCCATGGGTTGGTCTACGATATTGCCTTCGTGCTCAGCGCGGTATTTGTGCTGCAGGCCCTGGCCGTATTGCATACATTCTCGGCTGGGCAGCGTTGGGGCAAGCTGTGGCTAGGGCTGGTCTACTTATTCTTGTTCTTGCCGCTGATACTCCAACTGGTGGCAGTGGTGGGTATCATCGATGTATTTCTGGATATGCGGCGACGCACTAAACTTGGCTCGCCTTAAGCGGCGTTTGCGAGAGCAGATTTTTTTGAGGGTTCAGCGATGGAAGTCATCTTACTTGAGAAGGTGGAGAATCTCGGTAGCCTAGGCGACCGAGTACGTGTGCGTCCAGGGTACGGGCGGAATTTTTTGATTCCTTATGGCAAGGCCAAGCCTGCCACATCAGAGAACATTAAAGACTTCGAGGCGCGCGCCGCGGAGCTGGCGCGTGCGGCTGCTGAGGTGTTGCAGTCTGCGCAGCAGCGCGCCGAGCAACTCGCTGGGCTGAGCGTGACTCTGACCGCGAAGGCGGGTGATGAGGGTAAACTGTTTGGCTCGGTCGGCACCGGCGATATCGCGGATGCGATTACCCGTGCCGGGGTCGAGATCCAGCGCAGCGAGGTGCGCCTACCCGACGGTCCGCTGCGTAGTTGTGGTGAGTTCGATGTCGCCCTGCATTTACATACGGATGTGAATGCAATCGTCAAAGTGACCATCGCCCCCGAGGGTTAACTAAAAAGGATCGTGCTTGGTCGGCAGCGCGCTGTGCCGATGAACGCGGATGGACTTGTCCGATCCGGATAAGGTTGCGATCAAACCTGTTCGTTTCTTGTCGACAATTTATTGCGTGCGGCTTGACCCTGCGGGCGGGTTTTAAAGCCCTGCAATGCGCTGGGTAAGGTCGTTGCCATCAGTGTGCTCGACCACCGGCAGAGGGTGATCGATGGTGGCCGTGGACGCGGTTTTGAGCGAAACCGAAGCGCTTAAGATTCCACCGCACTCAATCGAGGCTGAACAGGCCGTGCTCGGCGGTCTGATGGTTGACAATGACGCCTGGGATCAAGTGGCCGACCGGGTCGTCGATGCCGATCTCTATCGTCGTGATCACCGCTTGGTATTTCGCGCCATAGAGGCTCTGGCCGAAGCGGGTCAACCGATGGACGTGGTGACCCTCTCCGAGTGGTTGAAGGCTCAGGGCTTGCTCGAAGAAGCCGGCGGCCTTGCCTACTTGGGAGCCCTTGCCAGGGATACGCCCAGTTCGGCCAACATCCGCGCTTATGCCGATATCGTCCGGGAGAAGTCGGTATTGCGGCATCTGATCAGGGCCGGGACGGAGGTCGCGGGCAGCGGTTATCGACCTGAAGGTCGCAGCAGCAGCGATTTGCTCGATGCGGCCGAGCGCTTGATCTTCGAGATCGGTGAGCGGCTTCAGCGCCATCGGCAAGGCTTCGCCAGCGTAAAAGATATCCTCCCCGCGGTAGTGGAACGTATCGATACGCTCTACCTACAGGAAGGCGATGTCACCGGTCTGGCGACCGGTTTTACCGATTTTGATCGTATGACGGCTGGTCTGCAGGTCGGTGATCTGGTGATCGTTGCCGGCCGACCTTCCATGGGCAAGACGACCTTCGCGATGAACCTGGCGGAGGTCGCTGCTATGCGCGGGGATCAACCGGTGGCGCTGTTTAGCATGGAGATGCCTGGGGAGGCCTTGGCCATGCGCATGCTCTCTTCCCTCGGGCGAGTGGAGCTGCAAAGAATCCGCACCGGTCGTTTGGAAGACAGCGACTGGCCACGCCTGACCAGTACCATGAATCTGCTCTCCCAAGCGCGGCTGTTCATCGATGATACGCCAGCTCTGACTCCCATGGAGATGCGTGCTCGTGCCCGCCGGCTCAAACGCGAGCACGGTTTAGGCCTGATTGTGGTCGACTATCTCCAGCTCATGCACCTACCGGGTCATAAAGAAAACCGGGCCACCCAAATCGCTGAGATCTCCCGAGCGCTCAAAGCGATGGCCAAGGAGTTGGGAGTACCGGTGGTCGCGTTGTCGCAGCTCAACCGCAGCTTGGAGCAACGTCCCAATAAGCGTCCGGCCATGTCTGATCTACGCGAGTCCGGCGCAATCGAGCAAGATGCCGACGTTATCGTCTTTATCTATCGCGACGAAGTCTACAACCCGGACAGCCCTGACAAAGGCGTTGCGGAGATCATCATCGGCAAGCAGCGCAATGGCCCCATCGGAACCGTACGGCTGACGTTTCTCGGTAGATATACTCGGTTTGAGAACTACGTCGGCGACGACTATCGAGGTGAGGGCTTTTCGTGACACGCCTGGCTCGGGCAACCGTTGACCTCGGCGCGCTGCGGCACAATTTGGCGGTGGCTCGCCAAGCGGCCCCGAGTGCGCGTGTCATCGCGGTGTTAAAGGCCAACGGTTACGGGCACGGATTGCTTCAAGTTGCCGCAGCGTTGGCGCAAGCGGATGCCTTTGCGGTGAGCTGCATGGCTGAGGCGAGCCGGCTGCGTTTGGCCGGTTATCGGCACCGAATCATCCTGCTGGCAGGCTATTTCGAGCCGGATGAGCTGCCGCTGTTCGATCGGTACGCGCTCGATCCGGTTATCCATGCCGAGTGGCAATTGGCGCCGCTGGAGCGCTCAACCCTGCAGCGGCCGCTGGATGTTTGGCTCAAAGTGGATACGGGTATGCACCGGCTTGGTTTCCCCGCCGGGCAAGTATGCGAAGTCTACCAGCGGCTGCGCTCCATGCCCTCGGTGGCCAGCGTACGCTTTATGACTCATCTTGCGCGCGCCGATAACCGGCGCGATCCGACCACTCGGATGCAGCTAGAGACTTTTGAAGCCGCCTGTCAGGGGCTCTCTGGCGAGCGTAGCATCGCCAACTCGGCGGCTACACTCGCCTGGCGGCAAACCCATGCACAATGGGTTCGCCCGGGCATCATGCTCTACGGTTGCTCTCCTTTCATCGATGGTCTCGAAAGCCCAGCGCTGTGGCCCGTGCAAACCCTGGAGGCACGTCTGGTAGCAGTCAACTATCACCGGCGAGGAGATCTCATCGGCTATGGGGGAATCTATGCCTGTCCTGAAGCAATGCCGGTAGGCGTCGTCTCCGTTGGTTATGGCGACGGGTATCCGCGGCATGCTCCCAGCGGAACCCCATTGTTGGTTGCAGGACGCGAAGTGAGCTTGGTGGGTCGTGTCTCGATGGACATGCTCAGCGTGGATTTACGCTCGGCTCCGAATGCACAGGTTGGGGATTTGGTCGTGCTCTGGGGGGAGAGCCTGCCGGTGGGGCGCGTTGCCGAGCAGTGTGGCACCATCGCCTATGAACTGCTGTGCAAGCTTACGAGTCGCGTCCAGTTCCGTTATGTGAATCGACCCACCAACATGAGAGAGACCTAACGGGGTTGGTCCGGACCCGACACCGCGCCGAGCGCGAGCACCGGCATAGCTGGGCTGAGCCGCTGCTACCGCCCGTTTGTTCGGTGCACGATTTCAGGGCCGGTGGCTGTGCCGCTCCGCAGCGAGCAGAGTATTTTCCAGCAGTGCGGCGCGGGTCATGGGGCCCACCCCGCCGGGTACCGGAGTGATCCAGGCGGCTCGCTCGCAAGCCGTGGCGAAATCGACATCGCCTACCAGTTTACCAAGTGCATTGCGATTGATGCCGACGTCGATGACGATTGCGCCGGTTTTGATCCAAGTACCGGGAATGAAGCCTTCGCGGCCGACGGCGGCAATCACGATATCGGCACTGCGTACTTTGGCTTGTAGATCTCGGGTGCGGCTGTGGCAGATGGTGGGCGTGCAGCGCGCATTGAGCAGTTCGATGGCCATGGGGCGACCGACGATGTTTGATTGACCGATGACGATCGCATCCTTGCCTTCCAGTCGTTCGTCGGTGTGTTCCAACAGGCTCATTATGCCGTATGGAGTGCATGGACGTATGCCCGGTAGACGCAGCAGCAGGCGCCCGATATTCTCGGGATGGAATCCGTCCACATCTTTTCCGGGATCGATGCGCTCGATTACCGCCTGTGTGTCCATATGTCCCGGCAGCGGCAACTGGACCAGCACACCGTCGATTGCAGGATTCTTATTCAGCCGATCCACTAAGTTTACCAGTTCCTTTTCACTGGTCTGCAGGGGCAGTTCGTAGGCTTCGGAATGAAAGCCGACCTCAGTGCAGTCCCGGCGCTTATGGCTGACGTAGACGCTTGAGGCGGGGTTGTCCCCCACTTGGATCACGGCGAGACCGGGTCGAGGCAGCCCCGCGGTCATACGCTTGCGAACGGCCTCGGTGATGCGCCGGCGAATGGCCACAGCGATGGACTTGCCGTCGATGATGCGCACGCTCATAGTGATTAGGGCCTGTTGACAATTAGCCGCGCCGCCGCGCCGGCGGCCATTTCCTCGCAAGACAAGGCATCGCGAGCGATAACGCAGGATTGTGGGAAAATGGCCCCGGCCCTTTGGGTGGCGCCCAAAATGCGGCCATCCGGCGTTGCTCGTCGTTCATTTGGAATAGCCAAACTTCTCTCCTCGCGCCTTGGCTGGCCGCATTTTGGGCAGCCACGCGACGCCGCGGGTGATCGTCAACAGGCCCTAGGCTTCTATTTGCCAAACTTCGCGGATTTCACGACAATAGCAAAACGTGGATTTTCGCACGCAGTGCCGGATCTTCACAAGGCAGTACAGCGCGGCTGTTTGACGGGAGGCCTGGGCGTGCGTATTATGCTGCCGTTCTGTACCCGAGCGGTAGGGAACAGGCGTGGTGCGTATCGGGCAGGGGCTCAGCGGGGTGTAGCGCAGCCTGGTAGCGCGCCTGCTTTGGGAGCAGGAAGTCGGGGGTTCGAATCCCTCCACCCCGACCATTTTAGAGTCGCGCGGGTTTTGCCGATCGCGATCGATCGAGGGCAGCCGGTGAGTCGGCGTGTTACCCGCGGCAGGCACTGAGGCGGTTGGTTATGCGCCCGTGGCTCAATCGGATAGAGCATCGGCCTTCTAAGCCGACGGTTGCAGGTTCGAGTCCTGCCGGGCGTGCCAGTCCTCGGCGGATCCTAAATATGAAGAGCAAGCCGCGTAATGGTGGGCGTAGCTCAGTTGGTAGAGCTCCGGATTGTGGCTCCGGCGGTCGTGGGTTCAAATCCCATCGCTCACCCCAAAAATTAAATTTTGGGCCGCTAGCTCAACTGGTAGAGCAGCAGACTCTTAATCTGTCGGTTCGGGGTTCGAGTCCCTGGCGGCCCACCAAATTTGCTTTGTGTCGTGCTCGATCGCTGTTTTTGTCTTGCGTGTAACCAAAATCCCACACCATCATGGCTGTTCGCGGTGGCAAGCGCTTTTTGGCCGCTTGCATTACTGCTTGTATAATTCGGCTGAGATCCAAGCGAAAGTGGCGGAATCGGTAGACGCGCTGGGTTTAGGTCCCAGTGGGGCACTTCCCCGTGAGAGTTCGAGTCTCTCCTTTCGCACCACACGGTGAATCGGCATCCACCCGCCGATCATGATCCGAAGCCGAAACAGCCGCGCAACGAGGTAGGCTCGATGCAAGTATCCGTGGAAACGACCCAGGGCCTGGAGCGACGCTTGAGATTCCAGGTTTCTAACGAACGTATTGATAAGGAAGTGAAATCGCGCTTGACCTCTTTGAAAAGCCAAGTGCGATTGGATGGTTTCCGGCCGGGTAAGGTTCCCTATAAGGTCGTAGAAAAGCGCTACGGCGCCGAGGTCCGCGATGAAGTAGTGACCGAGGTGCTCCGGGCGAGCTATGTGGAGGCTATGGAGCAGGAGGGGCTGCGTCCAGCGGGTGCGCCGGATATTCAGCCTTTACCCACGGCGGAGGGTGAGGATCTAGAATACACGGCAACCTTCGAGGTGCTGCCGGAGATCGAGGTCAAGGGGCTCGATGAGCTCGAAGTGGAGCGACCGGCGGTGGAAATCGCGGATGCGGACCTTGACAAGGTGCTTGAGCAGCTGCGCCGGCAAAACGTCGACTACGTGGAGGTGGGGCGGCCTTCGGCTGACGATGACCGAGTCACCATCGATTTCACCGGGCAGATTGATGGCGCTGGGTTCAAGGGCGATAGAGGCAAGGATGTCGGAGTGCGGATTGGCTCTGGCCAGATGCCCAAGGAGTTCGAGCAAGCTCTGAAGGGATTGCGTGCCGAGGACGTGAAGGATATCGAGTACCATTTTCCGGAGCGCTCCCCAGATCAACAGCTTGCTGGGAAAACGGCCATTTTTCACGTTACGGTCAACCGGGTCGAGGAACCGCAGTTGCCGGCACTCGATGACGAGTTTGCAAAGCGGTTGGGCATCGAAGAGGGTGGTTTCGAGCAGGTTCGTGCCCAGATTCGTGAAAGCCTCGAATTCGAGCGTGACCGAGCGGTGCGTGCCCGGCTTAAGCAGCAGGTATTGGATAAGCTGTTGGCGCATCATGATGCGTTGGAATTGCCGCAGTCGTTGGTGAACGCTGAGCTCAAGGTGCTGCGGGAGCGGGCGTTGCGGCGAATGCAGCAAGCCGGTTCTGACGAGCAGACGCCGGATATTCCCGACTCAGCGCTCGAGCAGGGTGCGCGGCGCCGTGTCACATTATATCTGCTGATCAACGAGATCGTCCGCAGCAACGATATCCGGCTGGATGAGGGACGCTTGCAGGAAGCGTTGAACGAGCTCGCCTCCAACCACAGCCGACCTCAGGAACTCTTGCAATATTACATGGAACATCGGCAGATGATGGAGGGTCTGGAACTGGCCGTTATCGAAGATCAAGCTGTGGACTGGATTCTTGAGCGAGTGAAAACGGTCGATCAAGTGATGAGCTTCGACGAGCTGATGGGTATCAAAGGTGGAACCGAAGATCAAGACAGCGAGTCTGAAGATGAAGGCAACGAGGTGAACGCATGAGCACATCCAGTGATCGACGCCACGAGCCGATGGCCACCGGTCTCGTGCCGATGGTGGTGGAGCAGACCGCCCGGGGCGAGCGCGCCTATGATATCTATTCACGGCTGCTCAAGGAGCGGGTCATCTTTCTAGTGGGTCCGGTGGAAGATCATCAAGCCAACTTGTTGATCGCGCAATTGCTGTTTCTGGAGTCCGAGAATCCCGACAAAGACATTCACCTTTATATAAATAGCCCCGGCGGGGTCGTGAGTGCGGGCCTCGCCATCTATGACACCATGCAGTTCGTCAAGCCGGATGTCAGCACAGTTTGTCTCGGTCAGGCAGCGAGTATGGGCGCACTCTTGCTCACCGGTGGTGCCGCCGGCAAACGCTACTGTTTGCCGAACTCCCGTATCATGATCCATCAGCCGCTTGGCGGTTTTCAGGGACAGGCGACGGATGTGGAGATTCATGCGCGCGAGATACTGGCCATGCGTGAGCGCTTGAATCAAATTCTGGCTCAGCATACCGGGCAAGACATTGAGACGATCCAGCAGGACACGGAGCGTGATAATTTCATGGGCCCGGAGGCGGCGCAATCTTACGGTATAGTAGATGGAGTGTTGCGCGATCGGGGGAAGCTCGCACCATCCGAGTCATGACGGCCCGTAGGGTCGGTGCCGCATGAGCAATGATCGATTGACGCTTGAACTTGAACTAACAGCCCGCTCGGCTCATTCTTAAAGATAGAAAGGTCGGCGTGCTACTCGGCCCATAAGTAGGGTAGGGGCACTCAAAGTTTTTGCAAGGCGATAACTACGCTCTTGCGTGAGTCGGCAAAAGAAGGCATGGTTTGAGGAGAGTCCTTCTGCCACGTTCGAGGTTGACATAATGACTGACAGAGAGAACGGCAGAGGCGACGGGAGCGGCAAGCTGCTCTACTGCTCTTTTTGCGGTAAGAGTCAGCATGAGGTGCGCAAGCTTATTGCGGGCCCGTCCGTTTTCGTCTGCGACGAATGTGTCGAGCTCTGTAACGACATCATTCGTGAAGAGATGGAGGAGAAAGCGGCGGGAACGGGTAGCAAGTTGCCCAAGCCGCATGAGATTAAGACCGTATTGGATGACTATGTCATTGGCCAAGAGCAGGCGAAGAAGGTCCTGTCGGTGGCGGTCTACAATCACTATAAGCGCATGGAGGCCAGCCACTCGAAGAGCGAGGTCGAACTCTCCAAGAGCAATATCTTGCTGATTGGCCCTACGGGTTCAGGAAAGACTTTGCTGGCGGAAACCTTGGCGCGATTGCTTGATGTGCCATTTACCATCGCCGATGCGACTACCTTGACGGAGGCGGGTTATGTCGGTGAGGATGTAGAGAACATCATCCAGAAGCTGTTGCAGAAATGCGACTACGATGTCGAGAAGGCTCAACAGGGTATCGTCTACATCGATGAAATCGATAAGATTTCGCGCAAGGCGGATAATCCGTCCATTACCCGCGATGTCTCGGGTGAAGGTGTGCAGCAGGCTTTGTTGAAGCTGATCGAGGGGACGATTGCTTCGGTACCACCGCAGGGGGGCCGTAAGCATCCACAACAAGAGTTTCTTCAGGTAAATACGGGAAACATCTTGTTCATCTGCGGCGGAGCTTTCGCCGGGCTGGAGAAGATCATCCAGCAGCGTTCCGAGCGTGGCGGCATCGGCTTTTCAGCTGAGATCAAGGGGCGGGAGCAACGCAAGAGCATCGGCGACTCACTGCGGGATGTGGAACCGGAAGACTTGATCCGGTATGGGTTGATTCCTGAATTCGTCGGTCGCATGCCGGTAGTGGCAACCTTGACTGAGCTCGATGAGGAGGCTTTGATGCGCATTCTCATAGAGCCTAAGAACGCCTTGGTTAAGCAATATCAGAAGCTCTTTACGATGGAAGGCGCGGCGCTCGAGTTTCGAGAGGACGCTCTGCGTGGAGTAGCCCGTAACGCGATGGAGCGCAAGACGGGTGCCCGTGGTTTGCGTACGCTGATCGAGCGTGTATTGCTGGATACTATGTACGAGCTGCCTTCGATGGAGCACGTCAGCAAGGTGGTCGTCGATGAGTCAGTTATAAGCGGTGAGTCCAAGCCTTTCATTATTTATGCAGGCTCGGATCAGCCGGTGGCGGCATCCGACTGACTCCACCCGAGCCCACCAGGGGCCGGTTCGGCCCCGTCCGCTCCGTAGCAGAGCGCCGGCCGCTTCGCGACCGGCGTTTTTTTCTGCATTGAAAACGGGCTGAGGTGGCCGCATGTTGGAGTTTAATCCGCACACGGGCCGCCTAGCGGTGGCCGTGCCATGTAGTCGATTTCGATGAGGAATTCCGGTATGGCGAGTGACACCGTGACCGAATACATCGATACCGCACCGGTACTGCCATTGCGCGACGTTGTCGTTTACCCGCATATGGTGATCCCGCTGTTCGTGGGCCGAGAGAAGTCAATCCGTGCACTGGAAGCCGCTATGGAGGTGGATAAGCGAATCTTCCTGGCCGCTCAGAAAAGTGCTGAGGTCGATGATCCGGGGCGCAATGATATCTACCGAGTCGGCACCGTGGCCAATATCTTGCAAATGCTCAAGTTGCCCGATGGAACGGTGAAAGTGTTGGTTGAAGGCGCCGAGCGGGCCCGTATCGTACATCTCGATACGGCGGGAGCCTATTTTTCGGCTCGTGTCGAAGGACTTGAAGAAAGCGGTTATCGTGGTGAGCGCGAGGTCGGAATTATCATGCGCTCGCTGCTCACTTTGTTTGAGCAGTACGTTAAGTTGAACAAGAAGATTCCGCCGGAAATCCTCTCTTCACTATCCGGCATCGATGATCCGGGTCGTTTGGCCGATACGATTGCCGCGCATATGTCGCTCAAGATCGAGGAGAAGCAGAAGATTCTCGAGATAGAGAATGTGCAGAAACGCTTGGAGCATATGATGGCTCTCATAGAAGGGGAGCTCGATGTCCTCCAAGTGGAAAAGCGCATCCGCGGGCGTGTCAAACAGCAGATGGAGAAATCTCAGCGCGAGTATTACCTCAACGAGCAGATGAAGGCGATTCAAAAGGAGCTCGGTGAGCTGGAGGACGCCCCGAACGAACTCGAGGAGCTTGAGAAGAAAATCAAGTCTTCGGGTATGCCCAAGGAAGCACGGGAAAAGGCGGAACAGGAGCTCAATAAGCTGCGCTTGATGTCACCGATGTCAGCTGAGGCTACGGTGGTTCGTAACTACTTGGACTGGATCATCAGCGTGCCGTGGAAAAAACGTACGCGAGTGAGCCACGATTTGCGTCACGCCAAGAAGATTCTGGATGCCGATCACTACGGTCTAGAGCGTGTCAAGGAACGGATCGTCGAGTATCTGGCGGTGCAGCAGCGTGTGCGCAAGCTCAGAGGTCCTATTTTATGCTTGGTTGGTCCGCCCGGCGTTGGTAAAACCTCACTGGGCCAGTCCATTGCCCGTACAGTCAATCGCAAATTCGTGCGGATGTCATTGGGTGGCGTACGCGACGAGGCAGAGATACGGGGCCATCGCCGGACTTATATCGGCTCGTTGCCCGGCAAGATCTTGCAAAAGCTCGCCAAGGTAGGAACCCGTAATCCGCTGTTCTTGTTCGATGAAGTGGACAAGATGGCGATGGATTTCCGTGGCGATCCGGCCTCGGCGTTGCTTGAAGTGCTGGATCCTGAGCAGAACTCGACGTTCAATGATCACTATCTGGAAGTCGACTTCGATCTCTCCGATGTTATGTTCGTGTGCACCGCCAACACGCTGAGCATACCGGCTCCGTTGCTGGATCGTATGGAGGTGATCCGCTTGCCGGGGTATACGGAGGAGGAAAAAGTCAATATCGCCTTACGTTATTTGATCCCCAAACAGCGCAAAGCCAACGGAATAAGAAAGGGTGAGATGGATATCAGCGAGAACGCAATCCGTGGTATTGTGCGCTATTACACGCGTGAGGCGGGTGTGCGTAACCTTGAACGGGAAATCGCCAAGATTTGCCGTAAGGTGGTCAAAAGTGTATTGCTCAAGCCACGCGAGAAAAAGATTCTAATTACCCAGCAAAATCTGGACAAATACCTTGGTGTGCAACGTTATCGCTATGGCGTCGTGGAGGAGAGCGATCAAGTCGGTCGCGTCACGGGGCTTGCCTGGACCGAGGTCGGCGGTGAATTACTTACCATCGAGACCGCTGTCGTGCCCGGCAAAGGCCGGTTGACCAATACGGGTCAGCTGGGGGAGGTGATGCGCGAGTCCATTCAAGCCGCTATGACGGTAGTACGCAGCCGTACCCGAGCGCTTGGAATCGATCCGGAGTTTCATCAGAAGCTGGATGTCCATATTCATGTCCCGGAGGGTGCCATTCCGAAAGACGGTCCGAGTGCGGGGATAGGAATGTGCTTGGCTTTGGTGTCGGCGCTAACCGGGATACCGGTTCGTGCGGATGTGGCAATGACCGGCGAGATTACGTTGCGCGGTGAAGTCCTGCCTATCGGTGGGCTCAAGGAGAAGCTTCTAGCGGCATTGCGTGGCGGTATCAAGACCGTATTGATCCCAGAGGAGAACCGCAAGGATCTGGCCGATATAACCAAGGATGTGAAGAATCGGCTTGATATCCGCCCGGTGCGTTGGATCGACGAGGTCTTGGAGGTCGCTTTGACCCAGCAGCCAACCCCGCTGCCCGAAAGCGAGGGCGAGGCTCAAGAGCCTGGCAAAGATGAGCGTCGTTCCACCAAGGGGCGCAAAAAAAGAGATGTGGTCCGGCCCCACTAAGGCATCGGATCTGTGTTGACGCCTTTCCCGAGCGTCTGCTATATAAAATGCGCGGCAGGCCGGTCGTTGTGGCCTGCCGTTCGCTTACAATAAAAAAACACCCGTTTTTGACGGCTTCACCTACAAGTAGGATCATCGGGTGCTAAGAGGCTCAATAGCATGGGGCGCGGCGCTTCTGTCGTCCCGAATGTCAAGGTTGTTCTCAACAAATGAGGACGCTAGCATACCGCCATGATGTCTGTGGTATTGCTTCAACGCTGAGAGGGGCCGAAATTATCGCCTTTTCCAGGTGGGTTGCGTCCAGGGAATTTGCTTGTGTTCAGAGAACAACAGGGGAATACTTGAATGAACAAGTCGGAACTGATCGAAGTCGTTGCCCAGTCTGCCGACCTTTCTAAAGCAGCTGCAAGCCGTGCTGTCGATGCGTTCGTTACTTCCGTGACTGATGCTCTAAAGGAAGGCGACCAGGTGACGTTAGTCGGATTTGGGACATTTGCTGTTCGTGAGCGTGCCGCGCGTACTGGTCGTAACCCCAGGACGGGTGAAAGCATCACCATCCCGGCATCCAAAACGCCCGGGTTCAAGGCTGGCAAGGCTTTGAAGGATGCAGTAAATTAGCCAACTACGTGCGGGTGGTTAGCTCAGCTGGGAGAGCGTCGCCCTTACAAGGCGAAAGTCGGGGGTTCGAGCCCCTCACCACCCATTAAGAAAACCGGAGCGGTAGTTCAGCTGGTTAGAATGCCGGCCTGTCACGCCGGAGGTCGCGGGTTCAAGTCCCGTCCGCTCCGCCACTTCTCTTCGTCAATGAGTGTGGCGCGTCGACGCACTACACAAGAGAGGCGCCTTGCGGGGCGCCTTTTTACTTCTATGCTCGTCCAAGTCGGGTTGGCTAAGTTATGGCTCAGCGCCTGTTTCATTAAACCTGCCCGGGGCGGTTGCGTTGGTTGTCGAGTCTTAAAAAGACGCGCGCACTGAACAGGTAGCTCTATCATGCTGCAAACCATCCGAGATCGGGCGCAAGGTATAGTGGCCTATATCATTGTTGGTCTGCTGATCATCCCTTTCGCTTTTTTCGGTGTTTACAATTATTTTACGGGAGATTCAAACCCGACCGTTGCCACCGTGAACGGTATCGATATCACGCGTGCCGAATTGGATGCGGCCGTGCAGCGTCAGCAGAGCCAATTACGCGAGTTGCTGGGTGATCAATACAATCCGGCGCTGTTTGATGAGAGCCATCTACGCCCACAGGTGCTCGACCGCCTAGTCGACCAGGCTGTGTTGTTGTATTTCATACGCAGCCAGGGCTTTCGCGTGACGGACGAATCGCTGCGTTCATTTATTCGTAGCCAACCGTATTTTCTCGCCGATGGTCAATTCTCAAAGGAACGTTACCGGGCGGTGCTGCGGCAGAGCGGCTATTCTACGGACCAATACGAGGCCCAACTACGCCAGCAGCAGCTGTTGCGACAATTGGAACTCGGTATCGTCGGTACCGCCGTGGCTACTAAGCACGAGATGGCGCGATTCGTGGCGCTCGAGCGCCAAAGCCGCGACCTGGCCTGGCTCAAGATCGACTCGGCGAATTTTCGGGATCAGACTCAAGTGGACGCAAAGGCCATCCAGCAATATTACGCTACGCACAAACAAGCATTTGAACAGCCCGCGCAGGTGAAGGTCAGCTACATCGAGCTCTCCGAGAACGCCTTGGCAGATCAGCTCGAGCTGGATGACAAAGCAGTGCAGCGGTTTTACGAGGAATTCAAAGACAGCCGTTTCACAGTCCCTGATGCGCGTCGAGTCCGGCACATCCTAATCAAACTGCCGAAAGATGCGAGCCAGCACCAGATCGAAGTCGCCCGCGGGCAAATCGAGGCGTTGCGCGAGCGAATCGTGCAGGGCGCGAGTTTTGCCGAACTCGCGCAACGTCAATCTCAGGATGTGGGTTCGGCGCGACAGAGTGGTGATCTTGGTTTCGTGCGCCAAGGGGAGATGGCCAAGGCGATCGATGAGGCGGCTTTCAAGCTTCCAATCGGCGAGACCAGTGAGCCCATACGCAGTCGGTTTGGTTGGCACCTGATCGAGGTTACGGCTAGCCGCGCCGGTGGGGTCAAGCCATTCAGTGAGGTCGAATCTCAGATTCGCCAGGAATTGCTTAAGCAGCAGTCTGGCAAGCGTTTCTATAAGCTCAGCAATCAGGCGGCCAACTATGCCTATGAGCATCCAGACAGTCTCGAGCCGTTAGCCGCTAAATTCGGCCTCAAAATCCGTCAGAGCAATTGGTTCTCGCAAGCCGGTGCTAAGGAAGGCATCGCCTCACACCCCAAGGTCGTCAAGGCCGCTTTCAGCGACGAGGTTTTGAAACAAGGACTCAATAGTCAAAGCATCGATCTCGGCGATGAGCACCAGGTGATTTTGCGTGTCGATCAGCACAAGCCGGCGGCTGTGCGCCCACTGGCCGAGGTCCGGGATCGAGTCCGCGAGCATCTGGTTACTGTTGGGGCATCTGAACAGGCACAAAAACTTGGTGCGCAGTTGCTCGAAAAAGCGAAATCCGGGCAATCTCTCGAAGCTCTGGCTGAGGCTAATCAGCACGCCCGGTACTCGGCTGTGGGCTGGGTGCGACGTGGTAGCAACAAAGTCCCGGCGGCCATTGTGGAACGAGGTTTTCGTCTCCCGCATCCAAGCAGTGACGCGCTTGCCCTGGCAGGAATCGAGTTATCGGATGGGGGCTATGGCGTGGTGGAAGTGCGTGGTGTGCGTGATGGCGCGCTCGACAAGCTCGACGCGGCCGAGCGCACGCAGGTGCGCCAGGGGCTACAGCGTTTGAACGCCGAGTCCACCTTGCAGGCGATGATTCATGTGTTGCGACAACAGGCTGATGTGGAATTCGATCGCGGGCAGGTTCCGTCTGGCGATGCGCCGTGACGCATCGGTTATGGATTATCGCTCAGTTCGGCTCCGGAGAGCGCGACCGCATGGAAGCCGGCGTCTACATGCAGTACCTCGCCGGTGATACCCAGCGCCAAGTCCGAGCAGAGAAACGCGCTGGCGTTGCCGACCTCCTCCAGGGTCACGTTGCGCCGCAGCGGCGCGGCCTTGAGATTGAAGTCCAGCATCTTGCGGAAATTGCCGATTCCGGAAGCCGCTAAGGTACGGATGGGACCGGCCGAGACCGCGTTCACCCGGATGCCGTCCGGTCCGAGGTCATAGGCCATATACCGCACATTGGCTTCGAGGCTTGCCTTGGCCGGCCCCATGACGTTGTAGCTCGGCAGCGCGCGTTCGCCGCCCAGATAGGTCAGCGTCAGCAGTGCGGCGTTGCGGCCTTGCATCAGTGAGCGTCCAGAGCGCGCGAGCGCGATAAAACTATAGCTGCTGATATCTTGTGCAATCCGAAATCCTTCGCGGGTCGTATTATCGACGAAGGAGCCTTGCAATTCCTCGCGGGGTGCAAAGCCGACGGCGTGAACCACGATATCGATACCTTCCCAGCGCTTACCAAGCGTTTCGAAAACGGTCTCGATTTGGTCATCGTCGGTAACGTCCAGCGGCAGTACGAGTTCGCTGCCGCACTCCCGCGCACACTGTTCCACACGCGATCTGAGCTTGTCGTTCTGATAGGTGAGAGCGAGTGTGGCCCCTTCCCGATACATGGCTTGGGCAATACCCCAGGCAATGGAACGGTTGCTGGCGATACCGACAATGAGGGCACGCTTATCTTTGAGAAATCCCATGTCATCTTCCCGGCTGCGGCAGTCTAGGGGGGAGACCGAATTGGGTTCGGCCAGGCTATCTGTTTACTTTCCTATCGCACTCGCACTCGCACTCGCACTCGCACTCGCACTCGCACTCGCACTCGCACTCGCACTCAAGCGGCGCTTGCGAGCATTAGCTTCAGGGTGTTGCGGTCATGCTCCATGCTGCCTGATGCTATCATCAAACACCGGCATTCGCCGAGGAAGAGGCTTCACATGGGCTCTATCGCAATACACCCCGGTTGGTCGGTGTTATCCTCTTCGCGGTTATAAATATACTTGTCGCCTTGTCGAGTCGACGACGCAGGGCGCTCAGGCCGTGCAGGTGGCTCACTATTCTAAGGTGCCCAAGCGATGTCCGCTATTAGGGCTACGTTTATTCACTAAGCGGCTTTGATGGGGCGAAAAGCGTGAATTCCATGGAACCCGTAATCGTTCTGGTAGGGCGGCCCAACGTCGGTAAATCGACATTATTTAATTGCCTCACTCGTAGCCGCGATGCCTTGGTAGCCGATTTCCCCGAACTGACCCGCGATCGCCAGTATGGCCGAGGGCGGATCGGGCCGTGTGCCTATATCGTGGTGGATACTGGTGGTATGGGGCAGGGCAATGGGGCTATTAGCGAGGGTGTCCAAGCTCAGGCGCGCCAGGCGATCGCACAAGCCGATGCCGTGTTGTTTTTGGTCGATGCACGCAGCGGACCCACCGCGGCGGACGAGGCGCTTGCAGGCGAGTTGCGCGCGCAGGGCAAACAGCTGTTTTTGGTCCCCAACAAGGTGGATGGGCTCGACGCGCGTGTCGTAGCGGCGGATTTTTATACGCTCGGTTTGGGAGACCCGCATCCAATAGCCGCGGCGCACGGTACCGGCGTGGCTCGGCTCATGGCCAGCGTGCTGCAGGGTATGACGGCAGCGGTAAACGAGGTGGTGGAGCCCCCCTATCGAAGAGATACCGCTGTCGAGCGCATTCGGGTTGCCATAGTTGGGCGTCCCAATGTCGGCAAGAGCACACTGATCAATCGCCTTTTGGGCGAAGAGCGAGTGCTCGTTCACGATCAACCCGGCACTACACGAGACAGCATCTTTATTCCCTTCGAGCGCGACGGGTTCGCCTACACTCTGATCGATACCGCCGGGATGCGGCGCCGCAGCCGCGTCTATGAAGCCGTGGAGAAATTCAGCGCCATCAAGACGCTGCAGGCCGTCACGGCAGCACAGGTCGTGATCTTGCTGCTGGATGCTCACGAGAGCATCACCGAGCAGGATGTTCGTATCATCGGTTATGTGCTCGATGCCGGTCGTGCGTTGGTGCTGGCGGTTAATAAATGGGATGGCCTGGAGCCTTCGCGTAGGGAGCAGATCCGCCGCGGATTGGAGCGCAAGTTGGGCTTCCTCGATTTCGCCAAGCTGTATTTCATCTCGGCACTCTACGGCACGGGTGTGGGTTTGCTGTACGGTGCGGTGCAACAGGCCTATGCATCCTCTTGCCGTAAACTCGATACGCCGCAGCTCAATCGGATATTGACCGAGGCGGTGGCCGCGCATCAGCCTCCATTGGTGCGGGGACGTCGGGTGAAGCTGCGCTACGCCCACCAAGGTGGGCGCAATCCGCCGGTGATCGTCATCCACGGTAACCAAACCGCTCGGTTGACATCCGCCTACCGGCGCTATCTGGTCAATATCTTTCAACGCCAATTGGGCCTCTGGGGTACCCCTATCCGTTTGGAGCTCCGGGCTGGATCGAACCCTTATGCCGGGCGTGTCAACGTGCTCTCTCCCCGTCAGCAGGCCCGGCGCAAACGGCTGTTGGCCTTCGTCAAGCGGAACCGGTCGCGGCGCAAGCGCGGCTAGTCGCCCGGGGGTGATCCTCGAAGCTTGCCCAGGTGCTACCGGCACGGGTGTCTTCTCGACCCAGCTGCCCGGAAAAACTCCGCAGGCCTGTCTGGGGAGAGGTTTGCGAGTGACGCACGGCTGTAGGTAAATTACCGACAGTCGCCGCGGGTCTCTTGAAAAAGGTTGAGTCGCGTGCTACATATCCTCGCACGGGTTGTTGCAAATTTCTTTGCAGCTTTTCTTCACAACAGAGGCGTCGTACGTGGCGCACGGCTCGCGCGGAGCGCGAGCTGTTGCGTTTAGATGCGGGCGGGCCTTTTCGTAGACGCGCGCGGGACATTGAAAATAAGGAATTCAACGTCCTGGGTAAGGAGGTTAAGCGATGCTGAATGCCCCGAGCAGGCGGCGAGCGCGGTTTAAGCAGGTGTTGTTGGTGTCGGCGGCGATCGGTCTTGGAGTGTTCACTACGGGCACTTGGGCGGGTGATGCGTCCGCAGGCGCTACGCTCTTCAAGCAAAAATGCGCGGCCTGCCATACTATTGGTCAAGGCGACAGGGTGGGTCCGGATCTCAAGGGTATTACCAAAGAGCGTGATGAAGCGTGGCTGAAGGAATGGCTTAAAGATCCGGCTGCGATGATCGCCTCGGGCGATCCGGTCGCCAAAAAAGTCAGTGAAAAATACCCCATGACCATGCCCAATCTGGGGCTGTCGGACCAGCAGATCGATGATTTGATCGCTTATATGGCTCAAGATGGAGCCGCGGGTGCTCAGTCCTCGGCAGCGGGCGCCACTGGATCGGCCGCGGCCCCGGCGGCAGCGGCTACGGAGGAGAGCGCGGGCTCGGCCGACAAGGGTGAGCAGTTGTTCACCGGTGAGACGAGCTTTCGAAACGGTGGTCCCTCCTGCGCCGCTTGCCACAGCGCTGCCGGGTTAGGTGGCGGCAGCATGGGGCCTGATCTGACGAGCACGCACGGTCGGCTCGGTGATGCCATTGTCACTTGGCCAGAGGCGATGGCGCCGATGCAGCCAATCTTCTCTGCCAAACCGCTGACGGACTCCGAGAAAGCGGATCTGCTTGCTTTCTTCAAGGCGACAGCCGCTGACCCCAATCAATCCTCCGGCGGACCGGTGGGTATGCTGCTCGGGTTGTCGATCCTCGGGGTCGTGGCGCTCGGGGCGATCGTGAGCTTCGTTTGGCGGCGTCGGATTATTGCGGTCCGTGAGCCCATGGTGTCGGGTACTGGTCGCTGGCGGCGGTGATCGTCAATGATCGGTAAAGAAGCAGTGATGACCACTGAATTACGATTTCGACGAGGAGGCTAACAAGCTATGGGCTGGATTCAGGATCTTATCAATCCAAAGACACGCCGGTGGGAGGAGTTTTACCGCAACCGCTGGCAGCACGATAACATCTTCCGGAGCACCCACGGTGTGAACTGCACGGGTGGCTGTTCGTGGGCGATTTACGTCAAGGACGGCATCATCACCTGGGAAATGCAGCAGACCGACTACCCCTTGCTCGGGCGGGGTGAAGGTGGCCGCGGCATACCGCCCTATGAGCCGCGCGGCTGTCAGCGCGGCATCTCTGCATCGTGGTATGTCTACAGCCCGATTCGCGTCAAATACCCCTACGGCAAGGGTGTATTGCTGGACTTCTGGCGCGAGGCGCGCTCCAGTCACAACAACCCGGTCGAAGCGTGGAGCTCCATCGTCACCGACGAGAACAAGCGTAAGCGCTGGCAGAAGGCCCGCGGCAAAGGCGGCTATCGACGCACAACCTGGGACGAGCTGCTCGAGCTCATCGCCTCCGCTTGTCTGTACACCGCCCAGAAGTACGGACCCGATCGGGTAATGGGCTTCTCCCCGATCCCGGCCATGTCGATGCTCTCCTATGCGGCCGGCTCGCGCTTCCTGCAGCTCTTCGGCGGCGTGAACATGAGCTTCTATGACTGGTACGCCGATCTGCCCAACTCCTTCCCGGAGATCTGGGGTGATCAGACCGACGTCTGCGAGAGCGCCGACTGGTACAACAGTAAGTTCATCGTATCGATGGCCTCCAACCTCAACATGACCCGCACCCCGGATGTGCATTTTATCTCCGAGGCGCGCCATGAGGGGGCCAAGTTCGTGGTGCTGGCGCCGGATTTCAGCCAGGTCAGCAAGTACGCCGACTGGTGGATCCCCGTTAAGAAAGGGGAGGACCTTGGGCTGTGGATGGCAGCCGGCCATGTCATCTACACCGAGTTCTACGTCAAGCGCCAAGTGCCTTACTTCATCGACTACGTGACGCGCTACACGGACATGCCGTTCCTGGTCAAGCTCGAGAAGGACGGTGATGGCTACCGTCCGGGTCGCTACCTGACCAGCGAGGAGGTCAAGAAGTACAAGAAGCAGGAGAACGCCGCCTGGAAGCAGCTGGTGTTCGATCGCAAGAGCAACGAGGCCCGCTGCCCGAAAGGCCAGATCGGCCATCGACATGGCAAGCACGGTCAGTGGAACCTCAAGATGGAGGACGGTCTCGACAACAGCCCCATCGAGCCCGTGCTGAGCTTCCTCGGCGAGAGCGACGATGTCGCCATGGTGCAGTTCTACGAGTTCGCCTCGCAGACCGTATACAAGCGCGGCGTACCGGCGAAGAAGATCGACACCGGCAGCGGCAGTGTATTGGTCGCCACGGTCTATGACCTGAACATGGGTCAGTATGCTGTGAATCGTGGTCTGCCGGGCGATTACCCGGAGAGCTACGACGATCTCAAGCCCTACACCCCGGCCTGGCAGGAGCAGTTCAGCGGCATCGGCCGGCAGACGGTCATTCGCTTCGCCCGCGAGTTCGCCGGCACCGCGGAGAAGACCAAGGGCCGCTCGATGGTCATCGTCGGCGCCAGCGCCAACCACTGGTACCACAACAACCACATCTATCGGGCCGCCATCAACTGCCTGATTGCCTGCGGTTGCTGTGGCCGCAACGGCGGCGGCATGAACCACTACGTCGGTCAGGAGAAGCTCGCGATTGTTGCGCCATGGAACGCTCTCGCCCTGGCTGGCGATTGGGGTATCAAGCCGCGTCTGCAGCAGTCGCCGGTCTGGCATTACGTCAACAGTGACAGCTGGCGCTATGAGGGCTCGTTCGAGGAGTATGCACCCTCTCCGCCCAATGCCAAATGGGCCAAAGGTCACTCTGTCGATTTGGTCGCCAAGTCGGTGCGCATGGGTTGGATGCCGCACTACCCGCAGTTCAACCGCAGTCCGCTGGAGGTCGCCCGCGAGGCGGAAAAGGCGGGTGCGAAGGACGACAAGGGTATGGCGGATTATGTGGTGCAGGCGCTGAAGAAGAAGAATCTCAGCTTTTCGGTCGACGATCCGGATGCCCCGGAGAACTGGCCGCGAGTGTGGTTCATTTGGCGGGGCAACGCCATGCAGTCGAGCGCCAAGGGCGCGGAGTTCTTCTTGCGACACTACCTTGGCACGCATGACAACGCGGTCGCCGAAGAGCGCGCCAAGCCGCACGTCAAGCACGTCAAGTTCCGCGAGCCTGCTCCGCGCGGTAAGTTCGACTTGGTGGTCGACATCAACTTCCGGATGGATTCCACGGCGTTGTACTCCGATATCGTGCTGCCGACGGCCTTCTGGTACGAGAAGAACGATCTCAACAGCACCGACTTGCACTCGTTCATCCATCCGTTGGGTCAGGCGGTGCCGCCGGTCTGGGAGTCCAAGAGTGACTGGGACATCTTCAAGGCGTTTGCCAAGAAGATCAGCGAGATGGCGCCTAGCGTGTTTTCGGAGCCATTCAAGGATGTCGTTGCGGCACCGCTGACGCACGACACGCCGGACGAGATCGCCCAGCGCGACGTGAAGGACTGGCTGGAAGGCGAGTGCGAGCCCATTCCGGGTAAGACCATGCCGCATTTCCGGGTGGTCGAGCGCGATTACAGTTTGCTCTACAATAAGTACATCTCCTTGGGCTCCGCTATACGGGAGAACGGGATCAGCGGCAATGGCTGCAGTTTCCCAATCACGAAGCAATACGATGAGCTCACCAACCAGCCGGTCGGCGGCTCACCCGACCCGCGCCATCGCCGGGCAGTCGAGTGGGGCGGCAAGCGCTACCCTTGCGTCGAAGACGCGCTCGATGCCGCCAACGTGTTGTTGTACCTGGCCCCGGAGACCAACGGCGAGGTGGCCTATCAGGCCTTCAAGTCGGAGCAGGAGCACTGCGGTGTGCCGTTGACCGACTTGGCGGAGCCTTACCGTGGTCACCAGGTAACATTCTATGACCTCACCCGTCAGCCACGGCGGTTGCTGTGCAGCCCCGTTTGGACCGGCAATTGTGGTGACGGCCGGGCCTACTCGGCTTGGACGCTGCAGATCGATCGGTTGGTTCCGTTCCGGACATTGACCGGCCGGCAGCACATCTACATCGATCATCCCTGGTATATGGACTTCGGCGAGCATCTGTGCACTTATCGGCCGAAGCTCGACTACAAGAAGATCCATGATCTGGATAACAGCCCGATCGATGACAAGACGTTGATCCTGAATTACATCACGCCACACGGGAAGTGGAACATCCACTCGACCTACAAGGACAACCACCGCATGTTGACCTTGTCGCGTGGTATGGATCCGGTTTGGATCAACGATAAGGATGCGGCGCGGGTCGGTTTGAAGGACAACGACTGGGTCGAAGTCTATAATGACAATGGTGTAATCGTGACGCGCGCCAACGTAAGCCGCCGAGTGCAGTCGGGCATGTGCCTGTACTACCACGCCGTCGAGCGGACCATCTACATACCCAAGTCGCAGATCCGCGGCGGCCGGCGTGCCGGTGGTCACAACAGCGTCACGCGTACCCGCATCAACCCGGTATACCTTGCAGGAGGGAATGCGCAATTCACCTACCTGTTCAATTATTGGGGTCCGACCGGAATCATGACGCGGGATACGCACGTTGCAGTGCGCAAACTCGAGAAGCTCGAGTGGTAGCGTGAACGAGAGGCATCAAGTAAGCGGCCGCGCCCGAGGCGCGGCCGCGCGATTCGTGATCTCTAGGAGGTTATTGAAAGATGGATATTCGAGCTCAAGTCTCCATGGTTTTCCATCTCGACAAGTGCATTGGTTGTCATACCTGCAGCATCGCCTGTAAGAACATCTGGACTGACCGCCAGGGCACCGAGTACATGTGGTGGAACAACGTTGAAACGAAGCCCGGTACCGGTTACCCCACCCAGTGGGAGGACCAGGAGAAGTACAAGGGCGGTTGGGAGCGTGATTCTCGCGGGCGGCTGAAGCTGAAGCTGCAGGGCCGTGCCGGCGCGCTCACCAATATTTTCTACAACCCCAGCCTGCCGACGTTGGATGACTACTACGAGCCTTGGACGTACGATTATAAAAATCTGTTCGATGCGCCGGAGGGTGACGATCAGCCAACCGCCCGCGCCGTCTCGTTGGTCACTGGCGATTTCATGGACACGCTCGAAGCGGGTCCGAACTGGGATGACGATATGGGTGGCTCCGAGGTCTATGCGGCCAACGACCCCAACATCCTCAAGTCCCTGAGCGAGTCCGAGCAGCAGTCGCTCAAGAATCTTGAGCAGACGGTGTTCTTCTATCTGCCGCGGATTTGCAACCACTGCCTCAACCCGGGTTGTGTGGCGGCGTGTCCGACGGGCGCCATTTACAAGCGCGGTGAGGACGGGATCGTTCTGATCAGTCAGAATCGGTGCCGCGCTTGGCGTATGTGTGTCTCCGGTTGCCCTTACAAGAAGACCTATTTCAACTGGTCGACCGGTAAGTCCGAGAAGTGCATTCTGTGTTATCCGCGTCTCGAGAGCGGACAGCCTCCAGCCTGCTTCCACTCCTGTGTCGGGCGTATCCGCTATATCGGTATGGTGCTGTACGATGCCGATGGCATTGAGCAGGCGGCGCGCTCGCCCGATGACGGTTTGGTCGACGCGCAGCGGGCGTTGATCAAAGACCCGTACGATCCGGAGGTTATCGCGGGGGCCAAGCGTAACGGTATTGGTGACGCTGTGGTGACGGCGGCGCAAAACTCGCCGGTCTACAAGTTTGTGAAGCGTTGGGGCTTGGCGCTACCGTTGCACCCAGAGTTCCGCACCATGCCGATGCTCTTCTATGTGCCGCCGTTGCTGCCGGTTATCGCGGCGATTCGGGATGGACAATACGAGACCACGGCGGGTATGGAGACGGCACCGGCGGATGAGACCGGACCGAATCTCAACACGGTCGACAAGGCTCGGATTCCGATGCAGTACATGGCGAGCCTGTTTACCGCCGGTAATGTCGATAAGATCAAGCACGTCTACCATAAGCTGGTAGCCGTGCGTATGTACATGCGCTCCGAACAGGTCGGTGACCAGAAGGAAGAGGATGTGCAGGAGGCATTGCGACGGGCGGATCTCACGCCTGAGCAGTGCATTTCGATCTTCGAGCTCACTTCCTTGCCCACGTTCGAGGAGCGCTTCGTGGTTCCGCCGATGGAGCGTGAGCGGGCGATGGACGGCGAGTTGCCACCGCTTGATCCGTACAGCCGTAAAGCAGCCGGTGGGTTTGGCTTCAGGGACGCCCCCGCGCGGAGGTTCTGACGTGCGGAGAAGCAGCAATGTGGTAATGGTGTTGCCGAAGCGCGTCTTTACGCTCTTCGGCACCATCCTCGATTACCCGACTCAAGACCTCAGTGCTCACGTTGCGGAATGTGAGGAAGTTATCGGCGACCGAGTCCCTGAATCGGTCGCCGATCTCGCAGAGTTTCGCAAGACGATCGAGGAGTCTTCTTTAGGCTATCTCGAAGAGGTGCATACCGCCTTTTTTGACCTCACTCCTGTTTGCAGGCCTTATGTGGGTTACCACCTGTTTGGGGAAACCTATCGCCGCAGTATTTTTATGATCCGGCTGAAGGAGCTCTATGCGGAGCGCGGTTTCAAGGTAGCTGGTACGGAGCTGCCCGACCGCTTATCCGTATTTTTGAGTTTTCTTGGGATCAACGAGGATCTCGCGCTCGGGCGTGAGCTCATTGATGAGGCCTTAGCGCCGGCGATAGCTAAAATGACCGGAATGGAGGTTCCCGTGAGCCGGGTCATAGCAGGTCGCGGGCGGCGGCGTTCGGCCAAGAAAGAGAAAGAGGAGGTCGGCCCCGTTCCGGGAGGCGCGCATTCCGATCCCGAGCTGCCGGGCACGGGAGACGATGCGACCGAGCTGCACGGCGATAGCCACGGCGGCAACGTGGAAGGTGGTGTTTTGCTTGAAGGTGTTCAAGAAGCGGCGGGTGTGTCGACTAGCACTGAGTGTCTATATGTAAAGCCGCTGCGGTCCCTGGCACGGGTTATACCGGCGCTGTGGGAACCGGAACGGAAGGCGGCTACAGGCCGCGCTGACCTATAAGAGGAGCAAGCGATGTCGGATGTTATATTTGTGGGGTTCCCTTACGTCGCGGTGGCACTCGCCGTTCTGGTGGGTATTTATCGATACCGATCGGATACTTTTTCGTATTCAAGCTTTTCTTCGCAGTTGCTCGAGAACCAGAAGTTGTTCTGGGGTTCGGCGCTTTGGCATTACGCGGTCGTGCTGATTCTGCTGGCGCATTTTATTGCTTTTTTGTTGCCGCCGTTGTGGGGCGGGATCATCGGCGGTCCGCTGCGGTTTCCCCTTGAAGCGCTTGGCCTGATTCTTTCTCTGGTCGGTTTTGTCGCCCTAGGCTGGCTCATGATGCGGCGTTTTTCCACCCGGCGCATTTATGTGGTCACCACCCGCATGGACTGGGTCGTGGTCGGCTTGCTGTTGTTCCAGATGCTGTTTGGTTTCGTGATATCGTTGTCATACCGCTGGGGTGGCGAGTGGTTTGTCTCCAGCACGGCGCCTTGGCTCTGGTCATTGGTGACCTTCAACCCGAAGCCGGAGTATGTTACCGCGTTTCCGTTTTTGATTCAGTTGCATTTCTTCACGGGATTCCTGCTCATTGCGCTGTTTCCATTCTCTCGCTTGGTCCACTTGGTGGCCTTCCCGATTGGTTACCTGTGGCGGCCCTATCAGCGTGTGATTTGGAACCGCGCGCCGCGTCCAGGCCCGGGGTTCCGCACTTCATAAAAACAGCAAAGATGTGTATTTAATTAGCATAGCTGTTTTGTTCAGAAGAATGTGAACTGACGACGAGGCCCGCCATCCGACGGTAGCAAATCGAGAGAATTTGTTGCCGCGGGTGGCGGGCATCTACATTCTCGGGCGCCTGTCTTCGCTGCTGGGGCGTTACGCTCGTATGCAATGGCCCTAGCATGTGCCAAGAAAGCCGAGCCTAGACCATCCTTATAGGTTAGCCTGATGTTCACGTTGCTCGCTCCTTCCATTCGACGGGGTATTTGACGGGTTTTATATAAAATCGGTTTTCAAGATGTATTTTGCCTAACTGGAGGTAACACGTGGCTTATATCGCATTATCAATAAAGAGTGTCCGGGTCTCGGCTGATAAAGGCTTTCGGGTCGTTGAAATAGCAGGCATAGAGATGCGTGATGGCGAGCCGACAGGGGAGAATTTCCACCGTTACATCAATCCCGATATCGAGGTTGAAGAGAGCGCGTTAAAGATTCATGGTCTTAGCTCGGCGATGTTGGCGGATAAACCCCTTTTTTCTGAAATAGCTCCTTATTTTTGTGATTTTATACGGGGACGCGCCGTTATTGCTTACAAGCTGGATCAGGTCGCGGCGTTGGAAAGGGAGTTCGTACATTTAATGGGTCGCTTGCTGCCGCCCTGGAAAGCGCGTGGCTGGGATTTGGATGAACAATGCAGTCTCCAGTCTTTGGCGATGCTGGCCCGAGTGGTCGAAGTGCCGGATGATGAACTCGAAGCCATCTGTGCTCATTACGATATCGAGCCGCCGAAATCGCCCGGTGCAGAGGATGAGGCGAAATGTGTCGGAGCCGTGTACGCGGCTATGGAACCGGATCTTGTCGCTTGGGAGCGGGAGCACGGTGAGTTGGTCATAAGCGATCCGGATAATTAATGGGGAGCGGATGAATTGATCTGTTCGCCTTGAGCCCTTCGGCTAGCGCAGGAAACGCCGTCGAAGGGCGTTCTTAAGATTTTAAGTTGCCATATAAAATTGCTATTCATACTTCGACAAGCCCGTCCCGAGTTTAGTCGAAGGCTCAGCATAAAAAAAATTCAGAGACTCCTCAGCTGTCTTTATTCATTCGGACTAGCATATAAATGTGTTCCTTTCGATAGCTCGGCATTCAGCCGACGGTTTTGAATATTGACAGGAAGTAAGTAATAATTCGTTGTTCGAGCCAATAGTCGGCATACCATGGCCAACGGCCTTGAACGAAGCCCACATGACCGCCGCTAGGAGTGAGTTCGAGTTGGACGCACGGTGCGAGCTGTTGTGCCAAGACGATGCTGGGTAAAGGAGCGAATGGATCGTCATGTGCGTGGATGATCAAAGTGGCATGCCGGATCGCGTGGAGATGAGGCCCGCAGCTACAACGCCGATAGTAGTCTGCGGCATCGATGTAACCATGTAAGGGCGCCGTGATGTGGTTGTCGAACGCACGCAGCGTACGAACGGTACGCAGCTGCCGTATTGAAATTGGTGCATCGTCTTGGTTGGCATATTTGCGCCGTACTCGTTGTTTTAGGCGACGCAACAGATCCCATTGATAAACGCGTGCAAAGCTTCGGTTGAGTGTGTCGGTGCAAGCCGCAAGATCAAAGGGTACGGAGATGGCCACAGCCGCATCCACCGGTGCTTTCGAATCGGCGATGAGCCAATTGAGAAGGATGCTGCCGCCCAATGAAAAGCCGACTACGCCAATGGGCCGATTCGGGCAGCACGCGCGGAGTTCCTGCACGACGATCTGTAGATCTTGCCAGGCACCCGCATGGTAGAAGCGATCGCTGCGGTTCGGCCACGAACCGGCGCCACGGTATTCCATGATGACGCCCTGCAGTCCATGCTGACTGAGGACTCGGAGCATACCGAGTGCGTAACCGGCAGTGGCACAACCGCCGAGTCCATGGAGAATCAAAATCAGCGCACCGTCGCGGCGTGGGCCCCAAGCTAGATTAAGGCAATCCTGGTCCGGAAGAACAAACCACTGCCATTGTACCGGCAGTTTAGGAGGCCGGCGTACCAGCGCGGGCCATAGTGTTTGACCGTTTCCTCCAAGTAGCCACCAGGCCGGCCGAAAGCGGATGGCGCACTCGGCGTCACTGGCGATTCGAGCGGCGTGTTCGCTAGCCTTTTGATCGGGCATCCAGTGGCAAATTGGCCAGCGCACGCTCCTTATCGAAGTTGCAGCTCACTGGTGGGCTCGGCTCTCGACCAAACGCGCCACTACTGATGGATCGGCCAGGGTGCTGGTATCCCCCAGATTGTCGAGCTCGTTGGCAGCAACCTTGCGCAGGATGCGGCGCATGATCTTGCCGGAACGTGTCTTGGGCAAGGACGGTGCCCACTGAATGATATCGGGTTTGGCAATCGCACCGATTTCTTCGCGCACCAGATCGATCAACTCTTGGCGCAGAGTATCGGACGGGGCATTGCCTATTATAAGCGTCACGTAAGCGTAGATGCCTTGGCCTTTGATGGCATGCGGGTAACCGACCACCGCCGCTTCGGCAACGGCTGAGTGGAGTACTAGGGCGCTCTCGATCTCCGCGGTACCCATACGGTGGCCGGATATATTGAGTACGTCGTCGATCCGACCTGTAATCCAGTAATAACCATCTTGATCACGACGGGCACCATCTCCCGTGAAATACATGCCGGGGTAATGGGTGAGATAAGTGTTAAGAAAACGCTCATGATCGCCGTAGACGGTGCGCATCATGCTGGGCCAGGCGCGCGCGATGCAAAGATTGCCCTCGCCAGGCCCACTCACAATGTTACCTTCATTGTCCACCAGCTGTGGTTCGATGCCGAAGAAGGGCAGGGTCGCGGACCCGGGTTTGAGATCCGTCGCGCCGGGCAGGGGTGAAATCATGATCGTGCCCGTCTCGGTTTGCCACCAAGTATCCACGATCGGGCAGCGGCCCTCGCCGACGATATGATAATACCACTCCCAGGCTTCCGGATTGATCGGTTCACCTACCGTGCCGAGTAGCCGAAGGCTGCGCCGGCTCGTTTTCTTGACGGGTTCGTCACCCTGGCCCATCAAGGCACGAATTGCCGTGGGTGCGGTATAGAAAATGCTCACTTGGTGTTTGTCGATGATCTGCCAGAAGCGGGATGCGTCCGGGTAGGTGGGCACCCCTTCGAAGAGCAGCGTCGTCGCGCCGTTTGCCAGCGGCCCGTAGACGATGTAGGAGTGCCCTGTAACCCAGCCGACATCAGCCGTACACCAATAGACCTCATTGTCGTGGTAGTCGAAGATGTATTTATGGGTCATGGCCGCTTGAAGCAGGTAGCCAGCGGTGGTGTGGAGTACCCCTTTGGGCTTGCCGGTCGAGCCGGATGTGTAGAGGATGTAAAATGAGTCTTCAGCGTCCATCGGCTCGGCCGGGCAGTCCACCGTGGCCGTGCGAATGGCATCGTGGTACCAGATGTCACGGCCGTCGGTCCAGGTGATGTCGCTCCCCGTGCGACGGACGACGAATACCGTGTCGACTTTGGGACATTCCGCTAAAGCCCGCTCGGCATTCTCTTTCAGCGGTACTGGGCGCCCGCCGCGCACGCCCTCGTCGGCGGTGATCAGAACGTGGCAATCCGAATCAAGAATCCGATCGCGCAATGCGTTCGATGAGAAACCGCCGAATATCACCGAATGAACCGCCCCGATGCGGCTGCAGGCAAGCATTGTTGCGGCCGCCTCGGGAATCATCGGTAGGTAAATACAGACCCGATCGCCTTTGCGTACACCACGGGCCTTCAGCGCGTTGGCGAAACGGCAGACCTGCTCATGGAGTTCACGGTAAGTGATACGCTTGTCCTGATCAGGCTCATCTCCTTCCCAGATGAGAGCGATTTGATCACCTCGGGTCGCGAGATGTCGATCCAAACAATTGTAACTGACGTTTAGCTTGGCCCCCTCGAACCAACGGATGTCGCCTTTGTGCAAATCCGCGTAATGGACGCGATCCCATCGTTTGAACCAAGTAAGAAACGCCTCGGCCTGCTCGCCCCAGAAGCTGTCCGGATCGCTGATCGAGCGCTGATACATTTGTTCGTACTGCCGGCGGTCGAGCAAGGCGTGTTCGGTCACGGCGGCTGGAACCGGATACACTTTTGATTCGGACATCCTTCGTGCTCCTCCGTACTGGATGCGTCCTCATGCGCAAGCTTGCTGGCACTGGTGGGCTCGATTCTACAGGGGTGCGCCTAGTTGCGGTTGCCGAGTGCTAATACGTTCAGCTGTTCTCGCGGTCAGCTCGCCGATCCCTATCTGTAAAGACTAGCAGAGCCGAGCGGGTTTCTGATACGTGAGCGCCGCAGCGATTACGGCCAGAATGCTGCAGGTGGGTTAAGTAGTCGTTGCGGTCGCCAGTGCCGTAGCGCCCATCCCAACAGTTCGCCCGGCGGAGCGGCGCGCAGTTCGGCCGGGGGGGCCTGCCTGAGAAATGCCAAGGCGCTATGAAGCCAAGCGCCGGCGCGGTGTGGGTGCACCGGTGGTGCCTGAGTCTGTTTGCTCAGCTTTTTGCCTTCAGTATCACGAGCGACTGGTAGATGCAGGTAACGCGGCGTTGGCAGACCGAGCTTACGCTGGAGCAGAATCTGCGGTGGTGCACAGTTCAGTAGATCGCCGCCACGCACCACGTCAGTCACCCCGAGTGCCGCATCGTCCACTACGCTCGCCAAATGATAGGCGTATAAGCCATCCGCCCGGCATATCACGAAGTCGCCGACCATACGTTCCAGATCCATCTCCTGGATGCCGATGCAGGCGCGATCCTGGAAACGAATCGGTGCCGAGCGGCTTAGCATGCGCCAGGAGCGGAGCGGGCGGTCGATCGGGCGTCCCGCCCGGCAGGTTCCGGGATAGATATACCCGGCCGGCCCCAAGCGGCCTGTCCGGCTGATCTCGCGGCGTGAGCAACCGCACGGGAAGGCAAGTCCGGCGCGTTGCAGGTGCACCAGTGCCGCCCGATACGCCTCTTCACGCTTGCTCTGGTAGGCCACCGGGCCGTCCCACCACAAACCGAAACCATCCAAGGTCCGCAATATCGAACCATCAGCACCCGGCACGTTCCGGGGACGGTCTAGATCATCGATGCGTACCGCCCACCGGCCACCCTGCGCGTGCGCATCCAGCCAACTGCCCAGGGCCGCCACCAGCGAGCCGAAATGCAGCGGCCCGGTCGGGCTTGGCGCGAATCGCCCGATGTAGCTGCTCGGGCGGGCTCGAACCGCAGTTTGCCGGTTAATATGTTCCCAGCTCATCATTTAGCGTTTAACGTTTGGCACCGTGTCGGTCGCATGCCGATGGAGCATGCGGGTGAGTAGAGGAGGGCTCGGCTTGAACCATCCCAAGTATCTGCGCTTAGCCGGTAGAGTTGAACGCATCCGGCCATTCTATGTCATGGAATTGCTGCGGCGAGCCCGGGAGCTCGAGGCGCAGGGGCGCGATATCGTCCATATGGAGATCGGCGAGCCGGACTTTACTACGGCCGCACCGGTGGTCGAGGCCGGCGTCCGTGCCTTGCGCAAGGGGTACACCCACTATCTGCCCGCAGTGGGTTTGCCGGCGTTACGCGAGGCGATTGCCGAGCACTATGCCGATCGCTACGGGGCACGGATCGATCCCCGCCGTATTTTCATTACGCCGGGGGCGAGTGGAGCTCTACTGTTGGCGATGGCGCTAGTGGTCAATCCCGGCGAGGAGGTCCTGGTCGCTGACCCCGGCTATCCATGCAATCGCAACTTCATCGAGTTGGTCAATGGTGTTCCCCGTGGTTTACCGGTGAGTGCAGTAGACGGTTATCAGCTCACCGCTGAAGCGGTGGCGTCCGCTTGGGGTGAACGCACAGCGGCCGTGCTCATCGGTTCGCCCGACAACCCGACCGGTGTACTTGCGAGCGCCGCACGGTTGCAGGATCTCGACGCGGAGGTTCGGCGTCGGCAGGGCATGCTGATCGTCGATGAGATATACCATGGTCTGCACTATGTCGCCGATCCCGCGAGCGCGGTGCGACACTGTCGGCAGGCGTTGATCATCAACAGCTTCTCGAAATACTACGGTATGACCGGCTGGCGTCTAGGCTGGCTGGTGGCACCCTGCGGCTACGAGGCGGCGGTGGAGAAGCTGCTCCAGAACTTTTTCATCAATGCTTCGACCCCGGCGCAATATGCGGCACTGGCCTGTTTTACGGTGCAGGCACGCGAGATTTTCGAGCAGCGACGTACAGCTTTCCGGCAGCGCCGTGACTTTTTGGCACCGGCTCTATGCGAGTTGGGCTTTCGTCTGCCGATCGTACCCGATGGGGCCTTTTACCTTTATGCAGACTGCTCCGCGTTGGCCGCTGATAGCAATGATTTGGCTCGGCTGCTGTTGGAGGAGGCGGGGGTGGCGGTTACCCCCGGGCTTGATTTCGAGCGCACGGCACCGCATCGACATCTGCGTTTCGCTTACACTACTTCGCTGCCGCGCTTGCAGGAGGGTGTGCGCCGCATCGCCGGCTACTTAGGGCGCTGATATCGATCTGACGCTGCCGGCGGGTTTTGCCGAGACCCGCCGCCAGAAGACACAACATCCACCCTCGCACTCCCGGCAAAGCCTACCGCGGGCTTAGGTGGCTTGAGTAGTGCGACTGCGAAGATCCGCTTGCAGCAGGGTGGCGCCGATCACCGCTGTGGGCATGGCCACCAGATTAACGAACGGGATAATGGTCAAGCAGAGCACACCGGCGCCGAACCCTAGGTGGAGCAAGCGGTGTTGGTGCGTTATGCGCCGCTGTTCGCGAAAGGGGATACCTCGGTTACCGAGTGGATAGTCACCGTATTCCAAGGCGATGATCCAGGCGCCGAAGAGACCCCACAGAAACGGCGCGACGACTTGGACGACCGGGATGATGAACAGGATCAGCAGCGGGATGCCGAGCAGCGCAAAATAGGCGATTTTGCGCAGCTCGTCCATGATCGCCTCGACCGACTCAGCTAGGAATGCTTTACCTTCGGGCGCCTGCGGTGGGGATTGGCCAGTCGCGTGCTGCTCGACTCGCGCGGAGAGCAGGCTATTGAATGGGGCGCCGATCAGATTGGCGAGCGCGGTGAACGTATAAAACATCACCACCACGGCGGCCAGCAGGAACAAAGGCCAGAGCAGCCAGCGTATGGTTCCTTCCAGAAACGTCAGTAGCTGACCGAGCATGCCGCTGTGTTCAGACGGTATAGCCGGTGGCAGGAGCCACAGCAGCAAAGTGTGGAACCACTCGGCGCCCCACCAGAGTAGGCCCGCGAACACCAGCACGTTGATTGCGATGGGCAGCAAGACAAAGCGCCGCAATCCCTGGGCGGTCAGAAGTTGGAAACCCTGCGGGACATAGGTGATACCGCGAAAAAAGTCCATCAGCATAATGCGCCTAGCTTTAATGTTAGCAATGAATGACTGGCCCGCCGGGGCACCTGGCGCCCACCTCGGCCTGAATCCGAGAGCCGGCGTCTAAGCGGGATCAATTTCGTGCCACCCTAATGAACCGTAAATCCCGGATCGAGCGACCGAGGGTACCCGCTAGGCACGCTTTCGTTCACGGCAAGTGGACCGGTGGCGCTGGCTGCCAGCCCGCCTGGCGGTGCTCTGCCACAACCGTAGTATAGATGCCGCCTCTTACGTTAAATTCGGCCGTCAGGCGGGCAAAACGGGGGGCAAGCGCATTGACCAGATCGGAGAGAATGTGGTTGGTCACCGCTTCGTGGAAAGCGCCTTCGTCTCGGTAAGACCAAATGTATTGCTTGAGTGATTTGAGCTCCACACAATGCTGATCCGGGACATAGTCGATGTGGAGTGTAGCGAAATCGGGTTGACCGGTCTTGGGGCACAGGCAGGTGAACTCAGGGATGCGAATATGGAGTGTATAGTCGCGCTCCGGCTGTGGGTTAGGGAAGGTGGTTAATTCCCGATTCGGCTTCGTGGCCATGGTTCTCGACAATACCCGGCAAACTTAAGCGAAAAATTGTATCGTTTGCCGTGCCCAGAGACCAGCATTCCGCCCCGCTCCTTTACTTACGACGCTGCAAGTGGGAGAGAGCGTTGAGGCCTGGCCTCTCAATGGACCGCGGCCCATCCGGCGCCTTTGCAAACAAAGCAATGGAATACGATGCGTCTAAACAAAATCAAATTAGCCGGTTTCAAATCCTTCGTCGAGCCAACGACCGTCTCCCTGCCCGGTAGCATCGTGGGGGTCGTGGGTCCCAACGGCTGCGGTAAATCCAATATCATCGACGCGGTGCGTTGGGTGATGGGCGAGAGTTCGCCGAGATACCTGCGCGGTGAGTCCATGGCGGATGTCATATTCAATGGCTCTGATGCACGCAAGCCGGTGAGCATGGCTTCCATTGAACTCATCTTTGACAACACGGATGCCGCCGCCGACAGTAAGTATTCGGCTTACAATGAGATTTCAGTCCGCCGCCAGGTCAATCGTGAGGGCCAGTCGAACTATTATTTCAATGGCGCGCGCTGCCGGCGTCGGGACATCACGGATGTCTTTCTCGGTACCGGTCTCGGGCCGCGCAGCTATTCCCTCATCGAACAAAGTATGATCGCACGGATTATCGATGCGCGCCCGGATGAACTGCGAGCCCACTTAGAGGAGGCGGCCGGCATCTCATTCTATCGGGAACGACGCAAGGAGACCGAGCGTCGGATGCTCGATACTTTGGAGAACCTCGGGCGTTTGAACGATATCCGCAGTGAGCTTGGCCGTCAGCTCGACAAGCTCACGCGCCAAGCGCGGGCGGCCACGCGCTACCGGGCGCTGAAGGTCGAGCAACGCGAACGCCAAGCCCAGCTCCATGTGCTCAAACTACAGACCTTGGATAGCGAACAACAGCGCGTGCGCTGCGAGCGTTCGGCCCACGAAGGCGATCTTGAGGCACAGCTCGCCCGGCAAAGCGCGTTGGAGCACGAAGTCGAAGACTCCCGTGCTTGTTATGCTGAATGCAATGGCCGTGTCAATGAATTACAGGCGCAATACTACACGGCCGGCAGTGAGATCTCGCGGGTCGAGCAACAGATAGACCACCGCCGCGAGCTGGGTGAGGCGAGCCGGCAAGAGCTGGAACGCAACCGCGAGGCGCTGCTCGAGATCGAGCGTAACTTCGATCAGGACCAGGGTAAGCTCGCGAAGCTGCAAGCGCAGCAGCAAGAGCTGGTGCCGGCCGTCAATGAAGCAGCGGTGGCCGAAATCGCCGCGCGGGAGGCGGCCGGCTCATGGCGAGATCAGCTTGAAAAATGGCGCCAACGTTGGGATCGTTTCAGTGAAGAGGTCGCGCAGTCGGTGCGGATCGTTCAAGTCGAACGGGCCCGCATCGAGCAGCTAGAGCAGCGCTCCCATGAACTCACGCGCCGCGCTCGGCGTCTGCAAGAGGAAACCGATCAACTGATTCGGGATGATCCCGAGGCGGAACTCGCGCAGCTCAGCGAGCGTGAGCGGTCGCTGCTCGAAGAGCTCGCTGAGCTGGAGCAACGGCACCAAAGACAACAAGCCGCTCTCGGCGAGTTGCGCGAGCGGATAACGCAGCTGACCGATGAGTTGGATGAAGTCCGTGAGGCACTGCATCGCGACCAGGCTCGACTCACCTCGCTTGAGACGATCCAACAAGCCGCTTTGGGTGAGGACGAAACGCTCAGGACCTGGCTCGAGAATCTAGCGCTCGATGGCGAGCGCCGGCTGTCACAGTGGGTCGATGTGGAGCCCGGCTGGGAACATGCCGTGGAGACGGTGCTGGGCTCGGCGCTGCAAGCGATCGTGACCGAGCGAACGTGTACGCCCGGCGAAGCTCTAAGACCACCCTCCGCGGGCACGGTGATGCTGTTCACGCCGGGCGCTGACGAGGCATTTACCGACCCATCGCTCGCACTCGCTTCGACCCTGCGCGATAAAGTGAATGCGCCCTGGGCTTTGGACGATTTGCTCGGCCACGTCTATTGCGTCGATGATCTGGACTCGGCTTGCACGCTGGCGGCTGGCCTCGGTACCCATGAGTCGGTCGTTACGCCAGAGGGGGTTTGGTTGGGCCGGCGCTGGGTTCGTCTGCCCGGAACCAACAATCCGGCGGCTGGCGTCATTGCCCGTGGGCGGGAGCTCGAAGCGCTGCGCTCCGGGGTTGCTCTCTGGCAGAAGCGTCTGGCGGCCCTACAGTCCGAGCAGGGCCGCTTGCGCTCAGAGTTGGCCGGCGCGGAGTCGACATTCGAGGCGCTGCGGGAGGAGCTGGCGAGGCGGCAACGGGATCTCGCAAGCGATCGCACTCGCGCGGAGAGTCTCTTGCACCGTCGCGACCAAATTCGTCAGCGGCGCTCGGTCATCGCTCAGGAGCAAACGGAGATTGCCGCGACGAGGCAGGATACGGTCGAGGTTATTCGCACTGCCCAGGCGCGCCTGCAAGAGGCCTTGGAGCGCGGCGAGACTCTCGAGCGCGAGCGGGCGCTGCATAACGAGGAACAGCAACGTCTACAAGCACAGCTTGCAACGGCACAAAACCGGTGCAACGAACTCCAGGCACGCCTTCATGAGCTCACCTTACAGGAGCAAAGCGTCGCTACCGCACAAGCTGCACTGGAGGAATCCTTCACGCGTTTGCAGACCCGTCGTGAACGACTACTGACCCGGGATGCCGAGCTTGAGGCGGTGCTGGCGCAGTTGGATGCTCCCGAAGCCGAGCTCGAAAGCGAGCGTGAGCGTTTATTGGCGCGGCAGCGCACAGTAGAAGAGGAGCTGCGCCAGGCGCGTCGAGAACTCGACGAATCCGGGCGGCGTCTACGCGAGCTCGAACCACAGCGCAGCCAGGCCGCTCAGCGAGCGGTGGAGCTGCGTCACGTGTTGGAATCGGTTCGCTTGCGTGAGCAGGAGCTGAAAATCCGGGCGCAAGCCCAAGTGGAGCAGCTCGACGAGCTCGGCTATGAACCTGAGTCGGTGGTGGCCAAGTTGAATCCAGAGTTGAACGAGGCTGCTTGTGCCCAGGAACTGAGCCGCTTGCAGGAGCAGATCGCTCGGCTCGAACCTGTCAACCTGGCGGCGATCGATGAATGTCGGGACTTGGAAGAGCGCAAAGCCTATATCGAGGGGCAGCATGCCGATCTCACTGTAGCTTTGAAGACTCTGGAGGACGCCATTCGCCATATCGATCAGGAAACACGACGGCGCTTCAAGGAGACCTTCGAGCAAGTCGACCAACGGCTGAGAGCGTTGTTTCCGCGGCTTTTCGGCGGCGGGCAGGCCCACCTCGAGCTCACTGGCGAGGATCTGTTGGAGGCGGCCATTACGATCATGGCCCGGCCGCCAGGCAAGAAAATCACCAGCCTCCACTTACTGTCGAGTGGCGAGAAGGCGCTGACCGCGGTTTCCCTGATTTTTGCCTTGTTTGAGCTGAATCCAGCACCATTTTGTATGCTCGATGAGGTGGATGCGCCGCTCGATGAGGCCAATGTGGGCCGCTTCTGCGACTTGCTCAGGGAGCAAAGCGCCCGGGTACAGTTCATCATGATTACCCATAATAAGACCACCATGCAGGTGGCCAGCCACTTGCTCGGTATCACCATGAACGAGCCTGGAGTATCGCGATTGGTGGCGGTGGATCTGGCGCAGGCGGTCGAACTGGCCGCGGTTTGAATCGTGGGGGGTTGAGCTTCGTGTGCGTCGAGTGCAGTCTGTGAGACCTCATGGGAGGTACGCAGATAGTTATAGCTATCAGGATATAGGCATGGAAGAGCTTCGCTGGCTGCTATTGATTCTGGGTCTGCTGGTCATCGTGTTGGTGTACGGCTATGGTCGAGTCCAGGAATGGCGCGATGAAGGTCCACCCTGGCGGCGGCGTGCGAAATTGGAACCCTTCGCCGATGAGGCGCTCTCGAGTGAGGATATAGAGGGTACGCTCAGCGAATTGGATAGCTTGATTAGTGAACATCAAGAGGAGCTGGGCGAGCCCTACCGTTCGGAACCGGTTGCTGCGGCGGATGATCACAATGGAGTGGGGGCGAGTCGGGCCGATGACGAATCGAGCGCACCGCCACAACCGAGCAGCCACCGATCCGAGCGCCACGAAGGGCGGCTGGCATCGTTGCTTGGTGGTCGAGGGAAAAACTTGCAGCCTGAGCCCGCTCACGAGCCGGAGAACAAAGCAAGGAATTCAGGCGAAGAGAAACTTGTCGTAATCAACCTGGTTGCCCTGCCGGAGGATGGTCGGTTTGCGGGGCCGGAGCTGGTGCACGCGATGGAAGCGGCGGGTATGCACTACGGCGCGCATCGGATCTTCCATCGCTTGCTGGATACGCGGCTGCTGAACACGCACAGCAGCCCTTGTGTGCTATTCAGCGCTGCGAACATCCTTGAGCCGGGATGGTTCGATCTGGAGCAGATCGCGAACTTTGATACGCCTGGAGTCGTTTTTTTCATGCGCTTGCCCGGGCCCTACGATGGGCTTGTCACGTTCGAGCAGATGCTCACCACGGCCCGCACGGTGGCTGAGCGGGTTGGGGGGCAACTGCTCGATAGGCGCCATTGCGATCTCACCCAACAGGCCATTGAGCACATCCGCGAGGATCTAATCGAATATCGACGCCGGGCGCATTTGGCTGCGCGGCAAGCCCGTTAATCGCTCGCCCAACCGTATGGCCGATTTGATCCGTCAAACCCGGGTGGTCTGCGTGTGTGTCAGCGCCCCCACTGTGAGAACGCGGAGGCCGTGCTAGCCATGGTGCGCGTCGAGCGGGCAGCGGTCGAGCGGCGGGTCGCCGCGTTGCGTGATCAAATCGAGCAGCATAATTACCGCTATTTTGTGCTCGATGACCCACAAGTCTCGGATGCCGACTACGATGTGCTGATGCGTGAGTTGCAGGCGCTCGAGGCGGATCACCCGGACTTGGTTTCCCCGGATTCCCCGACGCAGCGCGTGGGTGCGAAGCCGGTAGAGGCCTTCGGGGAGGCTCGGCACGGGGTTCCCATGCTTTCATTGGACAACGCTTTCGATGCGGGAGAGCTGGGTGAGTTCGATCGCCGGATTCGAGAACGGTTGGGTATAAACCGCATCGCCTATATGGCCGAGCCCAAGCTGGACGGGCTGTCCGTTAACCTGCGCTATGAGCAGGGGCGGCTGGTCCAGGGCGGTACGCGGGGAGACGGGCAGGTCGGGGAGGACATCACCGCCAATATTCGCACGCTGCGTACGATACCGTTGCGCTTGCGCGGCAAGGGCTGGCCTGAGCTGATCGAGGTGCGAGGCGAGATCGTCATCCGCAAAGCCGACTTCAAGCACCTCAATACGCTTCGCCTCGAAGCGGGCGAGCGCCTTTTCGCCAATCCCCGCAACGCGGCCGCTGGTAGCCTGCGTCAGCTTGACCCTAGGGTCACCGCCCGCCGACCCTTGACTTTCTTTGCCTTCGGCATCGGAGAGTCTAGAGAGGTGATCGCGGGTCGACAGTCCCAGATTCTGGAGCGGCTGCACGGCTGGGGGTTCCCCGTCTATGAACGAGTCCAGGTGGTGAGCGGGGTAGAGGAATGCCTCGCCTATTATCGCCGTTTGATGGCACAGCGTGAAACATTGCCATTCGAGATCGACGGCACGGTCTACAAAGTAGACGATTTGAGCAGTCAGCAGCGCTTGGGCTTTACCGCCCGGGCACCGCGTTGGGCCGTGGCCTATAAACTTCCCGCGCGCGAGGGCCTCAGCGTCGTGCTCGATATCGAGCCCTCCGTCGGCCGTACGGGCGTCATTACACCGGTTGCCCGACTGGAGCCGGTGCCACTCGGCGGCGTGATCGTCCGTCATGCGACCTTGCATAACGAGGACGAGGTTCGGCGCAAGGACGTGCGAATCGGCGATACCGTCATGCTGCGCCGGGCCGGCGATGTGATCCCGGAGATCATCGGCGTGCAGCCTGAGAAGCGCCCGCAAGGCGCTCAACCCTGGCGTATGCCGCTGAAATGCCCAGTCTGTTCCGCAGAAGTCATGCGTCTAGAGCATCAGGCGGCCCATCGCTGTCTCGGCGGTCTCTACTGCGCGGCGCAGCGTACGGGTGCCATTTTGCATTTCGCCTCACGCCGGGCCATGGACATCGACGGCCTGGGTGAGAAGCTGGTGGAGCAGTTGGTCGGTCGTGGACTGGTTGCTACGGTGGCTGATCTTTATTCGCTCGAGCGAGCCCAGTTGGTAGAACTGGAGCGAATGGGGGAGCGCTCCGCAGGTAATTTGCTGCGAGCGATTGACGCCTCACGCGCGACGACTCTGGCGCGTTTCCTCTATGCTTTGGGGATACCCGAGGTGGGTGAGGTTACGGCTAAGCGGCTGGCGGAGCATTACGGCGACCTTGATCCACTGGAGCGAGCCACCGAGGAGGCGCTCACCCGACTCCCCGACATCGGCCCTGTGCTGGCGCAGCGTATTACCCATTTTTTTGCCCAACCGCACAATCGCGAAGTTATCGATGCTTTGCGCCGCAGTGGGCTCCACTGGTCGGTACCGGACGGTGCGAACCAAAGCACACCGCTAGCCGGCCGGGTTTTCGTTCTGACAGGCACGCTCAAAGGTTACACCCGAGAAGAAGCGCAGGAGCGTATCGAGGCCCTCGGCGGCCGAGTCACCGGCCATGTGTCCAAGAACACCGACTACATGATCGTTGGCGAGGCCCCGGGTTCGAAACGGGATAAGGCGGTGCAACTCGGCATTACCTTATTGGACGAGAGCGGTTTTCGGCAGTTGATCGTGGATAAATAGGAATCGGACTGCACATGAGGCTCGGCTTAAATCGAGTCTTGCGGGTCTAAAATCCACGATGTTGGTCGGCACCGATCCTCGTGCCTGGCGGTTCGGGGGCGGCGTCCGGTAAACTTTCAACCCCGCGAGTGTCTCGGACATCATACGCCGCAATGCGATAGGTGGCGTTAGGTGGCGTTGCAGTCTGCGCTTAGCCCTTATCCTGTTGCTGGTGCTCCTGCGGGCTCAGCGCTTGAATGCTTAAGGCGTGAATGGTATCGGCGCGCATCGCCTCGCCCATTGCCTCGTATACCATGCGGTGACGTTGGAGCGTGCTCCGACCGGTGAAATCCGGGCTAACTATCAATACCCGGTAATGGCCGCCGCCGTCCTTGGCCCCGGCGTGCCCGGCGTGCAATCGGCTGTCATCACGCACCGTTACGGTTTCAACCTGCAGCGCTGCGCGCAGCCGCTGCTCGATCATTACAACCCGCGATTCGGTCATGGCAGTACCCGCTTGAATGGTTTGACGATCACCCGTTGATAGACACCTGCCTCGACGTAAGGATCGGCACCGGCCCAGGCCTGCGCCGCCTCCAGCGATGCGAATTCGGCAATCACCAGGCTACCGGAAAAACCGGCCGGCCCGGGGTCTTCGCTATCGACGGCCGGGTGCGGACCGGCCAGCAGCAGACGCCCCTCGGCTTGCAGCTGTTCCAGGCGCTGCAAATGGGCACCGCGGGCCTTGGCCCGTAATGGTTGGCTATTCGCGACGTCCTCGCTGAGGATGGCATAGTGCATTAATCGAGGGCCTCCATGCTGGATAGACACTGCTGGCTAGCCTACCACAACCCACCGTCCCTGACGCAGCCAGGACGAGTCGTTACAATGTAGCTACGTGCCGCCCGCAGGCATCCAGCAGAGGGTACCCCCCATGTGCCAGTTTTTCGTGATCCATCCGATGACCCCCCAGCCGCGCCTGATTCGTCGAACCGCCGAGATTCTGCAGCGCGGTGGGGTGATCGCCTACCCCACCGATACCGCCTATGCGCTGGGCTGCTGCATGGGGGAGAGGGAGGCCGTAGAACGAATTCGGCGCTTGCGCAAGCTGCACGAGCGGCATAATTTTACCTTGGCCTGCCGGGATTTATCGGATATCGGCACCTACGCCAAGGTCGGTAATAATGCCTTTCGTTTGCTCAAGGCTCATACTCCGGGACCGTATACCTTCGTCCTTCCCGCCACCGGCGAGGTGCCGCGGCGACTCCAACACCCGAAGCGCAAGACCATTGGCATCCGCGTCCCGGACAGTGCAGTAGCGAATGCTATTTGTGCCGAACTCGGCGCACCCTTGATGACCACTACCCTGCTGTTGCCCCATGAGGATCTGCCATTGACTGATCCGGAGCTGATACGCGAGCGTATTGGTGCGCAGCTGGATCTGATCATCGATGGCGGCGCCGGCGGGTTGGAGTTGAGCACGGTAATCGATCTCACCGGCGAGACACCGGCGGTGATACGGCGTGGTGTGGGGAATGCCGCGGTATTCGAAGCATAACGGCAGCCTGGCACAACAGGCGGCTGCGTCGCCTGTTGTGCCAGGCTATCATACGGTTCGTTTCCGTTGAGCGAAATCAACTCTAGGAGGTGATGTTGAGCATACACGACCCGCGCCAGGCTCGCGTTCTTTCCGGGATGCGGCCTACCGGCCGGTTGCATTTAGGCCATTACCACGGTGTTCTAAAAAATTGGGTGCAGTTACAGCAGGAACATGAGTGTTTCTTTTTCGTCGCGGATTGGCATGCGTTGACCACAGCCTACGATGAGCGCGAAATCATCGGTGAGAACATTTGGGATTTGGTGATCGACTGGTTGGCCTGTGGCGTCAACCCGAGTTTGGCAAAAATCTTCATCCAGTCGCGGGTTATCGAACACGCCGAGTTGCACGTGTTGTTGTCTATGATCGCCCCGCTCGGCTGGCTGGAGCGGGTGCCTACCTACAAGGACCAGCAAAAGAATTTGCGTGACAAGGATCTGCTCACTTACGGCTTCTTGGGCTATCCGGTACTGCAGAGCGCCGATATTCTCATCTATCAGGCGAGCGCCGTGCCGGTCGGAGAAGATCAGGTCTCGCATGTGGAGCTCACGCGCGAACTCGCTCGGCGTTTCAATTACTTGTTCGGCCGTGAGCCCGATTTTGCGGACAAGGCCACCGCCGCAGTCAAGCGGATGGGCAAGAAAAATGCCCGGCTCTACACCGAGCTGCGCCGTAAATACCAGCAACAGGGTGACCACGAGGCGTTGGGTGAGGCGCGGGCGTTGATCGAGAGCCAGCAGAACATTACGCTGGGTGAGCGCGAGCGTCTACTGGGTTACCTGGAAGGCACAGGACGCACTATTTTGCCGGAGCCGAGGGCGCTGCTGACACCCGCCTCGCGTATGCCAGGGCTGGACGGGCGCAAGATGTCCAAATCCTACGGCAATACGATTTCGCTGCGAGACGAGCCGCAAGCTGTGGAGCAAAAGATCCGAACCATGCCTACGGACCCCGCTCGGGTGCGACGCACCGATCCGGGCGAGCCTACCAAATGCCCGGTTTGGGACTTCCACCGGCTTTACTCCGAGCAAAAGACGCAGGAGTGGGTGCTCGCCGGCTGCCGTTCCGCCGGCATTGGCTGTCTGGAGTGTAAACAGCCGATCATCGATGCCGTGCAGGCGGAACTGGCGCCCATTCATGAGCGAGCCCGCGCGTTCGAAGCCGATCCGCAAGCCGTACGCCGCATTGTCGCGGATGGTTGCGAGAAGGCCCGTAGGGTGGCTCGAGAGACGATGCAGGAGGTGCGGGCTGCTGTCGGCCTGGATTATCGGTGATGGCACGCGAAGTGGATGCAGCCCCGGCGGCGGCCTACCCAGAGCACGCGGATGCTCAATCCATAGCCGCGACCGCCAAGATCAGAGGCGAGCCGCTGACCAAGTTTCCGCACGATCTCTATATTCCGCCGGATGCCTTGGAGGTCATCCTGGAGGCCTTCGAGGGGCCGCTTGATCTGTTGCTTTATTTGATCCGTCGGCAGAACCTCGATGTTCTCGATATCCCGATTGCCGAGATTACTCGGCAATACATGCGTTACGTCGAACTGATGCAGGATCTGCGACTGGAGCTTGCGGCCGAGTACCTGGTCATGGCGGCGGTTTTGGCGCATATCAAGTCACGCATGCTACTGCCACAGCCAGCCGTGCAGGAGCCCGAAGAAGCCGATCCGCGGGTCGAGTTGGCGCGCCGGCTCCAGGAGTACGAGCAGTTCAAGGAGGCGGCGCAGGCCCTCGATGAGCAGCCCCGAGTTGCGCGGGATGTCTTTCCGGGGCATGTCCCAGCTCCGTCGTTACCACGTATTGAACGAGCCGAACCGACGGTGAGCCTGGGCGAGTTGTTCTTGGCGTTGGCGGATGTAATGGCTCGGGCGAAGCACTTTACCCATCACGCGGTGCAACGCGAGGCACTTTCAGTACGCCAGCGTATGGTCGATATACTGAACCGGGTGGATAGCGAGCGCTTCAGCGCGTTTGCGGAGCTGTTTTCCGCCAACGAGGGGCGTTTAGGTCTTACCGTCACGTTCCTGGCGGTGCTAGAGCTTTACCGGGGGCGGTTGATCGAGCTGCGCCAGACCGAGGCGTTTGCACCGATCTACCTGCGTGCGGTTGCGCACGCAGGGCAGGGGCCGCCGAGCTCTGGGCAATCGATAAGGGATGATTAAGCCATAATGGAGTCAGAGCTGAAATACATCATCGAAGCCGCTTTATTAGCGGCCGGTGAGCCGCTGTCGGTGGAACGTCTGCAGAGGCTGTTTCCGCAAGACCGACAACCGGGGACGGCGGTCGTGCGCGGAGCCTTGGTTGCGCTGGCTGAGGACTACCAGCACCGTGGCATCGAACTCAAAGAGGTCGCCAGCGGCTATCGGATCCAGGTGCGCGCGGAGTTGGCGCCTTGGGTGGCGCAACTTTGGGCGGCGCGGCCGGGGCGCTATTCCCGCGCTCTGCTGGAAACACTCGCGATCATTGCTTACCGGCAACCGATCACACGTGGTGAAATCGAGGAGATCCGAGGCGTTGCCCTGAGCACCTCGATTATGCGAACGCTGCAGGAGCGTGGCTGGATCCATGTCGCAGGCCATCGGCCGTTGCCGGGGCGACCGGCCCTGTTCGGCACTACCCGGGCTTTCCTCGATTACTTCAACCTCAAAAGCCTGGAGGAACTGCCTGCACTGAGCGAGCTCAAGGACTGGAGCGAGGCTCAGCCGGAACTCGAACTGTGTCTCGCCCAGTCCGATGGGGACGATACGGTGTGGGTGGCGGGATGAGCGAGACGGAAAAACTGCAAAAGGTCCTGGCCCGGGCTGGCATGGGTTCGCGCCGGCAGATGGAGCATTGGATTCGGGACGGCCGCATCCGGGTCAACGGTCGAATCGCCCGACTCGGTGAGCGTGTGGCACCGCGGATGCAGATTACGGTAGATGGGCGGCCGCTGCGGCGGCGGAGCTTAAGTGGGTTGCCACGTATGTTGCTTTATCACAAGCCGGTCGGCGTGGTGACCACGCGTTCGGATCCCGCCGGACGTCCGACCGTTTTTCAGCATCTGCCGAGAATCAAAAAAGGGCGCTGGATCGCGGTGGGCCGACTGGATATCAATACCTGTGGTTTGCTGCTGTTCACCACCGATGGGGAACTCGCCAACCGTTTGATGCATCCATCCTTTCGCCTGGTGCGCGAATACGCTGTTCGGGTCTACGGTGAAGTCACCGCCGAGATGATTACCCGTTTGCAACAAGGTGTGGAGCTTGAGGATGGCCGTGGCGCCTTTGATCGCATCGAAGTGCTCTGCGAAGCGCAAGCAGCCAACGGCTGGTATCGGGTAAGCCTGGCCGAGGGGCGTCGCCGAGAAGTTCGACGGCTTTGGGAGTCGCAGGGGGTGCGCGTGAGTCGATTGATCCGGTTACGCTACGGCCCAGTGCGGCTGCCGCCCGGGCTGCGTCAGGGACAAATCAGGAAGTTGGGCCCGGCTGAGATAGTCCGCTTGTGCCGGGCCGTCGATCTGGATCCCGCTTGGCCGAAGCAGCAGGCTTGTACCCGCCGCCTGAGCGAGGCGCTGAAAAACGAGTAACGAGTCCGCCACCCATTTTTACGGCCCAGGCTGTTCTCCCGTGGAGGCGATTAGGTATGGGCGCCGCGCGAGTGACACCGTGCTGCGGCGGGCGGCTATTGTAGGCGTGCCCAGTGCTGGGTCGGCGCTTGTTTGAGGTGCTGTCGCTGCGAGCACATGAGGCTCGCGCACATTATGGCGGACGGTCGTGATCCGGCTCTGCAGAGCCGCCGGTAAGTGCGAATACGCACCGATCAGCAGCACCAAGCGCCGTATTCCATCGTCGATATCGCACAAACTGCACAAGCGGCTCTGAATCGAGGGTTTGCTCAGTGCCGGCTCGAATTCCCGCAGCAGGTAGATACCGTCGTGGCGACTGGCCGCGATATAGGCGAGCACATCCGCTGGGGAGCGAGTCCGTGGAATGAAGATATGCTCGACGCCGATCCGGTAGAGCCCGCATTGCGATGACCAATCGTAGACGGCCTGCCCGGTTGTGAGCGAATACCGTTTGAATAAGGCGAGCAGTCGATCGGTCTCCTGAGTCTTGAGAGCGGCAATGCGATTCGTGGAGTCGATGATCTGTTGCAGCGTATTGGTTGCATCCATAGCGCTCACTGGTGAGTTTTTTGTAACTGGAGAGTCACTGTAGTGGATTAAAAGCACAACATTATGTGATTTATGTCAAATTTTGGCTTCTCAGCCAGTGCGGCATTTGTCTATCGCCAGGGTGAACATCCCACCCTGGCGGGCCGGGCGTCTAGGATCGAGTAGGTAGATCAGTCCGCGGGCCGCCCCGTCTGGTGAGCGCAACTCCGCCGGATTCTCAGCCGGGTAGGCGAGCGCGCGCAGCGCCGTGCGGGTCGCACCCGGGTCGTAGCTTACGCAGCGCACCGGCGAGTCGTCTGGTAGTTCGGCGGCGAGCGTTCGCATCAAACCCTCGAGTCCGGATTTGGCGACGCCGTAGGCGCCGGCGTAAGGCTTGCCGATGCGTCCGGCCAGGTCGCTGATGAAAATCACGCGGCTGTGTGAGGCGCGCTCGAGCAGCGGCAGACAGGCTCGGGTGAGTAAAAAGGGTGCATTGAGGTTGATATGCAGGGTTCGGAACCAAGTCTCGATGTCGTAGTGGGCGATCGGACAGGGTCGGCCCAGTTCGGCGGCATTGTGGATCAGCGCATCGAGGCCGGCTAGGCTGTCATTCAGCCGTTGGGCGAGTTCCGTATAGTCTTGGGGCTTCGCGCCGAGCAAATCCATGGGGTAAATGGCTGGCTGGGGGCCGCCGGCTGTCTCGATCTCATCGTAAACGCGCTCCAAGGGTGGAATGTGCCGATCGAGTAGAATCACTGTGGCCCCGGCTTGTGCCGCCGCCAAGGCGGTTGCACGCCCGATTCCGGCGCCGGCGCCGGTAATGAGCACTCGCTGGTTGGCCAAGGCGTTGGCGGTAGGGCGGTAATCGACCGGGATTTCCTCGGTCATGGTTTCGGGCATTGCTCGATCTCCTCAGCTTGGTATGCGCGCTCGCGGCTGCGCGCGTGCCGTGCGCCACGCCAGCCAGAGTTTGTGCAATGGGGTCAGGTGATAACGTCGCTCCAATAGCGGAAAGTGATCGTTCGTCATCACTTCGAGCAACGATCGGTACAGTTCGCCCAGTACAAGACCGGGGCGCTGTGACCAGCGCTCCGTCGGCGGCAGCCGCTGCGAGGCTTGGGCATAAAAACGGCGCGCGCGATCGGCTTGCTCGGTGAACAAGCGGCGCACCGGCTCGCTGGTCGTCGAGCGTTGCAAATCGCTCCACTCGACACCGGCGTTGCGGATTTCCGCCTCCGGGATGTAGCACCGCCCAGCCGCTGCATAGCGGCGGACGTTGCGTAGAAAACGAGTCAATTGCAGCGCGGTGCCCAAATCGTGGGCGAAGTCGAAGGCTCGGCGGTCGCGGTAGCCGCAGACCTGCACCGACAGACTGGCGATGGAGCAGCCGAGTCGATGGCAGTAAAGCGAGAGCTCGCGAAAGCTCGGATAGAGATTGTACTCCAAGTCCATTTGCGTACCTTCGAGAATCTGCTCGAAGTAGTGCCGATCCAGTCGATAGCGCTGCACCGGTGCATGCAAGGCTTGGCTGATGGGGTGGCTGCCGCAGCCCTCGAAGATGCGCGCGAGTTCCTCCCGCCACCAGGCGAGCTTGGCCGCAGCCACCTGGTGGTCGTGGCACTCCACCACGATTTCAGTCACTTCGGCGTGGAAGGCGTGCAAGGCAAGCAGCGCCGCGCGTTTGTCCGCTTCCGTAAACAGCAACGCATAATGCAGGCTCGATCCCCGGGGGGCGGCTTTGTCGCGGCAGAATTCGACGGCGTTCACGGTGTGTTCGCTACTCCGCAGGAGCGGGTGTGCTGCTCCGGGATTTGGGTGCAATGCGCGGCTTCCACGAGCGGTACTCAGCCTGAGATAACCGACCCGCCCAGCGCGGCCGAATTCGGTGCTGCTAGCCGTCTGATGACGCTCATAGGGTCGTTTGGATGCCCGGCGGGCTCGACTGGCTCGACGGACCCAGCGCGGGGGCCAACCAGGACAGGATCTCCAGGGGATGCTCGATGAGCCCGTCGGCGCCCCAATCGGCTACTTGAGCATTGGGCTCGAGATAGCCGAACAGCGCCGCCAAGGCTGGGGTGCCGGCGCGCCGCGCGGCCGCAATGTCCTGCGGTGCATCACCCACCATCACACACTCCGGTGGCGTCAGAGCCAACTGTCGGCAGGCGGTGAAGATGGGGTGGGGATTGGGTTTGTGCAACGCTCGACAATCGCCGGTAACCACACAGGCGGCACGCCGAAGGTAGCCAAGTTGTTTCAGCAGCGGTCGAGTGAGCCAGCTCGGCTTATTGGTTACGATCCCCCAGCGCAGGTTGCGGGCCTCGATCTCGGCTAGCAGCTCGTCGATACCGGGGAAGGGACGGGTCTGGCAGCTGAGTCGCGCCCGGTAGATGTCGAGGTAGCGTTGCAGCAACGATGCGAAACCCGGTTCATCGCGACTGAGCGCAAAGCCGTGGCGAATCATCGCGGCTCCCCCCTGTGCGACTATCGGGCGGAGTGGCTCCGGCGCCAGGGTGGTCAGGCCGTGCTCGCGGCGCAGGTCGTTGAGGCTGCCGATTAGATCGGGTGCCGTGTCAAGGAGCGTGCCGTCCAAGTCCAACAAAACCGCCTTGGCAAGGCGTGACGAGGCGCCACCTGCGGCAGAATGAATCATCCCGCGCACCTCAGCCGGTTTATGCAGCGCGGCAACGGTAATCGTTGCGGCGGGCCTGGTTCGCAAAAGTAGCGCTGCCACCCTTTGGCAGCGGTGTCATCTCTGGTCTTAGTCATCCGAATATCCCGCTAACAACCCCGTTTGTCTTTCATTCTCTTGGAATCCGCTGAGCGGACCCTTGGCGCGTGTGTTTCCTATACCTCGGCGGACCTATTGTTCGAGCGTAAAATGTGCCAGGTAGTTGACCGACACATCGTGGCTGAGCGCATAACGGCGCGTGATCGGGTTGTACCCGAGGCCACGCAGATCCTGTAACAAAAGGCCTTGGGCACGGGCCCACGCCCCCAGCTCGGAGGGGCGGATGAATTGGCGGTAATCGTGGGTGCCGCAAGGCAGCAGCCGCAGCACGTATTCAGCCCCGATGATCGCTAACAAATAGGCTTTTGGGTTGCGGTTGATAGTCGAGAAAATGGCTACGCCACCGGGGCGGAGCAGGCGTGCACAGGCGCTGATCGACATCGCCGGATCCGGCACGTGCTCAAGCAGTTCCATACAGGTAACCGCGTCGAATTCATGGGGACGGCTTTGCGCGAGCTCCTCCACGCTGGTCAGTTGATAATCGACTGCGGTGTGCGCCTCCGCGGCATGGAGCCTTGCCACGGCCAGGCTCCGTTCGGCCAGGTCGATGCCGAGCACCCTGGCGCCGCGCCGTGCCATGGCTTCGCTCAGCAGGCCGCCGCCGCAGCCTACGTCGACAATGCGCCGATTGGCGAGACCTCCGAGGCATTGCTCGACGTACGCAAGACGCAGGGGATTGATCTGATGTAAGGGCTTGAATTCGCCCTCAGGATCCCACCATCGGCTGGCGATACGATCAAATTTGGCAAGCTCTAGGGGGTCGATATTCGGGGGCACTTCTAGCAACCTTCCGCCTCACTATGAAGCCACGCGGGAGGCCGCGCAAACGGGGCGTCTGCGGATCCCCGCACGGCCATCTCGGCCGGTGCCGGGTGGTCACGGTACATACAACCCAGGCCCACACCGGTTCGAACAAGGCACCGTAATTTTTTTGTGGAGAAACTTGGGCTGACCCGTTGCCGCGCCCACTTGGCGTTGGCGCACGGGAACCCATCAGGCCTGTATCTTATCATGCCAGTATTGGCATTGGCTGAGTATTGCCGTCGGATCCAAGCTCGTGAGTCGCCCGTTCGTGACCGCCTCGCGACCCGCCACCCAAACATCGCTTACCTGGGATCGATCGACGGCATAGACGAGTTGCGAGATCGGATTGTAGACCGGCGCGCTGCTTAGGCAGCCGAGATCGATCGCTACCAGGTCGGCGTATTTGCCAGGCACTAAAGAGCCGATCCGGTCGGCGAGCCCCAGTGCTTGGGCGCCTGCCAGTGTTGCCATATGCAGCGCGTGGTGAGCGGGCAGTGCCGTTGCGTCGCCGGCCACGCCTTTGGCGAGCAACGCCGCCATGCGCATTTCGCCGAACATGTCCAAATCATTGTTGCTGGCTGCTCCATCAGTACCGAGAGCAACGTTGATGCCACGCTCGAGCAGCGCCGGTACCGGCGCGAAGCCGCTTGCGAGTTTGAGGTTGGACTCAGGGCAATGCACGATGTGGGTGCCGGTTTCGGCCAGCCGATCCATTTCGATCGCTTCGAGCTGGGTCATGTGAACAGCAATTAGGCTTGGTGAGAGCAGACCGATTGCATCCAGCCGCGCCAGCGGTCGAACACCATGCCGTTCAATGCTCTGCGCAATCTCATGTGCGGTTTCATGGAGGTGAATGTGTACGGGGACGTCGAGTTCATCGGCTAGGATGCGAATGCGCTCCAGGTTACGTTCGGAAACGGTGTAGGGCGCATGGGGGGCAAGAGCGGTGGTCACCAGCGGATGGTTACGTAGGGTGTCGTGCAGTGCAAGCCCTCGGCTCAGATATTCGTCGGCTGAGGCTGCGTAAACGCTTGGTAGGTCGATCACGATCATGCCCACTACTGCCCGCATGCCCGCTTGCGCCGCGATTCGGGCTGTTGCCTCGGGGAAGAAATACATGTCGTTAAAGCAGGTGATGCCGCCGAGCAGCATCTCGGCCACCGCCAGTTCGCTACCTTGTTGCACGAATTCGGCGCTGACATGGATCTGCTCGGCCGGCCAAATATGCTCCTTGAGCCAGCTCAACAGCGGTAGGTCGTCGGCCAACCCCCGCAGCAAGGCCATGGCGGCATGCGTGTGCGCGTTCACTAGTCCCGGAATGAGCACATGATTTCCTAGCTCGCGTATGCAAGGTGCCTGATAGCGTTGCTTCGCCTCGGTTTGAGGCAGGATCTGCGCAATTCGACCGGCACGGATGATCAAGGCGTGATGGTCCAGGACCGCACCGCTCGGTTCCACCGGAACCAACCAGCGGGTGTTTATGATCGTATCCGCTTGCTCCATGATGTAATCTCTGCGTTCGGCCAACTGGCCCATAAGCGGAAGATAGTGTGCGACAATCTTCCGCCCAGGTTAAGCACGATCGAATAGTCCATACTATGGAGCATGACACGGTTCGCGCGCTGCACTGGACCGGAGAGACGTTGGTGCTCTTGGACCAGCGCCGTTTGCCTCATGAGATCCAATATAAGGAGTGCGCCAGCGCCGCGGATGTGGCGGATGCCATCCAAACGATGATCGTCCGCGGTGCACCGGCGATCGGTATTGCCGCAGCCTATGGGGCCGCGCTGGCCGTTCGTCAGCATGCTGATCCTGCCAAGCGGGAAGCCGAACTGCAGTATTTGGCGCAGGCTCGACCCACAGCGGCCAATCTGCATTGGGCGCTGCAGCGCATGCGCGCTAAGCTGGCGAACGGGGCGGATGCCGAGACTATGGCGGCTGAGGCGTGCCGTGTCCATGCTGAAGACGTGCGCGCAAACCATTATATGGGCCAACTGGGTATGGGCTATTTCACCGTCAAGGGCGCGGTATTGACCCATTGCAATACCGGCTCGTTGGCAACCGGCGGTTACGGTACTGCGCTGGGCGTCATCCGGGCCGCCTATGCGGCCGGGCGTGTATCGTGCGTGTACGTTGATGAGACGCGGCCCTGGTTGCAAGGTGCCCGGCTGACCGCCTGGGAGCTGCAGCAAGAGGGTATCCCGGTACGACTGCTCGTCGATGCCGCCGCCGCGGCGCTGTTGCGCCTGGAGTCTGTGCGTTGGGTGGTGGTCGGCGCCGACCGGGTCGCCGCTAACGGTGATGTGGCCAACAAAATCGGCACCTACGGACTGGCGTTGGCCGCCAAAGCGCAGGGTATCGGGTTTATGGTGGTCGCACCCGGCTCCACATTGGACTTCGCTACAGTCGATGGCGATGCAATACGGGTCGAGCAACGAGACCCCGACGAGGTGCTGGCGTTTGGCGGCCAACTGCTGGCCCCGGCCGGCGTGACTGCATGGAACCCGGTGTTTGATATCACACCAGCCGAGTTGGTGGATGTGCTGGTTACAGAACGGGGTGCAGTGGAGCGGCCGAACCGGGAGCGCATGGCCGCATTACGGGCTTGAGCCTGCAGGGTATTGCCGCAATCCGGGTAAAAGCCGTTACATTAATTAATACAAGGGCAGGCAACCGCGCGAGCGGGGGGAGTTAGGAACAGATGCGGAATGTGCTGAGTTTTTTGACGTTGGCGTCCATGGCGGCGCCGGAGGCGACCTCCGGAGAAGACAGGCCGCGTGTCCAGGTGGTGACATCGGTTGGTGAGTTCACCATCGAGTTGTACCCGGATCGGGCGCCGATCAGTGTCGAGAACTTTTTACGCTACGTTGACGAGGAATTTTATCACAATACCACTTTCCACCGCATCATTCGGGACTTCGTCGTGCAAGGCGGCGGCTACAATACGGATAAGACGCGTAAGGAGACCCACGAGCCGATCCGCAACGAGGCCGATAACGGCTTGAAGAACGAGCGAGGTACTGTGGCCATGGCTCGCCTCAAGGAGGCTGACAGCGCGACCTCTCAGTTCTTCGTCAACGTCGTGGATAATCATTCCCTCGATCATAGCGAGAGCGACTTCGGTTATACCGTGTTCGGGCGCGTGGTCGAGGGTATGGAAATAGTGGATCGGATTTCGGGCGTGCCGACGGTCAAGCATGGTCCGCATCGTGATCAACCCCGTGTGACCATCGTGCTCAAGCGAGCGTTGCGAGTTTAAAGTCCGCCACCGGACGGGGATGCGCCCTCCCCGATCAATATGTTATTATCATTGCCCTTCCTGTGGCGTGCCCCGGCCTCGACCGGGGCGCCGTTTTTTGCGTATGCCATCAGAGGCACTTAAGCCCGGAAATTTCATGAATCACACACGCCTTCGCTTGCCTCTTGAATCCACAGGAGCTTTTGCTCATTCGGGCGTAATCACCGATACGTCGCTTCTTCGCAAAAACTCCTGTAAATCCGCAAGCTGCGTGATCAGCTCATCATCACGCGGATTCATGAAACTTCCGAGCTAGACCACCCAATGTCCAGTGTCGCCAAGGAGATTCTGCCGGTAAATCTCGAAGATGAGATGCGCCGATCGTATCTCGATTACGCCATGAGCGTGATTGTGGGGCGAGCCCTGCCCGATGTCCGCGATGGGCTGAAGCCAGTGCATCGCCGCGTGCTTTATGCGATGCGCGAGCTGAGCAACGACTGGAACAGGCCGTACAAGAAATCGGCGCGGGTCGTGGGTGATGTGATCGGCAAGTACCACCCGCACGGGGATGCGGCGGTCTACGATACCATCGTGCGCATGGCGCAGGTCTTTGCCATGCGCTACCCGCTCATTGACGGTCAAGGCAACTTCGGTTCGGTCGACGGCGATGCCGCTGCGGCTATGCGCTATACCGAGATCCGCATGGCGCGGATCGCCCATGATCTGTTGGCCGATCTCGATAAGGAGACGGTCGATTTCGTCGATAACTACGATGGCTCCGAGCAGGAGCCCACCGTATTGCCGACCCGCATCCCCAATTTTTTGGTTAATGGCGGTTCGGGTATCGCCGTGGGTATGGCGACCAACGTGCCGCCGCACAACCTCGGCGAAGTGATCGATGCGTGCATGGCGCTGATCGACGATGACAGTCTCACCGTCGATGAGCTGATGACCTATTTGCCGGGGCCGGATTTGCCCACGGCGGCCATTATCAATGGCGTTGCCGGAATCCGCGAGGCCTATCGAACCGGGCGGGGGCGGATGGTGATCCGGGCGCGCTGCGAGTTCGAGGAGGAAGCGCGCAGCGGTAAGGTCAGTCTCATCGTCACCGAGTTGCCCTACCAGGTGAACAAGGCTCGGTTGCTCGAAAAGATCGCCGGGCTGGTTAAGGAAAAGCGCATCGAGGGCATTACCGAGCTGCGCGACGAATCGGACAAAGACGGTATTCGGGTGGTCATCGAGTTGCGGCGCGGCGAAGTGCCCGAGGTGGTGCTGAACAATCTTTACCAGCACACGCAACTCGAGTCGGTGGTTGGTATCAACATGGTCGCCCTGGCCAAGGGCCAGCCCAAGCTGCACAGCCTGCGGGATGTGCTGGATGCTTTCCTACGACACCGACGCGAAGTGGTTACGCGGCGGACCGTCTACGAGCTGCGCAAGGCGCGCGAGCGCACGCATGTATTGGAGGGGCTGGCGGTCGCACTCGCCAATATCGACGAGGTGATTGCACTGATCAAGGCCTCGCCGGGGCCCGCGCAGGCCAAGGCGGCCTTGCTCACGCGGTCTTGGCCGCCGGGCAGCGGTATCACCGAAATGCTCCAGCGTGCCGGCGCCGAGGTCTCTAAACCCGAGGGGCTGGATGCCTCGCTGGGCTTGGTCGGTGCGGCCTATCGTCTCAGTGAAACCCAGGCCCAGGCCATCCTCGACTTGCGACTGCAACGTCTGACCGGTCTCGAGCAGAACAAGATCATTGAGGAATACCGCGATCTGTTGGGTTCGATCAACGAGCTGTTGGCGATACTCGGCAGCGGGGATAGGCTGATGGCGGTTATTCGCGAGGAATTGCTCGCGATCAAGGAACACTATGCTGATCCGCGTCGCACCGAGATCACCGCGAATCGGGTCGATCTCACGCTGGAGGATTTGATCCAGCCAGAGGACGTGGTGGTCACCCTCTCCCACGGCGGCTACGCCAAATCGCAACCGCTGGACAGCTATCAGGCCCAGCATCGCGGCGGCAAGGGTAAGGCAGCGACCAAGATGAAGGACGAGGACTTCATCGATCAGCTCTTCCTCGCCAATACCCATGATACGCTGCTGTGTTTCTCCAGCCACGGCAAGTGCTATTGGCTCAAGGTCTACGAGCTCCCGCACGGCAGCCGCGGTTCCCGTGGCAAGCCCATCGTCAACCTGTTGCCGTTGGATCCGGCGGAGCGGATTAGCGCAGTGGTATCGATCAAGGAGTTCGATGACCAGCATTTCGTCTTCATGGCCACCCGTAAGGGTACCGTCAAGAAAACCCCGCTGTCGGATTTCTCGCGCCCGCGCTCGTCCGGGATTATCGCCGTCAACCTCCAAGAAGACGACTGGTTAGTCAACGTCGGCATCACCGACGGTGAGCGCGAAATCATGCTGCTGACGGATGCCGGCAAGGCGATCCGGTTCCCGGAGGATGCGGTCAGGCCAATGGGGCGTACGGCGGGCGGTGTGCGTGGAATTCAGCTCGGCACGGGGCAATCGGTTATTCAGCTGCTTATTCTGGGTGAAGGCGATATTCTTACCGCAACCGAGAACGGCTATGGCAAACGCACGCCGGTGGCGGAATATCCGCGCCGCAGTCGTGGCGGGAGGGGTGTGATTTCCATCCAGACTTCGGAGCGCAATGGCAATGTCGTCGGCGCGGCTCAGGTGACCGAAGAGGATGAGATCATGCTGATCACCAACGCCGGTACGTTGGTGCGTATCCCAGTGGCGGAGATCTCTATCGTCAGTCGCAATACTCAGGGGGTGAAGCTGATTGCGTTGGGCGGTGAGGAGCGGCTTGCCGGAGTGGCTCGGATCGAGCCGCTCAACGACACCGTGGAGGACGAGGATGCTTGCTGAGCCTCTTGCTGCGCCGTGTTTTGGCAAGGAAAGGAATCTTGTTAGGCAAGACTTAAGGAGCGAGTAACGATGTCGCGAACTTATAATTTCAGCGCCGGGCCGGCCGTTTTGCCCGAGGCGGTACTACGCCAAGCTCAGGAGTCCATGCTGGACTGGCAGGGTTGCGGTCTATCGGTAATGGAGATGAGCCATCGCGGCAAGGAGTTCGTTGCGATTGCGGCCCAAGCCGAACAGGATTTGCGGGATCTGCTGGGCGTGCCCGAGAGTCACCGCATCCTTTTTCTGCAGGGTGGGGCTACCGGGCAATTCGCCGCTATACCGATGAATCTGCTGGCGGGGCGGGCGCGGGCCGATTATGTCGATACTGGCAATTGGTCGAAGAAAGCCATTGCCGAGGCCAAATCGTACTGTGCGGTCAATGTCGTGGCCACGGGCGGTTCAGGTGATCCCATGAGTATCCCGCCGCAGGCCAATTGGAGCCTCGATCCGGAGGCGGCCTATCTGCATTACACACCGAATGAGACGATCAGCGGCGTTGAGTTCCACTGGGTACCGCAAGTCGATGAGGTACCGCTGGTGGCGGATATGTCCTCGACACTGTTATCGAGACCAATCGATGTCGATCGCTTCGGTCTGATCTACGCCGGTGCGCAGAAAAACATCGGCCCCGCCGGGTTGACGGTGGTGATCGTGCGCGAAGATCTCATCGGCAAGGCTATGCCGGCTACCCCGGCGGTGTGGGACTATCGCCGGCAGGGCGAGGCCGATTCCATGTTGAACACGCCGCCCACCTATGCCTGGTACATTGCCGGGTTGGTGTTTCAATGGCTCAAGCGCCAGGGTGGGTTGGAGGCGATCGCGCAGGTGAACAAGCGCAAAGCCGATAAGCTCTATGCGGCCATTGACGGCAGCGATTTTTACCGCAATCCGGTGCATCCGACCTGCCGTTCCTGGATGAACGTGCCCTTCGTAATGGCCGAGGAAAAACTAGATGAGCGTTTCCTCACCGATGCCAAAGCTGCCGGGTTGATCGCGCTGAAGGGGCACCGTAGCGTCGGTGGGATGCGCGCCAGCCTCTATAATGCCATGCCCGAGGCGGGTGTGGATGCGTTGATCGCATTCATGCGTGATTTCGAGCAGCGCTACGGTTGATGCATCGATGATACGTGGTTAAACGTCGAAACGCCCCGTCCTTGCTGACAAAAGGCTCTGCCCATGTACAAGATTTTAACCCTGAACAACATCTCGGTTAAGGGCCTGGAGCGCCTGCCCCGCGACCGCTATGAGATTTCCTCGGAAATCCAGAATCCCGATGCCGTTTTGTTGCGCTCGGCGAATATGCACGGAATGGAGATCCCGGGGACGCTCAAGGCGGTCGGCCGAGCGGGTGCCGGAGTAAACAATATCCCGGTGACGCAAATGAGCGAGCGCGGTATCGCGGTATTTAATGCGCCGGGCGCGAATGCCAACGCGGTCAAGGAACTCGTGGTGGCCGCCATGTTCTTGGCGGCCCGCGACATTTGTCAGGCCTGGGAGTTTGCTCGCCACCTGAAGGGCAGCGATCGTGAGATTAACGATTTGACCGAGGCCGGCAAAAAGCGCTTCGTAGGCTTCGAGCTGCCTGGCCGTACCCTGGGCGTCATTGGTCTCGGCGCTGTCGGTGTGCTGGTAGCGAATACCGCCCGCGCCATGGGTATGAAAGTCATCGGCTATGACCCGCAGATCACAGTGCGCAGCGCCTGGCGGCTCGCTTCGGACGTGCAACCGGTCTACAGCGTCGACGAACTGATGGCCGAGGCGGACATGATTACCTTCCATGTGCCCGAGAACGACGCCACGCGCGGCCTGGTCAATGCCAAGCGTCTGGGGTTGATGCGCGAGGGTGTGGTGCTGATGAATTTCGCCCGCTCCGGAATTGTCGATGAAGCCGCAGTGGTGGAGGCCCTGAGCGTCGGCAAAGTGCATGCGTATATTTGTGATTTCCCAACCAATACGCTCAAGGATCACCCGCGTTGCGTCACTTTACCGCACCTCGGCGCCTCCACTCACGAGGCTCAGGATAATTGTGCGGTTATGGTGGCTGATGAGGTGCGTGAATATTTGGAAGCGGGCAACGTCCGCAATTCGGTCAATCTCCCCGAAATCGTCCTGCCGCGCGCCGGTCAGGGCGATCGCCTGACTGTGGTCAATGCCAATGTGCCCAACATGCTCGGCCAGATCTCAACGGCCGTGGCGGAGGCCAGCCTGAATATCGAAGATATGTACAACAAAGCCAAAGGCAATCTGGCCTACACGGTGGCCGATGTCGAGGGTAAGATCACAGCCGAGGTAGTCGAGCGGATTCGTGCCACCGAAGGGGTTCTTGCCGTGCGGGTCATCGAGTAATGGGGGTGTGAGCTCATTCGAGCTGGCGCGGAGCCATGAGTGAAACCGTTAAGCTGGAAAGCGTGCGGGCCCGGATCGACGCGATCGACGACGAGATCCTGCGCCTGATCAACGAACGGGCGCAGGCGGCCCAAGAGGTGGCGCGGATCAAACGTGCGGCCGGGGAAGACGGCGATCTCTATCGCCCGGCCCGGGAAGTGGAGGTGCTCAATCGGATCGGCGCGGCCAACGGCGGGCCATTGACCGATGAGGACGTAATTCGCCTGTTTCGCGAGCTCATGTCGGCGTGTTTGGCGTTGCAGCAGCCATTGCAAGTAGCTTTCCTGGGGCCGCAGGGGACCTTTACGCAGGAGGCCGCACTCAAGCATTTTGGGCACGGCATTCGGGCGCTTGCCTTGGAGAGCGTCGATGCCGTATTCCGTGAAGTAGAATCCGGTAATGCGGACTACGGGGTCGTACCGGTCGAAAATTCCACCGAAGGAGTGGTGACCCACACGCTGGATTGCTTCATGGTTTCACCGCTGCAGATTGTGGGCGAGCTGGAACTGCCGATTCGGCACTGCTTAGCCTCCAAGGAAACCGATTGGAGTGCCATTTGCCAAGTGTTCTCACACCCGCAGGGCCTGGCGCAATGTCGAGCATGGCTCGATCAGCATTTGCCCGGGGTGCAGCGGTTGCCGGTGAGCAGCACGGCGGAGGCGGCGCGCCGGGCGGCCGAGACACCGCAGTCGGCGGCCGTTGCCGGTCAGGCGGCGATGCAGCATTATGGTCTGACGGTGCTGTATTCGAACATACAGGATGGCGCCGCCAACACGACGCGGTTTCTGGTCCTCGGTGATCATTCGCCGCCGCCGACCGGCGCGGATAAGACCTCCATAGTGGTTTCTCGCGCCGATAAACCCGGTGGTCTCGCGACACTGCTGGCGCCGTTGGTACGCTACGGCCTCAATATGAGCCGTATCGAGTCGCGGCCGTCGCGGCAGGGTATGTGGCAGTACGTATTCTTCATCGACATCCTCGGCCATGCCGAAGATTCGAATCTGCGGCGCGCATTGGACGAGATGCAGCAGCTGGCGAGTCTGCTGAAGATTCTTGGTTCTTACCCCCGGGCGGCGCGCTGAACGTTCTGGCGCGCTGCGGCCCTACACGGAGTAGCGTTGATGGCAGGCTCCGACGGTACGTTCGATTTTTGCGACCTAGTGGTTCCGGGGGTGCGGGAATTGCAGCCATACCAGCCCGGCAAACCCATCGGCGAATTGGCTCGGGAGTATGGGCTCAGCGAATCCCGAATTGTTAAATTGGCCTCCAACGAGAATCCGTTGGGGCCGAGCCCGAAGGCCATCGAAGCCGTTCGGCAGGCGGTGCAGGATGCCCACCGTTATCCCGATGGCAATGGCCACGCCTTGCGTAGCGCCCTGGCCGAGCGGCATGGGATTACCCCAGAGCGGATCCTGCTTGGGAACGGTTCCAACGATCTATTGGATCTGGTTGCCCGCACTTTTTTAGGGTCCACCCGCCAAGCGGTCTACGCGCAGCACGCTTTTGCCGTATATCCGATCGCCACTCGCAGTGCGGGTGCCGAGGGCATCGTGGCGCCCGCCAATGGGGTGGAACATCGGCAGCCGTACGGGCATGACCTTGCTGCAATGACCGCGTGTATCACCCCGCGAACGCGGGTCGTATTTTTGGCAAACCCCAACAATCCGACCGGTACTTGGCTGGCGGCGGAGGAATTGGAGGTTTTTCTGGAGACGGTGCCGGGCGATGTGATCGTCGTCGTCGACGAGGCCTATGTGGAGTATGCGCAAGGGCTCGCTGGTTATCGGGAAGTCAGCGGCTGGCTGGACCGGTTTCCGAATCTGCTCATTACTCGAACCTTTTCCAAGGCGCATGGGTTGGCGGGCCTACGGGTCGGCTATGCGCTTTGCCGCGCCGATATCGTCGAGTTCCTCAATCGAGTGCGCCATCCGTTCAACGTCAACAGCCTTGCTCAGGTGGGTGCAACGGCGGCTTTGGCCGACCCGATGCATGTCGCCCGCACGGTCGAGCTCAACCACCGCGAGCGCAAGCGTCTGACCGAGGACCTGCGCCGGCTTAATCTGCGCGTGCTGCCGGCAGCGGGCAATTTTCTGTGTGTGGAAATCGGCAGCCAGGCGGCGGCCGTCAACGAGGCGTTGTTGCGTGACGGCATCATCGTGCGCCCGCTCGCGGGCTACGCGTTGCCGCGTTTTCTGCGCGTGAGTCTTGGTACGGGTGAGGAAAACGATCGTTTTATGGCATCGCTACAGCAGATCCACGCGCGCGGGTTGCTCGAGGTGACCGCATGATCCACATTCCTCGCCTGTGTGTGATTGGTGTAGGGCTCATCGGCGGCTCATTGGCACTGGCGTTGCGCCGTGCCGGGATTGTGGGCGAGATTGTGGGCTGCGGACGTAATCAGAGTAATCTGCGGCGGGCCGTGGAGTTGGGCGTCGTAGATTGCTACCAAACCAACCCGGCCAGCGCCGTGACGGGGGCGGATATGATCGTCCTCGGTGTGCCTTTGGGCAATGTCCGGCCCGTACTGACGACCATCCGTGATGCTTTGGATTCGGCGACCATTATTACCGACGTGGGTAGTGCAAAGCGTTGCGTAATCGAAGACATCGAAGCTGTATTCGGCGATATACCGGCGAGGTTCGTACCCGGTCACCCCGTGGCTGGAACGGAGAAAAGCGGGGTCGAGGCGGCCTTTGCTGATCTGTTCCAAAAGCGGCGCACGATCCTGACGCCGCTCGCGCAAACCGATCCCCAAGCAGTGAGTGCCGTGGCGGCATTGTGGGAGGCTGTTGGTGCGGAGGTCATCTCCATGAGCGCTGATCATCACGACCGCATGCTGGCTGCGACTTCGCATCTGCCGCATTTGCTCGCTTTTGGCCTGGTAGATACCCTGGCTCGCTGGGGCGGCGACGAGGATATATTTCAATATGCCGCCGGCGGCTTTCGTGATTTCACTCGTATCGCCTCCAGCGACCCCGTTATGTGGCGGGATATCTGCATTGCTAACCGTGCGGCCTTACTGGAGGCACTGGAGCATTACCGGGAAGATCTCGGCGTATTGACCGAGTTGGTGCGGTGCTTAGATGGACAGGCGCTGGAACGGGTGTTCCGCAATGCCAAGGCGGTGCGGGATCGATATCTGCCGTTGCTCGAGCGTTGATGGGTGGCCGGGTTGGGGGGCTGTCTGCGCGCGCCCCGATCCTATGATCGGCGATGAGTAGCGCCGCATTGCAGTTCAAACCGCAAGAGGACTGTCTTGACTGAGCTTAACGAAGATCTCCGCTGCTTTCGAATCGGCCCCGGTGGGTGTCTGACGGGCCAGGTGCGCGTACCGGGTGATAAATCGATTTCGCATCGCGCTGTGATGTTGGCGGCGTTGGCTGAGGGCACGACCGAGATCCATGGCTTGTTGGAAGGCGAGGATGTTTTAGCGACGCTTGCTGCTTTCCGGGCACTGGGCATCGTTACGAACGGGCCAGAGCGTGGCCGACTCGTGATTGAGGGGCGCGGCCTACAGGGTTTGCAGGCGTCACCGGAGCCATTCTATCTCGGTAATTCGGGCACCGCTATGCGGTTGCTCTGCGGGCTGCTTGCCGGCCAGCGCTTTGATTCGATCCTCACGGGGGATGTTTCGTTGAGCCAGCGGCCTATGCGGCGTGTGACCGAGCCGTTGCTGCGGATGGGCGCCCGGGTCGCGGCCGGTGCTACCGGTACCGCACCATTGCATATCAAAGGCGGTCAAGCGTTGCACGGCATCCACTATGAGATGCCAATGGCAAGCGCTCAGGTGAAGTCCTGCTTATTGCTGGCTGGGCTTTACGCGAAGGGCGAGACTTGTGTTATCGAGTCGGTGCCGAGTCGCGATCACACCGAGCGGATGCTGACTGCCTTTGGGTATGAGGTCGACTGCCGTGCTGGCCGTGTTTGCCTGCACGGAGGGGGACGATTGCATGCCATGCCACTATTGGCTATTCCGGCGGATATTTCCTCCGCCGCGTTCTTCCTAGTTGGGGCGAGCATCGCCCCCGGCTCCGATCTTTGCCTGATGGAAGTCGGTCTCAATCCGACACGAACTGGAGTGATCGCAATCCTAAAGCGTATGGGAGCCGATATCGAAGTGCTCGATAAGCGCTGGATGGGGGGGGAGCCGGTGGCGGATCTGCGGGTGCGTCATGCTGCATTGCACGGCATTCACATCACGCCCGAGATGGTTCCCGCGGCCATAGACGAGTTTCCAGCCCTTTTCGTGGCGGCCGCCTGCGCCGAGGGTGAGACCCTGCTGCAAGGGGCCGAGGAGCTGCGGGTCAAGGAAAGTGATCGGATTGCGGCAATGGCCGCAGGGCTGCAGGCATTGGGCATCACTGCCGAGCCGCAGGTGGATGGTATTCGCATCATCGGCGGGGTACCTCAAGGGGGGCGTCTCCATGCTCGCGGCGATCACCGCATTGCCATGGCTTTTACGATGATGGCACTGCGCGCCGATGCCGAAATCATTATCGACGACTGTCGTAACGTCGCCACTTCGTTTCCGGGTTTCGTGGAGCTGGCCGCGAGTGTCGGGCTCGGAATCCGAGCTGATGTTGTCGATGCACGACGCTGAGGTGCCAGTGCTGACGCTAGATGGCCCTAGCGGGGCCGGTAAGGGCACAGTGGCCCGGCTGGTCAGCGAACGCTTGCATTGGCATCTTCTGGATAGCGGCGCGATCTACCGAGTGCTTGCTCTGAGCGCCGAGCGCGGGGGGATAGCCATAGACGATGTCGCGGCTCTGCGCGGAATTGCCTGTACCATGGTGGTGGATTTTCGACTGGACGAGCGCGGTAAACCACAGGTACTGCTCGATGGTGATGACGTCACCAATGCCATCCGCAGTGAAGCCTGCGGTAAGCGAGCTTCCCATGTGGCGGTATTGTCGGCGGTGCGAGGCGCGTTGTTGCAATGCCAGCGTGCATTTCGCCGGCCGCCCGGATTAGTGGCGGACGGTCGCGATATGGGTACGGTGGTGTTCCCTGATGCCCTGGTGAAAATCTACCTCACGGCCAGCGTGGAAGAGCGCGCCCGTAGGCGCTATAACCAGTTGATAGGACAGGGCATTGGTGATAACCTTCCGGCTATTTTAAAGGATATTGAAGCGCGTGACGTGCGAGATTGCACGCGCGCGGTTTCGCCGCTGATCCCGGCCCCCGATGCGGTTGTTGTGGATACCACGAGGAAGTCGGTAGAGGCGGTGGTGGATATGGTATTGAGCCAGATTCGGCGGCGCAGCGGTTGTGCACCTTGACCGCGCCGCATTGCCGAAGGCTCTTGCGGAGACTCTGGCAAGCTTGCTTTCTTGTATTCCAGTGCAAGCTGGACAAATCTGCAGGAGCGGGTTTGAACTGCCGAAGACAGGCCCGAAAGGCGCAAACCAGAAAGGGTTTGTGCAATCCAGGAAAGCAAAAGCTTGGACATCCGGATTTCACCGGCGTGGCGGAATAGCTTCAGAGTTTCCTAGCGAGGCGGAATACCGGCTCAACGCAAGCTAATGAGCGGGTGAGCGGGCGTATTCATTAATTCAAGCAACATTTCTGACTGATTACGGTCTAGGATCAATGCACCCATGAGCGAAAGCTTTGCAGAACTTTTCGAGGCGAGCCTGACACAGGCGAATTTACGACCCGGCGCGATTGTAATGGGTAAAGTGGTGGCGATTGAGGGCGAAGATGTCATCGTCAATGCGGGCTTGAAGTCCGAGGCGATCATTCCCCTCGAGGAGTTCGTCGACGATGATGGCCAGGTCGAGGTGAACGTTGGCGACGATATCGAGGTCGCGCTGGATGCGGTGGAGGACGGTTTCGGTGAGACCCGTCTCTCGCGCGAAAAGGCCAAACGGGCGCGTGCTTGGACGCATCTCGAAAAGGCTTACGAGGCCAGCGAGAGCGTGACCGGTCAGATCAGTGGCAAAGTCAAGGGTGGTTTCACGGTCGATCTGGGGCATATTCGTGCGTTCTTGCCGGGATCGCTGGTGGATATACGGCCCGTGCGTGACACCACTTACCTCGAGGGAAAGGATCTCGAGTTCAAGGTTATCAAGCTCGATCCGCGGCGCAACAACGTCGTGGTATCGCGCCGTGCCGTGGTGGAGGAAGAATACAGCGCCGAGCGCGAGGCGTTGCTGGAGAAACTCCAGGAAGGGCAAGTTCTCAAGGGGATAGTCAAGAATCTCACCGACTACGGGGCGTTCGTCGATCTGGGTGGTATCGATGGCTTGTTGCATATCACGGACATGGCCTGGAGGCGGGTAAAGCATCCCTCTGAAGTCGTCAATGTCGGCGATGAAGTCGATGTCAAAGTGCTTAAATTCGATCGCGAGCGCAACCGTGTCTCTCTGGGGCTGAAGCAGTTGGGGGAAGATCCGTGGGAGAATATCGCCCGGCGGTATCCCGAGAGCAGCCGGGTCTTTGGTCGGGTGACCAATATTACCGACTACGGCTCCTTTGTCGAGATCGAAGAGGGCGTCGAGGGGCTGGTACACGTTTCCGAGATGGATTGGACCAACAAAAATGTCAATCCCGCCAAGGTGGTGACCATTGGTGAGGAAGTGGAAGTAATGGTCCTTGATATCGACGAGGAGCGACGTCGCGTCTCGCTGGGCATGAAGCAATGCCAAGCCAATCCGTGGGATGAGTTTGCAGCCAAAAACAACAAAGGCGACCATGTCTGCGGCCAGATTAAGTCGATCACGGATTTTGGGATTTTTGTGGGCCTTGCTGGCGGGATCGACGGGTTGGTTCATCTCTCGGATCTCTCCTGGAACATCACGGGCGAAGAGGCCGTGCGGCGCTATAAAAAAGGTGAGGAGGTGGAGACCGTCGTGCTCTCGGTGGATCCGGAGCGTGAGCGAATCTCTTTGGGTATCAAACAGCTCGAACAGGATCCGTTGTCCTCCTGGGTGGCCGAACATCCCAAGGGCAGTCTCGTCAAGGGGAGTGTCAAAGAGGTGGACGCCAAAGGAGCGGTTATTGAGCTCGGCGGCGAAGTTCTGGGTTATTTGCGCGCTGCGGATATCGGCCGGCAACGGGTCGACGATGCGCGTACGGCGCTTGGGGAAGGTGATGCTGTAGAAGCTAAATTCATGGCGGTCGACCGGCGTAATCGCATGATCAATTTATCTATTAAGGCGAAGGATCAGCAAACGGAACGTGAGTCCGTAGAAGACTACGCGCGCCCCTCCAGCGCGGGCACCACCACGCTGGGTGACCTGCTCAAGGAGCAGATGGGTAGCCGTGCCCAAGATGCCGAAGACGAGTGAATATTCATTCCGTGACCGTGGCTGTCGAACCGAGTGCATTATGGTTGCTCGGAGCGGATTCCTAATATGTTCCAAAGGCGTCAAATGGCCGCCCCGATTGACGAATGGTTAGTGGCGCGTATGCATCGAGTTTGTTGGTAGACATGATGACCAAGTCTGAGTTGATCGAGCTCATTGCTGCCAATCAGCAGCATCTCGCTTACAAGGATGTGGAGCTTGCCGTAAAGACACTGATCGAGCACATGAGCGAGGTCCTTTCCTCCGGCGAGCGGATTGAAATTCGGGGGTTTGGCAGTTTCTCCCTGCATCATCGTCCGCCCCGAATCGGGCGAAACCCGAAAACCGGCGACCCAGTGGTTTTGCCGGGAAAATATGTACCGCATTTCAAACCAGGAAAACAGATGCGGGAACGGGTCAATTCCAGTCGTGACAAGCCGTATCGTTTGGGAGGTTCTGTTAGACCGTAGATAATTAAGATTATTGGGCCGTATGCTGGATCGATTCAATGCCGGGCGAGCCATGGACATCCGCGTTGGGCTTGGCTGGCAGGTTCCAGCAGGTTGAGTGCATGCGATCTACTCCCGATCGCGAGAGTGTACGGGTCCGTTGCGGATACGATTTAAAGTAAAAAGCGGCTACACTGCACTAATCGGATGTACACCATCTTGGTAAATGCCGCCTCGGCGGTACGTAGCCGCCCGAGGTAGGGCAGGGTATTAGGGAATTGAGCGGCCGGGCTATATCTGGCTCTTGGGATGGTTGAAGAATATGCGACGACTCGTCGATTTGGTTGCAATCCTCATCATCGTAGTGTTGGGGCTCAGCTTTGCCATGCTCAACACCGAGGTGACGCATCTGAATTATTATTTTGGTTCCATCCGCACCCCATTGTCACTGTTGCTGATTGCGGCGTTGTTTGTAGGTGCTGTTTTGGGTGCGTTATCCACCGTCGGCCTATTGCTGCGCCAACGGGCAGAGATTGCGCGGCTGCGTCGGCGCAGTAAGGTGGAGCACAAAGTGCTCAGTGAGCACGGCAAATTGCCGCTCGGCGGGACGTCTTCGTAGCTAGACGACAAGAGCGCGGCTTGAACAGCGCACGTAAACACCGTGATGGCCTGCCAGGTGAGTGGCAAGCGGATGTCGGGAATGGGCCCATTTCCATCGGTTTGTCCGGTTTTCGCCGGAATGACAAGAGAGCACTGACTACGTTTCCTTGAAGAGGCGAAAGGAAACCACACTTGCCCAGCGCCGACCGTACCCATCAATGTGATTCCGTTGAACCGCGGATCGTCGTGGCGCTCGACTTTGCCTCCGCCGGACGGGCTTTGGAGCTGGTCGATCGGCTCGACCCGGGCCGGTGCCGCCTCAAGGTGGGTAAAGAGCTTTTCGTACGTACTGGCCCCGAGTTGGTCAAGCGCTTGGTCGATCGTGGCTATAGTGTTTTTCTCGACCTAAAATTTCACGATATCCCAAACACTGTGGCAGGTGCTTGCCGGGCCGCTGCCGATCTCGGGGTGTGGATGGTCAACGTGCACGCATTGGGTGGCAAGGAGATGCTAACGGCGGCGCGGCGGGCGATCGACTCCGATAGCCAGCGGCCGCTGCTGATTGGGGTTACGCTGCTTACTAGCCATGATATTCAAAGCCTGGGTGAGATCGGTCTTCAAGGGGACCCGTTAACCGGTGTAACCCGGCTGGCAGAGCTGGCACAGCATACGGGTTTGGACGGTGTCGTGTGCTCAGCACAAGAGGCATCCGGACTGCGGGCTCGTTTTGCCAAGGACTTTCGGCTGGTTGTACCCGGTATCCGAGCGTTCGGTGCGCGGACCGACGATCAGCGTCGGGTGGTGACCCCGGCCGCAGCCATCGCAGCCGGTGCGGATTATCTGGTAGTGGGGCGGCCGATTACGCGAGCGGCGGATCCACTTTGGGCGTTGAGTGCGTTGGAGCAGGAGATGCGTTCGGCTCGCCGCCGTCTTGACCGATAAATAAAAAATGGTACTATTTCACACTTGCCTCCAGGGTGACGGGGGTGAAATGGAGCTGAGGTCCTTCCGATCTCTTGCCAGGGAATTGCATGGAGAGAGGCTGTTTATGAAAGTATTTCGCGTAATTACGCTTATCGGGGCGCTAGTTCTGATGCCTGCCTTGGCCTTCGGGGCTAAGATCAACATTAACAAGGCGGGTGTGCAAACCTTGCAAGAGCTGGATGGAGTTGGTCCGTCCAAAGCTCAGGCTATCGTTACTTATCGTGAACGCAACGGCCGCTTTCAGGCACTGACCGACTTAACGAAGGTGCGTGGTATAGGCGAGCAGACTCTAGACGCTAATCGGGATCAAATTGCCGTGCAGTGAGCTGACGCTCGCTATCGTTCGACGAAAAGGCCGCGTTCTTACGCGGCCTTTTTCGTATTTTTATCGGCCGTGGTTCGTCTGCTCTTCCGTATTATCTGCATGCCCAGCCCTTGTTTGCATAAGATTGCAGAATTCCGAGCATACCCTCACGTTGCCGCTAATCAGACGCCGTGGCGTGAGCGGCGCGGACTCTGTATACGACGACAGCTTTGTTCGCCCAAATCAACGATTCTTGTCCGGTGTGCTGTGCACACTCCGGAGTTCAGATGGGTCACCCGCCAGACCTGCAGCGCGTAGCGAATGGATTCAACCATTCGGTTGCTAATCGAGCTGCCACCTTAGATGCTATGTCAATTTGAATCCATGGTGCATGCTCATGGATGATAGTTGTTTTGCGGTAGGCGATTTGCCTGCCCGCAGGGAAAAAACTTGGGAGAAGGCGAGCATGAGCAAAGCGATCCGTAAAGCAGTCTTTCCGGTGGCTGGCTTGGGTACCCGGTTTTTGCCTGCAACCAAGGCTAACCCGAAAGAGATGTTGCCCGTGGTGGATAAACCCTTGGTGCAGTATGCCGTCGAGGAGGCGGTGCGGGCGGGCATTGAGGTTCTGGTTTTCATCACTGGCCGCAACAAGCGCAGCATTCCGGACCACTTTGACAAAGCCTACGAGTTGGAATCCGAACTTGAGGCGAAAGGGAAATCCAAGCAGCTAAACACAGTGCGCAATATCATTCCTGCCCATGTCACTCCGATCTACATTCGCCAGACTGAAGCGCTCGGACTAGGGCATGCGGTGCTCTGCGCTGAACCGGTGATCGGTGATGAGCCATTTGCCGTGATTTTGGCCGATGACCTTATCGATGACGCCGAGGGCAATGGCTGCCTTGACCAGATGGTTGAGCAATACGCTGCCTCGGGTGCAAGCATTCTTGGCGTGCAACGGGTGCCTGCGGAGCATACTGATCGATACGGCATCGTCGATGCCACGGTGTGCTCTGCCCGCGTGAGTCGCGTGCAAGGCCTTATAGAGAAACCGCGGCCGCAAGAGGCACCATCCAATTTGGGTGTGGTGGGTCGTTATATACTCAATCCGGGGATATTCCGCAAACTCCGGCAAACAATCCCCGGCGCGGGCGGTGAAATACAGCTAACAGACGCCATTGCCGCCTTGATGGAGGATGAAACGGTGCTTGCCTACGAATTCCGTGGCATTCGCTACGATTGCGGCGACAAACTGGGCTATCTCCAGGCGCAGGTGGAATTCGGTCTCAAGCACGCAGAACTGGGCGATGAGTTTCGCGAATACTTGCTGGGCCGCACACAATGATGTGCAGCTTGAACGAATTCTACCGACTCCTGTAGCTCGATAACGACGGGTCCGCCGCTTGTAGAAAAATAATATTTGATTAAAGGATATAACCGCCAGGCTGTATTGTCTATGTACGTAGATGTCGTTCAACTACAGCGCTTTAGAAGTACGTTGAATAATCCATTTCAATGAAAGTTATTTGTAACTTCTTATTAAACCAAGCCACAACCTAAGGAGGTTGGTTATGAAGGCGAAGTGGATGACAGCTGCGATGATCGCTGCGTTCTCAGGGGCGCTTGCCGTAGGTACGGCGGCGAGTGCGGGAGGAATGGGCAGCAGCCACAGCGGCGAGCAGGGAACCAGCTTTAACAAGTTGGATGCTGACCAGGATGGACGCATCAGCCAGCAGGAGGCGGCTGCGAACCCGGCGCTGGCTGAGCGTTTCAAGCGTCTCGACCAGAATGGTAACGAACAACTCGACCAAGGCGAGTTCGCGCAGTTCGAGACGATGCAGCGTGAAAAGCGCAAAACGAAGGTCGATGAACACAAGGGCATGGAGCATTGGTAATCACCCCTGCCTTCATCAGGGGACGTCACAAGGGCGTCCCCTGTGATTTGTTTGGGTTTTCAGTCCAAGTTTGCCGTATGCGTGTCAGGCTGGCAGCCATCGAGCACCAGTGTCGGCGGATCCACAGCGAATTGGAACGGCGCGGCCTGACGCAGAGCGCTTAGGCCGAGAATATTACGTGTCTGGCCAGGAAAGACTGCGGCCTCGACATTAGTGAGCACACAATCCTGGCCAATCATTACCGAGGCGATTCGGTAGACGGGAACGGTGATTTGACCGCCATCGGCCAGAGTGCCGATCAGATGCTTGATGTAGTCGGCTTGGTCATTGGCTTTGAGCGAGTTCAAGGCCGCCTGATTAATGGCCATGTGGCTTGCCCCCGTGTCCACGAGAAAGTCGCCCGTACCCCAGCCTGCAATGCTTACCGGAACATAATAGGTCGCGGTCCCCTTATCATGCATTGGCACCGTTATCTGGTCATCGGCCAGCATCGGTATCGGCAGCATCATTACATAATAAAAGCCAATTATTCTAATGAGATACCATGTTGACCCCACGTCACATTCCTCCCCCTCCAGAGTCTCGCTTCGTGTATGCAATATAACCCGTTCGGGTGCGGTTGAGTCATCGCAGCAGTAGCATAGATCCTTGCCAATGATTGAGGGAGGGGTCACGTATGCGTTCGATACTTGTCGGCCATCGAGTTTTTGAAGCAATAGCTTGGCCCCGTCGAGCCATTTTCAGCGCCTATGAACGGTACTGTATCCTGCGCCGTGCCTGACCCGCGTGGTTTGCCGATCCCGGGGTCGGAAGGGTGGCGTTGCGCGCAGAGCAGGCGAGGGCATAGCGCATTTCGCTTGTATTGTGCTTCCAAAGGCGCATGCCGATTGATCTCGTACTGATGCGCCACCACGTTAGGGTAAGGCAAGAACCTTGCTTGGATTGTGGGCAGGCAACGACTATAAGGATTATCTAAGCTGAATTATCGAATCAATAAAATCGAATCTATATAGAGTACCATGCGACCGTGCAAGGGTACTCGGTAGTGGGGCTCAGTGTCGTTGACAGCAGCGCTGAGTAAGTCCTGTAGGTGGTTCCCGATGCAAAGCCCTAGAGCGAAAAATATGGGGCCGTACTGAACGCCTTGGGTGTGGCGTAGCCAACACCGATCGAAGCCGCCCCATAGGCAAAGTCGACCAACTCGGCTCGTCCGTAGCGGTTATACGTGGCCGAGCCGAGAGGCCATAAATTGTTTGAGCAACGGCGATTTTGGCGATAAGGCCTGGATCAAAGGGTAAGCGCTTATTTGCAATTTCAGAATTAAGGGGAGGAGAGGATCGATTATGAGTAGTGAAGAAGCGCACGCTAACGATCTTGCGGCCGCTCGCAAGGCAGTAGAGGAGGGGCGGCAGCAGGTAAAAGAGCTTACCGAGAATATCGGGGAGGCTATGGCGGTTAATGATAACAAGCAAGCCGGCAAGATTCTGCGTGAGCGTCAGAAAGCGCAGCGCGAACTCGATCGTCTGGAAGAGGCGCTGCGAGCATTGGAAGAGGGGCAGAGTCACGAAGCGTAGCCTATTTGGGGCGCTTTAGGGGTTGCCCAACGAGCAGCGTGGGGTGGAGAACAATTACTCGTAAAGCCGTGCGGTAAAGGGTGGAAGCGGGAGTTTCGAGCGCTGGGAATGGGTCCGCGCCAGCCGATCGGCGCTGGCGCGGAGCCTGGATTGGCCATCCCAGGCAAGGACAAGCCTGCGCGAAGGCTGCCGGCCAAATCCCGGTGTATCTTGGCCTCCGAAGCTATTCCACCACGCCGCAAGCGAGGCGAGAGCCCCCGCCACCAAGCTTATGCGGCTCGTCCGCGTAGTTGTCCCCACCACTGTGAATCATAAGTGACCGCCCGTGCAGATCGCTCACCTTGAGCCGGGGTGCCAATACGGGCTGATTGGATTTGCCTTGCGTGTCGACATACAAGGTCGGGAGATCTCCGAGGTGACCGCTTCCATACGGGCCAGCGTGGTTTGCGGCGCCGTTCGGCGCGTAATGCCCTCCTGCGGCCAATCCGGGCACCGTCTGGCCGTTCTTTTGTGCCGCGCCGCAAGTGGCGTTCTGGTGCACATGGAATCCGTGTAGTCCAGGGGGTAGGTCGCTCAGATCCGGTGTAAAGAGCGTGCCATACTGAGTATCCTCGGCCTTGATGGTCCCGATTTTCTCGCCGCCCCCCGTTTTTTGTAAAAGCCGCATGGTCACGGTCGTTTTCTCGGTATTCGCGCAACCGGCACCGACGGCGGCGGTGGCGAGGGCAATGATCGCTGTTCTTAGCATGGGTTCGACTCCTAGGTGCTCTGCACGGTGACACTGACGGCAAGCAGTTTTGAGCATTGCTGCACGGTTTCTCTGCACTCGCAAGCGGTCAGGCTAATCCCAATCCCGAGCATTAGACTGGTTTGAGGAAGCCCGCCGGGCGAGTGTTGCCGCTTGGCAAGTCTCCGCGAATCGTCTGCCTTAGATCTGCTGTTGCACCCGCAACACGGTTCGACATTGCCGCTGTGCTATTGCTCATCGACCAGTCTGGCCTTGTGCGGTTGCTTTCGATCTTATGCACACGCCCTAAACAGGCAAGAAAAAAGGGCCCAGCCTTTTGAGCTAAGCCCTTGTTTATGGCTCCCCGGGACGGGCTCGAACCGCCGACCCGGTGATTAACAGTCACCTGCTCTACCGACTGAGCTACCGGGGAGTGGTCACCCTCACAAAAATCGTATTCTACCGGGCCGAATGCCGGCGTCAACAAACATACTCAAGTTCGAGATATGTTTTCATCGGGGTTTATTGGCATCCAAACACTTTCTCCAGCCGACCCATGGCATTCTCCAGGTTCTCCATACTCGTGGCATACGAGATTCGGGTATGCCCGGAGAGCCCAAAAGCCGAGCCGGGGACCAGTGCCACGCCGGCGGTACCGATAAGATATTCGGCGAGTTCGATATCGTTGTTGACCCCGTCCAGATTGCGGATAGCGCCGCGCATGCTAGGGAAGCAATAGAAGGTACCGTCACCGGCCGCACAATGAACTCCGATCATGGAATTAAGCCGCTCGACAACGTAGTCGTGGCGCTCTTTGAATGCTCGCAGCATAGGGGCGATGCAGCTTTGATCTCCGCTCAGCGCCGCTACCGCAGCCGCTTGGGAGATGGAGCTGGGATTGGATGTGCTCTGTGACTGAAGCTTTTTCATGGCGGCGATCACGGGCGCCGGGCCGGCCGCGTAGCCAAGCCGCCAACCCGTCATGGCGTAGGTCTTGGACACGCCGTTTATGATCACTGTCCGCTCGTTGAGCTCGGGACACAGCATGACGATGTTGGCGAACGGCTCCGTGGTCCAAAGGATGTGCTCGTAGATATCGTCTGTGGCGATCAATACTTCCGGGTAGCGCTTGAGCACCGCGCCGAGTGCCGCGAGCTCAGCGTGGGTATAGGCCGTCCCACTAGGGTTGGACGGGCTGTTAAGGAGCACCAAGCGGGTCCGGTCGGTGATGGCCTCCTCGAGCTGCTCGGGCAGCAGCTTGAAACGCTGGTCCTGGCCAGCCTCGACCACCTCCGGCACGCCTTCGGCGAGCAGCACCATATCTGGGTAGGAAACCCAGTATGGAGCTGGTACGACCACCTCGTCGCCGGGATCGAGAATGGCGGCCATAAGATTGTAAAGGCACTGCTTGGCGCCGCTGGAGGCTATGATTTGATTGAGTTCGTAGTGCAGTCCGTTTTCGCGCTCGAACTTGGAGCGGATGGCTTCTTTGAGCTCGGGGGTGCCGTCCACTGGTGTATAGCGGGTTTCGCCCCGTTCGATCGCCGCCACTGCCGCTGCTCTGATATGCTCAGGTGTGTCGAAATCGGGCTCGCCGGCGCCGAGCCCAATGATGTCGTGTCCCGCCGCGCGCAGCTCGGCTGCGCGCGCCGTTACCGCCAGCGTCGGCGAGGGTTTGACTCGCTGCACGCGTTTTGCCAGTCGTATGCCCAAGGCCCACCTCCTGAATCGTCGATTTTGCCATTTATACAGGATTAAGCGTTAACGCGGCAGGGTGCTATGTCCAGACGCTTCGAGCTCCGCTCCAGATATCAGCCCGCCGGTGATCAGCCAGGCGCCATCGAAGCGCTTTGCCAAAGTCTCGTCCTTGGCAATCAACACCAAACCCTACTGGGCGTTACCGGCTCCGGCAAGACCTTCACCATGGCGAATGTCATCGCGCGTCTGCAGCGACCCGCTTTGGTGCTGGCGCCGAATAAGACATTGGCGGCGCAGCTCTATGGCGAGTTCAGAGAGTTTTTTCCCACCAACGCCGTGGAGTACTTCGTCTCCTACTACGACTATTATCAGCCCGAAGCCTATGTACCGGCCTCCGATACTTATATCGCGAAAGATGCCTCGGTCAACGAGCACATCGAACAAATGCGACTCTCCGCCACCAAAGCCATCATCGAGCGCCGCGACACGATCATCGTCGCGTCGGTCTCCGCCATCTACGGTCTCGGGGATCCGCAGGCCTATTTGAGCATGGTGCTGCACTTGGTCCGCGCTGATCGCATGGATCAGCGCTTTATTCTGCGCCGCTTGGCCGACTTGCAATACAAGCGCAACGACGCGGAACTGCAGCGTGGCACCTATCGGGTGCGAGGCGATGTCATCGACATCTTCCCGGCGGAATCAGAGGAGCAGGCCGTGCGGATCGAGCTCTTCGATGACGAGATCGAATCGCTCTCCTACTTCGATCCGCTCACAGGTGAGGTGATGCGGCGCGTGCCGCGGCTGACGATCTATCCTAAAACCCACTATGTGACCCCACGGGAGACGCTGCTCGACGCCATCGACAAGATCAAGCAGGAGCTCAAGGCGCGCCTAGAGGAGCTGCGCCAAGCGGGCAAGCCATTGGAAGCCGAGCGCCTCGAGCAACGCACCCGGTTTGATCTCGAGATGATGGCGGAACTCGGTTATTGCAGCGGCATCGAGAACTATTCGCGTTATCTCTCGGGGCGGGCAGCCGGCGAACCGCCGCCGTGCCTGCTCGATTATCTGCCGGTCGACTCCCTGCTGTTCGTGGATGAATCGCACGTGACCGTGCCCCAGCTCGGCGGGATGTTCCGTGGCGACCGCTCGCGTAAGGAAACTCTGGTCGAGTATGGCTTTCGGTTGCCCTCGGCGCTCGACAACCGGCCGTTGCGGTTCGACGAGTTCGAACGTTTGGCACCCCAGTGCATCCATGTCTCGGCCACCCCCGGCTCCTACGAGGCGCGTTGCTCTAGGGTGGTGGTGGAGCAGGTGGTGCGGCCGACGGGATTGGTGGATCCGGCAGTCGTGGTTCGCCCCGCTGCCAGCCAGGTGGACGAGCTGCTCTCGGAGATTCGCGAACGGGCGGAGATCGGTGAGCGGGTGTTGGTGACCACGTTGACCAAGCGGATGGCCGAGGATCTGACCGACTATCTGGCCGAGCACGGTGTGCGTGTGCGCTACCTGCACTCGGATATTGATACCGTCGAGCGCGTGGAGATCATCCGCGATCTGCGCCTTGGCAAATTCGATGCCCTCGTGGGTATCAATCTCCTGCGCGAGGGCTTGGATATCCCGGAGGTCTCGCTGGTGGCGATTCTGGATGCCGACAAAGAGGGTTTTTTGCGCGCTGAGCGCTCGCTCATTCAGACCATCGGTCGGGCGGCTCGTAACATTCATGGCACGGCTATTCTCTATGCGGATGCGATGACCGATTCCATGCGTCGGGCGATCGATGAGACCGAGCGCCGCCGCGCCAAGCAACTCGCTTTCAATGTTCGGCACGGGATCACCCCGCGTGGTATTGAAAAGGCAGTGGCGGATATCATGGAGCGGGAGAGCGGGGGCGCGCCGGACTCGCCGGAGCACTTTGCGCGGGTGGCCGAAGTGGCAAGCCCCTACGTAAAGCTCTCCCCCACCCAAGCGGTCAAGCGAATTCAGGCGCTCGAGCAGCGTATGCACAAGCATGCTCGTAATTTGGAATTCGAGGAGGCCGCGCAGCTGCGCGATGAGATCAAGCGGATCCAACACTACGCATTGGGCGAGCCGGATAAGGCGGGATCACAAAGCTGATGGGCTCACGCGCGGTTCCCCATGCGCCTTGTCACATTGCGGGGCCTTCGGTATATTATCCGATCAGCTCAGGCGCGTAGCTCAGCTGGTTAGAGCACCACCTTGACATGGTGGGGGTCGGTGGTTCGAGTCCACTCGCGCCTACCAGCCGCATTCTTCCTAGGCATCGCTGTGGGCGATGCGATCTTGCGTTCCGACCGGCAACCAACGGCGGAGCGAGACAAGTGGCCCCTCGTATAGGCCACCACTGCGGAGTATAGATGCCTACCGTAACGCTTCCCGACGGCAGTGAGCGTCGCTACGACCGCCCGGTCACCCTGCGGCAGGTGGCCGAGGACATCGGCCCCGGGCTGGCCAAAGCCGCCGTGGCGGGTCGCCTGGACGGCCGCGTGCTGGATCTCGATCACCTCATCCAAGAGGATGGCGCGGTGTCGATCGTGACCAGCCGGGACGCCGAAGGCCTGGAGATTCTTCGTCATTCCACCGCCCATTTGCTTGCGCAGGCGGTCAAACAGCTGTACCCGGACGCTCAGGTTACCATCGGCCCGGTGATCGAAAACGGCTTTTACTATGATTTTGCCTACCAGCGAGCCTTTTCCGAGCAGGATTTACGGGCGATCGAGGTGCGGATGGAGGAACTCGCCCGCGCGGATATCGAGGTGCAGCGGGAAGTTTGGGACCGCTCGGAGGCGATGGCATTTTTCCGCGGCATCGGCGAGGAGTACAAGGCTCGGATCATCGAGGAGATCCCGCCGGCCGAGGTGGTCTCGCTCTATCGCCAGGGTGATTTCATCGATCTGTGCCGCGGACCGCACGTGCCACGCACCGGTATGCTCAAGGCGTTCAAGCTGACCAAGGTTGCCGGCGCTTACTGGCGTGGGGACGCCCGCAACGAGATGCTCCAACGCATCTACGGTACCGCCTGGCCGGACCGCAAGGCGCTGCAGCACTATCTGCACGCTCTCGAGGAAGCTCAGCGGCGCGACCACCGTCGGCTCGCCAAAATCCAGGATCTTTTTCATTTGCAGGAAGAAGCCCCTGGAATGGTGTTTTGGCACCCGAACGGCTGGCGAGTCTATCTGTTGCTGCAGGACTATCTGCGCGCCAAGCTCGACGCGCATGGCTACCGTGAGGTTCGTACCCCGGAGCTGGTTGATCGCAGTCTTTGGGAGCGTTCGGGGCACTGGCAGAAATTCCGTGCCGATATGTTCACCACGGAGTCCGAGAAGCGAGACTACGCGGTCAAGCCCATGAACTGCCCGTGCCATGTGCAGATCTTCAATCAGGGGCTGAAGAGCTATCGGGATCTGCCTTTGCGCTTGGCCGAGTTCGGCAACTGTCACCGCAATGAGGCGTCGGGGACGCTGCATGGCCTGATGCGGGTGCGTAACTTCGTGCAGGATGATGCGCACATCTTCTGTACCGAGGAGCAGATCCAGAGCGAAGTGGCGGGGTTCTTGGATCTGGCCGAGGCGGTTTATCGCGATTTCGGCTTTGATGAGGTTATCGTGGCTCTGTCGACCCGCCCGGAGCAGCGAGTCGGCGCCGATGCGCTCTGGGACAAGGCCGAGCAGGCTCTCGATCAAGCGCTCCGGGCGAGGCGTTTGGATTGGGAGGTCAAGCCCGGAGAGGGGGCTTTCTACGGGCCCAAGATCGAGCTGTCGATGAAGGACAGCCTGGGTCGGGTTTGGCAATGCGGCACAATGCAGGTGGATTTCTCGATGCCGCAGCGGTTAGGTGCGCAATACGTCGCCGAGGACGGTGCGCGGTTGGTTCCGGTCATGCTGCATCGGGCCATATTCGGCTCGTTCGAGCGTTTTATCGGGGTTTTGATCGAGCACTATGGCGGCGCGTGGCCGGTGTGGCTAGCTCCGATTCAGGCCGTGGTGCTCAATATCACGGATCGCCAAGGCGCCTACGCCAGCGGCATTGAAAAACGCCTTGCAGAACACGGCTTTCGCGCCTATGGGGACTTGAGAAACGAGAAGATCGGCTTTAAAATCCGCGAGCATACCCTGCAAAAGGTTCCCTATCTATTAATCGTAGGGGAAAGAGAACGTGAATCCATGACCGTGGCCGTGCGGACTCGCGAAGGTGAAGACCTCGGGTCCATGCCGCTGAAAGCCTTCATTGAACGGCTGAGTGGTGAGGTGGCACAGCTCGGTCGTATCGTTGCGGAGGATTAAAGGATCGCTGCGAGAAGGAAACCGGCGGTGCGCCGTGGTGGCACCACAGACAACAGGCGGGTAAACCGCGAAATTCGGGTTCCGAATGTTCGCCTGATCAACGAGGAGGGCGAGCAGGTCGGGATCATCGACATTGAGGATGCGCTCAATTCCGCCGAGGAGGCTGGCTTGGATCTGGTGGAGCTCGACGGGAATGCCGATCCGCCGGTGTGCCGGGTCATGAACTACGGCAAGTGGAAGTTCGAGCAATCCAAAAAACAGCAGGCGGCGCGCAAGAAGCAGAAGCAGGTTCAGATCAAGGAAGTCAAATTTCGTCCTGGAACGGATGAAGGTGACTACCAAGTCAAACTGCGCAACCTCAAGCGGTTTTTGGAAGACGGCGACAAGGTCAAGGTCACGCTTCGCTTCCGCGGTCGAGAGATGGCGCATCAGGAGCTCGGTCTGGAGTTGCTCGAGCGAGTGGAGTCGGACCTCATGGAGCTCGGTGCGATCGAGCAGCGCCCAAGGATGGAGGGCCGCTTGATGGTCATGATGCTGTCCCCGAAGCGGAGCGCACGTTAGCTCACCCCGGTTTTAGCACAAGCTAGGCCGCGACTCGGCCTGGGGGGTGGGATTTTGTTCAGTGCGATTTTTATTATCGCGCAGGCGGAGAGTTTTGGGATGCCGAAGATCAAGACCAATCGGGGTGCGGCGAAGCGATTCCGCAAGACAGCCAGCGGACGCTACAAACGGGCGCATGCGTACCACAATCATCTTCTGACCAAGAAAGATCCCAAGCGTAAGCGGGGTCTGCGCGCCACGGCGCTGGTCGCACCAGCAGATAGCGCTATGGTACGGCGTTTACTGCCGTATCTGTAACCGGATGCCGGGAGAACAACATGGCGAGAGTCAAACGCGGGGTTATCGCGCATAGCCGACACAAGAAGATCTTAGGCAAGGCCAAAGGGTATTATGGGGCTCGCCGTAAGACCTTCCGTGCGGCGAAGCAGGCGGTCATCCGGGCTGGTCAGTATGCTTACCGCGATCGTCGGCAACGCAAGCGTGAGTTTCGCTCGTTGTGGATTCAGCGCATCAATGCCGCCGCCCGTCTGCACGGCCTTTCTTACAGCCGGCTGATCGACGGGCTGCACAAGGCTGGTATCGAGATCGACCGCAAGGTGCTTGCTGACCTTGCCGTGCATGATATGGCCGGGTTTGCCGGACTGGCGGATCGGGCCAAAGCCGGTCTCGGCTGATACGGCTGCCGGCGCCGCGTTTGCGGCGCACTGGGAGGGCCGGAAGGGAAAGAGCAGCGCGGGCGCCTTTCCCTTTTTTTATCGTCACCGCGAGATGGCTATGACCACCCAAGTTGAGGAACTCGACAATCTGCTTCAAGAGGCGATCGGGACCGTGGCGACGGCCGGTTCATTGCCTGAACTCGACCGCGTACGGGTGGCGTATCTCGGCAAGAAGGGTGTGGTGACCGCTCGGCTGAAGGCCTTGGGCGCGCTGCCACCGCAGCAGCGTCGGGCGGCGGGTCAGGCGATCAATCGGGTCAAGCAGTCCTTGGAGCGGGCGTTGGCAGAACGCTGTGAGGTATTGCAAGAGGTCGAGCTGGCACAGAGTTTGGAAGCCGATCGAGTGGACGTCACGCAACCCGGCCGGGGCGAGACGATCGGCGGCCTACATCCCATTACCCGGACTCTGGAGCGCATCGAGGATTTGTTCACCAGCATCGGTTTCACCGTGGCGGAAGGGCCGGAGATCGAAGACGATTACCATAACTTCGGCGCGCTCAACATTCCCGAGCACCATCCGGCGCGTGCCATGCACGATACGTTTTATTTCGACACGCACCGCTTGCTGCGTACCCACACTTCGCCGGTGCAAGTGCGGATTATGGAGACGCAGGGTGCGCCGGTTCGTGTGATCGCCCCCGGACGCGTCTATCGCTGCGATTCGGATCTGACCCATACGCCGATGTTCCACCAGGTAGAGGGGCTGCTGGTGGACCATGGTGTAACATTTGGCGAGCTAAAAGCGGTGTTGGACGAGTTCGTCAAATGCTTCTTCGAACAAGATCTCGCCGTGCGCTTCCGTCCCTCGTATTTCCCGTTCACCGAGCCTTCTGCCGAGATGGACGTGCAGTGTATGTTCTGTCGCGGGAGTGGTTGCCGAGTGTGCAGCTCGAGTGGCTGGCTGGAGATGTTGGGCTGCGGGATGGTCCATCCGGCCGTGTTCGAGTGCGTGGGCATCGACGCCGAGCATTACACTGGTTACGCCTTCGGTATAGGCGTAGAGCGGCTTGCGATGCTGCGCTATGGAGTCAACGACCTACGGATTTTTTTCGAGAATGATTTGCGCTTTCTGCGGCAGTTCCGTTAGGTGGTGGACGGGCGTTCGCCCATTCAGCTCGGGGGAATTCCATGCGGATCAGTGAACAATGGTTACGTGAGTGGGTGGCGTTCGAGGTGCCCGCCGCGGAGCTAAGCCGTCGTTTGACCATGGCGGGCTTGGAGGTCAGCAGCGTACAGGCGGCCGCTCCGGCTTTCTCCGGGGTCATTGTCGGTGAGATCGTGCAGTGTGTTCCCCATCCGAACGCGGACCGGCTCAAGCTCTGCGAGGTGCGCGCCGGCGATTCGGAATTGGTTTCGATCGTATGCGGCGCACCCAATGCCCGCACGGGTTTGAAGGCACCCCTGGCACAGGTGGGTGCGCAATTGCCGGATGGGCTGCGCATTCGCCAGACACGGCTGCGCGGTGAGCAATCCGAGGGTATGCTCTGCTCGGCCAAGGAACTCGGCCTCGCGGACGAAGCCGCCGGACTGCTGGAGCTCCCCCAGGATGCTCCGAGCGGCATGGATTTGCGCCAATATTTGAGCCTCGATGAGCATCTCATCGAAGTGGATCTCACGCCCAACCGCGGGGATTGCCTGAGTATGGCCGGCGTGGCGCGCGAGGTCGGCGTGCTGCTGCGCAAGCCCGTGACGGAACCGTCGTTCGAATCCGTAGCGGCGGTAATCGACGATGAGCGACTGGTTCATCTGGATGCTCCGGCGGATTGTCCACGCTACCTCGGGCGAATTGTACGTGGGGTAGACGCCCGCGCGCCGATACCGCTGTGGCTCCGTGAGCGCTTGCGTCGGGCCGGCATCCGACCGTTGTCGGCCGCGGTAGATGTCACCAACTACGTGATGCTCGAGCTCGGCCAGCCGCTCCACGCCTTCGATTTGTCTACGCTGGAGGGTGATATTCGGGTGCGTCGTGCCGCTGCGGGTGAGGAGTTGGCGCTTCTCAACGGCGCGAGCGTGGAACTCGACGAGCAGACGTTGGTGATCGCCGATACGCACCGGCCGGTGGCGCTGGCGGGTATCATGGGCGGTGCGCCGACGGCGGTTACTGAGCAAACGCGCGATCTTTTTCTCGAGGCGGCGTTTTTTGCGCCACAGACCATCGCCGGGCGGGCCCGTCGTTATGGCCTGCACACCGACTCCGCGCATCGCTTCGAGCGCGGTGTCGATCCCAACCTGCCGCGCATCGCCATGGAGCGGGCCACACGGTTGTTGATCGAGATTGCGGGGGGGCGGCCCGGGCCGGTCCGTGAAGCCTCTGATGCGGCCTGTCTTCCCCCCGTCATGGAGCTTACGCTGCGCCCCGCACGGGTCGCGCAGCTGCTCGGCAGCGAAATCCCTCACGCTGAGATGCACGAGATCCTCGAACGGTTGGGGATGAGCGTTACGGAATCGAGTGCGGATGCTTGGTCGATTCGCGTGCCGGGTTACCGCTTCGATATCGCTCGAGAGGTGGACCTGATCGAGGAAATCGCCCGTGTCTGGGGCTACGATGAGTTGCCGGCACGGCGAGCGCCGGCTCAGCTCGCGATGATCGCGCGTCCGGAGCGAGTGCTCCCCATACGGCGTTTGCGGCAGTTATTGATCGATCGGGGTTATCAGGAGGCGATCACCTACAGTTTCGTGGCACGCGAGCTTGAGCAGGCGTTGGATCCTGCAGCGGCACCGATAGCACTGGCCAATCCGATCTCGGCCGACCTCGCGGTCATGCGCACGAGCCTCTGGCCCGGCTTGATCCGCGCTCTGCTGCACAATCAAAAACGCCAACATGAGCGGGTTCGTTTGTTCGAGACTGGATTGTGTTTCAGCGGCGGCCTCGAGGCGCTCAGGCAGGAGCCGGCCCTCGCGGGTATCGCTTGCGGCTCCGCTTGGCCGGAGCAGTGGGGCATGCCGCGCCGCAGCCTGGATTTTTTCGATATCAAAGGGGATGTGGAGGCGTTGTTGGCTTTGACGGGCGAGTCCAAGGCCTTTCGCTTCGCTCCTGAACCGCATTCGGCGTTGCATCCGGGTCAAAGTGCGCGTATCTACCGCGGAGACCGCGGCGTTGGCTGGGTCGGGGCGCTGCATCCGCGCGTTCAGCGCACGCTCGAGCTCAGTGCGCCAGGGTTTGTCTTCGAGTTGGCGCTGGCGGAGATCGAGGCTGCCGTATTGCCTGCCTTTCAGGATCTATCGCGTTATCCTTCGATTCGTCGGGATCTGGCGATCGTCGTCGATGAGGCTGTTGCGGTGCAACAGGTGCAGGATTGTATCCGTGCCGCTGCAGGGGAGAATCTACGCGAGATCGTGGTTTTTGACCTGTACCGCGGCCAAGGGGTGTCGGTAGGCCGAAAGAGTTTGGCCATAGGCTTGATTTTACAGGATTCTTCGCGCACCCTAACGGATAGAGAGGTGGAGGAATTCATCAGTTGTGTGGTCGGCCAGCTGAGGCACCAGCTCAAAGCAGAACTGAGGGAGTAGCAGGCCATATGGCATTGACCAAAGCCGAGATGGCTGAGCGTCTGTTCGACGAGCTCGGCCTTAATAAGCGCGAAGCGAAGGAGTTGGTTGAGAGCTTTTTCGAGGAAATACGCTGCGCCCTTGAGCAAGGAACTCCCGTCAAGCTGTCGGGTTTTGGTAACTTTGATCTCAGGGACAAAAACGAACGTCCAGGGCGTAACCCAAAGACCGGTGAGGAAATTCCCATCTGCGCTCGGCGCGTGGTGACATTCCGTCCGGGTCAAAAGCTGAAAGCGCGGGTAGAAACGTATGCTGGAAACGTCAAACAATGACGAGCTGCCGGCCATTCCGGCCAAGCGCTATTTCGCCATCGGCGAGGTCAGCGATCTGTGCTATGTCAAGCCGCATGTGCTGCGCTACTGGGAGCAGGAGTTTCCGCAGCTCAAGCCGGTCAAGCGCCGCGGCAATCGGCGTTACTATCAGCGCCAGGATGTTATTCTGATCCGCCAGATCCGCTCCTTGCTCTACCAGCAAGGGTATACGATCGGTGGAGCTCGCCAGAAACTCTCCGGCGAGGGCGCCAAAGAGGACCTGATTCAAAGCCAACAGGTTATCCGCCAAGTTCGCTTCGAATTGGAAGACATTCTCGTAATGCTTAAGCGATGAAGTGGATTCTTTGTCGGTATGGCGCGAACTGGTGTATGCTCAGCTAATGTGCCGGGGTGTAGCGCAGTCTGGTAGCGCACCTGCATGGGGTGCAGGTGGTCGGAGGTTCGAATCCTCTCACCCCGACCAAAACTGGAGGCCGGTCAGTGATTTGCGTAAGTGGCTGAGCGGCTTTATTTCGTGATGGGAAGGTGGCGGTAAAACTGGAGTAAAATTCAGCCGGATTTCACCACCAGACCGGTCTCCGCATCCACGTACCTCACTTCCGCGCCATCTTGGGTGGGCTGTGTCCCATGAGGCGTTGGATCGCCTCTCCTCAGGCCATCCGGCCTCGCGATAGAGGCCGCCACCAAGCGTCCGAATCTCGTGAAAGGTTGGCCTCTGATCGGCGGCGAGGTCCGCCCCAATCTTGGCCTTATCTCGCAGTTCCTTGAATGTCCTTGTCAGTATTTCCGGCGCAACCTGGAAGGGGTGCGCCTTGCGCTCCGTGTAGTCTCACCGGCGCCTCTCCAGCTTGCGGTGGGATAAGGAACGGGCAGGCTACGTCATCGCGACAGCGGCCGATGACTTCACGGGGCTCAGCGCCAATGCGGATATATCCGGTACCGTACCCCTCGACTTTCTGTTGGTCGACGAAGAGCCAGCCTGGCTCGCGCTCGTTATTGAAGTGCATCCACACAAAATCCTACCGTCGCTGCAACCTCTGTATGGTGTGAAGGGCATCGGAAAGCCGTGTACGAGAGAACCGTATGCATGGTTTGGTGAGGGGGGGCAGGCCAACATGGCCACGCATCGGTTATTGAGGCACCGCCAGACGGAAGGGGCGGCAATAGCTAGCCCATCTTTAACGCTCTCTGCCTGATTTCGGGCTGATTTGGGCGTGTATGCGAAGAGAAGTTATTGATTCGTATAGTGGCGAGGGTGGCGCGCTGGATGTAGTGCCATAATATTTGTTGTTATCCCTTGTGCGGAGCGCCCGCCCACGCTAGCCTCGCGGGCATGTTCATCCGCCGCACCCAGACCCGCAGCACGGCCACCGGCGAGTCGTATGTCACGTATCGTCTGGTGCGCTCCGAGCGGCGCGCCGGTAAGGTCCGCCAGCGCACCCTGTTGAACCTGGGGCGGCACTTCCCAGTGGCGCAGGCACACTGGTCGGCGTTGTGTGCGCGCATCGAGCAACGGCTCAGCGGCCAGGCGGCGCTGTTCGACGAGGAGGGGAAGGGCCTCCCGCTCGCCGTCGAGCGCCAGGCCGAGCGTATTGCGGCGCGGCTGCTCGCCGAGCAGGGCGGTACGCCGGCACCGGCCGATGCTGGCGGTGTACCCGGCGGTGGGGGTGACGTGCAGTCGGTGGACGTGGACTCGCTCTCACTGGTGCGCCCGCGCTCGGTGGGCGTCGAGCAGCTCGCCCTGTGGGCGCTGCGCCAGGCGGGCTTGGAGGAGCAGCTCCAAGCGCTGGGGCTGACCGGCCCGCAACGTGCGGCGGCGCTGGGGCTGATCGTTGCCCGCATGGCCGCCCCGGGCTCGGAGCGGGCGACGTATCAGTGGCTCGCCCGGCGCAGCGGCCTCGGCGAGCTGCTGGAGGTGGACTTCGAGGCGATGAGCCCGATGCAGCTCTACCGTACCTCCGATATCCTGCTGCGCCACCGCGCGGCCCTCGAAGGGCATTTGTTCGCCCGGGTGAGCGATCTGTTCGCGCTCGCCCCGACAATCACGCTCTACGATCTGACCAACACTTACTTCGAGGGCGAGGCACCGGTCAATCCGGCCGCGCGCCACGGCCACTCCAAGGAGCGGCGCAGCGACTGCCCGCTGCTCACCCTGGCGCTGGTGCTCGATGCCTGCGGCTTTGTGCGCCGCTCGCGGGTCTTCGCTGGCAATGCGGCCGAGGCGCAGACCCTCCAGGGGATGCTCACCGGCCTCGCGGCGCCCGCCGGCGCGCTTGTGGTCATGGACCGCGGGGTGGCCACCGAGGCCAACCTCGCCTGGCTGGCCGAGCAGGGCTACCGCTATCTGGTGGTCAGCCGCGAGCGCCGCCGCGCGGTCGATTTTAAAGAGGCCATCACCCTCGACAACGCCGGCGGGCAGGCCGTGGAGCTACTCAAAGTGCCCTTGGCCGATGGCCAGGGGGTGCGCCTGTATTGTCGCTCCGAGGGCCGCGTGCGCAAGGAGCAAGCGATCGCCGGACGCCTGATGGACCGCTTCGAGGCTGGGCTCGACAAGCTTGCGACCGGACTCAGCCGGCGGGGCACCACCAAGCGCATCGACAAGCTCTGGGAGCGCATCGGGCGGCTCAAGGAGAAAAGCCGCGGCCTCGGCCAGCACTACCACATTGAAGTGATCGCCGGTGACAGCGGCGAGCGCGCCCGTGCGATCCACTGGCAGCGCCTGCCCGTGAAAGGCTCTCTGGTCACCGAGCCGGGCGTCTATTGCCTGCGCAGCAACGAGACCGGCTGGGACGAGAAGACAATGTGGCGCACCTACATCATGCTCACCGACCTTGAGGCGGTCTTCCGAAGCCTGAAATCGGAGCTCGGCCTGCGCCCGATCTTCCATCACAAGGAAGAGCGCGCCGAGGGGCACCTGTTCATCACCGTGCTCGCCTATCAGTTCGTCCAGCTCATCCGCCACCGCCTCGCCGCCCACGGCATCTGCGAGCGTTGGAGCACGCTACGCGATACCCTCGCCGGCCAGTGCCGGGTCACCGCCACGTTCAACCGCGGCGATGGCCGCACCCTGCACGTGCGCAAGGCCACCCGCGCCGAGCCCGATCAGGCGCGAATCTATCAGGCCCTCGGGGCCGATCCCGCCCCGGGCGGCGTGCAGAAAACAATCGTGTGAGCCCGCTGATTTATAAAATGAACGTAATGTAGTGCCACTCGCCGCCGCGGCCGATCTTAACTCTCTGAGTATCGGGAAGTTATTTTTGGGGACGTTAAACTTGGGCTAGGTTGACGCTACGGAAATGGTAACCTGTTCTCTACTCTACCTATGACTCTTGCTATTCGTTATGTTTTTTCGACTTATGTGTAGGGTGATGGCCTAAATGATCTCTCGACTCTGATTATGGTGCTGCCGTGAATACCGAGATCGTCGACGATGCCGCCGAACCACAGGCGACGACCGAGAGTTGCCATCTCGTCGTCGAGGTGGTTATCGAGATTCCCCGATGGAGCTTTCTCAAGCGCGGATCGACAGGCAGTATCGACTTCATCTCTCCCCTGCCTTGCCCGTTCAACTACGGCTCCGTACCCGACCGCCTAGGCCTCGAGGGCGATCTGCTCGACGCCGTGGTCCTCGGGCCGCGGCTGGCCATTGGAACCCGCATCAAAGCCCCCGCGCGTGGTGCAGTCGGCCTCGCCGAGCGCGGCCTGTACGATGACAAGCTGATCTGCAGCGAACGACCAGTCACAGGAAACACCCGCCGGCAGGTCCTGGCGTTTTTTCACACCTATATCTTTGCCAAACGCCTACTCAACATGATGCGCGGCTTGCCCACCGATGGCTACTGCACGGGCTGGGGCGACGCCGTTACGGCGCTCGCCCGATCCGGGCCACGCGATGCGACCTGGAAAGGCCCCGCTGTCCCTTTCTGACCCGACTCGCACACTGGATGCGACAACCATCCATACGGTGCTCACGGGCCGCATCTTTAAACAAGAAGAAGCGACCGCATGACGGCACGCTACCTGAGGCCGTGCAGAGGCAGCTTTTATTTCAAAGCTGGTAGGGCAGCCTGATTCCTGGAAGATCCGTGGAAAAGTCTTTCGTGTTGCGAGTGACAAGCAGGGCGCTGTGCTGTTGGGCGGTTGCCCAGATAATTGCATCCGGCAATCGTATACGGGCGTGACGGCGGAGTGTTACTGCTCGCTCCGCGATGTCAGCGTCTATCGGTAGTAGGTCGAACGATGCAAGGAATCGGCGCACCGGCAGCTCTTCATCGGCAGACCGGCAGCCTATCAGGACTTCCATCCACGTTATCAGACTGATCAGTCGGCAATTGTAGAGCTTAAGCTCATCACGCGCCTGGACGATTCCGTTGAGATAATCGACGAGAATATTCGTATCGAACAGCGCCTTCAAGGTGGCCACTCCTGGCGAAGCGCCTCCTGGTAGGACAGACCATCGCAGCGGTTGGCCCACACGCCGAAAGCTTCTTCGGTCGGCTGCGGCGGATGGGTATCGAGATAGTGACGTACAGCGCGCCGGACGGCTTCTGCTTGCGAGATCCGTTCCCGCTTCGCGAGTGCCTTGATTGCTTGGAGCTCTTTTTCGGGAAGATCGACTATAGTGCGCATGACGTAGAACTCATTCTATATCAGATGACGATATCATATATAATTTTTTGCTGTTGACGCAATTCGCAGCAGTCGGGTCATACCGATAAACGAGTGCACTCGATGTGTTTAAACAAGACGTGACCCTGAAAGCTCGCACTAATTTAAATTCGGTGCACGCCCGAAGATGTCCTTAAATCGGCTGATCTTTGCATTTAATGATTTCTCGATCATTAGGGCTATCATACCCCGCATTTTTCTCCGCTGTTCTTTACTCAATTTGGCGGCCTGTTTATCGCCATACATCTCGCTAAGGGCTTTATAGCTAAGACTTGAATCCTTTATCAACCCCTCGGTTCCGTCAAATCCAGCCAGTTCCTTGCCGATGGCTTGCGTGCGTTCGCTCATCGTAAATTCAAATTTTGTACCGTGATCGATAATATAATTGAAAGCCTGTTCCATATCTTCCATCATAGATATTAAATACTTGATGAAAATAGTGGCAGCATCTTCAATGCGCTTTTTCTTTTCTTCAGGATAATCTTTGATATGAAGCGTGAAACCCTCTAATGCCTCTTGGTACTGAATGATATTTTTCTCATCAATTCTAGGCTCTGCCCCGATCAGGTATATAGCTGCCCGTGTGTCGTTTTTGATACGCACATTCCAGTTAATTTTGCTAATATCGTCATGCCACAGCAGCCCTTCTGCTGTGAGGTACCAAGCATACGGCGGCACAAATACGGCAACAAATCCGGTGGCAGTATCATGCTTCTTGAAACCGTGATAAATTCCGAAGAAAGCGGAAAAAATAGTAATAAGTAAAACAATGGGCCAAGCGTTTGTACGAGTGCGTCTATCAGTTTATTCATTTAAATTCCCTATAACATCGGTGCCTGACGCCATAAATCAATCTGATGTGCTATGCATCATATCCGTTAATACGGCGGGACTTTCAAGTAATAATGTTACAGGTGCGGGCTTCTCTATGAAGGCAGAAAACGATGGCAATAAGAACACATGGATGGGGTCACATCTTATTTTGCCATAATTCACATCAAGCGATCCGGTGGCAGTAGCGTGGCGTAAACAAGGTGTTCCCTGCTGCCCTCCAAGGTATATGCCTAGTTTGGGCAACCGCTGAGCGGTGATTTGAGACACGCTCGTTCACACGCCTCAATCCACCGACTGCCGCGACCCCGCCGCACGGCGCGGTGAGCGCTGATCGTCCGCTGTCGCGGATTTGTTGCTCGGCGAGTCCGCAGTGGCCGATCTACGCGGTTGTCCCGCGGTCGATACGGTCGGCATGGTCTGGGTGAATTTAATCGTTATCTCGTCGATGATCTCGGCTAGGCGCTCCACCAGAACCGGTTCGTAGTTGCCGTTGTCGGAGTTTCTAAGCCGGGTGAACACGCGTTCGAGTCGCTTGCGCTGAGAGTCGGCGATGGAGCGGGCGCTGGCGTCTTCCGCGGTGGTATCGAGGCAGAGTACGTCGCGCTGGGCGTGGGTTCGGTGCATGACCGCGGCGTGGTGATAAAGCGCCCGTCCGAGGACGACGTAGGGGAAATTGAGGTTGCGCGCCGGGCCTACGCGCAGTTCCTGGCCGCCGAGTGGGAGGCCCAGAATCTTCACCTCGCCGATGCGCTTGTAGGAGAACCAGGCCGAAGTGCCGCCGACGACCGAGCCGATCGCCGCGCCGAGCAGCAGCGAGGCGCCGCCCACCGCGAGATCGAAGCCGGAGCCGAGGGCCGCGCCGCTGAGCGCGCCGGTGGCGATTAACTGGTTTTTCTTGAGCCCCCACATGTTCCAACTCTCGAGCGAGAAAAGGTCCTGCTCGATGACTTCGATCTCCGCTTCCTCGCGCTGCAGATCCTCATAGTCATAGATTTTCTCGATCTGGCGCCGGCCTTTTTGCTCCCGTTTACGCAGCTTGGTCCGGTATTCCTGGGCGAGGCTCGTTTCTTTATTAGAGGGATCCTCATCGGAGGCGATGCGCTTTGTGACGGTCAAGGTGATCATCTCGGCAAGCATCTCGGCAATGGCCAGCGCGCCACGCCTTTGGCGGGCGCGGCGATCTTCTTCGAGTGTCGCCACGGCACGGGCCAGTGGCGCTTGCCATTCCTCCCGCAGTTGGCCGAAGGCTTTGAGTAGTTCCAGACGCTTTTGAAACTCGGCGGTCACGGCGTTGAACACGCGTACGATTTTGAAGTACTGCTCGAGTGCGGCGGTCCACTCATCGATGTAGCTGTCCTTGCGGATCATGTTGATCAACGCAATGCTCGGCTGGCCGGTCCAGCGCAGAATCTCCATTTCCGCTTCGTATTCTTCCCCGTAGGGACGGGAGCCATCGATCACATAGAGGATGCCGGCGCCGTCGAGCAAGGGTTTGAGCAGCTCGCATTCATCCGGGAAGCGGCCGGATTTCTCGTGTTCCTCGACGAACTGCCGCACGACGTTCACCCGCTCGGCTGCGGTCGAGGCGCGCGCTTTCATCCAGGCCAAAACCTGTCTCGCCCGTTGAAAACCGGGGGTATCCACCAGGATGTATTGCACCTCCCCGTCGACTTTCATGGGAAAGTGCCGGCATTTGACCGTGGTGCCCGGAATGGGCGAGATCTGTACCGAATTATCCTGGGCCAGCGTAGCGACAATGCTGGATTTGCCTTTGTTCGGGTGGCCCACGACAGCAAAAACAGGGGCGGACATCAGGCGGCCTCCGCAGATAATGGCTGGAAGTCGATGCGTGAATCACCGCGGCTTTGCAGGCGTTTTTTCCAAACGTCCAAGTCGTCGGGATCCGCCGGAATGAATTCACGCTTCTGATCGAGCATGATCGGGGTAACGGTTATCAATCGCTCGGATCCCACGGCCGTGCGTAAGGCATCCAAGAAATCCATAAAATCCAGCAGCGGCGGTTCCCATGATTTCACCGCCACGAGAATCGGCGGATTGTGCGCGGCGCTCGACACTTCATCGATCGTCCGCTCATCCTCGTCGATCGAGTCCATCCGGCCCGCATAGAGCATCCGCTCAACTGCAACCCCCATCGTCCGCCTAAAGAGGTTATCGAATTGCTCTTCCTCCGCATTGATTCCGGCCCAGTTGATAAGGTAGGCATTCGTTCTGTTTCTATCCAAGCCGTGGGCGGGGAACGGCACTTCTTGTATTGCACCGGATTTCATGCGCACTTCGGGCTCCGTAGCCGCGGTTTCGACAAGCGCGCGATTCATCCGATCGAGAATTTGCAGGGCGCCCGGTGCATGGACCAGCGCCGTTTTCAACGCCGCATCCAGCCGCCACTGGGACAGCACGAAAAGGCCCAGTCTGGGCAGGAGGCCGTAGCAGGCAATCGCCATGAGCAAAAACGGCCACCATTGACCAAGGGCGGCGACATCGGTGGAACCGTCCGGGGCGTTGGGTAGGATGCCGTGGTCGAAGCGGAAATAGCGGGTGGCATCGATGACCTCTATGGAGGGAACCGCACCGGGCAGCCAGCTCCGCCAAGGCCAGGCCAGCTGAGTGATCAGCGAATGAAAGCTTTGGGAATCCACGGTCAAGGTGGTGCTCCAACCGAAAGCCAGGTCGGAGACGGTGACCAAATAGAGACAGCCGGCCAAGGCGCCGATATTGAATGCGATGGCGAGGATTTGTGAAAACCGCAGGATCAGCCATTTCTGAACCTGGCCATAGGCCATATGACTCGCTTTGTGGCGTCCCAGCGCGGCCTCCAGCGCAAGGCGATGCTCCGCAGGTAAATAACGCGCTGCAACGGGCACGAGCCGTCCGGGACTGAGCCACCCGAGGAGATCTTGGACCGGCCGGGCGCCCGGCAGCCGCTGCAGTAGGTTTCTCGGTAAGGCCACGATGGCGGTCAAAAGCAAAAGAAGCAGCTGAACCCCGACGAATGCGGCGAGGACATTCACGACATTGACCGGCCGGGTGCCATCGTATGCAAAGATGGCCAGTGCGGCGCCCCAGCCGATGATAAGCCCTACTGCGGAGAGAATCAGGGCCATTCGGTGCAGCGTTTTGACGGCGGTCGCACCGGCTTGGCTCGGTCTGTTCTGGCTGATCTCGCGCAACCACTGCCGAAGCTGGCCTTGTGGCTTGCCGGTGAGATGCGCGAGCTTCTGGCCGATCGGGCGATCACGGCGGCGCAGCTCCGAAGGAGTCAACCCCGCGTCCCGGTCCACTTGCACGCTGAGATCCACGAGGTCAGCGAGGATCGGGCGATCGGCATCGTTGCTTGAATTCATGGTGATGCTCTTTAGCTCAGGCGGCGTTGCGCCCGGAGTTCGTTCGATTCGTTGTATCAGCGTTGCAGTGCGAAGCTGGAGCTTGCCTTGGCCAATGGGCCAGCGCAGTGGCCGATAGCGTCATTGCCGTGCAAAGCATTGTACCCGTCTTGGTTCGCGGTGGGTGGCGGCGTAAGGTGAAAGCCGCGCTGCGTACCCGTTTTTCTCGGAGGCTTGTCATGGAATATTGCCGTCTCGGCCGTACCGGTCTCAAGGTGTCGCGCCTTTGCTTAGGGACTATGACCTATGGCTCGCCGACGTGGGGCGAGTGGATCCTCGATGAGGAGCACAGCCGCCCCTTCATCTGCCGGGCTCTGGAGCTGGGCATCAATTTTTTCGACACCGCCGATATGTACTCCGATGGCCGCTCCGAAGAGATATTGGGACATGCTCTGCACGACTTCGCAAGTCGCGAAGAGGTCGTCATCGCCACCAAAGTCTTCATGCCGATGGGCGCGGGCCCCAACCAGCGCGGGCTCTCGCGCAAGCACATTATGCATGCCATCGATGCCTCGCTCGCCCGCCTGCGCACGGACTATGTGGATCTCTATCAGATTCACCGTTGGGACTACGACACCCCCATCGAGGAGACCATGGAGGCCTTGCACGACATCGTGAAGACCGGCAAGGCCCGGTATATCGGCGCCTCCAGCATGTTCGCCTGGCAATTCGCCAAGGCGCAGCATATCGCCGATCGCCACGGCTGGACCCGCTTCGCGAGCATGCAACCGATGTATAACCTGATCTATCGCGAGGAAGAACGGGAGATGTTGCCGCTGTGCGTGGACCAGGGTATCGGCGTGATTCCTTGGAGCCCGCTTGCCCGCGGGGTGCTCGCCGGCACCCGTCCACCCGCCAGCGAGGGTCGGACGCTGCGCGCACGCGCGGACACCAAGATCAAGCTGTGGAGTCTGGGGCAACAGATGGATTACCCGGTTATAAGTGCGACCCATGCGGTCGCCGCCGAGCGTGGCCTCAGTTCGGCGCAAATTGCGCTCGCTTGGCTGCTCTCGAAGCCGGTCGTGACGGCACCGATCATCGGTGCGAGCAAGCTCAAGCATTTGGAGGAAGCGGTAGCGGCGCTCGAGATCACGCTCGATGAGGCCGAGATCGAGCGCCTGGAAGACTTTTACGTGCCCCACAATGTGGTCGGTTGCCGTTGATTAGATCGCGCTGAGCGGAAATGGCGGAGAGAAATGTCATCAGCCTGCCCTCTGTTAGCAACAAATAGATTTGTCCGGTTTTGTAGCAAATGGATTGTCCGCCTTTGCTGTCCGTGGTCCCGGCCCTGGAGGGCGTGGCCCGAAGGGGCCGGGACCACGGCGCCGCGCTGCGGGCGGGCCTACGCCGCGGCCTGGATTTTGGGTTGATCACGCCCTGGCTCAGCCTCGTATTCGGCCAACTTCCGGGGGCCATGGAAGACCGCTAGCGAGCCGTCGCCGTAGCGGTGCACCCGGACCTTAACCTTTACGTAGTGCATGCGGTGGCCGCTGGCCGGGATCTGGAGCTTGCGGCTCTCGAAGGCCACACAGTTGTCGGCGCCGACGGTGCGCTCGAACTGCTCGCAGAGCACCTCATCGAGCGCCACGCCCATCAAAGGGACGAAGGCCGAACCGGATTCCTGCGCCTCGACCCTGAACTCCTCGTTGAAGGCACTCCGGTAGGTCTCGGACACTCTGCGGCTCATCGAGGCGGAGCCTCCCGACTTCGGCGTGTCAACGAATGATTACCACAGTGTAAATTACCGACGCACTCAGGAGATTGGAGCGGCTGTTGCGTTTTTGGGATGCGACGGCCTACTCGTGCCCTCGGCTCGCTGGAACGCCGAAAATCTGGTCTTGTTCTCGGAAAACCATGGCGTGGAGGAACATCTGATTGTAACTGAGACGCAGGAGTTCGATTGGAAGGTTTGGGCTCGTCGCCATGGGTTTTTGAGCGATTAGGTGTTGTCGTATTGCCGCGCGCCATCAGGTGGTACAGCGCACCGCAGAATTCGATTTGCAGTGGTCGAGACAGGGTGGGATGGTTACCGTACGCGCGGCGCTGCCGCCGCGGTCATCGGCACCGGTGGCCCATCGTCAATCGTGAAAATCAGTCGATCAAATTAGCGGACCGCTCTCACTACGGCGGCTACCGAGTAATAAGAGACAGAGTGGGTTGTGGTGAGTTTTCCACCGTAATCAACGCGCGAGCATCACGCTTAAATGCCTAAAAAGGGTTCCATACAAGGAGCCCTTCATACCGGCTGTCATGTTGCATATCTTCGCTAAGCAACCGGTCGCAATCGCCCGTGACGGCTGTCTGAATGATCAGTGCATCCCAAAAAGACAGTGAGTATGCTCGGTGCAGGGCAATGCCAGCGAGTATTATCTCCACCGAGACTTCTATGACCTCGTTGCGGGCGAATTCGCGCACGCAGCGTTCCGCCACGTTGCTCGCAAGGCCTATTTTGCGCAGGGCTATATTGTAGAACTCCTTGAGCACCTGCGTGCTGGTAACTATTTCACCGGTGCGTGCCAACTCTAGGAGTATTCTCCGCGAGGCGTCACGCTTGCTGGGCTCGCTGGGGTCTACCGAATAGACCAGCACGTTGGTATCAACGAAAACGCGCGTCATCGTATGCGTCCTCGCGCCGCCAGTTGCGCCCACCTAAGCGCTCCCGGTCGGCCAGACTGGCATCGACATCCTGGAATAAATCGTGCAGCGCGCCGCTGCGCTGTTGGCCGACGTCGGCGTAACGGGTCAAAAACTGGCGAAGCACTTCGTTTACCGATGTGCCCTGCTCCAACGCACGCATACGGGCTGCCTTGACGATATCGTCACTGACACTGATGGTTAAATTCATTGCAGTTATCTCGTGCTACACTGAATCAGTGTAGTCAGTTTCTCGCGCAGCAGCAATCCGCAAGTAAGCTTGCGGCTCAAAACGGGTCAGGCGTTGTATTTATAAAACTATGCTGCTAGCTTTTTCTGTATGCCTCGCCCGCTACGCATAGAGTTGGAAGATGGCTTCTACCATGTCATGAATCGCGGCCGCGGGCGGGCGCCAATCTTTCATAGGCCCGCCTACTACCAAACCTTCCTGGATACGCTGGAAGAAGCCCATCGACGCTTCGGCCTGGAGGTCCACGCCTACTGCCTGATGGGGAATCATTACCACCTGTTGGTGCGCACCCCGCGAGGCAATCTCAGCCGGTGCATGCGTCATGTCAACGGGGTCTATACGCAGCGCCACAATCGGCTGCGCAGGACCGACGGGCCGTTGTTCCGGGGCCGATTCAAGGCGATTTTGGTGGAGGCGGACGCCTACCTTCTGCAATTGACACGCTACGTACATCGAAACCCGATTGAGGCGCGGCGAGCGCTGGTGAATGAGCTGGCGGCGTACCCTTGGTCGAGCTACCCGGCTTACTTGGGCCAGGCTACGGCGCCGGAGTGGCTGTATCAGGAGTTTACCTACCGGTTGTTGAACAGCCGCGAGCGATATAGCGGTTACCGGCGATACGTAGAGGCGGGCGTTGATGAGGAGACGCAAGCGTTCTATCGGCGAGGCCGCTTATCTCCGGTGTATGGGAGCGACGCCTTCAAGGCGCGGATGCTTGCCTCGGGGGGTTGGGAGAACGCCAGCCCAGAGCGGCTACGGCGGCAGGTGTACAGACCGCCGGAGTTGAAGAACATTTTAAGCGTAGTTGCCGCACACCACGGCCTGCGGCAGGCGGAGCTGACTGAGGGCGGCCGCGGGAAGCGGAATCAGCCGCGAGTCGTGGCGATGTACTTATGCCAGGAAGTGGGTGGCCTATCCCTGCAAGTCATTGCAAAGGCATTTGGGGTGCGTAGCGAGAGCGGGGTGAGCCACCAAATTGGGAAGCTGCGGCGGGAGTTGGCAGACAATCCAGATCTTAGAAATGATCTAGAAATGCAAATACAATACCTGACCCGTTAGTTCGTTATTCAACTGTAGCAGCTCTGTCGCTCTCATCGCGCTCCCTCCAGCAAGAGGGACAATGAGAACCGGACAGATTGTGTGCTACAACTCCGGACAGTTTATCTGCTCCTAACACGCATCTTGACAGCAACAGGATCGAGCATCATGATGCGTAGTATGCGAACCACAGTCACACTTGAGCCAGACGTCGCGGCCAAGCTCAAAGAGCTGGCGCATCGGCGGCGTGCGTCGTTCAAGGAGACGCTTAACGACGTCCTCCGCAAGGGGTTGACGTCACAAGCAAAGGCCGGGCGGTCGGAACCCTTCGTGGTCAAACCTCACTCCGGCGGGTTTCGCCCTGGCATCGATCCGGATAAGCTCAACCAACTCCTCGACCAGCTCGAAGTCGAAGATTTTTCCGGTGAGGCTCGCTCGGCGGAATGATCGTTCCGGACGTCAATCTTCTAATTTACGCCTACAACACTGACGCGCCGCACCACTCCGACGCTAAAGCGTGGTGGGAGGGTCTACTGAGCTCGGAGGAGCCAGTGGGACTACCTTGGGCGAGCGCTCTCGGATTCATTCGCCTAATGACGCATCGCGCGGTGCTCGTGATGCCGGTGGAGCCGAGTCGTGCAGTCGAATACGTTCGCTCCTGGCATAGCCGGTCCAATGTGAGCGCCTTGGAGCCGGGACCGCGGCACCTGGAACTACTCGATGGCTTGTTCGCTGCGCTCGGCACGGCAGGTAAGCTCACGACTGATACGCACCTAGCCGCTCTCGCGATCGAGCACCAGTGCGTGCTCTGCTCCAACGACGGCGACTTCGCTCGCTTTCCGGGCTTGCGCTGGCGCAATCCGCTCAAAGCCGAATAGCGATGAGGATAGGTCAGGTAGGTTAGGGGCACCCATTAGGCCAGCCTCCTGGCCATCGTAGCGCGCCCGACTACACCTCAGGCGCTTTGGTCGCGCGCCGTCTTTTCTCCACGGTCTTCTGGGCAATACGGGTTCTGAACAGCAGTCGGTAGGCTGCTTGGCGCTTTTCATCCGTTTTGCCCAGTTCTGTGGTATTTGTCATGCGTGCTCAGCATCTAGCCGGCTTGCCCCAAGGCCGTGTGTGCCGGTAACTATACCTGTTTAATGCCGGGGGCGTGCGGCCGTCTCAACCCTCCTGTCGTAATAGCAAGGCCACCGGTAGGCACCGGAAAAGCTCGGTCGCGGCGAAGCAAGCACCGCTCTCTGCTTCATCGGCAGCGATGTACTCGCCGGTCAGCGCATTGAGATAGCGCCCGCCAGTCGGGGCTTCGACCCAGGTATCTGCCCAAGGCGATTCGCCGCTTGCAAGTCCCTCGCTTGCGGCCGCAAGGCGGGCGAACCAGCGGCCGGTGGCGACCACGGCCACTTCCTCAGCATGCCCTCGTGCGAAGGCACAAATATGCGCGGCCCGCTGTCCTTGCGTGTCGAGCGCCTGATAATCGCCGTGCTGAAACAGCGCCCGATGGCGCTGCCGCAATAGCAAAGTTTGCCGGGTGAGGTAGAGCTTCAAGCGGCCGTCTTCGAGATTTTCCAACAGGCTCGCTAGCCGCTCGAGGGTATCGGCTGCGCCGATTGTTATGGTGCGCACCTCGCCGAGCAGCCGCTCGCGGTATGCGTAGTCCACGCTTCGGCGATTATCGGGGTCCACCAGGCTGAAATCCCAGAGCTCGTTGCCCTGGTAGATATCCGGCACACCCGGCGAGGTCAGTTTGAGCAATGTCTGGGCGAGGCTATTGAGTAGCCCGTAGCGGGTAATCGGCTTGATGAAGGTACGCAAGTCGCTGAGAAACGGATTGTCCTGCAGCGAGGACAGAACTGCGCGCACGAAGTGCACGGCCGCCTCCTCATAGGCCGGGTTCGGATTCAGCCATGAACTGTGCATCTTGGCTTCCCGGATAGCTTTCAGCAGGAAGGCTTCGATGCGCTCGCGAAACACCTCGAGCTCGGCATCGGTGCGCAGATCGAGTGGCCAGGCCCCGGCCAGCGTCTGGTAAAACAGGTATTGGTCATTGCGCGACGGTGCCGGCGCCGTATCAATCGTACGCCGCTTGGTTCGGTTCATGCGCCGCCAGCGCGCAAGCCGTCCGCGCCAAGCCGCCGGCAGCTCGGTGAGTACGTTGATGCGGGCGCGCACGTCCTCGCTGCGCTTGTTATCGTGTGTGGAGGTGGCGAGCAGGGCGTGAGGCCAGCGCCGGCCGTGCTCTTGATTGAAATGGTGAAAGGCGGCGACCGACACGCCGAAGCGGCGTGGATCGCCGCCTACCTCATTGAGCGAGATCAGGCGGTTGTAGATGTAGAACGCGGTATCCTCGAGCCCTTTGGCCATGACCGGCGCCGTGTACTGCTGGAGTTTAAGCGTGAACTGCAAGGCTTGTTGCCGTAGCGCCGTGGGCCACGACGACTCGCCTTCGAGCAGCATGAGCGCGCGAATGAAATCGAAGACTTCGGCACCGGTCGCAGGACTGCGTTTTTTTGCCTGGGCGATCGCCCAGTCGACATAGCGCCGATCCTCGTTGCTTACACCCGTTTCGCTGACATACGTTCGATAAACCGGGAAGCAGGCGACGATCTCGGTAAGCGCATCGCGCAGGCCGTTCAGAGTGTAGTCGCGGGTGCGCCAGTTGGCCTGAGCGATACGATCGAGCCGATTGGCCAACACGGTGAGTTCGCTTGAAAGATGAACTCGGATGATGAGTTTTTTGCAGTCATAGAGCAGCTCGTCGAACTCGAGCCGCTTGCCGATGAAGCGTTGATAAATGCGCTCGAAGGCCTGTTCGGCCGGTGCATACACGAACAAGGCGTTGACGGTCTGGGCGAAATCGTAGCCGGTGGTGCCGGCGACCGGCCAGTGCTCGGGCAGATGCTCGTAACCGGCCAGGATTTTCTCCACTACCAAGTAGGGCTGCAGCGTCCGTTGGTCAGTTTCGCCAAGTAGTGGTATTGCCTTTGTCTGCAGCCGTTGCGCGAGCGCCTGGCAGTAGCACAGCGGATCATAGAGGCCGTCCGGGTGGTCGATGCGCAGGCCGTTGACCTGGCCATTTTCGATCCACTCGAAGATGCGCTGGTGCGTGGCTTCGAATACTTCCGAGTTTTCCATGCGCAGAGCCGCCAAATCATTCACGTCGAAAAAGCGCCGGTAATTGATCTCATCGGCCGCCACCTGCCAATGGGCCAGTCGATAGGCCTGGCGCTCGAGCAAGCCATGCAGCGGCGCAAAGCTTTCCGGCTCGCCGCTGCGGCCGCAGAAAAACGCCACATTGCCAGCCAAGAATTCGCCCACTGCGGGCGCATGCTGGCAAAGCCATGCGAGACGGCGTTTGCAGACCTCCTTTTCGCGTAGCCGTTCCTCCCGTGCTGCAGCATCCGTTGTCTCTCGCGAGGGCAGATGGCCGAAAGCGGTGATGATGCTCTGTAGCTCTGTGAGGCTCGCCTGGTCATCGCCGAGGCGCTGTGCCAAGCGCTCGAGGTGTAATCCGAGGACATCAGGGTAGGCCGTGGGATCGATGGGGAAACGGTGTTCGTGGTAGGAGATGCTGAGCTCGCCCTGTTCGACTAGAAGTTGCAGACGCAGATCACCCGCTTCGAGCGCGTCTCCGTAAGGCGCGCCGAGCACGGGCAGCAGCACCTTGCCGCGCAACTCCTCCTTGACTGGCCGCCAGTCGATGTCGAAGTACTCGGCGTAGGGCGAAGCCCGGCCATTCTCCAGCACGTCCAGCCACCAGCGATTGTCGCTGCCCATCACGCCCATGTGATTCGGGACGATGTCGAGGATCTGACCCATCCCGTGCCCGTGCAACGCCCCGACGAAGCGCTCGAAGTCTTGATCGTCGCCGAGCTCGGGATTGAGCGCCGTGTGGTCGATGATGTCGTAGCCGTGGGCGCTGCCCGAACGGGCCTTGAGGTAGGGTGAGGCGTAGCAATGGCTGATTCCGAGGTCGTGTAGGTAGGCCACCAATTGGGTGGCTTGGGCGAAGGTGAAATCACGATTGAACTGTAGACGGTAAGTGGCGGTCGGTACGGCCGAAGCCGCGTCCTTGCCGAGTGCCGCAGCCGATTGCGGCGCGGATGGGCGTTCGCCGCGCAGCGCTGCGCACAGCGCCACGAAGCGGGTATCTTGCGACCAGGCCTCGAGCGGAACCGGGAGCCGGCGGCGCCAGTTCGGATGCGCGTCGACGGTACCGGGCAGATTGACCTGTTCCACGCAATCGAATACATCCTCGGGTTGCACCGCCATGAGACGGGCGGGCGTTCGCGCCATGAAGCGATGGATTGCGCGTATGAGCGGGTCGGTCATCTCCGGGAGTAGCACCGGGTCCACGTCGAGCCCCTCGGGGAGCAGATTTTCCCGCTGCAGCGCGAGCAGCAGCCGGGCCCGGTCTTGGGCGCGGCCGACGATCTGTTCCTCGCGGTGCTGCTCGGTTGGGAATAGGTTGAAGTGCTGGCGCAAGGCGAGGTCATGGCCGAGCCAGAAGCCGGCGAGTGTGGGAAGGTCGTGCGTGGTGATCGCCGCCAGAGCCTGCTCGGGGTAGTGCTCCGGGCGTTTGAACTCGCCATTGTCGTCGCGCTCGAAATATAAGATCCGGTAGGAGAGCACACCGAGCGGGCCGAGCGTGTCACGCAGGGTCTCCGGCAGAGTGCCCAAATCCTCGCCGATGACCAGGCAGCGGTTGCGTTGACTCTCGAGCGCCAGGATCCCGAGCAGATCGTCGACCGGATAATGCACGTAGGCACCCTCGGCCGAAGTGGCTCCCGGCGGCACCCAAAACAAGCGCATGAGCGCCATTACATGATCGATGCGCAGTGCGCCGGCGTGGCGCATGTTCTGCCGGAGTAGCGCGATGAAGGACGCATAGGCCTGTTCGCGCAGGCGCTCGGGCACCAGGGGGGGGAGCCCCCAGTCCTGGCCCTTTAGATTGAAATCGTCCGGTGGCGCGCCGATACTGACGTCAGTCGCATACAAGGCCTGCTCGGACCAGACGTCGGCGCCCGCCCGATCGACGCTGACCGCGAGGTCCTGATACAGCCCTACGCCCAGTCCCAACTCATCGGCACGCCGGCTGACCGCCGCCAATTGGCGATCGGCTTGCCACTGCAAATATTGGAAAAACTCCACCCGCTCGCGTTGATCGAGGGCGAATTCGGCGACCGCGGGGGCGTTCGGGTCTCGATACGCTGCGGGCCAGGCGGGCCAGCCCCAGATGGCCGTATCCTGTTGTTGGAAGTGCGCCTGCAACGCCTGGTAGCGAGCGAAGTGTTCCAGAGTTTCGCCGCCGGCGGCTTGAAAGCTCCGAAAGGCTTGCCCACGTGTGCTCTCATGCAGCAAATGCCGGCGGCGGAAATCGGCATAGAGCCGCTCCAGAACCGCCACTTTGAGTGCCCAGATCGCCGGATAGTCGACGAGCGGGGCATTTTGTAACGCCGCGAGCTGAGCCTGGTATTCGGGCGCGGCGATGAGTTCGCGGGCGGCGGCGCATTCGTCGAGTTCGGGAATGACTTCGATATCGAGATAGAGTACATTGTGGAACAGCCGGCTCGACGGGCTGTAGGGGCTGGCGTGAGCCGGATTGTGCGGAAAGAGACTGTGCAGCGGATTAACTCCGACGAAATCTGCTCCCACCGTGTGGCACAGCTCGATCATATGCCGTAGGTCAGTGAAATCGCCGATCCCAGCGTTACGGTGTGAGTGCACGGCATAGAGCTGTACGGCCAGTCCCCACCAGCGGTTTTCGGCGTCGAGCGCAGGCGGTCGGTAGCAAGTGGCCGGCGCGCTGATCAGCGCCATTTCGGCCCGGTCCAACTCGTCTGCACGGGTGAGGTGCAAGCGATGGTAGCCGGGCTGTGGGGTCAGATCCGGGGCGAAGGCGTAGCGACGGCAGTGCTTGCCATCGACCTCGCGCTCGGCGAGCACCGCCAACGTTTCGGTACGAAGCTCGCCGCGGTGTTCTGAACCACCCTCAGTCTGCAGCCGCCAGTGCAAAGCAATTCCTTGCGGTTCGGCCGCGAGTGTAATGGGAATTTGCAGCGGTTGCGGGCCTAGGCGGTGAACCCAGACCGGCGGCAGCAGCCGGCGCCAGGGGCCGAGTTCGCAATCGGCAAGCGCCGCATGCAGCTGTGCCGGGTCCGCAATTGCAAGCCCCATGGCTGTGAGCAAGGCGCGTTTGGTTGCAGCCGAGATCGAGTGTGTTTGCCCCCACACATCAGTGTAGTCAGACGCGATGCCGCAGAGCTCCGCCAGCCGATCGAGTGCCTCTTGTTCGTGCATACGGCGCTCCTATGCGCCAGTCGGCGCGAACAGCCAAACGACTGACCAACCGGGAAGCTCGCTGCGTTGCAGCAACTCCTCGAGCCCGGCCTCACTGGCGTACAGCAGCTCACCGCCCGGAGTGTCGGCGAGCGCAACGCCTGCCTGCCCTAGATTGGCGAGCAATCCGAGTAAGGCGCCATCCGTTAATTGCCATTCGATACGCAGCGCGTGCTCGGCCAGCCGTTCGCTGCGGCGGGTGCGGGCGGGCAGCCGCGGCGCGATGATCTGTCGGCGTAGCGCGAGCAGTTCACGGTGTAACGCCAACGCGCCCGCATGGATGGGGTGAGTGAGCTCCGACCAATCGAGCTGTGCCAGCGCGAAAGTCGCGGCATCGTTCGGGTCGGGAATGCGCTCACGCGCGCCGGGGGCGCTGAACTCGGGGAAATGCGCGAATTCCCGGCGCCGCCCGTCGCGAACGGCTCCTGCCAGCTCCGCGCCGAAGTCGCAGAAAAACGGGAAAGGCGTTTGGCTATCCCATTCCTCTCCCATGAACAGCAACGGCGGCGCGGGAGCGAGCAGGAGCAGGATATGCGCCGCGCGCACGGCGCGGGGGCTTGCAAGCTGCGTGATGCGTTCGCCGAGCGCCCGGTTGCCGATTTGGTCGTGATTTTGCAGAAAATTGACGAATGCGGTGGAAGGCAACCCGGCGCTCGGTTCGCCGCGCGCCGCGCCGCCCCGATAGGGCGAGGGCTCGCCCTGAAAGGCGAAGCCTTCGCTGAGGCAACGGACCAGCAACCGGATCGGGTACTGCGCATAATCGGCGTAATAGCCTTGCGATTCGCCGGTGAGTAGCGTATGCAGCGCATGGTGGCAATCATCGTTCCACTGCGCCGTATACCAGTGTGGGTGTTGCGCTTCACGCGCCAGATAGCGTGTCGCGTTGTCATCGTTCTCGAGCACGAGATGCCGCGGGCGCTCGCGTGCCGGTCCGGCGCGGACGGCCTCGGCAAGCTCGATTAGGATATCCGGTTGGCCATCATCGTAGATAGCGTGCACGGCGTCGAGCCGCAGCCCATCCAGATTGAACTCCTCGAGCCAATAGAGCGCATTGTCGATGAAAAAGCGTCGAACCGCTTGGCTGTGCTCGCCGTCGAAATTGATTGCAGCACCCCACGGTGTGGTATGGCGGTGCGTAAAAAACGTCGGTGCGTAAGTATGCAGATAATTACCCTCGGGGCCGAAGTGGTTGTAGACGACATCGAGCAGCACCATAAGCCCGTGCTGGTGCGCCGCCTGCACGAGCCGCTTGAGCGCTTCGGGCCGTCCGTACCGGCTGTCGGGAGCAAAGGGCAACACCCCGTCGTAGCCCCAGTTGCGCGCGCCCGGGAAATCCGCTACCGGCATGAGCTCGAGTGCGGTGACGCCGAGCGCCGCCAGGTGATCGAGCCGCTCCCGCACGCCATCGAAGGTGCCGCTGGGGCTGAACGCGCCCACATGCAGCTCGTAAATCACCGCCTCCTGCCAGGGGCGTCCATGCCAATCGGCATCCTCCCAACAAAACGCGGTAGGATCGATCACTTCGCTTGGGCCGTGCACATCCTCGGGATTGAACCGCGCAGCGGGGTCGGGAACACGCTGGCCATCCGGCGCCACGAAACGATAGCGACTGCCCGCACGAGCCGCTGCGCTGGTGAGCTCGAACCAGCCACCCGCCCGGGGCTCCATTTCCAAAAGCTGTTCCTCGCCCGGGCCCTCGAGCGCCAAGCTGAGTCGCGTGAGCGCCGGCGCCCAAAGGCGGAAACGCACCCGGCCGTCAGTTTGGAGCTCGGCTCCAAACGGCATTGAATAGTGGCGATTCATGCGTGTTTCCCCGGGTTGCGGGCGGTCAAAAGCACCAGTGCGCGAGCCTTGAGCGGATACGTCGAGGCGGCTTCATAATGGGGTATTGCAGCGCCGGATGTCGGGTCGGCAGTATCGATCAGCCGCTCCCAGGGGGCATCCCAAGCCGCAGCGGGAAGAGTAAATGGGATAGGCCCGTGATGGGCATTGATGAGCAGGGCGAAGTCATCGTCGGTCAGACGCCGTCCCTGGGCGTCCTGCTCATCGAGTGCGCCGCCGGCGAGATAAACACCCAGGCAGCGGGCAAACGTATGGTGCCATTCATGCTCGCTCATCTCGCAGCCGTTTGGGTTGAGCCAGGCGATGTCCCGTTTCCCAACGAAGAAGCTGCGCCGCCGGAACAGGGGATGGGCTCTGCGGATGCGGATAAGGTGCGCTGCGAAAGCGAGCAACTCCTCGTCCTCGCGGCGCAGCACCCAGTTCATCCAGGAGATCTCGTTGTCCTGGCAGTAGGCATTGTTGTTGCCGCGTTGAGTGCGTCCCATCTCGTCGCCGGCCAGCAGCATGGGCACACCCTGGGACAGCAGCAGCGTGGCCAGTAAGTTGCGCTTCTGACGGGCACGCAATGCTTTGATTACCGGGTCATCGCTCGGGCCTTCGGCGCCGCAGTTCCAGGACAGGTTGTGGTTTTCGCCGTCACGGTTGCCCTCGCCATTCGCCTCGTTGTGTTTTTCATTGTAGGAGACGAGATCTTCGAGCGTGAAGCCATCGTGTGCCGTGACGAAGTTGATGCTGGCATACGGCCGGCGTCCGCTGCGCTGGTAGAGATCGCTCGAGCCGGTGAGCCGATAGGCGAGTTCGCCGATCAGCCCGCCTTCGCCTTTCCAATAGGAGCGCACGGCATCGCGGTATTTGCCGTTCCACTCGGTCCAGCCGATCGGGAAGTTACCGACCTGGTAACCGCCTTCGCCGAGATCCCAAGGCTCGGCGATGAGCTTCACCTGAGAGAGCACGGGGTCTTGATGAATGATGTCGAAGAAGGCGCCGAGGAGGTCCACCTCGTGGAGCTCGCGGGCCAGGGCCGAGGCCAGATCGAAGCGGAAGCCATCGACGTGCATCTCCAGTACCCAGTAACGCAGACTGTCCATGATGAGCTGCAGCACCCGCGGGTGCATCATGTTCAGCGTATTGCCGCAACCGGTGTAATCGATGTAATAGCGCGGATCCTCCGCCAGCCGATAATAGGCGACGTTGTCGATACCGCGAAAGCACAGCGTCGGCCCCAAATGGTTGCCCTCGGCGGTATGGTTGTAGACGACATCGAGAATGACCTCGATGCCCGCCGAGTGCAGGGTTTTGACCATGGTCTTAAATTCGCTCACCCCGCCGTTGGCCACGTAGCGCATGTCGGGGGCGAAGTAGCCGATCGAGTTGTAGCCCCAGTAGTTGTGCAGGCCTTGTTGGGCGAGATGGCGATCGTTGACGGCCGTGTGCACCGGCATGAGCTCTATCGCCGTTACTCCGAGACGTTGCAGATGCTCAATTACCGGCGCGGTGGCGAGCCCGGCGTAGGTGCCCCGCAGCCAGGGCGGCAGTTTCGGGTGGCGCGCCGTAAACCCCTTGACATGCAGCTCGTAGATAACCGTGTCATGCCAGGGGATCATTGGACGGTGGTCATCCTCCCAGGTGAAAGCCTGGTCGATCACCTGCGATTTAGGCATTCCATAGGCATTGTCTCGGCGGTCGTAGGAGAGATCCTCGCGGCTGCTCGTGATCCGGTAGCCGAAGTGGGCGTCGCTCCAACGCAAGGGGCCTACGATCGATTTGGCGTAGGGATCGAGCAGCAGCTTGTGGGGGTTGAATCGAGCGCCGCGCTGGGGATCGTAGGGTCCATGCACCCGATAACCGTAGAGCAGCCCGGGGCGCGCCTCCGGCAAGTAGCCGTGCCAGACCAAATCGGTCTGCTCCTTGAGGTCGACGCGCGCTACTTCGCGCCGTCCCTTTGCGTCGAACAGACACAGTTCGACCTTCTCGGCATGCTCGGAGAACAGGGCGAAGTTTACCCCTTCTCCATCCCAGGTTGCACCGAGTGGGTAGGATTTACCTGGCCAGACGCTGTTTATCAGTTTGTTCATCGAGGCGCTGCTATCCATGAATTCTCCGCTTGCCGCGGCGTAAGTAAGACCGACATCAGTGTACGCCAACGGTTCCACATTGGACGTGCGGCGAGGGCGTGCAGGAAATAAGCAGGATGCCGCGTTCTTGTTCATCCACCGAAGTCGGCTTCAGGCTGATCCAGCAGCGCGCGGAGCCCGGCAACAGGAATCCCGACCCAGGCGGGTCGGTTGTCCAACTCATAGCGCAGTTCATAGAGCGCTTTTTCTATTGTAAACAAAGCAATGAGCGGCCAGGCGGCCGCGATCGACTCGGGGTGGATGCCGGCCTCCTGGCTGCCCTCGGCATATCCCGCGAGAAACGCCGTCGTGGCGCGACGTTCCCAATCCCGCGCGAAAGGCACCAACCGTTCACGGTCCGCCGGGCGTTCAGCCGTGACATGCTGTAGCGCCGAGTGCAGCGCATAGCTGAAAGAGCGCAACATGCCGGCCACGTCTTTCAGCGGTGAGTGTTTCTGGCGGCGTTCGGCAAGCGGACGAGCCGGTTCACCCTCGAAGTCGATGATGATGAAATCGTTTTCGACGACAAGCACCTGGCCGAGATGGTAATCACCGTGCAAGCGTGTCTTCAGGCCAGTGAACGCCGCCGGCGTGCTGCGCTCGATGCACTCGAGCAAGCGCTGCCGTGCGGCAATGAGTTGCTCGGCGGCGGTGCGCACCCCCTCAGGGAGGCGTTCGACTTCGTGCTCGAGTCGCTGCAACGTAGCCCGCGCTTGCGCGCGCACTGTTGTGCGCCAGTCGCCGAGGTCGCTGGGATGCACGGGTTCGGGATCGAAGGCGGGATCACCGGTGTGTCGGGCGAGGGCGCGATGCAACTCACCGGTGCGCCGCCCGAGTGTGTGCAGCAGGGTCAGGTTGGCGGCGTGTAAGGCTTCAAGCTCAAGCTCTACTTCGGCGCTTGGTCGCAGCAGGGCGTCTTCGAGGAAGCGCTGCAGGTAGTCAACCCAATACGACCAGGCATCTCCTTGAGCAGGGACGTATTTCTGCAACAGGGCGAGCGTCGTCACAGTGCCGTCGTGGTTTTCGTGCTCGAGCGCGCCCAGCAAGGGCACGACGTTCGCGAACGGTGAGCGTTCGGTGAGGAAGCGACCCATCTCGAGCTCCGGATTGACGCCCGATTCGAGCCGTCGATAAGCCTTGAGGAAGAGTTCCGTTCCCAAAATGATGGCCGTATTACTCCCCTCGCTGGTCGGGCGCTCGATGGCGGCGTCGGGTGCAAGCTTGGCCAGTAGTTCCGGATACACGGCCGTCGAGGTGAACCGCAGCGTCATCCCGTTAGCTCGATGGCTCTGGTTGCGGCCCATTGCGCGGACCACGGTTTGGCAGAAATGTCCATCGCGCAGCGCATCGTGGAGGATGCCCACACGGGATTGATGCCTGACACGCGCTAATGCGTAGGGTGATAGCTCACGCAGGTGTTCGTCGAGGGGGCCACCCCAAGCTGTTGCGAGCGGCAGGAAATACGTCTGCGCGGCTTGACCCGCCAAGTCGACCTGGATCCAGCTCAGCAGATAGTCCCGGCCACCTTCAGACCACGGCAGGTGCGCGACGAGTCCGACGCGTTCGAGGCGCTGGCCTTTCGCCGCAAACCAGCGCCGTACCGGAAGAAACGCCGGCAAAGCTTCGGTCAAAAAACGCTCGCGCATGCGCTCGGCTATGCTCTGGTGCGATGCGGCGACCTCGGCCGGGAAGAAGCTCTTCCAGCCTTCGAACATCACCAGCACCGGCAACTCGTTTGGTGGCGGGCTGGCTTGATGCCAGGATGGGGCCTCGCCTGCAGCGGCGAGATGAAACCAGTAGAAGCCGTGGCCTGTGAGCGTGAGCAGATACGGCAGTTCGCCAATCGGTGGAAACGCTGTGCGACCCATCAATTCCACGGGAACACGACCCTTGAAGCGGGCGAGATCAAGCTCCACCGGCTGGGCCGAGCGCGCCAGATTGGCTACGCAGAGGATGACTGAATCCTGATACGTACGTAGGTAGGCGATAATCTTGCGATTGCCGGGCTTGATGAACTCCAGTCGCCCACGCCCGAACGCCTGGTACGCCTTGCGTACGGCAATGAGGCGCTTGGTCCAGTTGAGTAGCGAGCTGGGAGCGCGGCTCTGCGCCTCGACATTGACCGCCTCGTAGCCGTACATGGGGTCCATGACGGGCGGCAAATAAAGCCGCTGCGGGTCGGCTTTGGAAAAACCGGCATTGCGATCGGGCGACCACTGCATGGGTGTGCGCACGGCGTTGCGGTCACCGAGAAAAATGTTATCCCCCATGCCGATCTCATCGCCGTAGTAGATGATCGGCGAGCCCGGCATCGACATGAGTAGGCTGTTCATCAGCTTGATCTTGTCGTTGTCGTTGTCCATAAGCGGTGCCAGGCGGCGCCGGATCCCCACATTCACGCGCATGCGCGGATCGCTTGCATACGCTTGGTACATGTAGTCGCGCTCCTCGTCGGTCACCATCTCGAGGGTGAGCTCATCGTGGTTACGCAGGAATATGGCCCATTGGCAGGTCTCAGGAATGCTTGGGGTTTGATCCATGATCTCGACGATGGGATGGCGATCCTCCTGGGCGATGGCCATGTACATCCGGGGCATCAGCGGGAAGTGGTAGGCCATGTGGCACTCGTCGCCGGCGCCGAAATAATCGCGCACGTCCTCGGGCCATTGATTGGCCTCGGCCAAAAATAGGCGGTTGCGGTAATGGGCATCGACGACTGCGCGCATTTGCTTGACCACCGCGTGCGTCTCGGCCAAGTTCTCGTTATGGGAACCCTCGCGCACGCAGAGGTAGGGGATTGCGTCGAGGCGCACGCCGTCCACGCCCATATCGAGCCAGAAGCGCATCACTCGGGTAACCGCTCGGACTACCTGGGGGTTGTTGTGGTTCAAATCCGGCTGATGCGAGAAGAAGCGGTGCCAATAATAAGCCTGTGCCAGCGGATCCCAAGCCCAGTTCGAGCTCTCCGTGTCGGTGAAAATGATGCGCGTTTCGGGAAAGCGTTGATCGGTTTCGCTCCACAGATAGAAATCTCGCTTGGGCGAGTTAGGCGGCGCGCGCCGGGCGGCCTGGAACCAGGGGTGCTGATCGGAGGTGTGATTGATCACGAGCTCGGTGATGATGCGGATGCCGCGCCGGTGCGCCTCGCGCACGAAGTTTCGGAAATCGCGTCGACTCCCGTAGGCTGAATGAATATTGTGGTAGTCGGCGATATCGTAGCCATCGTCGCGCATGGGCGAGGGGTAGAAGGGCAGCAGCCAGATCGTGTTGGCGCCGAGATCTTGGATGTAGTCGAGCTTTGTGGTCAGACCTTGGAAATCGCCGACGCCGTCGTTGTTGCTGTCGAAGAAGGTTTTGACATGCAGATGGTAGATGATGGCGTCCTTGTACCAGACCGGATCATCTTCCAGCGAGGCGTTGCCCTTGCGTGCACTCATGCCGGTGCCACCTCCGTTCTGCTCGTCCTGCTGACTTGGGTTCACATGAAGTAGTCGAAATCATGTTCGGTGCGCACATGTCGGCGTACTCGAAAGATATGGGCCGGCGCGCTGTGCGGGTCGAGCTCGACGTAGTTACGCGCGCCTTGCCAGAGGTAGCGGGCGTCGCTCAGCAGATCGTGCACTTGATAAGGATGCTCGGGGAGGAGTTGCAGTGCTTCGAGCGGGAGCTCCACCCAGCCGGCTTGGGTATGATGCGGATCGACATTGACCACCACTAAGATCACGTTATCCAGCGCATCGCAGTGCTTGCTGTAACAGACCAATGCCTCATTGTCGACGGGATGAAAGCGCAGACTCCAATCTTGTTGTAGCGCAGGGTTTTCACGCCGAATTTGGTTCACCCGCGTGATGAAGTGGGCAAGGCTGTCGGGACGCTCGAGCTCCCAGGCCCGGATTTCGTATTTCTCCGAGTCCAAATACTCTTCGCTACCGGGTTCGCGCGGTCGCGCTTCGCAGAGCTCGAAGGCCGGACCATAGATTCCGTAATTCGCTCCCAGCGTGGCGGCGAGTACGAGTCGGGTCATAAAAGCAGGTCGCCCGCCGACCTGCAGGTATTCGTTTAGAATGTCAGGCGTATTCGGCCACAGATTGGGCCGGAAGTATTCGCGCGAGGGTGTTTGCGTGAGCTCGGTGAAGTACTCCATGAGCTCCCATTTGTTGTTGCGCCAGGTGAAATACGTGTAGGACTGGGTGAAGCCGAGTTTTGCGAGCCGGTGCATCACTTTGGGGCGGGTAAACGCCTCCGCGAGAAAAATCACCTCGGGGTGTTGTGCTTTGACGTGCGTGATCAGCCACTCCCAGAACGGAAAAGGTTTAGTGTGGGGATTGTCGACCCGGAAAATCCGCACGCCTTGCTCGATCCAGAATAGGAACACGTCTTCGAGTTCATCCCAAAGTCCTTGCCAGTCTTCGCTTTCGAAGTTGAACGGGTAGATGTCCTGATATTTCTTGGGTGGGTTCTCCGCATATTGCACGGTGCCATCCGGACGCCACCGAAACCATTGTGGGGCCTGCTTGACATAGGGGTGATCCGGCGAGCATTGAAAGGCGATATCAAGCGCCACCTCGAGCCCCTGCTCCCGGGCGCGGCGTACCAAGTGACGGAAATCCTCCAGCGTGCCAAGCTGCGGATGCACGGCCTTGTGTCCGCCGGCCTCGGAGCCGATGGCCCAGGGGCTGCCGGGATCCTCGGCGCTGGCGTTCAGGGTGTTGTTACGACCTTTGCGTGCGGTGGTACCGATCGGATGGATGGGTGGCAGGTAGAGCACGTCAAAGCCCATGGCCGCGATGTAGGGCAGGCGCTCGGCACAGCTGCGCAAGCTGCCGTGGGTGCCCGGCTCCTGCACACACGAGCGTGGAAAAAGTTCATACCAAGTGCTGAAGCGGGCATGGGCGACGTCGACTACGACCATAAGCTCGCGCTCATAGGTCGTTGCAAACATGCGATCGGGGGATTGCGCCATCAGTTGGGCGAGAGCGGGGTCAAGTGCCTGCGAGCGGCGCGTGAGCGGATCGCCTGCGGTGCGCAGTGCCTTTGCATAACGGTGCAGTTCTGCGGCATCCGGCGGCTCGTTTGCGCGGGCCGCCGCGGCCTCGATGAGTTCGGCGCCAATCATTAGGGCGCTGGCAATATCCTCCGCTTTGGTGCGCTTTTTCAGCTCGGCGCACCAGGTACGAAAATGATCCACCCAGGCGGTGACGGTGTAACCGTACCGCCCGAGCTCGTCCACCGCAAACTCCCCGCTCCAGCGATCGTTGCCGAGCGGGCGCATCGCCACTTCCGTCCATGTTTCGGTGGCCGCTTTGCGGTAGCAGAGCACGCAGGCGAGCTGATCGTGGCCGTCGACGAAGGCGTCCGCCTCCACCACAACTTTCTCGCCGAGCGTGCGTTTGATCGGGAAACGACCCGCGTCTACCGCCGGTGCAACGCCTTCGATCACAACGCGTTTGCGGCCGTCGCTCTGCGACGATGCAGCCATAGACAGATCCCCCTCTGTGCGATAGCTGTGGCGTCTGCGCCTTTGGCTAACCGGTTAGCGATCGACTGGCTTCAGGTAAAGCACACCGAGCGGCGGCAGAGTCAACGCCAACGAGTGATAGCGGCCATGCTGCGGTATGGGAGCGGCCTCGAGGCGACCGAAGTTACCTTGCCCACTGCCGGCATAGAGTTCGGCGTCGCTGTTGAGCAGCTCCTGCCAGGCGCCACCGCACGGCACGCCTATGCGATAGTTGGTCCGCTCCACGGGAGTGAAGTTGCAAACCACCAGCAGGACTTGCTCAGGGTCGCGGCCGCGGCGCAAGAAACTGATGATGCTCTTCTCCCAATCGTGGGCATCGACCCATTCGAACCCATCGGCGGCGAAGTCGATTTCATGCAACGCGCGCTCTGCCCGATAGCAGCGGTTCAAATCCTGTAACCAGCGTTGCAGCCCCTGTGGAAATGCGTGTTCGAGTCGATGCCAGTCGAGGCTTGCATCGTGGTTCCACTCGCCCCATTGACCGAGCTCGCCCCCCATGAACAAGAGCTTTTTGCCAGGATGGGCCCACATATAACCATAGAGCAAGCGCAGATTAGCGAACTTTTGCCACTCGTCACCCGGCATCCTGTCGAGCAGTGAGCCCTTGCCGTGTACGACCTCGTCATGGGAGAAAGGAAGCACGAAGTTCTCGTTGAACGCGTACCACAGGCTGAAGGTGAGCTCGTTATGATGGTGTTTGCGGTAAACGGGGTCTTGCGTGAAATAACGCAAGGTGTCGTGCATCCAGCCCATGTTCCACTTCATGCCGAAGCCGAGCCCGCCCAGGTAGATAGGCCGTGAGACCATGGGCCAGGCCGTGGATTCCTCGGCGATGATCTGCACATCGGGGTGATCCCGATAGGCGGCTTCATTGAGGCTGCGCAGCATGGCGATGGCGTCCAGGTTCTCGTTGCCGCCGTGCTCGTTTGGAATCCACTCGCCGGGCTTGCGTCCATAGTCGAGGTAGAGCATGGAGGCAACCGCATCCACTCGCAGCCCGTCGAGATGGTAGCGCTCGAGCCAGTGCAGCGCGCTGCTGACGAGGAATGAGCGCACCTCATGCCGACCGTAGTTGAAAATGTAGCTCTTCCACTCTGGGTGAAAGCCTTTTTTTGGATCGGCATGCTCGAATAGATAGGTGCCGTCGAAGTAAGCCAGGCCGTGGCCGTCACCGGGAAAATGAGAGGGTACCCAGTCGAGGATAACGCCGATGCCGTTGCGATGGAGGTAATCGACGAAGTACATGAAGTCTTCGGGCGTGCCGTAACGCGCCGTCGGTGCGAAATAGCCGACGACTTGATAGCCCCAGGAGCCGTAGAAAGGGTGCTCCATGATCGGCAGGATCTCGACGTGAGTAAAGCCCGTCTCCAGGACGTGAGCGGCGAGCGCTGGTGCGATTTCGCGGTAGTTGAGCGGGCGGTTGTCTTCTTCCGGCACCCGGCGCCAGGAGCCGAGATGTACTTCATAGATGGAGATCGGCGCATCAAGGGCGTTGGCACGCTGGCGCCGCTTCATCCACTCCGCGTCTTGCCAAGCATAACGTGGCTGCCAGATTCGCGAGGAAGTCCCAGGCGGCATTTCCCAGTAGCACGCGAAGGGGTCACCTTTGTCGGCTCGATAACGATGCCAACCGGATTCGATGTGATATTTATACAACGCGCCTTGGCCGACGCCGGCGATGAAGCCTTCCCAGATCCCGGATTGATCGTCCCGCGGGGCGAGTTCATGGACATCGGGCTGCCAGCCGTTGAACTCGCCGATGACGGAGACCTGTTCGGCATTGGGCGCCCAGACAGCGAAGTAGGTTCCTTCGGTGCCCTCCGAGGTCATGGGATGGGCACCCAGCTTCTCGTGCAGCCTGAAGTGTGTGCCTTGCTTGAAGAGATAGACGTCGTGGTCGGTCAGCCGGCTGACGTCATGGCGAATCGGCGCGCTGTCACTGCAAATGAATGAAGTCATAATGAAAACGTGTAACGCCTCTTTTGTTACTGTCAAGCCAAAGCGCGACGCCGTGTGGACCGGCTCTAGTTTTTTCCGTCAATTCATGGCCGCGCCTGCGCTGGAAACTACGATTAGCCGCTTTCTTGTCCTTCCGGCGCAGGCCGGAATCCAGTTGAACAAGATGGACCTTAGTATGCGCCGGGATGGATGAATAGATCAGACTTCCGGAGTAGGGCCAGCCAGGCTGGATAACAGGACTCGACTCAAGCGCGCCCGACGATTGAACAGCAGATCTTAGCATGCGGCAGATTGCACCTGACCCAATCCGAGCCGAATACGCCCGGCTATCACATCAGTATGACCATCGTTGGTCGTTCTATGTTTCACAAAGTGTCGAGGAAACGTTGCGGCGCGTACCGGTCCAGCCGAGTGACCGGGTGCTCGACATTGGCTGTGGCACCGGCACCTTGCTGCAGGCGCTGCGCCAGCGCTACCCGTATATTGCTCTGACCGGTATCGATGCCTCCGCCGAGATGCTGGCGGTCGCCGCCGCGAAGCTGGGGCCGAGCGCCCGGCTTTGTCTGGCCAGCGCGCAGCGTTTACCCCTTCGTGGCGAGGCTTTCGATTTGGTGGTTTCCACCAGCGCGCTGCACTACTTCCGCGATCCCGCGCGCGCCGTGGCCGAGATGAGGCGGGTGGTTCGCCCGCAGGGGCGCATTGCCGTCACCGACTGGTGCCGTGATTTTTGGACCTGCCGGTTGTTGGATCAGGCACTGCGCCGGTTCAACGCCGCCCATTATCGGACCTACACGCTGGCCCAATGCGCGGGGATGCTGCAGCAGGCTGGGTTGCGGCTAGAGCGTGTGGAGCGCTACAAGATCGATTGGCTATGGGGGCTGATGACCGTGGTCGCGGTCAAGACGTCCGCCTGAGCGGCAAGCTGTTGAGCCGAGCAAAATCGTCATCGATGCCAGGGTTGCCGTTACAATAGGCGGTTGAAGAAAATGGCACGCCCGATGCTCTGGCTCTTCTGAGCGCTGCCAGCCTCGCCGCGTCTGCTCCCTGACGGCGGAGTGCACCAACTCAGTCAGGTCTGAACCGGCCATTTGGCACAGACAGAAGCTCTATCGTGCTCGATGTGTTGAAACAAGACGTGACTCTGAACCACGAAGCCATGAAGTGGTGAGATATTACAGCCTTATCGAAGGAGGCGAGGAGTAATGCTTGGCGATCGGAGCGGCGCGAACATCCATTTACCGAAAGGTCTTTTTGTCACCGGCACGGACACCGGGGTCGGGAAAACCGTGGTAGCAGCCATGCTGGCGCTGGGTTTGCGAGCGCGCTATTGGAAACCCATCCAATCCGGGCTCGACGAGGAGACGGATACGCAGTTCGTAAAACGCGTAACGGGCCTGAGCGACGCCTACTTCGCCGAGGAACGCTTTCGTTTGACCGCGCCCTTATCACCCCATGCCTCGGCGGCACTGGATGGCCTCGATATTCGTGTGCGTGATTTTGCGCTGCCTGCGGCCCTCCCCGAGGGAAAAATCGTAGTCGAAGGCGCCGGCGGTTTGCTGGTGCCGCTCAATTCCACGCAGTTGCTAATCGATCTGATCGATCATCTCGGGCTTCCCGTTATTTTGGTCACACGCACGAGCCTTGGTACAATCAATCACACGTTATTATCCATCGAACAGCTTCGACAGCGTTCCATACCAATCGTCGGCGTTATCATGAACGGCCTGGAGAATAAAATAAATCATGAGGCAATCGAGCATTACGGAAAAGTTTCGGTACTCGGAGTGGTTGATCGGGTCGACCCGATCGATTCGGATGCGTTGCAAGCTATGTTCGATAAAATTTTTAGTTAAATTTTAGAGCCGTTTTGGCTATGCAGGAAAAATATTCAGGTTCTCATCCCAATATTTGGTACCCATTCACGCCAATCAAAGGGGCACCGACGCCGCTTAAGGTTACATCCGGTAACGGGGCTTGGATCGAGCTGGCGGGAGGAAAACAGCTGCTGGATCTGATATCGAGCTGGTGGGTCAATGTGCTCGGTCACGCAAGACCCGAAATCGCCGATGCGATTCATGGGCAAGCGAAATGTCTAGAGCATGTCATTTTTGCCGGTTTCACCCATGAGCCAGCAGAGAAATTAGCAGAAACGCTCGCTGGGAAATTGCCCGGTCGATTGAATCGTGTTTTCTATTCGGATAATGGCTCCAGCGCCGTGGAAATCGCCATCAAACAGGCTTGGCAATATTGGGCCAATCTCGGCGAAAAACGTGAATCTTTCATCTGCTTCGATCATGGCTATCATGGCGATACTTTCGGCGCCATGTCGGTCAGTGCCCGTTCGCTCTTTACCGATGTATACAAAGAGTTATTGTTCCCGGTCGAATCTGTGCCGTATCCGGTGACCTGGCGTGGAGACGACGAAATTCAGGAAAAAGAAGCCGCGGCGCTTGGCCGGCTTACCCAACTTCTCGAGCAAAACCCCAAGCGCTATGCGGCGATCATCATCGAGCCTCTGGTGCAAGGCGCGGGCGGGATGCGCATGTGCCGGCCGGAATTTCTGCAGGCGCTGCGCCGTCTGTCGCACGAGCACGATACGCTGCTCATCTTCGATGAAGTGATGACTGGCTTCGGTCGGACGGGGGCTTGGTTTGCTTGCGAGCGCGCCGGGATCGAGCCGGACGTGATCGCCCTTGCCAAAGGGCTGACCGGCGGATTTTTGCCGCTGGCGGCGACGGTCTGCTCCGATTCCGTCTATGAGGCATTCGCAAGCGCGGATCCGGCCAAGACCCTGTTCCATGGCCACAGCTATACCGCGAATCCGCTCGGCTGTGCCGCCGCCAATGCGACGCTGAAGTTGCTCGAGCAAAACGAATACGCCTTCAAAAACCTGGAGCAGGAACATATCGAGCATCTGGCGAAGCTGGAGGATCATCCCAAGCTCGATAAAATCCGCGTGACCGGAACCATCGCCGCCATGGATATCAAAACGGCCGACCGGCCGGGCTATCTGAATCAAGTTTCCGCCATTATCAAACGCAAGGCTTTCGAGCAGGGCTTGCTGCTGCGCCCGCTCGGCAACGTGCTGTATTTGATGCCGCCGTACTGCATCACTAGAGACGAGCTTGCGCAGGCCTATCGGGGCATCGCCGCTATTCTCGACGAGCTGTGATCGCTTGAGCTTGCCGGCGTGTCGTCAGAGGTAGCCGGGATGCGGCGACCGCGAAGCTGACGATGTTCCTGGAGCAATGCGCTATGTGTGAATTCGCCTGCTGGGATCGCCGAGCTGCACTCGGCAAACTTCTCCACTGTGGCAGCGCGACTATTGGGACCGGTTCATCCGCAACGAGCGGCATCTTTTGACGACTATCCGATACATCGAAAACAATCCAGTCGCAGCCGGCCTGGTCCTCACCCCGGATGACTGGCAGTGGGGCAGCGCTGGATGCAGCAACCATGCCGAGTATAACTCGGCGATCCCAGGACGGTTCTCGGGGAAGCAAGCGTATTTGAATATCTCCACTTCGAAAAGCCGTTCGTTGACCAGTTCGCAGCGCTGAACTGACAGGCCAACGCGGTAGCCGGTGTATCGAATTCCTGAAAGTCGCGGTCGTCGTCTCTCGGACCCCCTTAACAAGCCTGCGGCCATTACAGGGACGGGCAAGGAAGCCAAGCGCTGAAACGCCACCAAGAACTTCTCCCGGCCTCCATGTCCGCATCGAGCGGGTCGCGACATGCGGCAAGTTGATGAAGACCGAGGCTGGCGCTTGGCCTTCGGCACTCGGTGAACCCCAGTTCTTGGACAGGAAGGGAACTCGCGGAAGAACGTGGGGTTCTTATTGTTATGGTCCGCCAATAAGGCCATGCTTATAGAGCAGGCCGAGCGGCGAAGGCACAAAATCCCATAGCGGAGCAGGTAAGCCGATGTCATTTTTCAGATGGCTGATCAATACTTGGAAAGGCCGTGCCGTACTAACGCTTATCGTGCTGCTTGTCGCAGTGCGGATAGCGCTGCCCTCGCTGGTTTTGAACTACGTCAATGATACGCTCGATAATATTCCTGGCTACCAGGGCCGTATTGCAGATATCGATATCCACCTATGGCGGGGCGCTTATAAAATACAGAATATAGAACTCGTCAAGACCGACAGTCCCGTTCCCAAACCGTTATTCGCTGCCGATACCATCGACCTTTCTGTGTTGTGGAGCGCGCTTTTTCGTGGCGCCGTCGTTGCCGAAGTCTATATGACTAAGCCGCAGGTCAATTTTGTCGCCGGCAAAAAAGGGCAGGAAGCACAAACGGGCGAGGATAAGGAGTGGACCGAGGTTGCGCAAGAACTGGTCCCGATCAACATCGACCGTTTCCAAGCCGTCAATGGTAGCATTCATTATTATGATTTCAATAGCGACCCGCAGGTCGATGTTTATATAAATAACGTCGATGCCGTCCTTCGCAACCTGAACAACAGCCGCGGCAAAGGCAAAGAACGTCTAGCCAAGCTTAAGGTCCATGCGCTCGCTATGAACCATGCCGATGTCAATCTGAATTTGAACATCGACCCATTCGCCGCAAAGCCGGACTTCAATTTCGATTTTCGTCTGCTTCATCTGCAGATGACTCGAATCAGGGAATACCTTAAAGCTTACGCACCGTTCGACGCCAACAGCGGCACGCTCGACCTGGTCGTCGAGATGGCCGCAAAGGACGGCGCTGTCGATGGCTATATCAAACCGATTTTAAAGAATCTCGATATCTTGAGTTGGAACAAAGACGTGGAACAGGATGAGGATAATCCTTTCCGCGTGATCCTTGAAGCTACGTCAGGCTTTTTTACCGATTTGTTGCAGAATCAACCGAAAGATCAATTCGCTACGCGGGTGCCGATCTCTGGGCGGCTAGACGATCCAAGTGTCGGCGTCTTACCAGCTATTGGTAATATCCTAAAGAATGGGTTTGTCAAGGCGTTTCGCCCCACCTTAGAGCATTCGGTGACGCCACCCAAGTAAATAAAAAAGTGGTCGAGCCCCACTCCGATAATACGGTGCTCAAATGGACGATTTTGCCTTACGGATTGGATCGGGCGGTTTGTCACGGATTCTGACCCGAATGAGCAAGAATCTATATCTCCGCAGGGGTGTCATCGGTATAAATAAGAACAAATCGCCACGGCCGCGCAGATGCCGGTGAGATCGGCGGTGAGGGCGGCCGCCAGCGCGTGGCGGATGCGCCGAATCTGAACGGCGCCAAAGTAGACGGCCAGAACGTAGAAAGTGGTCTCGGTCGAGCCCTGCAGGGTCGATACCAGATAGCCGGTGTAGCTGTCCGGGCCGATCGCCGGATCCTGGATGATGGAGGCCAAGATGCCGTAGGCGCCCGACCCGGACAGCGGCCGCAGCAAGGCCATGGGCAGCGCCTGCGCCGGCAGTCCGACCGTCTCCGTTAAAGGCCCGAGCAGGTGGACCAGGGCAGCGAGCGCACCACTGGCGCGGAGCATACCGAGCGCCGCCAGGATGGCCACTAAGTAAGGGATGATCCGCACCGCTACCCAGAACCCGTCTTTCGCCCCCTCGACGAATGCCTCGTAGACGGCGACTCGTCGGAGCCAGCCGAAAGTCAGAAAGCCGACAAACAGCAGTGGGATGATCCACGGCGAAAGTGCCTGGCCGAAAAAGATCGTCAGCGGGATCAAGCCGGCCAGTGTCCCGAGCGCGAGCATCGATACCCACAACGGGTAGGGTTCGCCCGTATTCGGCACCGGCGCATTGATTCGATCCGCTGACTTGGAGTCCGGGGTAGGGGTGTTGTGGGTGGTTTCGGGCAAAGCCGGCGTCGCCGCAAACGGTGTGAACGATCGATATAACTTGGCCGCTAGGATGGCCGCCGCAGTCGCAGCCATGGTCGCGACCAAGGTGGTTGGGAGAATCCCCGCGGGATCCTGGGAGCCGGCGGAGGCGCGCAGTGCGATGACGCCGGTCGGCAGCAGGGTCACGCTGGAGGTGTTGATGGCGAGGAACAAGACCATGGGATCCGTGGCAACCCCCGGCTTGGTGTTCAGGCGATCCAATTCCTGCATGGCCCGAATTCCGAATGGGGTGGCGGCGTTGCCAAGCCCCAAGGCATTGGCGGAGAGGTTGAGGATCATCGCCCCCATCGCCGGATGGTCCGGGGGAACCTCCGGAAACAGCCGGCTCATCAAGGGACTGATGAGCCGCGCGATGATGGTGAGCAGGCCCCCGGCTTCGGCCACCTTCATCAAGCCCAGGAACAAGGCCATAACTCCGATGAGGCCGACCGCCAGCTCGACCGCACCGGCGGCTGAGTCGATCATGGCCTGGCTCAGCGCCTGCATGCCGGCACCGTTGCCGGTGAGTTGCCCCCAAGTGGCGAACCCGAAGGAGACGATGACAAGCGCGAAGAAAACCGCATTCAATACAGCGTTCCCCAAAAGCCGGCGGTGTTGGTGCTTCCCGCCGAATCGGTGTCCCGAGCGGGTTGTTAGCCAGGACCCGTTGCTGGCGCTTTGGCTACAACCACCATTGCCAGAACCGGGTTACGGTTTTCTTGAATAGACCTTTGGCTTCGAGAGCCCGTTACCGTTCCACCTCGTCACGCCGGTATGCCAATAGGGGCGCGATCTTCGCGAGCACCTCGCAGACTACCTCAGCGTCGGCTTTCGCTTTGTAAGTGGCTCGCCGCGCACGCCAATCCAGCGTGTGTATCTGGTCGGCGAGCACGACACCGCTCACACCCGGTAAGCCGGAGATGGCGACCTCAAAGGGGTAGCCTTTGACTTGGTTGGTGATCGGACAGACGAGCGCCATACCCGCGCGGCCGTTGTAGGCGCCGGGACTGAGAACCAACGCCGGACGGTGGCCCGCTTGCTCGTGGCCGGCTTGGGGCGTGAGGTTCAGCCACACCACATCCCCTTGTTTCGGCACGTACGCTCGCCGAGGCATCTACTCCGTTTCCTCGCCTTCCGGTTGCCCCCATGAAACCTCCGCATGGCGGTTGTCCTCCGTGATTCTCTCAACCAGCTTGGCAAGGTCGTAAGCTGGAGCGGGTCGTACACGACGGATCAACAGCCCATCGCCGCTCTGCTCGATCTCGACTTCATCGTTGATGGCGAGCCCACCGCGCTCGAGCAAGTCGCGCGGTAGACGAACGGCCGCGCTATTGCCCCATTTGCTGACTGTCGTACGCATCTTCGTGTTACTCATGAGCGGTTGCTCACCGATGTAGTTATTCTATAAACGTTGACATAATGGAGGTGACGTGTCTACAGCGTAGATACTTGGTAACAGCCGAGCTAAGCAAACGTTCGCCCGCCGACCCAACACATTGGCAAAATAGCAAGGATATCTTTGATCTTATTGGAGATGTGCCGCTTCAGAGGCCGATCGCCAGCTCGACCGCACCGGCGGCCGAGTCGATCATGCCTTGGCTCGGCGCCTGCATGCCGGCACTGTTTCCGTTGATCTGCCCCCAAACGGCGAATCCGAAAGAGGCGACGACAAGCGCGAAGAAAACCGTATTCAAGGCAGCGATCCCCCAGAAAGCCAGCGGTGATTCCCGCCGAGCCGGTGCCCCCCGATAGGGTTGTTAGCCAGGATCCGTTGCTGGTGCTTTGGTTACAACCACCATTGCCAAAATCGAGCTACGGATTCCTTGAAGCGTGTCCACAATGAGCGATGGCGCCACTGCGCCAAGGTGATTCGGTTCGAATGAGCCAGATCATGAGTGAAGAGCGTCTCCATTTGCTCGGCGAAGTCACGCCCCAGGATAACGGCGTTGATCTCGTCATTGTGCCGAAAGCTGCGCCAATCGAGGTTGCTGGATCCGATGGTCGACCAAACACCATCGATCACGATGGTTTTGGCATGTAGCACGCGATCCCGCCGCTCATAGATTGTAATTCCCGCTTCGAGCAGGCTCGTATAATGCGAGTGCCCGGCGGCAAGTGCTAGCCACGAATCGCTGTGCTTCGGAAGGATCAGGATTACCGAGACTCCGCGCCGAGCGGCTTCCTTCAGTGCATCCAAAAAATGCTGATTAGGAACGAAATAGGCGTTTGTAATATGAATGGTTCGGCTGGCGCTGCGTATAGCCGAGATCAAGGTGGCGTAGATCAGCGGAACGGGCGCGTCCGCACTGCTCGCGATCGCTCGGACGATGTGTTTCCCTGCGGGGCGGATGTCGGGGAAATAGCTGCTTGGTGTCAGCGGAGGCCCTGCCTGGCTTTTCCAGTGTTGGATAAAGGCCTTTTGAAACTCGGCGGCCGCAGGTCCTTCGATTCGCACATCGGTATCCCGCCATGAATACCCCACTTTTCCTCCCTGCTGGGTGTCGGAGCCTGAGCCGCTGAGCTCCGCTCCCAGGTTGATTCCGCCTATGAATACAACCTCACCGTCGACGATGAGTAGCTTGCGGTGATCGCGGTTATTGATCGTGGTGAGCGTGTCGATCGCCAAAGGATCGATTGGATTAAATTCCAGCAGCCGGATGCCCGCTTTTCGCAGGCGCTCGAAAAATACCGGTGATGTGTCTAGGGAGCCGTAAGAGTCGTAAATCAGATTAATCTCCAATCCCTTTCGGTGTTTCTGTGCCAGTAGATCGACGAGTGTTCGAGTGAGTGGATTGTCTTCGAGAATGAAGGTCTCGATGTTGACGTTGTGTTTAGCCTTGCTGATCGCCTCGTACATAGCCGCATAAGTGGCCGGCCCGTTCACCAGCAAGGTGACTTTGTTGCCGAGTATCAGCGAGTTTCCGCTGATCGCCCGCTCAATCGCGAGGTGTTGTTGCAGAATGCCATCGTCTCCCGGTGTGGCGTGCTCAAGTCGGTCAAGGATGGCCTCGCTTTGCTTGATGCTGAGAGGACCATGAGCGCCGTAAAAATCCGGGCTAGGATCGATATGATATGAATGTGGGTAACGCCCGACATCCGGCAGCGTCGAGCAGGAGGCGAGTAGCGCGGTGCTCGTCAAAAACAGCAATCGATACAGGAGCTCTTGCAACACAATTCGAAGTCGATTCGCGCCAGAGGATGGCAGGGTAAACGGCTTGTATCACGTGATGGTACGAGGGTTTTGGTGATTTGAACATAAAGGCGCAAGACCGCTGGCCTTTGCGCACGGGGTCGGTATGGCCGTACGCGCTCGTCATACCCCTTGGCGCTAGCGCCAAGGGGTATCCAGAGAAATGGCCTCGAACGGTGGCGCACACAAATGGGTTCTCCATCCCCGAAGCTTGCGACGGCGCTCCACTGCCCGTTCTCAAGCGCAAAAACCTCCAACCGACGCGCCATGGGATCAATAAGCCACGCCTGCCGGACGCCGTATCGAGCGTACATCGGTAGCTTTACCTCGCGATCCTTGCTGGCCGTGGAAGGGGACAAAACCTCGCAGATCCAGTCCGGAACAACAGTAAACCGTTGATTATGGGGTAGGCGCGGCATGCGCTCGCGCCGCCATCCGGCAATGTCGGGAACGGTCACCTCGGCATCGCGCACCAGATGCACTTCGGGTTCGTCAATAATCCACCAGCCTCCCGGCCCGCCACGCCCGCGACTGAACGGGTTTACCAGGTCGGCGCCCAGATTTGAGGCAGTCAACGCATGGAGACCCGATGGACGGGGCTGCGTATGCAACTGCCCGTTGATCAGTTCACCGACGACCCCAGCGGGGAGCGCCTCGATGGCCTCGTAGAGCGAGCGCAAGTGGGCGACGTTCGGCATTGGTTCGACTCCATGGCTGGTTAGCAGAGCATCCGGCCGCCAGCCACCATTACACTAGCAATACTATCAGCGTCTGTTAGCTCCCGTATTGGAAGCCTCGAATTCAAAAAAGCTGCCGATCAAGCTCGGCAGCCAAAGATCTCTGTAAAAAGACGCTCAGACGTCGCTGGGATAGGCCAGGCACACCGATTTGTGTTCCGTGTAGTTATTCAACACCTCATGGCCCATCTCCCGGCCCCAACCGGATTGCTTGTAGCCGCCGAAGGGCAGGGCGGCGTCGAAGATGTTGTAGCAGTTGATCCATACGGTGCCGGCGCGCAGCTTGTTGGCAAGCGCGTGGGCCTTGCCCACATCCTTGGTCCAGATGCCTGCGGCCAGGCCGTACACCGTGTCGTTGGCGCGTCGGATCAGCTCGTCGTCCATTTCCTTGAAGGGGATGGCAGTGACCACCGGGCCGAAGATCTCCTCCTTGTAGACCTTGGTGTCTTCGCCGGCGTCGAGTAGCACCGTCGGTTCGAGAAAATAGCCCTTATCCCCCCGGCGCGCGCCACCGGTGGCGGTCGTAACGCCCTGCTCGCGGCCAGATTCCAGGTAGCCGGTGACGCGCCGCAGCTGATTTTGGGAGACCAACGGCCCCATCTGGGTGTCGGGGCTGAGGCCCGGTCCGAGTTTGATCTGCTTGGCCTGCGCGGAGACGCCCTCCACCACCTGATCGAAATACTTCTCCTGGACGAACAGCCGCGAGCCGGCGGCGCAGCACTGGCCGTGATTGAAGAAAATGGCGTTGGCGGCGCCGGGCACGGCCGTCTCCAGATCGGCGTCGGAGAGCACGATATTGGGCGATTTACCGCCGAGTTCGAGGGTGAGCTTCTTCAGATCGTGCGCCGCCGCCTGCACGATCAACCGTCCGACTTCCGTGGAGCCGGTAAACGCGATCTTGTTTACCGCGGGGTGGGCCGCGAGCGGCGCACCGGCGCCTTCGCCGAAGCCGGTGACCACGTTCACCACGCCCTTGGGCAGGCCGGCTTCCAGGCACAGTTCGCCCAAGCGCAAGGCCGACAGCGGCGTCTCCTCTGCGGGTTTGAGTACGATGCAGTTGCCCGCGGCCAGCGCCGGACCCAGCTTCCAGGCCGCCATCAGCAGTGGGAAGTTCCACGGAATGATCTGGCCCACCACGCCCACTGGCTCGCGCAGCGTGTAAGCGTGATAGGCGGTACCCGGTGTGTAGGGTACCGAGAGCGCGATGGTGTTGCCCTCGATCTTAGTGGCCCAGCCGGCCATGTAATGGAAAAGATCGGCCGCGAGCGGCACGTCCGCGGCACGCGCCACCGTAATGGGTTTACCGTTGTCCAGCGATTCCAGCTGCGCGAGCTCCTCCCGATTGTCCAGCAGCAAATCGCCGATCTTCCAGATGATGCGACCGCGCTCGGAAGGCGACATGCGCGGCCAGGGACCGTTGTCGAACGCCCGTCGCGCGGCTTTGACGGCGCGGTCGATGTCCTCCTTGGCGCCTTCGGCCACCTGGGCGATCACCTCTTCGGTGGCCGGATTGTAGACGGGAAAGGTTTTGCCGGAGGCGGCTTCGGTCCACTGACCATCGATCAGCAGCTTACGCCTATCGGCGATGAACTGATTGACCTTGCGGTCAAGCTGAATGGTCTCCGCAGGTGCGATCATGGTCGAATCTCCTTGTTGGATGAAAAAGGTGCGCTTGCGGCGCCTTCCAACCGCCCGTGATAGCGGCGAATGAGAGACGAAGCCTGGTCGTAATAATGGGCGATGTATATGTGGGAATACCGCTTCGTGAGATAAACGGCAATGGTCTACATTCCCAGATCGAATGGGTTGTGCCAAGGGGGTTTGGCAAGGCAGCGACCGGGAATTCACTTGCGATGCGCCTGTGGTATGTTACAGCCATCGTCTGGCGATGCCCCGTGGGATAATCCTTGCGACGTCTACGCTCCATTTGGATTCTAATCTTCCTTGCCGGCCTGCTTGGCGTGCGTGCGCTGCAGGCCTGCGAGTGGATGGGCGCCGGGCACCAGCTCCAGGTAAATTGCTGCTGTGAAGGCATGGTTGATGAGGCGGCGAGTGAGCCGTCGCTTACCTGCCCACATGAGCGAAGCAGCCATCTGAACCCCTGTTGCACACTGGCATTCGGGAATTCGGCGGCGCTCGGCACGACGACACTCGACGCCGAACGACAACCCGCGATCAAGCTCACGCCGCAACATCCGGCGCTAGCGGTTGCCACCGGGGCGCTATCGAGTCCGGGCACGCGGCGGGTACACCGGTTAGCGACCGGCCTATACGGTCCACCGCGCAGTTCTTCACTTTATCTCACCACACGACGTCTCCGCATTTGATCGGCACCTCCCCGCTTTGACCATCGGCGGCGCCTGTTCGGCGCCCGCCACGGGGCTGTTTGCCATGCCGATCAAACGGAGGCTGTTCCATGACCGCTCGATTGGTCCAGGTGTTTACCGTGGGCGCGATTTTGCTCGCAGCGCTCTCAGGCGCCACGCGTGCATCGCCAACGGATTTCAGACGTTTCGCCGAGCCGGCCGATCAGGTTCTGACGGCGGATGACTTGGTCGAACGCGTGCTGGTTGAAAATGCCGGCCTGGCGAGCCTGCGCGCCGCGGTGGACGCCGCCCAGGCGCGGGTTGTGCCGGCGGGCGCGCTGCCCGATCCGCAGGTCGCGGTCGACGTGGCACCGCGGACCGTGGGCGGCTTCGATGCGCCGCCCGGTGTCGACAACAATGCGCGGATCAGCTGGTCGGTCAGTCAGGCTTTCCCCTGGCCGGGCACGCTCGGCCTGCGTGCCGCCGCGGCCCGCAAGGAGGTAGCCGCCGCCACCGAGGGCGTTGCCGACTTGCGTTTGCGCCTAGTCGCGGCCACCCAGTCCGCTTACGCCGAATGGCGCTATGTCCACCGGGCCTTGGCCATCAACGCCACCAGCCAAGACTTAGTGGACGAGTTGCGGCGGGTGGCCGAGCAGCATTACGCCGCCGGGGTGGCGCAGCAACAGGATGTGTTGCAGGCCGAGGTCGAACTGCAACGCCTCAAGCGCCAGGCGCTCGCACTCGAGCGCTTCAAGCGTGTGCTGCGGGCGAAGATCAATGCCTTGCTCAACCGTGATGCGAACGATGTCTTGCCGCCGCCGCAAGCGTTGCCGGCGCCGCAAGCGCTACCGGCCTACTCGACGTTACGGGGCTTATCGCTTGCTTCGCATCCCGAGCTCGCGCAAGTACAGCGTCGCATCGCCGCCAACAAGGACCGCGAGGCGCTGGCACGCAAGGGCTTCTATCCGGACTTCAAGGTCTACGGCGGTTCCAGAGGGGTCATGGACCCGGCCGAAAAACGCTTGTACGTCGGTGTCGGCCTCAGCCTACCGCTGAACCGGAGTAAGTACCGTGCTCGCCTGGACGAGGCCAAGGCCGACACTCTGCGGCTCGAATCCGAGCTTGCCGAGCGGCGCGCGCAACTGCTCAGCCAATTGGAGCAGGCCTATGCCGCGGTCGAGGAGGCGCGCCACAGCATCGCTCTGTATGAGAACGAGCTCCTGCCACTGGCGCGCGAGAATCTGAGCGCGGCGCGTGCCGAATACGGCGCCGGCGGCGGCTCGTTTCTGGACGTGATCGATGCGGAGCAAAGCGAGCTCGACGCCAAGCTGAATCTGGCGCGTGTGCGCGCCGATTATTTCACCGCTCGCGCCGAGTTGACGCGTTGGATCGGCGGTTCTCTGCCCGAGCCTGCCACGGCTGCCCCAAGCAACGAGGGTTCGAGCGATGAATAAAATCCACCGGATCGTCATCGGTGCGGCCGTCCTACTGGCTGCGACCGGCGGTCTCAGCGGCTGGTACCTGCTGCGGGACACGGGTGCCGGTGCCGGACCGCTGTCTCAGATGTCGGCCCCGATCTACGCTTCCGGACCGTTTCGCTTGTCCGTGGCGATCTCGCCCGACCCGCCCGTGCTGGGTAAGAATCGACTAACTATCCGCCTGCAGGACGCCGACGCCAAACCCGTCTCCGACGCGCAGATCGACGCGGCGGCCACTATGCCGGCGATGGGTAATATGGCCGCCATGCGCGCGCCGGCCGATCTCAGGGAAACCGCACCGGGTCACTACGCAGGCGAGCTGGAGCTGCCCATGAGCGGCAGTTGGCCGCTGACCGTCAAGATCGACAAACCCGGACTGGGTCGAACCGAGCTCGGCTTCGATCTGGCCACCGGCCGGCCGGGCCTGCGGTTGGCCACCGGTGGGCACCGCCTCGGTGGCAGCGAGCCAACGCCGGCCGGCGGCACACAGCCAAATACACCTGTCATCAGCCTGGACAACCGCCGGCGTCAGCTCATCGGTCTGGAGACCGACCATGTCGAGCGCCGCCCGCTCACACGCACCATCCGGGCGGTGGGCGAGGTGGTCGTCGACGAGACCCAGGTCACCGACGTCACACTGAAATATGACGGCTGGGTCGGCGACCTCAAGGCCGATTACGTCGGCGCGCCGGTCAAGCGCGGCCAGACATTGTTCGGTATCTACAGCCCGGCGCTGTTCTCGGCTCAGCAGGAATACCTGGAGGCCCGGCAGCGCTTAGCCCGCCGCGGCTCCAACGACAGCCTGATCCAGGCCGCGCGCCAGCGTCTGATGCTCTGGGACATCGCCGCCGCCCAGGTGCGTGCCCTTGAGCGGCGCGGTAGCCCCATCAAATATCTGCCGATCCATGCGCCGGCGACCGGCACGGTGGTGGAGAAAAACGTGGTCGAAGGCTCGGCGGTAAAAAGCGGCCAGTTCCTGATGCGCATCGCCGACCTGTCTGCAGTCTGGATCGATGCCGAGGTCTACGACAGCGAGCTGCCGCTGGTCCATGCGGGCATGACCGCCGAGGTCACCCTGGCGTATCTACCGCGGGCCCGCTATGAGGCCAAGGTGGATTATGTCTATCCCTATCTCCAGGGCCAGACCCGCACCGGCCGCATCCGCCTGTCGCTGCCTAACCCAGACGGCCACCTCAAGCCGGACATGTACGCCGAGGTCAAACTCAAGGCCGATCTCGGCGAGCGCCTCGTGGTACCCGAATCGGCGGTGCTGTTCTCCGGCGAGACGCGCGTGGTGTTTGTGGATCTGGGCGACGGGCGCCTGCAGGCACGCTATATCCAGACGGGGCAGCGCAACAAGGACTATATCGAAGTCACCTCGGGCTTAACGGCCGGCGAGCGCGTGGTGACATCGGGTAACTTCCTGCTCGATGCCGAGACGCGCCTGAAGACGGGGATCAAGCAATGGTAAGTGAGAAGACGGATGGCATCGCCCACCGTCCGGACTGGATTCAGCGGCTGATCGGCTATTGCGCGCGCAACTGGCTATTGACTCTGATTCTGGTGGCGGCGGCCACGGCCTGGGGTTGGCGCTCGTTGGCTGGCGTGCCGCTGGATGCAATCCCGGATCTCTCCGACGTGCAGGTGATCGTGTTCACCGAATGGCCGGGGCGCAGCCCGGACCTGGTGGAAGACCAGATCACCTACCCATTGGTCACCACCTTGCTGGCCGCGCCCAATGTGGATTTCGTGCGCGGCCAGAGCTTCATGGGATTGTCTTTCGTGTACGCCATCTTCGAGGACGGCACCGACCTCTATTGGGCGCGCTCGCGGGTGCTGGAGTATCTCAACTCGGCGGCCAAGGACCTGCCCGAAGGCGTCAACCCAACGCTCGGCCCGGACGCGACCGGCGTCGGCTGGGTCTACCAGTATGCGCTGGTGGACAAATCCGGCCGCCATAGCCTGGCGGACCTGCGCAGCCTGCAGGATTTCAACCTGCGCTACGCCCTGGAGGCGGTGGTCGGCGTTGCCGAGGTGGCCACGGTGGGCGGCTATGAGAAGGAATATCAGGTCAACGTGGATCCCAACAAGCTGGCATCCTACGGTTTCTCGCTGAGCCGGGTGATCCAGGCCGTGCGCGAGTCCAACAACGATGTCGGCGGTCGGGTGTTGGAAGTCGCCGGCCACGAGCACTTCATCCGCGGCCGCGGCTACGTGCAATCAACGGCTGACCTGGAACAGGTGGCGCTCGGCGTTGGCCCCGGCGGTACGCCGGTGACACTCGCTCAGGTCGCCGATGTCCAGCTCGGCCCCGCCATGCGCCGCGGCCAGGCCGATTTGGATGGCGAGGGGTTGACCGTAGGCGGCATCGTGGTGATGCGCTACGGCGAGCACGCCCTGGATGTGATCGCCCGGGTCGAGCAGCGCCTGGACGAGGTTCGGGCCTCGTTACCTGAGGGTGTGGAGATCGTGCCGGTCTATGACCGCTCGTCGCTGATCGAGCGCGCCATCGCCACCCTAAAACGCATTCTCACCGAGGAGATGGTCATCGTCTCCCTGGTGATCCTCGTCTTCCTGCTGCACCTGCGCTCGGCGCTGGTGGCCGTGATCACTCTGCCGATCGCGGTGTTGCTGGCCTTCATCCCGATGTACTACCAGGGCCTGACCGCCAATATCATGTCGCTGGGCGGCCTTGCGGTGGCGATCGGCGCCATGGTGGACGCGGCGATCGTGCTCATCGACAACATCCACAAGCGCCTGACCGCCTGGCAAGCCGGCGAGTCTTCCGCAGAGGAGCAGGCTAAATCACGCACCGCCGTGATCATCGAGGCGATGCAGGAGGTGGGCCCGTCGATCTTCTTCTCGCTGCTGATCATCGCGGTGTCGTTTCTGCCGGTATTCGCGCTGCAGGGCAGCGAGGGTCGGCTGTTCAAGCCGCTGGCCTTCACCAAGACCTATTCCATGGCCTTCGCCGCGGTGCTCGCAGTGACTCTGGTGCCGGCGCTGGCGGTGCTGCTGATCCGCGGCAAGATCCGCGGCGACAAGGGTCGGCTGAACCGCGCCCTGCAATGGGCCTACCGGCCGGTGGTGCGGACAGCCGTGCGCGGCCGTTGGCTGGTCATCAGTCTGGCCGTGGCGGTGCTGGTGGCTACCGTGCCGATCTACTGGCAGCTCGGCAGCGAGTTCATGCCGCCGCTCAACGAGGGCAGCATCCTGTACATGCCCACGGCGTTGCCCGGCCTACCGATCGAGCAAGCGACGCGGACGTTACAGACGATGGATCGCGAGCTGAAAAAATTTCCTGAGGTCAAACGAGTGTTCGGCAAACTCGGCCGTTCCACCTCGGCCACCGATCCGGCGCCGCTGTCCATGTTCGAGATCAACATCATGCTCGAGCCGCGGGAGGCCTGGCGCGCGGACATGACCTGGGACAAGCTGATCGCCGAGATGGACCACGCGATGGACTTCGCCGGTATGCCCAATATGTGGTGGATGCCAATCCAGACTCGCACCGAGATGCTGGCCACCGGCATCCGCTCGTCGCTGGGCATCAAAGTGCTCGGTCCCGACCTGAAACAGATCGAAGTCACGGGGATTGCCATCGAGCAGGCGCTGCAGGAAGATCCGCGCACTGCACCGTACACCCGCAGCGCCTTCGCCGAGCGCACCACCGGTGGCTACTTTCTGGATTTCACGGTGGATCGGGCGGCCGCCGCCCGCTTCGGGCTGACCGTCGGCGCTATCCAGGACGTGATCGTCGCCGCCATGGGCGGACGGGTGGTCTCGCAGACGGTGGAAGGTCGCGAGCGCTACGATATCCTGGTGCGTTATGCCCGTGCCTTCCGTGACGACATCCAGTCGCTGGAGCGCACCCTGGTCACCACCGCCGACGGCGCCCAGATCCCGATCACCCAGGTGGCCGACATCACCTTCACCACCGGGCCACCCAGTATCCGCGACGAGGACGGCCAGCTCGCCGGCTTCGTGTTCGTGGACACCCAACCCGGCATCGGCATCGTCGACTACGTGAATCAGGCCAAGGCGGTGGTCGCCGACAAGGTCGATATCCCGACCGGCTACCGTCTCGCTTGGGCCGGCCAATTCAAGTATTACCAGCGCGCCAAGGCGCGTTTGCAGGTGCTGGTGCCGCTGACCATCGGCCTGATCTTCTTCATGCTGTTCCTACACCGGGGTTCGCTGATCGAGACCGTTATCGTTATGCTCAGCCTACCGTTCTCGCTGGTCGGCAGCATCTGGCTGCTGTGGCTGCTCGGCTACAAGCTCTCCGTTGCCGTGGCCGTGGGTATCATCGCCATGGCCGGCTTGGCGGTGGAGTTGGGGCTGCTGATGATGGTCTATCTGGATCTCGCTTGGCGACGCCATCGCGACGCCGGGGTGATCCGCGGGCGTGACGAGTTGACCGCCGCCATCACGGACGGTGCGGTCCAGCGTATACGTCCCATGCTGATGACCGGCTTGTCTCTTCTGCTGGGTCTGATTCCGATCATGCTCAGCCACGGCTCCGGCGCCGACATGATGAAGCGCATTGCCGCGCCCATGGTGGGTGGCGTGGTTTCGGCGCTGGCCATGGTACTGATCGTGTTTCCGGTCATCTATTCGTTCTGGCGCGGGCGCGGGTTGCCGCCAATGACCGACGCGGAGTCGGAGACGGCCAGACCAGGAGGTCATCGCGACGCTTGACCGCCACCGACGGCCATCTGGCCAAAGCCGGGCACAAGCCGGTCGCGCGGCGAAAAGCGAGGCTGTGACCATCCTTGCCTGCAGATCTGGAGCAGCCGTGACCGCCAACGATGGTCAAAATCTCTTTGCGTAGCCGCAGTAGGGCACAATAGCGAAGCGCATTGCGCCGGGCTCGTGAGCTTGCGTCGTTACCAATCAGCTCGGCTCATACAGCGCAATTCCCGCCTCGAGGCAAGCCTGGCGCATTCCACCGTCCAGCGTCGCCAGCGGTAGCCGGTCGCGCAGCGCCAGATCCAGATACAAGGCGTCATAGGCCGTCCTCTGGTGCGCACGGCAGAGTGCGAGCAGGTGCGGCGGGCTGGGTACGGCGGCGTTCACGTCCACTGGCAGCGCCGCCAGCAACCTCAGCGCAACATCTACTTTGGCTGCGCTGATTCGTCCCCGTCGTTCGGCAACCGCCAGGGCATTGGTCGTCTCAACCGGCCAGGGCCATGGAGCAACCGGCCGTTGCCTCTTCAGTGCGGCACGGACGCCACGGGCGTAGTCGTTGAATTCGTCCTCGAAGAACCAAGCCAGCGCAACCGAAGCGTCGAGGACGAAGCTCAACGCCGACCCTCCTCGATTAGCTCGCGAAGGCTCAGGCCGTCGAGCCGATTTCCGCTGCGCAGCCGGTCGATCTCCTCGAACACCGCATCGAGGTCCGGCCTGCCAGCCGGTGTCACGGGTACAAGCCGACCGCCGCGTTATGCGAGGCACCGATGGATCATAAAACCCTCCTCGATACACTCAAGCAGGCTATCTCGGGGCTGCGCGCCGTTTATCTCTTCGGCTCACAGGCGCGCGCTGATGCCACCCGGAAGAGCGATATCGATATTGCGATACTGGCGGATCGCCCATTGGCAACAGTGGAGCGCTACGATCTTGCCCAGACTCTGGCGGCGGCGCTTAACCGTGATGTCGATCTCTTGGATCTGCGCACAGCAAGCACCGTGATGCGTATGCAGGTGATCGGCTCGGGGCAGTGTCTCTATCGGTGTGGGGAGAAGGAGGTGGGAATTTTCGAGGATTTTGTGTTTGCTGACTATACACGGCTCAATGAGGAGCGTGCCGGTATTTTGGCGGATATCCGCGAACGAGGGACGATCCATGGCCGATGACATTATCCTCAACAAGGCCGCCAACATCGAGCGATGTCTAGCCAGGGTGAGCGAGGAATATGTGGGCCATGCGGCCGAGTTGGAGACTAACTTTACCCGACAAGACGCCATCGTACTGAATTTGTTGCGGGCTTGTGAGACGAGGATGGATTTGGCGATGCATGTGGTTCGTATAAAGCGCCTCGGTATTCCGCAGACCAGCCGAGATGCCTTCGATCTACTGTATCGGGCAACTGTAATCGACCAGCCTCTGGCCGAGCGCATGAAAAGAATGGATGGATTTCACAATCGCTGTCCTGATCCGCGCTGAGCGACTGCCGCCGCTGAACCTAAAGTTTTGGTCACTCAACTCCGCACGCCTTTATGGCGCAGCATGCTCGATAAGCAGAGTCGCAAGCGCCGATGGTGCTCTGCTCGGATCGCCAGAACTTTGGGCCGCAACAGGCAAGCGGGCAGCAAGCATGTCGAAGGGGTCTTGCCCGCACGTCTATGATAATGCGCAATTACTCGAACGAACGGAGAATTCCGAGGGTATGACTCTATTTGCAAAGGGGTCTTGATTATGTCGTCCATCCTCCGCGACGCGCAGGGTGGTGCCTGGAGCAGAGCCGTTGTTGCAGGGAGGTCTACCCGCGATTTCTTGGCGGGCGCCGCGCTGCTGGTGCTCGGGCTCGGCGCTCTGCACGGCGTTGCGCTTGGGCATGTGGCGCTCGGCACGCTGCTTCTGCTTCTAGTCGCCGATTCAAGGCGCGCCGGGCCGTTGCTAGGGCGCGCTTGGTTTTTTTGGGTGACGTTGGCCTACCTGACCTTTCTCTTGCTGGAATACCTGTTGGCATGGTTCAACCCCGGTCCGTGGCACTTCGAGCCAGGCGAGGCATTTCTGAGCTACGTCGAGATCGGGTTCCTGGCTGCGCTGGTAACCGGGTACTGGCTGTTTCGGTTTCCCCGACTGGCCCTCGCCGTTTTTCTTCTGATCCCAGCGGGTTTGATAACGCGGGTCATTTTCGAGTGGGACATGGTTTCGTTCCATCGCGTAGTGGACGGTTGGGGACGGTTCACCTTCGGGGATTCCGCGGTCAAGTTTGGGCTGTGGGCGTTGCTTTCGACGGTAGTGGGAATTGCCCTGCTGCGCAGCGTTGTCACGCTAACCCGCACGCATTGGCGATGGGCGTTGCTGGGTTATCTGTTGGTGGTGATCGTGCTCGGCGGCTTCGGGGTTTTGTTCTCAAAGACCCGATCGGTCTGGGCGATCTCCGTCATCGCCATCCCAGCGGTTGCCATGCTTACGGCCTGGCCATATACCCCGCGGCGGCGGTTATCGGTGGTGATGGTCGCGGCCGCTTGTATAGCGGGCATTTTTGTATTGGGGATTGGTTGGGCGTTTGAAGGTGTGGTGTCGAAGCGTTGGGTCGCCACCGAGGCGACGTTTTGGATGCTGATTCAGGGCGACTGGAGCCAGCTACCGTTCAACTCGGTCAGTGCTCGACTGCAAATGGCGCGAGAGGGCCTGCAAGTATGGTTGGAGCGGCCGTTCCTCGGTCATGGTTTCGGCAGCGCCCCCTACTTTCTCGAGCACTCCACGTTCAAGGAAGTAGCGGTGCGCCATTTTGAGCATTTCCACAATACCCCCGTGAATCTCCTGGCGGAGTTCGGTTTGGTCGGGCTCGCCTTCTTCGTGGTGCTGTTTTGGGCTTCCGTGTTCTTTCTGAGGGGGGCGTTGGTCGGAGATCGGAGTGGTGTATCGATTGCCTCGGCCATGGGGCTGTTCGTCATGGGCGTTCAGTCGTTTTTCGATCACGTCATTGTGAGCCACAGGGGTCCTTTCATGATTGCGCTGTTTTGCGGTGTGGCGGTGGCTTCTCATCTGGAGCGCCTGCGCCCGAGAGCCCCATGAGTTCCAGGTAACGATCGACGATCAACGAAGTCTTGAACCGTTCGGCGCCGTTTCGCTGATGGGCGGCAGAGGGCGGCGAGTCGAGTACCGCCGCCATAGCGCCCGCCACTGCGTTCGCATCGCCCACCGGCACCAATGGGCCGTAGCGGCCGCCGGCCAGGATTTCGGCGGGACCCGACGGACAGTCGGTGCTGACTGCGGGTATTCCGAGTGCCAAGGCTTCCGCGAGGACGTTGCCAAAGCCTTCCCAGAGTGAGGTTAGGGCGAACAAGTTCGCTCGGGCGAGATAGGCATAAGGATTGGGCACGAATCCAGGCATCGCGCAGTCGCTGGCAATGTTGAGGTCGGCGGCGAGCTGGGTCAGCGCGGCGCGTTCCTCGCCTTCACCAAGGATCAGCAAGCGCGCCTGGCGGCTGTTGCGCAGTAGGGCAAAGGCACGCAGCAGCGTCGGATAGTCTTTCTCCCGTGCCAGACGCCCGATGGATAGGATCAACGGAACCATCGGCTCCGTGGGCCATGGGAGCTCGACCGATGCGGTGGCCTGAGTGTGCAGCGTATCGTCGACAATCGGATTATAGACAGCGAATATATTGTCCAGCTCTATGCCCAGCGTTGTCGCATAATCGTGTGCAAGCCCCTGCGAAACCGCGATCACGCCGGCGGTCCGGGCATGAACCCTCCGCAGTTGCTGCACACGGCGGGCCGTTCTTGCCGGGGACCAACCATTCATCTGAGCGGCGATGGCGTTTTTTGGCGAAATCCACAGCCTTGTGCGGACACCCGGCACTGCCATCGTTCTCGCTGCGAGCAGCGCCGCGCGCTGGTCGAATGCGAGCAGCACGCTCGGTCCATTTCGAACTAGACGCCAAACCAGCGTCAGCCACAGGTCGGCGCGCCGGAGTCGTCGCAGCGGCGTCACCACGATGCGCGGATCAATGCCTTCGAGCCAGTCCGGCCTGCACGCGGATTCGGCAACCATCATCTCCACCCGTACTCCGCGTTGTGCCATTCCGTTGGCGAGCCGGCGCATGCTGATGGAAACGCCGCCGCGGTTTTGGCCTGCATGGCGGCCGAGCAGACCGAGCAGAATAATGTCGAACGGTTGTCCCGGTTGAGTCGTGTCTCGAATCGGCATCTTTACGGCGCAACAACAGTGTCGACGGGGCGGATGGCCTGGGGGCTACGCCTTACAGTCCTGCGGACACTTACTATTTTGGGTTGCATGCTACTGGCGGCCATTTTCGTCCGTCCCGTGGAAAGTGGAGATTGTAATGCAGTGTAATATTGTGTCTCGGCTTGATTGCAGTTCGGATTGCGCGTCGGCGTATACATAAAGTGCTGCCGCTGACCCACTGGAGCACCCATTCGCAAGCGAGCGTAGGGCACAATGGCGAAGCGTGTTCTGCCGGACAAACCGCCTTCGGCCTGCCGATTCCATCGCACTTTCGCTACAGACCTCTTGTTTTTTCGCTCGGGAGGGCCGCCTGTGAGCTATGACCAGAATTTCAAAAATCTCATCCTGGACTATCCGCACCAGGCGCGGCGGGGTCTGCTGAGCCTGGAGTCGGACCCGGAGCGTCAGGCCAAGTACCTGGATTTCAGCGACGTTTACACTGCCCTGGATGATAATGAACGCGGTGTGTTGCAGGCGTGCTACCCCGACGAGGTAGAAGCTATGAGCTCATTTGCCGAGCGTTTCACGGAGCGCGGTTTGAAGCAGGGTCTTCAGCAGGGCGAGGCTGCTGTCCTGATCCGTCAGATGGAGCGCAAATTCGGCGCGCTTACTGAAGCTCAGCGCCGGCGCATCGAGACGGCGGATGTCGAGACGCTGCTTACCTGGTCCGAGCGCATCCTCGTGGTTCAAAGCCCGGAAGAGGTGCTGCGCTGATTCTTTGGCGTCAATTATTAACGAGGCAGCTGGCGCATCGCTATCCACAACTTGGCTCTTGCATGGCACGTGTAGCTTCGAGCGCGAGCACAAAATCGCGACCGCGTTGCAGCCCGAGTTCAGGATGCGAAAATAAATCTCCACTTACCTGCGACAAAGCTAACATTGCAGCAGTTCGCTGGCCTGCTCGGCCGTGTCCACCGGTAAACGGCTCAGTAACAGCCACTCGATGGGCTCAGCTCCGGCGGGCGGATCCCCAGCAGCCGGCTCATCGATGAACGACCACCAACCCATCGTTATCATCGGTGCGCCCCGCTTGGGCACCAACAGGCTGCGTTTTGTGCGCCGGGTGCGCAAGCGTCTCGGTTTGAGTCAGGCGGGCTTGGCTGAGCGGAGCGTATTGGCGTCTCGATCAACACGATTCGTAACTGGGAACAGGGCAAACATTGCCCCACAGGGGCGGCAAAGGCGGTTCTCACCGTCCTGGATAAGGCGTCGAGGCGGCGCTGGCCGTGCTCGATCGAACACTATCGATAGCCACAATGGCCAATTACTCTTTCTCTCGGCAGAGCCGCGCCTCTTTGCCTTCCGCTCGAATAGATCAGATGTTTCGTAGTAGCCGCGATTCGTGCCGATTGTGGCTACTACGTATTGGCTTACAGTGGCGTGGGCTTGAGACTGGAGCGTAACGCATCCGCTCCGGAGATGCGCAACCCGCCGCCACAAGGGCTGTTATGGAGCATTTGAGCATCATCTGCGTTGCGCTGCTGCTGGCCTACGCCAATGGCGCGAACGATAATGCGAAGGGCGTGGCTTCACTGCTGGGCAGTGGCATTACCACCTACGGGCGCGCCATAAGCTGGGCCACCGGGGCCACTCTGCTGGGTTCCTTAGCGGCCTTCCTGCTAGCCAGTGGCTTGCTGGCGACCTTCAGCGGCAAGGGCCTGGTGCCCGATGCGGTGGTGGCCATGCCGGCCTTTACCGGTGCCGTTGCGCTGGGTGCGGGCTTGACGGTGCTGCTGGCGACCCGCCTCGGTTTGCCCATCTCCACCACCCATGCCTTGGTGGGCGGCCTGGCGGGGGCCGGCTACTTTGCCTCGCCTGCGGGTTTGAATCTCGGCCGGCTGGGCGGGGTGGTTTTGCTGCCGCTGATCGCGGGGCCAATGCTCGCGATGTTGAGCACATGGCTCCTGTATCCGCTGGCGCATCGGCTGCGGCAACGGCTGGGAGTCGAGCGGCAGACCTGCGTTTGTATCGGTGCTGAGGTGGTTGCGCGGCTGCCGGAGGGCGCCACGGCTGCGGTGGCCTTCGATCGCACACTACCCGTCATCAACGTGGGCGAGGAGCCCCGCTGCCGGACCGGCTACGCCGGCCGGGTGTTGGGTTTCGACATGGCCCGTGCCTTGGACAGTGTCCACTACCTCAGCGGCGGGGCGGTGAGCTTCGCCCGGGGACTGAACGACACGCCGAAGATCGCGGCGCTGCTGCTGGTGGGCGAGAGCCTGCGGCCGAGCCTGGGCATCATTGCGGTGGCCATCGTGATGGCGATCGGCGGGCTGCTCGGTGCCCACCGGGTCGCCGAGACCATGGCCCATCGGGTGACCGCGATGAATCCCGGTCAAGGCCTGGTTGCGAACCTGGTCACCGCCGCGCTGGTGGTCAATGCCTCCCGCTGGGGGCTGCCGGTGTCCACCACTCACGTCTCGGTGGGCTCGCTGTTCGGCATCGGCACCAGTACCGGGAGCGCCCGCTGGCGCATGATTTCGACCATCGCGTTGGCTTGGCTGATCACCTTACCCGTAGCGGCGCTGTTCGGCGCAGCCGGCTTCTTCCTCCTGCAGGCCCTCGGCAATGCTTGAGCACGGCACTCGAGGCGCGCGGCGGACGAAATACAGACGCCGTAAATGCCGCTCCGAGTGCATCCGGTAGTAGCGAATCGTCAAATCTGGGGGCGCAGCGGCGCGTCACATCGCCATTATCGGCAGCGGGGGCGGTGCCTTTGCGGCGGTCATCCGTGCCGCTGAGGCCGGTGCCCGCGTCACGACGATCGAAATCGGCAGGCAGGCTGCGACCAATATGACCGGTGGCGCCGACGGAGTGGTGCCATGAGGCGTCCCGCTGTCTGGGTTTGCTGCAGACAAAAAGTCTCTGCCGGCGGAGTAGAGTTCTAAAGCATTTCTAGAGTATTGGATTTGGAAGGCATGACAAAGCGAAAGTGTTGCCTTGATCAAAACGAATCAGGTTGGCCGGTCTGTCGGCTAGAACTTGGCGGATCCGGAAAGGCGAGCCGCCGGTCAACGGGCGCGGGACTCGCGCAGGGTGCCCAGAATATCCTGGGTTGTCACCTGGGTCTTGATGTCGGGTACGTCGAAAGGCGATTTTGAGCTTTCTTTTCCCGCTCATAAGATAAAAACGAAGCCGTCTTTTCGCTTAAGGCAGCATCATGGCACTGAAAAAATCCCAACTCTACTCCTCCCTCTGGCAGTCCTGCGACGAGCTGCGCGGCGGCATGGCCACCTCGCAGTACAAGGACTATGTCCTGACGCTGCTGTTCATGAAGTACATCTCCGACAAGCGGGATTCGCTGATCGAGGTGCCGAGGGGCAGCCGTTTCGCCGACATGGTCGCGCTGCGGGGCGACAAGGAGATCGGTGACGACCTGCTGGGCGATGCCTACGAATACCTGATGCGTCACTTCGCCACGGAGTCGGACAAGAGCAAGGGGCAGTTCTATACGCCGGCGGAGGCCTCGCGCCATGATGCAGCGGTTGCTGACCGGCCGGGCGCGGTTGATATAAGCGGGATGCCCCGGGAACGCCGAGCCCCAGCTCGGCTGGTGAGATCTGCCAAGCTGGGGCTTGGCCTTCGCTGTGGCGGCGTTGCGGGGGCGATTACATGAAACGGCAGGTGGGCAACGCCGGGCGTCAACTCGGCGACACGGCCACAGACGGAGCTTCCAAGGGCTGGCACAGCCGCGGCTATCTGCCGCACCTGGATGCACCCGGCACACTCCAGGCCATAACGTTCAGGTTGGCCGATTCGCTGCCGCAGGAGAAGCTGCGTGAGTTGGTGCAGGAGGTCGAGAGTCTGCCCGAAAAGCGGCGGAATGCCGCGCGCCGGCGCGCCATCGACGCCTGGCTGGGCGGGTATCGGCTGCTGCGCGCTACAGCACCCGGAGGTGGCCGCACTGGTAGAGCAGACCCTGCTGAGGTTCGACGGGAGCCGCTACCGGTTACTGGCCTGGTGCGTGATGCCGAATCATGTGCATGTGCTCATCGATCCGTTGATTCGGCTCTCGCGTATTGTGCAGTCGTAGAAGTCGTATACGGGGCGTGCGGCATTGGCCCGCAATGCCGAGCTGGGGCTCGGCGTTCCCGGCAAGCGGTTTTGGATGCGTGACTACTGGAATCGTTTTGTTCGTGACCAAGAGCACCTCGATGCCGTCATTGCCTATATCCACGCTAACCCGGTAGCCGCCGGCCTCTGTCCCCGGCCCGATGACTGGCCCTGGTCGAGCGCGCGCTTTTCGGGCCGGTCAGGGAAGGCCGAATGATTGCTGATGGCCATCGACGACCCCTTGCTACGCAGTCTCGATCAGCTCTGCCGCAAGGGGTGGTTGCTGGAGATTCTGCGCGACTCCATCGTTTGCGACGCCGGTATCAAGAAAACCTGCCGTCACAATCAGTATTTCGGCGTGCGCCGCCGCCAGTGTGGGGTCATCTGGCACACCCAGGGCAGCGGACGTCGCTGACCATGGTGTGGCTGGCGAACTGGATTCGAGAAAACGTGCCCGATTCCCGGGTACTGGTGATCACCGGCCGCACCGGGCTGGATGCGCAGATCGAGAAGGTATTCAAGGGGGTGGACGAGCACATCCACCGCACCCAGTCCGGCAAGCTGCACAAGGCGATGAAGACCCTGTTGCCCGAGGCCGTACTGATCGGCTTTACCGGCACGCCGCTGCTGAAAAAAAGACAAGCGCAAGAGCATCGGGTGCTCGGCCCTTACATTCATACCTATAAGTACGACCAGGCGGTCAATGATGGCGTGGTGCTGGACCTGCGCTACCAGGCCCGCGATATCGACCAGCAGGTGACCAACCAGCAAAAGATCGATCAGTGGTTCGAGCTGAAGACCCAGGGCCTGAACGACTATGCCCGGGCCCAGCTCAAACGGCGCTGGGGTACCCCGCAAAAGGTGCTCAGCTCGCGCGACCGGCTGGAGAAGATCGTCGCCGATATGCTCTGGGACATGGCCACCGGCGCGGGCGAGACGGAGCAATTGCACCAGTACGACATCTACCGACGCATGTTGGTGGGGCACTTCGACGAGCCGGGGCGGATGACGCTGATGGAGTTGATCGTCGAGCTGACCCGTCAGGCGGCGCGCCAGAACCGGGGATCGGCCTATCCGGCCGACATCGACAACTTAGCGCTCCAGGCCCTGTACGACAATCTGGGCGAGGACGCCAATCTGGCCATCCGGTTGGATGAGCGCATCCGCGCCGTGAAGCGGGTGGATTGGCGCGGCAACAGGTTCAAGGAACGGGAACTGCACAGGGCCATTGAGTCCGTGCTGGAGACCCAGATTGGTGAGACCCGCAGCGTGGATGTGACGCGGTGTTCAAGTTGGTGAAGAACCAGAATGGCTACTGAGCAATTCCAGATCACGGTGAGCGACATCCCGGTGCTTGTGCACCCTAACCCAAGTTTAACGTCCCCAAAAATAACTTCCCGATACTCAGAGAGTTAAGATCGGCCGCGGCGGCGAGTGGCACTACATTACGTTCATTTTATAAATCAGCGGGCTCACACGATTGTTTTCTGCACGCCGCCCGGGGCGGGATCGGCCCCGAGGGCCTGATAGATTCGCGCCTGATCGGGCTCGGCGCGGGTGGCCTTGCGCACGTGCAGGGTGCGGCCATCGCCGCGGTTGAACGTGGCGGTGACCCGGCACTGGCCGGCGAGGGTATCGCGTAGCGTGCTCCAACGCTCGCAGATGCCGTGGGCGGCGAGGCGGTGGCGGATGAGCTGGACGAACTGATAGGCGAGCACGGTGATGAACAGGTGCCCCTCGGCGCGCTCTTCCTTGTGATGGAAGATCGGGCGCAGGCCGAGCTCCGATTTCAGGCTTCGGAAGACCGCCTCAAGGTCGGTGAGCATGATGTAGGTGCGCCACATTGTCTTCTCGTCCCAGCCGGTCTCGTTGCTGCGCAGGCAATAGACGCCCGGCTCGGTGACCAGAGAGCCTTTCACGGGCAGGCGCTGCCAGTGGATCGCACGGGCGCGCTCGCCGCTGTCACCGGCGATCACTTCAATGTGGTAGTGCTGGCCGAGGCCGCGGCTTTTCTCCTTGAGCCGCCCGATGCGCTCCCAGAGCTTGTCGATGCGCTTGGTGGTGCCCCGCCGGCTGAGTCCGGTCGCAAGCTTGTCGAGCCCAGCCTCGAAGCGGTCCATCAGGCGTCCGGCGATCGCTTGCTCCTTGCGCACGCGGCCCTCGGAGCGACAATACAGGCGCACCTCCTGGCCATCGGCCGAGGGCACTTTGAGTAGCTCCACGGCCTGCCCGCCGGCGTTGTCGAGGGTGATGGCCTCTTTAAAATCGACCGCGCGGCGGCGCTCGCGGCTGACCACCAGATAGCGGTAGCCCTGCTCGGCCAGCCAGGCGAGGTTGGCCTCGGTGGCCACCCCGCGGTCCATGACCACAAGCGCGCCGGCGGGCGCCGCGAGGCCGGTGAGCATCCCCTGGAGGGTCTGCCCCTCGGCCGCATTGCCAGCGAAGAACCCGCGAGCGGCGCACAAGCCGCGGCTCGAGCGACACAGCGCCAGGGTGAGCAGCGGGCAGTCGCTGCGCCGCTCCTTGGAGTGGCCGTGGCGCGCGGCCGGATTGACCGGTGCCTCGCCCTCGAAGTAAGTGTTGGTCAGATCGTAGAGCGTGATTGTCGGGGCGAGCGCGAACAGATCGCTCACCCGGGCGAACAGATGCCCTTCGAGGGCCGCGCGGTGGCGCAGCAGGATATCGGAGGTACGGTAGAGCTGCATCGGGCTCATCGCCTCGAAGTCCACCTCCAGCAGCTCGCCGAGGCCGCTGCGCCGGGCGAGCCACTAATACGTCGCCCGCTCCGAGCCCGGGGCGGCCATGCGGGCAACGATCAGCCCCAGCGCCGCCGCACGTTGCGGGCCGGTCAGCCCCAGCGCTTGGAGCTGCTCCTCCAAGCCCGCCTGGCGCAGCGCCCACAGGGCGAGCTGCTCGACGCCCACCGAGCGCGGGCGCACCAGTGAGAGCGAGTCCACGTCCACCGACTGCACGTCACCCCCACCGCCGGGTACACCGCCAGCATCGGCCGGTGCCGGCGTACCGCCCTGCTCGGCGAGCAGCCGCGCCGCAATACGCTCGGCCTGGCGCTCGACGGCGAGCGGGAGGCCCTTCCCCTCCTCGTCGAACAGCGCCGCCTGGCCGCTGAGCCGTTGCTCGATGCGCGCACACAACGCCGACCAGTGTGCCTGCGCCACTGGGAAGTGCCGCCCCAGGTTCAACAGGGTGCGCTGGCGGACCTTACCGGCGCGCTGCTCGGAGCGCACCAGACGATACGTGACATACGACTCGCCGGTGGCCGTGCTGCGGGTCTGGGTGCGGCGGATGAACATGCCCGCGAGGCTAGCGTGGGCGGGCGCTCCGCACAAGGGATAACAACAAATATTATGGCACTACATCCAGCGCGCCACCCTCACCACTATACGAATCAATAACTTCTCTTCGCATACACGCCCAAATCAGCCCGAAATCAGGCAGAGAGCGTTAAAGATGGGCTAAGGCGATCAAGAACCTGCATGTCGGCGTCTATCCGGCTAACGGCCGAGTTGCGGGTAGCCGCTCCGCTGCACCTGGAAGATGAAGCCGTCTGGTTGGCCGTCGTCGCTCGGCTGCCGTGGATCCGCCGCCAACAGCAGGCTTTTTCCGGACAGGTTGGTCAGGGCCGGCGCGATCGGCTCGACGTAATCGAGCACGATGGCCCGCCGGTGGTGTGCTTGCCGAACAATACGGCGATGCAAGTACGTGTCCGTCCGGGGACGGATTCGGACAAGAGCGAGGCCGTGCTACAGCAGTGGTATTGAGACCGACCCGGCTGCAACTCCCGGTGCATCTGGCTGAATTCGGAGCTGGCCAAGAAATCGCTCTCGTGCCTCGAATACATTCGGGTGCACGAGATGGTTCAGCTTTTTGAACGTCACCACAATGAGCGGTTTCGACGGCTGCTGGCAATACTGAGCGGTTGACTTCACGAACGCTCCGAATGGAAGGTGTATCGCCGCGGCGCCTGGCGGCGGGTTTCCTTGCGGGCGAAATCGCCCGCGGCGACAATTTAGCGCTGAATCGGGGGTTAGTCTGTTGTGGTGCACGCCTTCGCCCCAAGCCTGCTTGCCTACGTCGGTGCCGCTTTCGCCGAGATCAGCGGCTGCTTTGCATTCTGGGCGTGGCTACGGCTCGGCAAGAGTCCCTGGTGGCTGCTGCCCGGGATGCTGAGCCTTGCTGTGTTCGCGTTTCTGCTCACCCTGGTGGACGTCGATTTCGCTGGGCGTGCCTATGCCGCCTACGGCGGCATTTACATCGCGGCGTCACTGACCTGGCTGTGGCTCGTAGAAGGACAGGTGCCGGAACGTGGGGATGTCATCGGCGTAGCGGTGTGTCTGGTTGGCGTTTGCATCATCTTGTTCGGCGCCCGGGGTGCAGCCTGAAGGATCCGTTAGCCATGCCTCGCGCTACTCCATGCGTTCGGCGCTGCGCGATAGGTCCGGCGCGCATCGTCGAGTACACCGAGCGACGAGCGCAGGAAAAGTACGGCGATTGCTACGCCTACGAGGATATCCGGCCAGGCGCTGCCCGTCAGGGCGACGGCCGCGGCCGCCAACAGCACGCCCGCGTTCGCGACAAGGTCGTTGCGCGAGCAGATCCAGGCGGAGCGCATGTTGACGTCATCGCCGCGGTGCCGTGTCAGCAGCGCCAGGCACACCGAATTTGCCGCCAGCGCCACGCCCCCGACCAAGGCCATGAGTAGGGCCTGCGGTTCGCTGCCCCAGAGGATCTTGCCGGTTGCTTCAAGCAGGACGATGATGCCGAAGACAGCCATGATGCTGCCCTTAAAGCCCGCGGAGATCGCCTTCCAGCGGGTGCTGCGGGCCACTACGAGCAGGCTGAAGCCGTAGACCAGCGCATCGCCGAGCATATCCAGCGAGTCGCCCAGCAGCGCCGTTGAGGAGGCGAGCCAGCCGGCACCGAACTCCACCACGAACATGACGGCGTTGATCGCGAGCACCGCCCACAGCATGCGCGCCTGCCGGTCGCGCAGCTCGATGATGCCGCGGTCGTTTTCGTGACAGCAACCCGCCATGCAATCTCCCAACCACAGGCTCGACCGACGAGCATAAACATTAAGCTATTATAAGTGCCAAGCTCTGCGTCATGGTATGTCCTCCTTATGCGAGGGCCGACTGCGCGTCCACGCGCCGCAGGTTGAACAGTAGCGCCAGCACCAGGAGCACCACCGCCGCCGGTACGAGCATCCCGAACAAGCCGATCACCGATGCGCTGATCGGCAGCCCCAGCACGATGAACAGAACGGGCCCGCAGCAGGCGGAGCCGGCGAGCAGTCCCGGCAGGGCTGCCAGTATGCCCGCCGCCGGTCGGGCGCGGCAGGCTCGAGGCCGGGAGACGGCCAGCCAGGCAAGGGAAATATTGAGGCCGACCAACGCCGCCAATACCGCTCCGGTCGCCGCGTTCAGTGGGGCAAACGTCCAGGTCAGGAACGGCAGCTGCAGCAGCGCGATCGGCTCGAAGTGAAAGGGGCCGCGGGGTTGGAACATCAGCTCCCAAGCTCGGTCGGCGAGCGTAAGAGCGACCGGTCCGACCCGCGCATGCACCGTGAGATCCTGAATTGCGAATAGAAAGGCCAGCCAATAGGCGAGGGCGGAGAGCACCGCGATCCAGCGGAACCGCCGCAGCCGCCACAGCGTGCCCAGCGATTTAATCGACGACGGTACCATTCGGATAGAAAGCGGCATAGGCGAACCACATGGCATCGAAGCTGGCGACAGGTTCCAGCGCCCGGCTGGGCTCCTTCCATTTGATGCCACTGCGGCCGAAGGTGAGTTCATTGGCTGCCACGGGTACACCCTTGGGGTTGTGGAAAACCCGCCCCGCAGCTAGCTCCGGATCATAGACAGCCGTAAAACGGCCACCCCCGGTTTCGCCGTGCAGGACGCGCCGCTCGCGAAGGGAATCCTTGCGAAAGGCGATTGCCCCTGTTTCCGTTCGGGCAACGAGGAATACGGATTTCGGCGCGTAGCGCTCGCTCTCGCTCATGACCGGAAACAGGCGGCGCGCCGTCCTACGGTAGTAGCCGCCGATAGGATTGTAGCTACCGTAAGGGTCACGCTTATAGTTGCGGATGTAACCCGTATGTGTAGAGAGTACGCGGGTTTCGGGATGGCGTGCCCGCCACCGCTTCCAGGTGGTCCATACCACCGGGATTTGGCGCAAGGACTTACCGGCCAGGGGGCCGTCGATCGCCGTCGCCAGCACCTGCGGCCACCAGCTGTCCGTCGCCCGGTCGTACATAATGAGGTTACTGTTGACCAGCCGCCCGCTGACGCCGAGCGTCGTAGCGCCGCGCAGGAAGCCGAGCGCCGTGCCCGTTAAGGGGCAATAGGTAATGCTGACCGGCGTCTGGCCAATGACATCGTTGACGATTTCGTGCCAGACCAGGATGCGCTGCGGATACGCCTTGGCCTCACCTTTATGATAAACGCCGAAGACCACGTCGCCGTCGCCGAGGTGGCGGTCCGCCTGCCGCACGTTCCAGAAGCGCGGCGCGTCGATGGCAGGGATACCGTCCTTCGGCGGCCCGCCGGACAGGCTGCTGTCCACATAGCGCTCCAGCGGAGCATGCTGGGTTAGCGGGACGGCGCGGATAGGCGGGCCGTCGGTGGCGAGGGCGCCGCCACCGGGCGAGCTCATCAGAACGGCGCAGAGCAGGCCACGGTCGGACCATCGGAGAACTCGCTGCAGCCATGTCATCACACTGACTCCCCCTATAAAAGGAGCATCGAGTTAACAAAGCATGGCGATTAATCTGACGAACAGCGCCTTCCGCCACAATACGTAGCTCTACGTAAGACGCTCTTAGGCGGCAAGCCGGGCTGCGCCCGCGTCTTCGTCCACGTTGCGGTCTTCTTTGCGAGGATTTCTTACGCATTCGGATCATACCGCCGCTGAGAGCTGGCGGATACGTAGTTAAATGTACTCCGGTAGTGCCGTTCGACTGCTAAGGTTTTTTGGTAGCCGTAAGAAATCCTGATGCGAATTCGGCGGTGTGCCGGGTTGGACGGAACGTGGACAAGGAATGACGCTGACATTTGGCCTGCCGTTCTCTCTGGCCTTAAATAAGTAGAAAGAACATGAAGCTACATTATACGCCGTTGCTATCTCCTTGGTCGGGACTATGGCCATCGCCGGGTGCACGCTGCAGTCGGACAGTGGAGCGGGCAGCAGCGCGGCCACGGGCCAGCCGCTGCCCTTCAGCGGCAAGGACAGCATGGCGTATGCCGCTAAGCTGTGGCGCGGGATGCAGCAGGCCAATCTGGTCGGAAGCAACCGGATCATGTCGACACCTTATACCGGCCAGCATCCGCACGGTGCCATTCTCGACACCATCGATCGGCCGTTCACCCTCGATGGCCACACAGGCTATTTGATCATCAAGCGTAATTACGGTGGCGAAGGTGTCAGCAAGCAGGCCGTGGCCAATGATCCAGATAAATGGCTCGCTGCGATTACGGTCATGTACCGCCGGGAGGCCGGCTACGACCCCGAGAACCGGAACTGGTTCTGGGCGAAGTACCTCCCCGACGGCCACCTGGCCAAAAACCCGCAGGGGATGGCGCTTGCCGGTCGGGTTGCCAAGGGAGCCAATCAGGGCTGCATCGCCTGTCATCAATCGGCCCCCGGCGGTGATTATGTATTCAATCACGACCGCTATCGGTAGTTTGGAGGAATGTATTGGCGCACTATCCCGCTGCCACCCGCGGGTCGTTGATGAATGCCCCCCTGGGTTGACCACCGATCGATCAGGGCAGTGTCAGCAACAACCCCCGGGTTGCGGCGCGCTGCCCGTGTCCGCCGGATCAAACGGAATCCCGACGCCGCAGCCCTTAAAAATGCCATAGTGGGTCTGCCCCTCGCCGATGAACTCGAAATGGGGTGCGAGGCGGCTCTCGCGTAGCATTCGGTAGGTGTTGCCGCAGACCGGGAACACCCGTCCGGCCTCCATGACATGATGCTTGTCCAGCCTGAAGCGCCGCGGCTGCTCGGCTACCGTGCCCTTATAGATCACAGCTTGGCCGTAGTCTTCGCAGGCCGGTTCCAGGTCGTCGATGCGAAAGAGCCGGTAAGTGGCTGCATAGAAAGCAATATGGCCGATCTTCGCTTGGATACCCGGGTTGTTCAACTGCAACGGTCGATCTTCCACCAGCCGCGGGTCGGAGAAGCCGGCCTTCTTGGCCAGGGAAAGAAAATCGTTCCAGTAGAGGGCGCCACTCAGGCATTCCCCGTAGAGTACCGGATCATGGCTGAGCGCTTGCGGTACGCGACGGTCCGCGTAGACATCGGAGAAATACATCTCGCCACCCGGCTTGAGCAGCCGGTAAGCCTCCCTCAGAACCGCGGCCTTATCGGGCGATAGATTCAAAACGCAGTTGGAGACGATCAAATCGAAGCGGCTGTCGGCGAGTTCGAGCTCATCCAGCCGTTCGATATACCCATGCAGAAACTCCACGTTCGGCTTCGCGTAGCCGTAGCGTTGCGTGTGGAAGTCCAGATGCCGATGCGCGACGGCGAGCTGCTCTTCGGTCATGTCCACGCCCACCACCCGGCCGTGTTCGCCCACCAGCCGCGAGAGGGCGTAACAGTCACGCCCGGATCCGCAACCCAGATCCAGGACACTGACACCTTCCAGCGCTTCGGGGATTACCAGCCCGCAGCCATAGTAGCGGCCGAGAATTTCCGGATGAATATCGGCGAGCACGCCTTTCAAGAACGCAGGCAAAGCGTCAGGCGTACAACACGCATCGGTCTGCAAATCCGCTGATCCGGTCAACACTTGACCGTAGTAGTGCTTGACGTCTTCCTGGCTCATCCACATTCTCCACTGCTCGCTAAGTGCTCGTACCTTGGTACGAAATCAAGTGACTTCGAATCCGTAATGCTACGTATTGGCCCGGTTGTACCCCAGCTCGCGCTATGGTTCAGCTGCGAGAAGGTCGCCTTTGGACCCTCAGTCAGCGGTGAATCGCTCGCGATAGCGCTCGGTGGAGAACACCAGACGCACCAGTTGGGATACATTACCCACCCCCATTTTGTGCAGGACGCGCGCGCGATGGATTTCCACCGTGCGCGTGCTCACATCCAGCTCACGGGCGATGATTTTGTTTACCTTGCCCTCGATTAGCCGTTCCATGACTTCGCACTCCCGGGGGGTCAGCGTTTGCAGGCGGCACGCTATGTCCGCTTCGGCGGCGGCATGCATCCGGTTCTCTGCATCGATCTCAAGGGCCTTGTGCACGCGATCGAGCAGGGCTTGATCATTGAACGGCTTCTCCAGGAAATCCAGCGCTCCGGCCTGCACGGCCCGCACGGCCATGGCGATGTCGCCGTGTCCCGATATGAAGATGACCGGCAGAGTGATGCCCCGTTTGAGGAGCTGTTGCTGGGCGGCCAGCCCGTTCAGGCCAGGCATTCGCACATCCAGCACTACGCAGCCGGGGCGTTCTCGGTCGCAGGCGTGTAGAAATTCATCGGCGGTGGCGAAGGTCTCCACAGCGAGCCCGGTGGAGCGGACCAGTAGACCGACGGAATCCCGCACGTCGGCCTCGTCGTCCACGATGAAGACCGTGGGGGAATCCGCGGCTGAATGCTTTACGCGGTTCATGCGCCGCTACCCTGCCTTGGCCTGATCCTGTGAGAAGACGGGAAGGGAGAAGTGGAACTCCGCTCCGCCTCCCGGGCGATTTCCTGCGAGCAAGCGTCCGCCGTGATTTTCGACAATCGAGCGGCTGATCGACAACCCGAGACCTAGGCCTTCGGTCTTGCCGGTCACGAACGGCTCGAAGATGTTATCCAGCAAATCCACCGGTAAACCGGGACCCGTGTCCGCGACGATCACCGCCACGCTGTCGTTCCGCTCGGCGGTCGTTCTAATGAGCAGGCGGCGCGCGCCCTCGGCGCCGGTGTCCATCGCCTCGAGAGCGTTGCGGATAAGGTTGACGAGGACCTGATGAACCTGGACCCGGGCCGCCGCCACCGCCGGGAGATCACGACCGAGCCTCATCTCGACTTTGATCCGGCTACGGTGCAGTTCGGCGGAGGTCAGCTCTAGAACGTCTTTTATCAGTGCATTGATATCGGCCGGGCCGACGCTCGGATCGTCCTTGCGCACGAAGCTGCGCATATGGCGGATGATCTCGCCGGCCCGTTGGGCATTGGCTGCAACGCGTTCCATGGCGCCCACGAGTTCTGGTTCGGCATTGGCGCCCAGCAACCGGCGACAGGCTTGGGAGTAGGTCGTGATGGCGCATAGGGGCTGGTTCAGCTCATGGGCCAGTCCGGCCGCCATTTCCCCCATGGCACTGACCCGCCCGACATGAGCCAGCTCCTCTAGGTACTGACGGGACTCGTCCTCGGCACGCCGTCGCTCCGTGACATCACGGCCCACGGCGACCACCGCGCCGGGTTCCCCGTTCTCCTCCCTGACCGCCTTGGCCGCCCAGGCGAGCCACCGCTGGCCGTTGGGTGTCTGCACGGGTTGCTCCAAATAGCAGCACCACGGTGGTGCGAAGAGCTGGCTCCAGGGGCTGTCGGGATGGTCTTTATCCGCCGCTCGGACCAGCAGACGAAACGGTTTCCCGAGCAGGCGCTCCGGCGTTGCGCCGAAGGTCTCGCCCACGGTCGGACTGGCGAAGAGCACGTAGCCGTCCCGATCCGTCTTCACCACCAGGTCGGTCTGATTCTCTACCATCAGCCGGTATTTGGCTTCGCTTTCCCGCACCGCTTGCTCTGCCGCTCGGCGCTCGGCCATCGCGCTCGCGAGCAGGAGTGTGGTGAGGCTCAGCATGCCGAGGTGGGCGTGCAGCGAAAGAAAATCCTCCTGCAGCACCGCTCCGGCAAACGGGCCATGCCCGGTATTCGTGTAGGCGACGGCAATCGCTGCGTAGACGAGGATCAATAGCGCAGTCTCCTTCGGCCGACAGCGCACGGCCGCCCAGATCATCAACGGAAAGATACAATAGGAAAGGGGCTTGGACATGGCTAGGCTCGAAGGCAGAACATCGCTGTAGACGACCCAGCCGGCCAGGATCACACTGGCGAGCAACGTCCCTTGCTCCAGGCGCAGCCGGCCGCTAGCCGCAAGCCCAGGATCCGCTGCCCAGGCCGTCAGAACCGGCCCCACCAGAAGAATTCCCATCATGTCGGCCACCCAGCACATCCACCACAGCGAAGTAAAACCCTGCCACGGCGCCATGCCGGCGGAATACATGACGGCGGAGCCGATCAGCGAGCTCACCGCGCTGCTCGCTAGAGCACCGAAGAGCACGAAGCGCAGCACATCGCCCACTTGCTCGAAGCGTGGCTGAAACCCGCTGCGACGTAATAACCACGCCCCGAGGGCTGCGGCCACTCCGACCCCCAAGCCAACGGCTACGGCCACCAGCGCGATGTGCTCCAGCATGAGGTGAACGGTGGCGGCGGCCAGCGCCACCGTCACCACGAAGCGCCTGCCCAGCAGGTAAACGACAGCCAGCGCGAGACCTGTTACCGGCCACACCAAGCTGAGCTCGGTCTGCGGCAGAGCAAAATACCGACCGATTTGCACGGCCAGAAAATACGCGCCGAACACCCCGAGGTGCGCAATGATCTCTGCAGCGTTGGTGCGCAATGTCACTGTAGGTATGGCGGCTTGCATTTTCCCTCTGAGATATCAGGCTCCTGGTAAATAATATAGAACTTTTAGCGCTACGGCCCGCCCCGGCCGGCCGCGTCTTTGCGGGCGCATTTATTCGTGACCGTGGGCAATGGGTGGCCTGATCGGTATGATGCGAAGCGGCCGGCTCGGCCCCGGGTCGGGGCGTTTGTGTCGATGCGGCGGAGGTAAGTGGATGCTGAATGCGGCGATGCGGGGACTTTACGCCGCAATGCTGGTGTTTGTGTTGGTCGGTTGCGGTGACTCCACGCCCTGGAACGATCCCTATCCGGCGAGTCAGACGGGCGCGAACATCCTCTATTCGGCCTTCCAGGAACAGCCCAAGCACCTGGACCCGGCCCGCTCGTACAATGTCAACGAGGCGCTGTTCATCGCTCAGATTTACGAGCCGCCCTTACAGTATCACTACCTCAAGCGACCCTATCGGCTCGTTCCGCTTGCTGCTACGGAAGTCCCTGAGCCGCGCTACCTGGATGCCGAGTTCCGAGAGTTGCCCGCAAGTGCCCCGGCTAGGGGTATCGCTTACAGTGTCTACGACATTCATATTCGGTCGGATATTCGCTATCAGCCGCATCCGGCTTTCGCACGTAATGCCGAAGGCGCCTATCGCTATCATGCGTTGAGCCGCGCGGATCTCGAGGGCATCCATGAGCTGAGCGATTTCCGCCACACCGGGTCTCGGTTGCTTACGACCGCCGATTTTGTCTACCAAATCAAACGCCTCGCTCATCCGGGTCTGAACTCACCCATTTTCGGGCTTATGAGTGAGTATATCCTCGGCCTCGATCAGTACGCGAAGCGGCTGCGCCCGATCTACGACGAGCTCAAACGGGAGCAGGGCACGAGCGCTTTCCTCGACCTCCGCGAATACCCGCTCGAGGGGGCCCAGGTGGTGGATCGCACCACCTACCGGATTACGATCAAAGGCAAATATCCGCAGTTTCGCTATTGGCTGGCGATGGCGTTCTTCGCTGCGGTGCCGTGGGAGGCCGACCGATTCTATTCGCAGCCCGGGATGGCGGAACGCAACCTCACCCTGGATTGGTATCCTGTGGGGAGCGGTCCTTTCATGCTCACGCAGAACAATCCCAATCTGCGGATGGTGTTAACGCGCAACCCGAATTTCCATGGCGAGCGTTATCCGCACGCGGGAGTTCCGGCTGATGCGCGCGCGGGGCTGCTGGCGGATGCCGGCCGACCGCTACCGTTCGTCGACAAAGTGATATTCAGTCTCGAGAAGGAATCCATCCCCTATTGGAGCAAATTCCTCCAAGGTTATTACGATGCCTCAGGGGTGAGTTCGGATAGCTTCGATCAAGCCATCCAGTTCTCTGGCCAGGGCAGTCCGGAAGTGACTCCGGTGATGCGCCGCAAGGGCATCGAACTCGAGACCGCCGTCACGACATCCATCTATTACATGGGCTTCAATATGCTCGACGAGGTGGTGGGCGGCCGCAGCGAGCGCGCGCGCAAGCTGCGCCGCGCGATCTCCATCGCCGTCGATTATGAAGAGTACATTTCCATCTTCGCTAATGGCCGCGGCATGCCAGCACAGGGCCCGATTCCGCCTGGAATCTTCGGCCATCGTAAGGGGCAGGCGGGTATCAATCGCTACGTCTATGACTGGGTGGACGGGCAACCGCGGCGCAAGCCCATCGCGGAGGCGCGCCGGCTGATGGCTCAGGCGGGTTACCCGGGTGGCCGTGACGCGAACACGGGAGAACCGCTGGTACTGTATTTCGACACCGCGGCCGCCGGCCCCGACAGCAAGTCCCGACTGGATTGGTTTCGCAAGCAATTCGCAAAACTCGGTATCCAACTCGTGGTGCGGGCGACGGACTATAACCGCTTCCAAGACAAGATGCTCAAGGGAACGGAGCAACTTTTCGAATGGGGGTGGGTCGCCGATTATCCAGATCCGGAGAACTTCCTGTTCCTGCTCTATGGACCCAATAAGAAGGTGAACGGGAACGGCGAGAACGCCGCGAATTATTCCAATCCGGAGTTCGACCGGCTGTTCCGGCGCACGAAGAACATGGACAATAACGCTGAGCGTCGGCGGCTCACCGCCCGCATGGTGGATATTGTCCAGCGCGACGCGCCCTGGATCTGGGGATTCCACCCCGAGCTGTTCGTGCTTCACCATGTTTGGTATCACAACCTGAAGCCGAACACCATGGCGAACAATACCGTCAAGTACATTCGCATCGACCCGGCGCTGCGGGCTGAGCAACGCCGCGCGTGGAACCAGCCGGTCATATGGCCTCTGATCGTCGTGGCTGCGCTCGTGCTGGCGAGTTTGGTGCCGGGTGTCGTGGCCTATCGGCGCCGAGAGCGTGCGGCGGCCTTATGATTGCCTACATCATCCGCCGGACGCTCTATGCCGTGCCGATCCTCATCGGAGTGAATCTGCTCACGTTTTTTCTGTTCTTCGTCGTTAACAGTCCGGATGATATGGCACGCATGCACCTTGGCATGAAACGCGTCACACCGGCGGCGGTGGAGCAATGGAAGCACGCACACGGCTACGACCAGCCTTTGCTTTGGAACGCAGCGGCGGGAGGGGCCGCAAAGCTGACCGATACCATCTTCTATGCGAAGTCCGTACGGCTGTTCATGTTCGATTTTGGCCGCTCCGATGAGGGCCGTGACATCGGCTACGACATTCGCCAGCGCATGTGGCCGAGCTTGGCGATTGCGATTCCGACGCTGCTCATCGGCTTGCTGGTGAACATCACCTTCGCGATGTTGATCGCCTTTTTTCGGGGGACTGCTTTTGACCTTGCGGCGGTGGTGTTGTGCGTGATGATGATGTCGGTCTCCACGCTTTTCTATATCATCGGCGGCCAGTTTCTGATCGGTAAGATATTCGATCTGGTACCGATCTCGGGCTATCTGCCGGGGATCGAAGCGTGGAAATTCCTGATTCTTCCAGTGGCGGTGGGGATAGTGAGCGGCATCGGCATGGGCACGCGTTGGTACCGCACCATTTTCCTCGAGGAGCTCGGCAAGGACTACATTCGCACGGCGCGGGCGAAGGGCCTATCGGAGCGGTTGGTGCTTTTTCGCCATGCTTTGCGCAATGCCCTGGTACCCATCCTCACCGGGATTGTCGCCGTGCTGCCACTGCTGTTCATGGGGAGCCTGTTGCTCGAATCGTTCTTCGGCATCCCCGGGCTCGGCAGCTACACCATCGACGCCATCAACAGCCAAGATTTCGCCATCGTGCGTGCCATGGTGTTCCTTGGTTCGGCGCTCTACATCATCGGCTTGCTGCTGACCGATATCTCCTACACCGTAGTCGATCCCCGAGTGCGGCTGCGGTGATGAACGCTCCTGCATCCCAGCGCTTGGCCGGTTGCCTAGGTTGGCCGATCAGCCGTGCCTATGACGAGCAAGCCACGAATGTGACAGCGCGCAAGGCGAGGAACTGAACGATGCCGGTGGTGTTGTGGACCGATGCCCTGCTTTACCTGCTCGTACTGATGGTCTTGGTCTATGCGTTGCGCGTGCGCCGCCGTGAGCATCTGCGCGCCCCGTGGCGGCGAGTCATGCAAAGTCCGCTCGCCGTGGGCGCGGCGGTAGTGTTGGGGGTGTACGTCCTGATTGCGCTCGCCGACTCGTTGCACTTTCGCCCCATGGCAAAGGGGGGCGGGCACGGTGAGGTGATCAGCGTGTTCGACTATCTGGTCACGCCATTGCGCACCCGCACGGAGAAGACCTATTCCGCGCCGTTCGCCACACACCTGTACGCTAAGGAGATAATCGAGCTCGGCGATGGCCGCGAGGTGCGGGGCTACCCGCGCCTTGTATACGGCGGTGCGCACCTGAATGAGCCGCAGGCACAACGTGCCTGGGATATCCTACGTACTTCGCTGCGTGCGCTAGTTGAGGCGGCGCTGGTGAGCCTTATGCTGAGCCTACTCGTGCTCACGATACTTGCGCGCCGTTCCGGCACGACTTTGCGGGAGAGCCTGCGGCGCGTGCTAGGCGGGCGCACCCGCGGGCCTTGGCGAACCTTCCTGGGAACCACGGCGCTGCTCATCGCGCTGCTGTTTCTATTGGTGGAACTCAGTGCCGACTACCATGTGCTCGGCACCGATAAAGTCGGTCAGGACGTGCTTTACGAAGCGATCAAGAGTATTCGCACGGGTCTGATCATCGGCACGCTCTCCACGCTGGTTATGCTGCCGTTCGCGATCATCCTAGGGGTGGCGGCCGGTTATTTCCGCGGCTGGGTGGACGATATCGTCCAGTACCTCTATACGACCCTCAATTCGATTCCGAGTGTGCTGCTCATCGCGGCGGTGATCCTGATGATTCAGGTGTACATGGCCAATCACCCCGAGAGCTTCAGCAGTGTCACGCAGCGTGCGGATCTGCGCCTGCTTTTTCTCTGCATCGTCCTTGGCATCACGAGTTGGACCAATCTTTGCCGTCTGTTGCGCGGCGAGGTGCTCAAGTTGCGCGAGGTAGATTATGTGCAGGCTGCCGCGGCCTTCGGCGTGCGGCACGGCAATATCATGCTGCGCCACCTGGTGCCCAACGTGATGCATATCGTGCTGATCATGGTGGTACTCGATTTCAGTGGCCTGGTGCTGGCCGAGGCGGTGCTCTCCTATATCAATATCGGTGTGGATCCCTCCACCAGCAGTTGGGGCAACATGATCAATAGCGCGCGGCTGGAGCTCGCCCGGGAGCCGGTGGTGTGGTGGTCGCTGGCGGCCGCGTTCGTCTTCATGTTCGCGCTGGTGCTCGCGGCCAACCTGTTCGCCGATGCGGTGCGTGATGCCTTCGATCCGCGACTGCGAAGAGAGACGGCATGAGCGAGCCCTTATTGGAGGTGCGCGGCCTCAAGACCTGGTTCGATACAGCCGGGGGACCAATACGCGCGGTGGAAGGAGTCGATCTCAGCATCGCGCGTGGCGAGACCTTCGCGTTGCTCGGCGAATCCGGCTGCGGTAAATCCATGACCGCGTTGTCCATCATGCGGTTGCTGCCGGCCGCTGGGCGTGTCGTGGCCGGAGAGGTCCGTCTCGGCGCGCGTAATTTGTTAGCGCTGCCGGAGATGGCAATGCGCGGGGTGCGCGGCCGGCAGTTGGCGATGATCTTCCAGGAACCCCAGAGCTCGCTCAATCCGGTGTTGAGCGTGGGCACGCAGATCGCCGAAACCCTGCGCCGGCGCGGTAAGGGCTCGCATGAGCGGCGCGTGTTGGATCTGCTCGATGCGGTCGGAATTCCGGACCCGCCGCGCCGTGCGCGGGAATACCCGCATCAGCTCTCCGGGGGTATGAAACAGCGGGTCATGATCGCCATCGCTTTGGCTGGCGAGCCAGAGCTGCTGATCGCCGATGAGCCGACCACGGCACTCGATGTGACCATCCAGGCACAGGTCCTTGCACTGTTGCGTGACTTGCAGCGGCGTACCGGGATGGCGTTGCTGCTCATCACCCACGATTTAGGCGTGGTCGCCGAGATGGCGGATCGGGTGGCGGTAATGTACGCGGGGCATGTGGTGGAGCAGGCTCCGGCCACCGCATTCTTCGCCCAGCCCGCCCATCCCTATTCACGCAAGCTTTTCGCCTCGTTGCCCAACCTCGGCAAGCGTGCAACGCGCCTTGCGGTGATTCGCGGTTCGGTACCTTCACTGGCCCATGAGTTCAAGGCTTGCCGGTTTGAGGCGCGCTGCGATTACGCTTGGTCCGCTTGCCGTGAGACGCTACCGCGCTGGCTCGAGCACGAGCCGGGGCGCCGCGTCCGCTGCCACCTCTACGATCCGGCCCAGGCCGGCGAATCGCTCACCGACCGTGATTTTGTCGGCGACACTGGTAAGCCGATGGCCGGTACTGAGCCCATACCGGTGCGGGGATCGCTGCTGCAGGTCGACAATCTCAAGGTCCACTTTCCGATTCACGCCGGGTTGTTCAAGCGCGTGGTGGGCCACGTGCGCGCGGTCGATGGGGTCTCGCTCGCGATCCCGCCCGGCCGAACCCTGGCTTTGGTCGGTGAATCGGGCTGCGGCAAGACGACGGTCGGCAAGGGCATTCTGCAGCTGCTGCGTCCTAGCGCCGGATCCGTGCAGTACGCTGGTGAGGAACTGACGCGGCTCGGTGGCCGTGCGCTGCGCCGTCGCCGCAAGGAGCTGCAGATCATCTTTCAAGACCCCTACTCATCGATGAATCCGCGCATGATGATCGGGGACATCCTCGAGGAGGGGATGATCGCGCAGCGCATCGGTCGGACGCGGGCGGCGCGCCTGGAGCGCGTGGCTGCGCTGCTCGCTCAGGTGGGGTTAGACGCGGATGTGATGCGGCGTTACCCGCATGAATTCTCCGGCGGACAACGGCAACGGATCTGCATCGCCCGAGCGCTCGCCGTAGATCCCAAGCTCATTATCTGTGACGAGCCGACGAGCGCGCTGGACGTTTCGGTGCAGGCGCAAATCCTGAACTTACTCCAGGAGCTGCAGCAGCGCCTGGGGCTGTCCTATCTTTTCATCACCCACAACCTCGCGGTGGTCGAATACCTCGCCCACGAGGTGGCCGTGATGTACCTCGGGCGCGTCGTCGAGCAGGGGACGGTGGAGGAAGTTTTGCATGCTCCGCGGCATCCGTATACGCGCGCGCTGCTCTCCGCCGTACCGACGGTGGATCCACAATCGAAGCGCGAGATCATTCGGCTCGCCGGTGACCTGCCTTCACCGGCGAACCCGCCCGCCGGCTGCCATTTTCATCCCCGCTGCCCGCAGGCCATGCCCCAATGTCGGGAGGGGTATCCCGGCGCCACCCACTTCAGCACGACCCATAGCGCCCGCTGCTATCTCTACGGTGATGGGGCGTATGCCCAGGACGCCGAGAACGGTGCCTATGCCGCTACGGAGAAAACCGAGCGTCATGTCATCCGATCTCGCTAAGGTGGAACAGGATCCTCCTCCGGGGGCACCTCGCCAGTAGCCTACTTCGCTTGATGAGGGAGGATAGGTCAATGAAACTATGCATCGGTTAGTGAGACACCGCCAGACGAAAGGGCGGCAGCAGATAGGCCGATGCTACGGGGATGGAAACCTGTCCTCAACTCTACCTAATTAAGGTTCCTCAACTCCTCTGAACCCGCTAAAGAGATCTCCAGTCGGCCTTCCTTATCGCCGGTTAGCCCTATTCAATCCGAATAATCCGGCGAGACCGAGACTCAAGAGGGCGAGGGTTGTCGGCTCTGGGACCATCATGAGTACATCCCTCGGGACATCGAACATTGCGATGGGAACGTCACCGCCAGCATTCGGGGCGAGCAACGAATCAATCAGACCAACACCTTCGGCGACTGTGTCCAGATCGCCGATAGGGACAACGTCTAGCATTGTGGGTGCGAACGTACCAATGCCATCGAACTCGATCTCGATTGCCAGCAGCGAAACAAAACCATCTGAATCGAACCCTGTGAAGTCGAGGGTGGAGGAATCGAGATCAGAATCCGCAACCATGGCAAAGGTAAATTTGGGCAGCTCGTTCTTGTCCTCGGGCCACGTCACGTGAGCCAGATGCCTGACGCCGACTACCTTGTCCCCCTGCTTCACGACAGTCTTTCTAATCACACAGGGGTTGAGCGTCCCATTGTCATTACTGAACTTGCCTGTCAAGTTACTGCAGGGCTGGGTAACGTCGTTCGCGTTTTTGTCGTTTTCGTCCTTTACTGCTGACCACTGAACGGTAAACGGGTAGGAGCTAGTTGGAATAGCAATCAAGATTACGAGAAACACCGCATTAAACAACGACAACCTTTTCATGCCCATGTGATGGAAACCCGTCTTCTACTCATAAGAATAATTTGCGGCATGCCTATGAACTATTTACAGACTACCTATGCGTCTACTCAACGCTTGTATGGACCATGCGCCCGTTCCGCCTGGCGGCTGAGAAAGGTTAACAGGCATGACTTGTGAAGGCTTAGTCAAAACAGGTGCTAGCGCAAAAAAGCTAACTGGCGGATAAGAGGCAAGATAAATGCCACATTAAATTTTTATTTATTTTTAAATAGATTATAAAACTACATTTAGTATTTTTTACAAGGCCCGACTTGCAAGTGTTAAATCATTTAACATTTACGATGGAATTTAGAGCGCGCCAGGGGACAGGCCAGGGCCGTTCAATACTAGATTTGGATCGAACGCTGCTTTGGTAGGTGGCGGACGCTAGAAGGGGGCGTTTACCAGGCGTCGGCCGACGCGGCATCCGTTAGGAAGACTGAGCAATCACGTTCTCCTCATTCCGGCGAAAGCCGGACAAATCCGTAGGAACGGATTTGAACTGCCGAAGGCAGCAGCGGTAGGGCGCAACAGCGAAGCGTATTGCGCCGGACTTATTGACCTCAGCGTCGATCGCCGATGAGGCAAGCGTAATCGCTGGCTTACCCGAAATATCGGCTCACCATCCACAGACAGGCACTTGCCGAAGGTGTTTATTCTGCCAATTGGGTTGAGCGTGTCACGGTGGACCTCCTTGCATACGTGGCATACGTGGATTGGCATTCGGCGCAATACGCTTTGCTATTGCGCCCTACGTGCTATGAAGCCAGCTCCGAAGAGCGCAGTGCGGGAAAACCGCTCGCTACGTTCTGTGAGAGCCGGGGGCGGGAGGTGCCCGCTAGCGCCGTCGTCTACCCGACTCGCTTAAGTCGAACTTCTTGCCGGCCGTGACCGGTGCTATAAGCAGTACTGCTTTCCAGTACCAAATACGGTAATTTGATGGACAACGTCATCTCGGCTCAGGAACTCAAGCGCCGCGGTATTGGCGCCATCGACGCGGCACTGCGCGATGGGCCGGTGCACGTGATACGGCGAAACCGGCCGTGCTACGTCATACTCAGCGAGGAAGACTACCAGCGTCTCGTGGATCGACGGCGTGCCTCGGAACGGCTGTGGGAGCGCCTGTTGACTCCTGCGTCGACGGATGGGCGCAGTGCACGCGAGATCAACGCGGAGCTGGAGGCCGAGCGAGGGGCCTGGGATGATCCCCACGCGGACGGCTTTTGAGGACGATTGGTGCGGTCTGTCAGGGATTGATTCGGCCCCGTGATATTTCTCGACGCGAGCGCCATCATCTACCTGTTCGAGGGCGATGTGGAGGCGCAAGCTGCGGTTCGCCGCGCGCTGACGGAGCTATACACGCCGGGGCCTTCATCGCCGTTGGCGGTCTCCGCGCTCAGCCGGCTGGAGTGTCGCATCCGGCCGCTGCGTGAAGGCAACACGGCCTTGCTCAAGCGCTATGATGCCTTTTTCATGGATCCGGGGTTGGAAGTGATTACCCTGGACACGTCCGTGATCGACCGTGCCGCGGAGCTGCGTGCCCATCAGCGGCTGCGAACGCCGCACGCTTTGCAGGCGGTATCATTGCTGGTGGCGAACGATCGGGGCCACTTCGTGACCGGAGGCAAGGATTTTGCGGCGGTGCCCGGTTTGCGCGTGCGTTGTCTGTGGGATCAAAAATAATGCCGCAGTGGGTTGCTGTCGGCGCGGCGGGTGCTAGCCGCGCTGCTGCGACGGGCGCCGGGGGTGTGCGCTCGACCGGGCGCCGCGCGCCCAGCTCCGGCGCCTGCAGGTCTCCAATCTGCTCAATCGTCTGCCGAAACTGGCCGAGGTGCTGACGCATCGCGATGGTCTGGCGGGTGCCGGGGGAAGGCAAATACCGAAACGGCCAGGGCAAGTGGTTTCGGCGTGCCCATCGAAGAGCACTGGCTGCGCGGCCCGCTGCGGGAGTGAACGGAAGAATTGCTCGACGAGCGGCGTATGCGCGAAGAGGGCTTTTTCAATCCGGTGCCGATCCGGCGAATGTGGGGAGAACATGTCTTCGGAAAGCGTCGCTGGCACTGTCATCTGTGGGACGTCCGGCCGAGCCGTCCCTACACAGCGACAATCTGGTCGCGCGCTTGAACCATGCCGAACATGGCCTATCCCGCGGCGCGCAAACCGGAGATTTTCGCGCAGGCGCTGCGGGGTCTGCTAGCCTGGAGCCGGACCCGGTGTAGGGCGCAATAGCGCAGCGTATTGCGCCGGACGAACCGTTTTCGACCTGTCGATCCCAGCGCCCTTTGAGCACAACCGTCCTGTCTTTGGCGCAAGGTTATTGTGTAAATCACCTCTGTTCATACGCGAGCTGGGCGCGTGTGGATACACATACCGGGTTTGGTCAGGGTCGCGGCATTCAGCCATACTGCATATGGCAATCGCGGGTTTTTCCAGATAAGAGCTTGCCGGCCGAGGTGCCGGAGACGGTTATTCGGGAGCGGCACGGGCGAACGGATGCGCACAGCGGCTGCGTCGCGCTGCAGGCACCCAGCCCGTTTCGCTGTAACCAGCGGGTGCGCATCATCGAAGGGCCGTTTGCCGGCTGCGAGGCGCTCTTCTCCTCTCCTTGCGGCGAGGAGCGCGCGGATATCCCAGGCGGTAGCGGGCCCGAGTGGATCGCATGTAACCTGCATCCGCAGCCTGGAGTTTTTGTCAGCTTAGGCGTCCATCATGGTTACGATGAACGCGATAGTGGCGTTATGCGACAATGGTTTTATGAGCACGGAATCGAATGCCCCGCTTCTGGCTCGCCTAGCGGCATTGCTCGCCGAGCAACCGGATATCCAACTCGCAATCGTCTTCGGCTCCCTCGCGTCGGGCCGGTTGCGGTCGGATAGCGACGTTGATGTGGCAGTACTGGCTGATGAGCCTATCAGCCAGGAGCGCAAGGCGCGTCTGATCGAATTGCTTGCGCAAACAAGCGCTCGCCCCGTGGATCTGGTGGACCTGCGCACGGCCGGTGTGCCGATCAGGCGCTCAGTATTGCTTGGTGGAAGGCGGCTGCTATGTCGAGACAAGGCCGCCTACGCTTCCCTCCTGTCACGAATGCTCGCGGACAGCGCCGATTTCCTTCCTTACCGGGAAAGGCTGCTACGGCAACGCAGGGACGCATGGATACGTTGATTTTGCAGGAGAAGCTTGAGGCCCTTCGCCGCTGTGTCCGCCGCATAGAGGAGAGGCGAGCCGACTCAGCCGGTGAGCTGGGTAAGGATCTTGATCGCCAGGACATCGTGACGCTCAATTTAACGCGTGCAGTCCAATTGTGCGTGGATATGGCCGTGCATGTCATCGCCGAGTCCGAGCAGATGGCACCACAGACGATGGGAGAAGCATTCGAGGGTCTTGCCAAGCTGGGATTAATCAGCGAGGCTTTGTCCTTGCGGATGAAGGCAGCGGTGGGTTTCCGCAATATCGCTATTCACCAATATCAATCCATCGATTGGGACATCGTCCATGCCATTACCTGGAAGGGCTTGGAAGATTTCCGCAATTTCGCGCGTGCTATGGCAACCTTGACCGACAACGGCCCAAATACCTCGGTCTAGCAATGTGCCGGACTACCGCCTTCCACCCGCCAACCCACTGCACCTTCGGGGCGAAGTCCCTGCGTTCGGAGCAGGGCTGGATATAAATTTTCTATGTTCATTTTCTGAACGTAGATAGCACTCGCCCGTCTGCCGACGCGAGCCGCCGATATCGGCAACAGCCGATGCGGAAGACCGAACCATGCATCCCGAGGATCTGCGCTTCCAGGTGCTGCGTCACCTGGAGCAAAAGCCGGATATGACACAGCGCGAGCTTGCCGCCGCGCTCGGCATCAGCCTCGGGCGGGTCAACTATTGCGTGCAGGCGCTGATCGAGCGGGGCCTGGTCAAGGCGGCGAATGAAGCCTGAAGCCCAGCGCCGCTCGTTTTGGCCAAGGAAGAGAAGGCAATCGTGTGAGTCACGACCAGAACTTCAAAAACCTCATCCTGGACTACCCGCACCAGGCGCTTCGCTTCTTCGCCGCCGAAGAAGCAGGCGGCATTGACCAGGCCACCAGCATCCTCCCGGTGCGCCAGGAACAACTCCAGGAACGCTTGGGGGAGCGGTTTCGCGAGCTCGACGTGCCCTTGCTGGTGGAGTGGCCGGACGGCCGGCGCGAGGCGATGCTGTTCGTAGTGGAGGAGGAAAGCGACCCACGGCGTTTTTCCATCCACCGCCTGGCCCATTACTGTCTGGACCTCGCGGAGCTGCTCGACCTCACCCGAGTGGTGCCGGTGGTCATCTTCCTGCGCGGCACCGGCGCGCCGCGCGCGCTGGCCCTGGGCGGCGATCGCCATGAGTACCTGCGCTTCCGCTATCTGGCGTGCGAGCTTGCCTCGCTACCGGCCGAGCCGTACCTACACAGCGACAATTTGGTCGCGCGCTTGAACCTGCCGAACATGGCCTATCCCGCGGCGCGCAAACCGGAGATTTTCGCGCAGGCGTGGCGGGGCCTGCTGAGTCTGGAGCCGGAGCCGGAGCGCCAGGCCAAGTACCTGGATTTCATCGACATCTATGCCGCGCTGGATGATAATGAGCGGCGTGTGTTTCAGGCACACTATCCCGACGAGGTACACGCCATGAGCACATTCGCCGAGCGCTTCACGGAGCGCGGTCTAAAGCAGGGCCTGCAGCAAGGCCTCGAGCAGGGCCTACAGCAGGGCGAGGCGGCTGTCTTGATCCGCCAGATGGAGCGCAAATTCGGCGCGCTTAGCGAGGCGCAGCGCCGGCGCATCGAGACGGCGGACGCCGAGACGCTGCTTACCTGGTCCGAGCGCATTCTCGTGGCTCAAAGCCCGGAAGAGGTGCTGCGCTGATCCTTCGAGGCCAGCTACTAACGAGCAACGGTAGGGCGCAATAGCGCAGCGTATTGCGCCGGACGAACCGTTTTCGACCTGCCGATCCCAGCGTACTTTGAGCACAACCCCTTGCCTTTGGTCCGCAGTTGTGGTCTAAATGACCTCTGTTCATCCATTGAACGCATAGAGCGTTCCACGCGCCGCCTCATAGAGCCGCCGATATTGGCAACAGCCGCTGTAGAAGACCAAGCCATGCGCCCCGAGGATTCTGCGCTTCCAGGTGCTGCGCCACCTGGAGCAAAAGCCGGACATGACCCAACGCGAGCTTGCTGCCGCACTTGGCGGCAGCGTCGGGCAGGTCAACTACTGCATGCAGGCGCTGATCGAGCGGGGCTTGGTAAAGGCGGCGAACTTTCGCAACAGCGGCAACAAGCGTGCCTATCTCTATAAGCGGATCCTGCAGGGTTTGGCCAAGAATGTGGCGCCGCGCTTTTTTTCAGTAAAGCGTGTCCGGTGCGACTGGCAAGTCATTGAAGGGTAAGCGCAATGCGCCTGACGCTCGAGCAGGTTCGAGTCATTCGTGAGAAAGTGCAAGCCGCCTTCGGAGCGGGCGCGCGCGTTTACCTGTTCGGCTCGCGACGGGATGACACCGCCCGTGGGGGCGATGTGGATCTCTATGTCGAGGTGCCTCATTTTGTGGAGAACCGTGCCGCAGCGGCAAGTCGGTTGACGGCCGAACTGCAGCTCGCGTTCGGCGATCAGCATATCGACATTCTTATGGCCGATCCAAATACAAGGCGACAGCCGATCCACGAGATGGCCAAGGCGAAGGGCATCCCCCTATGAATAACCCGGTGGATAGTGCCCGTTTATTGTTCCTCATGGATACCGTAGAGCGGCAAGGGCGTCACCTACTCACGACCACGGGCCGGTTGTTCAGTCAGCCCATCGACGCCAACTGGGTTGAGGCTCTAGAGGAGAACCCCGGCCTTGCCGAGAGGCTCGACGCCTTCGTCGCCCGATTCGCACAGATGCAGGACACCATTGGCGATCGGCTGATCCCGGAGCTGAGGCGGCAGTTGCTCGAGACCCCCGGAGCGGCCTTGGACAACCTGAATCGGATGGAGAAGCTGGGATTGTTATCGTCCGTCATTGATTGGGTCGAGGCGAGGAATCTGCGCAATCGCCTGGTTCATGAATACATGCGTGATCCTGAGGAGTTCGCCGCCGCCTTGAAGCGTGCCCATGCGTTGGTGCCCTTATTGATCGAAACGTACAACGCCCTCAACGGCTATGCGAAGGCCCGTTTCGGTAACCACGCGAGTCAATGGCCGGACACCCTGGATAATAGGCACATAAAGGTCCCTTAATGCGTCCCGAGGATCTGCGCTTCCAGGTGCTGCGTCATCTGGAGCAAAAGCCCGACATGACCCAGCGCGAGCTTGCCGCCACGCTCGGCATCAGCCTCGGGCGGGTGAATTACTGCGTGCAGGCATTGATCGAGCGGGGTTTTGTAAAGGCGGCCAACTTTCGCAATAGCCGTAATAAGCGCGCCTATCTCTACAAGCTGACCCCAAATGGGCTCACGGAGAAGGCGGCGCTTGCGCTGCGCTTTTTAAGGCGCAAAGAGCAGGAGCGTCAGGCACTGCTCCAAGAGATCGAGGCGCTGCGCGCCGAGCTCGGTGAGGCCTCATCGCATGAGCAGGGAGAGCAATGATTATGCGGTGCCGGCACGCCGTTCATTGCAAGCCGCGCGAGGAGGGGGCGCCTGAGTTGCTAAGTTATGGGGTCTTCACCTGATGGTCCGGCTGCGTCGGTGCCGCGGTGGTCGAAGGATGCCACTCATCGATTTGATTTTCCAGGCATCTGTTCGTGCCTCTGGATGAGCTTACCGGAAACGCGGCTCCGTCCGCTCCATGCTCGTGGTGACGGGCTTATGGCCTTTGGTAAAGGCCCGTCCTAGCTGGAGGCGGTTATTCGCGGCCTAACCGCGGCTTTTGAAGGCGCAGCGCCCAGAAAATCAATATTCTTGTCGCTTGGAGGTCGATACCCCAGGCGGTAGCGTGCGTGGATGAGGATGAAGCGCATGTCTTTATGTCCACAAATTACGCTGCCATTGCAAGGTGGCGTAATCGGTTATTACTTATGCAGCATTCCACCGAGAATGCCGGCGAACGATGCTCGTGTATGCATAAAGGCAAATGACAGGGAGCCAAAAGCATATGCAAAAAGCCACGCCCGACGCCATTCGTGATCGGCAGATTCGTTTTGGTTTAGTCGGTTGCGGACGTATTGCCCAGAAGCACATTGAGGCCATTCAGCAGCATGCAGACCGCGCCGTGCTGGCAGCCGTCTGCGACACCGACCCGCAAGCGCTGCAAATAGCGCAGGGGAAAACGGATGCCCCGGGTTATCCGGATATGGAAGACCTCTTGGAACGCGGCGAGGTGGACGCCGTATGCCTATGTACTCCGAGCGGCTTACATTCGGATCAGGCGGTTGCTGCCGCGGAGGCCGGACTTCATGTCATCACCGAAAAGCCCATGGCTACTCGTTGGGCGGATGCCAAGCGCATGGTTCGTGCCTGTGACGAGGCTGGCCGTTATTTGTTCGTAGTCAAGCAGAACCGCCGCAATGCCACCCTGCAGTTGCTCAAACGCGCCATTGAGCAAAAGCGCTTTGGCCGCATCTATATGGTCAATCTCAACGTTTTCTGGACGCGTCCCCAGGCGTACTACGACAGCGCGCGCTGGCGCGGCACCTGGGAGTTCGATGGCGGCGCACTGATGAACCAAGCTAGCCACTATGTGGATCTGATCGATTGGCTTATCGGCCCGGTTGAAAGCATCCAGGCCTATACGGCCACGCTGGATCGAAACATCGAGGTCGAAGATACGGCGGTCATGAACATTCGCTGGCGCAGCGGTGCTCTAGGTTCCATGAACGTCACTATGCTTACTCATCCCAAGAACTTCGAGGGCTCGATAACCATTCTCGGCGAGAAAGGCACCGTGCGGGTAGGAGGGGTTGCCGTAAACGATATCCAGCACTGGGAGTTTGCCGAGCCGCATCCGGACGACGAGTGGGTTGCAGAGGCGAATTACGATACTACTTCCGTTTATGGTTATGGGCATCCTTCGTATTACGATAACGTAATTATGGCCCTAAACGGTGAAGCCGAGCCGGAGACTGACGGGCGGGAGGGCCTTAAATCCATGGAAGTTCTCATTGCCAGCTACCTCTCCGCCCGGGACGGGCGGCAAGTCGCCCTCCCGCTGGAATATTAGCCACGGACGCACACGGAAATAGATTTATATAGTTACCTTCCGTGTACTTCCGTGGCAAAAGGCTTTGGAGTTCGACTATGGATGGTCTGCTGGAAGAGGATCTGACCTATCGAATCCGCGGCTGCGTATATGAAGTAGCGCGCCATCTTGGGGGGGCCTCGAGAAGGTCTACGAAAATGCCCTGCTCAATGAGATGCACAGGCAGCGTATTGCCGCCGAGTCTCAGGTTCCTGTATCGGTTTACTACAAGGGCATGGTTGTCGGTCAATACAGCGCGGATCTACTGGTAGAAGATAGAGTTCTCCTGGAGCTTAAGGCGGTGAAGCAGATTTTGCCGGAGCACGAAGCCCAAATACTCAACTATCTGAAAGCAACCGGCGTTAGGGTGGGTTTGCTAGTGAATTTCTCGCACCCTAAAGCTGTCATCAAAAGATTCGTCTTATGAAAAGAGCCTTTCCGTCTATTCCGTGTCCTTCCGGGGCAAAAAATGTATTTGAGTGATTTGGTATGACGGATATTCAGGTACATCCCAACGCCATAATCGATGAAGGCGCCAGCATAGGCACCGGCACACGCATCTGGCACTGGGTTCATGTCTGCGGTGGCGCAACCATCGGCAGCCGCTGCTCGTTGGGCCAGAATGTCTTTGTCGGCAATAAGGCCGTCATCGGCGATAATGTCAAGATTCAGAACAACGTGTCTGTCTACGACAACGTCACCCTAGAGGACGACGTTTTCTGTGGTCCGAGCATGGTTTTCACTAACGTCTACAATCCGCGCTCGGCGGTTTCCCGCAAGGATGAATACAGAGATACGCTGGTCAAGCAAGGGGTGACCTTGGGCGCCAACTGCACCATTATCTGCGGTGTCACCATTGGTGAGCACGCCTTCATCGGTGCGGGTGCCGTCGTTACCAAAGACGTGCCGGCCTACGCGCTGATGGTGGGCGTTCCGGCTAAGCAAATTGGCTGGATGAGTCGCCACGGCGAACGCTTGCCTCTCCCTCTCAACGGTGAAGGCGACGCCGCCTGCCCAGCCACCGGCGAGCGTTATCGTCTCCGCCAGGGCCGAGTCGAAATACTGGAGAGCCAGTAACCATGCAAGTGGAAATGATCTGGGAAAATGGCGTGCTGCGTCCCGTGCGCCCGCTCCGCTTCAAGCGGCGAATGGTAACGGTTGAGGTGGCCGACGCGGACGTGGAGGCAGTTGCCCGACCCCAGCCAGCTCCCTCCACCAGCGATGCGATAATCGATACCGGGACGACCGGTGTTGGTGCAGAACTAAACGCCCTCATGAAAGGCTACCGAGGTCGGATTCCGGCCGCCAAGCCGCGAGAGGATAAGGCCGCCTGGCACCAGCACCTGGAAGAAAAGTACTTGAACCGTGACTAACAAGAACCTTGTCCTTGATATCAACGTTATCCTGGATCTTTGGCTAGGTCGGCCCGGTGCCAAAACGATAGAGGCCTTGGTGGATCAGGCCTGTGCCCTCAATGCTCGGCTGTGGGTGAGCGCCAGCAGCCTCCCGACGCTGGATTACCTGGCCCGGCGTGCCCTAAAGCAAGCGGGTATGCCGCCGGAAGACACCGATGAGGCTGCGAAAGGGGCCATGGCGAGCCTGTTTCGTCGAGCTGGGGTGCTTACGAACCACGGGCACAATCAGGTCGATCTATACCGCCAGGCTCGCGATTACGAGGATGCACAGATCGCGGCCAGCAGTGCGGTTCTGGTGGGCGGCGAGACACGCATTGTTACCCGTGACGCCCATTTCGATGCGCTGGATGTGGTATCTACGGCCACGCCGCAAGAGGCCCTGGACTGGTTGATCAGCCAGGACATTGAGGCCGGGCAGACAACTCACATCGACTTCATCGATCTCAAGACCCAGCAGGACCGGCTGCTCCCAGCTCTGGAGCGCAATATCCAGCGTGTACTCCATCATGGTAAATACATCCTAGGGGCCGAGGTCGGTGAGCTAGAAGAACGGCTCATCGAATTCACCGGTAGCCGCTATTGCATCACCTGCGGCAACGGCACCGACGCTTTGCAAATCGCCCTAATGGCGTTGGGCGTTGGCCCCGGCGACGAAGTCATCACCCCGGCCTTCAGCTTCATCGCCACGGCGGAGGTCATCGCCGTGCTGGGTGCCAGGCCCCTATACGTGGACATCGACCCGCGCACCTACAACCTGGATCCGAACAAGTTGGAAGCTGCCATCACGCCCAAGACCCGCGCCATTATGGCCGTCTCTCTCTACGGCCAGTGCGCCGACTTCGACGCCATCAACGCCGTTGCCGAAAAGCACGGACTGCCGGTGATCGAGGACGCCGCCCAGAGCTTCGGCGCCACTTACAAGGGCCGCCGCTCTTGTAATCTAACCACCATTGGCTGCACTAGCTTTTTCCCCAGCAAGCCTTTGGGCGCTTACGGTGATGGCGGGGCCATCTTCACCAATGAAGAAGAACTCGCCGCTGTCATTCGTCAGATTGCGCGGCATGGCCAGGACCGTCGCTACCACCATGTGCGCGTCGGTGTGAACAGCCGGATCGACACTCTGCAGGCTGCCATCCTGCTGCCTAAGCTTGAGATTCTCTCCGAGGAAGTCGAAATGCGCCAACAGGTGGCCCACCGTTATGACCACTTGTTGAAGAAAGCAGAGGTAAACACTACGCCTTATATAGAATCATACAATCTCAGTGTCTATGCCCAATACACCATTAGGGTAAAAGATCGCGAGGCGGTCCAGGCGCGATTAAAGGAGGCGGGCGTACCGACGGCAGTACATTATCCGGTTTCATTAAATCAGCAGCCAGCGGTTAAGGCTCCCACGGCCAATCTACCTGTTGGCGACGAGATGGCGCGCGAGGTCATCTGCCTCCCGATGGGGCCTTATTTGAGCGTGACCGACCAGGACCGAGTGGTATCCGCTCTAGCCAAATGAAGACGAGGATGCTGAGAGCAGGACGCGGGCTGCTTGGTGCTACGGGCATTTACGTTATTGGTAATATACTCAACGCTGCTATTCCGTTCTTCCTTCTTCCGGTGCTTACGCGTGTCTTGTCGCCGGAGGAATATGGCACCGTAGCGATGTTTACCCTGGTTATCGGCATTATGGGCGCATTTACCGGTTTGAGCGTTCACGGTGCCATCAGTGTTCGCTACTTCCAACTCAATGAGCGCGCCATCGCGCGCTACGTTGGAACGTGCCTTGCCATTCTCGCCGTCAGCACGGTCTTTATTTTGGCAACTGCGGCGCTAACTCGCCCGTGGCTAGAGGCTTTCACCCATGTCCCCGGTGATTGGTTGATGATTGCTGTTCTGGTCTCGGCTGCCCAATTCGTTGTCAATATCCGCTTGAGCCTTTGGCAGGTGAAGCGGCAGCCGATCGCGTACGGTCTCTTTCAAGTCTCGCAGAGTGTTTTGAATGCTTCACTTTCGCTTCTGTTGGTGCTTGGGACCACGATGGCTTGGCAGGGGCGGGCACTGGGCCAAGCACTCGCCGCCGGTGGCTTCATGCTGATTGGTCTGCTGCTCCTCTGGCGGAACGGGGAAGTCTCCTCGCCAACCAGCAAAGACGATGCACGCGACGCGCTTCGGTTCGGGGTACCATTGATACCACACGCACTGGGCGGTTTAATGATCGTCACTGTCGATCGTTTTATGATCAGCAACATGCTGGATGTAGACCGGACGGGAATCTACATGGTCGCGCTGCAATTCGGCATGGTGCTTGGCTTGATAGCCGACTCTTTCAACCGGGCTTACGCGCCCTGGCTGATGGGTGCGCTGGTCAATGAAGATCCCGTTCGCGATCACAAGATCGTCCGTGGGACTTATCTTTATTTTGCCATTGCCAGCGTGGCGGCGCTGGCAATGGCAGGTATGGCTCCATTTGTGTTGACGATACTGGCGGGCGAGCAATTTCAGCAGGCCGCAGACGTAGTGCCCTACATTGCGTTTGGCTATGCCTTCTGCGGCATGTATTACATGGTGACGAATTACATTTTTTTCAGTGGCAAGACGGCCTATCTGGCGATGAATACCTTTATCACGGGATTGTTCAACGTCCTCGCCACTTATTTTCTGATCAAGATGAATGGGCTTGTTGGCGCAGCACAGGCGTTCATGCTCTCTCAAGCCTTCCTATTTCTGGGAACCTGGTGGATCGCATGTCGCGTAAGGCCGATGCCATGGCGTGCCGCGATCTTCCCCGTGCCGCACAGACGAGCTGGCCGGATAGTATGACCATGGTTGTCTTGTTTGGTTGAAGGTCTTGACAGTTAACCTGTTGCAGGAGCCGGAGACGCCTCCACATGACTCGTCAACTCGTCAGTGTCCACTCAAAAGTTAAGAGATACGATGACATCTAAAAGAACTCTAATCACAGGTGCGGACGGCTTCATAGGCTCGCACTTGGTGGAACTTTTGGTCCGCGAAGGATATGAGGTCAAGGCTCTATCCCAGTACAATTCATTCAGCTATTGGGGTTGGCTGGAGGATGTGAATTGTCTGGATCGAGTCGAAGTGCTGACCGGAGATGTGCGCGACCCCCATTACTGCAAGAAAATTACTAAGGACGTGGACCTCGTTTTTCATTTGGCCGCGCTGATTGCTATTCCGTATTCTTACGTAGCGCCGGATAGCTACGTCGACACCAACATCAAGGGCACCCTGAACATCTGCCAGGCTGCGATGGAGAATGGCGTTAAGCGAGTGATCCATACCTCGACCAGCGAAGTCTACGGTACCGCGCAGTATGTGCCCATTGATGAGAAGCATCCCCTGCAGCCGCAGTCACCCTACAGCGCCTCCAAGATCGGCGCGGATGCTATGGCGATGAGCTTTTACAATGCCTTCGGTCTACCGATCACGATTGCCCGGCCGTTCAATACCTATGGCCCACGTCAGTCCGCGCGCGCGGTGATCCCCACCATCATCACGCAGATTGCCAGTGGCAACACGCAGATCAAGCTAGGTGACGTCTCGCCGACACGGGATTTCAATTATGTCGAAGATACCTGCCGGGGCTTTCTGGCCTTAGCGAGTTGTGAGTCAGCCGATGGCAAAGCCGTCAATATCTCTTCCAATCATGAAATCTCGGTTGAAGACACGCTGGCCATCATTCGTGAATTGATGTCCAGTGACGTAGAGTTCATTACCGAGGATCAGCGTTTGCGCCCGCAAAGATCGGAAGTGTTTCGTCTTTGGGGCGACAATACTCTGATCCGCGAACTGACGGGCTTCCAACCCGAGCACGATATCTGCACCGGGCTGCAGAAAACTATTGACTGGTTTACACAGCCACAAAATCTCGCCAAGTACAAGATCGATCTCTACAATCTTTGAGCGGCCGCCATGTTTGAGTCGCTGATCCGTTTCGTCCGCGAACAATATCGGACCAACGAATTCATTCCCCTGCACGCGCCAGTATTTAACGGGCGTGAGCGGGACTGCGTCATCGATACGATTGATACCACTTTCGTCTCTAGCGTAGGCGCTTACGTCGATCGGTTCGAGCGCGATGTGGCGACATACACTGGGAGCGCCCGTGCGATCGCTACGGTAAACGGCACTGCGGCTCTCCATGTAGCCCTACGGCTGGCGGGCGTGCAGGCAGGAGATCTGGTTCTCACGCAACCCCTGACTTTCGTGGCCACTTGCAATGCAATCGCCTACGGCGGCGCCGAGCCCGTTTTTATCGACGTCGATCGGGGGACTCTGGGGTTGTCTCCTATAGCACTCGAGGCTTGGCTGAGTGAACGGGCGTTTATCGACGATGCTGGATGCTGCCGCCTGAAAGCGGGTCTCAGGCCGATCCGTGTTTGCTTGCCGGTGCATACCTTTGGGCATCCCGCAGATCTCGATGGACTGCTTGGCGTTTGTCAGCGCTGGAACCTTTTTCTGATCGAAGATGCCGCCGCGGCCGTAGGCAGTTTTTACAAGGGGCGCCACACTGGCACTTTCGGTCGGTTGGGTGTTTTGAGCTTTAATGGCAACAAGATAATCACTACCGGCGGCGGGGGTATGCTGCTTGCGGACGACGCACTTGGCACCCGTGCCAAGCATCTGACGACCACCGCAAAACAACCCCACCCATATGAATACATCCATGACGAATTGGGTTACAACTACCGTTTGCCGAATCTGAATGCCGCCCTAGGCTGTGCACAGCTAGAGCAATTGGAGCGGTTTATTAGCCAGAAGCGAAAGCTAGCCGCGCGTTATGCAACTGAGCTCAACGGAAGCGCGCTGCAATTCGTCACGGAACCCATGGGTTGCCGCAGTAACTATTGGCTCAACGCTGTACTGTGCGAGGATCGGATGCAGCGGGAGGCGCTGTTGACTGCGACCAACGCGGCCGGAGTAATGACGCGGCCGGCGTGGCAGTTGATGAATCGGCTGCCGATGTATCACGACTGCTTACGTGGAGCGTTGGATAACGCCGAGTGGCTAGAAGCGCGCGTGGTGAATCTTCCCAGCAGCGTGCTACCGGACGGTTTGGTCTGATGAGAAGAGTCACCGTGTTCACTGGCACCCGCGCCGAATACGGGCTGCTCTACTGGCTAATGAAGGAGATCGATTCCAGACTGGGGCTCGAGCTCCAAATAATCGTCAGTGGAATGCACCTATCGCCCGAGTTCGGCGAAACTTGGCGTCAGATTGAAGCTGATGGTTTTAGGATCGATGCTAAGGTCGAGATGTTACTCTCCTCCGACACGCCGCTCGGCGTCGTCAAATCCATGGGTCTTGGCACCATCGGCTTTGCCGACGCGCTGGATCGATTGCGCCCGGACGTACTAGTCGTGCTGGGGGATCGTTTCGAGGCGCTTGCAGTGGTGCAGGCCGCCCTCATACTGCGGATCCCGGTCGCGCACCTCCATGGTGGAGAGATCACCGAAGGCGCATACGATGATGCGATCCGTCATGCAATTACAAAGATGGCCAGTCTCCACTTCGTGGCGGCGGAGCCGTACCGGCAGCGTGTCATCCAGATGGGCGAGTCGCCGGCGCGAGTTTTCAACGTCGGCGCGGTCGGGCTGGATCACGTTACCCGCAGTTCGCTGCTGAGTGCCGACGAACTGGCCCGGAGTCTGAAGTTTCCGCTACGCGCTCCCTACCTGCTAGTGACATACCATCCCGTTACGCTGGGGGAAGAAGACCCGATAATCGCTTTTCAGGCGCTGCTGCAGGCGCTTGATGCCTTTCCTCACTGCCAGGTAATCCTGACCTATCCAAACGCGGATAACGGCAGTCGTACGATCATTCCCTTGCTAGAAGATTACGCGCGGGCGCGACCCGAGCGCGTTGTGGCATTACCGTCATTGGGTTTTTATCGCTACCTCAGCGCGCTGGCAACGGCAAGCGCCGTCGTAGGCAACTCATCCAGTGGCATAATCGAAGCGCCGGCGTTCAAGGTCCCCACGGTGAACATCGGCACACGGCAGCGGGGGCGCCTTGCCGCGGATTCCGTAGTTCACTGCGAGCCGGATTTTCCCGCTATCCAACAGGCGCTGGCCGAGGTACTTTCAACCGAATTTCGCGTGAAGTGCCAGGATGTCCGCAACCCCTACGGTCAAGGCAGCGCGGCTGTAGCCATCACTGATGCCCTAACGCGTTTCGACAGCGCAGTTCAGAAGCACTTCCATGATTTGGGCTGATTCAACGACCGTTTCACAACGTGTTCGCGTCATTGCCGAGGCCGGTGTAAACCATAACGGCTCCCTGGATCTTGCTCTGCGGCTGGTGGATGCAGCAGCGGAGGCGGGTGCCGACGCGGTCAAGTTTCAAACCTTCAAAGCCAGTGCGATCGTCAGTCGCTTCGCTTCCAAGGCCAGTTATCAAAAGGAAACGACCGGCACCAACGAGAGTCAGTTGGAGATGGTGCGCAAACTGGAACTCCCGCTACAAGATCATCACGCCCTTCTGACGCACTGCAAACAGCGCAGCATCGAGTTTCTCTCGACGCCGTTCGACCGGCAGAGCGCTCGCTTTCTGATTTGTGAACTCGGTTTGGAGCGCATAAAGCTGGCGTCAGGCGAAATTACCAACGCTCCCCTGTTGCTCGCCGTCGCGCAACTGGGCAAGCCGGTTATTCTCTCCACCGGCATGAGCACCCTAGCCGAGGTTGAAAATGCGCTCGGTGTTCTCGCCTTCGGCTATCTCGGATCATTGGCGCCGCCCGATGGCGCGGTTTTTCGCGACGCTTTTGTTTCCTCTGCAGGTCAGTCCATGCTTGCCGAACGGGTCAGCCTCCTGCATTGCACCACCGAGTATCCAGCACCCTTTGAGCAGGTCAACCTGCGCACAATGGATACTTTGGCGGTTGCCTTTTCCCTACCGGTGGGATTGTCGGATCACACACTTGGTATTGCCGTGCCCATCGCGGCGGTAGCCCGTGGTGCTTGCATTATCGAAAAGCACTTTACTCTGGATAAAACGATGCCGGGACCAGATCACCGCGCCTCGCTGGAACCTGCCGAGCTTGCCGCTATGGTATCCGGTATCCGGCAAGTAGAGGCGGCGCTGGGAAGCCCAGTGAAGCGGCCAAGCCAGGCGGAGCTGAGCAACCGCAGCGTTGCACGTAAGAGCCTAGTCGCACTACGGCCAGTGCAACGAGGGGAAGTATTCTCCGACGGTAACCTTGGATGTAAGCGGCCGGGTCAGGGTCTCTCTCCCTTTATGTTTTGGGATACTTTGGGCCGAGCCGCGGTTCGAGACTTTGACGAGGACGAGCCCATTGAGTATTGACCAGGCGAGACAGTTGCAGCGTCTTCTTTTGGGCGCCGGCGGCCATGCTCGTGTGTTAATCGATGCGCTACAGGCGGCGGACGAAACCGTAGCCGGGGTGCTCGATCCGCGGCATGCGCCTGGCAGCCGCTTCGATGGCTTGCCCGTGTTGGGTGGTGACGAATGGTTAGAACAACAACCAAGCTCCTCTATTAGTCTGGTAAACGGCGTGGGTGCCAATCCTACGACTGCCTCGCGACGTGCCCTTTTCGAGCGCTGGTGCGCGCGGGGGTACCGCTTTGACACGGTTATCCACCCCAGCGCCGTCATCGCCATTAGCGCCCGCCTGAGTGAGGGTGTTCAAGTACTTGCACGCGCTGTGATACAGACCGGCGCAGTGTTGGCGGGAAACGTGGTTGTCAACACTGGCGCAATTATCGAACACGATGTGGCGGTGGCAGCTCACGCCTTTATCGGTCCCGGTGTGGTCATCTGCGGTGACGTGCGCATAGGTGCCGCTGCGTTTGTGGGTGCGGGAGCGGTGGTCCTGCCCGGCGTGACGGTTGGCCCTGATTCCATTGTTGCAGCCGGTGCGACCGTGATCCGAGACGTTCCGGCTGGGCAATGCGTGATTGGGTCGTCGGCACGGGAGAGACTGCCATCTTCGGCTGCACCCGGAGTCGACGGGCAGGGGGAGGACTCGGTTGGATTGGCGTAGTGTTGTCGTACAGCCTGAGCTCGCGTTAGTGGAGACTATAAGACGCATCGATGAGGCGGGCCTGCAAGTCGCGCTGGTTGCCGACGACGCCCATCGTTTGCTCGGCGTGGTGACCGATGGTGATATCCGGCGCGCGATTCTGCGGGGAGTGGAGTTGCAGGCACCCACTTCAACAATCATGAACCCAAAGCCGCACACGCTGCCGCAGCATAAACCGCGCAGGGAGATCCTCGCCTATATGCGTCGGTACTCGCTGCGCCAGGTTCCTGTCGTCAATGTAGATGGCAAGCTGGTGGGTCTGGAGTTGCTCGATGCTCTGATCGGGGCGGCCGAGTTGCCTAACGCTGTGGTGCTTATGGCCGGTGGGCTTGGTACACGGTTGAGGCCTCTTACAGAAACCTGCCCAAAGCCTTTGCTGTCGGTAGGTGGCAAGCCGATTCTGGAGCGCATTCTCGGTGCCTTTATCGAAGAAGGGTTCCGTCATTTTTACTTCGCCGTTAATTACAAAGCCGAGATGATCATCGAACATTTCGGGGACGGAGGGCGCTGGGGGGTGCAGATCGAGTATCTCCGCGAAACTCGGCGACTCGGGACAGCGGGTGCGCTTTCGCTGCTGCCGATATGGCCGGAGCACCCATTCTTCGTCATGAATGGTGATCTGCTAACGCAAGCCAACTTTTCACGCATGCTCGAGTTTCATGAGCAATACGGTGGTTTGGCTACGATGGCGGTGCGCGAGTATGACATTCGAATTCCGTACGGAGTGGTGCGTCTGGACGGCGATAAAATTCTGTCCATCAAGGAGAAGCCGCTTCACAGTTTTTTCGTGAATGCCGGTATCTATGTGCTCGAGCCGGAGGCGGTGGCGCATATTCCGGCCAATGACTATTGTGACATGCCGAGTTTGTTCAAGCGGTTAAACGGTGCTGGTTCGACGGCAGCCTATCCGTTGAGGGAGTACTGGTTGGATATCGGTAGGCAAGAAGAACTCGAGCGCGCTCATTCCGAGTGGACAAATCTGGAAGAGACATGAACGACGTTCCGCGTATTCTAGGCATTATTCCGGCACGCGGCGGTAGCAAGGGTGTACCAAGGAAAAATGTCCGCTGCGTCGCAGGCAAACCCCTTATCGGCTATACAATCGAGGCGGCGCAGGGGGCCTCACGCTTGTCACGGGTAGTGGTCTCTACCGAGGATGCGGAGATCTCAGCAGTAGCACGTGCCTGTGGCGTCGAGGTTTTGCCGCGCCCCGTGGATCTCGCCGCTGACGATACGCCCGGTATCGCGCCAGTGCTCCATGCGATGGAGCAAATGTCGGAATATGATTATGTGGTGCTGCTTCAGCCGACATCTCCACTTCGGACCGCGCTGGATATCGACGCAGCGATAGAAACCTGCATGAGCGCGCAGGCTCCAGCGTGCGTGAGCGTGAGCGAGGCTGCGCAGAGTCCGTACTGGATGTTCCGGATCGAAGCCGGCGGGAAGATGCAGCCGCTCCTTAGCGCATCGGCTGACGAGTATTCCCGCAGGCAGAATGTTCCACCCGCCTATGCCCTCAATGGCGCGGTATACGTGGCGGTAACCGATTGGCTACGCGAACGACAAACCTTTCTCACATCCGAGACGGTTGCTTACACGATGCCGCAGGAGCGGTCGCTGGACATCGATTCCGAGTGGGATTTCCTCATCTTTGGCTTAGTGTTGGAAAAGAAGCCATGATTTATATAGTGGAATCTGCTTATCAACTTAACGCAGCCGGTGGTTACCGAAGTCTCGCCTTCGTGGGAATAGCACACCGGAGTGGTGAAGCCGCCCTATAGATGACGCTGCGATGAAGCCGAGAGGCGGGTTCATCCCGACATGACGTGATCAGCTGCGTTAAGTTGACAGGCAAATAATGGAAAGTTGTCGATTTAAGCCGAGGAGCAACCTTGATGAGGGAGCGCGCACACAAGGGATGCGTTCTGGGGCCGATCAGGGCGATCAACGGAGTTGTCAGTCTTTCCATCATTGCCTTGTGGCGGTGGGGTTGCGGCGCATCAATCAGTGGGAGAAGTTGTTCGTCAGAGCGGAGCTGATACTGTAACGATTGCACTATTTGCCTATGGCCCGTCAAACTCTTAGAGAGAAGCCCTTGCTAGTCGGTCTCTCGGTTCGCAGTTCGATGGATGGCGATACATAAGCTTCAAGCAAGTCGCCGTAGTGAATTACGTGTAATGAATCTATACTGCGGTGCGCTCATGAGAAGGTTGGCGCTGAGCTGAGTTTGGTTTCGAGTACAGGCTTCGCGAATTGGTGCCGATCACGCTGTTGCTCAACTACTCTGCAATCGGCAAGCTCCCTAGTCGGTATCTGCGTGGAGATGCGATGGCTGTTCGATAGGAGTCAGGGTTACGGTGACCACCGAGGGTTGCACCTGATTCCTGGCGGGGTCCGGTCCTTTCCTCGGACGCGAGCAGACGGCATGAATGCCAACGTGTGGCACATTGGCTGTAACAGCCGACCTGTGCGAGGCGAGTCCAACAAAGGTTGGTGGCAAACCGCTTTCGCTGATTTGTTTGCTGGCACAGCGGTGTACTTTGCTTATTCTTTCGCGGCTTATCCAAATAGCACCATAGATACTCCTGCGGAGTGCGACTATTGTGGCTACCGTTTCGCTGTTCCCATCATGGGGCACAACATGATCGGCTGCCAGTTTCCGTCCGAAGAGAGTGGAGGTATCCGGTTGCATGCCCTGTGCGGCTGGGTGGCGACCGCGAAATGAACGGGATGGAGACAGGAAGCGAGATCGCTTCTCTTGCGGCCCTGCTCGAATTCGAGAACCACCCCTCACTTCTAGAGTTCGTTTGTCCTTCAACCGGAGTATTGCTTTGGCCGGCAATTCGCAACCAGGTCATCCGGTTAATGATGTCAGATTGGGTTTACACGACCCAGCCGTTGGTTCAGGTCCATGGAAGATTAGGCCTGGCTCGATCGGCCGGGGTTGCAGTGCGCGCCGTTGTCCATAATCTTACACGGCCGGCACGGCCGGCTCGTGTTCTGATGTATGCTACAGGAGCGGGCCTGATCGAGCGGGAAGGTAGTTATTTCAATCGCTATACGGGTTACTTCTCGGAAGCACTCCGTGGAGACACATGGTCTGTCGAGGGTATTCCCTTTGATACGTGGCCTATGCCCCGCATAGACAATCGTGTCTCCTTTTCAACACCTGCGAAAACATGGGCTTTCCTCAGAGCCAAGCTCGCACTCGGATCCAGCGAGATTCGGCAGGCGACCGAGCTGGTAACACTGGCGGAACGCCGTGCTCAGCAGGTGCTTGGCTGGCGCCTCGGCAACGCGCGTCGAAGCTGGCTGATACGCTTTTGCGCCAGGCAGCTGGCGTCATATCCTCTTCGCCGCAGAAATTTAGAGGTATGGTTGCGTCGCGTTCGGCCCCGTCTTCTACTCACTGAAGAGGGCTGTTACGGCCACATGGCGGTACTTAATGCGACTGCCCGTGAGTACGGCATCCCAGTGGCGGAATTTCAGCACGGCATAACGACGAGCGGGCACATCGCGTACAATGTTGCACCTGTTCTTGCCACGAATGCTAAGTACCGCGACACTCAGCCCAATTACTTCCTGGCTTACGGCTCGTGGTGGAATGCCCAATTTAACGCGCCAGTGAGCAAGGTTGTTGTCGGCAATCCCCACCGATCAGCGCTGCTTGAGCGCCGAGAGCGCCCCAGGGTGGAGGCGGCTCCTCTTGTATTGGTGCTCGGCGACGGCATTGAGACCGACCTATATATTGCCTTGTGCCGCGAATTGGGCGAATTGTTGCCAGCGCCATTCAAGGTTGTGTTTCGGCCGCATCCGCTAGAGCGAGATCGCGTTTTGGCGGGCAGGTGTACGAAGTTTGGCCGCGTGGCAATAGATCAAGGACGTGATATCTATCCGTCGCTCTTTAAAAGCCATGTCGTCGTCTCGGAGGTCTCCACGGGACTGTTCGAAGCGGCCGGGCTCGTCGAGCGGATCTTTGTTTGGAACACGCCCAAGAGCCGTTTCAGCCTGCCTGGGCACCCCTTCGCCCACTTTGGCACCGCGACTGAACTTGCGAACGCAATCCAGACGACCTCCGCGGGCTTTATTCGGGATTCAATGCAAAAAAGCCTCTGGGCACCGAACTGGCGAGCGCGGTTCACCCGGTTCACGGATTCCGTGATTAATGGCAACCAGGACACCGAGACACGCCTATATTGCGAATGAAGCTTAGAGGATATTCCTGTGTGCAAAGTTGGCCATAGACGTTCGGCCCGACGCGTGGCGTGGTTATCGATGCGACGGGGCTGCCAATGACCATCGTGGACTTCGGCATGGGGAATCTCGGCTCAATTGCTAATATGATCAAAAAGGTGGGCGGGAAGCCGATGGTGACCTCTGATCCGGAACGAATCGCTGCGGCCGAAAAGCTGATTCTGCCGGGTGTGGGAGCGTTTGATCACGGCATGAGGAGTCTTGAGGCGCTAGGCTTGGTTAGCGCCCTGGAGCAGGCTGTTAGGCAGCACAAGGCTCCGATATTGGGTGTCTGCCTTGGAATGCAGCTCATGCTCGATGCAAGTGAAGAGGGCGCTATCGCCGGCCTGGGTTGGGTGTCTGGGAAGGCGCGGCGCTTTCCCGGAGATAAGCCAGTGCTGAAGGTACCCCACATGGGCTGGAACGGCGTACGCGCCGTGAAGCTCAATCCCCTGCTTGAGCTGAACGCCGCCGAACGGCCCCGCTTCTATTTTGTGCATTCTTATAAAGTAGAATGCGCTAGTAAGGAGGACGTGCTAGCGGTATCGAGTTACGGCGTAGAGTTCTGCTCAGCGTTTCAGCGCGAGAATATCTTCGGTGTTCAATTTCACCCCGAAAAAAGCCATATCTTTGGAATGCGGCTGTTTCAGAATTTCTTGGAGCTATAGATGTTCTTGCCTAGGGTCGTTCCATGCTTACTTCTCCACAGCAATGGCTTGGTGAAGACGAGAAGGTTCGGTTCGCCGACCTATGTCGGAGATCCTATCAATGCGATTAAAATATTTAATGACAAGCGTGTCGACGAGCTTGTCTTTTTCGATATCGATGCGAGCCGGAATGCTGCCGAGCCCAACTATAGACTCATTGAACAGATCGCTAGCGAATGCTTCATGCCCGTCTGCTACGGTGGCGGCGTGAGAACCGTGAAACAGGCGCGGCGGATCACGAACATCGGCATAGAGAAGGTTTCGGTCAATTACGCAACGCTTACTGAGCCGGGGTTGATTCGAGAGCTGGCGAATCTGCTTGGCTCCCAATCCGTTGTTGCTTCAGTCGATATAAAAAGGAATTGGCTCGGAAAGTACCGCGTCTACGACTCAGTTCGGGGGAAGGTGACCAGGCACGAACCCTTGGCGCACATCGATAATCTGATCGCGCAGGGCGCTGGGGAAATTTTCATTAACAATGTCGATGCCGATGGAATGCAGCAGGGCTACGATATCGGCCTCATCAGCGAGATCACACGGCGCGTCAATGTTCCGCTAATTGCCTGCGGAGGCGCCGGCTCACTGGAGCATATCCGCGCAGTAACTAAGGAGGCGGGAGCTTCTGCGGCCGCGGCTGGTAGTTTTTTTGTTTTCAAAGGTCCGCACCGGGCTGTGTTAATAAACTATCCCTCTTATAAGGAACTCGTGGAATTGCTTGCATAGAACCCAGCAACTGTTCCGCGAACTGCTGTAGCACCGTACGGCCCTGCATGTTCCATGCTCAGAGCATCAATTTTTTTTATCTAGGCCATGAGATATGAGTACGAGTTACCAGACCTGTTCCCGCTGCATAATGGATAGTACGGATCCGGATATCGTCTTCGACGAGCACGGTGTCTGCAACCATTGCTATCGCTATGATGATCAGGTGCGCCGCCGCACCTTTCCGGCGGCAGAACGCCAGGGCCGGCTGGACGCATTGGTAGCTAGAATAAAAGAGCAAGGAAAGCGCAAGCCGTACGATTGTGTCATTGGTGTGAGCGGTGGCGTTGACAGTACCTATGTCGCCTACCTCACCAAGCAACTTGGCTTGCGGCCCCTCGCAGTTCACTTCGATAATGGCTGGGATTCGGAGTTTGCCGTTGCGAATATCGAGAAGACCCTAGATCGTTTGAGTATCGACCTCTACACTTACGTTGTCGACTGGGAAGAATTCAAGGATCTGCAGCTCTCATTTCTGAAAGCCTCGACGCCGGATGGCGAGGTGCCTACTGATCATGCCATCGTCGCGTTGCTATACCGGATGGCAGCGAAGTATGGCGTGAAGCATATTCTGTTAGGTACTAATGTGGCGAGCGAGGCCATCATGCCCATCAAATGGGGCTATGGCTACTCGGATTACCGCTATATAAAAGGGGTCCAACGCCAATTCGGTTCTCGTAAGCTGAAAAGCTACCCGCATTACACCTTGCCGAAGCTGTTTGAGTATATGGTATTACGCCGGATAAAAATAGTACCAATCCTTGATTACGTCGATTATAGAAAGGAAGTTGCGATAAAAATAATTCAGGATGAGTTCGACTGGAAAGACTACGGCGGCAAGCATCACGAATCTGTATACACGCGTTTTTACCAGTCTTATATACTTCCGCGTAAATTCAATATCGATAAGCGGCGGGCGCATAACGCGAATCTCCTGCTTTCCGGGCAGATTACTCGTTCCGAAGCCCTTCAGGGACTAGAAGCTCCTGCGTATCACGAAATGGCTATGCAAGAGGAGCTTGAATACGTAATTAAGAAGTTAGGTATTACAGAAGAAGAGTTTGAGCGCCTGATGGAGTTGCCGGTACAGACATTCTTCGATTATTCCTCTAACTACAAGACACTTAGTCAAGTGAAGTATTTCATGGGGCGACGTAAGGCCGAAAAAGCCTAGATCGTCAATGCGAACCAAGATCCCACCTACTATTAGAGTAAGTACGCTGATGGCGTGCAGTTATATTTTAGTGGGTGTGCTTTTTTTTGTATTAATCGGAAATGCGGCCTTAAATGGGAAGGTTGATCTTCAGTTCTTTGCAGACTCGCTGACTTACGCAAGCGCTGCGGAGGAGTGGCGGTTTGGCGATTTTTATAGTTTGGTGGGTGTAAATAAGAACTACCTTGGGCCCGTGCTTATCTTTAGGGCGCTTTTCATGGAGCATTGGGCAGTGTTGGTGTTCAATGCGGGTTTGTTTTTGATTAGTCTTGCCTTGCTCGGGAAAAACAACTTAGTTGATCGACGTGTTTTAGTTTTTACCCTTGCTTTAAGCCCGATAACGTTTTCGAGTTTACTTTCCATCAATAAAGAGATTTTGTCTTTATTCGTTGTGGCATTGCTGATCTGTAACATCAGTCGGAAAAGCTTCGCTATTACCTTGTTTGCGATAGTAGTTTCATTTTTCGTTAGATGGCAGATGACAGTTTTTGTATTTGCCTTAGTTCTGCTTGACTCCCGTATTAATCCGGTTTTCAAGTCTCGTTGGTTAACATTAATAGGTGCTTTGGCTGGGCTTTCTATAGTGTATCCGTTAACGCTTTCACTCTTTAGTCATACAGATGCCGTTGCTGCTCTGGGCGCTGCGGAGAGTGAAGGGAGCGGATTGTATTCGATGATGATAAAAATACAGAACATGGGTGGATATTTCATCGTATTTATCCCAAAAGTGTTGCAGAGCATGTTTGGGCTTGCAGCAAAAGTTGGAAATATCGATAGTTTAGGGTTTTATAATAGTATAGTAGTGGGTTTACATTCAGTTGTTGCTTTTCTGTTGTTTTTATTTTTATTGGTTTTGAGGCGGTTCTCGTTACAGAATGATGCCATATTTATGGCAATGTTGTATTGTGCAATATTCGGGCTTTCTCCAATTTATGCTCCACGGTACTATTATCCTGCATTCGTGATGATGTGTTTCGCGTTGTCGATGCGTAGAAGAAGCGGCCATATAAAGTTTCGAGATAGTGATTCGAATGTAAAATGCCGTTGAAAGTCCTTTTTTTTCACCCAGCAGCTTCTTTTGGGGGTGCTTCCAAGAGCTTGGTAGAACTTGTGAAGGCATTCCCTACCGGCACGGTTGAGGCTACCGTGATTTGTCCGAAAGGCTCAGTCGTCCGCGCGTTTCAGGAAGCGGGCATGAAAGTTATCGCCGCTTGGGGCCTTTCACAATGGGACAATACGCTATTCAGTTACTATCGCGGCTGGCGGTGGGGTGTGCTGTTGCGAGAGCTGGTATTCCTTCCGCATTCACTGCACGCGCTGTGGCGAGCGTGGCGCATCGGGCCTTACGATCTGATACACCTCAACGAGGTGACGCTATTGCCGGTCGGACTTCTTGCCCAGAAATTATTGCGGCTTCCGCTCGTGGTGCATGTGCGGTCCCTGCAGCGGGGTGAAGCCCGTGATGCCCGCACGCGCTGGTTCACCCGCCACCTGCTGAATCGTGCGGATGCCGTCATAGCCATCGATGAGACAGTGCGGCGGACTCTGCCGAATCGGTTGCCGGTGCGTATCGTACACAACGGTATACGGGTTTGTCCGGAGGAGCGAGGCCAGACCGCAAAAAAGAGGTTCCGGGTGGGTATGATAGGGGGCCTGCTGAAGGTCAAGGGCGTTTATGAATTTTTTGAGGCGGCCCGTATTCTCCTGAAGGAGCGGGAAATCGACGCAGAGTTCGTGGTGGCTGGCGAGAATGCGCGGGAGCTTTCAGGGCCTATGGGCTGGCTGTTGCGGAAACTCGATCTTGGGCATGACGTGCGAGCGGACCTCGAGAGCTTTGCGAAGGCGCATAATTTGGAGGAAAGAGTTCGCTTAGTCGGTTTCGTAAACGACGTACAGTCAATCTACAAGGAACTCGATCTGCTTTGTTTTCCTTCATACCTGGATGCGGCAGGGCGGCCTGTTTTCGAGGCAGCGTTCTTTTCGGTTCCGAGCGTGGTAGCAGTGCGGAATCCTCCTTCCGACACGATCGTACAGGGGGAGACAGGGTTGTGTATCGACTATCCCGATGCTCGCAAGTTGGCGGAGGTCATTGAGTATTTTTATCGTAACCGTGACGAATGTATACGGATGGGGGAAAATGCAAAGCGGCTTGCCCACAAAAACTTCGTCATCGAAAATAACGCAATACAGATTTATTCTATTTATGAATCGATCCTCGCGCAGCGCTCTTGACATGTTGGCGCGGCAGTGAATCTTTTAGTCGTTTCCCATTACTTTTGGCCAGAAGCTTTCATAATTACCGACCTGGTCAAGCGGCTTGTTAAGCACGGACATAATGTAACCGTGTTGACGGGGCGGCCGAACTACCCGGATGGCGAGCTGTTTCCGGGTTACGCGGAGCCGAAACTGCGACACGAACAGCTCCCGGAAGGGATCGACGTCTTTCGTGTGCCGCTGCGGCCGCGAGGTGTGGGTGGGGCGTCGAACCTCATATTAAATTATCTCTCTTTCGTCTGGCTGGGACTTAGATATTTCCCGCGGTTGGTTAAGAATCGCGACTTCGATTCCATCCTGGTTTTCGCGCCCTCTCCGATAACACAGGCCATCCCTGCCATTTTTCTCAAGTACTGCAAGCGAGCGCATCTTGCGATTTGGGTGCAGGACCTATGGCCGGAGAGCCTGGCCGCCACAGGCTTCGTGCGCAATCGCCTCATCTTGCGAGCAGTAGGTTGGATGGTGCATGGAATCTATGCTTGTACGGATACCCTGCTGGTGCAGTCCCGTGCCTTTATCGCTCCTACGGCGCGTTTCGCACGCGCTGACAAGATTATTTATTATCCCAACTCGATTGACCCGCCCGGGCTCGATGCCGCGGGAGACAATCCATTGCCTCTCGATCTGCTAGAGCTGCTGGAAACACACTTCTGCGTTGTTTTCGCGGGCAACATCGGCAAGGCTCAGGCCGTCGAGACGTTGGTGGGAGCGGCGGCGCGACTCAAGGAGGTGAGCGGGTGCAAGTTCGTCCTGGTCGGTAGTGGTAGCATGGTAAGTTGGGTTCGCGAGCGGAAAGACACCTTGGGGTTGGACAACCTGGTGCTTGCCGGCCGCTTCCCGATGGACACGATGCCCCAGATCTTCCGGCGTGCGGCGGCGTTAGTCGTGACGCTGAAGGATGAAGAGATCTTCTCATTTACCGTGCCGAGTAAACTTCAGGCTTATTTGGCGGCGGGAAAGCCCATCATTGCAGCGTTAAACGGTGAGGGTGCACGGGTGGTTAGAGAAGCCGGTGCAGGGGTGAGCTGTGCGGCTGAGGACGCTGGCGCGCTGGCGCAGTGTGTGCGTGACCTTTACGTCTTACCGCGAAGCGAGCGGGAACGCATGGGTGCGGCGGGTTATGCGTATTTCCTCGAGCATTTTGAAATGAATCGGCAGGCGCGGCGGTTGGTGGAAATTCTGGAATGCCGGATGGCACACACGCGAGGGGAGGGCTGATGCGGGTTTTGATCCTGGGTGTGACTGGAATGCTGGGAAGCGCTGTGTTCCGGGTGTTCGAAGCCGATGAGCGAAACGAGGTGTGGGGAACGATGCGCGACGCTACAGCGCGTCGCTTTTTCCCTGAGCGGGTCCATGATCGCTTACTCGGTGGTATCGATGTACTCGATCAGGACGCGCTCGCCGAGGCTCAGTCGCACGCTAACCCGGATCTCGTCATCAATTGCGTAGGCTTGATAAAACAGCGCAAGGAGGCGAAGAATCCGCTCCGCGTGCTGCCGATCAACGCCATGTTGCCGCATCGTCTCGCCAGGCTTTGCGCGCTGACGGATGCCCGCCTGATCCACGTGAGCACCGACTGCGTCTTTTCCGGAGGTTCAGGAAGGTATGCCGAAGCCGACCGTTCCGATGCGGAAGATCTGTATGGAAAGTCGAAGTTTATCGGCGAGCTGCACGATTCTCCCCATGCGATTACTTTGCGGACATCGATTATCGGCCACGAGCTCAGCTCGAATCACGCGCTGGTCGACTGGTTTCTATCGCAAGAGAACGCAGTTAAGGGATATACCAACGCCGTATTCTCCGGCCTGCCGACAGTGGAGTTGGCGCGTGTGATGAGGGACTTCGTCGCGCCGCGCCCGCGATTGCATGGCTTGTATCACGTCGCCGCGCGGCCCATCGACAAGTTCTCTTTGCTGACGTTGATAGCCGAGGTGTACGGCAAGAAAATCGAAATTACGCCGGATGACAAGCTACGTATTGACCGCTCCCTTATTTCAGAGCGCTTTACGGCGGCGACCGGCTACGTTGCGCCAGAGTGGCCGGATCTTGTCCGGCTCATGTACCAAAATCGTTGACTCGCTTACATTGCTCCTTCGAAATCATGGTGGGTAAGGAGCCAAGCCACCGCAATACTTGATGGCCATGATCTTGTTGTTGAGCCCATCCGAGGCTGGTTGAGTGATATCTGGCTCGGTCGGAGCGGTGTGTGGCTTTACACTGCGGCGCCATTCAAAGGGCACATTGGCTGCATGGCATGGTTGGGACGCGATGCTGAGCAAGTTACGCGGCAGATTAGGCAAAGAGAGCAGCCATGATTTTCGAGAATAAGTCGATTCTGGTCACTGGCGGGACGGGATCGCTGGGAAAGGTGCTCGTCCGGCGGATACTCGCGGGTGAATTTGGCACACCTAGGAAGGTGATCGTTTTGTCCCGGGACGAAGGCAAGCAGCACGACATGCGGTTGGCCTACCTGCACCAGCAGGTGACCACGGACGAGATCATTTATCGGAATTTTATGCAGGCGCTGGAGTTCCGCATCGGCGATGTGCGTGACTATGCGGATGTCTGCGGCGCCGTGCAGAGCGCAGACATTGTCGTTAACGCGGCGGCACTGAAGCAGGTGCCGACCTGTGAGTACTTTCCCGAGCAGGCGGTGCTTACGAATTGCATGGGAGCCGCGAACATCGTTCGGGCTGTTCGGGAGCACGGTTATCCGGTCGAGACTGTTGTTGGCATCAGCACTGACAAGGCGTGCAAGCCGGTTAACGTCATGGGTATGACGAAGGCGCTACAGGAGCGCATCTTTATCGGCGCGAATGTGCTAGTGAGCGATACGCGTTTTATGTGCGTGCGTTATGGCAATGTTTTGGCCTCGCGCGGATCCGTTATCCCGCTGTTCCATCACCAAATCCGCAATGGCGGCCCGGTCACTGTTACCTCGCCGAATATGACTCGTTTTCTACTGAGCCTCGATCAGGCGGTGGATACTGTATTCGCGGCATTGCGGGGCGCCAAACCGGGTGAGACTTATGTGCCCAATGCGCCGGCGGCGACCGTCGAAAATATTGCTAATGTGTTGATCGGCGACCGGGATATCGAGATCCGGGTCACCGGTGTCCGCCCCGGCGAGAAGATGCATGAAATTATGGTTTCCGAGGAGGAGTGCCTGCACACTGTTAGGCGCGGCGATTACCTGACGATCCTTCCCATGCTGCCGGAGCTTCGAGGTGAAAAAGGCGAAGGACCAGCCTTGAACAAGGAGTTTAGCTCCGCAGATAGGGTGCTGGATTTGGACGGCACGCGGGCACTGCTCGATCGCCACCGATTATTGAGGGGCCTAGAGGAACTCGCCGAGGGTGGAGAGTTGCTTCGCTGAGGGCTTTTTGTGAAACGACTCAAAGTAATGACCTTGGTCGGCACGAGGCCAGAAGTTATAAAACTGAGCCGGGTAATCGCCGAGCTCGACCGCTACACGGATCACTTGCTTGTCCATTCGGGACAAAACTACGACTACGAACTGAACGAGATCTTTTTCAACGACCTGGGCATCCGCTCGCCTGATCGTTTCCTGAATGTGGCCTGCGAAACCGCCGCAGGCACAATTAGCCAGGTGATAGCCCGAGCCGACGAGCTCATGGGAATCGAGCAGCCGGACGCGTTCCTAATCTATGGAGATACCAATACTTGTCTGGCTGTTATCGCAGCCAAGCGACGTCAGATCCCCATTTTTCATATGGAGGCGGGTAACCGGTGTTTTGATCAGCGCGTGCCGGAGGAACTGAATCGGAAGATCGTCGATCACCTAAGCGATATCAATCTGCCGCTCACGGAGCACGCCAGGCGATACCTGCTTGCGGAGGGGATTCGCCCGGAGATGATAATTAAAACCGGTTCTCCCATGAAGGAGATCCTGGCTCATTACCGGGATCGAATTGAAAGTTCGGATGTGCTTGAGCGGCTCGGCGTCGAGACCGGAGGCTATTTCCTGGTAAGTGCGCATCGCGAAGAGAATGTGGATACGCCGCGCCGCCTGAGTGAACTTTTGGATTCGCTCAAGGCAATAGCCGCCGAATACCGCAAGCCGATTATCATGTCCACCCATCCGCGTACCCGACACCGAATGGAAGGTTGGGATCTGAGCGGGCTTGCCAAGCATGTGCGTTTTCTCAAGCCGCTGGGTTTCCTCGACTACGTGCAGCTCCAAAAATCGGCGCTGTGTGTACTTTCGGACAGCGGTACGATTACCGAGGAGGCGGCACTGCTCAACCTGCGCGGGGTGATGATCAGGGACGCTCATGAGCGGCCGGAAGGGATGGATCGAGGTACCATAATTATGGCGGGCCTTGAGTCGAATCGCATACTCCAGGCCGTTGCCACCATTCTCCACCAGCACCCGCATCGCCCCGCGGCGGCTGCCATGGTGCCGGACTACGATGTCGACCGGGTTTCGGAGCAGGTCGTGCGGGTCATCATGAGCTACGTGGACTATGTCAATCGGACGGTTTGGCATAAGAGCTGAGTATCCGAAACATTTCCAATCGTCTTCAGTTATGAAAAGGCATGTTCTCGGTATCGGTGCGCGGGGGCTCGTCGGGTCGCACCTCTGTGGGCGGCTTGATCCGAATGGAAAGCGGGTGATGGCAGTGGCAACGTGAGACAAGTGGCCACGCAATTGGATAGTAGAGGAGCGCACGTGGACAGACCCCTGCGCATTGGCGTCACGGGGGCTTCCGGTTTTGTGGGGCGTGTGCTTCTGGAGCGCCTTGCCCGGGAGGGCTATCAAATTGTTGCCCTCACGAGGCAGCCAATCGACCTGCAAATTGCGACGGTGCGGGCAGTCGGGGATCTGGGCACTGCCGAAGGGCTGGGCGAGGCGCTGGAAGGCGTGGACGTGCTCATCCATTTGGCGGCGCGGGCACATGTAATGCGTGAGCATCGTTCTGATGCCGTGGCGCTTTATCGTGCGGTTAATGTCGATGGTACCGTGCGTCTGGCCGAAGCGGCGGTAGGAGCGGGTATCAAGCGGATTGTATTTGTCAGCAGCATCAAGGTGAATGGTGAGCAAACCACGGCACGTCCATTCACTGCGGACGACGAACCCGCGCCCGAGGATGCTTATGGCCTCTCGAAGCGGGAGGCTGAGGCGGCGCTTTGGAGGATCGCCGATAAAACGGGCCTGGAGGTTACCGTTATCAGACCGCCCCTTGTGTACGGCCCTTTGGTAAAAGGGAATTTGCGTCGTCTTGTATCCTTTGTCCAGCGTGGACTGCCGTTGCCGTTGGGGGCTGTGCGGAATCGGCGCAGCCTCGTCAGCGTCTACAATTTATGCGATTTGCTCGTTCGATGCGTCGAGCACCCTGCAGCGGCGGGACAGACCTTTCTCGCTTCAGACGGAGAGGATCTTTCCACTCCCGGGTTGATTCGAGAGATTGCCGCCGCGCTTTCACGACCGGCGCGGCTGTGGCCCGTTCCGGTACCGGTTCTCAGGTTGGCGGGTCGGATAACCGGAAGGCTCGATGAAGTCGACAGGCTCTGCGGCTCGCTGCAGGTGGATATCGCAAAGACATGTAATGTGCTTGACTGGCATCCGCCGTTGTCGGTCCGAGAGGGTTTTCGCCGTGCCATGGGCCGGGGCATAGCAAATTCGTGAAGCCAGGCCATTATGCCCTTGCCTCTCAGTAAAGATAATTTCCGATGCTGCTATTGGTATTGCTGGCTGCAGCCTTCGTGCTCAGCGCTGCCCTGACCTACGTCCTTCGGCTGTATGCGCTAAGAGTGGACCTGCTCGATGTGCCGAATGCGCGGAGCTCGCATGATCGGCCGACACCGCGGGGTGGTGGAATGGCCGTGGTGGCGGTGGTTCTCGTCGCCGGCTCGTGGCTCTGTCTCACAATCGGGCTGAAAGGGGGTATAGCCGCGGCGCTTCTGGGCGGTGGCGCACTGGTGGCGGCCGTAGGATACCTCGATGACCATGCGGATGTGCCTGCGCGCTGGCGTTTGGCGGTGCACGTCATGGCGGCTGTCTGGGCGGTGGCATGGACCTTACCTTGGCCGCCATTGCCCTTGCCCGGCGTTGAGCTGCCGCTTGGCCGGGTCGGAGCCGTGCTTGCGGTGCCGGCAATTGTCTGGGTGCTGAACCTCTATAATTTTATGGACGGCATCGATGGGATCGCCGGTATGGAGGCGGTGACGGTTGCCGCCACGGGGGGGGCATTGCTGTGGTGGGGCGGCTCGTCTGGGTTGGCTATGGTGTGCGCGACGGTGGCCGCCGCGTCGCTGGGCTTTCTGATCTGGAACTGGCCGCCGGCCAAGATTTTCATGGGCGATGCCGGTAGTGGTTTTCTCGGATTCCTGTTCGGGGCGCTCGCGGTTGTCGGGTTCGCCGAGGGCGCGCTGGCACCCTGGGTGTGGCTGATCCTATTGGGGGCGTTCATCGTGGATGCTACCTGGACGTTGGCCCGGCGGGTCTTGCGCGGGGAGCGCTTCTACCAGGCCCACCGCAGCCATGCCTACCAGCGCGCGGCGCGCCGCTATGGCAGTCACTTGCCGGTGACGGTGGCGGTTGGGGCCATCAACCTCGTCTGGCTCGCTCCGCTGGCTTGGGCGGCGGCCGCCTGGCCGCAGTGGGGTATAGTGCTGCTGGCTGTTGCCTGGATGCCGTTAATGCTGCTATGTCTGTATTTCCGAGCCGGAATGCCGGAGTAACTTGACCATGAGCGATTCAACCCGCAGTGGCGACGATAGCAAGGGGCAGAGCCGCCCGCGGTATGTGCCGGCCCCCGGGGCCTCGGACCCTTCCAAGGGGATGGTGCCGGATGAGTCGCATCCCCCGGCCGAGCCGACCAATTATAAGAGCAGGCGTTCCGATCCCGACGTGGAGTACCGAGAGTACTCCACACGCCAGCCGGCGAGGGCTTCTGGGCTCTCGCACCCGGGGCGGGTGATATCTCCGAAGGCATGGTCTGGGTCGCGATCCGACCTCGCGGTGAATAGGTGCTCTACCGGTGGCCGGGGCGGATCGGCTGCGCGTCGGCTGATGGCGGATCAAAGGTGCACGCGCTTTTGTGGCGGAGCCGGTTTCTTTAAGGTCGGCTGGCTATAACCCCATTACAGAATAATACGCTTCGCTATCGCGCCCTTATATCTCTATTCTGCTTTATAAGGTCAAGGCGTTAGCCGCTGATCCTTACGCGCCGAACAACAACGCGGAGTCCTTGAAGGGCTCACAGTATTATCGGCTGCGGGTTGGGGACTGGCGTGTGATCTATGACATTCGTGACGACGAGCTGATCATAGTCGTTTTGACGGTCCAGCCACGTGGAAGGGTCTACCGATGACTGCACAGATTATCAAGCGTAACGGCAAGCCCGAGTACGCGGTGCTGCCCTATGATGAGTATCAGGACATGGTGGCGCGGCTGGAGGACTTGGAGGATATTGCGGCGGCCGATGAGGTGATGGCGGCGTTGAAGCGCGGCGAGGAAGAGCTGATTCCCGCCGAGCTCGGAGACGCCTTGATGCAAGGAGAGAGCCCGATCCGGGTCTGGCGCCAGTACCGGGGCGTGACCCAGGCCGCACTGGCGAACGCGGCTGGCATCACCGCGGCGTATGTTTCGCAACTGGAGGCAGGCAAGCGCCAGCCTTCGGTCGAGGTATTGCGGGCCATGGCACGCAAGCTGAGTGTGGACATAGACGATCTGCTGTCCGCAGCGGCAGATTGAGGGTATCGTTTTGGCAGTTGCGCGCGCACTAAGGCCGTTCGGGCTTCGCGATCTGCGGCGCTGGCGGGGCGATGCTTATGCAATATGAGGGGGACTGAACGACAACCAGGCCTGATGAGGGCGACCATGCTCCGTAAGCTCGCGGCTCTGCCGAGACCGCTCAAAAAGCTGATCAGCGTGGTCAGCCCGTCGGTCGAGAGACGTCACCCCTGAACGGCCCCGGTTATGCTCGCTGTTGGCGCCATCAAATTGCTCTGGTTGTTTCCCTTCGCCTACGTGGCGGTGGCAGGGTTACTGGCGTCGTAAGGGCGAGGATTGAACCATGGCATTGACACGGAATTTTTGTGAAACGGTTCGAGAGCGGGCGCAGGCGGATGCGGCGTTCCGATCCGCGCTGCTCACCGACGCCGCGGATGCGCTTTTAGCCGGAGAGGCCGATGCGGCCCGCCGCATCCTGCGCGACTACATTAATGCAACCGTAGGTTTCGAGGCTCTGGCGGCTGAGACTGGGATTGCCGTTAAGAGTCTGCATCGGATGTTCGGGCCGAGGGGGAATTCGACCTTATCCAGCCTGGCGCGGGTGTTTCGTGCGTTGGAGGCCCGAGAGGGGGTAACACTGCAAGCGACCGCGCGACCCTTAGAGACGCTTACGTCTTGATACGCGAAGAGCGCGTATCCGATTCCTTCCATGTGGAGGGGCCTGTCGATGAGTGTATCGACTATCACGGATGACGCAATGGCCGGATGACTGGCTCAAACCACGTCACAAGAGCCGATTTCTGCGCGGGGCTCAAGGACGTACTGGAGAAGGCTTCGCTCTGAGGGTAGGCGCAATACACTTTCTGCGGGGCCGTTCTGAGGCGCGGATATTGGGAGCGTGCCTTCCTGGATCGGTTGCGGGTGGCTGATAGTGCTGATTTGAGACGGTAGGCTGTCCCGCTTTATGCTCAGAATCAGCCTTGGACAGTCAGGATGCTTTCCATCGTAAAGAGCGAATGCCGGCAGGCACTCGACTGAGCGCTATCGAACACGCCATCTTATTGGCGCCTCTCCGTAAAATGTCGATGGTGATTGGTGGAGACTGAACATTGCCAAAGACATTGAGTAGGAATAATCTGGTCGTTTAGGCTAGTCTGTTGTTGCGTTCGGGTGCAGTGAATAAGTATGGCCAAGGAACTCGAGATTGGTGCCTACGAAGCTAAGACCAACCTGGCTGCGTTTCTTCGTAAGGTGCAGTCCGGTGATCGCTTTACGATCACTCAGCGGGGCCGAGCCGTTGCTGAATTGGTGCCCTATGGCACCACGCAGCAACGGGCAAAGACGGCAGCAGCTACACAGATGCAGGCTTTTATGCACAAGCACCAACCGGTTACGGGGAGCGATATAAAGACCCTGATCGAGGAAGGTCGTGATTAATGCGCTTTGTGCTGGATAATTCTGTTGCCATGCGCTGGCTTCTCGGCGACGGGAACGAGGACGATCTTGCCTATGCAAGCCATGTGCTCGACGTGCTCGGCAACCCGGATGCACAAGCTACGGCGCCGGCGATTTGGCCTCTGGAAGTTGCCAATGTTATCGCTACAGCAGAAAGCAAGGGGCTGCTAACTGAAGCCCGTAGCTCGGAGTTCGTTGGTTTGCTCGAAGGCCTGGCTGTCGATGTTGATGCCGACACCGCCAGGCATGCGCTGAAGGACACGCTGCAGCTTGCCCGGCGCTTTAGTCTGTCAGCTTATGATGCGGCCTATCTGGAGCTCGCATTACGCAAGGGTTTTCCATTGGCGACGCTTGATGTCAATTTGCAAAAAGCCGCTGAAAAAACGGGTATAGCACGGCTATAGTGCGCGGCTAATCTTGGCTCTTCTGCACTGATGTGAGCCACAAAGCCTCTGTCCGAGGCCCTCCCTAGAGGATAGTTGCCGTTTTCGCAAGCCGTCGTTTTGTCGATAGGAGTGCTGGCCTGCCTATGCCACCTCAGGAGTGGATCAGACGCACAGTGGGGAAGTACGTGCGGTAGCGTCCCGCATCTCGGGTGACCAGTGTGAAGCCTTCTACGGCGGCGTGGGCATCGATGAAGAAATCCGGTAAGGGGGATCGTTCATGGCCGCCGTCTCCAGCACCGCCGCAAACTTGTCTCTCGCCGTCCAGCCCTCGGGCCCATCGGCCTGAACATCGGGCAGGCGCTGGCCGCGATCACGAGCCCGTTTGCGCCAGTTATAGATCGTCGCCTTGGACACGCCTTCTTCGGCGGCAACCTCTGAGACCGTGCGGTTATTCGGTGGCATCGGCTTGGCCAGTGCCGCCGCCCTGCGCTCGTTAGGATACTTGGACATCGTTTCCCCTATCGCCCCCCATCTTTATTAGAAGGATAACTCGGTGAGACGACATCTACCCTGACAGGGAGGGCGCTCAAGGAACTGCTCAAACAGTTTCCGATGTCGGCCCGTGATGCGCCTGGCGATTTTCGCAGCGCTCCGCTCGTTGAACCTGGTGTTCATCGGAGCGCCCGGTACCGGCAAGTCGGGACTGGCCATCAGCCTGCTGCGCCAGACCCTGGTCAACGCCTTCTTCGTGAGTCTGTCCGACTCGGCTTGTTACTGTTTGGGCTTGTAGTTGAATTTCATGCCGGCGAGGGCGGCTTCATACATCAGGCCGCCGCGGGCTATGGTGAAGACCGCCATGCCCTTGGTGTAGCTACCGATGGTTGCGGCATCGCCTCGGCCGCCGCTGATGCCCCCGGCGGTGCCCTGGGTCGAGGCGTGGGCCGATGCCCCGGCGGTGATCGCCACGGCGCTCGCCTGGGCGGAGAACTCGAACTCACCCGTGGTGAACTCGTTGAAGGCGCGTTCGTCCTTGAAAAAGATGATCATGCTGTAGGCCTGACCGCCAAGCTGGAAGCCGATGCTCAGTTGGACCATCGAGGAATTGCCGACCCATTCGCCTTGTTTGTAGACGCGGCCCTTGCCGAGCGCGCCACCGATGCCTACGCCGCCCTTGCCGACGGTCGGGAACACGGCATAGCCGTAGGCAGAATCGAAAAATTTGCCGCTTCCCCCGGCTTCCTTGAAGGCCTTGATCGTCTTCTCGTAGCTCTTGCTGTTCTCGTCTGCCCAAGCAGGGTTCGCCAGAAGCAACGCAAACAGCAAGGCCAGAAAATACCGCAAGTATTTTGTTTCCATAAAAGTTTTCTCTCGTCATTGCTGTTGGCAGCTGGTGCCGGTTCAAGAATCACATCGGCGGGACGCGGGTTTTAATGCGTTCCTGCATAGGACGCCGAGACCGTCGGTGGTGGTATTGTCCCTTTCTCCCCAATCACTCGCAACGATTTCAGCTTTGTTCGAGTCTCGGGCCGGTTTTCGGTATGGGCGCGGCGCTATTGGACCCGCAGCTCAGGTCTACAACGTTGCGGCGAGTCATCGCGCTGGCGCTTCGGGATACTCGGGTAGCGTGAAACGGTCGACCAAACTGCGCGTAAGGAAGTGGCGCGCGACGGCCGGGATCACGAACGCATGCATGGCCTGATTGCGCACGAACAGGCCCAGCGCGGTGCGCGGCGCGAACGCGCCGGCGAACTTCACCGCCTCGCGCTGCTTACCGGCTAGGAATGCGCGCAAATGCTCCTCGTAGCGTGCGAAGGCGAGGGCGTAGTCGCCGGCGGCGGCATGGAGCTCGCCGGCTAGCACGTAAGCTGCGGTCATCGCGCGCGCCGCGCCTTCACCGGCAAGTAGGGATGGACAGGCCGCCGCGTCGCCGACCAGTGCGACACGCCCGTTCGACCACGTGTCCATGCGGATCTGGCTGACGCGGTCGAAGTAGAGTTCCGTATTGCGGTCCATTGCGGCGAGGATGGCGCGGCACTCCCAGCCCGCGGCGTCAAATTGCGTGTGCAGAAAGCGTCGGGCCGCCGCGTCGTCTGCAACGTTCTCGGTTCCGTCGCTCGCGCAGACGAATAGGAACATCGTGCGGTCAGCGCGCATCGCAAAGCGGGCGACCTGCTTGCCGGGCCGCGTGTAACCCACGTAGACGAGCTCGTCACGCGGCCGATAAGCCTCCGTCTCGAACGCGGCGACGTGGTAGCCGAGGAATTTCTCGAAGCGCTCTTCGGCGCCGAAGACCAGTGCGCGTACGCTTGAGTGCAGGCCGTCCGCACCGATCACGAAGTCGTAGCGGCGTGCCGGTATGTGCTCGAAGGCTACCTGGACACCGGCCGCATCCTGTTCGATCGCGCTGATGCGCTCGCCGAACAGGGTTTCCACGCGGGCGCCGAGCGATTGGTAGACCGCGGCGGCCAGATCGCCGCGGGCGATGCTGGTGTAGCGTCCCTGCATCGCATCGCGAAGCACCTCGGCTGTGAAGCCGCTGCGGCGATCCCCGTGGGTGTCGACCGTGCGCACTTCTTGGATGTCGTAGCCGAGGTGCCGAAGTTGCGGTGTAAGGCCCATGCGTTCAGCGACTTCGAACCCAGTGCCCCAGAAATCGATCACGTAGCCGCCGGTGCGCAGCCGCGGCGCATGCTCGACCAGGGTGGCACGGAAGCCGTAGCGCGCTAGCCAGTACGCGAGGGTCGGACCGGCAATGCCGGCGCCGCTGATCAGGACGTTCATCACATTCTGGCCCTTTTATCGCTTCTGGGGCGGTCTTGGCGGTGGCCGGAATCTCTTCCGGACTGACGTCGCGAATGTGGGTGGCCACCGACCATTCATGGCCGATGGGGTCGACGAGCTTGCCGTAGCGGAGTGAGGCTGTGCATTCCCGCGGGGATCGGCTTGACCTTGGTGCTCATAGGGCTCTCCTGTAAGTCGAAGCTACTATGCGGGCATCGCCCAACTGCTGTGGGTTTGTTTCAACGACGAACGGCGCGACGCAAAACCAAGATCTGCCGCCTACCATCCGCCATCAGTCCGGTTTCCGATAGGCCACCGGTTCATCGGCGCTATTCGGCTGGGTGAGTGCTTCCAAAAGGTGACCGTTCGGATCCTGAAAATACAAGCCGCGCCCACCGTTATGTAGATAAATCTCAGCGGGCCTCTGTCGGCCGGGGTCGGCCCAGTACGGGATGTGGTGATCGCCGAGGTGGGCGAAAATCCGGTCGAAGTCTTCCTCCGTCACCAGGAAGGCATAGTGCTGCATGGCGATATCACCATCGCGTTCATAGAAGTCGAGCGAGACGCCGTTGTCCAGCCTCACCACCAGCATCGGGCCAAAAGTTTCGGGCGATGGCAGCTGCAGGATTTCCGTGAGAAAGGCCGCGGAGCGGTGTTTGTCGCGGCACCAGACGATTGTGTGGTTGAGCTGTGCGGTCATTACGGGTGATCCTCGGTCAGCCGATGTGGCAGGGCGCGCATTCGCGCACCTCGATGGTGGAGAAACGCACCGCCGGGTGCGCCGTTGCCGGTTCGCGCAAATTTCCGGTGCTACATCGGGGAAACTATTTCGCGAAGGCAGCGGCGAGATGCAAGGCGAAGCCAGGCACGATCAGGCCGATGCTGCGCAGGATGGGTTGGTTGTCGGCAGCATTGATTTGGGTGCCCGAGGCGGCGGTGCGTCCGCGCCCCGGCAGTCAGATTTCGACCAGGATCAGCAGGGGCGCCACTAAAACAGCCCTGGGCTGGTGATCGACAGGTAGCCCGAGGCCATCGTCATCTCGCCGATGAAGCTGAGCATGGCACCGGCGAGGTCCAGATACCAGGCAAGATCACGCGCAGCCTGAACGGGGTCAGCAATAGCTCACTCGGGGAGGCCGGGCAGATAGCGGACTTGAGTCACAGTCGCCACCTCGCCCAGCACCGGGGCGGTGAATCAGATGGTAAAGCCGCAAGCCTTGAGGCAGTAACCGCCGACCGGCAGCGTGTCTCGGAATTGGAGCGGACGCGCCAGTTGCGGGCCGAATAGCTCGCCGCGCAGCGCCGGGCGATGCCTCGATGATCGAAGAGTTGAAGCGGCAGACGGCTGGCTGAGCGAGACTATTAACCGTAAGCCTGAGCTCGGAAGGTGGGTTCGGGTGGCGGGCAGAAAATGCGGGCAGCAGCTAATGGTACTTAAGTTAAGGTTCTACTCTTGTTTTCGGCGTCAGTGCACTTTGGAACAGGAGTGTCGAGTGTGCTATGAGCCTGCGAAAAGTTGGCATATTGTGCGGCCTATTCGGCCCGTTGTTGTGGCTGTTTCTCATCGGCATTGCAGGTGTGATACAGCCGGAGTTCAATCACGTCACGCACTACATCAGCGAGCTCGGAGAGCACGGCAGCGTCGCAGAGTGGCTGGTGCGAATTGCCGCCTTCGGTTTCACTGGCGTGTTGTACCTTGGCTTTGCGGCGGCCTTGCTAGCGACCTTTCGGGGCGGATGGCCTTTTACAGTGGCGGCGGTACTGATCGGTCTTGACGGGGTGGGGCGGATCGGTGCTGGGGTGTTCGCCTGCGATCCGGGCTGCGCGGGGCTTTCAATGAACCAGGAGCTGCATCGACTGTTTGCGACGATTGGCTTCCTGTCGGGCCTTTTGGCCGCTATTTTCTGGGGCATCGTGTTGTTGCGGCGTGGCTGGCTGAAGGGGTTTGGATGGTTCTCCGTATCCAGCGGTCTGCTGGCGTCGATATTCCTGCTGCTGATGTCCTGGACTCAAAACCCACTCAATGTTCCCGGACTCTATGAGCACCTAGCGAGCCTGGTGCTGTCAGTGTGGGTGCTGGTGTTCGCGGTGCGCTTACTGCGCTATCCGGCGTAGTCCCTGCTGGGTACATTAACCCGACCAGCGCAAGTCCCCGCCTATGGCGGTGTGACTAACAAAGGCTCTGCCGTTCCGGCGTGTGTTGAGGTAGATGACCTCTTTCCAAGCGAGAGAAGCGGAAGGAGGTCATCATGCGCGACTGGACAGTAAACCTGACAGTTTGGCGTGACATGGCGAAGTCGGAAGACAGCCGGGTTCAACCCGGCGCCGCCAGCTCGTCCATGTGGTCATCGATCCAAAGCACGCGATCGGCCCGGGCCTGCAGATCCGTTGAAACACCCGTGGAGAACACGGCGAGCTCGATACGCTTGCCGTTCTCGCAGAGGTGCTCCACCGCGTCCAATAGATCCCCGTCACCGGAGGAAAGAACGAGACAGTCATAGCGCTCCTTGTGGGCGAGCGCCAGCGTGGCGAGTCCGACGTCTACTCCCATTTGGCGCTGGTTGACCAGATGGTGGTCCGGTCCGCCATGCGGGCAGCAGACTTCGATTTTTGTGCCACAATCGACGCAGAAGGCGTTTTCGACCCGCTCGTTTTTGAGGCCGTAGAGTTTCACGATGAGATGCGGACCGTTGGGAGCCGCGCTCTGCAACCAGCTGTGAAAACGCTCGCGGGCACTGTGCGCATCGCTTTGCACGCTGTTGAGATAGTAGCCGCGCCACAGTACGCCGAGGTGTTCTTCGATCAAGCGCCGCAGCCTCAAGTAGTCAACCCGGGTATGGGGGCCGAAGCGTTGAATGTTATTGGCGTGAATGTAGCTTCCATCAATAAGCCAAAGGCGTTTCATGAGGTGGTCCGCCGACGTGGTGGTGTCAGGGTGTTTATGAACGGTCTGAAATCTTTATTGGCCGTCGGTCAGTGCTGTTGCGCGAAAAGTGCTTCTATGTGGTCCGGTGTTTACCGCTGCCGGTAGGTGCCGGATCGCGGACGCGCATACCTCTTATCGATACCAACCATGGCCCATCATGGCAAGTTTAAGAGTTAAATCAGAGTGAGAATATTTTTTTAGCCGGACAGGTAGGCGCAACCATGGGAGATGAACATGTCTGACAATAACGGCCTCCTCATCGGCCTGGGGCAGTCGCGGGTTTGCCTGAACCCGCGTTACGCGAATCGACACGGATTGATCGCGGGAGCGACTGGAACGGGCAAGACCATAACCTTGCAGGTGCTTGCCGAGGGGTTTGCAAATCTCGGTGTGCCGGTGTTCCTTGCCGATGTAAAGGGCGATCTGTCAGGTATTTCACAGCCCGGTACACCGAACCCGAAGCTCGCTGAGCGCATCGAACGCATCGGTGTTGATGACTTTGCGTTCGGTGGTGCGCCAACGGTGTTTTGGGATGTATTCGGCGAGCAGGGCCATCCGGTGCGCACGACAATTTCGGAGCTCGGGCCGTTGCTCATTGCGCGCCTGTTGGAACTCAATGATACACAGGAGGGGGTGCTGAACGTCGCCTTCGAGTTTGCCGATGAGGAAGGCCTGCTGCTGCTCGATCTGAAGGATTTGCGCGCGACGCTGCAATACGTCGCCGAGCATGCCAAGGAGTTCAGCATGCGCTACGGCAACGTCAGCCCGGCCTCGGTCGGCGCGATTCTCAGGCGATTGCTCAACATCGAGCGTGAAGGCGGTGAGCGGTTCTTCGGCGAGCCTTCCCTCGACATCGACGATTTTCTGCAGGTGGCGCCCGATGGCCGTGGCCGGGTCCATGTATTGGCGGCGTCGCGGCTCATGCACAACCCGAACCTCTATGCCACTTTCCTGCTCTGGTTACTCTCGGAGCTGTTCGAGCGCTTGCCCGAGGTGGGGGATCTGGATAAGCCGCGGCTCGTGTTTTTCTTCGACGAGGCGCATTTGCTTTTCGACGACGCTCCCAAGGTCGTGCGTGACAAAGTCGAGCAGGTCGTGCGGCTCATCCGCTCCAAGGGCGTCGGCGTCTATTTCATCACCCAGAGCCCGCTCGATATCCCCGAGGACGTGTTGGGGCAGCTCGGCAACCGCGTCCAACACGCGCTGCGCGCTTTTACCCCGAAGGATCAGAAGGCCGTGCGGGCGGCGGCCGATACCTTCCGCGCCAACCCCGCGCTCGAGACCGCGCGTGTGATCACCGAGCTGGGTGTCGGCGAGGCGCTGGTATCCGTGCTCGAGGAGCAAGGCATACCCAGCATCGTGCAGCGCACCTTGATCCGCCCACCCGCCTCCCGCATCGGCCCTGTGAATGCCGCCGAGCGCGCGGCAATCTTGCGTGCGAGCCCGTTTCTCGGGCGTTATGATCAACCGCTTGACCGTGAATCGGCCTACGAACTCTTGAGCCAACGTGCCGCCGCAGAGCAGGCCGCGGCGGCATCGAGCGAACCGGCTGTAGGGCGTTCGAGCCAGGTCCGCAGCCGCCGTCAGAGCGTCGGTGAGGCCTTCGTTAAAAGCGTTACGCGGACGATTGGCACCCAGCTTGGTCGTCAGATCGTCCGTGGTGTGCTGGGTTCGCTTCTGAGGCGCTTTTGAGCTCACGAGGTCCAGTTGGGGGCGAATGACGTGCCTCGGCATTGCCCGTGGGATTGGCTACCTACAGCGGCTCATGCAGTTCTACGCTGGGAGCGAGCAGACGGTGGTTCGGCCCGAACACTCCCGCGGCGCCAAGTATGGAAGCGCTCCAGCCAGGCCAGCGTTCGGGGCGAGGTGTTGGCTCGGCGCCAGGCGCCGGCGGCGTATTTGTTGGCTTCCGCGAGGGTAGGGTAGATGTGGATGGTGCTTAGGATTTTGTTGAGCCCCAACTTCCAGCGCATGGCCAGCACGAACTCGGCGATCAGGTCGCCGGCATGCTCGCCGACGATGGTCGCTCCCAGAATTTTGTCTTTGCCCGGCACCGTGAGTATTTTCACTAAGCCGTGGGCTTCGGAATCGGCAATGGCTCGATCCAGATCGTCGATGCCGTAGGTCGTGACTTGGTAGGGGATACCTCGTTGCTTGGCCGCGCGCTCATTGAGCCCTACCGTAGCCACTTCCGGCTCGGTGAAGGTCGCCCAGGGGATCACGGAATAATCCACCTTGAAGCGTTTGAACGGGCTGCCGAACAGGGCATTGGCTGCGGCATACCATGCCTGATGGGCGGCCGTGTGGGTGAACTGATAGGGGCCCGCCACATCACCGCAGGCGAAGATGGTGGGATAGTTGGTTTGCAGGAAGGGATTCACGGCCACCGTGTGCCGCTCGCTCAGCTCCACCCCCAGCTCCTCCAGGCCGTAGCCTTTGACGTTGGCGGCTCGGCCCACGGCCACCAGGATCTCGTCACAGGCAAACTCAACGTCTTGGCCCGCGTGCTCACACACCAATATTTTGTGGTCCACCTGCCGGCGGGCCGCCTTGGCCTTGTGGGCGAGGTGCACATCGATGCCCTCGGCCCGGAAGCGCTCCAGCACGAGGGCGGCGATTTCGGGATCCTCGCGCGGCAGCAGGCGATCTTCCATTTCCACCTGAGTCACCGTACAGCCCAGCCGGGCAAAGGCCTGGGCTAACTCGCTACCGATGGAGCCGCCGCCGAGTACCACCAAACGCTTGGGTCGCGCGCGCAGATCCCAGAGCGTATCCGAGGTGAGATAGCCGACCTCCTGCAGACCTGGAATGGGGGGCACCAGGGGCGCGGCGCCGGCGGCGATGATGATGCGCCGTGTGGTGAGGGTGCGACCGTTCACCTCGACGCTGTAGGGGGAGGTGATCTTGGCCGCGCCCTCGAGCACTTCTACGCCCAGCTCCGTGTAACGCGCCACCGAGTCGTGCGGCTCGATGCGTTGCACCACCTGCTGCACGCGCTCCATGACTTGGGCGAAGTCGAAGTCTACAGCCGCCGAGCGCATGCCGAACTCTTGCGCCCGGCGCACATGAGAGACGAACTTGGCCGAACGCAGCAGCGCCTTGGAAGGTACGCAGCCGGTATTGAGGCAGTCGCCGCCCATTTTGTGCTTTTCGATCAATGTCACTTTGGCCTTTACGGCGGCGGCGATGTAGGCGCTGACTAGGCCGGCGGAGCCGGCGCCGATCACGATGAGGTTGCGATCAAAGCGCCGCGGCTTGGTAAAGGCGCGCAGGGCTTTGCGTGATTGCATGAGGGTTACTCCCTTTTTGGCAAGCAGTGGAAACACGCCCAACAGGGCGAACGCGAACAGCAGAGCGGGGGAGAGGATGCCGGCGGCGGAGTCCAGACGGGCGAGTTGGGTGCCGGCGTTTACGTAGACGAGCGTGCCCGGCAGCATACCCACTTGGCTCACCCACCAGAAGGTGGCTGTTCTAAGCGCCGTCAGCCCCATCAGTAGGTTGATCACGAAAAAGGGGAACACCGGCACCAGCCGTAGGGTGAAGAGATAGAACGCCCCGTCTTTGGCTATGCCGCGATCGATGGCGGCCAGCCGCGCGCCGAAGCGGCGGCTGATCGCCTCGCGCAGCACAAAGCGGGAGATCAAAAAGGCCAGCGTGGCGCCTAGGGTGGAGGCGAAGGAGACGAGCAATGTGCCCCCCAGAAGTCCAAAGACCGCACCGCCTGCCAAGGTCATCACGGCGGCGCCGGGCAGGGAGAAAGCGGTCACGGCAACATAGAGCAGGAAATAAACCCCGGCGGCCGTTAACCAGTGCGCGGCTACCATTACCTGCAGGGCCGCTTGTTGCTCCTTGAGGTAGGTGAAGCTCAGGAAGCGGCCTAGATCGAACGCAAAGAAGGCCCCGATGACTAGGACGAGCAGTCCGAGCAGTAGCCACCTGCGCAATTTCATCGCTTCCCCTTGGGCGCTTGGCTGAGAAATTCGATATCCCCGTACCAGGCTTCCGCGCGGCCGCCGGTGTTGTCGCAATCGGTCATGAGGGCGACACCGTCGATGCGCTCTACGTCCTTGCCGTAGAAGCGCTTGAAGTCCTGCCGGACGTTACGGGCCTCCACTTCCCAGTGTTTGTTGTCAGCGCTGCCAGAGCGCAGTGCGACCATATGAGCGTTCCCAGTGTAGGCGTTGGGCCAGTCGGAGCCCTTGGGCTCGCGGCTTGCCCAAACGTAGTTCACAGCGCGGGTGCGCCAGGGCAGTAGCCCGCCGTCCGCCACCACGTATACTCGCGCCGGGTAGTCATCACCCTGCTTGCTGCGCTCGTCGACATTCGTGAAGGTGCGGGCCACCCGCCAGCGCCAACGCAACCAAGGTGTCTGCCGCAGGTCGATGTGGCGCTTGAGGTAGAGCACGGAGGCAGCGGCGTCGCAGCGGGCGTGCAGTACGGTCTCACCATCCAGCTTGACCAATGTGTAGTCTGTGTGACCCTGAAACGATTTCTCCTCCCAACCATCCAGGTTGCCGTTGGAAAAACCCCTCAAGACTTCCGCGTGGAGCGGCGTGCCTACGATCGAGAGAATAAAGGCAGCGGCGGCGAGCGATCGGTACACATTGCGAATTACTGCGCGGTAGTAACGGCCGGCCAGGGTGGTCCAAACGGAGCTCAACACCTTCATTGCAATCACCGGTGCGTCTACGGTGTGCCGCAACTCGCGCCGCCGAGCACACAGAACTTGGCGCAGTGCGGGTGATTCAGCTTCACTTCGACAGCGGATTCCACGAGGGTATGGCCGAGTTCGAACCGCAGGTCGTGGGGCAGCAGAGTACAGGCGACGACCGTTGGCTGCGATGCGCCCTTGCGTTTGATCACCATGCGCGAGCTCGCGCACATCATTGCCTCCGGCGCGGTACCGAGCTGCGCCCAGCACGCCTCGGTTATCTCCGGGACATCGAGCCGTGCGTCCATCTCCGGAAACAACACCAGTGCGGCCGGGTCGTGGGCGTCGAGCTGGATGCCCTCGCGCTCAAATAGCCGTGCGAACCCTTCTCGCACGGCTGCTTCCGGCTCTCCGGAGAACAGCCGCCCAGCGAGTTTTACGATAAAGCCATTGTCGATGAGCCAGCGTAGACCTGTCAGTGTCGGAGCCCAGGATTTGGGACCCCGCTCCAGTTCGTGCAGGCCTTGCGTGTAATGGTCGATGGACACGCGCATCGTCAGGCGGGCGCCGTGACGCGAGTGGATATCCAGAAGCCGCGTGCTCACTTTTATCATGGGCTTCATGGCATTGGTCAGCACCAGCGCCTCGAAGCCGCGCGCGAGCACTTCTTCGAGTATCGCCGGCAGGTCCGGATTCATGAACGGCTCGCCGCCGGTAAAGCCGATCAGTTTTGTGCCGTAACCCTCGCGCTCGATTTCCTCCAGGTAAGAGCGCACTTCGGCGTGGCTGAGATAGACGAGCGCGTCGTTGCGGGGTGAGGACTCGATGTAGCAGTTACGGCAGGCGAGGTTGCACAGCGTGCCGGTATTGAACCATAGGGTATCGAGCCGCTTGAGTCTTACCCGCGCGCGGCGCTCGCCGCTGGCGGTGAATTCTGGGTCATGGAACTTGCGCGGATCCAGCAGGGGCGTCTTCGTGATTGCGGCATCGTGCATGATGGCTCTTTACTCCTTCGAACAAAGGCACTGTGCTGGATCGGCGACACAGGGATAGCACAAGCGCGTGGTGCAAGGGTTGCAGCGTCCCGGCTGGTCGAACTGTAACGCCCATTAAAACCTCGCGAAGTCGTGAAACCAGTGACTTCCTCTTCATCAGTTCGTAGTTTGCGTTCCGGGCGACGAGCTGAACATCCGGGATAGTACGTAGCTCGGCGGGTACTCGTTGATCCTATTGCTAGTCTGCGTGGTTATCGAAATTATCGTCAGTTGTCCGCTCCGGCCTGCGCCTCAAGCGCTGCCTTGAAACCCCGTGCCAGTTCTGCAGCCGGACCTTTGCCCCAGAAGTGAGTGAAATAGTACGCAGGTTGCTCGCCAATCATGTGTTGGCAGCCCGGATCTCCTTGATCGAATCCCACACCGCCTTGACGGCAGCCGCAAGCCCCGTCGTCGGCCCCTGTCCGCCGATGTGCATAAAATAAGCCTTGGGTTGTCATAGAAGAAGCGGTTGTGCAGGGCGGTGACCTCGAATCCGTGGGTAAATGTCGCGTCCATAGCGGTCCCCTGTAACCTTGAAATGCGACGCTAGGCTATACCATGAACCCGGCAGTCAATAGAATCTCGATGATTTCAGCCATGCCGAGTGTGCGCCATGCGAACGGGCTCCATTCCACTGTATGTGCCGGCCCTGCATGCCCTGCATCGACCGACGCAGGACCTCTCCGATGGCTACCCCGGGGTGAACCACCCGGAGGTGCCGAGCCGGGTCGATCGTGTGCTCGAGGGCTTTGCGACCGTCTGGGAGGTCACTGTCCGGACGGTTGAGCATCTGGCATGGGACGCCGTGAACGGGCTCCACGATCCGGAGTACGTACGTTTCCTGGGAGAATTGCGCGAGCTTCTGCAGGAAGGAGAGGAATACATCCCCTCCATTTTCCAGCCGGATCTTTCTGCGGCGCCGCTGCGGTTGCGCGGCGGCATGTATTGCCGCGAAATCGGTACGCCGCTGAGCGCCGCTACGCTGGGTGCGGCGCTTTCGTCCGCCGCTGCCGCCGAGTGGGCAGCCCGGGCAATACTCGAAACCGGCCGTGACGCCGTAGCGCTTTGCCGCCCCCCCGGCCATCATGCGGGCCGGCGCCGCTACGGCGGTTACTGCTTTTTCAACAACGCCTACGTCGCGGCGACGGTGCTCGCGGCCGCCGGGCGTTGTGCGGTGCTGGATCTGGATTACCATCTGGGGGAGGGCAGTGCAGAGTTGGCGAGCGAACAGGCGCCGTATTTTTCGCTGCACGCCGATCCGTGGCGCAATTATCCGTACCTGGATGCGGGTATGCAGCTAGAGACGGCCTTCGTGAACCTCGAATCTCTACCGGGGGGTGTGGACGGACGAGGCTACCTGGAGCGGCTGCGAGGCATGCTGGCACGCCTCGATGTCCTCGACCTGGATTTTCTGGTTCTCTCGCTGGGCTTTGATACTGCGGCGACGGATCCCATTCAGGACGATCCCGTGAGATTACGCCCCGAGGACTATTTTGCGATAGGCCAAGCACTGGCCGATCTGCGCCCGCGCCTGGCAATCGTGCTCGAGGGCGGCTACGACCTGAACGGGCTTAAGGATTGCGCGCGGTATTTTGCAGCGGGGTTTTCCCGCTAAGGTCAGTGTCCGCTTCCACCGAATGGATCACCCAGTCTCGTTCGAAGTAGACGACGAATTCGGGATAGACCCAGCGCGTGATGGGCGGCTTGCCGACTGCGGGGAAAACTCGATCGGGCCTTCCAAAGCGTTGTTTTACTTCGGCCATGCTAGCGCCGCGGAGGGGGGGCGGGGCGATGAGTGGATCGGAGCGAAGGGGCTCGGCTGTGCTGACCAGCAATTGTTCGGCGTGGGTGGTGGTGATCTGGCCAAGAACCCCCAGCAATGCGCCCAAGACAAAAGCAGCTCGGTTCATGGTGGTCTGCTCCCTAATCAATCTTATCCTGACCCTGAAGCATTCCGCTCAAGCAGAACATCGAATGGCTCACATTTTCTGTCCAAAGCCGCCCGTGTCAGGGGCGCTGTACCAGCGCTATGCGATATCGCGACCATTTCCTGCTAACCTGTGAGCCGTCATTGCGAGTTTATTAGCCCTGTGCGTGCCGCCAGAGAGAGTGATGGGACGTGTTTAGACCGCTGCAGCTATATATCGGCCTGCGTTACACCAAGGCGAAGCGGCGCAATCACTTCGTATCCTTTATTTCTTTGACCTCGATGCTTGGTATTGCCGTCGGTGTGACGGCGCTGATTACAGTATTGTCCGTAATGAACGGCTTTGAACATGAGCTGCGGGAGCGCATTTTGGGGATGGTTGCGCATGCCACCGTAGCCTCTTTTGCCGGGCCGCTCGATCACTGGCAAGCGCTTACGCGCGATTTACGCGAGCAACCTTATGTGGAAGGTGCAGCACCGTATGTCTCTGGCGAGGTCATGTTGACTCGCGGCTCGGCGGTCACCGGAGCGTTGGTGCGGGGTATTCTACCGGCTGAGGAGCCCAGCGTATCCCAGGTGCTCGACAAGGTGGTGGCCGGCCGTGTCTCCGACCTCAAGCCGGGCACGTTCGGCATCATACTCGGCGGCGGGCTGGCGAGGGCGCTTGGGGTGGAGGTCGGTGATGACATCACCGTAGTCACTCCCGAGGCCCGGATTTCCGTGGCCGGTATTTTGCCTCGGATCCGACGCTTCCACGTCGTCGCTCTGTTCGAGGTGGATATGAGCCAGTACGATCGCTCGCTTGCGCTGATGCACCTTGATGACGCGCGTTTGTTATTTCGCACCGGTAAGGGCGTCACCGGGATTCGGCTGCGCTTCGATGACCTGTTGGCGGCGCCGCGTTTGGCGCGCAAAGCGGCCGCGCACCTACCCGGGTTCTATCGGGTGAGTGATTGGACGGAGCAAAACCGCAATTTTTTCCGGGCAGTAAGCACGGAAAAAACCGTGATGTTTATCATTTTGCTGCTCATCGTAGGGGTGGCGGCCTTCAACATCATCTCCACGCTGGTTATGGTGGTCACCGACAAGCAGGCCGATATCGCTATTTTGCGTACGTTGGGGGCGGCTCCGCAGACGATCATGGGCGTGTTTATCGTGCAGGGCGCGTTGATCGGGGTGACCGGAACGGTGCTCGGTGTCCTTGGGGGGGTGGGGCTTGCCCTCAATGTGGAGACGATCGTGCCGGCGATCGAGCATTTGTTCCATGTTCAGTTCCTGCCGGCAGATGTTTATTTGATTAGCGACTTGCCTTCGAAGCTGCAGCCGACAGACGTCGTACACATCACCATTACCGCCTTGCTATTGTCGTTGCTTGCAACACTCTACCCAGCTTGGCGCGCGGCACGCACGGTACCTGCGGAAGCGTTGCGTTATGAGTGATTCGCCGCCGCCTGCACGGACTACACCGATTCTTCACTGCCGCCAGCTCTCCAAAGTGTTTCGGGAAGGGACGCTCAATGTCGATGTTCTACGCGGGGTCGACTTGAGTGTGTATGAGGGTGAGCAGATTGCAATTGTCGGCCGTTCCGGTGCCGGCAAGAGCACTTTGCTGCATATCTTGGGTGGCTTGGACGAGCCGTCGGAAGGTGCGGTGGAAGTAGTGGGAGAGCCGATGACCGCCTTGGGTGCGACCGCGCGCGGGCGGTTGCGCAACCGGGCGTTAGGGTTTGTCTATCAGTTCCACCATCTGTTGGCCGAGTTCACCGCGGTGGAGAATGTGGCCATGCCGTTGCTCATTCGTGGCACCCAACCGCGCCGTGCGGCCAAAGAGGCCGAGGCGCTCCTCGTTCGAGTTGGGCTGCGGGAGCGATTTGCCCACAAACCGGGAGAGCTCTCGGGTGGCGAGCGCCAACGGGTGGCGATCGCGCGGGCGTTGGTCACCCAGCCCGCCTGTTTGCTCGCCGACGAACCGACCGGCAATTTGGATCGGCAGGCGGAAGAACGGGTTTTCGACTTGTTGCTGGAGCTCAATCGAGAGTTCAAGACCAGCATTGTCATGGTTACTCACGATCACTCGCTTGCGGCACGTATGGATCGTGTTTTGGTTTTGGACGATGGCATGCTGGCAGAGATGATTATCGATGAAACGCCTCGCCAGGCCCGTAATTGAAGGGGGCGGCACGAAGGTTTTTGCCCCAAGCTTTGGGGCGTCGTAGTTAGTTCTGGCGGTTTTCTATGGCAGAATGTGGACGGGTGGCTCGGCGGTTACGCCGAACTCTGAGCTGGCGGATGATGTGCAGGCGCCACAGTAAGTGGACGGCGCCATAACCGGCTAGGGCGAACACGAAACCAATGCTGAGAGAGCCCACCATTAATGGTTTCCAGATGCGCTCGAATTGTTCCCAGAACCAATGCAGACTGGGCTCGAAACCGGCGTGGGCGGCCACTGGTGAGCCGATGATCCATGTTCCGACCACGTAGGTGAAATAAAAGATGGCCGGCATGGTCAGTGGGTTGGTGATCCACACTAAGGCGACCGCGAGAAGGAGATTGGCGCGCAGCAAGACGGCAAGCACGGCGGCGAGCGGCATTTGCACGGGTAGCGGGATGAACGCCACGAAAAGCCCGCAGGCGACGCCGCCGGCGACGGATCGGCGATTGAAGTGCAAAAGATAAGGATTCTCAAGCAGACGACCCAGCCAGCGAATCTCCCAGCGAGTTCGAAGAGTATGGAAATCTGGGAAATAGCGCTTGAGGAACCGCTTGGGCATTTAGCATTCTCATCCGTGGCCGCAGTTGGGCATTGCTAATCTAGCATAGCTCGCATAGCGCGCAGAGGGGTGACCGGGGGCAGCGCAGGGATGGCGGCGTTTGCGATCGGAGTGATTGGCTTTCAGTTATTGCCTTGGCCGCTGGCCGGCTGGTTGGCATTGGCTACTCTGCCGTTGTTGGCGCTGTTGCTTGCCCGTACTCGAGCGCGCCAGCTTGGACTGTTCACCCTGGGTGTTGCTTGGGCCGCGGCGGCAGCTGCCTGGGCTTTAGAGTGTCGGCTGCCCAACGCGCTCGATGGCCGGAACCTAATCCTGGAAGGCGTAGTGATTGAACTGCCGGAGCGCACGGCGGTGCGGCAGCGTTTTCTGGTTCGGCCCATCCGAATCGTCGATTACCCTGCTAATCGTCCATTACCTCGGCGAATCCGTCTCGCTTGGTACGGCCGAACTCCGACGGTCCATCCTGGCGAGCGCTGGCGCTGGCGGGTAAAGCTCAGACAGCCGCACGGTTTGATGAACCCGACCGGCTTCGACTATGAGCGCTGGCTGTTTCAAAATCGTATTGATGCTACCGGCTATGTGCGGAATACATTGCAGGCGCGGCGACTCGATACGGCGTGGAGCGTAGATGCGCTGCGCGAGCGCATTTCCCGAGGCATCGCTACGGCATTGGAAGGGCAGGGCGCTGCGGCGGGCGTGCTCACGGCGCTGGTTACCGGGGACCGGCGCGGTATCGATCCCGCCACCTGGCGCGATCTCAACGCTGCTGGCATCACTCATCTAATCGCTATATCGGGATTGCATATCGGGCTGGTGGCGGGCTTGGTCTACTGGTTGACCGGAGGTTTATGGCGGCGCTTGCCGCAAGTGCCGCTTTGGCTGCCGACGCCGATTGCCCAGACCGTCACTGGTACACTGGCGGCAATGGGTTATGCCACCCTGGCAGGCTTTTCGGTGCCCACTCAGCGTGCGCTGATTATGCTCATGGTGCTGGCAAGTGCACGGCTGGCGCGGCGCCGAATCGGGCCTCTGCGGGCTTGGTGGGGTGCTATGGCGGCCGTGTTGGCCCTCGATCCGTTCGCTCCGCTCGGCCCCGGTTTCTGGCTTTCCTTTACCGCCGTCGCTGTGATCCTGCTGGTCGTGCGCCGCCGGCCCGGTGTGAGCCGTCGCCAGGAGCTAATCGGTTTGCAGTTCGCCCTCGCCGTGGGGTTGTTGCCGATCATGTCAGCCTGGTTCCAGCGCTGCTCTCTGATCGCTCCCTTCATCAATCTGGCGGCGATACCGCTAGCCGGCATGTTACTGGTTCCAGGGGCCTTGCTGGCTACCGCGGCGCTTTGGCTACTTCCGGGGCTCGGTTCGCTGTTGCTGCAGGGACTGGCGTGGCTGACCCAGAGCCTGCTGGCCGGTCTCGGACACTTGGTGCATGCGGTGCAACCGCTCGTTTTGTTGCCTACCCCCGAGTTTTGGACGCTTGCCTTGGCCGCGGTAGGTGCCACCTTGCTGTTGTTGCCGGCGGGTTTCCCCGGCCGGGTTTTAGCGGTGCCGCTCTGTGTTCCGCTGCTGGTGGGTGTGCGAGCGAGTCCGAGCCCGGGGACAGCCTGGATAACGGTGTTGGACGTTGGCCAAGGCAGCAGCGTGGTCGTGCGCACGGCAAGGCATATCCTAGTCTATGATACCGGTCCGGCCTGGGGAGGGGGCAACGCCGCGGCGGCGAGCGTGTCATTGCTGCCTTTTCTGCGTTCTCGGGGAATTACAGTCGTGGATCGCGTGGTGGTGAGCCACGCGGACGACGACCATTCCGGTGGCTTGGCTGCGCTGCTTGCAGCACTGCCGGCCGCCAACGTGGTGATCGGCGAGCCGTTCGCGACCGCCCCATCCGGCGCGCGGCTGTGCCAACGTGGCCAAGCTTGGCAGTGGGACGAGGTGCGTTTCCGAGTGCTTGCTCCTCGCGGACGCGGCCTGCGCGGCAATGATGCCTCCTGCGTCATTCGAGTTGCGAGCGCGGGTGCGGCGCTATTGCTGCCGGGTGATTTGGAGCGCGCCGGCGAGCTGGAACTGTTGGAGCAACCTGGGAGCCTTTCGGCGGATGTGCTGTTGGTGCCGCACCATGGCAGCCGCACTTCTTCCAGCGCCGAATTCATCCGGCGAGTCCAACCGAGCCTTGCGCTGGTAAGCGTCGGTCGCAACAATTCGTATGGGCTGCCCGCCGCGGAGGTTATCAATCGTTATCGAAGGCACGGCGTGCGGGTGCTGCGAACCGACCGTGACGGTGCTATCCAGCTGGCTTTGGGAGTCGACGGTTACCGCGTACGTGCCCGGTTACGGCGAGATCGACAAGCCTATTATCACATGCAACCGTGAACAAGATCATTTCGGCTTCGGTCGGAAATCCAGTATCATCGGCGCATTTCAGGGCCGATAGCGAGTGGGCGGCGCACCGTGTGGAAATTAATCGAGGCGGGAGGCTGGGTCATGCTGCCTATATTGGCCTGTTCCGTCGTGGCATTGGCTTTCACGATCGAACGCTGTTGGGCGTTGCGGCGTTCTCGGGTCGTACCGAAGCATCTGGTGGCTCAAGTATGGCATTTGGTGAAGAGCAACACCCTTGAACCAACGCAATTGCGCGAGCTCCGTGCAGGATCGCCGTTGGGTCGCATGCTTGCCGCCGGTCTCGTGAACATCCAGTACGGCCGCGAGATCGTGCTGGAGAGCATCGAGGACCGAGGCCGCCATGAGGCCCATGGCCTGGAGCGCTACCTCAACACGCTAGGTACGATCGCGGCGGTAAGCCCTTTGCTCGGATTATTGGGCACGGTCATCGGTATGATCAAGGTGTTCAGCAGCATCAGTTCAGCCGGTCTGGGTAATGTGACTGCGCTTGCCGGCGGAATTTCGCAGGCCCTGTTCACCACCGCAGCGGGTCTCGTGGTCGCGATTCCGACTCTGATGGCTTATCGCTATTTCCGCGGTAAAGTAGAAACTTTGGTGGTGGATCTGGAGCAGGAATCGCTCAAACTCGTAGAGGTGATCCACGCTCGGCGGGGTCAGGCCGGCAATGCGGAGAGCCAACCATGAATCTGCGCCCACGCCGGCGCGATGAGCCGGAGATCAATCTGACTCCCTTGATCGATGTCGTTTTTCTGATGCTGATCTTTTTCATGGTGAGTACCACGTTCATCAAGGAAGCCAATCTCCAAGTCTCTCTCCCGCAGGCGAGTGTCCAGCCGGTCGTGCGCCCACACGAGCCGATCGAGGTTACGGTCAATCAGCAAGGCCGCTACTTCCTTGATGATCAGCCCTTGCCGGATAATCGGGAGGAGACTCTACGCCGGGTGCTCGCGCAGCGGCTCAGCGGGAGCGATCCGCGGATGACCCAATTGGTGATCCGGGCGGATGGGCGCACCGAGCATCTACATATCGTCACGGCATTGGATGCCGCCAGCCGTGCCGGAATCCAACGTGTCGCAATCGCTACGATACCGCCGGGACGATGAGTAACTTGACTACCTGGAACGACACACCGAATGCGGGCCGATTCAATATCTACCGGCGTTTGTTCAGCTATGTCCGGGACTACTGGCTGATAGGGATTCTCTCTTTGATCGCCATGGTATTGAGCGGTGCGAGCCAAGCGGTATTCGCATGGTTGATCAAGCCCATGTTGGATGCCGGTTTTGTTGCTCGGGATCCCGTAATAATGCGGCTGATCCCGCTGGGATTGCTCGGATTGTTCGTGTTGCGGGGGCTGGCTAATTTTGGTGCCAGCTACGGTACGGCCTGGATTAGTCGTAGGGTCATCAAGCGGCTGCGCTCCGAGGTGTTCGAACGGTTGCTGACCTTACCCAAGCGCTTCTATGACGATGCCTCTTCAGGACGGCTGCTCTCGAAGTTGACGTTCAACGTCGAGCAGGTTGCGAGTGCCGGTGCGGATGCTTTGATTACGGTGGTGCGCGATACGGCCACGGCCGTATTTCTTATGGGCTACATGTTTTTTATCAGCTGGCAGATGGCATTGAGCTTGCTAGTCCTGGGTCCGGTGATGGCACTGGTGATCTGGTATATCAGCAAGCGTTTCCGGCGCATCAGCCATAGGATACAAAAAAGCGTCGGTGGCGTGGCCTACGTCGCCGAGGAGGCCATCGAGGGCCACGAGGTGATCAAAATTTTCGGCGCTCAGCCTCACGAGCGGCATCGCTTCGAACAAGTTAACGAACGCAATCGTCGGCAGTTCATGAAGTTTGTCGCGATCAAGGCGCTGAGCACACCGGTGGTGCAATTCGTGGCCGCGGTCTCGTTGACCATCGTAATTTACCTGGCTACCTTGGATGAGAACTTCACGACGATTACCGTCGGTGCTTTCGTCTCATTCATTACCGCAATGTTGCTGCTGCAGCCCCCGCTCAAGCGCTTGACCCAAGTACAAGCCTTGATCCAAAAGGGGCTTGCCGCTGGGGAGAGCCTATTCGAGATCATCGACGAGCTTCCTGAATCGGATTACGGCAGCTTGGATCTTGCCCGGGCGTGCGGTCGCATCGAATATCAGGGCGTGCGGTTCACCTATCGCAACAGCGGCCATGAGGTGCTCTGTGGAATTGATATCCACATCGCGCCTGGAGAGACGGTAGCCATCGTTGGACCCTCCGGCAGCGGTAAGACCTCACTCGCTAATTTGCTACCGCGCTTCTATGAGCCGTCGGCGGGACGGATTCTCCTGGATGGTGTGCCAATCGGTGATTATCGGCTGGCGGCCTTGCGTTCTCAAATCGCCCTCGTGGGTCAGCAGGTCATGCTGTTCAATGGCACGATCGCGAGTAATATCGCTTATGGGCGCCTAGGAGAGGTGGGCATGGACGAGGTGCGGCGGGTCGCCGAGCTTGCCAATGCGCGCGCATTCATCGAACGGTTGCCACAGGGATTCGAAACGTTGGTCGGCGAAAACGGGGTGCGGCTCTCCGGCGGGCAGCGCCAACGGATCGCCATTGCGCGGGCGCTTCTCAAGGATGCGCCCATCCTCATCCTTGATGAAGCCACCTCCGCGTTGGATACCCAGTCCGAGCGTTTGATCCAACACGCGTTAGACACGCTCATGCGTGGCCGCACCACACTGGTCATTAGTCATCGCCTGTCTACTGTGGAGAATGCCGATCGGATCATCGTTCTCGACGAGGGGCGTCTGATCGAGGTGGGTACCCACAGCGAATTGTTGGCTCGCGGCGGTCTCTATGCCGAGCTGCACCGCCGATACAGGCCGCAAGCACCGCGGCTCGGCATCCGAACCGGTTGAGTAGGCCCTAAATCGACCATGCTGGCCCTGCCCCAGTTCTGGCTTGAGCAGGGATGGCCGGCTCGCATTTTGCGGCCGCTGGCGGCCTGTTTCAGCGGTGCGGTTCAAGTGCGTGCGTTCGCCTATCGCCGCGGCTGGCTGCGAAGTTACCGGGTCGGGGTGTCGGTGGTCGTGGTTGGGAATCTGTTCGTCGGTGGCAGCGGCAAGACACCGCTGGTCATCTGGCTCGTGGAGCGGTTGCGCGCCGGTGGTTGGCGACCAGGCGTAGTGTCTCGAGGCTATGGGGGCTATTCGAGCGGCAAACCCCGACTAGTGAAGGCAGATGACGATCCGGTGCATCAAGGAGATGAACCGGTGCTGATTGCCGCACGCACGGGAGCACCGGTCGCCGTGGGGGCAGACCGGGTGGCGGCGGCGGAGTGTCTCGTCAGGGATGGGCGCTGTGATCTTGTCATCAGCGATGACGGGCTGCAGCATTATCGCCTAGAACGTGATGCCGAAATCGTGGTATTCGATGCTGACCGGGGAGCGGGAAACGCGCGCTGTTTCCCTGCTGGGCCGTTGCGTGAGCCGCTGTCGCGTCTGCGGCGAGTCGATCTTGTGGTGGGTAACGGCGGTGTCGTGGATAGTGCAGGGTATGCCTTTCGCTTGGTGCCGGGCCGGCTTATTGCACTCGGGTGTGACTCACCCTCGGTGGCCCCCCCCATGATCGGCTCGCGTATTCGGGCGGTAGCCGGTATCGGTTACCCCGAGCGCTTTTTTCGCCTCCTGCGGACGCTGGGTTATCGTGTTGTACCACAGCCATTTCCGGACCATCATGTGTTTCGGCTGAAAGACCTACAATATGCCGAACCGCTGCCGATCATAATGACCGAGAAGGATGCGGTTAAGTGTCGGCGAATGGCCGTGGATGGTTTGTGGTACCTGCCGGTGGCGGCGGAACCGGATGTCCGGACGCAGAATGCTTTAGATTCCCTGCTCTCGCGCCTTCTTCCACGTACAGTCGATAATTGACCGTGACCGAGTTCATTGTGATCATACCCGCTCGCTACGGTTCCACACGGCTGCCTGGCAAGCCGTTGCGCTCGCTCGCCGGTCGCCCGATGATTGAGCATGTGTATCGACGTGCTGTTGCAAGCGGTGCGGTACGCGTTCTAGTGGCGACCGACGATCGGCGTATTGTCGCGGCCTGCCAGGCTTTCGGAGCCGAGGCGTTGATGACCGACCCGGCGCACGCGACCGGTACCGATCGTTTAGCCGAGGTGGTGCGTCGTGAGCGGTTTCCCGATGAGGCCATTGTAGTCAATCTCCAAGGCGACGAGCCGCTGATGCCGCCGAGACTGTTGCATCAGGTGGCCGAGGTTCTCGATCGGTGCCCCGGTGTGGCGATCGCGACATTGGCTACGCCCCTTCATGACCCGGCAGAGCTTGCCAGCCCCCATGTGGTCAAGGTGGTCGTGGCTGCCGACCGGCGCGCGCTGTATTTTTCTCGTGCGCCGATCCCCTGGGATCGCGAGGCCGGTAGTCACACGCCCGCCGTGCTGACAAAAGCCGGGATGTATCGGCGCCATCTGGGGATTTACGCTTACCGCGCGGCTTTTCTACGCCGCTATCAGATGCTGTCTCCGTGTGAGCTGGCACAACACGAACAACTTGAGCAGCTCAAGATGCTCTGGCATGGGGAGTCGATCCAAGTGGAGGATGCACAGGAACCGTCCGGGCCGGGCGTAGATACAGAGGCGGATTTGTTGCTTGTCGAGCGCCGGCTGAGCCGCCTGTCTCATTGACAGTGTAATTGTCAACAGACCCTGGTGCGTGGGGTGACAGTGATTCGTAATCCATCCATCGATCCCGGAGCTCGGGAAACATGATTCGCGTATTATTTGTTTGTATGGGCAACATCTGCCGCTCGCCCACGGCAGAAGGGATCTTTCGTAACCTTGTCAAGACCGAGGGGCTGGCGCAGTTGATCGAAACGGACTCGGCGGGAACGCACGACTATCATGTGGGGCGTCCGCCTGATTCGCGGGCCATGGAGGCTGCGGCGCGGCGCGGCATTGACATCAGTGACTTGCGCGCAAGGGCGGTCGATGAATTCGACTTCAATACGTTCGACTGGATTCTCGCTATGGATCGCAGCAACCTAGCCTGGTTGCAGGCGAAGGCGCCTGTCGACCGCCACGAGCGTATCCACACGTTATTGGAATTCGCACCGGCACTGGTGGAATCCGAAGTTCCGGATCCTTACTTCGGGCGCCGTGATGGTTTCGAGCATGTCCTCGATCTGGTGGACGAGGCGGCTCGGGGATTGCTTCAGGCAATCCGCGATCGGCATCATATTTAGCGTTTGTCGGTCTTTGCCGCGGCGATCGTGGAAAGGGGTTACAAAAGCCTTTTTCGGGCAAGTGCTTATCGACCAGCAGATCGCGACCGCGCGAGGCTCAGCAGTTACATTGGCTCCGCTGCCATAAGTTTGGAGTAGGTGCGGGCACGGCGTGAATAGGTAAGCAGCTATCCATTAGCCGTGGTCGCACCTACTCGGTCGAGTTCAACGGGCCAGAGAATCGTCGCCACCGGCTACGGCACGTTCCCCATCTGATTTGGAGTCCGCCTCTCCCTCGTTTTCCGGGTTGGGTCGTTTGCGACGTTGTGTTTGCGGCTCCTTACTTCGCTGGGCGCGACTGGGCGCCTTCTTGCTGCTATTAGCCGAGGCTTTGCGCGTCTTTGGTTTTGCCGGTGCCGCAGTGCTCGCTTTGTCCGCTGACTCCAGTTTGCCGTCGTTTGCCTCTAACACTACCGGTGGCTTGGCCGAGTCATCCTCTCGAGCGAGCGGGCCGTCCGTTCGCTGCTCCCGAATTTGGGTCGGCTCGACGGGGGCTGATGATGCCGGCGCAGCCAGGCGTGGTACCTCCGGTTTCACCGCGGCCTGCTTTGTGGCAGCGGTGCCGCGCGTCGTTTCCTCGTTGGGTGCCGCTGGGCTGGTGGATTCTAATTCTGGCCGCAGCGCCATTTGTGGCGCGGCGATATTCCGCTCTGCGGACCCTTCATTATGGGGAATCCGTGGTCGACCGGGCCAGCGGCGCGGATCGCCACCTATGCTACCCTTAGCCGTATCCGCCGCGTCGGTTTTGGACGAGGACGTGGTGTGCGCTGGTGTAGCCCGGGGTGGCTCCACAGGGCTGCCCGATGTCGAATCGGGTTCAGGTTGCACCGGCTCGTATTCGGATCCCGGCGCGCGTGGCGTTTGGGTTGCTTCTCCGGACACAGCTTCCGGTTGTGCGCCCAGCTGCTGGCTTTTGTCGCTGCTACGGCGACGCCGGCGCCCGCCGCGACGGCCGCGGCGACTGCTCCGTCGGCTGCTACCGTGAGCTTGGCCATCCCCATTTGCCTCGGTTTTTTCATCAACCGAAGCCGCTTCTTGGCCAGCCGTCGTCATGGATTGAGAGTTATCGGCTAACGTGCGCCCTTGTGTTGTGTCATCGCTGCGCGCATTAGCGCCGCGCACGTTCTGAGTGCGAGTAGGCTCGTTACCACGGTTCGCAGTCGTTCCCAGATCCGCGCCGTGCTCGCTGCCGGGTACTAACTTTCGCAGCCAGCCGAAAAAGCTGCTGAGCCCTTTGCTCATGGGGAGGGGGTCGTGCAGCGTCGAATTTTTCATCTGCAACGGCAGCGGTGCGGGGGTCAACGGCTTCAAATGCTTTACTACCGGCTCCTCTATACGCGGTTTTTGGGTGGCCGCAGCCACCAGTTGCTCGGCGAGTTTGCCCTGTGGCGTCTTTGCTACCAGCTGGTAGCTGGAGCCTTCGGCTGTGCGGTCGTCGGTGCGAATCCGTTGGATTTCATAGTGTGGGGTTTCCAACGTTTTATTGGGGATTAGCGTGATTTCGACGCCGTTGCGTTGCTCTGTGGCCGATAATACGGAGCGCTTTTCGTTGAGGAGAAAAGTAGCTACTTCGATGGGCAATTGTGCCAATACCTTGTGGGTTTTCTCCTTCATCGCTTCTTCTTCGATGATGCGTAGAACCGCAAGCGCCAATGATTCAACCCCACGCACGGTGCCGCGTCCACCACAGCGGGAGCATACCTCCTGGCTGGATTCACCAAGCGAGGTATGCAGCCGTTGGCGTGACATCTCGAGCAATCCGAAGCGGGAGATGCGGCCGACTTGGACCCGCGCCCGGTCCATCTTGACGGCTTCGCGTAGCCGATTTTCAACTTCACGTTGGTTGCGATTGGCACCCATATCGATGAAATCGACTACGATGAGGCCGCCCAAGTCCCGCAGGCGGAGTTGCCGGGCAACTTCGTCGGCCGCCTCGTTGTTGGTTTGCAGCGCGGTTTCCTCGATATCCGCGCCTTTGGTGGCGCGTGAGGAGTTGATGTCGATCGAGATTAACGCCTCGGTACGATCGATGACGATGGCGCCGCCGCTTGGAAGGCGGATTTCGCGTTGGAAGGCCGATTCGATCTGGCTCTCGAGCTGATAACGCGTAAACAGCGGGACGTTGTCCTGGTAGGGCTTGAGCTTGGCCAGGTTGTGGGGCATTACCTGTTGGATGAAGCCCTTCGCCTGTTCGTACACGTCGGGATCGTCGACCAAAATTTCGGCGATATCGTTGCGCAGGTAGTCACGCAACGCCCGAATGATGACGTTGCTTTCCTGATAGATGAGCAGTGGTGCGTTTCGCTCGGCGGCGGCTTTCTGGATACTCATCCAGAGGTTCAACAAATAGTCCAGGTCCCATTGCAGTTCCTCGACGCTGCGTCCAACACCCGCAGTGCGCACGATCAGCCCCATGCCCTCAGGCACATCTAGCGAGCGCAGCGCATCGCGGATCTCATTGCGATCCTGCCCCTCGATGCGCCGGGAAACGCCGCCGGCCCGTGGATTGTTCGGCATGAGCACAAGATAGCGTCCGGCCAAGCTGATAAATGTGGTAAGCGCTGCGCCTTTGTTGCCGCGCTCCTCCTTGTCTACCTGGACGACGAGTTCTTGCCCCTCGCGAATGGCCTCCTTGATGCTAATTTTGGTCAGATCAGCATCTTCTTCGGTCTGGAAATAACCGCGCGCGATTTCTTTGAAGGGAAGAAAACCGTGACGTTCGGCGCCGTACTGGACGAAGGCGGCCTCCAAACTCGGCTCAACACGCGTTATTTTGCCTTTGTAGATGTTGGCCTTTTTTCGCTCCCGTGCGGGTGTCTCAATGTCTAGGTCGTAGAGTGACTGGCCATCCACTAGCGCAACGCGCAGCTCTTCGGGCTGGGTTGCATTGATCAACATCCTCTTCATTGGGTCCTTTTCTCCAGCGCTCGACCTGAATGCTCGTCATACCACGCGGGGTGCCGGCGCTCCGACCCTGGTAGGTGAGCGGCAACGGCGTGACCTGCTCGATCAACAATCCGTGGATCACGGGGATCAGTTGCGAGACAAGCATGCTCGTCATGTGGTGATCAAAGACGAGAGCCCGGGTGGGCGCAGCCGATTGGGCGCATATGGATAGGCGTGGTGCCTGAATGATAAACCTTGGGAAAAACTTAGTGCTCGTTAAACGCTTCGCTACGCTTGGCAGCGAGCGTTCCCAGCTGAGTTTTCGTTTCACGGAGTACATATTTTGAAACTCCCAACGTACTCTAGCAGCGTTGCAAGAATGCTTCAAATGCCCCGTGACGGCTATTATGCCGTATTCTATTAAGATTGGGTTGAGAGATGCCTGTGTCGGGAGTGCGCCACATCCAGGTCGCAAGCGAATACGAAGGGCAGCGGCTGGATAATTTTCTACTTCGGGAACTCAAGGGCTTACCGAGAACTCGGGTCTATCGCTTGCTGCGCCAGGGGCAAGTCCGAGTAAATGGTGGCCGGGTTCGACCCGAATATCGCTTGCGCCGTGGTGATCGCTTGCGGTTGCCGCCGATGCGCTTGCAGGAACGCGAACTCGGCGGCGCGCCGTCGGCGCGTATTCTCCAGCGCATCGAACAGGCGATTCTCTATGAGAACGAGCAATTACTAATTCTGGACAAACCAAGCGGGCTTGCCGTGCATGGTGGCAGTGGCCTTGCCTATGGGGTTATCGAAGCCATACGCGCGCGGCGTCCTGGTACCCTTCCCTTGGATTTGGCCCACCGTCTCGATCGCGATACCAGTGGTTGTCTGATCATTGCCAAACGGCGCGAGACATTGCGCCAAATCCACGCGCTCATGCGCTCTAATCGGGTTGAGAAGCGCTATCTGGCTTTGTTAAGAGGTAAGCTGGCAAGCGCGATGCGTGTGGAGGCGCCACTTGAACGCCGTCCAGGCCAAGGGCTTTTGCAACCCGTGCAGGTGTCGATCGGGGGGCGTCAGGCTCTGACTGTGTTTCATCCCATCGAGCGGCACCGTGGTTGGACACTGGTTGATGTGATGCTGCATACCGGGCGGATGCATCAGATTCGGGTGCATGCGGCGTACAGCGGCTATCCTGTGGCGGGCGATGCGCGTTATGGGGACCCGCAGGCCAATCGTACATTGCGTCGATTTGGCTTGCGTCGTTTGTTTCTGCATGCAAGCCGTGTGGCCTTCGCGTTGCCTGGGCAGGATAAGCTGGTTGTACAGGCCGCACTCAGCGAGGAGTTGGCCGCAGTGTTGCAGTATTTACGCGAAAATGCCTCAGCGGAAGGAGGCGCGAGATGAGCAATGCCGGCCGGACGCGCTCGGAAGGAATCAAAGCGAGCCGCCGCCGTGCGACAATACGTTATCTCGCCGCGCGTTCAGCTAGGGTAAATGTATGCCTTCCGCTGCCAGCATCGCAGTGAGGCGGATCAGCGGCAAGCCGATCAGGGCTGTGGGGTCATCGCCTTCAAGCCGCTGCAACAATACAATTCCAAGGCCTTCGACTTTGATGCTGCCGGCACAATCAAGCGGACGCTCATGTTCGACATAGCGCGTGATGCTTGCCTCGGAGAGATGGCGAAAATAGGCCCGAGCGGGGATCATGTCCGATTGTACAGCGCCGGTGGTGCTGTTGATGAGGGCCAATCCAGTGAGAAACTCGACGCGACGCCCCGAGGCGCGGCGTAGCTGCGCGATTGCGCGCTCGAGTGTTTGGGCTTTGCCGAGAATCTCGCCATCGAGTACCGCGGCTTGATCGGAGCCTATTATCAGCGCGGGTTCGTCGAGCGGTGCCGCTGCCTTTGCCTTGGCAATGGCCAGGCGCACGACATAGGCGGCCGGGTCTTCATCGGGGCGGGGCGTCTCGTCGATCCGCCCCGGTGTCTGCTCGAATGGCAATCCCAGGCGCCGCAGCAGTCCGGCGCGGTAGGGCGAGGCGGAACCGAGTATCAATCGCATGAATTCTCCAGGTGGTGCTTGGGTGGTGCTAAAGCATACTGAGGCGGAGCATATCGCCGTTGCACTTGGCTTGCTCGAAATAGACCAGTGGGACGGGAGGAGGGAGTGCGATTGGTCTGAAATACAGGTTCAGGCGGAGTCGCCGGTCGTCGCGGTCAGGGCGATCAGGGGGGCGATTCGCTACCACAGCATACATAACTTCAAGTCCTTTTGACACGTTGGATAGTAACAATTAATATCGCTCGTTTATGTCGGACGGAACCCTTCCGAAATCGATCGATATTGGACGCCTTGATGCGGGTGGCGCGCGGTTCGTGGGCGCCGTACCGCTCACCACGATGCACCGGCTTCGAGAACTGGTGATCACCTCAGCGGGCGAAGTCAACGCGGCCGTCGAAGTGGACTTCAAGGAGGCCATGCAGGTCATCGTTACCGGTGTCGCTACGACCCGAGTGCATCGGGAGTGTCAGCGGTGCCTGGAACCGAAAGCGATTCTGCTGCGGGCGCCGTTTCGGCTCTTTGTTGTCGGTTCATTCGCCGAGGCGGAAGCACTCGGGCAGGACGCTGACCCGCTCATCGCGCCGGGGGGTGTGATTGACCTGCTGACCGCCCTCGAGGACGAATTACTGCTGGCTTTGCCGTCCGTGACGAGGCACGGGCAGGATGAAGTATGCGAGCAGCATCGCATGCACACTAGGGCATCCGGAGCGGTAGAGGGGGCGCTTCATCAGCAAAGCCCTTTTGGGGTGCTCGAACAGCTCAAAAAGAGGGGCGATTAAGTGTCAATCGTCCGATTGTACTGTGGAGGAGATATTGGACCATGGCCGTTCAAAAGAGTCGGAAAAGCCCGTCCAAACGGGGTATGCGGCGTGCGCACGATGCATTGAAGCGGCCAACGCTTTCGGTGGATCCGACGACCGGGGAGACAAATCGTCGCCATCATATTTCCTCCGATGGATATTACAGGGGTCGGAAAATAATCGCCCATGACGAGAGCTGACACCGTTTTACTGCGCTCGTAATGACTTCGTGGCGATCGCGTGCCCTAGCCCGGAAGTTTCATAAATCCGCGCGATGATTAATGCTTGTGCAGCTTGTGGATTCACAGGAGCTTTTGTGAAGGAGCGGCGTATCGGTGACTCCGCCCGACTGAGCAGAATCTTCTGTGGATTCAAGGGGCAAGCGAAGGCGTGCGCGATTCATGAAATTTCCGGGCTAGGCAGCAGCCAGTAATCTCTGCCCTTCACATGGTCAATTTCAGCACCTATGTCGCAATGCTTTACGATTGCCTTGGACGCCATGGGCGGGGATCACGGTCCGGCGGCCGTGGTACCGGCTGCGCTCAGGGCGCTCAACCGCCATTCTGGGCTGGTTCATCTGATTCTGGTCGGCCGACCGGAAATGGTTCGTGAAGAGCTTCATCGCCACGGTGGGCAAGAATGTGAGGCATTACGCATCCATTCTGCTTCCCAGGTCGTTGACATGGCCGAGCTCCCTTCGCAGGCTTTACGCGGCAAGAAGGATTCCTCCATGCGCGTGGCCGTGAATCTTGTCAAGGAGGGGGTGGCCGATGCCTGCGTCAGTGCCGGCAACACCGGTGCGCTTGTGGCCATGGCCCGCTATGTGCTGAAGACCCTACCAGGGATTGATCGTCCGGCGATTTGCACGACGATCCCGTGTCTCGGTGGCTGTTTCCACATGCTTGATTTGGGAGGTAATGTAGACTGCGCCGCAGAGCAGCTCTTTCGGTTCGCCGTAATGGGTTCGGTGCTGGCGCGGGCGAGTGGCACCGACTCCCCACGAATCGGGCTAATGAACCTGGGGGAAGAGGAGATCAAAGGCAATGGGCAGGTCAAGCGGGCGGCACAGCTCTTGCAAGCCAGTACGCTGAACTACATTGGTTATGTAGAAGGCGATTCCGCTTACAAAGGCGTGGCCGATGTCGTGGTCTGTGATGGTTTTGTGGGCAACGTCGCCTTGAAGAGCAGTGAAGGTGTCGCCTTCGTGATTTCCCGATATCTACAGGAAGCCTTTCATAAGAATCTTTTGAGCAAGCTTGCCGGTTTGATTGCGCTTCCGGTGCTGCACTCGTTGCGCAGACGGCTCGACCCGCGCCAGTACAATGGCGCCAGTCTGCTCGGATTGCGTGGGGTTGTCGTTAAGAGTCATGGCGGTGCCGATGCCGTCGCATTCGAGCGGGCCATCGATGTTGGGATCTTGGAAGCGGAAAAAGCCGTACCTCGGCTCATTGACGAACGGCTTAGAGAGATTTTCTCTCAGGAGCAACTGCAGACGTGAGCGTTTCACGCATTCGCGGAACGGGAGGGTATTTACCCGAACGGGTTATAACGAACCATGATCTGGAGCGTATGGTCGAGACCTCCGATGCATGGATACGTGAGCGTACCGGAATCATTGAACGCCATATCGCGGCGGATGGAGAAACCTGTAGCGATCTTGCCGTTGTCGCGGCTCAGCGCGCCCTGGAAGCGGCGGGTATAGCCGGCCGCGAGGTGGACTTGGTCGTGTTAGCGACGTCCACTCCGGATCAGGTTTTCCCGAGCACCGCTTGCCTAATACAGGAACGACTCGATATCCCAGGCAAGACCATTGCCTTCGACATCGCGGCGGCCTGCTGCGGCTTTATCTATGCGCTGGATGTCGCCGATCGCTTCATCCGTACCGGCGGTGCACGGCGGGCGTTGGTGATTGGGGCGGAGACGTTCTCGCGGATTCTGAATTGGGAAGACCGTACGACTTGTGTGCTCTTTGGAGACGGTGCCGGTGCAGTGCTTCTGGAGGCCGCCGATGAGCCTGGTGTGTTGTCCACGCAGCTGTATGCGGACGGTCGTCAGCAGGCGTTGCTAAATGTCCCCTGGGGCATCTCTCAAGGTTACGAGCGACTGACTCCCACCTCCGGCAAAATCACTATGCGCGGTAATGATGTATTCAAGGCCGCTGTGCGCAGCATGGGCGCGTTGGTAGATGAAACGCTACAGGCCAATGACCTTGCGCGTGAGGATGTGGACTGGCTCGTGCCGCATCAGGCCAACATCCGAATTATGGCGGCGCTGGCTCGCAAGCTCGGGTTTTCCATGGAGCAGGTAATCGTGACGGCGGATCGGCACGGTAATACCTCAGCGGCTTCGGTTCCGTTAGCGCTCGATGTCGCCGTGCGCGACGGGCGTATTCAACGGGGCCAGCTGCTGCTGCTCGAGGCTTTCGGTGCTGGGTTCACGTGGGGTTCGGCGTTGGTGCGATATTGAGCGTAGGCGGTCGTGGTAGCTGTTGACAAATGACCATCAGTGAAAAAAATAAGTCTGGATTCATCTTCGCCGGCCAGGGATCCCAATCAGTGGGTATGTTGGCTGATTTGGGGGAGGCCTTCCCCATCGTGCGCGACACTTTCCAAGAAGCTTCGGAGGCCGTTCAGGTCGATCTGTGGGCAGTGGTCCAAAACGGTCCGGAGAGCGAACTCAACCGCACTGAGCGAACTCAACCGATTATGCTGGCGGCCGGGGTCGCCGTGTGGCGCTGCTGGCATCAGCGCGGCGGTGCGACTCCGGCCGTACTGGCAGGGCACAGCCTTGGTGAATACACTGCGCTGGTGTGTGCTGGAGCGATTGATTTCGGTGTGGCAACCCGGCTCGTCGCTGATCGCGCCCGCTTCATGCAAGAGGCGGTGACCACAGGCGAGGGGCGGATGGCAGCGATCCTCGGCCTTGATGATGATCAGGTAGGTCTGATATGCCAGGAGGCGGCTCAGGAGCAGGTGGTGGAGGCCGTCAACTTTAATGCGCCGGGCCAGGTAGTCATTGCTGGTTGTACGGCGGCGGTTGACCGCGCAGTTACACTGGCAAAAGCGGCTGGAGCGAAACGCGCGGTGGAATTACCGGTTAGCGTACCCTCCCACTGTGCTTTGATGCGTCCGGCGGCGGTGCGGCTTGCCGAGCGTCTCGCAGCAGTGGAGATCAAGGTGCCGGTCCTGCCGGTGTTGCATAACGTCGACATCTCTCGGGCGGCACACCCAGATACGATCCGAGCGCGTCTGGTCGAGCAGTTGCACTGTCCCGTGCGCTGGGTCGAGACCATACGGCGCATGGCTGCAGATGGTGTGGCTTGGGTGGTCGAGTGTGGCCCCGGCAAAGTACTGACAGGGCTCAACCGCCGCATCGACCGTCGGATGGATGCTGTGGCCGTGTTTGATTTGGCATCGCTCGACAAAGCGCTACTGAAAGGGGGCGGAAATTGACCATGGCGTTCTCTTTGGAGAATCAAATTGCGCTCATTACAGGAGCAAGCCGCGGCCTGGGACAGTCGATTGCGCTCACGCTGGGCAGAGCCGGTGCGACGATTATCGGCACGGCTACTACCGAGGCAGGAGCGGAGCGGATTGAAGGGGATTTAACGCAAGCGGGCATCACTGGTGCGGGTATGGTGCTCGATGTGACCGATGGCGAGCAAGTGAATGCCGTGGTGGCGACCCTGGGGCGACGTTTCGGTAACCCGAGCGTATTGGTAAACAATGCTGGTATCACGCGTGATGCGTTGTTTCTGCGGATGCGGCAAGAAGAATGGGACGCCGTTGTTGACACGAACCTCGGCTCGGTCTATCGGATGAGCAAGGCGTGTCTGCGGGGGATGATCAAGGCCCGTTACGGCAGGATTATAAACATTGCCTCGGTGGTGGGACTCATGGGCAACGCTGGGCAGGCCAACTATGCAGCCGCCAAAGCCGGTATCATAGGTCTGAGCAAATCGTTGGCGCGGGAGGTTGGTTCCCGTGGCGTTACGGTGAACACCGTGGCGCCGGGGTACATCGCCACCGATATGACCGAGTCGCTGGCGGCGGCACAGCGGGAGGCCTTATTGGCGCAGATGCCCCTTGGACGGTTAGGCCAACCGCAGGACATCGCCACTGCGGTGCTTTTCCTGGCTGCCCAGGAATCGGGTTTTATTACCGGCGAGACGCTGAACGTCAATGGCGGCTTGCATATGTATTGAGGTGGGATGCCAATCAGTAGCATGACTGAGTGTCTTCACCCTACAATACGCCCTCCATCGGTTCGGTAGCATGTGTTGAGGAACGTGCACGGGTGGAACCATTCCATATTTCGGAGGAAGAGCCAAGATGAGCAGTGTCGAAGAACGTGTAGGCAAGATCATCGTCGAACAGCTTGGAGTTAAAGAGGAGGAGGTGACTCCGGAGGCTTCCTTCGTTGACGATCTTGGTGCCGATTCATTGGATACCGTCGAGCTCGTAATGGCTCTCGAGGAAGAGTTCGAATGCGAGATTCCGGATGAGGAGGCGGAAAGGATCACAACGGTGCAGCAAGCCATCGATTACATCAACCAGCACTTGGAACAATAGGCTACGCGCGAGCGCAATTGACTTCCAAAATTGGTTTCCGGCGTTTGGCCGGCAAGACTGGCTTTACTGTACATTGGGCGTAGGCAAGGATGTCGAAAACTCAACCGAGCTTTCGACATCCTGAGCCCACGCCTAATAGTAGTTTCTCATTTTTATAGAGTATGCGGATCAAGCGACGTAGACCCCATAAGTTGCCAAGGGCGAGGTCAAGTCTTTATCCGGCAGGCCCTAGTTTTCGGAGGTTGTGTCCGTGGCTGCACGGCGTGTAGTGGTAACAGGGCTGGGTATCATTTCCCCGGTCGGTAATACCGTGGCGGAAGCTTGGCAAAACATCTGTGCGGGTCGCACCGGCATTCGCACCATCGAGCGTTTTGATCCGGCCGGCTATCCGGTTCGCTTCGGCGGAGAGGTCCGAGGTTTCGATGTCGGGTGCTACCTTGCCGCGAAGGAAGCGCGGAAAGCGGACCCATTCATTCATTACGGCATCGCTGCGGCTGTGGATGCCTTGCGAGATGCAGAGCTCGAGATTACCGATGACAATGCAGGGCGCATTGGGGCCTGCTTGGGCTCGGGCATCGGTGGTTTATTTAGCATAGAGAATGCGCAGCAAGCGTTTTTCAAGGGGGGGCCGCGCAAAATCAGCCCCTTCTATGTCCCGAGCGCGATCATCAATATGCTCTCCGGGAATCTCGCTATCTTGCTCGGTATCAAGGGCCCTAATTTCGCGATTGTCAGTGCCTGTGCAACCGGGACCCACACCATTGGTCAGGCCGGCCGAGTAATCGCCTACGGTGATGCCGACGTCATGTTCGCCGGCGGGGCCGAATTCGCCACGACGCCTACAGGGCTCGGCGGATTCGCTGCGGCGCGGGCGCTGTCGATGCGCAATGAGGATCCTGCGCACGCCAGCCGGCCCTGGGACCGAGATCGAGATGGCTTCGTGCTCGGCGACGGCGCCGGAGTGCTGATGTTAGAGGAATTGGAGCACGCCAAGCGCCGCGGCGCGCGAATCCATGCCGAGCTCGTTGGTTTTGGCATGAGTGCGGATGCCTACCATATGACTTTGCCGTCGCAGGACGGAGAGGGAGCGCAGCGCGCGATGGTTAATGCACTGCGAGATGCGCGGCTCAATTGCAATGAGATCGACTATATCAATGCGCATGGCACATCGACCCCGGCTGGAGATCGGGTCGAATGCGATGCAATTAAAAGCGTTTTCGGGGATCATGCCGCCGAAAAACTCGCCGTGAGCTCCACCAAATCCATGACTGGTCATCTCCTCGGCGCGGCAGGTGGTGTTGAAGCCATCTTCAGCATCCTGGCGCTGCGGGATCAGCTGGCCCCACCTACAATCAATCTCGATCATCCGGATGACGATCTGGATCTGAACTTCGTGCCCCATAAGGCGCGCGAATTGTCTATCGACGTCGTTTTGTCAAACTCTTTCGGCTTTGGCGGAACCAATGCAAGTGTGATCTTTCGCCGTCTGGTTTGAGTGTATCTCTGCACTACGGTGGATACCGGTCGCTTTTGAGTCGTTTTGGTTTAAGGCGGTGGGGGTGGGTGCGGTGTCATCGATCCGAACGCCTGGGACGCTGATGGCTCAGTTCGGTAGGTCAGCCGTGTGGTTACCGGGAATCAGCGGGGAGTGAGTCGAGCATGTGGCGGCCACGTCGGATCGCGTTGATCCTGCTGGTGGGGAGCCTGTTGGTTGGCAGCGGGGTTGCCCTCGGGGTTGTAGTGGCGCTGAAAAGCTTGGAGACGAAGCCTCTTTTTACCACCGGTGAACGGCAGATCGTGGAAGTGTCCGTGGGCACTTCATTCGCCGAGTTGGCGAACCAGTTCAAGCAACGCGGCTGGATTGAATACCCACGGCTGCTGAGCCTTTATGCTCGGCTCAGTGGTAGGGCTTCTGTGGTCAAGGCGGGTGAATATGCCGTGGAGCCCGGGATATCGATGTCGCAACTGCTCGATAGGATCGTTGCCGGCGCTGTGATCCAGCACAAGCTCACCCTTATCGAGGGCTGGACATTTCGTGAGCTTTTGCGCGCGGTCGAGGCCAATACCGCCTTATGCCATACCTTACCCCGTGCCGCCGCGGCTGATCTTGTTATGGCGCGGTTGGGGTATGCGGGAGAAGATCCGGAAGGTCGTTTCCTTCCAGAGACCTATCTTTTCCCCAGAGGTACCACCGACATCGCCTTTCTGAAACGTGCCTATGCGGCCATGCAGCAGGAGCTGGGAGTGCAATGGAGGCAGCGCGCCACAGGCTTGCCCTTGAAAAGCCCTTATCAAGCGCTGATTCTGGCGTCCCTGGTCGAGAAGGAGACCGCTTTGCCGAAGGAACGTCGGCGAATTGCCGGAGTTTTCATCCGTCGGCTTGAGCGTGGCATGCGACTGCAGGCGGATCCCTCCATCATCTATGGGTTGGGGGCGCATTTCGACGGCGATATTCGCGGCCGCGACCTGCGTGAAGACTCACCTTACAATACTTATACCCGCAAGGGCCTGCCCCCGACTCCGATTGCGTTACCCGGGCGTGATGCAATTGCTGCAGTGCTGCATCCCGCTGCCGGCGATGCATTGTATTTCGTTGCCCGCGGCGATGGCAGTCATACGTTTTCCGCCACGCTGACCGCGCATAATCAAGCGGTGCGCAAGTATGTGTTGCATGAATAATGAGCTACGACAATGGGCCCCACGACAATAACGAACGCTACTCGGCCAGCGCGATTTATTACGGTCGAGGGCATTGAAGGTGCTGGTAAAACCAGCTGTCTCGACTATTTGGCTAAGTTGCTGCGAAATCAGGCCATCGAGGCCGTGCTTACTCGGGAGCCTGGGGGGACCTCGCTGGGGGAAGCGGTGCGCGCCCTATTGCTGGATCACCGTTTCCGCGGCATGGCAGGGGATGCTGAAACTTTATTAGTCTTTGCGGCGCGTGCGCAGCACTTGGCCGAGGTTATAAGACCGGCCTTGGCGGCTGGCCAGTGGGTAGTCTGCGACCGCTTTACAGACGCGACGTATGCCTACCAAGGTGGTGGTCGGGCGCTTGGCGCTACTCGTGTAGGCTTGTTAGAGCATTGGGCGCAGAGTGAGCTACGGCCCGATCGAACCTTGTACCTAGACGTGCCGGTGACCGTAGGTTTGGGGCGTATCGCCAGCCGTGGCAATCTGGATCGATTCGAGAGCGAGCGCCAGGCCTTTTTCGAGCGCGTACGGTGCGTCTATCTGGAGCGCTGCCGTGCGGAGCCGCAGCGCATGCGACGGATCGAGGCCGATGGCTCACGCGAGGCGGTACATACCCAGATCGCAGCTGCTCTTGCCGATCTGCTCAACGACGGTGTCGAAACGAGATGAGTGCAGCGCAGACCGATCACCTGCCTTGGCATCAGCCGGTCTGGGACCGATTGGCTGCCTGCCATAGGCGAGGACGGGTGCCCCATGCCATTGCCGTTGTCGGCAGCGCTGGGTTGGGGAAGTCCAGGCTCGCCATTCGGTTTGCCCAGGCGCTGCTGTGCGCCTCGCCCCGCTCCGATGGTGACGGCTGCGGTCGTTGTCGATGCTGCCATCTGCAGGCGGCTGGAAGTCATCCCGATCATTATGCGGTGCATCCCGAAAGCGAGCCAGGTGGACCTATCAAGATCGATCAGATCCGCAGGCTCATCGAGTTCCTGATGCGGTCGAGCCAATACGGCGGGTATCGCGTTACGCTGGTAGATCCGGCGGACCGTATGACGCTGGCGGCAGCAAACAGCTTACTCAAAACTCTGGAGGAGCCGCCTGCGGCCGCAGTGCTCATATTGGTCGCCCGCCAATTCTCACAGTTGCCGGCGACACTGCGTAGCCGGTGTCGGTTGGTGCAGTTGCAGCCACCGCCTGCAGTGCTTGCCCGCGAGTGGCTGGCTGAGCACTGTCCCGAGGCGATTGGCCTATTGGCGCTGGCCGGCGGTGCACCGCTGCGGGCTATGGCCTATGCTCAGGCCGGGACCGAGGGGCGGTATGCGGCGCTGATCGCAGACCTGCTCGCGATTGTCGAGGGCCACCGATCGCCGGTATTGGCGGCGCAAAATTGGACTGGGATAGGGCTGCGTGACTGGATCGAACTGCTGCAGCTGGCACTTGCCGAGCTCGCGCGCGCTGCATTTACGGAGTGCGAGCTAGATCGCATCCCTGGCCGAGCCGATCTGCAAACATTAACTGAGAGGATAGATCATTCGTGCCTGCACGATTACATGGAAGAGGTGGTTGCTACCCGACGGATCCTTGATCAGCCGCTCAACGAGCAGCTTGTGATCGAGGATTTGTTCATCAGGTGGCGAACGGCCACCCGCGGTGCACGCCTCGCAAAAGACAGGGTGAGCGGATATGCTGCAAAAGTCGCAGTCGGGCGCACGTCAGGGGATTCTATCGGTCTCTATCAAGGATAAGCATACCCTGTATGCTGCCTACATGAGCTATGTCAAAAATGGCGGACTCTTCATTCCCACCACGAAGCCGTACGAGCTGGGCGATGAGGTGTTCATTTTATTGAGCCTCATGGAGGAGTCCGAAAGAATTCCCGTCGTCGGACGTGTCGTCTGGGTTACGCCGCGTGGGGCGCAGGACAATCGGACTGCTGGGATTGGCCTGCAGTTTACGGATAAAGACGGCGGCCCCGCACGAACCAAAATTGAGACCCATCTGGCGGGCGCTCTGGAATCCGAGCGGCCCACGCACACCATGTAGGGATGGCACTCAATACCGTAACCGCGAGCCCCCGCGCGCGACCTTGGTCAGTCACGCCGTTTCGCTACAGTGCGGTTTCGGCAGGCAGCCGGTTGTGAATCACTCCGGGGCAGGCGCCGCTGCGCGGCGCTTGGGACGTGATAAGCTTTTCAGCTTCCCGCCTTCAGATCACGCTGGATCGCCAACACGAGATCGATGGCTCGGTCGAGGTCCGTGACGGTATTGTAATAGTGCGCGGAGAAACGGATACCATCGAGGCGGCAGGCGCATACGACGCCGCTGCGGCGCAGGCGCTGGTATAAAGGGAGTGCTTCCACCCCGTTGGCGCGGAAGGTCACAATGCCTGCGTGACGGTGTGCTTCGGCTGGGCTGATGAGGGTCAATCTCGGCTCCGTCTGAATGCGCCTAATCAGGTGGCGCGCATTATTCAGCACGGCCTGCTCCACCTGCGTTGCACCGATCTCCTCCAGGACGGCCAGACTGGCTTCGAGGCCATGAATACCTAGCATATTCGGGCTGCCGGCCTCGAAGCGCCGAGCGCTGCTTGTCGTACTCCAATCGGGGTTGCTGTAATCGCCCATATGTGCGGCCATGTGCCAACCGTATTGGAGTAGGTTCAGGCGATCCCGCGCCTGCGGCGTGCTATAGAACAAGCCGAGCCCCTCCGGTCCGAGCATCCACTTGTGGCCGTCCGCGGTTACAAAGTCGGCGTTGATTTTAGGTGCATCCAGGCGTAATGCCCCCAGCGATTGGATGGCGTCGATGCAAAATAATGTGCCGTTATCTCGGCATGCTTGGCCTAGGCGTTCGAGGTCCATGCGTAAGCCCGAGCCATATTGGACCGTACTGACAGGCAGCACCCGCGTGCGCGCATCCATTGCCGCTAGGATCGCGTCTTCCGGTGTGGCGGCGCCATCGAGTGCCACATCGCGCACTTCGACACCAAAACGCTTGCCAAGGGATTCCCAGACCATACGGTTGGAGGGGAATTCGTGGGTGTTGATCACGACATTGTCTCCCGCCTGCCAGTCTAAACCGTAGGCCACCAGAGAAAGTCCCTCGGAGGTGTTTTTCACCAGAGCGATATCGTCGGTCGTGGGTGCGACTATCAGACGAGCGAGACGCTCGCGCAGTTGTTGTTCGACTTCGTTCCAGCGGGCGTAGTCTGCGGCGCCACGGCTGATGTTCTCCTGGGCGAAAGCGGCCACGGCATCATAGGCACGCCGCGGCCATGGGGCGACCCCGGCGTGGTTCAAGTAAATAAGCCCGTTTTCGTGGGGAAACTCATCCCGCATCCAGGTCCTCCACGCATGTTTCGGCCGGTTCTTCGGATAAGCGAACAGCGGCAATTGTCAGTAAAACAGGCGTTCCACGATGCGGAAGCCGGCTACATAGGTCCCGATTGCAGAGCCCAAGGTTGAGAAGAGGAACACGAGTAAGGTGCGCGAAATCCGATTCTGCCACCAGCCGCGCAGTCGGGTGACATCGGAGCGCAACGTTCGGAAATGGCGCACGAGCGGTTTGCGTAGCGCCATTTCGGCGGCCGCCGTGACGAAGCCGGCGCCGATTGTCGGATTCAAAGAAGTCAGCGGTGCTGCCAAGAAAGCCGTGACTATGGTCAGTGGATGAGCGGCGGCTATGAGCGCGCCGACTGCGGCGAGGCTGCCGTTGATCAATACCCATTCAACGATCAACTCCATCCCGAGTGTCGGGCTACGTGCAAAGCCGAGCCCGAACCCCGCAAAGATGAAGCCAACGATGGCCCAGGGAAGCCATCTCAGCCACCGCGTCTTGGGGAGCGTCCGCTCGAGTGTTCTGCGGGTCGCTTCAGGGTCGGCCATGGGCTCGTGCAAGGCCGCTTCGACACCGGTTAGATGGCCGGCCCCGATTACCACCAATACGTTGGTAGGCTGCGACTGTTGGGCCTTTTGCAACAGCCGGGCGGCAATGTACTGGTCGCGTTCGGTAATCAAAGTCTCATAGAGCAGCGCAGAGCGCTCGGCGAAGTCGGCGAAGGTGGATTCCAGTAGGTCACCCTCTTTGAGCCGTTCGATTTCTGCCTCGGTTATCTTTTCGCGGGAGAGGCTACTGACGATGAGGCCACTGAGCAGAGTAAAGCGTTGCCACCATGGAATACGCTGATAAATGCGTTTGAGCGTGATACTGATGTCCCGGTCTACCAGCCATATCGGGAGGTTTGCCGCGTCGGCTCTTTTGATAGCCGCCTCCATTTCGGCACCTGGGCGGGTCCCGAATTGATCGGCCAAGCGTTGCTGGAACGCCGCTAACGCCAAGCTGGCCGCGACCAAGCCGACCTTGCCGCCGCGTAGCACCTGGAAGAGATCGAGTCGCTCCAACGCATCCGGTTCGTCCAGCGCACGGTAACGCTGAGTACAAAGCTCGACCGCGACGGCGTCGAAGTTACCGCAGGCAATCGCGTCTTCGACTTCTGTGACGCTGGTGCGCGAGACATGCGCTGTGCCGAGCAGAGTGAAAGCGGTATCGCCGACGGTTATCGTCCTCGACAGGTGCGCCCGCGCCGGCTCGCTCATGCTTTCACTCCGTACTGCGTGTTAAGAGCCGATTATCGCTGATGTGTTGCCATGCGCAAAGGCAATGCTAACAAGCGGCCAATGCTCAAGCGCTGAAATGCCCCTTTTACGCCGATTTTGATCGACTGGAACGCTCCGGCGCGGAGGCTCTGCCGCTTCGCGCGCCGCCGGCCAATACGATTGATCAACCCAGGGTATCTGGTTTCTGATTGCGATTCGCACCCATCTCGACTGCATTCCGGAGTATCAGCCGCAGCTCGGTTCGCCCTGGCTCGGCGGTTTTTTACTGTCCCTGGCATGGCTCCAAGTATGATCTGGCCGGCCCGAATCGTTGACGGATCTCCGGCGCCGCCCAATCTCTCCGTTCCGCCCTATTAACTCAAAAATGCTACTTTACTGCAGATTGCTGAGTTGGCGGATGGCGTGGATCAGAATTGGACCGCAGCGGTATGGGGGCCGTCGCCTTCTTGTCTGCGTAGGCGGTTTGCTTAGCGATGAGAGTGTGAGCGCTCGCTGCTATCATGCTCAGCAACGGTTGTATCCGCAGCCTTGGTTGGCTGCGGCGATACAGCGATCTGATGAGGTGAGTTATGACGCTATCGGATCAAGCCCTGCTTGCCCATGATCCCGAGTCGCGGGCGCTGCCCGGTGACATCGCTATATGGCTTTTCATTCTGACTGAGCTGGTTGTCTTCGGGCTGCTGTTCGTGGGTCTCGAGGTCGGTTGGCGCAACGCCCCGGAAACCTTTGCGCAAGGCGCTCGGACGCTGCATGTCGCAGCCGGATTTGCCAACACTCTGGTGCTGATTACCGGGAGTTTTTTCGTTGCCAGCGCCGTGCGTTCCATTCGCCAAGGGTGCATTAGAGCTTGTGTGCTGTTATTGCTCGGCGGTATGGCTACTGGGGCACTATTTGCCTTAATCAAGATCGCGGAATACCAAGCGTTAATCGATGCGGGATATCGGCTGGGTACCAGCATTTTTTATTCTTTTTATTTTTTGGCCACAGGCTTTCACTTGTTGCATGTGCTGATCGCTATGCTTGTCCTGTTGATCGTCGCCGTGCGCTGCTTGTTCGGAGCCTATGACGCCGACAGTCCTACCGGGATCGAAACTGCAGCGAGTTTCTGGCACATGGTGGATTTGGTCTGGATCGTTCTCTTTCCATTGCTTTATATTTTGCCTTGATCATGGCCAAGCGAGCATTAATCACAACTTGGTTGACGCTGTTGGTGCTGACGCTTCTCATGTGGTTCCTGCGCGGTTATCGAGGCGCTGATTGGCTGGTATTCGTCGTGCTGGTTCTGGTAGCAATCAAAGGTCAACTTGTTATCGATCGATTCATGGAACTGCGGCATGCCCCTGTCTTATGGCGGGTCGCCTTAAGCGGTTGGCTGTTTATCGTCCTGGGCGTAGTGGGTATCGTGCGCGCGACAAGCGGTTCATGATTTCCGCACCGCACTGATTTAGAGTTCCCGTAGGGCTACGGTGAGGGGCAACGCTGCGGCTCGCAGTGCGGGGAATAGGCCGCCGAGGAAGCCGATCGCCAGTGCCCACTGCAGCCCGTTCAGCAACAATGATGTAGAGACCTGGAACTGAAATACGACTTGGCTGAAGTTGGAACCAAGTGTTGAGACGGTGTAGCCGTTGAACAGCCCATAAGCGATCCCGGCACCGAGGACGCCCCCTAGCAGTGCCAGCAGCATGGTTTCCAGCAGCAGTGCCGTGACGAGCGGAAGGCCGGTGAAGCCCAGCGCGCGCAGAGTAGCGATTTCTCGGGCCCGTGCTGCGACTGCGGCATACATGGTATTCAGCGCTCCGAAGGTCGCGCCGAAGCCCATGATCGTGGCGATCCCCGTACCCAGCACCTGTATGAGGTTTGTCAAGCGCTGCGATTGTTTGCTGTAGTAGGCGCGTGTTGTCTCTACGTCCACTTTCAAGCGTGGATCCGTGGCGAGGGCGACCTTAAAGCGGTCAATGGCGGTCGGGCTCGTCAAGCGTGCCGTCACCGACTGAAAGCCGTTGCGACGGTAGGCTGCAGCCACCGATTCCGCATCGCCCCAGAGCTCGGATTCATGGGTATTGCCCGAGGCGAATACGCCGACGACCTGCCATTCCTGGTTGTTGATCTGCACGCTCGAGCCCAGATCCAGTCCTTTGAACTGCACCCAGGCACCACGCCCGACGACAAGCTCGCGCAACCCGGGCTTGAAGCGGCGTCCACTGATGATTTGGACGTCGGGACGCAAGGCCCAGACCCTGGGGCCGACACCGCGCACCTCGACATTGGCGTCGGTACCCGTGGAGCGCTTGGGGATATTGGTGACGACGACCACCTCCTTGGAGAGGATCGGATGGTTCTGGGCATCGTGTAAAATACCTGGTGCCTGGGCGATCAAAATCGCACTGGCACGATCGATTCTCGAGGAGAGTTCGGCATTGGCGCCGGCGCGAAGCACGATTGCGGTGTCGTCGTTGCCGGCCTGCTGCAAGGTGGTTTGAAAGCCCTTCGCCATGGCCAGCAGGGCAATTAATACCCCCACGACGCCGGCGATGCCGATCACGATAACGAAGGCACCACCGAGGCGCTGAGGTAGCGTCGCCAGCCCAGTCCAGGTGATCGCCAGGGCTTGGTGCCCCCGGCGGCTCGCCACGAGCCAGGTGGCGCCCAGCGCGGCCAATATCAGCACCAGCAACGGCGCCATTATCCAGGTGCCCAGGCCGACTAGGACGAGTAACCCCACCCCGATCGGGTGTAGCATACGACCGATTATGCGAGCCGCTTTCGCCATCGTCGCTTACCCGCGCAGCGCGTCGACGACGTTGAGCCGTAGCGTGCGTAGGGCGGGCGGCAAGCCGACCAATAGGCCGATCAGTATCATCAAGGCCAGTCCCAGCAGCCAAGTAGCCAGAGTGAGTGGCAGATTGAGCTGCCCGCTGGTGGCTGTTGCCATGACGGGCAATAGAGCGTGCGCGAGCATCAGTCCACCGAGGCCACCGCACAGCATGATTACGATGGCTTCGGCGAGCACCAGCAGCAGCACGACGCGGTTGGGAAAGCCGATGGTTTTCAGGACGGCCAGTTCGGGAATGCGCTCGCGAATGGCTTGCATCATCGTATTGCCGGTGAGCAGTATGAGAGTGAAGAATACTGCACCCATGATGGTGCTGACGATCAACCCGATGTTACCGATTTGTTTTACGAAGGAACGCTGAAAATCCTTCTCGCTCTGGGTCTTGGTCTCGTGCGCGGAGTTCGCGAACAGGCGATCGATCGCTAACGCCACCCGATCGGAGTCAGCCGGGTCGCTCACCTGGACGATATACCAGCCGACCGTGCCCTGATCCTGCAGACGCCCCTCGTCCACATAATCGTAGTGGAACAGCATCTGCCGCTCGATGCCTTGTAGCTCTGGACGATCCGCATGGAAGATGCCGACTAGATCGAAGGTCCATATATTGCCACCGTCCTTTTTCGGGAAGATGGTTGCCTTGAGTGGGATCTTGTCACCGATTTTCCAGTCGAAGCGCTCGGCTAGGGTTCTACCGATGATGGCGCCGGTGCGGGTGTGGCGAAAGGCTTGTTGTTGGGCGGCGGGCAAGACGAGTTCGGGATGAATGGTCAGGTATTCTTGCACGCTTACCGCCATATTGGGGAAAAAATTCTTACGGTCTTGATAGATGCCACCGAACCATATGGCATAGGCGACATCCTGAACGCCTGTTATGGCTTGAATCCGGCTAATATAAGCAAACGGTAGCGGTTGAATGATGGAAAACCGCGAAGTGACGATCAGACGGTTGAGCCCGGCAACGCTATTCGGAGCATTGAAGGCGATGCGTACGGCATCGAGCATGCCGAATAGCGTAAAGGCGGCCACTACCGATAGCAGCGTGAGCACGGTGCGTGTTTTACGGCGCAGCAGACCAGCCCAGAGCAGGGGTAGGTATTTCACGAGCGTATTCTCATAGGGCCTACCCGACCAAGGTTCCTTTGTCGAGGTGGCGGGTGCGCAGTGCGTGCTCTGCGGCCTTCGGATCATGGGTAACCATTATCATGGTTTTGCCATATTCGCGGTTGAGGCGCTGCAGCAAACGCAGCACCTCCTCGGCCGAATGTCGGTCGAGATCGCCGGTGGGCTCGTCGCAGACCAAGAGCATCGGGTCGGAGACCAAGGCCCGGGCGATGGCGACGCGCTGCTGTTGACCGCCGGAGAGCTCGCCGGGCCGATGGCTGGCGCGCTCTGTGAGCCCGACGAGTTGCAGGGCGATGTTGGCATGACGGCGCCTTTGAGCAGCACTCAGACGAGTGAGCAGCAGCGGCAGCTCGACATTCTTCTGCGCCGAGAGCATCGGCAGCAGATTATAGAACTGAAATACGAACCCGACATGGGTGGCGCGCCAGCGCGCCAGTTCGCCCGAGGATAGGCGATCGATTCGCTGCCCGGCGATAGTCACGCTGCCATGGGTAGGCGAGTCGAGTCCGGCGATTAGGTTGAGCAGAGTGGTTTTACCCGATCCAGACGGCCCCATTAGCGCGATGAAATCGCCCTCGGGAATGTCGAGATCGATGTGGTGCAGCACCTCGACGCGCTGCTTGCCACGTAAGTAACTCTTGCTGACGCCTCGGAGTCGGATTAGGTCGACTGCCGTGGATATGCCCTGTTCGGGCTGGGTGTCAGGCGCCGCTGGATTTCGTTTTGATCCATGTGCCATCAGTCAATTCCATCGTTGGGTCACGGACGACGTGCTCGCCGATTTTTAGGCCACTCTCGATTTGCCGCAAATCCCCGTAGCTCTGGCCGAGTGTGACGTTGCGCTGCTGCGCGCGTTTTTGGTCAACGACGAAGACCACATTGTGGCCGTCGCGTTGCACGATGGCTGTCGTCGGCACCACGACACCTTGCGGTGCTCGCCGAGCAGGCGCTGGCCGCTCGTTGAGAAAGGACACGCGCACGCCCATATTCGGCAGAATGCGCGGATCCAGCTGCTTGATTGCGATACGCACCCGGACCGTGGCTTTACTGCGGTCAGCGGTTGGGATAATCGCGATCACCTCGGCCGGGATCTTCCAGCGGGGATAGGCGTCCAGCACGGCCTCCACTGGTTGTTTGGGTTTGACGCGATTGATATACGCTTCGTTCACATCCACCTCGATTTCTCGAGAACTCATATCCACGATGGTGCAAATCCCGGTTCGGGTGAAGCCACCGCCGGCTGAGACCGGGGAGACCATCTCGCCCGGTTGGGCCGTCTTGGCAACGATGACTCCGGTGAACGGAGCCCGGATGATGGTGTTGGCGACGAGGTCCACTTGAGCGATCCGCCGCTGCGCTTCGGCGACCTCGATTTGTGCCCGCTGCGCTTTGAGTTGTGCTCTGAGCCGCGTCACTTTGATGCGGGCGCTGTCCAGGGTCTGCTTAGCCGTTGCCCCGCGCTTGCTGAGTGCCCGCTGGCGGTCGAGATCGAGCTGTGCTTCCTCAAGCTGAGCATCAAGATCGGCAATGGCGGCCTTGGCCGCGGCGAGTTGGGCGTGGGCAAGCTGGAGTCGTGCCTTTACGTCCCGATCATCGAGACGAGCGAGCACCTGCCCCTCGCTAACCCGGTCTCCCTCCTCGATTGGGACGGCAACGAGCTTGCCCGTGATTTTCGAGGAAACGGTTGCCTCACGGCGCGCGGTGACATAACCGGTCGCGTCCAGCACGGCCGTATCGGCGGTGGCGGCGCTCAGCGGCGCAGCCGCCACTGCCTCTACCACCACTACTCGCCCCCAGACCCAGTACCAGCCACCACCACCGGCGAGCGCTAGCAACAGGATGGCGGCAATCATCAACCATGGCCAGCGGCTTTTGGCGTCGGCCTCGCGTTGGTTAGGGTCGATTCGCAGTTGCGAGAGCAGATCGGTATCCGTCATTTGGGAGGTTCACATGATGAACGGGTAAGCGTTCGCTGCGGGCGCGGGGAGGCGGCGGTGATGTAATCAATAGATAAATAGTTAGGCATACGTGACATGCCTTTGGTTCGAAGGGCGGTTGTTTGGCTTACTGGTAGGCAACCCGACGGCCGGTTCTCGCCAAAATTATACTCCCTGCAAGAAATTAGCGATCCATTGTGCAGCAATCCGATCGTCGACATCTAAAGCAAGCGAGGCAAGTCCCGCTCGATAAGCTTGTTCGCCAATATCGCTTCGTCGCCGCTTCATCAGCGCCCTCGAATAATCCTTCGAGAATTCCGGATGCCCTTGAAAGGTCAAAATGTGATCCGCAATTTGCATCACCCCGTAGCGGCAAAAAGCATTGCCGGCGAGCCATTGGGCATCCGGTGGGGGAACGATTACCTGGTCCTGATGACTGACCAACAAAGAGAGTTTGTCGTGAGCAGGTATCATCCACTCCGGCTGAATCTGGATGTGTGTCGCGTGCACCCCTACACCCCACCCCTGCGGCGCTTTTTCGACCCGACCGCCAAGCGCGTCGGCAATCAGTTGGTGACCGAAGCAGATGCCGACGGTTGGTCTGCCCAAGGCGTGCAAACGAGCGGCGAGTTCGCCAGCGCGCCGAATCCATGCCGCGTCATCGTAGACACTCCAACGGCTGCCGGTGAACAGCCAGCCCTCGCACGCCGTGAGTGATTCGGGAAAGGATCCAGCGGTGAGATCGTAGCGGCGGAACTCCAAGGTGGGTGAAACCGCAGACAGCAGTTGCTGGAACATCTGCGGATAGTCGCCGAACGTCGGGCTCAGATCGGCTGCGACCGAGCCGCATTGAAGTATGCCTACGCGCATCGCCGCTCGGTTTTTTGCTGATAGGGGCTGAGAGCCCATTTTTTCGAGGTCTGTATGAATGCTTTCATGCGGTTAGACTACCGCAGAATAGAAATTTTTGCTGCTCATGCGATGCGTACCCCGTTGTTAGGCATTTCGCTGCTCAGGCTTTCCACATGGCAAATGGCTCGATATGGCCGAGATCGAGTTGCATGTCTTCACTAAGATGTCTTGCCCGAAGAATTGCCGATATCGAAAACCCTGCGCCGCGAAGCCAAGGCTTGGGCCGAGCGGCGCGATGCTGAGCAAATCGGTGTCGACTGGTATTTCACCACGGACGATGCCTGGATCAAACTTAACCGCCTATATCCGAAAGTTAAGGCGGAATGAGGTATTAGAGTTCGACCCCATTGGTTCCTATGAGGAAGCCGTAGTGGCGGATGCGCATGAACCCCATGGGCAACACATGCAGCAGGAAGCGGCGCACGAACTCCACGCTGGCGACCCACAGCGGGATGACAACAGGGATTGATCAGCTTTCGCGACCTTTGGATGAAGGCGCAAGGCTACCTCTGATCTTCGTGGGCGTCTGTTTCCTGAACGGCCCGGTGCGGACCCGCATGCCGAGTGGTGTGGGGAGGGCTGATTAAACGTCATCCCTTACCCGATTATGTTCGCTGCTTCCAACGCTGCGGGTCACGGCTGTCATGCATGACCGCCACTACAACGATAAAATCTGGTTCGATACAGTAGAATACGCGAAAGGGAAACGGCGAATTAATGCGCGGCGCGTGTCGCGGTGCATGATCGGGTACAGTCTCGGCTGCTCGGCGATTTGCTGAAAGGACCGAAGGGCTTCATCAAGGAATTTCTGTCCCAAATCTGATCTTTACTTTGCGTACCAAGCTGCTGCATCTTCAAGATCGTGCTCTGCTTTGGGGCGGACATGGAGCCGAACGCTCATAGCCGTTTGCGAATGTCTGCCACAACGTCTTCTGCAGGGCGGCCCGGATCACGGTCCAGTTCGTAGGCGTCCAAGCGGCGATCTAGCTCTTGCCGCTGCGCCTCAGAGAGGACAAGCGCACCTTGGCCAGCCGCGATACTGTCCCAGAGCTCTTCAACCAAGTGGAGACGCTGCTCCACTGGAAGGTCGCGTAATGTCGATGTGTTCATAGCCACCTTCTACAGTTCAATTTTATCCGAAATCGCTCCCCAGAACATAACGGAGATGGCGATGAGCGGCCCCTATGCGTCGGGGCATTGGGCCCTGACGCATGGGGGCGTACCGCAAATATACGGCTTACAACGCTGCGTATGGTTGCCGCCTATGCAACCAGGGCATATAGCTATCGACAAATTGCCGATTACTTCGGACTCCATCGGGCGTATTGTGTGTGGGCAGATGCGATAATCCGAGAACTGATCCCATGGCCTCGAAAACCCTGCAAGCCCCGTGACGGGCGTTTCGGAGGATCTAAGGCTCGAAGCGGTCCTCAATGCTCTCCAGCAGTCGCCGGCCGTGGATCACGGCTAAGATATGCAGTGTCTCAGGTAGGATTTCGTAGATCAGACGGTAGCTATAAATGAAACGCTCGCGGACCGCCGGCTGGCCTAGTTCCGGGACCATGCGACCCGCGCGGGGTTGTACCGGCAGGGATTCAACAGCCTCGATCAGCTCCTCGACGACCCGTTGGGCATAGTACGGCGAGTCGCGACTGATGTACCGGCGATCTCGTCGATATCCTCCAGGGCTTTATCGGACCAGATCAGCCTCAGAGCTTGAGCCATCGGCTCAACCGCTGCTTGGCCTGCTCATGGCTCACACCGCGTTCTTCGGCGATGGACCTCTGGCCGCGCTTGATCTTCTCCAGCACATACAGGTGGTAGTGGATATCCTCGTAGCTGCTGTCATCGGGCAGGTTCTTCAGCAGTTGCTCGACCTCTTGCTTGGCGGTCTGCATGGGCGTTTCCTCGTAGCCGTCTTCCTCTATTTCCAGTATATCAGGCGTTCTCTGCGGCTTCGTCTTCCTCCGCCTCTTCCAGGGGTCCGGTAGAGATCCACCTCGGTGGCTCCCGCCTCTCCCTCGTCCGCCCAGTCCCCGGGGCCACCTCTGGGTGAGTATGTGGATGGCCTTGAGCTTTTTGATGCTTACTTGTGTGTAGCGCTCGGTGGTACCAAGCTCGGCGTGGCCGCTGGAGTCGCCGGCGATGTTTCGGGCGCCGTTGAGTCAGGCCGGGTGCTCGTCGGAGCCGCCGAAGACGGGAATCCGGGCCGTGGCGCCGCTGTTGTCGAAGGAGCAGTTTGTCGGGGTACGTCCCCTATTATTTAGGCTCGACACCTGTTGGCGTTGGGCATCCGCACGCGTCAAGCGATCCTCACCGCCATTAGCAGCAAAAGTTACTGGCGGCTGTCCAGGACGCTGGCGACCCACAGCGGGATGAGCAACGACTGGTTGAAGCAACAGGGATTGATCAGCTTTCGCGACCTTTGGATGAAGGCGCAGGGCTACCTCTGATCTTCGTGGGCGTCTGTTTCTTGAGCCGCCCGGTGCGGACCCGCATGTCGGGTGGTGTGGGGAGGGCTGATTAAACGTCAGCCTTTACCCGATTATAGGTTTTGCGGTCAGTCTTCGATGAAGAAGTCAGTATCTACTTTCTTGACTTCGTATAGAGCCGCAGAATTCACACCCACCCCATGGTCGATCATTAGTTGAACAAGGTCAGCGCCATCTATCAGAACGACTTTCGGATCGATCTGGCCGACATAATCTAGCGCCTCTTTCGAGAAACGACTGGTCGTGATAAACACGCCTTTCTTGGCCCGCTGACCATGGAGAGCACCAACAAATTTCTGAATCTCCGGTCGGCCGACTGCCGCTTCCCAGCGTTTTGCTTGAAGATATATTGTCTCCAGCCCGAGACGGTCTTCTTTGATAACGCCATCAATGCCTTCGTCCGCTGTTTTCCGCGTAGCCCTCCCTGCTTCTTTCACAGAACCGCCATACCCCATCGAAACGATGAGGTGGACGACGAGTTTCTCGAAGAATTCTGGCGTATTGCCTTTGATCAGATGGAGAAGCTCATTCGCGACTTCATCCCGAAGTTGCTGATATGCTTGCTCTAGCGTTTCTTCAGGCGTCGTAGAAGATGTGTCGTCGTCGGCCGCGTGGGTAACTTTTTGAGTGCGGTTTTTGTTGCTCGCCTGCCGAAACTCTTGGAACTCTTCGAACCGTTCCAAATACTTAATACTAATCCGGTCAGGGCCTAATACTGCTACCTTAACGAATTCGTTGGCCGACGGATGGCTTGGCACGCCGCATGGCGGGGCCTGGTGAGCAAGGGATAGGGCTTAGGGCGTCGTTTGACTGCACGGGGTTGTGGCAGGCGTTTTTGCCGGCCTATTGGGGACAACGCCATCGCCTGCAGCAATGCGGTGGCAAAAGCTTGCAGTGCCTTTCCAGACAGTAGCAACAGCTGGGAGGCGGCGTTGTTGAGCAATTGTAGCGCCGATTTGAAGCTGAGTTGGCGCGGGATTTTCTCGAAGCACTGCGCGGCTCGGTTCAAGTTGGCGCGCACGAGATTGTAGGCCAACAAATGAGCCGCGATCTCTTTTCTGACCCGCTCTGGGCTCTTGCAGCGCAGCCGCTCCATGGCCATATCGGTTTTGATGCTGCGCAGATCCAACTCGATCGTCCAGCGTGAGCGGTAGTGCTCGGCCAGGGCGCGGCGGGGGTAGCGTTTGGGGTTCGATAGGGTGGTGACGTAGACGATGCCGTTGACTGCCAGCTCGCGAATGGTCAGCGTCGGCGGCAGCTTGAGGTAGTCTTGTGCGCTCATCCACACGGGCTTGCGGGGCGGCTTGGCCCATTTAATGAGATGATCCTTGGCGCCGAGTCGCTCGCCGCGGTGCCAATGCGGCTTTCGCTGGGCATGCTTTTGAAAGAGCCCCTGCACCCCGTGGTGGACCAGCAACGCCATGATCGCGTAGGTGCAGTAGTAGCGGTCGGCGAGTAGCAGGTCGCCCGGCTGCAGGGTGTGCAGGAGGGTGCTGAACAAAGAGCTCTCTCCGCTGCCCTTGCCCTGATAAGGGCCGAGGGCATAATCGAGCACAGCACCCGCGCCGAGCGAAATCAGGGCCACGATGCGCACGATGGGAAACCCGAGGCCGGGTTGTTGGTTGCCCTGTTGGGGGAACTCACGCTGATTATCGAGCGTATCGGGCATCAGTGCGGTAGTGCCATCGGCGAGCACCACGCGATGGCCACGCCAACCCCAGGCTGAAGGCGCGCGTTGGTGCAGCGTCTGTCCGCTCTCCCGGACCGCGTTCTCCAAGGGCGCACGGGGCAGGCGTTGGCGGGCTTTGCAATACGGCCCGGTGTTGATGGAATTGGCGCTTTGGCCGCTTTGCAGCCGCTCGGACAGCACCCGCGCCACCGCGTGTTTGCACGAACCGTCCTGACTGAGCACCTGGAAGAGGAAGGCTTTCAATACCACCAAGGGGGTGAATATCCGATCACGCCCGCCGCACGCGCGTTCGGCGAACTGGCTCAACACACGGGTGGATAAAACATCGAAAAACGGCAGTCCGCGCACTTGTAGGAAGGACCTCTTCAAGCGCTGGATTTGCCATGAGCGGGCGCAGCGAATAGAGTTTTTCATGGCTAGGCTCTCGGGATCGGATGGGAGGGTTTTCTCACAATCAATTCTATCCGAAATGCTCCGAGAGCCTAGCCTTTAATAATCACACAACTTCATGATCAATATACAATTGTGGTCGTTAAGGTAGCAGTATTACGGTCAGGGCCTTCTGTAAGGACTTTCCTGCCACGGTCAGAAATGTGGAACTTGCCCCGCTTGGGTGACTCCAGAACTCCCGCTTGGGTCAGATACACCTTTGCCCATGCCACACGATTTGCGAATGTAGATTGCCGACCACTCGGCAGCCTTTCCTCAAGATCTTCTTGGGTCAGCCCCATTATTTCTGCCAGCCCTTCCCGGGCCTCCTGCATCGTATGCTCTTTGCCGTCGGCGGAAAACTTTAGCAGTGGCAGCATCAGCGATTGAAAATCAGGTACGGCCAAGTGGTACTCCCATCCTTTTTACCTATAACTTCTAAGCATTTATCTGTCGTGCGGAGCATGGCGGATAAATGTCTGTTGGACTAAGCCGCCCGACAGTGTGCCGAGGTCCTTGTTCTAAGGGGATTGTATGGTTTGGTGCTCGGGGTGTCGAAAGCGTCGGGGGGGGGTGTTACGGCGCCCGTCAGGGGTGTCGGCGTCCCGAATCACCCCGGCAGGTGGTCGAGAACGGGAGCTCATGTCGGCGAATGTGGCGGTTTCATGGGGCTCTCCGGGGCGATTTCGGTCTTCTGGGCGCACGCAAGCTCAGGCCCCTGCGGGGCCTGGCAGCGGAGTGTCGGCGGCATCGGCTCAGCCAATCGCTCGGCATCATCCGCTCTCCCGTCGTGGCGGCGTTGACAACAGCGCCCCGACGCGCAGCACACAGGCCTCACAGGCTGGACACGGGTAGACGTTCGGGGCCTCGTGCGTTCCCTCTGCGGCCGCTTGCTCGTCGATAGGTGCCGGGCAGTGAGGCACTCGCCAATGCGCGCGAGCTTCACGCGGCGAGCGCGATTGGCGAGGAAGCCATAGTGGCGGATGCGCATGAACCCCTTGGGCAGGACATGCAGCAGGAAGCGGCGCACGAACTCCACACCGGTAAGGCGCATCACCTTGCAGCGTTGAGCATCGGCGTAGTCGGTGTAGCGAAAGGTTACCGTCTCGTCGTCGATGCCGAGGATCCGGGCATTGCTGATGGCGATGCGGTGTGGTTCGGTTCGGGACGGAAAAGGCGGACGGGATTGGGTGACACTGCTGCCGGAGTCGCTGCGGCCAGCGCTCGAAGAGCAGATCAACCGTGCTCGAAAAATCCATCTGGCTGCCGCATGCACTTGCGTGCAAATACCCCAACGCGCCGCGGGAGTAAGGTGACATCGCGCACCTGGTAGCTGCTGGTATCTTCCGTACCGAATTCGTCGCTGAATGGCTCCTCGCCGTCGCTGGAGCTGAAGAATTTATCCTCGCCGCCGCGTCTCAGGAGACAGTAAACTGAGCGGATGGGCGCAACGTCAGGAATAAATCCCGAATTCCAGCCGGCGGTCCGCGGTTGGTTCGAACAACGCTTTGGCCGGCCGACCGCGGCGCAAGCGCAAGCCTGGCCGGCCATATACGAAGGTCGAGATACCCTGATCGCTGCACCCACCGGTTCCGGTAAGACTCTGGCCGCGTTCCTTGCCGCCATCGATGCGCTGGTGCGCGAAGGGCTGACCACGCGGTTGCCGGATGAAACCCGGGTTCTTTATGTCTCGCCGCTCAAGGCGTTGTCCAACGACGTACAGAAAAACTTGCAGGAACCGCTGGCGGGTATTGCCGAGCAATTGCGCACCGCCGGCCTCCCGCAGCCCGATATCCGCGCCTGGGTACGCACCGGCGACACCCCGCAATCCGAGCGCGCGCGCATGCGCCGCGAACCGCCGCATATTCTGGTGACCACGCCCGAGTCGCTGTACCTGATGCTCACCGCCGAGTCCGGTCGCGAGATGCTGGCCGGCGTGCGCTCGGTCATCGTGGACGAGGTGCATGCCCTGGCCGGCAACAAGCGCGGTGCGCATCTGAGTCTGTCGTTGGCCCGGCTGGATGCGTTGGTCGAGAATAGGCTGGGTAAACCGCCCACCCGCATCGGCCTGTCCGCCACACAGAAACCGATCGCGACCATGGCCGCTTTTCTAACCGGCCGCGATGCCGGGCGCTGCAATATCGTCGACACTGGCTACACCCGCGACCGGGACCTGAGCCTGTGCGTACCCGGTGCGCCGTTGTCGGCGGTCATGTCCAATGACACCTTTGGCGAGATTTATGACCAGCTCGCGGGTTTAATCGAAGCGCACAAGACCACTCTAATTTTCGTCAATACCCGCCGCCTGGCCGAACGCGCCGCCCGGCATCTGGCCGAACGCCTGGGTGAGGATGCCATCACCGCTCACCACGGCAGCCTGGCGCGCGAACATCGCTTGGAAGCCGAGCGACGCCTCAAGAATGGTGAACTGCGCGCCCTGGTGGCAACGGCCGCGCTGGAGCTGGGAATCGACATCGGCGCGGTTGATCTGGTCTGCCAGCTCGGCTCCCCACGCGCCATCGCCACCCTGCTGCAACGGGTGGGGCGATCCGGTCACGCCGTGAGTGCTCTGCCCAAGGGCCGATTGTTCCCGCTCTCACGCGACGATCTGGCCGAATGCACGGCGTTGCTGGATGCCGTGCGCCGCGGCGAACTGGACGTGATCCGGATACCCGTAGCGCCGCTGGATGTGCTCGCGCAACAGATCGTGGCGGAAGTCGCCGCCGTCGGCGAGTGCGAAGAGGCGGCATTATATGATCGCTGCATTACGGCTTGGCCGTATCGGGATTTAACACGGGAAGCCTTTACCGCCACCGTGCGTATGTTGGCCGATGGCGTGACCACCCGCCGTGGCCGGCGCGCCGCTCATATTCACCGCGACGCGGTAAATGCCCGCCTGCGGCCGCGCAAATCCGCCCGGTTGACCGCGCTGACCAACGGCGGGGTGATTCCCGACCAGTTCGACTACGAGGTCATTCTCTCGCCCGCCGGTCTCAAAATCGGCAGCCTGAACGAAGATTTCGCCTTCGAAAGCCTGGTGGGCGATATTTTCCAGTTGGGCAATACCTCCTATCGCATTCTCAAGATCGAATCCGGCCGCGTGTTTGTCGAGGATGCCAAGGGTCAGCCGCCGAACATCCCGTTTTGGTTTGGCGAGGCGCCGGGCCGAACGGACGAATTGTCCGCCGCCGTGTCGCGCCTGCGCGTCGAGTTGGAGCAGCGGCTAACCGAGGGTGTAGCCGCCGCTTGCGGTTGGCTGGAGCAAGAGCTGCGAATCCCCGTGGCGGCGGCAGCGCAACTGGCGGATTACTACGGCGCTGCGCGCGCCGCGCTGGGCGCTTTGCCGACTCAATGGTGCATCGTCTTCGAGCGCTTCTTCGACGAAGTCGGCGATATGCATTTGATCGTGCATTCGCCGTTTGGTTCGCGCCTGAACCGCGCCTGGGGTCTGGCCCTACGTAAACGCTTTTGCCGCAAGTTCAATTTCGAATTGCAGGCGGCAGCGCTGGAAGACAGCATCGTGCTGTCGCTGGGCGCCACCCACAGTTTCGTGCTGGAAGAAGTCGCCGGCTATCTGAGGTCGGCTACGGTGCGCGATGTGCTCACCCAGGCCACATTGGATGCGCCCATGTTCGGCAACCGTTGGCGCTGGAATGCGACGATCGCGCTGGCCGTGCGCCGCAACTTCAAGGGCAAGCGCACGCCTGCCCAGTTCCAGCGCTCGGATGCCGAGGATCTGTTGGCCGTGGTCTTTCCCGACCAACTGGCTTGTGCCGAAAATTTGGCCGGCGCGCGCGTGATTCCGAATCACCCGCTGGTCGATCAGACCCTGGCCGATTGTCTGCAGGACACCATGGACATCGAAGGACTGGAAGCCCTGCTTAAACGTCTGGAGGCCGGCGAGATCGAGGTGATCGGCCGTGATCTGCCCACGCCTTCGCCGCTGGCCGAGGAAATCATCAACGCGCGTAACTACGCCTTTCTCGACGACGGCGCCCAGGAGGAGCGCCGCACGCTGGCCGTGCGCAGTGGCGGCTACTGGAGCGCCGAGGAAGCCGGCCAGGCGCAACTGGATAGCGCCGCCATCGAACGGGTCCGTGAAGAGGCTTGGCCCGATCCGCGTGATGCCGACGAGCTGCACGACGCATTGGTTGTACACGGTTTCCTGACTCGGGCCGAGGGCGAGCAGGGTGGTAGAAATCCAGCTGGCCTGGCCGATGATTTGAGCGGAGGCTGGCCGCGCCTGTTCGAAACGCTGTGTGTGGACCGCCGCGCCGCGTGCGTCACGTTGCCGGGCGGCCAGCAAGTGTGGGTAGCCGCCGAGCGCTTAATCGAATTTCAGGTTCTGTTTGCCGATCTCAAGCTCGCGCCCCAGATCGAGCCGGTGCTCGAAGGCCAGCCGCCGGCCGATCTCACTGAAGCATTACGCGAACTTCTGCGCAGTCGCCTGGAAGGGCTGGGGCCAGTCACGCTCGAACAACTGACCGCGCCACTGGGTTTGCCCGAAGCAGCCGCCGCCATAGCCTTAGCCCAACTGGAGGCCGAGGGTTTTGCCATTCAGGGCTGTTTCGGCGCCGCTGCCACGTCGATTCAATGGTGTGAGCGCCGTCTGTTGGCTCGCATCCACCGGTATACCCTGCAGCGACGGCGGCGCGAGATCGAACCGGTATCGCCGCAGGATTACATGCGCTTTCTGCTGGGCTGGCACGGCCTGCTCGAGGGCACGGCCGGAGGCCGGGCCGAAGGTGTGGGCGGGTTGGTCCGTGTGCTGGCAATGCTGGAAGGATTCAGTCTGCCGGCTGCTGCGTGGGAAAGCGATGTGCTACCCGCACGCGTGGCGGATTACAACCCGCAGATGCTGGATACTCTGTGTACCTCCGGGCGCATTGCGTGGTTACGGCTCAATGCCTCGCACGCCACCAATGGCGATGGCAAACGGCGGGTAGGTCCGGTACGCAATACGCCGATCGCACTCATCGAACGCCCGGCATTGCGTTTTTGGCAAGAGTTGGTGCTGGCGCCGCCGCCGGAAGCGCTTAAAATGAGCGCCAGCGCCCGTAAGTTGCTGGAAGTATTAGATACGCGGGGGGCCTCCTTCTTCCATGAGTTGCAGGAAACGGCGGGCCTGCTGCGTACCCAGGCCGAGGACGGTCTGGCCGAGCTGGCGGCTTGGGGTTTGGCGAGTGCCGATTCCTTTGCCGGGCTGCGCGCGTTGCTCAACCGCAGCGGCCCACGCCCGGCACATGCGCCGCGCACCCGCATCAGACGGCGGCGTTTTGCCGGGCTGGAAGAGGCCGGTCGCTGGTCGCGGTTGCGCACCGTTGACTCGGTGAATGGCGCTGGCCGCCTGAGCGATAGCAAGACACTGGAACACATCGCCTGGACTCTGCTGTCCCGCTATGGGGTCGTATTCAAGCGGATCCTGGAGCGCGAATCCAGTCTGCCGGCCTGGCGTGAACTGTTGTATATCTATCGTCGGTTGGAGGCCCGGGGCGAGATCCGCGGCGGGCGCTTCGTGGCTGGCTTTGCCGGGGAACAGTTTGCCGCGCCGGAAGCGGTGGCGGCGCTACGCAAAACCCGTAAGGCGGAGTTCGATGGTGCCTGGGTCAGCCTGTCCGCGGCCGATCCGCTGAATCTGGTCGGCATCGTTACGCCGGGCCAGCGTTTGCCGGCGGTGCCCGGCAATCGTGTTTTGCTGCGCGATGGTCTGCCGGTCGCGTTTTGCGAAGGTGGCGAGGTACGTTTCGTCGGCGAATACGAGCCCGAAACCCAGTGGAAATTGCGTAACCATTTGCTACGGCACGCGCGGCCGGCCAAATACCGGCACGAAGCGCGGCTGAGCACCTGACATGGCTGGCGTTTGGTCTGCAACTGCATCGAGCACTGCGCACTGGCGGACTTCCTCATCGTCAGCGAATGGTTCGCGGTGCTGGGCAGGGCCAGCGCAGGGCCGGCAAAGCGCCGGTTCCGGCAATTAAGCCTGATCTTGGGGGAACCTCGAATAATTCCCGAATCTCGTCATCCCGGCGTAGGCCGGGATGACGATGCGGAATGCGGTTTTTCGAGATTCCCTTAGGTTGGCTGGGATCCAGCAGTCACCCGTGGATGGCCTTGCAAATCGAGCTCGGTATGGATTTCTTCAAAGCCGGCCGTCTGGAACAGCGTGCGTACCGCGGCGCCCTGCCGGTAGCCGTGTTCTACGGCCAGCACGCCGCCGTGGTGCAGGTTGGTGAGCGCACCGGAGACGATGCGGCGCAGCTCGGCGAGGCCTTGCTCCGGTGCAAGCAACGCGGTAGGAGGTTCGAAGCGCAGGCTTGCGCAACGCAGTTCGGGTTCGGCGGGATCGACATAAGGCGGATTAGCGACGATGAGATGGAAGCGCCGCTCGCCGGCGGGTTCGAGCCAATCGCCAAGCAAGAACTGGACGCGTTGCAAACCTAACCGCCGCGCATTGCAGCGCGCGACGGCGAGTGCTCTGGGACATGTATCTACGGCCACTACCGTGGCGTCCGGGCGCTCGGTGGCGATGGCCAACCCAACAGCACCACTGCCGGTGCCCAAATCAAGCACCATCGGCTGCGTGATGCCTGTGAGCGAGGCCAGCGCTACTTCGACGAGGCCTTCCGTCTCCGGGCGCGGAATCAACGTGGCAGGCGTTACCCGCAGCTCCAGTGACCAGAATTCCCGTATCCCAGTGAGGTAAGCCACCGGATAACCGCTTGCTCGGCGCGCCACCTGAGCGCGATAGCGCGCGAGCACCGCCGGCGGCAGGCGCCGTTCGGGCCACGTCAAGAGGTAGCTGCGTTCCACCGCGAGCAATCCGGCAAGCAGGACCTCGGCATCGAGCCGCGCGTTCTCGCCAAGGGGCGCGAACTGCCTGCCGGCCCAGGCCAGCACGCTGGCGATGGGTTCGTCGGAGCTCACTTCAAGCGTAACGACCGCACGGAGATAGCTCGCTCCTCCAGCATGATCGGTATGCCGTCATCCACCCGGTAGACCCGTTCGGCATTATCCGTTATCAGTCCTTCGTCGAGTTCGGCTTCGACCGTACTGTTATCCAGATACCGCAGGTGACCGTTCGCAATTGCCTCGTTGATTCGTTGCAACTCGTCCCGTTTGAGCGGGCGTATTGGTATCTTGCTGATTGGACAGCAGAGTATGTCGAGGAGCTTGCGATCCAGAGCCATATATCACCTAGTTCAGCGGCCGCTCGCTGCACTATACCAGATCCCGTTCGACTGGCGCGGCTGCTTGAGTCTCCCTATAACTAACGTTAGAGGCGGTGATTGCCGATATGAGCTTATAGCGGGTAATGGGCTGTGCATCGGCCGAGGGCTTCGGAGGTGATACATGGGGCGGAAGGCGCGCGATGGTACGCTCAGCCGCAATCTCGAAGGGCGCTTAATGTGCTCTTTTTGTATGCGGCCCGAAGCGGCTACGGGCGCTTTGATTGCCGGTCCGGATGCCTACATTTGCGAAGCTTGCGTGTTCGAGTGCAGCCGTATTCTAGCTCGTGAGACTCCTGCGCAATGGTTGTCCGCAGTGACTGATTTGCCGCGGCCTCGCGAGTTGCACGATTTTCTCGACCAGTACGTAATCGGCCAAGAGCATGCCAAAAAAGTACTCTCGGTGGCTGTTTATAACCATTATAAACGAATTGGTTGTTGCTCGGCGCTGGGTGACCCAGAACTCGGCAAGAGCAATATTCTGCTGATTGGCCCGAGTGGCAGTGGTAAAACATTGCTCGCCGAGACCCTTGCGCGGCGATTGGCAGTGCCTTTTTTGATTGCAGACGCTACCGCTTTGACTGAGACGGGCTATGTGGGTGAGGACGTGGACGGCCTCATTCGGCGCCTTGTGCAAAGCTGCGATAACGATGCCCAGCGTGCTTCGCTTGGGATCGTTTATCTTGATGAAGTGGATAAACTCGCCGTCCGCCACACCGTGAGCCGTAGCCGAGATGTCTCGGGCGAAGGGGTGCAGCAGGCGCTTTTGCGGTTCATGGATAGCTCTGTAGTGAGATTTGCCCCGCGCGAACGGGGAGCCGCACGTCGCCCGGAGTGGCTGGAGGTCGACACTCGGCAGATCCTTTTTATCTGCGGGGGCGCTTTTGAGGGATTGGCTCAGCTAGTCGAACGCCGCCGGCGCGGTCACGGCATCGGCTTTACCGTCGACCTGCCAGGGCCGCGTCGCTGTTCGAATTTTTTGGCATACGCTGAGGCGGACGATCTCATCCACTATGGGCTGATACCCGAATTCGTCGGGCGGCTGCCGGTAGTGAGCGTCCTTGATCCTCTGGATGAAGATGCGTTGGTGCGGGTTTTGACGGAGCCCGCCAATGCCTTGGTGCGCCAGTATACTAAGTTGCTCGCGATGGACGGCTGCGAACTGCATTTTACCCGCGGGGCTTTACATGCTCTGGCTCAGGAGGCGCTTGCGCGCGGCACCGGCGCACGTGGGCTGCGTACGGTGATCGAACGGGTCCTGCTTGAGCCGATGTATCGGCTCCCACGACAACGTGAGGTTCAGTGCCTGACCATCGATGAACGCGCGGTGCGCGATGGGGGGAGCCCCTCTGGCTTCGAATATTCTTGTTCGACTCGAGCTTGAGTGCGGTTACAGCACCCGCGGTGGGGAATGGGCGGCGGTTTTCTAGCTCATCGGGAGCGGATTGATATAATAAAAAACCTTTCCAAAAGGAACTCGTTAATAGGCGCGATGCTCGGGCCAACCTGTGGCAGGCGGCTTTGTGGAACAGTTAAACTCCAGTTGCGAGTTCAGGCGGGAATTCGAGCGAAGGCCAGGTTATCCGATAGCAATGAGCCCTAATTGTAAGTTAACCGGCGTGCAAGCATCGAGCGAATCCTTAAGTTCTCAAAATTTCATATTAAATAGCTAAAGCCAATAGAGTGCCGTATGACGGACATCAGCGTTGACAATATCAATGTGCTTGCCCAGGAGCTTTTGCCAACACCGGTGCAGGTGAAATCGAAGCTGCCGCTCACAGAACAGGCGCGTGCCACCGTAGTGCAGGGGCGCCAGGTCGTAAAGAATATCCTGGATGGCACTGATCATCGACTGCTCGTAATAGTCGGGCCGTGCTCGATCCATGATGCCGTGGCTGCCAATGAGTACGCGGAGAAACTCAAGGAGCTGCACGACCGGGTGGCTGACAGTCTATTCCTCGCCATGCGGGTTTATTTCGAGAAACCGCGCACCACCGTAGGTTGGAAGGGATTGATCAATGATCCCTATCTGGACGATTCTTTCCACATCGAGGAGGGATTGCGTCGGGCCCGTGCTTTGTTGCTGCACTTGGCCGAGATCGGATTGCCGGCGGGAACCGAGGCGTTAGACCCGATCACCCCGCAATATTTGGGTGATTTGATTAGTTGGACCGCCGTCGGTGCACGGACCACCGAATCCCAAACCCATCGGGAGATGGCGAGCGGACTGTCCACCGCGGTCGGCTTCAAAAACGGCACCGATGGCAGTTTAGCCGTGGCTATAAATGCCTTGCGCTCGGCTGCGGCACCACACAGTTTTTTGGGTATCAATCAGATGGGGCAGTGCGCGGTGATCCGAACTCGCGGTAACCGTGACGGCCACGTCGTGCTGCGCGGTGGTAATCAGCCGAACTACGACTCGGTCAGTATCGCTCTGTGCGAGAAGGAGCTTGCGGAGGCCGGGTTGCGCAGTAGGCTGATGGTGGATTGCAGTCACTCGAACTCTAATAAAGATCCTGCGTTGCAGCCACTGGTGCTGGATAATTTGATAACGCAGATTTTGGAGGGCAATAAGTCGATCATCGGAATGATGCTGGAGAGCAACCTCGACTGGGGAAACCAAAAGTTGAGCGCCGACGCTCCGGAAGCGCTGCGCTACGGCGTTTCTGTCACCGATCCTTGCATCGATTGGCCGACCACCGAGCGCATCTTGTGTGAAGCGGCGGAGCGGCTGCGCGATGCCTTGCCTGGGCGGACGATTTAGGGGAACCTTTGTGGTTTAATCGGGTCTTCAACATTATTTGATAGCGAATGCAGCCACATGATGAAGCCATTTGTGCCGTATTACATGTTTGGGGCGATTGGCCGAGTTAAGATGCAGAACTCGTCGGGGTGGTGGCGGTTGTGTCGACCCAGCCCTCAGGGGAAGGCGGCTACGGAGCCGGCGGGGGGCGATCGAGTACGCCGAGCCACCGCCGTGGCGATAATGTGGAGGATAGAACATGGCTGACAAACACGCTTTGCCGGTCAAAGGCTTCGAGCCCTACCGGCCACAAGAAGGCGAAGAGTACATGAACGAGGAGCAGCTGGAGCATTTTCAGCAGCTGCTTCTGGCATGGAAACAACAGCTTCAGGAAGAGGTCGAGCGTACCGTCAGCCATATGCGCGACGATGCGAACAATTATGCGGATCCCTCCGATCGCGCGACTCAGGAAGAGGAGTTTGCCCTGGAGCTGCGCACCCGCGATCGAGAGCGTAAGCTGATTCGCAAGATCGACGAGACACTTGAGCGAATTCGCAAGGACGATTACGGTTTTTGCGATCAATGCGGTGTGGAGATCGGTCTGCGCCGGTTGGAGGCTCGTCCAACAGCCACCTTATGCATCGACTGCAAAACCCTGGAGGAAATCCGAGAAAAGCAGCGGGTGGCTTGAAAAACGGCTATGGGCGCGAGCCAATGGTGGCGGTCGTGGCCAAGGGTCCATCCCCCCGGCGGGCCCTTGGCGGGAGATCAGTGGTGCCTCAGCCGCCAAACCAGCTTGAAGGGACGCGCCGTACACACTGTTCAGTGAGTAAATTTTGGCGTTGCCGATTTGCCACGGACAGATAATTCGGCTCCTCTCTTACGGGGAAGAGGAGAAGAGCACCGGCGGGACTTTGCCAGCGGTTCAGAGTGTTCATCGTCAATTTTCTTCCGCTAATGCCGCTAGTTGATCGGCGCGATGCGAGCTGATCAGCGGATCGATGATCGGGTCGAGATCGCCTTCCAGTATTTCATCGAGTTTATACAGCGTGAGACCGACGCGGTGCTCAGTGACGCGGCTTTGCGGAAAGTTATATGTGCGAATGCGCTCGGATCGATCACCGCTACCCACCAGTGATCGGCGAGTAGCGCTTTGCTCCTGTTGCTGTCGCTCACGCTCACGAGCGGTAAGTTTTGCCTGCAGCAATCCCATAGCTTTTGCCCGATTCTTATGCTGAGAGCGCTCGTCTTGGCATTCGACAACGAGGCCCGTTGGTAGATGGGTGATACGAATAGCCGAGTCGGTTTTGTTGACGTGCTGCCCCCCTGCACCCGAAGCGCGAAACGTATCCACTCTGAGCTCGGCGGTTGCGGTTTCGATTTCCTCGATCTGTTCGGGTTCGGGAAGGACGGCCACCGTGCACGCCGAGGTATGGATGCGCCCTTGGGACTCCGTTGTCGGTACACGTTGCACCCGGTGAGCCCCGGATTCGAATTTCAGTCGTGAGTAGACGCCTGCCCCCTCCACGCGACTGATAATCTCCTTATAGCCGCCGTGCTCTCCGGGGGCTTCGTTGATGATCTCGAGACGCCAGCGCCGGCGTTCGGCGTAGCGGGCATACATGCGGAATAAATCGCCGGCGAACAGCGCGGCCTCATCACCTCCGGTGCCGGCGCGAATCTCAAGAAAAATGCCTTTTTCATCATCGGGGTCCTGCGGCAGCATTAACCATTGTAGCTGTTGGCCCAACTCCTCCAGCTGCAATTGGGCCGCACGGATCTCATCTTTTGCCAACGCGCGAATCTCCGGGTCGGGATCCTCACTGAGGGCGCGTGTGGAAGTGAGCACCTGTTCCATTTCCTGGTACTTAGACAACGCCTGTACCACAGGGTGGAGGCGGGCATACTCTTGGGATAGCGCTGTGAATTGTTTCTGCTCGCCGATCACTGTCGGATCGGCGAGCAACGCTTCAATCTCCTCATAGCGCTCACCGAGTTGTTCCAGTCTTTGGCGTAGCAAGCCCTTCACGATACTTCGTCTTCATCTGTGTGCAAGCCCAGCAGGCGATGGCTGGTGCGAATCATCTCGGGGTCGCCGCTGCGCGCCGCCTCACGCAGGCCTACCGTCGGCTCGTGGATCAACTTCTTAGTCAACGTGTGAGATAAATATTCGAGCACTAAGGCCGGGTCATCACCGCGGCTCAGGCGCCGTCGCGCGCGTTGCAGAACCTCCTCACGCAGGCGTTCGGCGCGGTGGCGGTAACAGCGGATCGGTGATACGGCTTGCAGCGAGCGCATCCAGCTCATGAAGCGCTCGACTTGATCAGCAATGATCAAATCGGCTTGCCGGGCTGCCTCACGGCGCGAACGCAAGCTATCATCGATCACTTCGCGCAGGTCGTCGATCGTATAGAGGTAGACATCCGCGAGCGCGCCGACTTCCGGTTCAATGTCACGTGGTACTGCAATGTCTACCATGAACATGGGCCGGTGCTTGCGCCGCTTAAGCGCGCTTTCCACGCTGCCCTTACCGAGAATCGGCAATGTACTGGCCGTGGAAGATACTATGATGTCCGTTTCCTTGAGCACATGCGGGATATCGGCTAGAGAGATCGCCTCCCCCTGGTATTGCTCGGCGAGCTTGCGGGCGCGTTCCAGGCTGCGGTTGGCTATGATGAGCCGGGCGATGCGATGCTCCCGCAAGTGACGGGCGGTCAGCTCGATTGTATCACCCGCACCGATCAGCAGGGCCGTCTGCCGGTCTAGGTCGCCGAAAATTTGGCTTGCCAGGCTGACGGCGGCGAATGCCACGGAAACCGGGTGGGCGCCGATCTCGGTTTCACTGCGCACTTGTTTGGCTACGGAGAACGCGTACTGAAACAGACGATCCAGCGTATAGCGTACGGTACCGCAGCGCAGCGCCGCTTGATAGGCGCACTTGGTTTGGCCAAGGATCTGCGGCTCGCCGAGCACGAGTGAGTCGAGCCCTGAGGCGACGGTGAGCAAATGCCGCACAGCGGCTTCGCCGTTGAGCAAATACAAATACTGCGCCAGCCAGCCTGGACTCAGGCGATGAGTGTGCTCCAGCCAGCGTTGTAAGATATCCGGCGTGGCCTCCGGCGCCAAGACGGCATAGAGTTCCGTACGGTTGCAGGTCGACAAGAGGACAGCCTCGTCGACTCCCGGGCGCTCCACCAAATTGCAGACCGCTTCCTCGAGGCACTCCAGAGGAAAGACGATCCGTTCGCGGATCTCAACAGGGGCGCTCTTGTGGCTCAGTCCAAGGGTTACCATGGGCATGGGATACTGGGCGGAAGGCAAACCGTGAATTGTAGGCGTATGCCGTTCGAATACAAGCGCCGCGGCATCGCCGCGCTGGCAAGTGGCATTTATAGTCGATTTGGGCACGGACCGCCGCTCGTAGTAGGTCTTACGATACAGTTATCATAACAAGCTTTTGCGATTGCGCAGCGCCTTGGAGGCGGCCTCAAGAGGAAACCCATGCATCGTTGTCTCGTTTTCCTATTGTTACTGCTGTTGGGCGGTTGTACGGCGTCGCAGGGACCGCAACTAAAGCGCCAAGAGGCCTCGGGGGCAGGGGCCGATCAGGCTTCAGAGGCCAAAGCCGACTTGCTGTACCATCTTATGGTGGCTGAACTGGCCGGCAGTCGCGGTGATCTGGGTCGGGCGGCGAGCGATTACTTGGCGGCGGCCCGGCTCAGCTCCGACCCAGCCGTGGCGGAGCGCGCCACCCGAATCGCTTTACTGGCCAAACGTGAAGGGCTGGCGCTGGCAGCGGCTGATCGCTGGCACGGGTTGCTGCCCAACTCCCTCGAGGCGCGGCAGACTGTGGGTCTGCTGAGCGTGCGCCGCAGCGAGGTGGATAAAGCCGTGACGGCTCTTGCAGCTACCGTGCAGATGGCACCTGGGGGGGCGGCGCAGGGGCTGGAGAGCCTATCGGCTATCCTCTCTCAGGAAGCCGACAACCCGGCCGCGTTGCAAGTTATGCAGCGGGTCGCCGAGAAGTACCCCAAAAATCGGGCCTCGTACTATGCGGTGGCGCAAGTGGCATTGCAATCGCAACAGCCCGCTGTTGCGCTCACCGCATTGAACGAGGCGCTTGCACTGTCGCCGCAGTGGCGTGCAGCGTATTTGCTCAGAGTGGAGACCTATCTCAGGCTCGAGCGCCCTCAGGAGGCGCTCGATGATCTCAGTAGTTTGCTGCGCAGCAGCCCGCAGGACTACGATTTACGACTGCGCTACGCCCATACTCTGATCAGCTTGTCACGCACCCGTGAGGCGCTTGCTGAGTTCCGCAAACTGCTACAGCGCCACCCGGACGATGCCCGGGCGCTCTATCCCGCCGCGCTGCTCGCCATCGATGCGCAATTCAACGCTCAAGCGAGGACTTGGCTGCAACGGCTACTGGCGTTAGGCGAGCGCACCGATGCGGCGCATTATTTTTTAGGACGTGTCGCCGAGCAGGAGAAGCACTACCAGACCGCCATCGGCTATTACAGGCGAACCCGTGGCGCCTATCGTGACGACGCTCGGTTGCGGATCGCGGCCGTGCTGGCGAGCGGAGGGCAGCTGGATCAGGCGCGTGCGCATCTCGTAGCGTTGCGCGGACAAGACTCACAGTTGGCTGCACGAAGCTATGGCGTTGAAGGTGAGATCATGCGCACGCTGGGGCGGATGCAGGCCAGCCTCAAAGCGTATGATACTGGGCTGGCTGCTTTCCCGAACGACAAAGATCTGCTCTATGGGCGCGCAATGACGCTCATCGAGATGGAACGTGTGGCGGCAGCCGAGCGTGATCTGCGGGCTATTTTGGCTAAAGATCCGAACGACCCCCACGTTCTGAATGCGCTTGGCTATACTCTGGCGGACCACACTGATCGCCTGCAGGAAGCCGCACATCTGGTGGCGCGTGCCTATGCGCAACGCCCACATGATCCGGCCGTCATCGATAGCATGGGCTGGCTCGCTTATCGTCAAGGGCGATTGCATGCGGCGCTGAACTACCTCAGTACCGCCTGGGAGTTGGCTAATGACCCGGAGATCGGCGCGCATTACGGCGAGGTTCTCTGGAAGCTCGGGCGCCATGCCCAGGCGCGCCGCATTTGGCAACAGGCGCTGCAGGCGCATTCGGACAACACGCTGCTCAATAGTACAATAAAGCGTCTGACTCAATAATGCGGCGGCTGGTCGGCATCTGTTTCATCGGGTTCGTTCTGGCCGGTTGCGCGGTACAGCCGCCCGCCCCAGAGGCGGCAGAGGCGGCTCGGCTGGCGGCGTTTACGAATCGCCAACTCCGGATCAGTAACCTCTCCAACTGGACATTTGCAGGGCGAGCGGCCATTCGTACGGCCCGCGACGGGGGGAGCGTCGCAGTGTACTGGCGTGAGCTAGACGGGCACTATCGGATTGATCTCATTGCGCCTTTCGGCGCCGGTTCGGCACGGCTCACGGGTGATGCGCAGCGCGTACGATTGCAGACTTCGCGCGGCGTATCGGCGGTGGCTCGATCGGCGCGGGACCTGCTGAATCGCTATATGGGATATGATCTTCCGGTGGCGGCTTTGCGTTACTGGCTGCGCGGGATCCTTGCACCGGGAGCGGTAGAGATGCGTGCGCTGGATCGGCAAGGACGGCTCGCCTCGTTGAGGCAGCAAGGCTGGCGGATCGAGTTCCGTGATTACGGCCATTTCTCAGGCGTCGATCTGCCGACTGCCCTGCAGCTCTCCCGCGATCAGGTGGAGGTGAATCTGGTGATTCGAGATTGGGAGCTCTCCGCGTGAACTCGGCTGCATGGCCGGCGCCAGCGAAGATCAATCGCTTTTTGCATGTCGTCGGTCGGCGGGATGACGGCTACCATCTATTACAGACCCTATTCCAGTTTCTGGATATGAGCGATTGGCTTTATTTCACCCGAACGACGGATGGACGGGTGTGTCGGGTCGGCGATGTGCCTGGCGTGAGTGAAGCGGCTGATCTCAGCGTTCGTGCCGCCCGATTGCTCCAGGAGGCCACCGACTGTGCCTGCGGCGCCGTGATTCGCCTCGATAAGCGACTCCCTACCGGTGGCGGGCTGGGTGGCGGCAGTTCTGATGCCGCCACCACGCTGGTGGCGTTGAACGAGATCTGGGACACTGGGTTGGACGAGGATGCACTCGCTGGTCTCGGTCTGCGCCTCGGTGCCGATGTCCCTGTCTTCGTACGCGGTCGAGCCGCATGGGGTGAAGGGATAGGCGAGCGGCTTATTCCGGTGAGTCTGGATGAACCATGGTTTTTGGTTGTCGATCCGGGCGTCGCCGTGGCTACCGCGCGGGTGTTTCAGGCCCCCGAATTGACACGTAATTCACCGCGCATCACAATAAGCAGCTTCTACACGGGTGGGGTTCGAAACGATTGCGAACCGATCGTGCGGCGGTTGTATCCGGAAATCGGCCGTGCTTTGGATTGGTTAGAGCAGTTCGGTGTAGCACGCCTTACGGGCACAGGGGCGTGCATCTTTGCTCCCTTCGCGCAGGAGCATCTGGCGCGTGGTGCGCTAGAGTGCTTGCCGCGACGGTGGCGGGGCTGGGTCGTGCGAGGGTGTAATCGCTCACCGCTGTTGCGGCGTCGCCGGCTCTCGCGGTCAGGCAGCGCGTCGCGGGTGCGTTGATTGCCTCGCAAAAGCTCACGGATTCCGAAGATTGTAGGTTCGGAATGGGTCGCACGCGGGGGCTCAGCTGAGGATTTCGGGGCGTGGGCCGAGTCCGACGCGATTTGGTTCAGCAGGGCCTCGGCGTGCCGCAACGCAACTGGGGTGTCGCCAAGCGGTAAGGCACGGGGTTTTGATCCCCGCATTCGCAGGTTCGAATCCTGCCACCCCAGCCATTTCGCCGGTACGTCCACTGTGTCCTGAGCAGCGACGGATATAGATTACCGTGATCGAGAACGGACGCATGATGGTCTTTGCGGGTAATGCCAACCCGCAACTCGCTGAAGCCATCGCTGAGAGTCTCAAGATCCGGCTCGGCGATGCCCAGGTTACGCGTTTTAGCGACGGTGAGGTCCAAGTCGAGATCAACGAACACGTCCGTGGTCGGGATGTATTCGTTGTGCAGCCGATTTGTGCCCCGACCAACGACAATTTGATGGAACTGTTGGTGATTGCGGATGCCTTGCGGCGTTCCTCTGCCGCCCGGATCACCGCGGTTATCCCTTATTATGGCTATGCGCGCCAGGATCGGCGCCCGCGTTCACAGCGTGTGCCGATCTCGGCGAAGCTGGTGGCGGATATGGTTTCGGCCGCCGGGATCGATCGGGTGGTTACCGTCGATCTGCATGCCGACCAGATTCAGGGCTTCTTCAATATTCCGGTGGATAATGTCTACGCCTCGCCGGTGTTGCTCGGCGATATCTGGCGTCAGCTTCATCCGAACAAAATCGTCGTCTCGCCGGATGTCGGCGGGGTGGTGCGGGCTCGGGCTATCGCCAAGCGCCTGGATGATGCCGATCTGGCCATCATCGACAAGCGCCGTCCGCGGCCGAACGAATCCAAGGTCACCAACATCATTGGAGACGTTCACGACAAAACTTGCATTATCGTTGATGACATCGTCGACACAGCCGGCACGCTGTGCGAGGCGGCTAAGGCCTTGAAAGGCAAGGGCGCGGGTAAGGTGGTCGCATACATCACCCACCCCGTACTCTCTGGCCCCGCAATTGGGCGGATTGCAGAATCGACCTTGGATGAGTTGGTGGTCACGGATAGCATCCCGCTCGGCGAATGCGCGCAAAGCTGTAGTAAGATTCGTCAGCTCAGCTTGGCCGAAATGTTGGCCGAGACTATGCGCCGGGTGAACAACGACGAGTCGGTCAGTGAGCTGTTCGTGGAATAAGACGACTATTCACCGTACCGGCTAGGGCACCACGCGGAAAGGGCCGATTTGAGAAATAAAGCATAAAATCTTTGCAGAATTGAGTTGGTAATGACAGAGGCGCCAAACCGGGTCGCGGGGGAGGCGCGAACCGCCGTGAGGAGCAAACACAGAAATGAGCGTGGAGCTAAAGCTGGATGCCGCAGTGCGCACGGATCAGGGTAAAAGTGCGAGCCGCCGCCTGCGCCGGGCGAAGAAATTGCCGGCCATTCTCTATGGGGCCAAAAAGGACGCGATTGCCTTGGCGCTGGATGAAGAGCAGGTCATGGGGCTGATGCGGGACGAGACTTTTTTCTCACAGATCATCGACGTCAATATCGGTGATACTACGGAGCGTGCGATTCTGAAGGATCTGCAACGCCACCCCGTCAAGCCGCTCGTGGTCTTGCACATGGATCTGCAGCGCGTTACGGCAGGGCAAAAGCTACGCCAGCGCGTACCGCTGCACTTCATCAACGAAGAAAAAGCGGTGGGCGTAAAACAGGGCGGTACCTTGCACCATGATCTTCTCGACGTCGAGATCGAATGTCTTCCCAGACATCTGCCGGCGTACATCGAAGTCGATATTGCCACCTTAGGCTTGGATGAGGCGTATCATCTCTCCGATCTCAAGCTGCCGAAGGGTGTGGTGTTGACGGCCCTTGGGGATGATCCGGACCACGACACTAGTGTGGTCAGCATTTACACTCCGCGCAAGCCGACCGAGGAAGAGCCTGGCGAGGGTGAGCAAGCCGCCACTGTGCCGACCATCGGGGCTGAGGCCGAGCCCGACCAAGAGGAAGTCGACGAGCAGTCGAGCGCGAAGACGCAAGGCTAGCCACTGCGAGGTTGACGGAAGAGAACATCGGTTGTGGCAGATGTCGAACCCGGGGTGAGGCTCCTCATCGGGCTGGGGAATCCGGGCCCGCGCTATTCCAGAACCCGTCATAACGCAGGCTTTTGGCTACTGGATGAAATACTCCGGCGGTTTGGTGGGTCATTTAGCACGCAGCGGAAGTTTCAAGGCGATGTCGGCCGGGTTCGCATCGGCAATATCGAGTGCCATCTGCTCAAGCCGATGACTTATATGAATCACAGCGGCCTCGCGATCGGACAGTTCGTGCGTTACTACCGATTGGAGCCGCGGAGCATCTTGGTCGCCTACGATGACATCGATCTGCTACCCGGCGTCACACGCTTGAAGCAAGGTGGTGGGCACGGCGGCCACAATGGACTGCGGGATACGGCCAACGCGCTTGGAACACGGGATTTCAACCGTTTGCGGATCGGGGTCGGGCATCCGGGACACCGTGACGATGTGATCGGCTATGTCCTGTCGGCGCCCAGCCGGGAAGAGCAGGAGGCGATCGAGGCCGGGATCACGGACGCCTGCGGGATACTGCCGCTGGTGGTGGAAGGCGATTGGGGGCGGGCCTTTCAGCGCCTGCATTCAGTGGCGCACACGCCAAAGGTTTCTTAGCTATGCGAGCAGGCCGAGATGGGCTTTAATTGCGGAATTGTCGGTCTGCCCAACGTCGGCAAGTCGACTTTGTTCAACGCGCTTACCCGCAACCAGGTGGCGGCGGAGAATTACCCTTTTTGCACGATCGATCCGCACGTGGGCACCGTGCCGGTGCCGGATCCGCGCCTGGCGCAACTTGCCGAGATCGTGCAGCCGCAGAAAATCGTGCCGACGGTGATGGAGTTCGTCGATATCGCGGGCTTGGTTGCAGGCGCCTCCAAAGGGGAAGGGCTCGGTAATCGATTCCTCGCTCATATCCGTGAGACCGATGCCGTTGCTCACGTTGTGCGCTGCTTCGAGGATGTGGATATACACCATGTCTGCGGGCGGATCGATCCGGCCGCAGACATCGAAACCCTGCAGACGGAGCTGATACTGGCGGATTTGGAAAGCGTAGCCAAGGCGCTCGATCGCTACCAACGCCGGGCTAAAGCCAATGATAAACAGGCCATTGCCTACCGTGACTGGCTCGGGCAAATTGCGGAAGCTTTGAATGAGGGTACGCCCGTACGTGCTCAGAACCTGGGTGAGGCGGTGCAGCCACTGCTCCAAGAGTTGCACCTGCTGACCGCCAAGCCGGTGTTGTACATCGCCAACGTCACAGAGGACGGTTTCGTCGATAACCCTCGTCTCGATGCCGTGCGCCGCATCGCCGCGCAGGAGAACGCCGCCGTCACGCCGGTTTGTGCCGCCATAGAGGCGGAACTCGCCCAACTCGATGATCGGGAGCGAGCGGGATTTTTGGCCGAATATGGTCTTGAGGAGCCAGGGCTCGATCGCGTCATCCGAGCGGGTTACCGTCTCCTGGGGTTGCAAACCTTCTTTACGGCCGGTCCCAAGGAAGTCCGGGCCTGGACCGTCAAAACGGGGGCGAGCGCGCCACAGGCGGCCGGTCGCATCCATACCGATTTCGAGCGCGGCTTTATCCGCGCCGAGGTCATTGGCTTCGACGACTTCATCCGTTGCAGAGGTGAGCAAGGCGCCAAAGAGACGGGTCGGATGCGCCTAGAGGGTAAGGAATATCTGGTCCAGGAAGGCGATGTCATTCACTTCCGATTCAATGTCTGATACACCAGTGTTACCGCTTCGGCGAAGACAGCGCAATCATCGCAGTGCTCGACAATGCGGCTGGGCAAGTCAGTCTTGACAGCACAACGGGTCATCCGGAGAATCCCTCGTTTACCTGCCGAAATACATGGCTACGTAGCTCAGCTGGTTAGAGCACCACACTCATAATGTGGGAGTCGGTGGTTCGAATCCACCCGTAGCCACCAAATCACTGTTTCATGAAGCGCTAACCCGTCCTAAGGCTCTTGTCTGGGCGGGTTTTTTATGTCTACTGTCTCCTATACAGTCCCATACCGTTTTATAAAATACCGCCATTATTGACGGTACATATGGCCCGACTTTGACAGTGCCTACGCACATGATCCCATATTTTATAGGTACAACAATAGCTTATGGGCGCTGCTAAAAACACCCATGTACGCAGGTCGTCGGGCGAGGTCGAGCAGCGGTGCCGGGGCTTTGATCTTTAGTGCTTTCAGTCTCTTAGCGGCGGCTTAGGCAGGCTCTGTGACCTGCCAGACGGTGCCGTTGGGGCTCGACAATTGCGCGAGTTTTATCTGCTTGAGATCATCGCGGATATTGCGCCAGGTATCCGCGCAGGCCAGCTCCGCGGCTCGCTCGAGCCGCAACGCCAGCACTGTCAGCGCCACCTGAGCGTGGATGCGGTGGACCGCCCAGTGGGAGACCGGGCGCATGCGCAGGCCGCTCTTGAGCGCCCGCCAGGCCTCCTCGACGCGTTGGAGCTGCTTGTAGCCCAAGGCATCCAGGCGGTGGCCATGGATATGTGGCAGCCCTTCGCACAAGCCGTGGCCGAGGGCCTACCCGCGGCCGCCATCGTCTTCGATCGCTTCCACGTGGTGCAGCAGTATTCCAAGGCCATCGACTCGGTGCGGCGCTCGGAATTCAAGCGGGCCAATAAAGCCGACAGGGGGCTGTTGGCCGGCAGCCGCTACTTGCTGCTCAAAAACGCCGAGCGCTTGAATGACAAGCAAACCACCCGCCTGGAGGAGCTGCTGGCGGCCAATGCAAACCTCACCGCTGTCTACAGTCTCAAAGAGCAGCTCCAGCAACTCTGGGTGCAATCGGGTAGCGTCACGACGATGAGCCAGCGCTTGGAGGCGTGGTGCGCGTTGGCCGAGACCACCGGACTCACGCCCATGAAGCGCTTTGCGGCGATGCTGCACCGCCACCGCGACGGCATTTGTAACTACGCCGACCATCCGATCACCACCGCCCGGCTCGAGAGCGGTAACGTGGCCATCGGGCTGATCCGAAAACGCGCCCGCGTCCTGCTCGATACGGCGTACTTCAAACTCAAAATCCGCCAGTGTGCCACACCCGAACTCCCCCTCGGCCTGTACGCTCTGACCGGATGACTGGCTCAAACCATGTCACAAGAGCCAAATTCTCAACGGCTGCTTCTGGCCGGTGAGCGACCGTCGCAGGGACGGTGCTCACCGGCTCCGACGGCTAGACTTCCGTCTGCTCAGCTATCTCGAGGGCGTCATCAACCTCGATCCCCAGATGCCGGATTGTGCTCTCCAGCTTCGTGTGGCCAAGCAGGAGTTGCACGGCTCGGAGGTTCCGCGTTCGGCGGTAGATCAGGGTCGCCTTGGTACGGCGTAACGAGTGCGTGCCGTATGCGGCCGGATCCAGCCCTATTTGTGCCATCCAGGACTCCACGAGTCTCGCATACTGCCGTATCGAGATGTGAGGCGAGCGAGTCATTCGACTCGGGAACAGGAACCGATCCGCGCTCAAATGTGCTTCAGCGATCCAGGCGCTGACGGCCTCGCGCGTCTGGTCACTCTGTTCGAACTGCACCGGCCGTTGCGTCTTCGACTGCATCACGATTGCCCGCCGAGCGACCTGCGTGCCGCGCTGCACATCGCGGACGCGGAGTCGTGCCAGATCACAGCCCCGGAGCTTGCTGTCGATGGCCAGGTTGAATAGCGCAAGCTCGCGAGTTCGATGCGCCAGTTGCAGGCGCGCGCGGAGCGCCCAGATCTCCCTCACCTTCAGGGGCGGCTTCTGGCCAATGATTTTGCCCTTGTTCCACGGCACCGCCGGCGTAGCATTGCTATGCGCGTACATGGTCTGATTCCTCATCAACGGGGAGGAAAGCAGATTGTCCAGTGGCTGCGGACACCCCGCGCGTGCTGGTGGCGCTGGTGATTTTGTCGGCGACAGCGGGTCAGTCGATATTCCGCCTGGCAAGGAAATAATCCATTGGATTAGCCACCAAGGCTATGGCGGCCATTACCGAAGACCAGGAGTTCATCTGCCGGGCGGAGAACCTGCTGCGCAGCCAAGAGCGTCGGGACCTCATGGATTATCTCGTCGTGCACCCGAAGCCGCTCTTATGCTTGTTGGAATGTTCTTTTCGGACTATCAGCCGATTAAGCTGCCCAAGGTCTACCTGAGCTGCCGGGTCGGACGCCGCAATGCGCTATGGGAGCAAAGTGCTCGTCGATCAACGGGGTTGGCTATGGGTGTCGTCTACGTGTTTGGCAGGCGGCACGTCCTCGGCGTTGTCAGGTTACACTGACGAAACGAACCCGCCGACAAACCCTTAGGCATATGGCACGGATACTCGACATCCGGTTGGCGGTATCCGCCGACGCGACCGCGATAGCGACCATGTCGCGCGACCTCATCGAGACCGGTCTCGACTGGTCGTGGACGCGTGAGCGGGTGGCCCGCGCCCTCGCTCGTAAAGACACGATCGGGGCAGCCGGATACCTCGGCCTGACGATGACGGGGTTTGCCCTCATGCGTTTCGGTTACGAGGAGGCCAATCTGGATCTTTTGGCTGTCCGCCCGCCTTGGCGCCGTAGGGGCATCGGCCGGGCGCTGGTACAGTGGCTGGAGGAGTCGGCCCTGGTCGCCGGCATCGGGATCGTTCGGATTCAGGTGCGCGCCGATCAGCCGGCCGCGCTGGCATTCTACCGGTCCCTCGGCTACCGGTCCTGGAGGAAGGTGGCTGGCTATTACGGAAAGCGACAAACCGCGCTATATATGGCGCATGATCTCTGGTGCCCGCCGGTCCTGGACAGCCTTCGCTGAGCACCGTCACGCGTATGGATCTATGAAAAGCCCTCGCCTCGGGAGTACAGATCGCGCTGCCGACGCAACGTAGCGAAGTCCCGTCAAATCCCGGAGCCGACCCGACGCCGCCGATCGACGATGCCAAAGCCGTGCGACCAGAGTGCCGCGCGCAGCGCGCGCTCGCACGCGGCCTCGCTGCCGTAGCGCTGCTGGAACTCGAGCAGCGCCAGCCCGCGCTGTAGCTGGATGGGGTTCATCGCCATGACTAACCTCCCTCAAGCGACATTTCAGCTAGGCCAATGTCTCATCGGCCACGGCCTTTCTGAAAAACGACGCCAATCAGGTTGCATGAAGGGCGCGGAGCGCAGGAAGGGATCTTGGCGGAGCTGAAGTCGCACCACATGGACTATGTGCCCGTGACCACGTTGCATGGCAATCAGATCTATTTGCTCGCCCGTATGTTGGCGCACAACCTTGGCCGCGGATTGCAGATGATCGCCCACCCGCGGCAATGTAAGTTCACCGCCAAATGCACGGCATTATGGGCTTTTGAAGGACTCGGCACCCTCCAGAGTAAGCTCATACAGCGCGCCGATCGGTTGCTGCGCCCCGCCGGCAAGCTCATCCTATCAATGAATTCGAACGAAACTGTCGAAAGGGAGCTTTCGCATTACCTCGATGCGCTCAAGGCCACTGCCTAAATCGTTGACGTTTATGCAACGCTGGGGTTAATGGAACGTGTGCGGCACCGACAAGCTAAACACCGGAATCTCGGCATCAAAGTGTACGCCGTCATCAGCGAGCATTTGATAGCTACCACGCATGCTGCCGAACTCGGTGTCCAAGAAGGTGCCGCTGGTGTACTGAAAACATTCGCCAGGGCCTAAATGCGGTTGCTCGCCGACTACGCCTTCGCCATGCACTTCCTGCACCTCGCCGTTGGCGTTGCTGATGATCCAGTGCCGGGTTAGCAATTTCGCGGCGATAGCGCCTTCGTTACGGATTGTCACAGTGTAAGCAAAGGCGTACCTGTTTCGGTCAGGTACCGATTCTTCCTCGACGTAAACCGACTCAACCTCGACACGGATGAAGTATGGATTATCTTCGTAAGTTACCATGGCGGCATTTCACCGTGTTGCCCTATTGTCTGCAAGAGTTTGCCGAATGACAGCCAATCCGGCTAGAAGTAGTAGTGGTTGACCATGGCTGTGGAAGACTCGAGCCAGGGGTAATGCGCTCCGTTTGCGGGTCGTGGCGGCGCTGGGTGCGCACGATCCTTGCCTTTTCCTGGGCTTTGCCGATGAACAGCACGCCCTCGTTTGCCGAGCACGCCTTCAGATAGCGCTGGGCGCGGTCGTCCTTGCGCTCGCCGCGCTCGAAGGTGATGAGATCGATGCCTTCCTCAAGGGCAAAGCGTTCCATGGCCGCGACGAAGCGCCGGGTCATCGGTGCCATGCCGACGAGCACGTTCGCTTCTATGTGTACTGCAATTCGCCTGGCGTAGATCCGAACTCGGACCCACGAACTCGCTTCACGCTTGGGCACGAAGCGGGACACTACTTCATGGGTGAGCACCTGGACAGCGCCGTGCTGATCCTTTGGAAGGACGGTGAGCTTGAATGGTGGCGGCCGTTGCGAACGTGGGGATTTGAACGTGCACGAAGTAGTGTTGCATCCATATCTGAGCTCGTATTTGATTCGGCAACCGAGAAGTTCATAAACGGCACCACTGATCCGAGCGATGGAGTTCACGCGGGGGGCCACGGCGGCATTTTGGATAAAAAAGGGGTGCCCGCCTGGCATCACCGTAACCAAATCCTCATCGAAGAGGTTATGTCACTGGGGAGATACGGTTACCTGACGCTGCTTTATCCCGACTCCAGCAGTCCATGCCTGTAGTGAGCGCTATTAGACGAGCGGGTTTTATGGTTTCCCTTGAACGTGAATGTCCGCTCCTGGCCGAATCCCGCCGCCAAGTGACAAGGAGGAACTGAAGGCTAGGCGCCATCCTTACCCGGCCAGGTGATTGACGCGGCGGTTTTTTGCCAAAGCAGGCATCGGTTGTTGGCCGGCATGGCGATATCGTCGATCAGGCGTAGTCCGGCGGCCCGCGCCAGCCGATCCACGGCGCTGCGGTCGCGGATGCCCATGTCTCCAGGCTGGCTGCGCAGCGTGGCGTCGAAACGGGCGTTGCTGTCGCTCGTCGGCCGGCCGTCGTAGTGGAACGGGCCGTAGATGATCAGCTTGCCATCGACCGGCAATACCGTGGGGAGAGCGGCGAAGAACGCCTCCACTTCGCGCCAGCCCATGATGTGCAGCGTATTGGCGGAAAACACGGCATCGAACTGCGTCTCCGGCCAATCTCCCGTAACGTCGAGGGTCAGCGGCGGCAGCACGTTAGCCAGCGCAGCCTCGTCCAGCCATGCACGGATACCGGCATGGTAGGACTCCAGGTCCGAGGTCTGCCAGGTCAGATGCGGCAGTGCGGCGCCGAAATACACGGCGTGCTGGCCGGTGCCGCTGCCGATTTCCAGAACCCGTGATCGGTCGGCGAAATGGCGTTGCAGGACGGCCAGAATGGGCTCGCGGTTGCGCTCACAGGCGGGAGAATGAGGTTTGTATTTCATATCAAAGGATACTGGCTCATCCGTTCTACAGTGGGTTCCGCGGCCAATATAGCGCTCGGACAGTTCACGGGCCAAGCTGTACCAGGCTGTGTTGACGAACGAGTCGGCCCACGAGGCTTCACGGGCAGTCGGTTTCGCCGCCGCGTAATGCAGCGTTGCGCGGGGTCGACCAGACACGGCTATCGGCTATCATCGGTATAGTTCTTGATCAGGCCTGAGGAAAGTATGTCGGCAAAGCGATTGACGGCGGAGCATAAGGCCTTTTTGGTGCAAGCTCTGGCGCAGTTCGAGACACCCGAAGAAGCGGCGGCAGCGCTCAAGGGCGAATACGGCGCTGCGATTTCCCCCCAGGGCGCGGAGGTTTACGATCCAACCAAGCGCGCCGGCAGGCAGCTGAGTCAGCGCTGGTACGAACTGTTCTATGAGACACGGCGACGTTTCCTGGAGCGCATCGAGGCCATCCCCGAGGCCAACAAGGCGGTGCGCATCCGCCAGTTGGCGCACGCCTCTCGGGCGTTCAAGGCCAAGGGCAACTACCGTGACATGGCGGGTGGCTCGGGTTGGCAAAATTTATTTTTATGTGCCATATGTTGAACACTTGTGGCATTTTTTGGAAACAATGGCAAGTTCTAAGTCGAGTAATGAAGTTCAGATGGGTGCCCAGGGGCGGCTGGTGATTCCGGCGCGGCTGCGCAAGGCATTGAATCTGAAGCCCGGCGACCGGCTGGTGGCACGCCAGGTCGGCGACAGTCTGGTGCTGGAGCGACGTGAGGCGATTGAGAAACGGCTGTGGGCAATGTTTTCCCATATTCCAAAAGAGGTGAGTTTGGTCGATGAGTTGATTGCGGAACGGCGAGCCGAGGCCCGGCGCGAAGACGTGGAATGAGGCGGGTATTGGATGCCTCGGCGGTGCTCGTATACCTCCATCAGGAGTCGGGCTGGGAGGTGGTCCAGTCGAGCATTGAGTTGGCTTTTATCAGTGCGGTTAACTGGAGTGAGGTGGCGCAGAAGACCGTTCAAAAAGGCCTTAATGCCGAGGTTGTGCGCGCGCTGTTGGCGGGGGTCGGTCTGGAAATCGTGCCATTTTTGGCCGCCCAGGCCGAAACCGCCGCCCAACTGTGGGAGGAGACACACCGACACGGTTTGTCGTTGGCGGATCGCGCCTGTCTGGCGCTAGCGATCGATAGACAGGCGGTGGTCCTAACCGCTGACCGAGCGTGGATGGATTTGGCGTTGAGGATCGAGATTCAATCGCTGCGTTGAGGTGGCGGGGGGTGCCGAAGCACGCTTCAGGAGCTGCCATCTTGCCGCGTGGCTTGGCCTTCACACTCAAAGGAGAACAGCTTTCAGGCTGCAACGATGTTAGGCGTCGTCTATTCCTGCGTCTATTTGTCACACTCACAAGCAGTGTTTTATATGTCACTTCTATTAAAATATTCGCGACTTGCGGAGTATTGTAAGAATTGAAGCAAGCAGCAAGGAGGCTGTGATGTTCGCCATTCGGAAAAAGGAGATCAAAACGGCGGTAGCCGGAGCGTGCGTGCTTGCCTCGGGTGGCGGTGGCTCTTACCAAGTCGCATGCGAGATCGTCGAGCAAGGCGTTCCCGATGACGCAAGGGTCACGCTGGTCGGACTCGACGAGCTGTCGAGTCAGCCCGCCGGGTGGCTGGTAGCTTCGGCCAACATGGGGGCGCCCGACGCCTTGTTCAAAACCGCTAACCCCCATGCGCCGGCCCATGCCATCCAGGCGATGGAGGCGACGCTGCAAGGGATGGGCACGGTAAGTTCGCGTTTTGCGCGTTTCCCGGCGCGGGGTTTCTCTTGGGTGCTGCCCATCGAGGTGGGTGCCATCAATACCGCCTCCCCCTTGAGCATTGCCGCCCAGCTCGGGCCGAGCCGCGCGAGCGGTCTGCCGATCATCGACGCGGACGCCGCCGGGCGCTCGATCCCGACCTTGAGTCTCACCGTGTTCGCCGCCAACGGCATTGCGATTTCCCCAGCGGTGGTTGCCAGTGAAGGCCTACATCCGGGGGCATGGCGCTCCGTAACGAGGCGTTACAACAGCGGCGTGATCTGGGTGGACGACGAGATGGCCGCCGAGGATGCAATCATCGGTTTGGTCAACACCACCCCGTTCGGCGGCATTGCCGGGCTGGCGATTTACCCTATGACGGTCCTCGAGCTGCTCGACCGTACGCCGCCGGTAGCCGGAACGCTAAGTCTCGCTTTAGAGATCGGCCAAGTGCTCGAGTCCTGCTGCGGCGTGGAGCGCGCCGAGCGCGTAGCGTCTTGCATTCGGCAGGCCGGGCGTGCGAGCGAGGTGATCTGGCACGGTCGGGTCCGCGAGGTGATCCAGGCGGAGGGTGGTGTAGACGTGGGGCGTATTGTGCTGGAAGACGCTACGGGTTCGGAGGTTCTGTTTACTATCTATAACGAGAACGAGAATGTGTATGCCATGCGCAGTGATCGGGATACGCCCTGTGTCCTCGGCCCGGATTCCATCTGCTATGTCACTGCGGGCGACGACCCCCTTGCCATCGACAACAGCGACCTCAACCGCTGGTACGAGAAAGCGCCGGATACGCGCCTAGAGCTCTTCGTCCTGGCGGTGCAGGCGGCTCCCGAGATGCGTAATTCCGTCATCATCGACAACTTCGCAGCCGTGAATCGCTCCTTGGGCTACGGTGGTGCCTACCGACCTTGGTCACCACCGATTTCTGCGGGCTGATCGATATGCGAATCCACTCAAGGACATGGCTCTTCGGTTTGACTGGAGCGGCCTTGTTGTTTGCCGCTTTTTGGCAGGCCGGGTTCGATGTTCAGGCCGCCGTGGTGATTGCCGCCATGGGCGGAGGTGCGCTGGGCGGCCTGATCGCGGAGTCCCGCTGCTCACTCGGCAGGCCGGAGTCGGGTCAGTATCGATTTATGGTAGAGCGCGCGGAGGAGGGCATCGCGATTCTCCAGGACGGCCGGATCGTGTTCGCCAACCCCAGTCTCGGCGCAATTTTAAGATGCCGACAGCAGCAGCTGCTCGGTCAGCCCTTCGAGCGCTATGTGCCTGCGAGTCAACGTGGGCGGGTGCGCGCGATTCATCGGCGGCAGATCGACGGCGAAGCGGCGTCCCATTGCTATGAAATGGAGCTGCTGCACGCAGATGGCTGCGAGATCTCGGTGCAGGTGCGCAGCCACGTCGAGGACCAGGGTGGTCAAGTGTTGCAGTTCGTGTTTGTTCGCGATATCAGCGTGCAACGTGCTGCCGCAGAGCAGGTCCGTGCGCTCAACGAGTATATGGACAGCATCATCGACAACGCCGACATTTGGCTCAACACGTTGGACAAAGAGGGGCGCATTGTCATCTGGAACAAGGCGGCGGAGCGGATCAGCGGTTATCGGCGTGACGAGGTCCAAGGGCGCACGGATATTTGGAGCTGGCTGTACCCGGACGAGGCGTATCGTGATTGGATCTTCTCTCACGCCATGGACATACTCGAACGCGGCACGGTGGCTTTCGATCTGGAGACTACCATCCGGACCAAGGACAGTCGGCAGATCATACTGAGCTGGCGGTCGCGGATGCTTACCAATACGGCCGGCGAGACGGTAGGGTCGATTGCGGTGGCTCGGGACGTGACGCTGGAGCGCCGTGCCGAGGAGGCGCTGCAACTGCACGCTTCGGTGTTCGAAACGGCCGAGCCGTTGGCTATCGCCAACCGCGAGCGCGTATTTTTGCGGGTCAACCATGCTTTCACGCGCATGTTTGGCTACCCAGCGGAGGAGATCACTGGCCGTACCCTGCTCGAATTGCAGCCCGACCAGAGTCCCGAGGACTTATTCGCAAGGCTATGGGGGGAGTTGGAGGCAACCGATCAGTGGTCCGGGGAGCTCTGGGAGCGGCGCAGGGACGGCACTCTCATACCGGTCCGCTTGACCATGAGCACGGTGCGGGACGGGGAAGGCACCATCACCCACTATGTGGCCCACTGGCAGGACATCTCCGAGCGCAAAACGTTCGAGGCCCAGATTCAGTGCCAAGCCCTCTATGATCCGTTGACCGGATTGCCCAATCGACGTCTGGCAAACAGCCGGTTGGAGCAGGAGTTGGGTCGGGCGCAGCGATTAACCGGCTTCGGTGCGCTGCTGTTTCTGGATTTGGATCGATTCAAGCAGATCAATGACGCCCATGGCCATGCCATCGGAGATGCCTTGCTGGCGAGCATTGCCCAGCGGCTGCAAAACCTCCTGCGTATCGAAGACATGGTCGCCCGCCTTGGTGGTGATGAGTTCGTCGTGCTGTTGGGCAGCGAGCCTGGTACCCGGGATGAAGCAGCCGCCCGTGCCCATCGAGTCGGCGAAAAGATTCTGGCTGCAATACGCGAGCCGATCGCCATCGACGCGTACGAGCTGAGCGTCTCCGCCAGCGTGGGGATCGCGCTGTATCCTGATGTGGATATGAATGCCGCCGACCTGTTGCAGAGGGCTGACAGTGCCATGTACCGCGCCAAAGAGGATGGGCGTAACACGATCCACTTCTTCGCCGAGACAAGCCGAACGGAGCTCGAATACCGTCAGAGTCGATTTTGTGAACACCACCCGTCCGTCGATGATGAGCAGCTGCTGCTGAGCTATCAGCCAATCGCCGATATCCGCGGCCGGCTCGCGAGTATCGAGGCGTTAGTGCGCTGGCAATCGTCCGAGCGAGGGCTGTGCTTGCCGACGCGGTTTCTCACGGTGGTGGAAGAGACCGGTTTGACCGCGGCTGTCGAATGTTGGGCACTCAGCGCAATCTGCCGTAAGCTGGCCGCCTGGCAATCTGTGGGTGTCTTCCCGAACTGGCTGCGCTTAGCCGTGAATATCAGCCCCCAGCTGCTGACCTTGCATGATTTCCCACGGCATCTGCGGCGGATACTCCGGGATTCCGGGGTGCAGCCGCAGGCTCTGGTATTGGAAATCACGGAAGCGGCCCTGTGCAACGACATGCAGCAACTGGCGGGCGCCATGCGGGCGACCCGGGGATGGGGTATCGGGTTCTCGGTGGACGAATTCGGTATTGGGCATACCTCCCTTGCCCAACTCGAGCTGCTGCCGATCGATACCGTCAAAATCGCCCAGACTCTCGTTGCCGAGGTTCCAGGAGATGCTGCCAAAGCCCGTGCCCTCGAGACGGCGCTGCGCATGGCAGGCCGCCTTGGGGTTGACGTGGCTGCCGAGGGCATCGATACCCACGAGCAGTTCGACTGCCTTCGTTCTGGCGGCTGTCGCCTTTTCCAGGGCAGTTGCGTCAGCGCGCCGCTGACCGAGGAGGCGCTAATCGCGCTGCTGCGTACCGATCGCATCGAGGTTCATTGACGAAATGCGCTGAAGCGCGTCGGCGTTGAAGCAATGAGCCTTCGATCGCTATCGGCATTTCAGCGGGCACTTTAAGCTGCATGGCCCTCCCAACGCGCCAGCAGATGGTTCGACCCAAGCAAATCCAGTCGTGAATCGGTGGCTGGCCGCAGCCTATTTGGCCCACCCTGCTAAAGAACACTTCCTATCGGTCGTTATCCCACTCGAGCGCATGCAGCGCAATGATCGAATCCCTTCTGGGCGGTTGGCCGGCTGATCTTCGCGCCATGGGTTGGGAGTCGTCTGAGTAGCTGGTGTGGACGTGGAAATGCCAACCTCAGCTAAGACCAGAAGCCAAGATAAGGGGGTTGCGGTCATTACCTTGTTGCCGGAACAGGCTATCCACGGTGTCAGACTCTTACATGCCGAACTCTGCGTTGTCTTGAACAGCGCGGCCCGCGGGCGGCTTGCGGCGGTTGAGCTCGTGTATGTCGATACGGCGACGCTGCAACTGCTTTGCGCGTTCATGCTGGAGAGCCGGCAACGCGGGGTCGAGGTGGAGTGGGATACCCCTTCAGAGGCACTGTCGTCGGCGGCCCGGTTGCTGGGAATCAGCGGGATGTTGGCTGCTGGAGTAGCGCGTGTCGTTCGCTGGGTGCAAGTCGCAGGTGGAGGCTATGGCACGTATTTTAGCAGTGGACGATTCAGCCTCGATTCGTGCCATGGTAGCCATGACGCTGCGTGGGGCTGGACACGAAGTCATGATGGCGTGCGATGGATTGACGGCGCTCGAGCTGGCTAAGCAGAGCTGGGATCTGGCGTTGGCGGACGTAAATATGCCGAACATGGACGGTATTACATTGATCCGGGAACTGCGCGCTAGGCCCGAGGGTCGCTTCATGCCAATACTGATGCTGACCACGGAGACGTCCGTGGAGCGTAAACGAGCGGGACGCGAGGCGGGGGCTACGGGTTGGGTCGTCAAGCCTTTCGACCCCGATCAGCTCGTAGCAACCATCGAGCGGGTAATCGGATTGGCGCCATGAGTCTCGATTGCCTTGATCGAGACGGCCGACGCCAGCACGCGCATCGAGCAGCGGCAATTTGGCGATTCAAGCGCGATCGTCGGGCATTGGCCGAGTGGGTGGCTTCGCTGCGGCTCGATGAAATCGTGATGGAGAGCACCGGTATTTACTGGAAGAGCCCGTATGCGGTCCTGGAGGCGCTCGGCATTCGGGCGAAGGTGGCCAACGCACGGCATGTCAAGAACGTCCCGGGGCGCAAGACAGACGTGGGTGATGCGCAGTGGTTGGCGACGCTGGCGCGCGCCGGGTTGCTGCGCGGCTCGTTTGTGCCGCCCGCCAAGTTGCGCGAACTGCGCCTGATCGCCCGTCAACGCCAGAACCAGGTCGGTCAATTGGCCTCGGAGAAGAATCGGTTGCACAAGGCGCTCACCGACTGCGGCATCCGTCTGGGCGTCGTGGTCAGCGACCTGCATGGTCTCTCGGCGCGCGTCCGGCGTTGCCGCGGCGATTCCGCACGACTGACCGGCTGATGCCATCGGGGCATCAACCGGTGGTACGGAGGCAATCAAGGTCGTATTGGCGGTCAATACTACCGCCCGACGCACCGGCAATCGTCATCACCCAGCACATCCTGGCGGCGTTCAGCGCGCCTTTTGCGGCTCGGATGAACTTTGGCATTGGCTATGTCTGTTTGCCAGGCTGTGGATGGCCAGCAGATCCTCTCCGGCCACGCCTACATCGCCCCAGGCGACCAGCACTTGCTGTGTGCACCAAATCAGCCGGGATCGGCTCGCAATATGGCGGATATCACCCGCGCATCTGGCTGATCGCGCCCACGGCCGACTGATTCGATGATCCGAATGCCCTTACCCAGTGGGCCGCATGGGTTCTTGTCTGTTATGGTGGGCAGTAAAAGGCGACTCGATAAGGCACCATGCGCAGAGGATCGCGTTGGAAGGTGGCTGTGCTGCCGGGCGATGGCATTGGCCCCGAAGTGATGGCGGTGGCCGTCGAAGCACTGCAGGCATTGAGCGCGCAAGGCGAGCCGCAGTTGGAGCTGACCGAATTTCTCTGGCCTTCGCATGCCTGGCATCGCACCCATGGCGAGCTGTGGCCGGCCGGTTGGCACCAAACCCTAGCAGAATTTGACGCTATTTTGTTGGGGGCGCTGGGCGATCCGGGCCCGGCTGATGATGCACAACGCTATCGTCTGTCGGATGCCGTAGCACTGGCTCCGTTGCTGGAAATACGCAAGGGATTCGATCAATGGGCTTGCGAGCGCCCGGCATTGCATCTGCAAGGCGCGCCGCAATACTTGGCCGACCCCAGAGCTGATGCGATCGACGTGCTCGTGGTCCGTGAGAACAGCGAGGGCGAGTACGTCGGACAAGGTGGCCGGCTGGCTCCGGGCACGCCGCGGGAAGTGGCCACCCAGATCGAGGTCTTCACCCATGGTGGTGCGGCGCGCATCTTCCGGCATGCTTTCGAGCGGGCCCGCCAAAGGGCGGCGGAGCGTGCCGCCGGTCGGCGTCGCGACCGGGAATTTCCGCTGCCGGCTGGGGAGGTTGTCCACAGCGAGGTTTGCCTGATCACCAAGCGCAATGCGCTGCGCCACTGGGGAGAGATGTACTCGGAAGTATTCGCGACGGTGGCGCGCGACTACCCGGATGTAGCCACTCACCATGAGTTGGTTGATGCGGCCTGCATGAAATTCGTAACGGCGCCCTGGCGTTTTGATGTTGTCGTGGCAAGCAATCTGCATGGCGATATCCTTACCGATCTGGCCGCCGTGTTGGCGGGAGGGATGGGGGTGGCTCCCTCCTGCAATCTTAATCCGGCCGACCGCCGCCAGCCGCCCATGTTCGAGCCCACGCACGGTAGTGCACCCGATATCGCGGGTCGTAACCGGGCGGGGCCCCAAGCGATGCTGCTGACGGCCGCCATGATGCTCGACTGGATGGGCGAAGAGGATGCCCTTATGGCCGAGCAAGGCCGTAGACTGCGTGAAGCGGTGGCTATGGATTTGCGCGAGCATGGCCTGTGCCCTCGATCAACCAGCGAGGTGGGGGCGGCGGTAATCAGGCGGCTCGGCTGATTACACTAGGTTGGTTGCGATCCGAGGGAGGCGAAATATGAGCGAGCATACCGGTCGTCTGTCACCGCTGCTCACGCAATCCAGCGATATTCTGGCTGTTCGTGGTGAAGGTGCTTACCTCTATGATCAGCGCGGTGATCGATATCTGGATTTTAGCTCGGGAATCGGCGTCACCAGCACCGGGCATTGCCACCCAACGGTGGTCGAGGCCGCACAACGCCAGGCCGCGGAGCTGATCCACGGTCAGTACGCTATCGTCCGCCACCCCCGTATCCTCGAGCTCTCCGAACGGCTCGGCGAGCTTATGCCGGGACGGATCGATAGCTTCTTATATGCCAACGCGGGCACCGAAGCCATCGAGGCGGCACTGCGATTGTGCCGTCAGGCTACCGGCAGGCCCAATATGATCGTCTTTCGCGGTGGTTTCCACGGCAGGACGATGGGCGCTCTGTCGATGACCACCTCCAGCGCACCCATCCGTGCCGGCCTGCAACCGATGATGGGCGGCGTAGTCGTAGCCCCATTCCCCGACACCTATTGGTACGGTTGGGATGAGGAGACCACCAATCGGTTTTGCCTACGCGAGCTCGATCACATTCTCCAGACCTACAGCGTCCCCAAGGAAACGGCGGCGATGTTGGTCGAGCCGGTCCAAGGCGAGAGCGGCTACGTACCGGCGAACCGAGGGTTCATGCAGGGGCTGCGCGAGCGCTGTGATCATCACGGCATGCTCCTCGTTCTGGATGAAGTCCAGGCGGGCAATGGTCGAACGGGGCGCTACTGGGGCCATGAGCACTTCGATGTGATCCCGGATGTCGTGGTCACCGCCAAAGGGCTTGCCAGCGGTTTCCCGTTATCGGTGGTGGGCGCGTCGGCCGAGCTCATGAGTCGGGGCTGGCCTGGCTCCCAGGGTGGGACCTACGGGGGTAACGCCGTGGCTTGTGCGGCGGCGCTGGCGACGCTGGCGGTTATCCGCGAGGAAGGCTTGGTGGAGAACGCCCGCGAGCGCGGCGAGCAGCTGCGCCAGCACCTAACGGAACTCTCGAGGCGCTATCCTGAGATCGGCGATGTACGCGGCTTGGGCCTAATGCACGGTACCTACATGGTGGATGGCGAGGGTAAGCCCGACGGTGAGCGGGCTGCACGGCTGCTCAAGGCCGCTGAGCGGAGCGGGTTGCTGCTCATCCGCTGCGGTGCCTATGGTGGCCAGGTTGTTCGGTGGCTGCCGCCGCTCATCGTGACGGCGGATCAAATCGACTGGGCGGCCAAACAGTTCGAGGAGGCGCTCCAGCAAACTCGTTGAGCCCGAAGAATTGAGGCCGGCGCAACGCGGTTTTCGCTGCTGACGGCCGCCATGGGTATTGTTGCAGGGGGCTCCGGTGCCACTTACTCGGCGTACGGTACAGTTTGAACCTCGGTAAATTCATATAAACCTTCGAGACCGCCTTCACGGCCGTAACCGGAATGCTGCATGCCCCCGAAGGGCGCTTCCGGGGTCGGGCCCGTGCCGGTATTGAGCCCAACGTGGCCGAAATGCAGCCGCTCGGCCACCCGTCGGCCGCGCTCCGAGTCGCCGGAGAAGACATACGCGGCTAGGCCATACTCGGTCTCATTGGCGAGCTGAACGACCTCGGCCTCATCGTGAAATGTGACGATGGGCACGAGCGGGCCGAATGTCTCCTCGCGGTTACAGACCGCATCCTTTGGCACCTCGGTGAGCACGGTCGGTGGGTAATAAGTGCCGCTTAACGCGCTGGTATCTCCGCCGGCAAGCTTGCGCGCGCCCTTGCCGAGGGCGTCCTCCACATGCCGCCGAACCTTGGCGACCGCATTAGCATCGATCAACGGTCCGAGGTTGGTGCCTTCATCGAGGCCGTTGCCTACACGCAGCCGTTGCACCCGCTGCACTACCTTGTCGGCGAACGACTCGACCACCGCTCGATGGACGAAGATGCGGTTGGCGCAGACGCAGGTTTGCCCCCCACCGCGGAATTTGTTGGCGATCAGATTATCGGCGGCCTGTTCCAGATCGGCATCCTCGAACACGATGTACGGGGCGTTGCCGCCGAGCTCCAGCGTGAGCCGTTTGACACCGGTTGCGCTCTTGCGAATGAGCTCCCGGCCGACTTCCGTGGATCCGGTGAAGCTGATCACACGTACCGTAGCATGTTCGAACAAGGCGTCTGTGATCGGCCCGGCCGATCCCGTGACGAGGTTGACCTTGCCCGCGGGAAGGTCGAGTTCTTGCTCGAGCAAACTGAACAGCGCAATCATAGTGAGCGGCGTTTTTGCCGAGGGCTTGATAACGCAAGCGCAATCTGCCGCCAGGGCCGCGCTGAGCTTTTTGGCGATCATGCCGATGGGGAAATTCCACGGCGTGATCAGTCCTACCACCCCGGCCGGCCGATAGTGGACGGTCCAGCGACAATTACGCGGTCGTTCCTCCAGCGTGCGGGGACCGAGTCGATCGATATGATCGGCGCAAAAGCGGAAGAAACCGGCGGCGTAATCCACCTCGGCTTGGGCTTCTTGCCACGGTTTGCCGTGCTCCATCGTGAGGATCCGGCCGAGTTCTTTGCGCTGCGCCTGCAGAGTCTGAGCGATCCGCTGCAGCCAGTGAGCGCGCTGTTCGAGAGCGGCGCGCTCGCCGAGTGCCGTCGCGGCGGCTTCGATGGCACGCAAGGTTTCGACGCGGCCCATCTTGGGGATATCGGCAAGGTGCGTTCCGTCGGCCGGATTGGATACGGGCAAGCTCTCGCCGCTATCGGCGTCGGTCCATTGGCCGCCGATAAAACCCATGCGGTGTGTAAGCAATGGCGATTCGATCATGGCGCTTGTCTTTGCTCCAATAGCTCCAGTTCGGATCAGTCGCGCGGTTGGCCAAATAGGGCCGGGCGCCGCTGTGTGAAAGGTTCAATGCCCTGATAGGCATGGGCGGCCTGCAAGACCCACTCGTCGCGATGCCGCGGTCCTATGATCTGTAATCCTACGGGCAAGCCGGCGCGAGTAAACCCGCAGGGCACTGAAATCGCCGGTTGTCCGGTCATGTTGAAGGGGTAGGTAAAAGGGGTCCAGGAGGGCCAGCGCTCATCCTGCCAGTCCGGGGGCACTTCCAGTCCGGCTTCGAAGGCGGCGATCGGCAGTGTGGGGGTGAGCAGCAGCGCGTAGCGATCATGGAATCGGTTCATGCGCTCGATCAGCGCGGCGCGCTCGTTGAGCGCCGCCAGATAATCCAGCATCGAAAGCTGCTCGGCCCATTCGGCCACCCGAATGAGTGCGGGATCCATCGCGCGGCGCTGCTCGGCCGAGATTGTCCGCAGCGCATTGGCCGCACCGCTATAAAATAACCGATCGAATGCTTCCCGCGGATTCGGGAAGCCGGGATCGATTTCCTCGATATGGGCACCCAGATCCTCGAACCGCTTGACTGCGGCGGCCACCACCTCGGCTACTTCCTGGTCCACGTCGACATAGCCCAGTGCTGGGCTGAATGCCACCTGCCAGCCTTTGATACCGTCTGCCAGTGCGGCGACGAAATCGACCTCGGGAGGGGGCAGAGTCGTATCTCGGGCATCCGGCTCACAGATGACGTTCATCAGGTGAGCTGCGTCCTGCACGCTCCAGGCGATCGGGCCAGGGTGGGCGAGCTGCCCGAAGGGGCTCGTGGGCCAGAAAGGCACTCTACCCTGGGTCGGTTTGAAGCCGACCGCACCGCAGAAGCTGGCCGGGATCCGAATGGAGCCGCCGGCATCGGTGCCGAGGGCGAGTGCCCCCATACCCAGCGGCACGGCGGCAGCGCTGCCGCCGCTCGAACCGCCTGCGCCCTTGGCGGGATCCCAGGGATTGCGGGTCACCCCGCAGAGCGGGCTGTCGGTGACGCCTTTCCAACCGAACTCCGGGGTCGTGGTCTTGCCTAGCGGGATGAAGCCATGTCGGCGCAGGCTCGCAACGGCTGGTGAATCGACGGGCGCTGGGCTTTCATCGATGAGTTTTGAGCCCTTGCGGGTAGGCCAGCCGCGGAACATGAATACATCCTTGATCGCTACCGGCACGCCATCCAACAATCCAAGGGCACCTTTGCGGCGCCGGCGTTCCTGGGCTCGGCGGGCTTCGACACGCGTGGTTTGCTCGTCTAGGAAGCAGTAAGCGTTGACCGTCTTATTATGCAGCTCGATTTGCTCCAGCGCCGCTTCGGTAACCTCCACGGGCGAGAGCTCGCCACATTCGAAATGTTCCAGCATCTCCACAGCCGTTAAGCAGGCGATCTCGGCAGTTATCGGACTCATAGTCTTACTCTTTGGTTGCGGAAACCTAGTCGTGCCCCTTGTCGACCAAGTTGTGCAGCGGTTCTCCCCGATGCCAACGATGGAATTGCTCGATAAATTGCTCGATGAGCGCTTCGCGCCAGCCGAGGAAATCCCCGGCCATGTGAGCGGAGAGAACGGTGTTCGGTGCCTCCCAGAGCGGATGACTCGCCGGCAAGGGTTCTTCCTCGAAGACATCGAGGGCGGCACCGGCAATCCAGCCTTCCTGCAGCGCTTGCAGCAGCGCTTCGGTGACGACGATTGGGCCGCGCCCGACATTGATCAGCCGTGCCGAGCGTTGCATGCAACGCAGTGCGGTGATATCGAACAGCCCTTGCGTTGCTGGAGTCAGCGGTGCGGCCACGACCACGAAGTCGGCGCACGGGAGCCGGGCATGCAGATCCTGGGCGGCATAAACGGCTTCGAAGTCCGGGTCGGCGGTGCGCTCGGTGCGGGCAATCCCTTCGGTCACCATGCCCACGGCGCGGCTCAAGCGAGCGATCTCCCGGCCGATGGCGCCGGCGCCCACCACCAGAACGCGTTTACCTTGCACGCGTTCGGTGTCGCGATGAAGCCACTCATGTTGTTGTTGGAGCATCCAATTACGGTGAAAGCTCTTGGCGAAGGCGATAATCTGGCCAAGAACATACTCCGCGATCGCGCGATCGAAGATGCCGCGGGCGTTGGTGAGCGCGATATCGCTTGCGCGCACTTCCGGAATGAGCACGGCGTCCACACCGGCACTGGTGGTATGGATCCATTGCAGGCGATCCGCGGCCGGCCAGGCGCGGCGCAGAGCGCTCGTGCGGAAGTCCGTGACGCACAAAACATGGGTTCCCGGCAGGGCCGCGCGCAAGGACTCGGCATCCCATGCCTGGCGTAGGATAGCCGCCTCGGTGAGGCGTTCGATGCCCGGTGGCAGGGCGTCTCCCGGGGCGATCAGGACGGTGACCACGGGCGTTTCGGGAGCAGTCTGTGCCATGTCCGCATTGTCTCCTAAGGATAGGCGATATAGGCCACCTTTATCCCGACGTTACCTAGCCCTTCATGCCGTGGTCAACCGCTCGTTGGCGCGTTTCTCCGCCAGCTTGACCGGCATTCCCCTCACGGCCTAGTCTCGACGGGACACACCCAGATTATCGGAGCTTGGGAAAGAGGTGGCTTGCAATGGCCGAGAGCGCCCGTCCACTCGATATCAATCAATACGACCCCATGGGGGGCCGGTTGTTCAGCCCGTCACTGCAGGCGATACCGATGCCGGGTATTCGCCGCATGATCAATACGGCGGCGAAAATGGACAATGTGCTCCATTTGTCCATCGGGCAACCGGACTTTCCAACCCCGCGGCATATCATCGACGCCCATATCCAGGCGCTTGAGGCCGGACAGACCGGCTATACGCTTGATGCCGGTCTACCGGAGCTGCTCAGTGCTCTTAGAGACTATTACAGTGCGCGGTACGAACGCGAGCTCACGGAAGACAATTTTATCGTTACCACCGGGGCCACCGAGGCCATGTATTTGGCGTTGAGCGCCACGGCGGCACCGGGGCGGCAGTTCATCCTGACCGATCCGACTTTCGTACTATACGCGCCCCTTATTCGCATGAACGGCGGCGAGGTGAAGGTCATCCCCACCCGTGCCGAACACGGCCATCAAATCGATCCGCAAGAGGTGATCGATGCCCTCAGCATGCGAACCTTTGCCATCGTGCTCAATTCACCGAGTAATCCGACCGGCACGGTCTATCCGCGTGAGACGATGGAGGCGATCGTCAAGGAGGCTGCCTATCGCGGGATCTATGTCTTCAGTGACGAGGTCTATGATCATCTCCTGCTCGATGACATGGAGTATCCGAGTGTCATTCGCTGCACCTCGGATCTCGACCATATCATGGCGATCAGCAGTTTCTCCAAGACCTTCAGCATGGCGGGGTTGCGAATCGGTTGGATCATCTCCAGTCAAGGCGCCATCAAGAAGCTGCGTCGCTACCATATGTTCACTACCACCGTTGCCAACACGCCGGCTCAGTGGGCGGGGGTGGCGGCTTTGCGCGGCGATCGCAGCTGTGTCGACGAGATGGTGGCTGAATATCGGCGTCGGCGCGACCGGGTGGTGCATTTGGTGAGCGAGACTCCACATTTGAGCGGCTATTGGCCGCAAGGGGCTTTTTACATTTTCCCGTCGCTGCCACCACGCACCGACGGCTCCTTGTTGGCGCTGCGACTGCTCGAAGAGACCGGCGTGTGCGTGATTCCCGGAGATGCATTCGGTGATGCGTGTAGCAATGCGATCCGCATCAGTTATTCCAATTCCATGGAGCGGATCGAGGAGGCGTTCGAGCGCATGATTCCGTGGATGGCGCGGCAGCGGTTCTGAGAACCTGTTGCCGGCGGGAATCATTCGTTTTGATGATCGAGCCACTCGATTCGGTAGAGATCGAGCCGCCGATCCTTGATGTTACGTACCGATCCCTCGGCACGCAGCGTCTTGAGCTTATCCATATCGAGATCGACGATCAGGGTCATCTCGGTATTGGGCGTGCTCTCCGCCACGATGCCGTCATGGGGAAAGGCGAACTCCGCCGGTGAGAACACCGCCGCTTGGGAGTACTGAATCTCGATGTTCTCCACTTGCGGCAGATTACCGACGCTGCCGGTGATGGCAACATAGCATTCGTTTTCGATCGCTCGTGCCTGGGCGCAGCGGCGCACCCGCAAATAGGCGTTGTTGGTATCGGTCCAGAATGGCACGAACAGTAGCTGCATGCCTTGGTCCGCCAGTAGGCGCCCGAGTTCGGGGAATTCGACGTCGTAGCAGATCAGAATTCCGATTTTGGCGACGTCGGTGTCGATCACGTGCAAAAACTCACCGCCTTGCACGCCCCAGTAAAAGCGCTCGTCCGGGGTGGCGTGTAGCTTATACTGATTGGCCGTAGTGCCGTCGCGGCGGCATAGATAGGCGACGTTGTAGAGCTTGTTCTGCTCGTAGACCGGCATGCTGCCGCAGATGATGTTCGTGTTGTAGCTCACCGCCAGTCCGAGCATGGCCTCGCGCATTTCATCGGTGTGGCGGGCGAGCCCGCGCATCGCCTCGGCCGGCTCGTCTTGGTTGAATTGGGCGAGCAGCGGGGCATTGAAAAGCTCGGGGAAGAGGATCAGATCACAGTTGTATCCGGCCAGGGCGTCGACGAAAAACTCCACCTGCGTCATCAGGTCGTCGAGACCCTGCACCCGGCGCATCTGCCATTGCACGGTTCCGACCCGGACGGTCTTTTTGCGACCCCCGATCAACGGTGTTCGCTCGGCTTCGTAGAAGATGTTGTCCCATTGCACGAGCGTGGCAAAGGCACGCGATTCCACATCTTCGGGCAGGTAGCCGGTGATGATGCGTCGGATATGGAAGTCGTTGGCGAGCTGGAACGAGAGAATCGGGTCATACAGCTCGCGGAGCTTGACCAGCTCGATATAGCGCTCCGGTGTGAGCTCTCGGGCGTGTTTCTGGTAGCCGGGGATACGACCGCCGGCCACGATGGCACGCAGATTGAGCTTGCGGCAGAGTTCCTTGCGGGCATCGTAGAGGCGCCGGCCGAGGCGCATGTCCCGATACTCGGGGTGGACGAATACATCCACACCGTAGAGCACATCCCCGTTCGGGTCATGGTTGGTGAGAAAGCCGTGGTCCGTGATCTCTTGATACGTGTGTTTGTCGCCGAAGCGATCGTATTCCACGATCATGGAAATGGCGGCGGCGATCACGCGGCCGTTGTCCTCGATGCAAATCTGGCCCTCGGCAAAGCGATTAATTTGAGCAGCAAATTGTTTCCGGCTCCAGGCACCGCCGAGATTGGCGTAGACGTGGTCCATAATCTGTTTGATATCGGGATAATCGGACAGGCGCAGATTCCGAAGACGCAGGTGATGTTCTTCGATATCGCCACGACGAGAGTGTTCAGCATCGGTTGGCATAGTCGGTCAGTTGAATCGAACTGTGGAATCGGTTTGCGGTCATATGTTAGGCGCAGCATATCATGCTGCCTAGGGCGGCGGGTTGACCTGTAATCGGAACGCGCCGGCCGCCGGTTATCAGGGGAGGAGCCGCGATGAATGAGTCATTGACCCCCGAGCAGCGTCGAGAGCTACAGCGTCGCCTCGAGGAGGACTACAAGGCGCTGTGCGCGAACGTGCGCGAGGAGCTCCTGAGCTCCGATCAGAACAGCTACGCGGTGTTAGCGGATAAAGTGCCTGATGTGGGGGACGCCTCGGTTGCCGATTTGTTGGTCGATTTAAATATCGCGGAAATCGACCGGCACGTGCGCGAAATCCAGCGCATCGAGGCCGCATTGCGCAAACTTGCAGACGGGAGCTACGGATACTGCATGGATTGCGGCGAGGCCATTGCCGCGCAGCGGCTCCAGGCGAACCCGGCCGTGGCGCGTTGTTATGCGTGTCAAACCCGATTCGAACAGGAAGAGATCGGCGGTGCCCACCCAACGCTGTAATAGGCTGGGTCGTTGTGACCAAGTTGGTTGAACACCTTCATCCGGATCTGCGTAAGCCGGAGACGGGGTCGCAGCGGCGAGGGTGGCGACAGCCGGTAGAGCCCTCGTAGCAGCGATTCCCGGTCAAGCTTGTAACTTCTCATTAACCCCGGGCGTGACGGGACTCAGGTACTGGGCTCCACCGCGCGCATGATGCGCCGGAACTCACGCCGTAGGGGATAGACCCAGACGGCTTTCTTAAGTGTTTAGTCCCGGCATTTGATGGACGTCGAGCTTGCCCCGACCCTGGGGTCCCACCGACTCGATGCCAGTTCGCGGCTTGGTCGGCGGTGCCGCGGAAGCGCGGCAGCTCGACGAAGGTCTCCCGGCGCACCGGCCGGTAATCGTAGCGCGGCTGGGCGCCCGGTTTCAGGGGCTAGCCGTGGGATGCGTGCAGTAGTTGATCGCAGTAGGCCCGCCGTCGCGCTCGGCGAGATTGTCGTGCAGCGCGATCTCGGGGCGATCGAGGGCGCGCAGCAACTCGCCCTATGGTGTCCACCCAGCGTTCGAGCCGATAGCGGGTGTTGTGCGCGCCGATGTGCAGATCCTGGACGGTAACGTCATCGTAGCCCTTGAGCCGGCTGCCCGCAGGGGGCGCCGGCACGGGCACGGGCGCGAGCACGATGAGATCGTGGATCTCGAGGCGGTGGGTCTTGCTGCGTTTGTGCTTGCCTCGACGTTTGTCCTTGTGCCTCTCGGCATCTTGTTCCGCGCTTTCCAGCTTCGAGGCTTTGATCGGTGACTTCGGGTTGCCGCCCTTCAATCGGGCGATCTCATCGCGCAGCGCCTGGATCTCCGCCCGTTGCCGACGGCAGCTCTCCAGCAGCACCCCCGCTGGGGCGACCTCCTGCGGCGGAAAGTCGCTGATCTGAGGAAGCTTACGAGGAGCGCTCGTGCTCATGCTTCGCAGGCACCCACGATCGGCGAAGTATATCCAGCCCCGGAACCCCTTTTGACACTTCTGTGCCAGAGGTTAATAAGAAGTTACAGACTTATAATTTATTTATATGATAAATAGTAGCATTTTAACAAGACAGCTTCTTATAAAATGAAGGGCACTAACCGGGTGAGCACACCAAGGATTGATATTCGCCCCCTGAGCAAGGGCGATTTGGTGATGGCTGCGGGCATCTGCGCCCAGGCGATGAGCGATAACCCCATTCACCTTCAGGTATTTCGCGGCGCTCAAGCTCGGCGGCAACGCCGTCTTAAACGCTTCTTCACGGGCTTGCTGCCATACATTTTGCGCAAAGACGGCTTACTGGGCGCATACGCTGACGGAACCTTAATAGGCGTACTGGGTAGGCTGCCGCCGGGCCGCTGCAAACCAACCTGGCGTGACCTGCTGAGCCTGCTACCCGCATTGCTGACCAGCAACTCGCCTGCGGGCACACTGCGCACAGTTATCTGGCTTAATACCTGGCTCAGGCATGACCCGCCCACACCCCACTGGCACCTGGGTCCATTAGCGGTAGATCCCGGATGGCAAAATCAGGGCGTCGGCACCCAACTGATGGAATACGCCTGTACCGAGGCCGCTGGCACTTGCCTTTATCTGGAGACTGACAAGCTAGCCAATGTCCGGTTCTATCAAGGGTTCGGCTTCTGTGTGCTGGCGACGCCGTCGATCCTGGTAACGCCAAGCTGGCTTATGGTGCGAACGGCTTTGTGCCCGACTCTATGCGGGCACAAAGTTGCTGATTAAACACACCTGGCTTTGACGGTGTCTGATGACTGTGCTCGGGCGATTTCAGCATGAGGGCACTGCCGATCGCGAGACTCCGAGACCACCGTTCATCACGCACGGACTGCTCGGCCTTGAGTGCTTCCTCAATCCAGCTTCAGCAATTCCCGGTCAACGCTTAACAAGCTGATTTAGAAGCATATTTTTTTGGGGCTTTTGCAAACCTAGAAATACAATATACATATATTTCAAAAAGTTATCGAAAGATTGGCCGGGGGTCGCTGCTTCAGCTTCGATGAATTCGTTGAAGATCCGGGGATGCCCAACAGACCCATGAGGGCTGGGTAATCAATGGTGCGGTACCGTGCGGGTGGGTTTTGGATTTCCCGATCGCCAGAGGCTTCCCATTCCCGCGGATGATGAACGGCACCTGCCGTACCAGCAACTGAATGTGGTTGGATGTGACGATAAAATCCAGGACGCAGAGTCCGAACCGTTGGCGGGCTTCGAACAACCAGCAACGCCACAATCGGTGGTCCCGTGCGAATTTGAGCAGAAACTGCTGGCGATGGCAGCGGTGGGTAATGTGCCAGACATGGCCGGAGAGCCAGTGACGATTTGCGCGTGGCATTGAGTTCCTTCTTAGAACAGTGTTTTAAATGGGACAATGGTCCGTTTAAGCTGTGATTCAAGTGTTATTTTTTCACAGTTCTCTGATTTATCAAAGGATTACGCTGGCCCGACCCCCTGGTCGCCACTTGTCGGCTGCAGGACGTTGACCCCTACACCTACTTGGTCGATGTACTCCAGCGCGTGGGCACCCACCCGGCGAGCCGCGTCGCTGAGCTTGCCCCCGACGGTGAAAAGTCCACTTCGCAAGCCAGCCCCTACGATCCGATATCGATCGCATCGGCAATAATGCCGGCGGTTTGACCGCTTACGAGGACAGCGCCCCGCCGTCGAAGGCGCCGCGCACGGTGAGTCCATCGATGGCAGGAAAACGCAGTTGCTCTGGGGTAGAATTCGACACGGGCGACCTCGTTTGGCTTCTTCCGAAGCGTTTTTGGCGGAACACCCATTATATCAGTGGGTTAAACGAGGCTCGCTTTTTTGTGAATTTTTCGGGTTAGGAGGTGGTTCTTTCGGGTTGCATCGCTTTTCAGGCAGCAGGCTTAACACCAAACTCCAACCCTAGCGCCTTCGCCACTTTTAGCACCGTGCCCAGCTGAGGATTTCCTTCAGCCGACAAGGCTTTGTACAGACTTTCCCGGCCCAGGCCGGTCTCTCGAGCCAGGGCAGCCATACCTTTGGCCCGAGCAATGTCCCCCAGAGCCTTTGCTACAAAGCCTGGGTCTCCATCGCTTTCGGCAATTGACGCCTCCAAGTAGGCTGCCATTTCCTCCGGCGTGCGGAGATGCTCCGAGACATCATAGTCATGAAGTTTTGTTGCCATTTCAGACCTCCAAGCCCTTTGCCAACTCATAGGCCAATTTGATGTTTTTAGTCTGGCTCGATTTGTCTCCGCCACAGAGCAGGATGACGAGAACATCTTGCTGCTGAGTGTAATAGACCCGATAGCCCGGCCCTACATCAATCTTCAGTTCAGATACGCCCAGCTTCAGATCACGATGCTTGCCGGGATTGCCCAGGGCCAGGCGCTGAATTCTTGCCTGGATGCGGGCACGACCGTTGATGTCTTTCAGATGGTCGAGCCAAGCCGTGAACTGACCTGTGGCTTTAATCTGCTTCACAGGCGCAGTGTATCCCAAGGGATACGACATGCAAGTTTTCGGCTGGCACGGTGCTTTGGGCTGGGGTGCCTTCTAACCCAACTTAGCGGGTTCGCCCCGGATTTTGCGGGCGCCGAAGAAAAATCTTTTTGAAAATTAAAAGACGGTCTGTGGATAAGCCCCGCGAACCCGTGGTAGTGAAGACCTTGCTTGTTTTCTTTGTTGTGGGCATGCGGATAATAGGGGGCATGTTTCTACGTGCGACCACCCGCAAGAAAGATGGCAAGGTGCACCGGTATTGGAGGATCGTTGAGACGCGACGTTTGCCGGGTGGTCGGGTGCAGCAACGCCACCTGCTGTATCTGGGCGAGATTAATTCCTCGCAGGAGCGGGCCTGGCGTAGGTCGGTTGAGGTGTTCGACGAGCGCGCGGCGCAGCCGCGTTCGCTGGCGCTGTTTCCCAAAGACCGCCTCGACGAAGGCGTTACGGACGAGTCGATTGTGCGCCTGTGCCGCCCGCGCGAGTGGGGTTCATGCTGGCTGGCGCTGAAGCTGTGGCAGGCCTTGGAGCTGGAACGGTTCTGGCGTGATCGTCTGCCCCGCAGCCGCAAAGGCACGCGCTGGGAGCAGGTGCTGTTCGTATTGGTGACGTATCGGCTGCTCTCGCCGGGCAGCGAATGGCGTTTGACCGCTTACCCATAGCGTCCTCTTGTGGTCGATAGCCCTCGTTCTCGAAACACATAACTTCTAAGCATTTATCCGTCGTGCGGAGCATGGCGGATAAATGTCTGTTGGACTAATCCGCCATGCGCTGTGTCGAGGCGCTTGTTTTAAGGGGGTTGGATGGTTTGGTGCTCGGGGTGTCGAAGGCGCCGGGGGTGTTACGGCGCCCGTCAGGGGTGCCGGCGTCCCGAATCACCTCGGTAGGTGGTCGAAAACGGGGGCTCATGTCGGCGAATGTGGCGGATTCATGGGGCTCTCCGGGGCGATTTCGGTGTTCGGGACGCAACAGCAAGCCCAGATCCCCGCGGGGCCTGTCAGCGGGGCGCCGGTAGCATCGTCTCAACTCACGCGGCTGGCATCATCCGCTCTCCCGTTGTGACGGCGCCAGCAATGGCCCGGTGCGCAGCACGCCGGCGTGGCAGGCCGGGCGCGGGCAGACCACTGCCGTGTTGGCGGCGTTTGTGCACGCCTCGCTGGTTATCTCCTCGCTCGGCGCCGAGCGGCTCAGGCACGCACCGATGCGTGCGAGTTTCGCGTCTCGGCAGCGGTTGGCGAGAAAGCCGTAGTGGCGGATGCGCATGAATCTCTTGGGCAACACATGCAGCAGGAAGCGGCGCACGAACTCCACACCGGCCAGGCGCATGATCTTGACCCGGCGGCCGTCGGTGTAGTCAGTGTAGCGAAAGACCGCCGACTCGTCCTCAATGCCAAGGAGGCGGGCGTTGCTGATAGCGATGCGGTGGCTGTAGCGCGAATCAATTGCAATCAATCAAGTCCGATCCCCATTGGTTCATCGTTGACCGCTTGGTGTCGATGATGTCCGCCGTGGGCCGATGCGTTACAAGTCCAACTTGCAGCAAAACACTCCTCGACCTCTGTTCACTCCTCATAGTTGTACCGACAGAACTTGATGCTTCCTTGTTGAAGCCTACACTCGCCGGGCGGCGGGTGAGGGGGAAAGGCATGCTTGCTTGTTGGCACGCCCAGAGACTTAGTAACGCTAATCGTTATTAACGGTGTGCGTTATCATGATCCATGCTCAAGAGCTGTCGCGACAAAGAGACGAAAAAGGTGGCCGAAGGCCGGTGGTCCAGGAAGTTGCCGGTTGAGATTCAGCGGCGTGCCAAGATGCGGCTGGACCGCATCGATGCGGCGGTTACAGTGGAGGACCTGCGGGTGCCGCCGTCACACCGGCTGGAGGTTTTGCGGGGCGAGCGGGCGGGCCAGTACAGCATCCGCATCAACGAGCAGTGGCGGATCTGTTTCGACTGGCGGGACGGGCATGCCTACAACGTTGAGATCGTGGATTATCACTGAGAGGGTTGGGCCATGACTGGGCAGATGATCGGTCCCATTCATCCGGGAGAGCACCTGGCGGAGTTTCTCGAAGAGTATAGGATTACGCAGTATCGGCTGGCGAAAGCGATTCACGTGCCACCCCGGCGGATCAACGAGATTGTGCAGGGGCGCCGGGGTATCACGGCCGATACGGCACTTCGCTTGGCGCGCTTCTTCGGGACCAGTGCAGAGTACTGGATGCGCCTGCAGGATAAACACGAGCTCGAGGCGGCCCGGGCGCGGGGTGGTCGGGAGATCGAGCGTGAGATCCGCCCGCTGGCGTCGGGGCGGCACGTCACTGGCTAGCTGAGGCTATCGTGGCGAAGCGTAAATAGGGGGCGTACTTAAAATATACGGCTCGCAACGCTGCGATGGTTGCCGCCTATGCCACCGGCCGTTGCAGCTACCGGGAGATCGCCAAATACTTTGGAGCGCATTTGGCTTTCAGGTTCCGTGTGATGCTATTGAACAGCGGGTGTGGCGTTTGTGCACGCCTCGCTGGTTATCTCCTCGCTCGGCGCCGAGCGGCTCAGGCACGCACCGATGCGTGCGAGTTTCGCGTCTCGGCAGCGGTTGGCGAGAAAGCCGTAGTGGCGGATGCGCATGAATCTCTTGGGCAACACATGCAGCAGGAAGCGGCGCACGAACTCCACGCCGGCCAGGCGCATGACCTTGACGCGGCGGCCGTCGGTGTAGTCGGTGTAGCGAAAGACCGCCGACTCGTCCTCAATGCCAAGGAGGCGGGCGTTGCTGATGGCTATGCGGTGGCTGTAGCGCGAATCAATTGCAATCAATCGAGCCCGACCTCATTGATTCCATCGATTCACAGTTATTTGCCGTTGCGCGTGCTTACCTTCCGGGGAGCAAAGCTGCGCTGGCCGGAGCAAGCCTTCGAGGATTTCAGGCACACCGTGCGGCGTATGGCCTACCGGCTCTTCAGGCTCGCCCAGTGCGTGAGAGGCTGAATGGACTATTTCGGCATCTCGGACTACTACCGCCCGATCCCAGAACTCGAGGCGTGGCTGCGACGCCGGGTGCGGATGTGTTACTGGAAGCAGTGGCGCAAGACGCGCACGAAGGTGCGCCATCTGCTGGCGCTGGGTACGGGCAAACGCCATGCGATCCTCACGGCGCTCAGCTCCAAGGGCTATGGCACCTGTCGAGGACGCTGGCGACGCAGACCGGGATGACCAATGAGCGGTATGGCATTTTCATTAAAACCCGAAAAACAACATGTCTAAAGCTGTTGATATTTCATGTTGTTCTTCGGCTAGGCTTCCAATTCCGGACCGCAATTCGGCTGCTGGCACCGCCGCCATGAACTGAGTTGCCATTATTACCTTTTCACCCTCCACCTCAAACAAAGGGTTTAGCCGATCAGCGGGAGATGGTGCCGAAGACTGTGGCAACAACGGTACTACGACCCGTGTATTCAATCCGCTTAGTAGATCTGACTGAACATCCAGCAAATAGCCCGAGCCACTCTCATTTTGGAATATTTCGAATCGAGCCATTAGAACTGGCGATACTGGGCTAATGGCAGACCATTAGCTTCGACGTATGCGTTTGAACTTGCCAATGCGCCCTCATTCTCTTTCAGCCATCTTTGCCGTTTGTGTCGCTTCACAGCTTCAGAGATACCAGCCTCAGCGGACCGGGAGACATTGATACCCAGGGCTTTCGCTTCTTTAAGCAGGGCGCTATCAAGCGAAAGATTCGTAGGTTTCCGGGTGGCTTTGATGGATTTTGAGGCCTGCATGGCGATTCCTCGTTCAGCGAGATGCGCTCACACTATATGCGCATATTAGTTGCGCATCAATATTTCCGGCCATTTGGCTTAGCATGGCGCTCGGATATGCCGCCGCTTCAGTCGCCCAACTTCTAAGCATTTATCCGTCGTGCAGAGCATGGCGGATAAATGTCTGTTGGACTAAGCCGCCCGGCAGTGCGCCGAGGCCCTTGTTCTAAGGGGATTGTATGGTTTGGTGCTCGGGGTGTCGAAAGCGTCGGGGGGTGTTACGGCGCCCGTCAGGGGTGTCGGCGTCCCGAATCACCCCGGCAGGTGGTCGAGAACGGGAGCTCATGTCGGCGAATGTGGCGGATTCATGGGGCTCTCCAGGGCGATTTCGGTGTTCGGGACGCAACAGCAAGCCCATGTCCCCGCGGGACCTGTCAGCGGGGCGCCGGTAGCATCGTCTCAACTCACGCGGCTGGCATCATCCGCTCTCCCATCGTGACGGCGCCAGCAACGGCCCGGGGCGCAGCACGCCGTCCTGGCAGGCCGGGCACGGGCAGACTACCGCCGTATCGGCGGCGTTTGTGCACGCCTCGCTGGTTATCTCCTCGCTCGGCGCCGAGCGGCTCAGGCACGCACCGATGCGTGCGAGCTTCGCGTCTCGGCAGCGGTTGGCGAGAAAGCCGTAGTGGCGGATGCGCATGAAGCCTTTGGGCAGGACGTGCAGAAACATAAATCCGTCCCTTTTTATCACATGGGCGGCTGTTTCCTGAACCGCCCGGTGCGGACCCGCATGCCGGGTGGCGTGGGGAGGGCTGATTAAACGTCAGTCCTTACCCGATTAGCTGGCACTGCGGAGCTCCTCTCGGACCACCCGGCGGAGTGTTTCCTCAAGGGGTTCTTGCTCATGCTCGATGTGGTTACGAAGTGCCCGATTAATAAGGCTCTGATAGTTGCCTCCGCCGGCCTCCTCGACTTTATGTTTGAACCACTCGACCACATCGTCATCTAGTCGGATCGTGATCCGAGTCTTTCCTTGGGCGGCGACCACGGGACCACGCTTTCCCTTACTGAAGTCGTACTCTTTTCTCACGGTTGTTCCTCGTAGAGCCTACGCTCTTTCTTCGAGGCCTGGCGCGACGAGATGATACGAATCGCGTCATCGCGGCAGGCGAACACGGTTACCAGCACCCGGGCTCGATCGTCAGTTCCGATAGAGATGAAGCGTTCCTCACCTTGGGAGTCAGGATCCTCAATGGTGACGGCAGCCTCATCCTCCAGTGCGACGATCGCCTCGGAGAATCTAACGCCATGCTTTTTGGCGTTTGACGCAGCTTTGGTTTTGTCCCATTCGAATCGCACAAGAAGCAGTATATGCACAAATGTACACGGATAGCAAGCAAGATAGACTCAAGAAGACGCGAAACGCTCTGCTGCCAGCTAACGACAAAGCTAACCGGACCGCCAGGCTAAGGGCACCAAACTCAACGCCACGATGTCGGTTAACGAAACCACAACACTCAAATTTGCCGCCGACGTAGGCGGGTCCGCGTTGAGCGCCTTGTTAGGGCTTCTTCATCGCAACAA
>NZ_AAOF01000043.1 GCF_000153205.1 Nitrococcus mobilis Nb-231
GGCGGGGCTCCAATCCGAGTAATGCGCAAATGGCCTGTACAGAAAAGCTCACCTACAAAGGCAATGCGCTGCTCGAACGCGATCTCGACAATCTTACGAAAGCTGTGAAGGCGAATAATGTTGCGGAGGCCTTCGTGCCTGCAATTTCACCCTGTGATATCGCAGGTAATGTTCTCAATGATCATTATGAAGATGACGAAGCCTTCCTGTTTGCCATCGCGGAGGCCATGAATGTCGAATACAAGGCGATCACCGACGCCGGCTTTTTGCTGCAAATCGATGATCCGCGCTTGATCAATTACTACGTCAAGAATCCTGATAAATCGGTCGATGAATGCCGCGCCTGGGCTGAGAAGCAGGTTGAAGGCATCAACCATGCCCTAAAGGGTATCCCGTCGGACCGGGTGCGTTACCACACCTGTTACGGTATCAATATGGGGCCGCGTGTCCATGATATGGAGATGAAAGACTTCATCGATATCATCCTCAAGATTAATGCCGATGCGGTATCATTCGAGGCGGCGAACCCACGTCATGAACATGAGTGGAAGTTGTGGGAAGATATCGATCTTGCAGAAGGTAAGACTGTGATTCCTGGCGTTATCACACATTCATCCTTGCTGGTTGAACATCCCGAACTGGTTGCCGAACGTCTGTTGCGCTACGCCTCTGTTGTTGGCAAAGAAAACGTGATGGCTGGTGGCGATTGTGGCTTCGGGACACAGGCGATGGCCGAACCCGAAGTACACCCAACAATCGTGTGGGCTAAGTTCGCGGCAATGGTTGAAGGTGCGAAGATCGCCAGCAAAGAGCTGTGGGGTTAGATCTGAATTTGTGACCCAGCCGACCTGCTTCCCCTCCCGGAGGTGCTTCTATTTTTTAAGCGCTTCGATATAGCCAGGTAGCGCAAAACTCGCGACATGTGCGGCGGCTGTATAATATTTTGTCTTGAGGTCGAGCGGTGCCAGGCGCCGCTCGATTTCGTTTAGCGGAGTCTGTCGCGGTTCGCTGCTGTGACACCCCCAGCCGAATGTCATGAACCCGGCGGCATAGGTCGG
>NZ_AAOF01000042.1 GCF_000153205.1 Nitrococcus mobilis Nb-231
AACAGAGTGGATGGACTGGAATTTTGTTGATAATGGCGTTGAATTTGATGGTATTTATTACTGCCCACACCATGCATCAAAAGGGCAAGGTGATTACTTGCAAGATTGTGATTGCCGTAAACCAAAACCAGGTATGTTTATTTCAGCACGCGACTTTTTGAAAATCGATATGTCACAGTCTGTGATGATTGGTGATAAAGCGGATGACATGAAAGCAGCTATTGCTGCTGACGTTGCTTTAAAAGTACTTGTAAGGACAGGTAAGCCAGTCACTGATGAAGGTGAAGCGTTAGCAAACGTGGTGTTAGACAGTATTGCTGATGTTCCAGAATGGTTAATGACTCAATAGAAATGAGTGCTTACATAAAGGTCGTTATTAAACGGCCTTTTTTGTTTCTATAAGTGGTAGTTTTAACGAAATGTTAACTATTTAGCTTAGTAAATAGACTAACTAAGCCCGTTTTTTGGATAAATATCAGAAATAATCACATTATTAAGATTGGTACAATTTCTGCAGATAATAGAATGGATAGATTTATCAATACTTTTTAGAGGGATTTATTCATGATATGGCGTGTACTTATCAATGCTATAAAAACGGTTGTAATTTCAATAAGTGTTGTGAGCTCGTTTAGTACTAGTGCGAATGAACAAAATGAGAGTGGTGATTGGTATATTGCTCAATTTCATCAAATTGCAGATCAGCAAGTAAATGTAGCCACTTTAATTGATCAGGAATATGCCGCTGAGTTGAGTCTATCCTTAAGTAATTGCATCTAAGTTGAATATTTATATTGAGATATGCTGTTTGGTGAGTGGTGTTGCTTGTTCAGGATGAACCAGCGCATTAAATGTGAAGTTACTAAGTTACTAAGTTACTAAGTTACTAAGTTACTAAGTTACTAAAATGTAAATTAGTATCGTTGGGTATATTATCACCAGTATGAATTAACAGGGAGTCAGTTAAGACATTTTTTCGTATTTTTTACGCCGAATGGCGCTTGTGATCCCTACTTTTCTTGGTATTACGGTTTTAATTTTTGCTATTACTCGCTTTGTGCCTGGTGGCTCTGTTGAGCGTATGTTAGCAAATATGCAAGCACAAGGTGA
>NZ_AAOF01000041.1 GCF_000153205.1 Nitrococcus mobilis Nb-231
TTTCGTTTCAGCCAGCAAGCCAGCTCCGTATAGCACCGCGATAGTGCCAACGACAAACACGACAAGCGCGATGCCGCTGATCACTGCGTCCAACAGGTGTTTGTTGTCCATACGTTTCTCCTAACGTGAGCAAGAGTTAAGGAGGACCGAAGCCCTCCCACTGTGGCTGATTAGCCGTACTTTTTCTTGAAGTATGCTTTCTTCTCGTCACTAAGCTGAGCTGAGCGGCGCTTCTTATCGCGCGGTTCCCATTTCGTGCCGTTGATTGATTCGTGAACATTAAGATCAATTTCGTGCATCTCCATCAGAATGTCTAGCTCTACATCAAGACCATCAAGTTTGTGGGAGGAAGGTTCTAAACCTCTGGCTTCCTTGTCCTCATAGTCAATCAATGCTTCTGTAATTTGACGACGTTTGTAATCAACCGCACCTTTGCTGTTGTAACAAGCGCCGCTTGCAACTGATAACAGAAAATATTCATTAGCTGCTTCACCAGTTTTGGCCTTGTGTGAGGCTTCAACGTAAGCCAGTGCAGACTGCTTGCTCTTGATCAGATTGGATGTGATATTCTTCGTAACCATGTCATGTTCTCCTAGTAGTTTTCCAAGTACAGCAACGGCTCACCCGTTGCTCCCCTCCTGATAACACGATCTCCAAACCGCGAGCTCTTGCTCGTGGCTTGAAGTACGCAATGAGGGCTTTAGCCCCCTGTAAAGACGGAAGGTTTATACAACTAAGCGATGCCCACTACTAACCAATTTGCCGCGCAAGCGAATAGCAAATTGACAAAGAATGCGTGGTTAACAGCATCGCAACAGCAAAAATGAATGAAAGCCGTCTTTATCATTGCGAACTTTTTGGCGTCGTGTTTCAGATAGAGGGGGGCATCGGGTGAGTCGGGGATGAACGCTAGGAAAACGACCGACGGAGAACCTTGACTGGTTGCGGAGAATTGAGCAGCCGATCTGGTCAAGACAGCAAGCAGGCGGCACTGGCCCCAACGTTGAAGCTGATCACAAGGTCAAAACCCTTCTACATATGCAACTAATGAATATTCTTCTACCTTTGTTATCAGTTGTAAGTGGTGCTTTTTGCGGCAGCTAAGGTGCCTGATTGCAAACGTCTGGAATATCAGAGGC
>NZ_AAOF01000040.1 GCF_000153205.1 Nitrococcus mobilis Nb-231
ACGTTGCTGCATCTAAGCCTGAGTACGTGAACCCATCTGACGTTCCTGCTGAAGTTGTTGCTAAAGAGCGTGAAGTTCAAGTTGAAATCGCTATGAACGAAGGCAAGCCACAAGCTATCGCTGAGAAGATGGTTGAAGGCCGCATGAAGAAGTTCACTGGCGAAGTTTCTCTAACTGGTCAAGCTTTCATCATGGAACCAAAGAAAACTGTTGGTGAAGTACTAAAAGAAACTGGTGCTACAGTAACTAACTTCATTCGTCTAGAAGTTGGTGAAGGTATCGAGAAAGCTCAAGAAATGAGCTTTGCAGAAGAAGTAGCAGCTGTTCAGAAGGGTTAATCCTTCTTTATAAGAATGCCAAAGACCGTAGCCAAGGCTGCGGTCTTTTTACAACTCCATATCTCAAGTTAGCCTGGAAGGTAAAACACATGACCACAAACCCAAAACCAACTTATCAACGAATTTTGCTTAAGCTAAGTGGTGAAGCACTACAAGGCGAAGAAGGTTTCGGCATTGATGCACAAGTTCTTGACCGTATGGCTCAAGAAATCAAAGAACTCGTTGAACTGGGTGTTCAAGTAGGCCTAGTTATTGGTGGTGGTAACTTATTCCGTGGTGCTGGCCTTGCAGAAGCAGGTATGAACCGAGTTGTGGGCGACCACATGGGTATGCTAGCAACTGTAATGAATGGCTTAGCAATGCGTGATTCTTTGCATCGTGCCTATGTGAACGCTCGAGTGATGTCTGCTATTCCTCTCAATGGTGTTTGTGATAATTACAACTGGGCTGATGCAATTAGCCAGTTACGCCAGGGCCGTGTAGTGATTTTCTCTGCAGGTACTGGTAACCCATTCTTCACAACAGATTCTGCGGCATGTCTGCGCGGTATCGAAATTGAAGCTGATGTTGTGTTAAAAGCGACCAAAGTGGACGGTGTTTACACAGACGATCCAGTTAAGAACCCAGATGCAGTACTTTGTGATAAACTAAGTTACCAAGATGTGCTTGAAAAAGAACTAAAGGTAATGGACTTAGCTGCCTTTACACTTGCTCGTGACCATAATATGCCAATTCGTGTCTTTAACATGAATAAGCCAGGCGCACTTCGTCGCGTCGTGATGGGTGAGCAAGAAGGGACGCTAATCACTAACGCTTAAGTACAAGTGAGCAACTGATTAATTAAGAAAGTAGTTTTACTTTTTTACTGTGACCGAA
>NZ_AAOF01000039.1 GCF_000153205.1 Nitrococcus mobilis Nb-231
CGTTGTCGCCAGCTTGAGGCCGAGGCCGGAGCGCTGCGCGACATGCTGTTGGCCGACGCGCCGGCGGGGCTGGCCCCGGTGCTGGACCTGATCAAGGTCGAGGCCGGCTACGAGAACGCGCTGGGCGCCGCGCTGGGCGAGGATCTGACCGCGTCTGTCGATAGCCGCGCCGGCGACGGAGAGCCGCGGTATTGGACCGATCGGGCCGCCGCGCCCGGGGCGGGCTCCGCGGCATTGCCGGATGGCGCGATGCCGTTGAGCCAGGTGGTCCAGGGCCCGGCCGAGTTGACCCGCCGACTGTCGCAAATCGGCGTTGCCGACGATCCCGCGACCGCCGCCCGGCTGCAATCAAGCTTGTCACAGGGACAACGGCTGACCACCCGCGAGGGCGGTCTGTGGCGCTGGGACGGCTTCGTGATCACCGTCGAGGCACCGAGCGCGGCGGCGGTCAGGATGCGTCAACGCAACCGCCTGGCCGAGATCGAAGCGGCGCTGGCCGGGAAATCCGGCGATCACACCGCTTCCCGGAAACGCGTCGAGGTCGAGCAGACGGCGCTAACCGAGATTGGGGAGCGCGAGAAACGCCACCGCGCCGATCAGCGGACGGCCATGGGCGAGCTGGACACCGCGCGTAAGCAACTGGGCGCCATGCGGGGTCGGCTCGCGGAATTGGAGACCAAACTCGCCGCGATCCAGGAGAACAAGCTCAGGATCGCGACCGATCAGGCCGAAGCCGTGGAGCAACGGCAACAGGCGGAAGCCGAACTGGCCGAGCTTGGCGATGTCGAGGCCTTGCGGGCCGAGAGCGCCGGCCATCGCCGGGTGCTGGCGGAGCGACGCACGGCGCTGGTCGACGCCCGGGCCGAGCATGATCGTCTGGTCCGCGAGGCCCAGGGCCGGGGCAGCCGCCTTGCCGCGATCCAGGCCGAGCAAACAACCTGGTCCGACCGGGTGGAGCGGGCCAAGTCCCGGATGATCGAACTGGAGGAACGCCAGGGCGCCGAAACGGCGGAGTTGCAACGTCTCGCGGCGCGTCCCGCCGAAATCGCCGAGCAACGCGGCAAGCTTGTGGGCGCCATCGAGGAAGCGGAAGTCAAACGCAAGACCGCCGCCGACGCGCTGGCCTCCGCCGAGGTTGTCCTGGGCCAGGCCGACCACGCCTCGCGGGAAGCCGACCGGGTGGTGGCCGCCGCGCGCGAGGCCAGGGTCCGGGCCGAGTCCGAGCTTGCCCGGGTGAATCAGGGGCTCACCGCGCTGCGCGAGCGGATCTCCGAGCGGCTGGAATGCCTGCCGGATCAGATCCTGGAGAAGGCTGGGATCGGCGCCGACGAGGATCTGCCGGATATCGATTCCACCGAGGCGCGGCTGGAGCGGCTGTCCCGTGAGCGGAACGC
>NZ_AAOF01000037.1 GCF_000153205.1 Nitrococcus mobilis Nb-231
GCGTAATTTTAAATTAGTAAGAATGTAAGCGTGCCATAAACACCGCATTCTAATCACTTTACTCGAAGAATAAGATCAAATCTCCAATCCAAAGGAGATTTAAAATGGCAACACGACGTACCAATCAAGAATGGCAGACTTTGTTTGAGTGCTATGAATCCAGCCAACTCACTCAACGTGCTTTTTGTGAACATCACGGATTAAGTCTTTCCACGTTTCATGCCAAACGCCAACAGTTAACACACCTTCAAACACCACAGACTAACGGCTTCGTCAAAGCAAACGTTGTAGAGCAGACAACACGTTACCATATGACGCAAATACCTACCGCGAATATGACACTTTTTGTCAACGACGTTGAGCTGAGTATTCCTCAAGGCACGCCCGCTGCCTACCTGGCAGAACTCATTGGAGCCTTGTCATGAAACATATGCTAAGTGCACCAGATATTTATCTGTATCGTGAGAGTGTCGATTTTAGAAAGTCCATCAATGGCCTCGCGGCGATTATCGAAAGTGACACCGATTTACCCTTGGGAAGCGGCGCACTATTCCTGTTTACCAATAAACAGCGCGACAAAATCAAAGTGTTGTACTGGGATAAAACAGGCTTTGCACTTTGGTATAAACGCCTTGAAAAAGCCAAGTATAAATGGCCGTCAAAAGAGAAAAATGACGTGTTTACCCTGACTCAATGCGAGCTTGATAGACTGCTTTCTGGCTTCACGATTATCGGCCATAAACCCGTTCAAATAAACGATTTTACAATGACTTAATCGATAATAAAGCTATATCCACCAAGCGTTAACGGCATGACTTTAGTATAATAAATGCCATGAAAAAGACGCCAAATATCAACCCAGAAAGCCAAGATGTTGCCGAGCTACAAGCGATGGTGAAAGAGTTGTTGGCGTTGCAAAAACACAGCGAATCTCAGTGGAAACAAGAGCGTCAATCTCTGCTTGAGCAACTCAAACTGGCTTTCGACCGCCAGTTCGCAAAACGCTCGGAGGCGTTAAAGCCCTACGATGAATCTCAAGGTGACCTCTTCAACGAAGCGGAATGTGAAGCCGCTAAGGAAGAAGAGGTTGAGGTTACGACGACCACCACAACCACAACGAAGAAACGCGGTAAGCGTAAGCCTCTTCCAAAGACCTTACCTCGTGAAGTTATCGAACTTGATTTAGACGACCATGAAAAGCAGTGTGCATGCTGCAATCATGACCTGCATAAAATCGGTGAAGACAGCAGTGAAAAGCTGGAGTTTTCGCCAGCCGTACTCAAAGTGCTGGAATATGTTCGCCCTAAATATGCTTGCCGCCAGTGCGAGCAAACTGAAGACAGCAATCACATCGTTCAAAAGCCAGCACCGCAAAGCATTATCCCGAAGAGCTTTGCCACAGAAAGCTTGCTTGCCAACATCATTCTTGGGCAAATACCAGTACGCGATGCCACTTTACCC
>NZ_AAOF01000036.1 GCF_000153205.1 Nitrococcus mobilis Nb-231
ATAGTGAATTTGGTCACTTAGTTAGAGGTGATATCATCACTTCATACGTTAACAGGTGACACTATGACAAATCGTACAAGACGACTATTCAGCGCAGAATTCAAGCTCGAGGCTTCACAGTTAGTGATTGATCAAAATTACTCAGTGGCAGAAGCCGCCCAAGCCATGAATGTGGGTAAATCCACGATGGATAAATGGGTTCGTCAGCTTAAACAAGAACGACAAGGCAAAACGCCAAAAGCTTCGCCTATGACCCCTGAGCAAATAGAAATTCGGGAATTAAAAAAGAAGTTAGCTCGTCTTGAAGAGCATAATGAAATATTAAAAAAAGCCACGGCTCTGTTGATGTCGGACTCACTGAACAATTCTTGATGATCAAGAAACTCAAGCAGAGCTATAGCGTAAAAACATTATGCGAAGTCTTCAATGTTCATCGAAGTAGTTATAACTATTGGCTAAAGCGTCCAACAGCGATTAGGGCGGAAACAGTCAAACTTCGCAGCTTAGTTAGTGAGGCCCACGCAGCAAGCAACGCCTCTGCGGGAGCGAGGACTATTGCAGATATAGTCACAAATCAGGGTTTAAAACTGAGCCGATACCGAGCAACAAAACTCATGAGAGAGCTTGGTTTAGTCAGTTGCCAACAGCCAAAGCATCGATACAGAAAGGCTTCTCAAGAACATGTTGAGGTTCCAAATCACTTGGGCCGACAGTTTGCTGTTACCGCCCCAAATGAAGTTTGGGTTGGTGATGTTACGTATATTTGGACAGGAAATCGCTGGATGTATTTAGCCGTTGTTATTGATCTTTTTGCCCGCAAAGTGATTGGTTGGTCGATGTCTTTATCACCTGATTCCAGTCTGACAGGCAAAGCTCTTTCAATGGCTTATGAGTCGCGTGGTAAGCCGAAAGGCGTCATGTTCCACAGCGATCAAGGTAGCCACTATACAAGTCGAAAGTACCGTCAATTACTGTGGCGTTTTAAGATAAAACAGAGTTTATCTCGCCGAGGAAATTGCTGGGATAATGCACCAATGGAGCGTTTCTTTAGAAGCTTAAAGACCGAATGGGTGCCAACAGTGGGTTATCGTAGTTTTGCTGAAGCTCAACAAGAGATCATCCGCTACATTATCGGGTATTACTGTCAACTCAGGCCGCATCAATATAATGGCGGCCTAACTCCCAACGAATCAGAACGATTATATTGGGAAAACTCTAAAACCGTGGCCAATTTTAGTTGACCACTACACACGATTGATTGTTATAGCTGATACAGGGCATCCCGATAGACAAGCTCCGCACCCTGTACAGTCTTCCTCTGTAATAGTTGGCATCGCGACTTTTCCAACCTGTAATTGAAATTTTATCGCTTGGGACTCACACATATCGCCGCAGCTTCTGCACTCAATATTTTTAGATGCCATACAACTTTCATTAATCGTTGCAATGATGTCCCATGGCGATTCTAATTGCGGAAGGAACAACGGTTCAGGACAAGCATCTGCACACTGATAACAAAAAGTGCATTCACCTTCACCTTGGCTGAAATCTACTGAGGAAAGCCGC
>NZ_AAOF01000035.1 GCF_000153205.1 Nitrococcus mobilis Nb-231
CGGCGCGGGGCGGGCAGCGCCGGGCAGTGGTCGAACACCATGGCGATGTCGCTGTCGAGCGCGAGCTGCACGTCCACGACCTCGTCGGGTCCGAGGCGGAGCGGGCGGCCGTTGATCGGCGAGCGGAAGGTGACGCCGTCCTCGTCCAGGCTCGCGATGTCCATCATCGAGAACACCTGGAAGCCGCCGCTGTCGGTGAGGATCAGCCCGTCCCAACCCATGAAGGCGTGGAGGCCGCCTAGCGACGCGACCACGTCGGCGCCCGGGCGGTCGTGCAGGTGGCAGGCGTTGGCCAGGATCATGCCGGCGCCGTGGTCGCGGATCGTGCCCGGGTGCAGGCCCTTCACGGCGCCGTAGGTGCCGACGGGCAGGAACGCCGGAGTCTGCAGCGTGCGCCCGCGCACGGTCAGTTCGCCGGCCCGGGCCGCTCCCGAGCGTGCGGTGCATGTGAAGGCGGCGCGCGTCATGGCGAAGGCCCCAGCGTGGCGCCCGGGTAGTAGCGCGCGAGGATCTCGTCGGCCGTCGCGCCGCGCTTGGCGAAGCCGCGCGCGCCCCATTGGCAGAGGCCGACGCCGTGCCCCCAACCGAAGCCGCGCACCTCGATGCCGTCGGAGCGGATGCTCGGCAGCGCGTCCCAGAACGTCGAGAGCATCTGGCTCTTGAGCGGCAGGCCCGACGAGAGGCGCGTGCGGAAGCGGTCCGCGGTGACGGTGTTCGTCTCGTTGCCGGCGGTGACGTGCACCAGGCGCGCCCGGCCGCCGTCGTCGCGGTCGACACCCACGCGGTGCACGCGGCCGATCGGCAGCGACGCGGCCTCGCACACGGCGCTCGTCAGGAAGCGACGCGTCCACGAGAACATCGGCGCGCCCTCGCAGTCGGGGCACTCGACGGCGACGTGCAGGATGTCGTCGGGCGCGGACGGGAACACGTCCGTCGCGGGGCGCGTGCGCCCGCCGCAGGTGCTGTGGTACCAGGCCGGGATGGGGTGGCCATGGCTGAGCAGGACGCGGCCGGTCGTGGCCTCGACGGCGGCGTCGGACCAGACCGACTCGGCGTCGTAGCCGCCGTAGACCTGGCTGCGATCGTCGGCCAGCAGCCCGCGCGTGTCCGACTCGTACAGCGCGTAGGTGCGCGCCGCGACCGCCTGGGCCTCGAGCGCCGCGGCGGGGAAGCGCGCCGGCATCTCGGACGGGACCACGCCGCGCAGGTACGCCTCGAGCGGCAGCCGGTTGACGACCACGGCGCGCCCGTCGTCCACCGACAAGCGCAGCACGCCGCGATAGCGCGAGCCGCCGTACGACAGCAGCGCGTCGGGCTCGGGGCGGACCTCGAGCGGCCCCGCGTTGGTGGGGCGGCCGTCGAGCAGCAACACGCCGTCCACGACCTCGAGCGTCAGCTGTCCGCGCCCGTCCAGCATCTGCACGCCGTCGACCGCAAGCACGCGCCAGGTGCCGTCGGCGTGGATCGGGGAGGGCTGGCGCGTCTTCGCAAGGCGCACGTCGAGCCACCCGTCGGGCAGCGTGTCGGACGACGTGGGCAGCGCGTTCGCGACGCGGTCGAGTGGGAGCACGCGCAGCACGCGAC